>NZ_CP126970.1:0-1429131 GCF_030252185.1 Corynebacterium suedekumii
AGCTTCGCACCGGCGCCGACGCCGAGGGCGATGAACAGCAGGGCGATCCAGCCCTGGTAGCTGAACAGGGCGGTCTGGACCATGCCGTTGCCGACGGTGCAGCCACCGGCCAGGGCGGCGCCGACACCCATCATGCAGCCGCCGACGACGGCGCGGGTGGCGGTGGTGGCGTCCGGGACACGCAGGCGGAACTCACCGGTGGCCTTGGCGGCGGCGAAGGCGCCGAGGAACAGGCCGAGGACGAGCATGACGCCCCAGTCGATGCGCCCGAGGTCGCCGGTGACGGTGAAGTTGGCCAGGTTGGCGGACGGGGTGGTGATGCCCAGACCGGAGTTGCGGCCGGCGGCGGCAGACAGCGGCCACGCGATGACGCCGATGAGGCCGACGAGGGCGCCGGCGGTGTAGATGTGCAGCGGGCGCTTCCAGAAGGGGACGTTCTGGAGCGTGGCGGCCTTCTTCTCGGTGGCCAGGAAGTGGCGGGCGGCCAGGGCGGTGCCGATGGCCAGCGGGATGGCGAAGGCCCAGGCAGACACCCCGAAGGTGGCGGGCAGGGTGGTCAGGCTGGTGTCGTAGGACTTCAGCCCGGTGTTGAGCCAGGTCAATGCGCCGGTGTTCATGGCGGCCGCGGACAGCGCGTAGAAGATGAGCGCAAACCACGAGCCGATGAGGCCCTCGGCGGAGCGGAACCAGGTGCCGGAGGCGCAGCCGCCGGCGAGGATGATGCCCAGGCCGAAGATGAAGCCACCGCCGATGACGGCGACGGGTGCGAAGGTGGAGTACTCCGGGGCGATGACGCCGAGGCTGGTGAGCGCGGCGATACCGACCGCATGCACGGAGATGACGATGAACAGGGCGACGATGGTGCGCCAGGACCGCTGCAGGAAGATGTCGCGGAGCATGCCGGTGACGCAGAAGCGGCCGCGCTGCATGACGATGCCGAGGACTGCGCCGACGGCCAGACCGGTGAGGATCATGGACCCACCTTTCGTTGATGTGCTGAGACTGGCCCTGACACTAGACCGGTTCGTACGGTCCTGTCTAGTCCTGACGTACCGATCGGTCCATATTCATTCGGATCGACACCCCGCACCGGCAAGGAGCACCCCATCACCACCTCCCCCGCCGACACCCTGCCCGCCCGGCCGAGCGCCTGGCAGTTGTTCACCGCCTTCCACGACGCCGGTCCCCGCTGGCCCGGCGCGCTCCGGGCGGGACTCGCCATGGCCCTGCCCGGTACCCTCGCCATCCTGCTGGGATTCGAGGCCGAGCTGCTGCTCATCGCCGCCGGCGGGTTAACCGTCATCCACGGTGAGGGCTACGCCTACCGCGCGCGGTGGAAGGTGCTGGTCACGGCCGGTCACTATTCGTCGGCGGGGCGCTGGCGGGGGCATTCGTGGGCACGGTGGTGTGGGGGCAGATCGAGGCGGGGTCGAGTCACTGGTGGCTGCTGCTCACGGTGGCGTTCGCCACGACGATCGCCGGGGTGGGCGTGTTCGTCGCCAACGCGCTGCGCCTGCCACCGCCGGGACCGTGGTTCATCCTGCTCGTCGCGGGCGCGTCGACGATGACCCACCGGCTCGACCTCAACCCGGTCGAGGTGGCGGCGTGGGCGTCGGTCGGCGTGGTGTCGTCGATCATCGTCGGCATGGCCCCGGCACTGGTGCGCCCCCACGGCCCGGAGGAGGAGGCGGTGGACACCCTCGAGGCCACCGTCGCCGCCATCCCCCGCGACGGACGCGACGCCCCGTTATCCGTCGAGCGCATCCACCAGGCACAGACCGCTCTCGCGCACGCGTGGGTCACACTCGGCGACGCCGGCGTCATCCACGGCGGCCGCATCGCCCCGGGCGGGCGGCGGGAACTCGCCGAACGGACCCTCGCGGCCCAGCAGGCACTGGCCGGTGCGTCCACCGGTGCGCGGGCGAGGGCCTCCCAGCTGGCGGACACCCCCACCTACCTCGATGTCTCGCGGCTGCGGGTGCCGTACACGCGGCCGTCAATAAGCTACCGCCTCTACCGCTCGGCCCACCGGTACAGTCACGCCACGATGACCGCGGTGAAGGTGTTCATCGCCTGCCTCGCGGCCAGCGTCGTCGGCATCGCGTTCGGCCTTGACCGACCGGACTGGGCGATCGTCTCCGCGCTGCTCATCCTGCAGTGGGGCCCGGACCGCCTGCTCGGCTCGGTGCTCGGCATCGGCCTGTTCGCCGGCCTCCACCTCCTCGACCTCGGCCCCTGGGGGTTGCTGCTGGCGCTGGCGGCGTGCCAGTTCTTCGCCGAGATCTTCGTCGTCCGCAACTACGTCCTCTGCGTCATCGCCACCACCCCGCTCGCGCTCATGATGGGTAACGCCCTGCAGCTCCCGCTCGGCGAGACCGTGGTCTCCCGCACGATCGAGGTGCTGCTCTCGGTCATCTTCGCCGTCGGCGTGCTGTGGGTGGTGCTTCGCGACGCCGAGCCCGCCCACCACGCACGCCTGCTCACCGCCGCCCCCGACGACGTCCTGCCCCAGCGCCGGGACCTCCAGTTCGAGCTGCTCAGCGAACGCCGCGCCGTCCAGTCCCTGGCCGCCAACCTGCCCGAGGTCGCCATTGAGCGACGGGCCACCCATCTGGAGGTGCAGGCCGCCGGCTACGCCCTGCTCGACCGCTGCAACGACCGCCCCGACCAGCGGCTGCCCATCGGCGACATCCAGGCCGTGGCCGACCGCGTCAGCCGCGACTGAACAGCAGGTCCTGCACGACCTCCTGCCGCACCGGCCGCAACCCCCACGCGTCGAGACCGACGTCGACCATCCCCGGCCCGGTGTCCGGGTGCGACCGGTGCAGATGCCCGTGGACGAGGTGGTCGACGCTGAGCCGGACCTCGTCGTGCCGCGACTCCATCCCCTCATGGTCCAGGCCCGGGCGGGGGAAGTGGCTGAGATAGACCGAACGCCCCTCCCACCGCAGCTTCTGATAGGCCTGCACCGACGCGAAGACCTCGAGGAAGTGCTTCTGCATCCGGAACGCCGACTTGTGGATCGGGTGGCAGGAGTCGTGGTTGCCGGCGATCAGGTGCATCTCCAGGTGCCCGCCGTGTGTGGCCAGCAGATCCAGGGCCCGGCGTTCCTCCTCCGGCGCCCCGCGGGAGAGGTCACCGAGGATCCACAGCCGGTCCCCCGGCGGCAGCGCCTGGATCCCGGCGAGGACCTGCCGGTCATGCACTGCAACCTCCATGCCCCGCAGCCGGGCGACGAAGCGGTGGCCCAGGTGCAGGTCGGAGGTGAACCAGACGGTCATGGTGTCCAGCCTATTCCGCGCCCTGTGCGGCCTGGCTGAGAGCCTGTTCGAAGACCTCGACCGGCTGCGCCCCGGAGACGGCCAGACGTCCGTCGAAGACGAAGAAGGGCACGCCCCGGACACCGATCTGCCGGGCCAGCGCGATGTCCTCATTCACCTCGTCGGCGAACGCCGTCTCATCGGCGAGCACCCCGTCGACCTCCGCGCGGTCGAGACCGACCCGCCCGGCGAACTCGCGGAGCTGGTCGTGGTCGGCGATGTTGCGGCCGTCGGTGAAGTAGGCGTGCTTGACCAGCTCGTCCCACTCGATCCCCCGGCCGTGGGCGCGGGCCAGGTGACCGAGGCGGTGAGCGGTGAGGGTGTTGACCATCACCGACTCCCGCCAGTTGAAGTCCAGGCCGACGGCCGCGGCGCGTTCGGCCAGGGCGTCATTCATCTGCTCGACCTGCGCCAGCGGCATCCCCTTGCGCCGGGTGAGGTACTCGGCGGCGGTGCCGTCCGGGGTCGTCGGGGCGTCCGGGTCGAGCTGGAAGCTGCGCCACACCACCTCCACATCCTCCCGGCCCTGGAAGTTCTCCAGGGCCAGGGTGAGGTGGCGTTCACCGACGGTGCAGAACGGGCAGATGTAGTCGGACCAGATGTCGATTCTCATGCCTTCACGCTAGCGGTCCCAGACGCGGTGCTCCTTGAGCAGCGGGGTGAGCCCGTCGACGGCGTCGGTGAGCGTTGCCACCGTCACCACGCCCGGCGCGCCGAGATCCAGGTGAACCTGGTCGAGGCCGTCACGCAGCGCGATGGCCTTCTGGTGGCGGAATGCCTCGGCGAGCAGGACGTCGACCTCGTAACGCTCCGCCAGGTCGGCGACGACGACGGCGTCGAACTCGATGGAGCGGGCGGTGTCGTAGGTCCGGGAGATGTCCGTCTGACCGAGCTTGCCGCCGTGCTCACCGACGACGAGCGGGACCATCCCGGCGGCGTCGATCGCCACGACCAGGTCGGCCACCGCGTCGGCCGGGGTGTCGTCGGTGGTGAGGATGCCGATCTGGCGGCCGTCGATGGGCCAGGTGTCACCGATCTGGGCCAGGGCCGGGCTGGGGGTGACGTCGGCGAGCTCCGCCTTCTCCGGGGCGGGCAGGCCCAGGTTCTTCGCCACCGTGGCGGCCAGGTCGGTGTCGATCCGGGCGAGGTTGCCCAGCTGCCGGACCTTGACGGCCTCCTCGTAGCACTTGCCCAGCTCGAAGGAGTAAGCGCTGGCCACGTGCTCCTGCTCCGTCTCCGTCAGCGACAGGTAGAACAGGCGGGCCTGGGAGAAGTGGTCGTCGAAGCTGGCGGACTGCTCCCGGGTGAGGGTGGCTGCGGGCAGTGCCACGGGGACGTCGATACGCGCACCCTCGGTGGTGGGGAACGGGTTCCCCGCGTCGAGGGAGTTCGGGTGGTACGGGGCGACGCCGGCATGCGCACCGACCTGGTGCATGCCCTCGCGGAACATGTCGTTGACCGGCGCATGCGGACGGTTGATGGGCAGCTGGTTGAAGTTCGGGCCACCCAGGCGCGAGAGCTGCGTGTCCAGGTAGGAGAACAGGCGACCCTGCAGCAGCGGATCAGCGGTGACGTCGATGCCCGGGACCAGATGGCCGGGGTGGAACGCCACCTGCTCGGTCTGCTCGAAGTAGTTGGTGGGGTTGGCGGTCAGCGTCATCGTGCCGATGACCTGCACCGGCGCCAGCTCCTCCGGGACGAGCTTGGTCGGGTCGAGCAGGTCGATGCCCTCGAAGGTCTGCTCCTCGGTGTCCGGGAAGACCTGGACGCCCAGGTCCCACTGCGGGTAGGCGCCCGCCTCGATGGCGTCGGCGAGATCGCGGCGGTGGAAATCCGGGTCCACGCCACCGGCGATCTGGGCCTCCTCCCAGATCAACGAGTGCACGCCGAGCTTCGGCTTCCAGTGGAACTTCACCAGCGTGGTCTCACCCTTGTCGTTGCTCAGGCGGAAGGTGTGGACACCGAAGGCCTCCATCATCCGGTACGAGCGCGGGATGCCGCGGTCGGACATGTTCCAGATGGTGTGGTGCTGCGCCTCGGTGTGCAGGGAGACGAAGTCCCAGAACGTGTCGTGCGCGCTCTGCGCCTGCGGGATCTCCCGGTCCGGGTGCGGCTTACCGGCGTGGATGACGTCCGGGAACTTGATGCCGTCCTGGATGAAGAAGATCGGCATGTTGTTGCCCACCAGGTCCCAGGTGCCTTCGTCGGTGTAGAACTTCGTGGCGAAACCGCGGGTGTCACGGACCGTGTCCGCCGAACCACGCGAGCCCAGCACCGTGGAGATACGGACGAAGACGTCGGTCTCCTTCCCCTCGGCGAACAGACCCGCCGAGCAGATGTCGGCGGCCGCACCGTTGGCCACGAACACACCGTGCGCGCCCGCGCCCCGGGCATGGACCACCCGCTCCGGGATGCGCTCATGATCGAAGTGGGTGATCTTCTCCCGCAGGTGGTGGTCCTGCAGCAGCACCGGGCCCCGCTCCCCGGCCTTGAGCGACTTGTCCGTCTCCGGCACGCGCTGGCCGGTGGAGGTGGTCAGGTACTCCCCCTGCTGGGAGCGCGGGTCCGGGTCGGCGTCCGCGCCGGGTGTCAGGGGGTGGCCGGTGGCGGAGACATTCGCCGGGGCCTGCTGGTCCTGCTTCGGCGGCAGCGGCGGCACCGGGGTGGTCGGCTCCGCGACCTCCGCCGGCTGCACGCCCGGCACGCCGGGCGGCTGGACGGCTGCGTCGGCCGCCTTCTTCGCGGCGTTCTTCTTCGCGTTCTTCTTGGCGTTCTTGGCGTTCTTCTCAGCCATGGTCATCCTCTGCATGTTGTCCGGATTCAGTGCTCCCGGCCGACACCGGCCGGGGCCACCACTTTACGCTGAAATCAACTGTCTCTTATGTGAGCGGGGTGCGACAACGCCCGGGAGTGTGGGCGGGGACACGCAGGCAGATGCGAGCGCACGTACAGTGGCGGGCACCAACCCACCGGACCACCAGAAGGAGCACCCCATGACCGAGAACACCACCCCGTTGACCCGCGAGCACGTCGTCGACGTCATGCGCAGCGAGCGCTTCGTCATGCTCACCTCCCTGTCCACCACCGGCAAGCTGCACTCCCACCCGATGACCCCGCTCGAGGTCACCGATGACGCCGACGTGTACTTCTTCGTCAACGTCAGCACCGACCACGCCGGCAACCTGCGCCACGACTCCCGCGTCAACGTCGCCTTCACCGACAACACCACGTGGCTGTCCGTCGCCGGCGAGGCCACCTTCCTCGAGGAGCGGAGAAGACCGCCAAGATCGACGAGCTGTGGAACGACGCCACCGCCGCCTGGTACGAGGGCGGCAAGAATGACGCCAACCTCGGCGTCGTCCGCGTCACCTCCCAGGCCGCCCAGCTGTGGAACCAGGAGGGCGGCATGGTCAGCCAGTTCCTCGACTTCGCCAAGGCGCGCATCTCCGGGGAGAAGCCCGACGGCGGCACCGGCACCATCAACCTCTGACGGCTCTGCGGCGCGCCCCACCTGCGAGCGCGTCGACCGGCCCGCCCGGGTGGCGCCGGACCCGTCCGAAACGGGCACCGCCCCACCCACCTGACCTGCACGAACAGCCCGATCGAACCCTGCCCGATCGGGCACATCGTTTTGCGCTTATGCAGGAACAACAGATAATGGTGCGGAACTGTCCTCAATATGGCCTGGCAACGGGCTGGCGAAAGGTACGCACCCGTGTCATCAGAGCCCACGTCCGGATCAACCGCGGTCTCCGCAGAGACCCCCTCCCCCTATCCGCATGATCTCCACCCCGGCCTCGTCCGGGGAATCGACGTCGGGGAGCAGCGCAACCGCTTCGGCATCGACAAGATCGTCTTCTTCATCACCGCCGTCATCATCGTCTCCTTCATCGCCTGGGGTGTCACCTCCCCGGAGTCGGTGTCCACCGCCTCGACGGCGGCCTTCGACTGGGCGATCGTCAACACCGGCTGGCTGCTCAACCTCACGATGGCCCTCGGTCTGGTGGTCATGCTCTACATCGGTTTCTCCCGCCTGGGCCGCATCAAGCTGGGCACCGACGACTCCGAGCCGGAATTCTCCCGCTTCTCCTGGGTGGCCATGATGTTCGGCGCCGGCATCGGCGTGGGCATCTTCTTCTACGGCCCCTCCGAGCCGCTGGCCTACTACGTCTCCCCGCCGCCCCACACCGTCGAGGCCGGCACCGCGGAGGCCCTCCACCAGGCCGTCGCCCAGTCCCACTTCCACTGGGGCCTGTCCGCCTGGGCGATGTACGCCCTCGTCGGCGGCGCCATCGCGTACTCCTCCTACCGTCGTGGCCGCGTGCCGCTCATCTCCTCGGTGTTCAAGCCGCTGTTCGGTTCCCGCGGCACGGACGGCATCGTCGGCAAGATCATCGACATCATGGCGATCATCGCCACCCTCTTCGGCACCGCCGCCACCCTCGGCCTGTCCGCCGTGCAGATCGGCCAGGGCGTGGAGATCATCTCCGGCGCCGGCCCGCTGACCAACAACATCCTGCTCGTCATCATCGCGGTCCTCTCGGTCGGCTTCATCGTCTCCGCCGTCTCCGGTGTCACCCGCGGCATCCGCCTGCTGTCCAACACGAACATCTCCCTTACCCTCGGCCTCGTCGCCTTCGTCTTCCTCGCAGGCCCGACGCTGTTCCTGTTCAACCTCATCCCCTCCGGCATCGCCGTCTACCTCGACGAGCTGCTGCCGATGATCAGCAAGTCCCTGTCCTGGGGCGATGACACCGTCGAGTTCCAGGGCTGGTGGACCGCCTTCTACTGGGCGTGGTGGATCGCCTGGACCCCGTTCGTGGGCATGTTCATCGCCAAGATCTCCCGCGGCCGCACCCTGCGCGAGTTCGTCCTGGTCACCATGCTCGCCCCCACCACCATCCTCATCCTGGCGTTCACCGTCTTCGGCGGCACCGCCATCCGCAACAGCCAGAACGGTGTCGAGGGTTTCGACGGCTCCGCCTCCTCCCAGCAGGTCCTGTTCGACATGTTCGGTCAGCTGCCGCTGGCGCAGATCACCCCGTTCATCCTCATCCTCGTGCTGGCGATCTTCTTCGTCACCTCCGCCGACTCCGCGTCCCTGGTCATGGGCACCATGTCCTCCAAGGGCGACCCGGAGCCGAACAAGCTGGTCGTGGTGTTCTGGGGCCTGTGCATGATGGGCATCGCCATCGTCATGCTGCTGGCCGGCGGCGAGACCACCCTCACCGCCCTGCAGAACCTCACCATCCTCATCGCCCTGCCGTTCTCCGCGGTGCTGCTGCTCATGATGGTCGCCTTCGTCCGCGACCTGCGCACCGACCCGGCCTACATCCGCCGCACCTACGCCCGCTCCGCCGTGGAGAACGCGGTGGTCCGTGGCCTCGAGGAGCACGGCGACGACTTCGGCCTCGCCGTCGAGCCCGCTCCCGAGGGGCGTGGCGCCGGCGCCGACTTCGACTCCACCGCCGAGAACGTCACCGAGTGGTACCAGCGCACCGACGAGGACGGCAACGCCGTCGACTACGACTACGACACCGGCGAGTGGGCCGACGGCTGGACCCCAGACTCCGACGACACCACAGACACCGCCGACGCGCCGGTGGACGCCGACGGTGACCACGGCGACGTCGAGAAGCAGCGGCGCACCGACCCCGGCAGCTGGGCGGACGACGCCCACGACGGGACGCAGCGCTAGAAGATGAGGTCGTCCTCGTCGCAGATGGTCGCCTTGTCGACGAGTTCGGCGGGCATGCCGTCCGCAGCGATCCGCTCCGCCAGATAACAACCCGTGGTCATGCCCAGGCCACGGGTTTCTCCGTGCGCGCGGTAGGGCGCCCACTCGCCCCCGGCCCAGGTGAACACCTGCAGCCAGTCCGACTGGTACAGCGCGGCGCGCGCCCAGTCCCCGTCGCAGTAGAGCATCATGTCCATCTCCTCGTACCCGCTCACCTGCTGGATCGCACTGACCTCACAGGGGCCGCCTGCCGGCTCCTCGCTTGTCGACGCCGCCGTGGTCACCGCCGGCGCGGCCGATTCCGGCGCTGCGGTGCCCGCTGGTGTGGCCGCCGGCTGCATGGTCGAGGTGACCACCACCGTCGAGGTGACCGGGGCAGCCTGCTCCGATCCGGTGTCCGTGCACCCGGCCAGGGCGAGGGCACCGGCGGCGCCTCCGGCGAGGACGAGGCGGGGCAGGCGTGGGGTCCACAGAGTCATGGGGGCTCCTTGAATCGGCTGGTCAACTACCTGCGATCCTAGGGCCACGGCGTCGGTCGCGACAGGGTTCCGGGGAGAGTTCCCCGTGTATAACGTCTTAACCACGGACCCTTTACAGCCCTTCACATCCGGGATAATCTGTGACGTACACAACATTCCAGTCCGTTCACATCTGAGGAGTCCGCCACTTCCCCATCCCGGAAGGGAGCCGAGATCATGGACCTCAAACTCCATCCCCGCACCGTCCAGTTCAGCGTCGAGCTGGCCCGTGCGTGGCCTCACCTGAGCATCCCGCAGGCCACCTCCGCCGCCCTGCAGCTGGCGGAGAACGTGGAGCTGGAGCGTTTCGAGGACTTCGGCGCCCTCATGGGCCTGGTCAACCGCCTGCACCTGCGGCCGGAGTCGGAGTGGGCGGCGTTCGGTTACCTCCCCACCGCGGATGCGATCCCCGTCCGCCTGGAACAGCCCCGGGAGAGCATCCGCAGCCGGATCACCTTCGAGGACCACTACCTCTCCACCCAGACCCGGCGCGCCCACACCAGTTCCGTCCACCTGCCGTCGCACGCGGACTCGGTCAACGGCTGGCGTCGTCGGCTGGGCACGACCACGGAGCCGTCGCTGGCGTACGCGGAGTTCACCGCCACAGGCTTCGGCCGGACGATCCCGATGCGCCGGGTGGAGATGCTGGGCAACCTGTGGAAGATCGGTGCGGTGGCCACGTGGGAGACCGAGCGCGACGACGAGACCTCGTGGTGCTACCTCCACCAGACCCCCGTGACGGGTGAGCAGCCGTCGCCGATGATCAACGAGTGGGACTCCTGGTACCAGCTGCGGATCAACCCGGAGATCGGCCGGGACGTCATCGTGGAGATCGCCCGGTGTGTCGCCGAGATCTTCCTCGGCTACGTGGACAAGGTGTTCGCTCCCCCGGTGGACGCCGGCACGCTGCGCGGTCCCGAGTCGGAGGCGGCGGCCTACATCGCACTGGAGCGGTTGTGGATCCCGGCGCGCAGCCGCCGCACCGAATGGTTCCGCCAGTACACCGCGCGGGAACCGATGCCCGCAGGGTTCCGCTGGGACGCCGTCTTCCGGGCCGCGGCCGAGGTGGAGGACCTGCTGCGCGGCGACACGGGGCCGGCCACCGCCTGAGCCCGGCCTAGACTGGGAGGGTGAACACCTACACCACCGCCGAGAAGAACCTCGCGGCCGGCTTCGCCTTCATCGCCGGTTTCATCGATTCCGTCGGCTTCATCTTCCTCGGTGGCGTGTTCCTGTCCTTCATGTCGGGCAACACGACCCGCATCGCCACCTCCACCATCGACGGCGACCCCGAACTGGCGTGGCTCGCGGGTTCCGCGGTCCTCATGTTCCTGCTCGGCGTCATGGAGGGCGCCCTCGTGCGCCGCCTGGCCATGCGCCGCCTGCCGCCGGACCGCATCCGCGAGGTGGTGCTGGCCAACATGTGCGTGCTGTTCACCGCCTCCTCCCTCCTCGTGCTTGTCGACGCCCCCGCCGCCGCCATCATCGCCGCCGCCCTCGGCATCGGCGCCATGAACAGCATCTTCGAGCGTTCCGGCGAGGTGGCCATTCCCCTGACCTACATGACCGGCACGCTGGTGAAGATGGGCCAGCGCTTCGTCGACGCCTTCTTCGGCGGCACCCACACCGCCTGGCTCGAGCACCTGCGGATGTGGGCGGCACTGTCGGCCGGCGCGTTCGTCGGTGCGATCGCCTACCGGGGTCTGGGGATGCACGCGATCCTCGTCGCCACCGCCCTGACCCTGCTGCTCAGCCTGGTCGCGGTACTCATGCGGATCCGTGGCCGCCGACACGGGTCCCGGGTGCGGGTGACGGTCGAACCGTACTGAGACCCACCCCCGAAAGTAATTGTTACCTGAGGGAAACAGATGACATAACCGTAAACTCCCCGGTACCTTCCTCCCATGACCCGGAACCACCGCCTTCTGCTCACCGTCGCCCTGTCCACCGCGATCGCCCTGCCCGCCACGCCCGCCCTGGCGCAGAGTGACTCCGGCACCAGCTCCCCCGGCGGCAGCGCCGACTCCCTCGGCCGCGACCTCGTCGTCCACTCCAGCCAGAACCCGACCTCCTCCGGCTCCTCCATCGACGCGACCCTGAGCTCCCTGCGCGCCATCGGCTCCTCCCAGGTCCCGCTGTCCGACCCGCTGCTGTCGAGCAACGAGGGCTACCCGCTGCCCACGGACCCGACCATCACGCAGGCGCGCATCGTGGCCAAGGAGGTCGAGGCCGACAACCTGCAGGTCAACCCCGGCGAGGACCGGGTCCAGCGGTGGATCGTCGCCTCCCCGTCGATGCAGCGCCACGTCTCCGTCGAGATCATGAAGCCCGCCGACCCGGCCGCCCCGGCCCCGATGCTCTACCTGCTCGACGGCGTCGACGCCCCGAAGCTCTCCGGCTGGATCGGCATCGGCGGCGCCCAGAAAGTCCTCGGTGATGAGAACGTCACCGTCGTCGTCCCCACCCAGGCCCCCGGTTCCTGGTACTCCGACTGGAACAAGCCCGACCCCGCGCTCGGCGTCAACATGTGGGAGACCTTCCTCACCACCGAACTCGCCCCGCTGCTCGAAGCCGAGTCCGAGCTCAACTTCAACGGCCACCGCGGCATCGGCGGCCTGTCCATGGGTGCCAGCGGTGCGGTCCACCTCGCCAACGCGAACCCCGAACTTTTCGACGCCGCCATCGGCATCTCCGGCTGCTACTCCCCCACCAGCACCATCGGCCGCCAGATCACCAGCATCGTCACCGAATCCCGCGGCGGCGACGTGGACAACATGTGGGGCGAGTTCGGCTCCGAGGCCTGGGTCGCCCACGACACCGTCCGCAACCCCGAGGGCCTACGCGACATGGCCGTCTACCTCTCCGCCGCCAACGGCACCGTCACCGACCAGGACCTGCCCAGCTACGGCGGCGACCCCTTCTTCAACCTCGCCGCCGGCTCCGGCCTGGAACGTGGCGTGCTCACCTGCACCGAGGATCTCGAGCGCGCCATGGTCGACCGCGGCATGACCCACCAGGTGATCAACTACAAGGGCGACGGCGTACACAACTGGCGCAACTTCAACGAGGAACTGGCACCGGCCTGGGAGACCATCCGCCCGGCGCTCTACTAGCTGCAACACCCGGGCAGGCTGGCTAGCCTGAGGGAACCGACCCGAAGGAGATCACCGTGCCCCGTCGCATCCCCGCCCTCCTCGTCACTGCCCTGGCGCTCACCGTCGCCGGCTGTTCGGACACCGCCGGCGATCAGACCCCGGTGACCGTCACCAGCGTGGTCACCGAGTCCGCCCCTCCGCCAGGCACCACCCCGGCCGAGGTCACGACCACCACGGCCCCGACCCAGACCGCCGCCCCCGCCCCGAAACCGGACAACTGCGGCGTCGACCCGCAGGCAGCGACCATCCATGACAACATCTCCCAGGTACCCGAGCCCACGCTCGCCGGCCACGGTTGGGAGTACACCGGCGACTCCAACTACGACCCCTGCGCGGACCTCAGTTACGCACTCGTCGGCGTCGCCGGCTCCACCCACGCGCAGCGGCAGGGCCAGCTCATGCTCTTCCACCGCGGCGAGTACCTGGGCGTCGGGCTGCTCGTCCCACAGGTCTACCGCAACGTCAGCGGCGACGGAACCACCGTCTACACCGAGGTCATCGACTATGAGGCCATGGATCGCGACGGAGCCGCCAACGCGGTCGCCCCCGACTACCAGGTGCCCCTCAACTTCACGTGGACGGGATCGCAGGTGGAACCGGTGGGCCGGATCCCCAACCTCACCTACTTCGAGTAGCGGAGATGCTAGCCTCGGAATTATGTCCCGCCAGTCACATCTGCCACTCGCGCCCCTCGCGGCTACCGCGCTCGTCCCCGCACTCGCCTTCGGCCTGGCGGCCCCCGCCGCAGCGCAGTCACTGACGGGAAGCGCCCTGGAACAGGCCGTGATCAGCTCGAACGCCGACCCCGGGTCCTCGGGTGACGCCATCGACGCCACCCTGACCACCCTCGACGCCCTCGGTTCCTCCGAGGTGCCGGTGTCCAGTGCGCCCGGCAGCAGCGCGGCCGGGAGCAAACTGCCGGTGGATCGCTCCATCGTGACCCCCGCGATCGTCGACAAGCAGGTGGAGGGCGAGCGACTCGAACGCTGGACCGTCGCCTCGCCGGCGATGATGCGCAACGTCGAGGTGCAGATCATGGGCGCGGCCGACAGCAACACACCCGCCCCGATGCTCTATCTTCTCGACGGCGTCGGCGCCCCGCGCACCTCCTGGTGGCTCAGCCCCGGCATCGCGCCAGAGGTGTTCGCCGACGAGAACGTCACCCTCGTCATGCCGACGCAGGCGCAGGCGTCGATGTACGCCGACTGGCAACGCAACGACCCGACCCTCGGCCGACACCAGTGGGAGACGTTCATCACCAGCGAACTCGCCCCGCTCCTCGAGGCCGAAACCGAACTCAATTTCAACGGCCACCGCGGCATCGGCGGGCTGTCCATGGGCGCGACGGGTGCGATCCACATCGCCAACCAGCACCCCGAGCTTTTCGACGCCGCCTTCGGCCTCTCCGGCTGCTACTCCACCCTCGACCCCCTCGGCCGGCAGAACGCCCACCTCACCGTCACCACCCGCGGCGGCGACCTGGACAACCTCTACGGCCCCGACGGCAGCGACGCCTGGCGCTACCACGACACCGTCTCCGACCCCTCCGGCCTGCGCGACCAGCGCGTCTACCTCTCCGCCGCCACCGGTGCCTTCGCCGCCGACGACGTGGCCAACTACGCCGACGGCGACTGGTTCGACATGTCCTCCGGCGCCGTCCTCGAACGCTCCTCCCTCGACTGCACCCGCATGCTCGACGACGCCCTCGGTGACGCCCCGGGCCTGCGCGTCGACTACTCCGAGACCGGCACGCACGACTGGCACACCTTCAACAAGCAGCTCCCCGCCGCCTGGGAACACATCAGGCCAGCGCTGTTCTGATGCACGTCCTCGCCCTCGACCTGGGCACCTCCGGTGCCAAAGCCGCCCTCATCGACCTCCGCACCGGTGAGACCACCGCCGCGTGCAGTCAGCCCCATCCCACCCACACGCTGCCCGGCGGCGGGGTCGAGCAGTCCCCGGAGGACTGGCTCGCGGCCGCCCGGGTTGCCGTCGCAGCTCTGCCCACCGACGATGTCGCCGCCCTGAGCGTCACCGGCCAGATGCAGGACCTCATCTGCCTCGATGGCTCCGGCGCCGCCATCGGTCGGGCGATCCTCTACAACGACACCCGCGCCACCGACGCCGCCACGGCCATCGCCACCGAGGTACCGCACTGGGTGGAGATCACCGGCAACGAGCAGAACGCCACGAGCAACGCCGCGATGCTGCGTCGCCTCCACGACAGTGGCGATCCCCGCGCCAGTGCCGACGCCGTCCTCTTCTCCCCCACCGGGTACCTCCTCCACCGGCTCGGCCTGGGTCAGTTCGTCGATCCGACCACCGCGTCGACCACCGGACTCATGGACCTGGCCACCCGCACGTGGTCGCGGGAGGTGTGCGCAGCTGCGCACTGCTCACCGGGCACCCTGCCGGAGATCCGCTCCGGTCACGTCGGCGGCACTGCTGATGGCAACGCCCTCGGCCTGCCCGCCGGCATCCCCGTGGTCCTCGCCCCGGGTGACGCCGCATGCACGACCCTCGGCATCATCGGCGACCAGCCCGGCACCGACTACCTCTACCTGGGCACCTCCGGCTGGTGTGCGCAGCTGCGCACGGACATGCAGGCACCCGGCCCCGTCCACCAGCTCGCCGTCGACGACGGCATCCTCCAGATCGCCGCCGTCCTCAGCGCCGCCGGCACCGCCGACTGGGCACGCACCACCTTTCTCGGCGGCATCACCGCCACCGAGGCGGACACCCTGCTTCTCGACGCCCGCACCCCCTCCGGTCTCCTCGCCCTTCCCTCCCTCCACGGGGAACGCTTCCCCGTGCGGAACGACAACCTGCGTGCCGCGGTCATCGGCATGCACGCCGGCACCACCGGCGCTGACCTCTACCGGGCCGTCCTCGAGGGCGTCATCCTCGCCCTGTTGCCCGGCATGGCGGACACGACCGCACCCCTGCCCGTGGTCGGCGGCGGTGCGCGATCACTACCGTGGATGCGCATCGCCGCGGACATCACCAGCCGCCCCGTCCAACTCATCGACGACGCCGACGCCGCCCTCACCGGCTGTGCACTCGCCGCGGTCACCGCCCTGCGTCTCGACGCCCCCGGCATTCGCCCTCTCACCCATCACCCGCACACTCTCATCGACGTCGACGAGGACGCCCACGCGGGGTACGGGGGCGTCGCCACGCGGCACCGACGCCTCTATGACCTGCTGGGGAGTGTCTGAGCCGGAAGGTAGGCTTACGGAGACCAAACCCCTTCGGAGGTACCCGTGTCCACCTATCAGCCTTTCCCCTCGTTCGTGGAATGGATCACCCAGAGCGGACCGCACCAGGCATTCGACACCTACGCCGCCCGATTCCGGGAGATCGGTGACGACGCCCGTGCCGAGTCCTCACGACTGATGACCCGCTCGGCGGCCGTGGACACCAACGCCATCGAGGGCATCTACCACTCCGACCGTGGCTTCACCCGGACCATCGCCGAGGCTGCCGCAGGGTGGGAGCAGACCATGCAACATCGGGGAGCACACGTCCGCCCCGCGTTCGACGATGCGATGAACGGCTACCAGTTCATCCTCGACGTGGCCACGGGACGACGGGAGCTGAGTCAGCAACTCATCCGTGAACTCCACGCGACGATGACCGCGAGCCAGGCCACCTTCACCGTGGAGACGGCGGTCGGTCCGCAGGCGCAGGCGTTACCGCACGACCAGTACAAGACCATGCCCAACAGCCCCACTACAGCAGGCGGGACCATCCACGCCTATGCCCCAGTGGAAGACACCCCACCCGACATGGCACGTCTGATCGGCGAGTGCACCAGCGTCCAGTTCACCAACGCACATCCGGTGGATCAGGCGTCCTACATCCACTACGCCTTCGTCTGCGTCCACCCGTTCGCCGACGGCAATGGTCGGGTTTCCCGCGCGCTCGCGAGCATCTACCTCTACCGCAATCCCGGTATTCCTCTCGTCGTGTTCCAGGATCAACGCAACAACTACTACGACTGCCTCGAGGCGGCCGACAAGGGGAACTTCGGACCATTCATCGGTTTCATCGGACAACGGGCCCTCGATTCCGTTCAGCTGGCACTGGAATCCCTGCCCACCACTCCTTCCGCAGAACATGCCCTGCAGCAGTTGGCGGCCGATGGGAGCAATTCACCTTCCCAGATGTCCCTGGTGCCCGGAGGTCAACGACTCAAGGAGGCGGTGTTCACCGGCATCAAGAGTCGTCTCTCTGCTCTGCCCACCACACCCGTCATCACCTTCACTACGTCGAATCGATTATTCGGTGAGCCTGGAACGTCCGCCGGGTACGCGCACCTGCCCTCTCACGAGCTGCAGTTCAGTCTCCTCGCCACAGATGAATCAGCATGGATGGTCGCCGAGTGTTTCACGGTTCCCGTTCGAGACACTGCACCAGCGGAGTCCCCCGAGTACCTGGTCGTGTCTTCCCCCGGATACTCCGGCTTCACCCCGCTCGCCCGGCCCCTCGAGGTGTTTCGACGCGACCTCGAACCCACCCTGACGGAGACACTCCGGCTGCGTATTGAAATGTGGGGCAAGAACGTCGTCGACGGCTTCGTCTCCGGTGCCGTGGATTCGTACCGGAACCTCGGACGGTGAGGGAAGGGGCGTCGAAAAGCGACAGAGGGGCACACCGTCATGGTGTGCCCCTCGTGCGCTGAGAGTTAGTCCGAGTCAGTGGACAGGGCGGCGACGAACGCCTCCTGCGGCACCTGCACGGAACCAATGTTCTTCATGCGCTTCTTACCGGCCTTCTGCTTCTCCAGCAGCTTGCGCTTACGGGAGATGTCGCCGCCGTAGCACTTGGCCAGGACGTCCTTGCGCAGGGCGCGGATGTTCTCACGGGCGATGATCTTCGAACCGATCGCCGCCTGCACAGGCACCTCGAACTGCTGACGCGGGATGAGCTCCTTGAGCTTCACGGTCATCTTGTTGCCGTACCACTGGGCGTTGTCGCGGTGGACGATCGCGGAGAACGCGTCGACCGGCTCACCCTGGAGGAGGATGTCCACCTTGACCAGGTCAGCAGTCTGCTCGCCGGCCTCCTCGTAGTTGAGGGAGGCGTAACCCTTGGTCCGCGACTTGAGCATGTCGAAGAAGTCGAAGATGATCTCGCCGAGCGGCATCATGTAGCGCAGCTCGACGCGGTCCTCGGAGAGGTAGTCCATGTTCTTCATGTCGCCACGCTTGGACTGGCACAGCTCCATCGTGGTGCCGACGAACTCGCTGGGCACGATGATGGTCACGTTGACCACCGGCTCGTAGACCTCCTGCAGCTTGCCGCCCGGCCAGTCCGAGGGGTTGTGCACCCGATGCTCCTTGCCGTCCTCGGCGATGACGCGGTAATCCACAGACGGGGACGTGGAGATGAGATCGAGATCGAACTCGCGCTCCAGGCGGTCACGCGTGATCTCCATGTGCAGCAGGCCGAGGAAGCCGCACCGGAAACCGAAACCGAGGGCGACGGAGGTCTCCGGCTCCCAGGTCAGCGACGCGTCATTGAGCTGCAGCTTCTCCAGGGCCTCACGCAGCGCCGGGAAGTCCGCCTGGGAGATCGGGAACAGACCCGAGTAGACCATCGGCTTGGGCTCGGCGTAGCCCTGCAGAGCCTCCTCGGCACCCTTGTCCGCCCAGGTGACGGTGTCACCGACCTTCGACTGGCGGACGTCCTTGACACCGGTGATGAGGTAACCGACCTCACCGGGACCGAGACCCTCACACTTCTTCGGCGTCGGCGAGACGATACCGATCTCCAGCAGCTCATGCACCGCGCTCGACGACATCATCTTGATGCGCTGGCGGGGCTTGAGCTTGCCGTCCATCATGCGGATGTAGGTGACCACGCCACGGTAGGTGTCGTAGACCGAGTCGAAGATCATGGCCCGCGCAGGGGCCTCCGGCCCGAACTCGGACGTCGGGGCCGGCACGAGCTCGGCGACCTTGTCCAGCAGCTCCGGCACACCCTGACCCGTCTTACCCGAGACACGCAGCACATCCTCCGGCTCACAGCCGATGATGTTGGCCACCTCAAGGGCGTACTTCTCCGGGTCGGCAGCCGGCAGGTCGATCTTGTTGAGGACCGGAATGATCTCCAGGTCCTTGTCCATCGCCATGTACAGGTTGGCGAGGGTCTGCGCCTCGATGCCCTGGGCGGCGTCGACAAGCAGGATCGCACCCTCACACGCCTCCAGCGCGCGGGAGACCTCATACGTGAAGTCCACGTGACCAGGGGTGTCGATCATCTGCATGACGATCTCCTGCCCCTCCAGCGGACCCGAACGCGGAATCCACGGCAGACGCACGTTCTGCGCCTTGATGGTGATGCCCCGCTCCCGCTCAATGTCCATGTTGTCCAGGTACTGGTCCCGCATGTCACGGGCGTCGACGACATCCGACAGCTGGAGGATGCGGTCCGCGAGCGTCGACTTGCCGTGGTCGATGTGCGCGATGATGCAGAAGTTACGGATCCTCGACGGATCGGTGAACGTCTGCTCTGCAAATTTCCGGGTCAACTGATTCCTTATCCGTGTCGGCGTCGGCGGGCACGAAGAACTCGTCCGCGAACATCTGGCGGGCCACTGCCGTTCGCTGAACACACAGCCCACCTCTCCTGCCGCATTGTACCGGCAGGCGTGATCACCCCAGCCTAGTACCCTGCACCGGCCCGACGACGAAACAGCGGCGAGGCGGCGATGAGGCGGTGGTGGACCCGTGCGAGGGCCGGTGGATACACTTGCCGGAACACCACGCACACAGCTGACCAGGATGGCGCACATGAGTGACACCGGAACCGGCACGACCGGCGGCACCGGCCCGGGCCCGGCAGGTTCTGGAGGTTCAGGCGGTTCCCGGGCATCTGGGGTTCCCGGGGCATCCCGGGCTTCCGGGGCTTCCGGGGCTTCTAAGCGCCCGGAGTCCACGGTGCCCACGGTGTCCGGCCCCGCCGCCAGCCGGGCCGTCGGCGCCGGGCGCGGCTCCTGGCTCCGACGCCTCATCGTCGGCCCCACCTCCAGCCCCCTGGAAACCGGTCTCGCCCGGATCAACGAGCGCCTCGGCCTGCACACCGGCTACCGGCCCGAGGTCGTCCGCGCCAACGCCGCCCGCATCCGCGTCGAGGCGACCGAACGGATGTCGCGCAACATCTACTACGCCCCCGACATGGACGGCCAGGCCGAACCCGGCGAAGTCGTCTGGATCTGGGCGCCGTCCGACGGGCTGGACAAACCCCCGCGCGAACGCGCCATGCTCGTCGTCGGCCGTGACCGGCACGCCATCCTCGGGCTGCTCATCTCCCCCAATCCGCAGCACGACGGAGAGGAGGCGTGGCTCGACATCGGGGCCGGTGAGTGGGACTCCTCCGGTCGGCAGTGCTGGGTCCGCCTCGACCGGGTCCTCGAGGTCTCCGAACTGGGCATCCGCCGCCAGGGCGCACTGTTCCCGCAGCGGCGTTTCGAGCGGATCGCCAACCGCCTGCGGTCGACGTACCACTGGGGCTGAGTCTGACTTTTGGTTGCGCCTGGCCGGGCTGCTAGGCTTTGCCTGTTATTCACTTCCGGATGTGCCGGTCGGGACGGGCAGGACCTTGGGTTCGTTCTTGCAAGTACCGGCACCGATGAACCACGACTGGTTCGGGACCGGTCCGGCTGGTGGGTTACCGACACCGAAGATCTTCGACACCAAGAGGTAAAAACCAATGGCAAACATCAAGTCCCAGCAGAAGCGCGTTCTCACCAACGAGAAGCGTCGCCAGCGCAACCAGTCCGTCCGCTCCGCCGTGCGCACCGAGATCCGCAAGTTCCGTGCCGCCGTCGAGGCCGGCGACCAGGCTGCCGCCGAGGCTCAGCTGCGCACCGCCGGTCGCGCACTGGACAAGGCCGTGACCAAGGGTGTGTTCCACCGCAACAACGCCGCCAACAAGAAGTCGAGCATGGCTCGCGCCTTCAACAAGATGGGTGAGTAACTCCCCGTCGACTGATCCCCGGTTCCTGACCCGCTCACGCGGGCAGGGGGCCGGGGATTTTTCTGTGCCCGCTATGCCTGATCTGCTGCGGGTGTTCTTTCGGGTGGCAGAAACTCACCGTTTTCCCGGTTCTCGGGGAGTTCCTGCCACCCGAAGGAACACCGACAGGTCCCCGGTGGCGCTTTCCACCCCACTTTGAGCACGGATTCCCGATTTTCCGGGTCCAACTGGCGTACAAAGCGCCACTCAACCCGCCGCCCACCCCACAGAGGTCACCAGCCGGTCAGGTCGCGCAGGCCGGTGACCGCCAGGACCAGGCCGGCGACGATGAAGAACGCCCCGGCGACGATGTCGATCCACGGCCCGGCGCGCAGCAGACGCCGACGCATCCCCACGGTGGAGACCAGCAGGGAGATCGCGATCTGGAGTGCCAGGGAGGACAGCCACAGGACGAGCACCACGATGATCGAGGTCGCGGCGGTCGGCGAGGGTGGCAGCAACGGGGCGATGAGGGCGGAGAGGAACAGGACGATCTTGGGGTTGGACAGGTTGGTGGTCAGCCCGAGCCAGAAGGCGGAGCGGAGGCGGCCGAGGCGGGCGGCGGCGTCGTCAAGATCCACGGGCGGGTGGTGGCGCTCGCGGAGGCCGCCGACGATGTTGCCGCGGCCCATCCAGATCAGCCAGGAGCCGCCGATGAGCTGGACGAGGCCGAGGATGGCGGGGAAGGCGTTGAGGAGGGCGGCAGCGCCCAGGACCGTGAGGGTGCACCAGAACAGGACACCGAACTGGATGCCCAGGGTGGCGGCGAGGGCGTGGCGGCGGGAGCGGGTGGCCAGGCGGGTGATGAGCAGGATGTCGGGCCCCGGGGAGGCGGCTCCCACGAGGTTGAGGACGACCAGTGTGCCCAGTTGGGAGGGGGTCATTCCTCCACGCCGAGTCGCGCCAGGGCGTCCTCGATCTGGAAGTACTGGGCGGTGGCCAGGGCGGAGGGCTGGCCGGCGTGCGGGTCGGCGCCGGCGGTGAGGAGTACGTCCATGACGTCGAGGTCCTTCTTGAACACGGCGCCGGCGAGCGGGGTCTGCCCGCGGTCGTTGACCTTGTCCACCTCGGCGCCGCGCTTGAGCAGCTCGGCGGTGAGGTCGGCGTGGCCGTTGTAGGAGGCGAGCATGAGCAGGGAGTTGCCGTCCTGGTTCATCAGGTCGGGGCTCACTCCTTCGTCGACGTAGGCGAGGAGGGTGTGGTCGCCGTTGCGGGCCATGTCGAACAGGCGGGTGGCCAGTTCGCGGACGTCGTCGGGAATGTCGGTCATGGTGTCGATCTTAACCACCGAGCTCGGAGATGCGGCGCACGGCGTACTCGATGGCGAATTCCGGGTCGCCGCCCTGGCCCTTGACCTCGGCGTCGAGTTCGGCGACGACGATGACGGCCTCGGAGACGGCGTCGCCGGACCAGCGGCGTGCCACGGAGGCGGTCTTCTTCACCACGAAGGGGTGCATGCCAAGGGAGCCGGCGAGGGACTGGTAGTCGCTGGTGCGGGTGGAGTACAACCGGGCGATGGCGCCGACCTTGCTGCTCAGGGCGGCGGCGAGTGCGACGGGGTGCATGCCCAGTTGCAGGGCGCGGCGGGTGCTGGCCACGGCGCGGGATGTCTGTCCGCTGACGGCGAGGTCGGCGATGTCGAAGCCGGAGACCTCGGCCACGCCCTCGTAGTAGGAGCGGACGGTGGCGACGGTGACCTCCCCGTCGGTGTCGGCGACGAGCTGGGAGACGGCGGAGGCGAGTTCGCGCAGGTCGGAGCCGACGCCTTCGAGCAGCGCGTGGACGACGTCCGGGGTGGGGCGGATGCCGTGGGTGCGGAATTCGTTGGTCACCCAGCTCGGCCGGTCGCCCGGTTTGAGCGGGTTGACCTCGTGGACGTCGGCGAGTTTCTTGAACTTGCCCACCAGGGCTTTCTGCCGGCCGCCGCCGGTGTGGTGGATGATGAGGTGGATGCCCGGCGCAACATCCTTGCAGGCCTGCAGGAGGATCTCGGCGGGTTCCTTGCCGGCCATCTCGGCCTTGGTCACCACGACGACGCGGTCCTCGCCGAAGAGGGAGGGGCTGGTGGCGTCGATGAGTTCGGGGACGGTGACATCGGAGGCGCGCAGGGTGGTGACCTCCAGGTCGGTGCCCTCGGGCAGGTCAGCGCGGACGGCGTCGACGAGCGTGCGGCGGGTGCGTTCGGCGAGGAACTCGTCCTCGCCGAGAATGAGGTTCACGGGGGCCACGGGCATGCGCCCCATATTAGAACCTCCCGTCGGCGGCATGTTGCGTGCCGTCCACGTGCAGTGTCACCGGCCCGTCGCGCTGCGGGAACAGCACGGGGATCCCCTCCCGCGTCACCGTCGGGCGTATCGACGCCCGCCCGTCTCCCTCCTCCACCACAATCACCTGCGTCCCCGGTGGTGCGGTCCCCACCTCCTCGACGGTGGGCACATGGTGGACCCGCAGGGACTCGAGCGGGATTTCCGGCGGCAGCGGATCGGTACGTGCCGCCCAGAGGAAGAGAGCGCACACCACCCCGGCGGTCTTGAGCGGGTGCCCGCTGATGACGCCGACGAGGACCCAGCCGTAGCCGACGAGCACCCAGGCGGGGCTGGCGGGCACGGTGGCGTTGGGCAGGCCGGCGCACCAGGTGGCCACGGTGTGGATCCACCAGGTGCACGGTTCGATGATCATGAGCGGGAGTGTCGCCAGGCCGCCGGGCAGCAGGGACAGGCCCGCGGCGATGAGTCCCAGGACGGTGACGGGGGCGACCGCCGGAGCGACCAGGACATTGGCGAGGACGGAGACCATCGACACCCGGCCGGCCATGAGCGCGATGATCGGCATGGTGACCAGGTCCGCCGCGACGGCCACGGCGATCGCCCGGACGAGGATGTCGGGCCACCCGGTCCTGGCCAGCGGTCGGTAGAGCAGCGGGAACAGGGCGATGATCCCGGCGGTGGCGGCCACCGAGAGCGCGAAGCCGTAGGCCACGGCGAGGTCCGGGTCCCACAGCAGCAGGCCGATGAGGGCCAGGCACAGCCCGTGGATCGGTTCCATCCGGGTGGAGTTGATCACCGCGAGCAGCCCAACCAGGCCGGTCACCGAGGCACGCAGCACGCTCGGTTCCGTGCCCACCAGGCCGACGAAGCCCGCCAGCGCCACGGCAGCCGCCCCCACCTGGACCCGCGGGCCGAGGGTGAGCAGCCGGCAGACGAGCACGGCGGCGGTGGTGACGATGGCGACGTTCGCCCCGCTCACCGCCGTGAGGTGGGACAGTCCGGTGTCGATGTAGAGCTGGGTGTCCGCGGCCGTCTGGCCGGAGGTGTCGCCGAGGACCATGCCGGGGATGAGCCCCTGGGAAGCCTCGCCGACGCTCGTCTCCACGGCCCGCCCGAGCGACTCCCGGACCAGGCGGGAGACCGCGTCCATGCCGCTCGGGCCGGCCACGGGGTGCACGCGGCCGTTGCCCACCTGGCCGAGTAGTCCGGGGCGGTCGCTGGCGCTCAGGCTCGCCTCCACCACGACCCGGGAGCCGGAGACGACACCGTCGCCGAGCTCGTCGGTGAACACGGGCAGGGGTGCGGGGAGGTCGGAAACGTCGACACGCACGAGGTACCCGCCGCCGGTGATCTCCACGGGGGCGGTGGCCACCTCCCCGACGATCTGCTCCCCCGGCTCCCAGGACCGAGCCCGCCTCCAGGCCGGCCCAGGTGACCAGGGTCGCCGCCGCCCCGCTCGCCCCGACCATCGTGGCCTGCCCGCCCTGACCCAGGAGGCCGAGGACCAGGGCGGCGACCACCACGCCGGCCACCGCCAGCGCCACGGAGCCGTGGCTGAGCAGGACGAGGATGACCGCCCACACCGCCAGTGCCGCGGGCACCAGGCGGAGTTCGCTCACAGACTCACCTGGTCCCGCAGTGCCTCGAACTTGGCGGGGCCGATGCCCTTGACGTCCATGAGCTGGTCGATGGCGGTGAACCCGCCGGTGGCTTCGCGATGGGCGATGATCGCCGAGGCGGTGGCCTCCCCCACCCCGTCAAGGGTGGTCAGTTCCGCGACGTCGGCGGAGTTGAGGGACACGGCGCCCGCGCCACCGGAGCCCGCATCCGGAGGCGCTGCCTCCCCTACCGCGGGGACGACGAGCTGCTGGCCGTCGGTGAGCCGCTGCGCCCGGTTGAGGGCGAGAAGGTCGGCCTCCGGGAGAGGTTCGGCGGCGGCGAGGGCGTCGTCGACACGCGCGCCGGGGGCGAGAGTGACCAGACCGGGGTGGGCGACGTGGCCGACGACGGAGACCACCAGGTCCGTGCCGGGGTCGGCGGAGGGGCCCGCGGCCACCGCCGGCAGGTCCGCCACGGGCAGGGCGGCGGGTTCGGGATCGCGCTGCAGCACCACCCAGGCCCCGACGATGAGGAGGACCAGTACCCCGGCGACCATCCCCTGGCGGAGGGTGAGGGTCCAACGCGGGGTGGGGTAGGCGACGTCGAGAAGCTGTTCCTGCCCCGTGGGGCGGGTGAGGTCGGCGAGACGGTCGATGGTGGCGCTCATGGCGCTCACGCTAGGGGGTGTTCACGTCCGGCGACAGCGCACTCGAGCGGGCCTGTGGACAACCCCGCTGACACGTCAACTGACTGGGGAGAAATCCTCCGGGCGGGCGGAGAACACCGCCGACAGGCCGATGGCACCGGCACCGGTGTGGACGGCGAGGGTGGCCTCCATGAGCATGGTCATGATGCTCGACCCCTCGGGCAGGACATCGGCGAGCATGTTGTGCAGGTCGGTGGCGGCCTCATCGGCGTCATTGTGCTGGATGGCCACGAAGGCGGGGTCTCCCCCGGCGCGCTCGATGACCAGCTCGACGAGTTTGGTGAACGCCTTCGACTGGGTGCGGGTCTTGCCCGCCAGCTCCAGGCGGCCGCCCCTGATCTGCATGATCGGCTTGGTGGCCAGCAGGACCGCCGACTGGACGGTCGTGGCGGCGGACATGCGGCCGGACTTGCGCATCTCCTCGATGCCGTGGAGGTAGACCCAGGTGGCGGAACGTTCGAGGGTGCCCACGGCGATGTCGTGGCACTCGTCGAGATCCGCGCCCTCGCTGGCGACCTTCGCGGCGGCCATCGCGGCCGCCCCCACGGCCATCCCGACGGAACCGGTGTCCACGACGCGGACCAGGTCATCCGGGAACACGGCGGCGGCCTGCACGGCGGCCGACCACGTCGAGGACAGCTCCTTCGACAGGTGCAGGGCCAGCACACCCTCGTCACCGCCGCGCTCGAGCTGCCGGGCGTAGGCGGCGGTCAACTCCAGGGAGGACAGCCCGGAGGTCGAGGAGTCGTGGCCCTCCTCATCGCGCATGACGTGGAGGTCGACGACGGTGATGTCGAGCTCCTCGATGACCTCCTCGGGCAGGTCGGCGGAGGAGTCGGTGATGATCCGGACCGGCATCAGCCCATGTTCCATCCGTCGAGGTACCACTGAGCGTCACCGACGGTCTCCGGGGTGAACTCCGGGGTGCGGATCTTCTTCGCCGCACCCGAGTCCCCGACCGCACCGTCGCCGGCGATGCTGTTCGCCCGGACCTGGAAGTCGTCGAGGGCGTCGAAGCTGCCCGGCTGGAAGCGTGGGCGGGCCGTCAGCTGCGAGCGGCACCCGTTCTTCAGGCCCGAGAGCAGCGGGTACATGGACACGTCGAGGCCCAGCAGGTTGGACGTCAGAGCGGAGATCGTGCCGCCGTGGGCGACGACGAGGACGGCGTGGCCGTCCCAGTCGTCGTAGTCGGCCATGAGGTCGTCGATGACCGGGCGGGCCCGCTGCGCGACCTGGACGCGGGACTCACCCTCCGGAGGTGCCCACGTGGCGTCGTGGCGCCAGATGGCGCGCGCCCCGGGCAGCTCCACGTCGATCTCGTCGTGGGACTTCGCCTGCCACTGCCCCAGGTGGGTCTCGCGGAGGCGAGCGTCCTTCTCCACCTCCACGCCGAGGATGTCGGCGATGATGCACGCGGTGTCATACGCACGGGCGAGGTCGGAGGAGAGGATGCGGGAGATGCCTGCGTCGACAAGCATCTGCCCCGCCGCACGCGCCTGTTCCCGCCCCAGATCCGACAGCTCGGTGTCGAGCTGTCCCTGCATGCGGCGGGTGGCGTTGTAGTGGGTCTGACCGTGACGGATCATGACCAGGCGGCGGGTCATGGGTCTCAGTACCCCTCGTCCTCGTCCTCCGGAGCGGGCGCGGCGAGCGGGATCTCGTCGATGGACTCGACGGTGCGGACATCCACGTCCTCCGTCCACTCACCCGGACGCTCGGGCAGCTCGATGCCCTCGACCTCGATGAGCGGGCAGTCACGGTAGAGCCGGTCGAGACCGTAGAACTCACGCTCGGTGTCACGCTGGATGTGGACGACGAGCACCCCGTAGTCGAGCAGCACCCAGCGGTTCTCCCGGTTGCCCTCCCGGCGCAACGGCTCGACGCCGGCCTCGGTGAGCCTGTCCTCGACCTCCTCGACGATGGCACCGACCTGGCGCTCGTTGTCCGCCGAGGCCACGACGAAGACATCGCTGATGGCCATGACGTCGGAGACGTCCAGCACGGCGATGTCACGGCCCAGCTTCTCGTCGGCGGCCAGGGCCGCAATGGTGGCCAGGCGGCGGGATTCGTCAGAAACAGTCACGCAGGATCCTCATCTGTAGAGCAGTAGATATGCAGCAGAAAACACTTGTCCCCCAGTTTCCCACGGAACGGGCCCAATGTCCTAGTTTCCACCCGGTCGCCGGTACAGATCATTCTTCGCGATGTACTGCACCACCCCGTCCGGCACGAGGTACCACACCGGTCGGCCCTGCGCGGCGCGCTCGCGGACATCGGTCGAGGAGATCGCCATGGCGGGCACGTCGATGAGGTGCACCCGCTGCTGGTGGGCCTCGGGCAGCATCTCCTCCGTCAGCTCGTAGCCGGGGCGGGTGACGCCGACGAACTCGGCGAGGTCGAACATGCCCTCCCAGTCACGCCACGACATGATCGAGCGCAGCGCGTCGGCGCCGGTGATGAAGAACAGCTCCGCGTCGGGGAACTCGCGGCGCAGGTCGTGGAGGGTGTCCACGGTGTAGGTGTCGCCGCCGCGGTCGATGTCGACGCGGCTGACCTGGAACCTGGGGTTGGAGGCGGTGGCGATGACGGTCATGAGGTAGCGGTCCTCGGCGCGTGAGACCTGCCGGTCGGCCTTCTGCCACGGCTGCCCGGTGGGCACGAAGATCACCGTGTCGAGGGCGAAGCGGTCCGCGACCTCGCTGGCGGCGACGAGGTGGCCGTGGTGGATCGGGTCGAAGGTGCCGCCCATGACACCGATGCGCCTAGTCATGCGGGGAAGTGTAATCGTTGATCCAGTCAGCGAAGGTGTCTGCCACGTACGCGTCGTCGGCGGTCCGCTGATCGGTGACGAAGTACTCCGCGTGCGCCCCGGCCCGGGACGCCAGCGAGGTGCTCAGCGCGTCGACGGTGGTGTCGCAGGCGAAGTCCCCGCGCAGGCAATAGTCCAGCCGAGGCGTGCTTGTCGACGCCGCCGGGAGCATCCCCTGTGGCACCGGCGCCAGCAGCCCCGCTCCCCGTTCCGGGGAGCCGACGACCGGGGACGCCCCGGGGCGCAGCAGCGGGTTGCCGAAGTAGAGCGAGCCGACCAGCCGGCCCTGCTCCGCGAGAGCCTGCTCCTGCGCGGTCAGCACGATCGCCCCCTGCGAGTAGCCGAGCAGCAGGTAACCGGGGGTGCAACCGGTCACGCCCTCCCACGCGGCCAGGTAGTCGGGAGTGCCGTCGATGCCGGAACGCACACCCTCGACGAAGCCGCGGGCGGCGTTGTCGGCGATGACGTGCGCCGGACTCTCGGCCAACACCTCGCCGAGCCGCTGCGCGGTCTGGACGGGAGTGAGTTCCTCATCCTCCTCCGCGAGCGCGGGCAGCGGGAGGGACGCGGGGTAGACCGAATCGTCGAGGCCGAGGACATGGACGTCGGCCATGAGCGAGGTCCCGGCCCGTTCCAGGTGGCGGGCCTCGGCGTAGTGGAGGAACGCCGACAGGTGCGTGGCCTCGTAACCGTTAGAGGTCCACGGCGCCTGCTCGCTGTAGCGGGCGGGCTCCGGGCCGTCGTTCTGTTCACTGCCGCGGGCGGCGACGACCACGACCTCCGGGCAACGGTCCGACGCGGCCGGCCCGGCCTGGGCCGGAACGACCGGCGCCGCCGCCCCCACGGCGAACGTGAGGGCGGCGGCGATGGCGCTGAGACGGTTCATGGCACTACGGGCGGGCCTGGCCGGTGCCCTGGAGGATCCACTTGGTGGAGGTCAGCTCCGGCAGGGCCATCGGGCCGCGGGCGTGGAGCTTCTGCGTGGAGATGCCGATCTCCGCGCCCATGCCGTACTGCTCACCGTCGGTGAAGGCGGTGGAGGCGTTGATCATCACTGCTGCGGCGTCGACCTCGTCGGCGAACTTCTGCGCGGTGGTGATGTTGGCGGTGGAGATCGCCTCGGTGTGGCCGGTGGTCCACTTCTGGATGTGGGCAATGGCACCGTCGACGCCGTCGACGACCTTGGCGGCGACGTCCATGGACAGGTACTCGTCACCCCAGTCGGTGTCGTCGGCCTGGACGATGTCGGTCGCGCCGAAGGCCTCGAGCTCGTCGACGTCACCATGGACGGTGACCCCGGCGTCCTGGAACGCGGCGATGATGCGGGCCTTGTCCTCGTCGGGCAGCGCGGCGTCGATGAGCACGTTCTCGGTGGCGTTGCACACCGAGACCCGGCGGGTCTTGCCGTTGAGTGCCAGGGCGATGCCCTCGGTGACGTCGGCGTCGCGGTCGATGTAAAAGTGGCAGTTACCGGTACCCGTCTCAATGGCGGGGACGGTCGCACCGGTGACCACGGCCTCGATGAGGCGGGCGCTGCCGCGGGGGATGACCACGTCGACCAGCCCGCGGGCGGTGATGAGGTCCTGCACGGAGTCGTGGGTCGCCCACGGCAGAAGCTGCACGGTCTCCCGCGGCAGGTCGAAGGAGGCGACGACATCCTGGAGGATCTCCACCAGCTTCGAGTTGGAGTGCTTCGCGGTGCGGGAACCACGCAGCAGCGGCACGTTGCCGGACTTCAGGGCCAGGCCGAAGGCGTCGACGGTGACGTTGGGGCGGGCCTCGTAGACCATGCCCATGACGCCGAGCGGGACGCGGATCTGGCGCATCTGGATGCCGTTGGGCATGACACCGCCGCCGAGCACCTCCCCCACCGGGTCCTTCAGGCCGGCGACCTGTCGCAGGCCTCCGGCGATGCCGGCGATGCGGTCGGCGTCGAGGGAGAGGCGGTCCACGAGAGACTCGGCCATGCCATCCGCCCGACCCTCGTCGATGTCCTTCTGGTTGGCGGCGAGGATCTCATCGGTCTTCTCCACCAGCACGTCGGCGGCCGTGAGCAGGATCTCATTCTTCTTCGCCGTGGACAGCTGCGCCAGGACGGGGGCGACTTCCTTGGCCTTGCGGGCCTTGGTCAGTACTTCTTCTCGTTCTGTGGTGCGCGTATCAGTCATGGCATTCGAGTGTAACGAAAAGTTAGTAACCTTTCCGCAGGTGCACCTCGGTGGGCATCCGCTCTCCCGCCTCGAACGCGGCGGCGTTGGCGAGGATGGTCGGGGTGATCAGCCGGCTGGCGATCCGCCCGGTCGCCGCGATGTGCGGGGTGATGGTGCAGGTGGGCAGCCGCCACAGCGGGTGCCCGTCCGGCAGCGGCTCCGGGTCGGTGACGTCCATCGCCGCACCGGCGATCTGCCCGGTGCGCAGCGCCTCGACGAGATCATCGGTGACGATGAGCTCACCGCGACCCACATTGACGACGACCGCGGACTCCTTCATCTGCGCGAACCGCTCAGCGTCGACCACTCCCCGCGTCTGCTCCGTCAGCGGCATGGCGAGGACGAAGGCGTCGGCCTCGGACCACACCCACTCCGCGTCCGCCATGGCGACGGTCTCATCCGCCCCCTCGACGGCACGGCCCGAACGGTTGACGGCGATGATGCGGACCCCGAAGGGACGCAGCATGGGGATGAGCCCGTCGGCGATGCCGCCCGCGCCGACGATGGCGACGGTGGGGCCGTCGAACAGCCAGCCCTGAGCGGCGTCGATGGGGCCGCGGGCCTGGAAGGAGGCGGCCATGCCTGCGGCCTTGACCTGGTGCAGCTGCGCGAGCAGGAGCGTCATGGCGATCTCGGCGACCGGGCGGCCGTAGGCGCCGGCGGCGTTCGCCCAGCGGGTGCCGGGTTGGATCACGCCGGCGTCGACGAGTCGGTCGATCCCGGAGAACACGAACTGGACGAAGCCGATGTTCTCGGGCAGCGGATCCGGCAGGCGACCACCGGCGTAGATGAGGAACTCGGCCTGGTGGAGGTCACTGACGAACTCGTGGCCCGCCTCCTCTACCTCGGCGACGACGTTGTCCCACACACCGGGGTACATGGTGAACTTCATCTAGTATCCGGCCTTTCCGTCGACCTCGGCGGGCATGGTCTCCCCGGCCTCGAAGGCGTCGAAGTTGCGCACGGCCTGCTGACCGGTCAGGGCCCGGACCATCGACGGGGTGTTGGCCACGTGCGGGGTGATCAGGCAGTTGTCCAGCCCCCACAGCGGATGATCATCCGGGAGGGGCTCGGGGTCGGTGACGTCGAGGGCCGCGCCGGCGATGGTGCCGTCCCGCAGGGCGGCGAGCAGGTCGTCAGTGTGGATGAGCGGGCCGCGGCCGACGTTGACCACCACGGCGGTGGACTTCATCTTCCCCAGGACCTCGGCGTCGACCATGTGCCGGGTCTGGTCCGTCAGCGGCATGATGAGCACGAAGTAGTCGGCGGTGGCCCACACCTCGTCCATCGCGGCATCGTCAATGGCGACGGTGCGGTCTGCACCGGTGACGGGACGGCCGGAGCGGTTGACCGCGATCGTCGATACGCGGTGCGGTGCCAGCAGTTCCAGCAGGCGCACGCCGATGCCGCCGGCGCCGATGACGGCGACGGTCTTGTCCTCGAACAGCCACTGCTTGTGCGCGTCGATGGTGTCCGCGGAGTCGAAGGAGGCGCTGGTCACCGCGGTCTTGAGCAGGTGCAGCTGCGCGAGCAGCAGGCTCAGCGCCGACTCCGCGACGGTGTCCGCGTACAGGCCCGCGCCGTTGGCCCAACGGGGGCCATCCGCGGCGAGCAGGCCGGCATCATTGAAGGGTTCCACACCCGCGAAGGGCAGCTGGATGACCTCGATGTTCTCCGGCACCGGATCCGGGAGCTTCTCCGGACCGGCGTTGAACACCAGCCCGCGGGCCTGAGCGAGGTCCTCGACGAACTCGTGCCCGGCGGCCTCGAGCTCGGCGACGGTCTCATCCCACACGGTGGGCAGCATGGTGAATTTCATCGGCGGTGACTCCTCAGGCAGGTGGTGCGTGTTCCGGCCCCACCGTAGACGGAACCCGGGACATCAGGCCCGGGAGGCGTAATTGGACAGGTAGTCGGCGTGCACCACCGGCCGGCGCTGCCCCTCGGGCAGCTCGTGGGTGTGCTTGCCCAGCATGCCCGCGAGCTCATCGGAGTCGTAGGCGACCTCACCGCGGCCGACGATCTGCCCGTCGGGTCCGATGATGTCGACGATCTCACCGGCGTTGAACTCGCCCTCGGCCTCCGTGATCCCCACGGCGAGCAGGGAGTTGCCGCCGGAGGTGACGGCGTCGACCGCACCCGAGTCCAGACGCAGGGTGCCGCCGGTGTCCGCCGAGTACAGCGCCCAGAACTTCCACGCCGACAGACGGTCCTCGCTGGGGTGGAAGACGGTGCCCACACTGGAGTCCTCCAGCGCCGGGCCGATGTTCGCGGCCGCGGTGAGCAGCACCGGGACCCCACCACGGGAGGCGAGACGGGCGGCGGAGACCTTCGAGGCCATGCCACCGGTGCCCACCAGGCCACCGTCACCGGCGACGACCCCCTTGAGGTCACGGCCCGAGCGGACCTCGGAGACGAAGCGGGCGTCCGGCTCGGCGGGGTTACGGTCGAACAACCCGTCCACGTCGGAGAGCAGAATGAGGGCATCCGCCGCGGTCAGGTGGGAGACGATGGCGGAGAGCCGGTCGTTGTCACCGAAACGCATCTCGGAGGTGGCCACCGTGTCGTTCTCGTTGACGATCGGGATGGCGCGCAACTGGCGCAGCCGGTCAATGGTGCGCTGGGCGTTCCGGGCCCGGTCGCGGCGGCCGGCATCGGCGGCGGTGAGCAGGACCTGTCCGACCGTGCGATCATAACGGGCGAAGGAGCGGGCCCACTGGTGCGCCAGGTGGACCTGGCCCACGGCCGCGGCGGCCTGCTTCGTGGCCAGGTCCGTCGGGCGCTGGGTGAGCCCGAGCGGGCCCATGCCGGCGGCGACCGCACCCGAGGACACCACGATGATGTCGGAACGGTTCATGCGCGCCTGCAGGGCGTCGACGATGTGGTTGATCTTGTTCGGGTCGACCGTGAAGTCGTCCTTGGTCAACGAGGACGAGCCGATCTTGACCACCACACGCTTGGCGTTGGTGATCCGCTCGCGCATGTCGGACTCGTGGCCGAACGCGGGGCCCTCGCCCGGACCACGGGCGGGGCCGGGGAACTCGACGTCGTCAGCGGTGCTCCGGTACGGAGACAGGGGTAATCCATGATCGGTTGGCGTCGTCATGCCAACCCACCATACATACCGGGGTCAGCCGGTCTCGACCTCCAGACCCCGGTCCGTGGTCAGTACCACAGGTATCCGAACCTGTGAGAAATCTAGCCCTGCCAGCGTTCGCGGTCGGCGGTCTGGTCCTCGCCGTAGTCGTACTCGTCGATGAGACCACGACGCGCCTGGGAGGCACGCTTGCGCTCGGCGGCGGAGACCCGGTCGTTGCGCTGCAGGCGGGCATCCTGACCACGGCCGGCGACGGTCGGGTCCATGCCCGCGCCCGTCATCGGCTCCCACTCGAAGGAGATGTCGCCGATGGTGACGGTGCAGCCCTCCCTGGCGCCGGCCTTGAACAGGGCCTTCTCCACACCGGCCTTCTCCAGGCGGTCCGCGAGGTAGCCGATGGCCTCCTCGTTCTCGAAGTCGGTCTGCAGGATCCAGCGCTCCACCTTGCGGCCCGAGACGATGAAACCACCCGGCACCTCCGGGTCCTCGGCGATCTGGAAGTCCTCCCGTGGGGCGTCGACCGCGCGCGGCCGGATGACCGTGTGCTCACGGTCCATCTTCGCCTTCGGGCGGGACTTCCGGTCCTGCTTCACGATCTCCAGGAGCTTGAACAGCAGCGGACCCAGCCCCTTGCGGGCCACCGCGGAGATGATGAACACCGGCCACCCGAACTGCTCCTCCAGGTCCGCCTTGACGAACTCCGCCAGCTCCGCCGCCTCCGGCACATCCGCCTTGTTGAGCACGATGAGGCGCGGCCGGTCCCGCAGGTCACCGAGTCCGGTGTCCTCGTCGAGCGCCGACTGGTACGCGGCCAGCTCCGCCTCGAGCGCCTCGATGTCACTGGCCGGGTCGCGCCCCGGTTCCAGGGTGGCGGCATCGACGACGTGCACCAGGACGGCGGTGCGTTCGATGTGACGCAGGAAGTCCAGGCCCAGGCCCTTGCCCTCCGACGCCCCCGGGATCAGCCCGGGCACGTCCGCGATGGTGAAGGCCTCATTGCCCACGTGAACCACGCCCAGGTTCGGGGCGAGGGTGGTGAACGGATAATCAGCGATCTTCGGCTTCGCCGCCGACAGCACCGAGATGAGCGACGACTTGCCCGCCGAGGGGAAACCGACGAGACCGACATCGGCCACCGACTTCAGCTCGAGCACCAGATCGTGCTGCTGACCGGGCTCGCCGTTGAGCGCGAAACCGGGTGCCTTGCGCTTGGCCGAGGCCAGTGCCGCATTACCCAGTCCGCCGAATCCACCTTCGGCGGCGATGAAGCGGGTGCCCGGCACCGTGAGATCAGCGAGGGTCTCCCCCGACTCGGTGAGCACGACCGTGCCCACCGGCACCTCGAGGACGAGGTCCTCACCGCGCGCACCGTTGCGGTGACGCCCCGCACCGTTACCGCCCCGACCCGCCTTGAGATGCGGACGGAAATGGAAATCCAGCAGGGTGTGCACCTGGGGAGACACCTCGAGGACGACGTCGCCGCCGTGGCCGCCGTTGCCGCCGTCGGGTCCGCCCAGGGGTTTGAACTTCTCGCGGTGGACGGACGCGACACCGTTTCCACCGTCTCCGGCGGACAGATGCAGGACCACGCGGTCTACGAAGCGTGACATGTTGTGGGGAACCCTTCGGTTGAAAATCTGGTAGCACCCCAGGCTACCAGTGACCAGCGGGAACAACGGATTCGAACAGGTGAGCAGGCCACCGGCCTCCGGTGTCGGGGCCGGGAGCTACCGTGCGGGTCATGCGCCTCGACTTCGTCTACCACATCCCCGACCGCTCCCCGGTGGGTCGCGTCATCGTCGACCCCGTCGATCCGCTGGAACAGGTCATCCGCCGGATGGAGGCACCCACCCGCACCCTGTCCGCCACCCTCCTCGACCTGGCCGAGGACGCGTGGGCCATCGCCGACCGCATCGCCACCACCGACGACCCCTCCCTCCCCGGGCCCGAGGTCAGCCAGCTCGGCGACCGGACGATGCTGCTGTCCTTCCACTGCGACGACCTGGAGCTCGCGTTCGGCGACACCATCCAGCTGGCCCTCGACGCCGACGTCGCCCTCGCCGAGCTGGCCTCCGGGGAGATCTACGTCTTCGGCGATAACGACCGCAAGGCCTCACTGGTCACCGCCGACCATAAGGGGCCCTTCCGGATCCGGAGTGCATAGCTGGGGTTCGCCGGTGATGCGGTGAGGCACAAGATGTAGGGGTCCTGGGGCGTGTGAAGATGCAAGTTCCTACACCAGCACTTCGCATCCCCAGGACCCGCTTTGAACGCTACCGCCAGCCTGCTCGCCGACACCATCTGCCGCACCGTCGAGCTCGGGGTGACCATCACCGACGCCGCTGTGGCTGACGAGCTCACGCACCTGTTCTGCGCCCCGGTCACACTCGACCCGATCTGCGCCGAGTGCGGGATGGCGGGCCGTTTGCGGGACCACGTCCAGCGGAAGGTCACGGATCTACCGATCGTCGGGCATCCCACCAGACTGCACGTGCGGGTACCGCGCTTCACCTGCGACAACACCGAGTGCGCTACGAGGATTTTCCAGCAGCGGATGCCGGCGTTGGCTGAGCCGCGGGCCAAGACCACCCGCCGTTGCAGCCGCTGGATCCTGCAGCGTCTGGCGATCGACCGCACCAGCGTGTCCGCGGTGGCCAAGGCCCTCGGGCTGGGGTGGGATTTGGTCAATGACCTGGCGGTCTCGGAGGTTCGCGCGATGGTCTACGAGCAGCCCGGACACTTCGATGGCGTCCGCGTTCTCGGTGTCGATGAGCACAAGTGGAAGCACGTGCGCGGCGACGGCAGCAGTGCGTTCGTCACCGTGCTGGTCGACCTGACCCCAGTCGTGGACGGCACTGGCCCGTCCCGCCTGTTGGACATGGTCCCGGGGCGTTCGGCGAAGGTGCTCACCGAGTGGCTGGACGCCCGTGACCAGGTGTTTCGGGATCGAGTCAAGGTTGTCACGATGGACGGTTTCGCCGGCTACCATTCCGCTGCGGCGAAAGCTGTTCCTGCAGCACGGACGGTGATGGATCCGTTCCACGTCGTGCATCTTGCCGCGGACAAGCTCACCGTGTGCCGCCAGCGGATCCAGCAGGCCACCACCGGGCACCGGGGACGGGCCGATGACCCCCTGTACGGGATCCGCCGCATCCTGCGCACCCGCGCTGAGCTGCTGACCGACAAGCAGAAGGTCCGCCTGTTCAAGGCGTTCACCGCCCATGATGCGCACGCGGCGGTGGAGGTCACCTACGGCGTCTACCAGCGACTCATCGCCGCCTACGAGGCCTCGGGCAAGCGGGAGGGCAAGATCGCGATGTACAAGCTCCTCAAGTCGATCCGGGCCGGTGTGCCAACGGAGTTGCCCGAGCTCGCGCAGCTCGGTCGCTCACTGTGGAAACGGCATCGCGAGATCCTCGCTTACTTCGACGTGGGTGCCTCCAACGGACCCGTCGAGGCCATCAACGGCCGCCTCGAGCACCTGCGCGGGATCGCCCTGGGCTTCCGCAACCTCAAGCACTACATCTTGCGGTCACTCATTCACTCCGGCCGGCTTCAGGATCGGATCAATGCACTCTGATTCCGGAAGAGCCCCATAAGGTGCCGTGGACCTCTCCGGCATCCCTCGCCTCCTACGTCCACCGGACCAACCCGGCCAACCGCGGGGATGTCCACGTGGACCCGGCGGAGTCCGGCCACCTCGGACACTTCCTCCTGCTGGCCCGGCGGAACCGGCCGGACCGATTCCTGCAGACCTACGTCGACCCGGTCCGCAACTGCTGGGTCGTCGAGGTCGCCGACGACGGAACCCGCTGGGTCGCCCGCTACCGGCACGAACGGACCGTCGCCTTCCTCGCCGTCCGATGGTTCCACCGCGGAATCGCCCCGGTCCTGGCGCACGGGTTGTGGTCAGAGGCGACCGATGACGGCGGTTTCCCCGGCCGCGATGCCATCGGCCAATTCCTCAGCGCGCCCCTTCCCGAGCAGGACCTCGACGACGGAGGCGACGATGACGACGGCGACTGCGACGTCCCCGTCTTCGAGCCGGTTCCCCAGTTGAGCTGACATGAGTTCGGCGTCACGGGCCGCCACAGGCCACCAGGGGCCGCCCCGGCCAGCGCGGGCCTGCAACAACTGACACGAAAATCGGGACCGACCTGCAACGGCCCTGTTCCAGATTTCCCGGGTGTCAACTGTTGCAGCCGCGAACTCCCACCTCCCACCGCCGACCCGGCTCCACCCCAAACACCCCACACGCAAAAAACCTGCCCCACCCGGTACCGGGTGAAGCAGGTTGATTGAGGAACGTGTGACGCTTAGGCGTCCACGGTCTCGGCGGTCTCGGAGACCTCAGCCTCGACGATGTTGACCATGCGACGGTTGCGCTTGATGCCGAACTGGACGGAGCCGGCGGTCAGGGCGAAGAGAGTGTCGTCGCCACCGCGACCGACGTTCTCGCCCGGGTGGAACTTGGTGCCGCGCTGGCGGACCAGGATCTCACCGGCCTTGACCTGCTGGCCGCCGAAACGCTTCACGCCGAGGCGCTTGGCCTCGGAGTCGCGACCGTTGCTGGAGCTGGATGCACCCTTCTTGGTTGCCATTGGTTACCCTCCTTGGCTTACTTGATTCCGGTGACCTTGAGCACGGTGAGCGGCTGGCGGTGACCCATGCGCTTCTTGTACCCGGTCTTGTTCTTGTACTTCAGGATGTCGATCTTCGGGCCCTTGGTGTGCTCGACGATCTCGGCGCCGATGCTGACCTTGGCCAGGTCATCGGTCTTGGACGTAACGTTGGCACCGTCGACGAGCAGAACCGGGGTGAGAGCCACGGACGAACCCGGCTCACCCTCGATCTTCTCGACCTTGACGAGGTCACCTTCGGCAACCTTGTACTGCTTGCCGCCGGTCTTGACGATCGCGTACATAGGAGGGTTACCCCTTATCTAAACTCGGCTCAGGACCCCGGACCGGGATGCCTGAATGGACGTGTATTTCACTTGCGTTTCCGGGCGTGCGGGCACGCCTCGGCCAGGTTTCTGACCGGACAGCGCAACATCCCTAAAACAGCGACTGTCAAAGACTACCCCGTGGGGCAGCCAAAAGACAAACCGCTGTCCAGGGCCACTATCGTGAGCTTCCGCGCCTGGTCACCCGGCGGCGACCCCGCCCGGACCGCTCCGGCTTCTCCTGCTTGTCCGGCTTGTCCTGCTTGGCGACGCCCCGATCACCCGACGCCGGCTTCTCCGACCGGGTGGCGGCCGTTCCCGACGCCCCGGTGGTGCGCATGACCTTGCGCACCGCCCGTCGGCGCCCCCGGGCACGGATCGTCTCGGCGGTCTCCGGGGCGACCGGTGCCGGGGTGGCCTGCTGGCTCCGCTCCTCGTCCCGGGACCGGTCCTGGCCACTGCGGGCGGCCCGGTTGGAGCGGGTGACGCGGCGGCGGTCGCGACGCTGCTTCGAGGCCGACGGGCGATCCTCGTCGGCGATCTCGACCTGCTCGACCTCGGCGTCCTCCATCACCGGCTCCGGGCGGCGGAAGTCCTCCGCCTTCGGGCGACGGTCGGAGCGGGAGTTCCCACGGGTCTTCCGGCGGCGACGCGGGGAGGACTCGAACTCGGCGACGGCCTGCTGAAAGGTCTTCTCGCCGGTCGGGGCGATCTCGATGTCGTCCTCGTCGGTGTCCTCGACCGGGACGTAGTTGCGGCCCGACGGCTCCTCGGGGTCGGCCTCGTCGGCGCGGGTGACGGCGGCGGAGACGATGCTCTCCAGGTCACCGCCCTGCTCGTCCCGGGTCTCGTCCCGGTCGCCACCGCGGCCGCGACCACCGGAGCGGCGGCGGGAACGGCGGCGTCGAGACGTTTCCATCTCCTGCTCGTCATCGGTGACGATGACCGACGCCGCCAGCTCCTCGATGTCCGAGTCAGAGTCGTCGCGGGTCGCCGGCTCCTGCATGGCCACGGCCGCGGGGTGGCGGGCCGGGTCCTGCTCCGGCTTCCGGCGGCGCCGTTCCTGGCGGTCCTGCCGTTCACCGCCGTGGTCGTGCTCGTCGTGGGTCTCCTCGACCGGGTCGTCGTGGAGGATGAGGCCCCGGCCGCCGCAGTGCTCGCACTCGGTGGAGAAGGTGTCCAGCAGGCCGGTGCCCAGGCGTTTGCGGGTCATCTGGACCAGGCCGAGGGAGGTGACCTCGGAGACCTGGTGGCGGGTGCGGTCGCGGCCGAGGGCCTCTTTGAGGCGGCGCAGGACGAGGTCCTGGTTCTCGGGCAGGACCATGTCGATGAAGTCGACGACGATCATGCCGCCCAGGTCGCGCAGGCGCATCTGGCGGACGATCTCCTCGGCGGCCTCGAGGTTGTTGCGGGTGACGGTCTCCTCGAGGGTGCCGCCGGAGCCGGTGAACTTGCCGGTGTTGACGTCGACGACGGTCATGGCCTCGGTGCGCTCGATGATGAGCGTGCCGCCGGAGGGCAGCCACACCTTGCGGGCCAGGGCCTTCTGGATCTGCTCGTCGATGCGGTAGCGCTGGAAGGCGTCGGCGCCGTCGTGCTCGGCGCGGTCGAAGCGGACGACGCGGTCGAGCAGGTCGGGGGCGACGGACTTCACGTAGGCGTGGATGGTGTTCCAGGCGCGGTCACCGTCGACGACCAGGGAGGTGAAGTCCTCGTTGAACAGGTCGCGGACCACCTTGACCAGCATGTTCGGTTCTTCGTACATGGTGATCGGCTTGGCGCCCTTGGAGTTGATCTCGCGGTCGGCGCGCTCGCTGATGTCCTCCCACAGGGAGTGCAGGCGGTTGACGTCGGCGCCGATGGCGTCCTCGGACACGCCCTCGGCGGCGGTGCGGATGATCGCACCTCCCTGGCCGGGGACGACCTTGGCCAGGATTTCCTTGAGGCGCTTGCGCTCGGGTCCGGGCAGCTTGCGGGAGATACCGGCGCTGCGACCACCGGGCACGTAGACGAGGTAGCGGCCGGCGAGCGAGATCTGGGTGGTCAGGCGGGCACCCTTGTGCCCGACGGGGTCCTTGCTCACCTGGACGAGCACCTGGTCACCGGACTTGAGCGCCTGCTCGATGCGGCGGCCGCGGCCCCCGAGGCCGGCGGCCTTCCAGTCGACCTCACCGGCGTAGAGCACACCGTTGCGGCCCTTGCCGATGTCGATGAACGCCGCCTCCATGCTCGGCAGCACGTTCTGCACGCGGCCGAGGTAGATGTTGCCGATCATCGAGGCCTGCGCCTCCGACGTCACGAAATGCTCGACGAGCAGATCATCCTCGAGCACACCGACCTGGGTGACCAGGCCCGGGTGGTCGTGGCGCTGCCGCTCGCGCACGACCATGGTGCGCTCGACGGATTCCCGCCGCGCGAGGAACTCCGCCTGCGAGACGATGTGCCGCTTCTTGCGCCCTTCCTCCCGCAGCTCGGTCCGACGGCGACGCTGCGCCTCCAGACGCGTCGACCCGCGCAGCGCGGTGGGCTCCTCCGGGAGGTCCTCAGCCTGCTGCGTATCGACGTCCTCCTCCCCCACCTCTGCGGTCACCGCAGCCTCGGTGGATTCCTCCGCACCGCGGCCGCGGCTGGAGCCGCGGCGGCCGCGACGGCGGCGTCGTGACGCGTTCGAGGATTCCTCGTCCTCCTCGTCCTTCTTCGCGGCGGCGGCCACGGCCTCAGCTTCCGCCTCGGCCACGGTCGGCGGGCGGAAGATCGGGGTGAAGGAGGTGTCGGCGGTCTCCGGCGCCGGGGTGATGGCCGGCTCGATATCCTCGAGCGGCTCCTCGTCGAGCTGCTCCTCGACGGCGGCGGCGAGGTCGGCGTCGACCTTCTCGACGATCTGGTGGATCTCATTCTCCACGTTCTTGCGCACCCGGGTGCGGATCTTCTCCTCCTCCACCGGCGCCTCATCCTGCGTCGGCTCCGCCAGTGTGGCCAGCAGGCGGTCCACCTCGTCGCGGGTCAGCGCCGACTGCGGCGCCTTCTTCAGGCCCAGCTCAGCGAGCTTCGCGATGAGCTCCTTCGAGGTGGACCCGAGCAGCTTGGCCAGGGCGTGCACGCGGGTGCGGTCACCGAGCTGGCTGCGGTCCAGCTCCGGGAATGCGGCCTGCTCCGGCTGCTGCTGAGGCTGCTCGACCGGAGCCGGCTCCGCCGCCTTGCGGGTCGTCTTCCGGGCCCGCTTGGTGACCTTCTTCACCGTCTTGTTGGCCTCGTCGGCCTGCTCGACCGGGGTCGGCTCCGCCGCCTTGCGGGTGGCCTTCCGGGTCCGCTTGGTGACCTTCTTCGCGGGCTTCTCCGCCGGCTCGTTCTGCTCGGCGGGGGCCTTTTTCGCGGTGGTTTTCTTCGCGGTCTTCTTGGTGGTGGTCTTGCGGGCCGCGCGGCGCTTCTTCGGTGCCTCCTGCTCGCTGGTGTTCTCGGTGGGTTCGGTGGATTCGGTGGATTCGGTGGATTCGGTGGATTCGGTGGAATCAGCCACGGGTACTCCTGTAATTGTCGGTCGGACCGGACCCCGGGCGCTGGCGAGGAAACTCGCCGCCGCCGCACAGGGACGGTCCGTGAAGTGTGTCGGTCGGTGTTGCGACCTGTCGCCCATTGTCGCACAGGTGACCGGTCCGATGCGGCAGACGTACAGTGGAGGTATGAACCATGGAGATTTCACCGGCTGGCGGCTCCTGGTTCCCGCGGCCGGTTTCACTGCGACACTGATCCTCATCGCCCTGGAGCAGCTGGTTCCGTGGGTGGTCACGTTGGCGGTGACAATCATCGTCACCCTGCTGCTCATCCCGCCCCGGCAATGGCGGTCAGGCATCGAGGCCACCTCCACCGACGAGCCCGCCTTCTCTGCGCGCAGTCAGCTCCCGGCCATCCTTCTGCCGGCGGTGGTCATCCTCGGTCAGCCGTTCTTCCTGGAGATCCTCCCGCTGCCGTTCCCCGTGGCCGTCGGGCTGTGGGGGCTGCTCTTCTCTGTCTCCCTCGTGTGGGTGTTCCGCAACCTCGGCCGGAGCATGAAAGTTGACGGTCAGCGTCGGATCACCCGGTCGCTGGCGTCGACGGACCCTTCGGACGTCACGCCGGGACGCCTGCGGGTTGCAGACGAGCACCGGGAACTGATCACCGCCCTCACGGAGCTCGGTGCCGTCGACGGGGTGCGGGCGCGGATGTGGAAGCTCGCGGAGGTGACGGGGCGGGGCGTCGATACGCTTCCGGCGGAGGTGCAGGTACTGCGCCGGGCGGGTCTGGTGAGTGTGTCCACGCTCGATTCGGGGGATGACACCACCCGTCACCTAGTGGATCTCACACCGGTCGGGGCGCGGGTGGCCGAGGAATCCGGGCTGATCCGGGCATGAGAAAAGCCCCTCCGGGGAGGGGCCTGAGAGTTCGGGAACCTTAGAGGTTCGGGAACCAGATGCCGATCTCACGCTGGGCCGACTCGGAGGAGTCGGAACCATGGACGACGTTCTCACCCACGGTGAGGGCGAAGTCGCCGCGGATGGTGCCCGGGGTGGCCTTGGAGACCGGGTCGGTGCCGCCGGCCAGCTGACGCCATGCCTCGATGGCGCGCTCGCCCTCGACGATGCCGGCGACCAGCGGAGCGGAGGTGATGAAGTCGACGAGCTCACCGAAGAAGGGCTTGTCGGCGTGCTCGGCGTAGTGCTGCTCGGCGGTGGCGCGGTCGGCGACGCGCAGGTCGAGGGCGGTGATCTTCAGGCCCTTGCGCTCGATGCGGGCGATGATCTCGCCGACGTGGCCGTTCTTGACACCGTCCGGCTTGATGAGGATGAGAGTGCGTTCAGTCATGGTTCAGCACTCTACCGGAGGCCCTGCACGGCCGCGCGGGCGGACTCCGGGGTGGCGTCCCGGAACCACATCTGGACCTGGCGGACCGCCGCCCCCTCATCGCCGCGTTCGAGCATGGCGCGGAGGGTGGCGCGTTTGTCGTCGTCGAGCTCGATGGGGGTCTGCGGGCGGGTGGCGGCGGTGATCTTCAGGCCCATGACGAGGAAGACGCCAGCGAGAAGAAGGGCGATGACCGCCCCGAGATCGGAGATGGCCAGGAACTTGAGGACGAGGGCCACCACGCAGAACACGGCGGCGATTCCGAGGTAGAGGGCGCGCATGGGTCACAGCATAATGCGACCGCGACCCTGCGCTATGTTGACCCGTCAACAAGTTTTCGGGCTATGCTGGGCACATGTCCGTCACCGAGCCCCACCCCCAGGAACAGGTCCTCACCCCCACTCCCCCGGTGTGCACCGATGGAGCCAAGGTCGAGATCATCACCGCCCGCGACGTCCCCCTCGGCGGCCCCCGCGCCATGACCGTCCGCCGTACCCTCCCCCAACGCCAACGCAGCCTCATCGGCGCCTGGTGCTTCGTCGACCACTACGGCCCCGACGACGTCTCCGTCTCCGGCGGCATGGACGTCGCACCCCACCCCCACACCGGCCTGCAGACCGTCAGCTGGCTGTTCGAGGGCGCCATCACCCACCACGACTCCGGTGACCACCACGCCGTCGTCCTGCCCGGCGAGGTCAACCTCATGACCGCAGGCGGCGGCATCTGCCACTCCGAGGTCTCCACCCAGGACACCACCACCCTCCACGGCGTCCAGCTGTGGACCGTCATGCCCGACGCGGACCGCCACGGACCGCGCCGTTTCGACCACCACGCCCCCGACCCCGTGCGTTTCGACGGCGGCGAGGCCCTCGTCTTCCTCGGCTCCCTCCTCGGCGACACCTCGCCGGTCACCACCTTCACGCCCCTCGTGGGGGCGGAGATCCGCCTGGAGGCGGGGGCGTCGATAAGCATCGACGTGGACCCCTCCCACGAGCACGGACTGCTTCTCGACGCCGGCGACATCGACCTCGAGGGCATCCCCGTCGCCCCCGGTGAACTCGCCTACACCGGCACCGGCGAACAGCGGCTGCGCATCCGCAACAACGGCGACGACCGCGCCCGCCTCATCCTCATCGGCGGCGAACCCTTCGCCGAGGAGATCGTCATGTGGTGGAACTTCATCGGCCGTGACCACGACGAGATCGCACAGTACCGCGCCGAATGGCAGGACCAGGCCGACCGCTTCGGCCACACCCGCGGCTACATCAGCCACGACCCCGAGGGCCTGACCTGGCTGCCCGCCCCCGACCTGCCCAACGCCGCCCTCACACCCCGGACCAACCCCGCCCCCGTCGCCCGACCCGAAAAGAGAATCTGATGCCCTCCGTCACCAACGACGCCGCCGGCCGCCGCTTCGTCATCCTCGACACCGACACCCCCACCGGCACCATCGCCGGCTCCTCCCACTACCGCGACCGTGACGACGAACGCATCTTCTTCCACACCGAGATCGACGAGACATTCAGCGGCCGCGGCCTCGCCGGAACACTCACCAGCGAAGCCCTCGCCGACACCGCCGCCGAAGGCAAGACCATCGTCGCCGTCTGCCCCTACGTCCGCACGTGGCTGGACACACACGACCACCAGTTCGTCTGGCGCAAATCCACCCCCGACGACCTCACCTGGATCAAGGGAGAACTCGCATGACCCGCCACGCCCCCTACCTGGACAAGTTCTACCCCGAGATCTACCGCGAACTCGGCAACGTCACTCGCACACTCCGCGACCTCTACCCCGAAGTCGACCTGCCCCTCGGCCTCATCGAACTGGTCAACATCCGCGTCAGCCAGATCAACGGCTGCGGCACCTGCCTGTCCATCCACGTCCCCGCCGCCCGCAAGGCAGGCGTCGAGGAATGGAAACTCGACGCCCTCCCCGCCTGGCGCATGGTCCGCGAATACAGCGACCAGGAACGCGCCGCCCTCCAACTCGCCGAGACGCTGACCCTCCTGCCCAAGGACCGCGAGAACAGCCGCGCCGCCGTCGAGGCCTGCGAGGTCTTCGCCGAGGAACAGGTCGCCGCACTCGAATGGGCGATCATCATGATCAACGCCTTCAACCGAGTCTCCATCGCCTCCGGGCACCCGCTCATCCGGCCGCGGACGGCGAAAAAGCCGGAATGACACGACCCCCTCGACAGCGCCAACGCCGCAGAATCAGCAGTAGCGTCTGACACCGGCAGGGATTCTCCCCGAATCCGCCGTCAGTGTCAGACGCCAGTGCTGCCAGCGACCAAAACGGGGAAACGCAGTCGGTTCACCCCGCACGGAGCGTGGATTCACCCGCACCCGTGCTGCATTCCCCGACTCAGCCCCGCAGAATCAGCAGCAGCGTCTGACACCGGCAGGGATTCTCCCCGAATCCGCCGTCAGTGTCAGACGCTATTGCTGCTCGCACCCGATCTACAGGTGCTGGGTGGTCAGCAGACCGCGCTTCATCCGCGCGATGAGAGTGGAGCGCAGGTGGAGCAGATACCACCAGACGATGATGAAGATGATGGCGATGATCGCCACGGAGGGGTGGACGAAGAAGCCGAACAGGGCGACGACCTGCAACCCCAGGTTGACTGGCAGGGCCCAGCGGAATCGCTGGAAGAAGGCCATGAGGAAGTGGGCGGCGCCGAGGGCGGTGATGAACACCCAGTTGAAGGTGGTCCAGTGCTCGCCGTTGTCCACCTTGAGGATGACGGTCAGGGCCAGCCAGATGGTGATGGCCTCGAGAACCAGGGTGCCGGCCATGACACCCCGGATTCCCTTCATGGGGTCCTTGGCGGGTTCGTGGCCGGGGCCGAGTGGCCCGACCTCGGAGGTGTCGGGGCTGCTCATGCGGGATCCTTTCCGAACAGGGTGCGGGCCTCGCCGGCAGTGACGACGGAGCCGGTGATGACGACGCCGGCACCGGACTGGATGTCGGCGTCCTCGGCGAGCTCGACGGCCAGGGCGTAGGCGCCGGGGAGGTGGTCGTCGACATGGACGCGTTCCTCACCGAAGATGTCGCGGGCGGTGTCGGCGAGTTCGTAGGCGTCGAGGGCTCGGGGCGACGAGTTCTGGGTGATGACGATCTCGGAGAAGAACGGCTCCAGTGCCTGCAGGATGCCCACGGCGTCCTTGTCACCGAGGACGCCGACGACGCCGACGAGGCGGGAGAAGTTGAAGTCGCGTTCCAGTGCCTGCCCGAGGGCGCGGGCGCCGTGGGGGTTGTGGGCGGCGTCGACGAAGGTGGACGGGGAGGTGCGGACCCGTTCGAGGCGGCCCGGGGAGGTGACCTGGGCGAAGCCGTTGCGCACGGAGGCGATGTCGAGGGGTCGGCCGGTGCCGGCGCCGAAGAAGGCCTCGACGGCGGCGAGCGCGACGGCGGCGTTGCGGGCCTGGTGCTCGCCGGACAAGGGCAGGAAGATGTCCTCGTACTCGCCGCCGAGGCCGCGGAGGGTGAGCTGCTGGCCGCCGACGGCGACGGTGGAGGAGACGACGCCGAACTCGGAGCCGGCGCGGGCCACGGCGGCGTCGACATCCACGGCGCGCGAGAGGATGACCTGCATGGCGGCGGGGTCCTGCTCGGCGACGACGGCGACGTTGTCGGGTGGGGTGAGCAGGTCGTCGGTGTCCCAGCGGGACTTAATGATGCCGGCCTTCTCCGCCGCGATGTCCTCGATGCTGTCGCCGAGGTAGTCGGTGTGGTCGAGGCCGACGGGCATGATGACGGCGACGTCGGACTGGATGACGTTGGTGGCGTCCCAGCGCCCGCCCATGCCGACCTCGACGACGGCGACGTCGACGGGCGCGTCCGCGAAGGCGGCGTAGGCCAGGGCGGTGAGCACCTCGAACTTGGACATCCGGCCCTTCTTCTCGTCGACGAGTTCGACGTAGGGCTGGATCTCGCGCCAGATGCGGACGTAGTCACGCGGGTGGATGGGCGCGCCGTCGATGCCGATGCGTTCGGTGACCAGCTGCAGGTGCGGGCTGGTGGTGCGACCAGTCCGGCGGTGGAAGGCGCGCAGCAGCGACTCGATCATCCGGACCGTGGAGGTCTTGCCGTTGGTGCCGGCGACGTGGATCGTGGGGTACGAGTTCTGCGGGGAGCCGAGCAGGTCCATGAGCAGCTCGATGCGCTCGAGCGACGGGTCGATCTTCGTCTCGGGCCAGCGGGTGTCCAGTTCGGCCTCGACGCGCGCGAGCTCGGCGAGATCCTCCGGGGTGATCTCCGCGGGCGCGGGCTTTTCGACGTCCCCGAGGTCGATGTTGAGCTTGAGCCCCTGCTCCGTCAGTTCGACGGCGTCCTCGGAGTCGGCCTCCACATCCTCGAGGTCCTCGAGGTCCTCGTCGTCGGCGGCGTTGGCCAGGATCTCCTCGCGCCCCTCGTCACGGCTCACTTGAGTGCCTCCAGGCGGGCGGTGATGCGTTCGACCTCTTCCTGGGCGACCTGCTGGCGGGTGCGGATCTTCTCCACCACGGCGTCGGGTGCCTTGGACAGGAACGCCTCGTTGGACAGCTTCTTGGCGGTGCCCTCGAGTTCCTTGTGGGCGGCGGCGAGGTCCTTCTCCAGGCGCTTGCGCTCGGCGGCGACGTCGACGGTGCCGGAGGTGTCCAGGGCGACGGCGATGGTGGCCTGCGACAGGCGCAGTTCGATGGAGGCGGACTCCTCGAAACCGTCGGCGGGCGTCTCGACCTTGGCCAGGGAACGCACGGCGGTCTCCAGCGGTGTCAGGTCGGCGGCGGCGAAGTCGATGGTGGCGGGGACCTTCTGGGAGGGCTTGACGCCCTGGTCGGAGCGGAAGCGGCGGATCTCGGTGATGAGCTTCTCGGCGTCAGCGATACGGCGGGCGGCGACCTCGTCGAGGGCGGCGCCGTCGGTGGTCTCGGCGGCAGTGGGCCAGGCGGCGAGGACGATCGACTCGTTGTCGGTCAGCGCCTTCCACAGGACCTCGGTGACGAACGGCATCGCCGGGTGAAGCAGCCGCAGGAGGACGTCGAGGACCCGGCCGAGGACGAGCTGGGTGTTCCGGCCCTCCCGGGAGGCACCCTCGCGCGGGATCTGGGTCTTGGCGATCTCCAGGTACCAGTCACAGAACTCGTCCCACGCGAAGTGGTAGAGCTCCTCGTTGGCCTTGGCGAACTGGTAGTCGTCGAAGTAGGCGTCGACCTTCTCCCGAACCTGCTCGAGGCGGTCGAGGATCCAGCGGTCGGCGTCGGTGAGCTCTTCCCGGGCCGGCAGGTCGCCGACCTCCGCGCCGTTCATGAGGGCGAACTTGGTCGCGTTGAACAGCTTGGTGGCGAAGTTGCGCGAGGACTGGGCGGCGTCCTCGCCGACGGGCAGGTCGGTGCCCGGGTTGGCGCCGCGGGCGAGGGTGAAGCGCAGGGCGTCGGCGCCGAATCGGTCGACCCAGTCCATGGGGTCGATGCCGTTGCCGAGGGACTTGGACATCTTACGGCCGTGCTCGTCACGCACCAGGCCGTGGAGGAAGAGGTGCTCGAAGGGGATCTCCGGGCGGCCGTCCTGCCCGGTGCCGAGGACCTCGGGGGTGATCTTCGCGGCGAAGGTGCCGAACATCATCATCCGGGCGACCCAGAAGAAGAGGATGTCGTAGGCGGTGACCAGAACGGTCGTGGGGTAGAACTTCGCCAGCTCAGGGGTCTTCTCCGGCCAGCCCATGGTGGAGAAGGGCCACAGCGCGGAGGAGAACCAGGTGTCCAGGACGTCCGGGTCCTGGGTGTAGCCCTCGGGTGCCTGCTCGTCGGGGCCGACGCAGACGACCTCGCCGTCGGGGCCGTACCAGATGGGGATGCGGTGGCCCCACCACAGCTGACGGGAGATGGTCCAGTCGTGCATGTTGTCCACCCAGTCGAAGTAGCGCGGCTCCATCGACTCGGGGTGGATCTCCGTGTCACCGGAGCGGATGGCGTCGCCGGCCATCTGCGCCAGCTCGTCGACCTTGACGAACCACTGCAGCGACAGCCGCGGCTCGATCGGCTCACCGGAGCGTTCGGAGTGGCCGACGGAGTGCAGGTAGGGGCGCTTCTCGGCGACGATGCGGCCCTGCTCGGCGAGCGCCTCACGCACGGCGACGCGGGCCTCCTCGCGGGTCAGGCCGTCGAACCGGGTGCCGGTGTCCGCGATGTGGCCGGTGGCGTCCATGATCGTCGGCATGTCCAGGTCGTGGCGCAGGCCGAGGGCGTAGTCGTTGGGGTCGTGCGCCGGGGTGATCTTCACGGCACCGGACCCGAATTCCGGGTCGACGTAGTCGTCGGCGACGACGACCAGGGAGAGATCGTCGCGGAAGGGGTGCGGCAGGGTCTGGCCGACGAGGTCCGCGTAGCGGGCGTCGTCGGGGTGGACGGCAATGGCGACGTCGCCAAGCATGGTCTCCAGACGCGTGGTGGCGACGATGATGTGCGGCTCATCGTCGTTCATGGAGCCGTACCGGAAGGAGACGAGCTCGCCCTCGACATCCTTGTACACGACCTCGATGTCGGAGACGGCGGTCTCCAGCACCGGCGACCAGTTGACCAGACGGTTCGCGCGGTAGACCAGACCACGGTCGAAGAGTTCCTTGAAGATGGTCTGCACCGCCCGCGACAGGCCCTCGTCGAGGGTGAAACGCTCGCGGGACCAGTCGACGGAGTCACCGATGGCGCGCATCTGGCCGGTGATGGTGCCGCCGTACTGCTCCTTCCACTCCCAGACCTTGGCGATGAACTCCTCACGCCCGTAGTCGTAGCGGTCCTTGCCCTCGGTCTCCTTGAGCATCGCCTCGACCTTGGTCTGCGTCGCGATGCCCGCGTGGTCCATGCCCGGCAGCCACAGCACCTCGTAGCCCTGCATGCGCTTGCGGCGCACCAGCGAATCCATGAGCGTGTGGTCGAGCGCATGGCCCATGTGCAGCTGACCAGTCACGTTCGGCGGCGGCAGCACAATGGAATAGGCCGGCTTGTCCGAGTCCGGGTCCGCGGTGAAATACCCCGCATCCACCCAGCCCTGGTAGAGCTCCGCCTCCACGGCCCGGGGATCCCAGGACTTCGGAAGCGCGCCGCTGCGGTCAGTGCCCATCGTGGTGCCATCAGTCTGCTCAGTCACGCGGACCATCTTAGCGTCCTGCGGAAATCACTTGACCCTCACGTGACGTCATGGTTCATGCTGGGGGTATGAGGATCTCCAACGCCGCGCGTGCCGCCGGCTGCTCCGTCCGCGCCGTCCGTCACTACCACGCCGCCGGTGCCCTCCCCGAGCCCGCGCGCACGCACGGTGGCTACCGCGACTACTCGCTCGCCGACCTCGCAGACCTGCTCCGCGTCCGCGCCCTGGTACAGGCGGGCATCCCCCTCAGCGCGATCTCGGTCCCCGACCCCTCGCTATACGACGCCGCCCTCGCCCGCATCGACGCCCGCCTCACCGCCCTCCACGAACAACGCCGCCACCTGCTCGCCCTGCGCTCCGGGACCCTCGGACTCCCGGCCGACCTCCGCGAGATGATCACCGGGATCGGCCGTGACAGTGACTACCTGCGGCTCGAACTCGACAGCCTCGAACTCATGGGCCTGTGCGGGGTGGCCGCCGACGAGACGTGGGAGCGGATGCGGGCCAACCTCGCCGACCCGGCCCGGCGCGCGGAGTACCGTCGCGCCTTCGACCTGTGGGACCGGCTGGGATCGCTGAAGTCCGAGGACCCCGCGGTCGACGGCATCATCGACAACCTCTCCGGCCTCACCCGGGAGGGCCTCATGTCCGGGGTGTGGGAGACCCTCCGACCCGGCAACCTGCCCGTTTCCTCCCGGGACTATGAGACCCGCGGTGCCCAGACCCGGGCGCTGGCTGAAATATCGGGGCAGTCATGAGATGGCTGCCTGTCGTCCTGGTGGTCCTGGTCGCTGACTGGTGGCTCTGGCACTCCGGCATCATCAACGGGGCCGGGGCGGTGGCGCTGTTTCTGGGGGCCGAGGCGTGCATTGCGCTCACCGCCCTGCTGGTGGCGTGGCGCACCGGCCGGGACATTCTCCCGTTGCGGCTCATCCGGCACGAACTCGGTGCCTGGGCCGACCTGGCCCGCCTGCTCCGCGGCCGTCGGGTCGTACCGGAGGGTTCGGTCGCCCTCCCCGCCCAGCGCGGCTGGTGGCACCTGCCCGTGATGATCTCGGTGGCCACCGCCATCGAGATCACCGCCATCGAGCTGCTCCTTCCCTGGCCGACGGTCCGCCTCGTCCTGCTCCTCCTGTCGATTTACTCCCTGCTCCTCCTATGGGGCTACGTTGCCGCCGGTGTGGTGCACCCCCACTTTCTCGGCGACGAACTGGTTCTGCGCCGGGGCCGGACCGTCGTCGCCCGGATCCCCCTCGACGACGTGCAGGAGGTGCGCAGCGAACGGACATTTGAGGCGGGGAGCCACGCGATCGTCGATACGCAACTGATCCTGGGCGGGCCGGAAGGCACGAACGTCAGGATCAACTGCTCCCCCACCCCGGCGCTGCTTCCGCGGTGGCCGTGGCAACCCGACCGCCACGTGGCGGTCACCCGGTGCGCGCTGTGGCTCGACGCCCCGGAGTCACTACGCTGACCACCGTGCAGACTTCTTCGCGACTCCTGTGGAACACCGGCCTGCCCGCCGCCGTCCCCTCCCGGGACCGGGCCCACCGACTCGCCCAACGCAGCGCCCCCGGTGCCAGTCTCCTCGGTGTGATCGCGTCCGCAGACACGGCGCTGGCGACCTCCCTGAGCCAGGAGGACTGGGAGGCCCTCTACGGAGCCACGGATGAAGGCCTGGTCCTCGACCGCCTGGTGTGGCCGCTGACGGCGACCGCCACGGCGATCATCATCATCCCCCTGCTGCTGTGGCTGCTCCTACGGGTCCTGCCGGGCCGGGTGGGCATCGTGGTCGGCGTGATCGTCCTCGCGTGGTCCGCGATCTACCCCGCGATCTACCCCGCGATCTACCTCGTCGAGTTCTGGTTCAGCCTGGCGTGGACGGTCCTGGTGGTGCTGCTGACCTGCCTCGGTTGGGCGTACCTGACCCACTGGACGCTGGTCCGGGCGCTCCGCGAGATCCCCGACTCCCTGCGCCAGAGCTTGTTCTACCTGCCGCTGCTGCTGGTGGCGTTCCTGTTCTTCTTCTTCAACTCCAACCTCTGGCAGCTCGCCGTCGCGTAGAACATCACTCAGGCGCTGCTCGTCGCCCTGCTCCTGTGGACGATGGGTGCCCTGGTGTGCGTGGTCACCGTCAACCGTCACGTCGAGACCGTGCTGCAGGAGGTGGAGAGCACCCTGCCCCTGCGGGTGAAGCTCAACATCCGGTGGAATGCGGCGAGCGTCCACCTCGCACAGGCCAGCATCTTCGGCCTGCTGGTGTTCGTCGGGTTCTTCGTGTTCGGTCTGGCCGCGGTGCCGCAGGCGACCATCGCCACGTGGACCGGCACGCCGACTGTCCTTGTCACTCTCGGCCCGCTGTACTTCTCTGGCGCGCTGGTCAAGGTCAGCTGGGTGCTCGGCGGCTTCGCCAGCCTCTACATGGCCACCACCGCCGCCGGCGACCGCGAACGCCGCGAGGAGCACCTCGGCCCTGTCACCGAGCAGATGGGCGGGGTCTTGAGGCGGGTGTGGTCGGGAGCCGGTTCCACCGGAGTCGGCCGGGGCAGCACTGACGTCTGACACCAGCGGCAGATTCCCCGCATTTCCGGCCCGGTGTCAGACGTTAGAGCTGATTCGGGTCAGCCCGGACCTGACACACCCACCGAGTGGCACTGACGTCTGACTCCAGCGGCAGATTCCCCGCATTTCCGGCCCGGTGTCAGACGTGGGAGCTGATTCAGGTCAGCCCTCCCCCGCGCTCGCCTGCACCTGGACGTCCAATTCCGGGACTTCGACGGTGATGGTGGTGATGCCATCGGCGTCGACGGTGACGGTCTCAATGACCTCGGGGCCGTTTTCGCGGCGTTCCACGGTCACCTGCGACAGATCCGCCACATTCGCCAGATCCGCGGCGAAGGGCACGAGGACCTCGGCCAGGGGTGCGAGGTCTCCGGGTTCGCCGTCGGCCGTCGCGGCGTATTCGACGAAGCGGAACCAGCCGAGGTTGTGGGCGGCGCGGTAGCGGCGGGTGACGGTGATGGTGCCGTCGTCACCTGCCGGGGCGCCGGGGGCGACGAGCGGGTCGAAGCTCACGGCGGCGCCGCTGTCGGATTCGCGGAAGACGCCGATGCCGCGGGTGAGGCGGTCGTTCAGGGCGTAGTCGGAATCCGGGTCGGCGGCGATGGCCAGGCCGACGGCGGTGGAGGCGGTGGGCAGGGGTGAGCGGTGGACGCGGCGGCCGAAGCGTTCGCGCAGCAGGCGGGGCACGAGTGGGAGGGCGGTGGCGCCACCGACGAGGTAGATGCCGGCGATGTCGGTGTCCGTGAGAGTCTCGGAGTCACCGATGAGCGGGCGCAGGGCGGCCAGGGTGCGTTCGATGAGCGGAGTGGCGTCGTCGTGGAAGTCGGTGACGGGGACGATGACGTCGTCGTCGCCGAGTTCGAGGATGATGCGGCGGGACTGGGGCCGGAGCTGTTCCTTGGCGGTGCGGGCCTCGTCGAGGAGGCGTCGGCGGGCGCGGGCCCCGAAGACGTCGTCGCCACGGCCGGTCGCCGCCAGGGCCAGGTCGGCGAGGACCTCGTCAAAGTCGTCGCCGCCGAGGCGGGAGATGCCGAGGGAGGTGATGACGTCGTGGCGGTGGGCGTCGATACGCATGAGGGTGGCGTCGAAGGTGCCGCCGCCAAGGTCGTAGACGATGATGCTGGAGCGCTTCGTGTTGAGGGTGCGCGCGTGGCGGTGGGTGTACTCGAACGCGGCGGCTGAGGGTTCGTTGACCAGGCCGAGGACGGTCGCGCCAGCGCGGGTGAAGGCGTCGAGGGTGAGCAGCCGTTGGGCGGAGAGAGCGTTGGCGGGGACACCGAGGACCACCTCAATCGCGTCGTCGCCGGCGACCTCGCGCAGCGTGTCGACGACCTCCACCGCTAATGCCGCCAGCACCTCCCCGAGGGGGCGGGTCTGCTCGCCCAGCCGCACCGGGGTCTCGGCGGTGACGTCGGGGGCGGTGAGCAGGCGTTTGACGGAGCGGGTCAGGGTCGGGTTGTCCCGTTCGAGGGCGCGCCAGCCGGCGACGATCCGGTCCCCCTCGAGGGCGACGACGGAGGGCAGGTGGTCCTGCGGGTCGCCGGCGGTGTCGGTCATGGTGACCACGGGGTAGTTGCCGCGGTCCACCGTGGCCACGACGGTGCGGGTGGTGCCGAAATCGATGCCGAAGCGCATGCGGAAGACCCTAGCCCACCCGCAGGCGACTCACCCGGCTAGCTGTACTTCCCCGGGAGGTTGTGAACGGTGTGAGCGAATAAAGGGAACCTCCGGTACGCAGGTGGGTAACTACACGCACACCAACACCGGAGGTTCCTAGTGACACACCGTAACGCACCGTTGACCCCGACGGGGAGAAAGAAAATGGTCGACCTGGTCCTGACCGAAGGACTAAGCCAACGCCAGGTCGCCGAGCGCTACCAGGTCTCTGCGGCAACCGTAAACCGCTGGGTCACACGCGCCCGCACCACCGAGGACCTCAACGACCACTCCAGCCGACCTGCCACCAGTCCTAACCGGCTTGCCGTGCGACGCGAACGCCGGATCATCAAACTTCGGTTCACCCGCCAATGGGGACCCCACCGCATCGGATACCACCTGGGAATCCCCCGATCCACCGTCGGTAGGGTCCTGGCCCGCTACCGGATGCCGAAGCTTGAGTGCATCGACCAGGCCACCGGACTGCCGGTGCGCAGGCAGCCGGCAGTGCGCTACGAACGCGACGCACCCGGTGATCTGGTCCATGTCGACATCAAGAAGCTGAGCAAGATCCCTGATGGCGGTGGATGGCGCGTTCATCAGCGCGGTTCTGCCCAGGACCGGGCGGCCGGGCGTCGACGAGACGTGCTGTACAAGGCCGGGGCGAAACCCGGGCGGGGATATTCCTACCTGCATCATGCCGTCGATGATCATTCACGGCTGGTGTACTCGGAGATCCTGGGAGACGAGCGGAAAGATACTGCTGCCGGGTTCTGGAAGCGGGCGAGGGCCTTTTTCGCTGGGTGCGGGTTCACCGTCAAACAGGTGATGACTGATAACGGGGGTTGCTACCGTTCGCATGTGTTTGCTGACGCGCTTGGTGAGGGTATCGTCCATAAGTTCACCAGGCCGTATCGTCCGCAGACCAATGGCAAGGTCGAGAGGTTTAATCGCACGTTGATGCAGGAGTGGGCCTATGTGAGAGCTTATGACAGTGAGAAGGCCCGGCAGGCAGCGTATGCGAGGTTCATCCACGATTACAATTGCCACCGGGCTCACACTGCTATCGGAGGGTTAACTCCCCTGCAACGCGTTCACAACGTCACGGGGAAGTACAGCTAGCGCAGGAGGTCGGCGACGGCGTCGCGCTCGGCCTTGAGCTCCTCGACGTTGGCGGCGATACGCTCGCGCTGGAAGTCGTTGAGCTCGAGGCCCTGGACGATCTCCCACTTACCGTCGCGGGCGACGGTGGGCAGGCCGGCGACCAGGCCTTCGTCGATGCCGTAGGAGCCGTCGGAGACGATGGCGGCGGACACCCACTGGTCGGTGCCCTGGACCCAGTCGCGCATGTGGTCGATCGCGGCGGAGGCGGCGGAGGCGGCGGAGGAGGACCCGCGGACCTCGATGATCTCGGAACCACGCTTGGCCACCCGCGGGATGAACTCGTTGACGTACCAGTCGCGGTCGATCCGGTCGATGACCTTGTCTCCGTTGACGGTGGCGAAGGTGAGGTCAGGGAACTGGGTGGCGGAGTGGTTGCCCCACACGACGACGTCCTCGAAGGCGGTGGTGGGAACGTCCAGCTTCGCGGCGAGCTGGGACAGGGCGCGGTTGTGGTCGAGGCGCATGAGGGCGGTGAAGCGGTCGGCCGGGACGTCCGGCGCGGACTGCTGGGCGATGAGCGCGTTGGTGTTGGCGGGGTTGCCCACGACGAGGACGCGGACGTCATCGGCGGCGTGGTCGTTGATCGCCTTGCCCTGCGGGGCGAAGATCTTGCCGTTGTTGGCCAGCAGGTCAGCGCGTTCCTCGCCCTTGCCGCGCGGCTTCGCGCCGACGAGGAAGGCGGCGTTGGCACCGTCGAAGGCCTCCTCGGGGCGGTCGGTGACCGTGATGGAGCGCAGCAGGGGGAAGGCGGAGTCCTGCAGTTCCATGGCTACACCCTCGGTCTTGCCCACGGCGTCCGGGATCTCCAGGAGGCGGAGGTCGATCGGGGTGTCATCTCCGAAGACGTCTCCGGCGGCCAGGCGCCACAGCAGGGAGTAGGCGATGTTGCCGGCGGCACCGGTGACGGTGATCTTCACGGGGGTCATGGACGAACCTTTCGGGGGTGGGACGTGCGGATCGCCGTTTCCTATCGCAGCGATCAGCCGTGGACAGCCCTGCCCAGTCTAGCGACATCGCGGCACCGGTGATGCCACCCCCGAACAGGCGTAGGCGACGGGATCATTCCCGCATTTCCCCAGCAGGACGTTCATTAAATCGGGTGCTGCGTCACATTTTCCTATCGACTCCATAACCCTCGTCGCGGCGATCGGGCACGATGGACTCCGACAACATGAACGTTCCACCGCAAGAAGGGTCCGCAGGCATGCGCTACGACGATTCCACCGGCGCCACCACGGGAGACGCCTATCCCGGCGGCCCCGACATCCCCGACGAGGGTGCCGCCTCCGTGGACCACGTCATCGACATCGCCCTGGCCCAGTTCGCGGAGCAGGGGTTTCAGGACACCAAGCTCGATCACATCGCCCGCGACTCGGGCATGTCGAAGCGGATGATCCACTACCACTTCGGTGACAAGAAGGGTCTGTACCGGCGGTGTCTCGTCGAGGCGTTCTCGCTCATCCACCCCTCGCACGAGGCGCTGACGGTGGACACCGGGGTGCCGGTGGAGGGGGTGACCCAGCTTGTCGACGCCGTGTACCTCAAGATGGTGGAGAACCCCTCCGCGATCCGCATCCTGGCCCTGGAGAGCCTGCACGACGTGCTGCATGTCACGGAACTGTCCACCCTGGCGAACCATTCGGAGGTGCTGCTGCACCTGGACAAGCTCCTCATGATCGGTCAAGACGCGGGTGCCTTCCGCCCGGGGATCTCGGCGGAGGATCTGTTTCTCATGATCTGGTCGCTGGCGTTCTTCCGGGTGTCCAACCGCGACATCATGGTCAACCTCTTCGACATCGACACCACCGACGAGGAGAACACCGAGGGCATGCGCCGGATGACGGTGGATGCGGTCCTGGCGTTCCTTACCTCGAACGTGGCCGGCAGTGGCCGCAGCAGCTACCTCAGCGGTAGCCGCGCGTTCGACGAGACGCAGTCGGCGGCGGACATCTACGGCGCGGAGGACATCGGGGACGGCGCTTAGGCGGTCTCCTTCTTCTCCTCCGCCAGCACGAGCTTCGGCTCGGCCTCACCGCGGACGGTCTCGGCGGAGATGACCACCTCGGCGATGTCCTCGCGGTCGGGGATGTCGTACATGACGGGGACGAGCAGTTCCTCCATGATGGCGCGCAGGCCACGGGCGCCGGTGCCCCGGTCGAGCGCCAGCTCGGCGATGACGTCGAGGGACCCGTCGTCGAAGGTGAGGGTCACCCCGTCCATCTCGAAGAGCCGCTCGTACTGCTTGACCAGCGAGTTGCGCGGTTCGGTGAGCACCTTGACCAGGGATTCGCGGTCGAGGTTGTCCACGGTGGCGACGATGGGCAGGCGGCCGATGAACTCGGGGATGAGACCGAATTTCACCAGGTCCTCGGGGCGGACCTGCTCGAACAGGTCGATCTTCTCCCGGTCGGAGGCGGACTCGATCTGGGCGCCGAAGCCCAGGCCCTTCTTGCCCACGCGCTCCTGGATGACCTTCTCCAGCCCGGCGAAGGCACCGGCGACGATGAACAGGATGTTCGAGGTGTCCAGCTGGATGAACTCCTGGTTGGGGTGCTTGCGCCCACCCTGCGGCGGGATGGAGGCGACGGAGCCCTCGAGGATCTTCAGCAGCGCCTGCTGGACGCCTTCGCCGGAGACGTCGCGGGTGATCGACGGGTTGTCGGACTTCCGGGAGATCTTGTCCACCTCGTCGACGTAAATGATGCCGCGCTGGGCGCGCTGGACATCGAAGTCGGCGGCCTGCAGGAGTTTGAGCAGGATGTTCTCCACGTCCTCGCCGACGTAGCCGGCCTCGGTCAGGGAGGTGGCGTCGGCGATGGCGAAGGGCACGTCGAGCATACGGGCCAGGGTCTGCGCGAGGTAGGTCTTGCCGGAGCCGGTGGGGCCGAGCAGCAGGATGTTCGACTTGGCGATCTCCACGTCGTCCTGGCGCGACTTCCGCTTGCTCACGCCCGCGTTCTCCTCGGTGCGGATGCGCTTGTAGTGGTTGTACACCGCGACGGCGAGGACCCGCTTGGCCTTGTCCTGGCCGATGACGTACTTGTCCAGGAAGGCGGAGATCTCGGAGGGGCGCGGAAGCTTGTCCTCCTTCTTCTCGGCGGCCTCGGCGGCGCCGAGCTCCTCCTCGATGATCTCGTTGCACAGCTCGATGCACTCGTCGCAGATGTAGACGCCACCACCGGCGATGAGCTTCTTCACCTGCTTCTGGCTCTTCCCGCAGAAGGAGCACTTGAGCAGGTCGGCGCTTTCTTGCATACGTGCCATGTCGGTAACTGTTCTCGCTTCGCTGGGAGAGGGCGGGGATGTCTCCCCCACTGTACTAAGAGCGTCAAACACGGGCGGCAGGCTCGCCCCACGCGTATCGACGCCGCGCTCCCCCGCAGTGCGGGGAGGCGCGGCGTCGATAAGGAGAAGGCGGTTACACGCCCTCGGCGACCTCGAAGGGGGCCTCGGTGACCTCGCGGACCGAGTCCACGGTCTCGCCCTCGGCGACCTGCAGGAGGGTGAGTCCGTCGTTGGCGTCGACGGAGAAGACGGCGTAGTTGGTGACGATCATGTCGACACACTTCGCACCCGTCAGCGGCAGCACGCACACCGGGAGGACCTTGGAGTCACCCTTCTTGGTGGTGTGGTCCATCATGACGATGATCTTCTGGGCGCCGTGGACGAGATCCATCGCGCCACCCATGCCCTTGACCATCTTGCCGGGAATCATCCAGTTGGCCAGGTCGCCGTACTGGGAGACCTCCATGGCGCCGAGGACGGCGACGTCGACCGCGCGGGAGCGGATCATGGCGAAGGAGTCGGAGGAGGAGAAGAAGGAGCCACCCTCGGTGATGGTGATGGTCTCCTTGCCGGCGTTGATCAGCTCCGGATCCAGCTCGTCCTCGGTCGGGTACGGGCCGACGCCGAGGATGCCGTTCTCGGAGTGCAGCACAACCTCGAGCCCCTCGGGCAGGTAGCCGGGGATGAGGGTCGGCATGCCGATGCCGAGGTTGACGTACTGGCCGTTCTCGAGCTCTTCCGCCACGCGGGCGGCCATCTGTTCCTTGGACCAGGTCATTACTGGGTCACCGTCCTGTTCTCGATACCGGTCTCCTGCGGGCCGACCTCGACGACACGGTCGACGAAGATGCCCGGCAGATCAACCTCTTCCGGATCAATGACATCGACGAGGTGCTCGACCTGCGCGATGGTCACCTTGCCGCTCATCGCGGCGTCGGCGTTGAAGTTCATGGCGGTCTTGTTGAACACCAGGTTGCCGTAGCGGTCACCCTTGTGGGCGTGAACGAGGGCGTAGTCCGCGCGGATGGACTCCTCGAGCACGTAGAGGGTGCCGTCGAACTCGCGGGTCTCCTTCGGCTTGGACACGATGGCCACCGAGCCGTCCTCATTGTACCGCTGCGGCAGGCCGCCCTCGGCGACCTGGGTGCCCACACCGGCGGTGGTGTAGAACGCCGGGATGCCGGCGCCACCGGCGCGCATGCGCTCGGCGAGGGTGCCCTGCGGGGTGAACTCGACGGTGAGCTCACCGGCGAGGTACTGGCGGGCGTACTCCTTGTTGGAGCCGAGGTAGGAGCCGATCGACTTGGCGATCCGCTTGTCGGCCAGCAGCAGGCCGAGGCCGAAGCCGTCGGTGCCGAGGTTGTTGGAGATGATCGTCAGGTCACCGGCGCCCTGGGAGCGGAGGGCGTCGATGAGGCGGGCGGGGATGCCGACCAGGCCGAATCCACCGACGGCGATGGACGCACCGTCGGGAATGTCGGCGACAGCCGCATCGATGGATGAGAGGGTCTTGTCAAGCATGCCCCAGACTGTACACTGATGTTCACGCACTGCACAAGGGTTCACATTGCGAACTATCATCGCCACCGAAAGGAGTTGATCGAGTGGACATCCCTGACGCCGCGGGTTCTTCGGCGGAGTCGCCGGCCGAGTCACCGAAGGACACCCCCAACGTCCAGTCCCTGGTCCGCGGCCTGTCCGTCATCCGGACCTTCAACGACGACCATCCCCGGCAGACTCTCGCCCAGGTCGCCGAGGCCACCGGCCTGGCACGCGCCACCGCCCGCCGGTTCCTGCACACGCTCGTCTCCGTCGGCTACGCCGGCACCGACGGTACCGAGTTCTGGCTCACCCCCCGGATCCTCGAACTCGGCTACAGCTACATGTCCGGCCTCGGGCTGCCCGCCATCGCGCAGCCCCGCCTGGAGGAACTGTCCCGCCGCATCGGCGAATCCAGCTCCCTGTCCGTCCTCGACGGCACGGACGTGGTCTACGTCAACCGCGTGCCGGTGCGACGGATCATGACGGTGTCCATCACCATCGGCACCCGCTTCCCCGCCTACGCCACCTCCATGGGCCGGGTCATCCTCGCCGACATGACGCCTGAGGACCTCGACCACTACCTCGACACCGTCGACCTCGTCCCACTGACCCCGATGACCAAGGTCGACCCCGACGAGCTCCGTACCGTCATCGCCCAGGTCCGGGACCAGGGCTGGGCCATCGTGGACCAGGAACTCGAACCCGGACTACGGTCCCTGGCCGCCCCCGTCCGCTCCCCACAGGGCACAGTGGTGGCAGCGGTCAACATCTCGACCCAGACGGTCGTCCACGATCTCGAGGACCTCCACCGCCGGTTCCTGCCGGCCCTGATCGAGACGGCCGAACAGATCTCCCACGACCTCGCCGCCACCGAACTGTTCTAGAAAGGCTAGAAAGGAACACCATGACTGACACCACCTCCACCAAGAACGACACCGACATCGTCATCTGCTCCCCGCTGCGTACCCCGGTCGGCGGCTACGGCGGCTCCTTCACCGGCGTCCCCGTCCAGGACCTGGCCACCATCGTGGTCAAGGCCATCATCGAGCGCACCGGCATCGACCCGACCGAGGTCGACGACCTCATCCTCGGCCAGGCCTCCCCCGCCGGCTCCGCCCCCGCCCTGGGCCGCGTCGTCGCCCTCGACGCCGGCCTCGGCGAGTCCGTGCCCGGCATGCAGCTCGACCGCCGCTGCGGCTCCGGCCTGCAGGCCGTGGCCACCGCCGCCGCCCACGTCGCCTCCGGTGCCGCCGACCTCATCATCGCCGGCGGCGCCGAGTCCATGTCGCGCGCCGAGTACACCGTCACCCCCGACATCCGCTGGGGAGTCAAGGGCGGCGACCTCGTCCTGCGCGACCGCCTCGCCGAGGGCCGCGAGTCCGCCGGCGGCAAGAACCACCCGATCCCCGGCGGCATGATCGAGACCGCCGAGAACCTCCGCCGCGAGTACTCCATCGCCCGCGAGGCCCAGGACGAGATGGCCGTCGAATCCCACCGCCGCGCCGTCGCCGCCCAGACCGAGGGACTCTTCGACGCCGAGATCGTCCCCGTCGAGGTGGCCGGCAAGCGCCGCAAGGACCCCTCCGTGATCATCGACAAGGACGAGCACCCGCGCGAGGACACCTCCCTGGAGAAGCTGGCGAAGCTGCGCCCCATCATGGGCCGCCAGGACGAGGAGGCCACCGTCACTGCCGGCAACGCCTCCGGCCAGAACGACGGCGCCGCCGCCATGATCGTCACCACCCGTGCCAAGGCCGCCGAACTCGGCCTGACCCCCATGCTCGCCTTCAAGGGTTGGGCCGTCGCCGGCGTCGCCCCGGAGACCATGGGCATCGGCCCGGTCCCCGCCACCGCCAAGGTCCTCGACCGCCTCGGCCTGACCCTCGACGACATGGACCTCATCGAGCTCAACGAGGCTTTCGCCGCCCAGGCCCTGTCCGTCCTGTCCGAGTGGGGCATCTCCGCCGACGACAAGCGCCTCAACCCCGTCGGTTCCGGCATCTCCCTCGGCCACCCGGTCGGCGCCACCGGCGCCCGGATGCTCGTCACCATCGCCCACGAACTCCAGCGTTCCGACGACGCCACCACCGGCCTGGTCACCATGTGCATCGGTGGCGGCCAGGGTCTCGCCGCTGTCGTGGAGAAGGAGAACTAGACCATGATCCTGCATTCCGTCACCTACGGCCCCGAGTCCGACTCCGAGCCGGTCGTCTTCCTCGGCTCGATCGCCTCCACCACCGACATGTGGCTGCCGCAGCTCGACGAGCTGTCCAAAACCCGCCGCGTCATCGCCCTCGACCACCGCGGTCACGGGCTCTCCCCCGACCCGGACGTCACCCCCGGCGAGACCACCTTCGACGATCTCGCCGCCGACGTCCTCTCCACCCTCGACGAGCTCGGCGTGGACACGTTCCAGGTCGTCGGCCTCTCCCTCGGCGGTGCGATGGCCCAGTACCTCACCGCCACCTCCGGCCGCGTCACCCGCGCCGCCTTCCTGTGCACCGCCGCCTACTTCGGTGGCACCGAGAAGTGGCACCCCCGTGCCGAGCTCACCCGCGCGCAGGGCCTCGAGCCCATGGCCGACGGCGTCATCGACTTCTGGCTGACCAAGGACTTCCAGGCCGCCCACCCCGCAACCACCGCCGCCTACCGACGCATGGTGGTCTCCACCCGTGGCATCGGCTACGCCTCCTGCTCCGACGCCCTGGCCCACTGGGACTTCCGTGACCGCCTCAGTGAGATCACCGTCCCCGTCCTCGCACTGGCCGCCGACCAGGACCAGTCCACTCCCCCGGAGGCCGTCAAGGCCATCGCCGACGGAGTCTCCGGACCGGTCGAGTACGTCGAGGTCTCCCCCGGCGCCCACGTGCCCACCATCGAGGTGCCCGAGCAGGTCACCAAGGCTCTGGTCGACTTCTTCGGCTAGGTTTCCCCGCTTATCGACGCCGCCGCGTCCCCCACGTCATGTGGGGGCGCGGCGGCGTTCTCATGAGGTCAGCTGGTGGATACGTTGATGGGACACCCCGAGAAACTCCGCTGCATCACGTCCGGACACACCCGCATTCCTGAGCTCGACAGCCAGCGCGCGGGTGGCCTCCTGCGCCTCCCGCTCCAGTTCGTGGGCACGTTCGCGTTTACTCCGGATCTCCGCAGCACGTTGCGCGATGCTCCGAATCCCGTCGACCCTGATGTCCATAACGATGTCGAAGCAACTGATGGGTTGCCCCGTCACCAGGTGTGCCACCTCCGCTATCGCCGCTTCCACCGCCGACATGGTCCGGGCCTGAGTCACCTGCCCCAGGCTGGGAATTTCTACCTCCCACCACTGCCCCTGTCGGTGAACGACAGCTTCCACTCGCGTGCTCATGCTGACTCCTCCATGATCTTCCTGATCTGTCGGTAGACCCCGGGCGAAATCGTCTTGTGCCCATCGGGGACGACTACGACGAGCTTTCCCTTCTGCCACTTCGTGTGCGAGCCACGGGCAGATACCGGTACAAACCCGGCCTTTCTCAGCTCTCTCACGACTTTCCGTGTGGCCTGCTCCGCGATCACACCGTAAGTCTACCCCCTAGACAGCTAACCGTCTAGGGGGTAGACACCTTCGTCGTCACCGAACTGACTAGAACGGGAACTTCGCCTCTCCCGGGGCGACGCCGACCCAGTGCTCGGTGGTGAAGGCGTCGATGGCCCACTGGCCGTTGAAGCGGCCGAGGCCGGAGTTCTTCTCACCACCGAACATGACGTGGGCCTCGTCGTTGACGGTGATGTCATTGACGTGAGTCATCCCGGCCTCGATGCGGCGGGCGAATCGGGTGCCGCGGGTGAGGTCCCGGGTGTAGACGGCGGAGGACAGGCCGAACTCGGTGTCGTTGGCCAGGGCCAGGGCGTGCTCCTCGTCGTCGGCTTTGATGATGCCGACGACGGGGCCGAAGATCTCCTCGCGGAATAGCTCCATGTCGGGGGTGACGTCGGCGAAGACGTGCGGGGAGACGACGCGGCCGTCGATGGAACCGGAGACGACCTCGCGGGCGCCTTCGGCTCGGGCCTGTTCGATCTTGGCACGCACGGACTCGACCTGCTGGTCGTTGATGAGCGGGCCGACGACGGTGCCCTCGTCGAGCTGGTTGCCGTAGGAGATGGTTTTCACGCGCTCGGCGAACTTCTCCACGAACTCGTCGTAGAGCGGCGCCTGGACGATGATCCGGTTGACGGCCATGCAGATCTGGCCCTGGTGCATGAACTTGCCCAGGGTGGCGCCACCGACGGCCTGGTCGAGGTCGGCGTCGTCAAGCACGACGAGGGGTGCGTTGCCGCCGAGCTCGAGGGCGACCTTCTTCATGTGCTTCCCGCCGATCGCGGTGGTGCCCACACCCTGGCCGACCGGGGTGGAGCCGGTGAAGGAGATGAGTGCGGGGACCGGGCTCTCGACGAAGTGGTCGCCGATCTCCGAACCCGCGCCGACGACGACGTTGAGCACACCCTCGGGCAGGCCGGCAGCCTCGAAGATCTTCGCCAGGAGCAGGCCGCCGGTGAGCGGGGTGTCGGACGCGGGCTTGAGCACGACGGCGTTGCCGCAGCCCAAAGCAGGTGCCACCGAGCGCATCGACAGGGTGAACGGGAAGTTCCACGGGCTGATGACGCCGACGACACCGACCGGCTCACGGAAGACGAGGTTGGTCTTGCCGGAGGTGTCGGACGGCAGGATCGTGCCGGTGATCCGCGACGGGAAGGTGGCCGCCTCACGCAGGGAGCCGACGGCCAGGCCGGTCTCGATGTGCGCCTTGATCGCCGAGGAGCCCGACTCCGCCTGGATGAGCGCGCCGATGGCCTCGGCGTTGGCCTCGATCCAGTCGGCGGCCTTCGTGAGGATGGCGGCGCGCTTCTTCGGCGGCAGGGCGGCCCAGTCCTGCTGCTTCTGCTGCGCGATCTCGTAGGCCTCGTCCACATCGGCAGTCGATGCCTGGCGGATGGCGACGATCTCCTCATCGTTGAACGGGTTGGTGTCGGTGGCGGTGCGCTCGGAGGTGCCGGCACGCCAGCCGCCGATGTAGAGCTGGTCGGAGATGAGGTGGGAGTAGTCGGTCATGGTGAATGTCCTTGTCGTTGTGGTGGGTCAGATGTCGGAGACGCGGAGAACGGCCTTGATGGTGCCGCCCTCGTGGGCATCGTGGATCGCCTTGTCGATCTCGTCGAAGTCGTAGACGGTGACCAGGCGGTCGAAGGGGAAGCGTCCGGCCTGGTAGAGCTTGATCAACCCCGGGATGAGTTCGTGGCTGGTGGAGGATCCACCGAGGGTACCGACGACGGTCTTGCCGAACAGGGTGCGCATGTGGTCGACGGAGAAGCGCGCCTCCGCTGGTGCGCCGCCGACGAGGATGAAGGTGCCGAGCAGTCCCACGGCGTCCGCGGCCTGCTCGATCACCTTGATGTTGCCGGTGCAGTCGAGGACGTAGTCGGCCGGACCGCCACAGATCTCGGCGATCGCCTCGAGCATGTCGGTCTCGCCGGAATTGACGGTGTGGGTGGCGCCGAGTTCCGTCGCCAGCGCCAGACGGCTGTCCTGCAGGTCCACGGCGACAATCGTCGCGGCCGGGGTGTTACGGGCTGCCATGATGGCGGCCAGACCGACGGCACCGGCACCGATGGACCTGACCCCTGTTTGGTAGACACCCGACAACCCGGCTTTCTGCCGGGGAGGAAAGGTAACCTGCCACCATGCCGATCAAGACCTACACCGAGGAGTTCCGCCGCGACGCGGTCGCCCTCTACGAGAATTCCCCCGGCGTATCGATCAACGCCCTCGCCGCCGAACTCGGCGTCAACCGCAACACCCTCCAGATCTGGGTCCGCAAATACGGCACCGGAGCCCGCACCAGCAGCTCGGATTCTTCCTCCAGCTCTGACACACCGACCGTGGTGACCGAAGCGGAACGCATCCGCCAGCTGGAACGAGAAGTACGCAGACTCCGGGAGGAACGCGATATTCTGCGCAAGGCCGCGAAATATTTTGCGGAAGAGACGACCTGGTGATCCGCTTCCAGTTCGTTGACGACGCCAAGAACAGCCATTCGGTCAAGCGGTTATGTGAGGTTCTGAAACTCAACCGGTCCTCGTACTACAAATGGAGAAACACCTCCTCCGCCAGGACACAACGCCTGCTCAGCGACGCGATCCTCGGCGCACGGGTCAAGGCCGTGTTCGCCGCAGAACGCGGCTGCTACGGCTCCAAACGCATCACGGCGCAACTCAACGACGACTCGCCCGGCAGCCCGGTCAATCACAAGAAAGTCGCCCGGATCATGCGCTCGTTGCAGCTGGTTGGCTACTCGAAGAAGCGCAAGGTCACCACGACTGTCTCGGATGGGAGGAAGCCGGTGTTTCCGGACCTGGTGGGGAGGAAATTCACCGCCCCGGCACCAAACCAGGTCTACGTCGGCGATATCACGTACCTGCCGATCGCGGACGGGTCGAATATGTACCTCGCCACCGTCATCGACTGTTTCTCCCGCCGGCTGGCCGGCTTCGCGATCGCCGATCACATGCGTACTTCCCTGGTCCAGGACGCCCTGGTGATGGCCAAGGGTCAGCGCGGAAGTCTCGACGACGCAATTTTTCACTCGGACCATGGCAGTGTCTACACTTCCCATGCGTTCCAGGAGACGTGCAGAACGCTGGGGATCCGGCAGTCGATGGGCGCGATCGGCAGCAGCGCTGATAATGCCCTGGCGGAGTCCTTCAACGCCGCGTTGAAGCGTGAGGTCCTCCAGGACGCGAAGACGTTTGCCAATCAGTTGCAGTGCCGGCGAGATGTTTTCCGCTGGTGTACCCGCTACAACACCACGCGTCGGCATTCCTGGTGCGGGTATCTCGCTCCAGCAGTGTTTGAAGAGCAATGTCCTGTTACGCTGAGATCTGCTTCCTGATCACATCCCCCGTGTCTACTTTCCGGGGGTCGGGCCCGATGACCACAACCGACTCGCCGGGACCTGGCTGGGCGGTGCTGAAGATCGCACCCGCACCTGTGGTGATACCGCAGGCCAGAGGGCCCAGCAACGCCAGGTCGACATCCTTGTCCACCTTCACGACCGCGATGGCGCGGGTAAGGGAATAGGTGGCGAAGGAGGACTGGCCGAAGAAGTGACCTGACAGCGAGCTCCCGTCGGCACGGGTGTAGGCGGAGGAACCGGCGTCAGGACCGTGCAGTCGCACACCGGCCAGCAGCTCGGGTCCGATGTTGAGACAGTACCGGTGCTGGCCCCGGACGCAGTTGCGGCACGTTCCGCAGTAGGGCCAGCCCATGATGACGTGGTCTCCCGGTGCAACGTTGTCCACGCCCTCAACGACCGCCTCCACGACTCCCGAGCCCTCATGCCCGAGAACCCCTGGCAGTGGTAGCGGCATGTCACCGCCCTGGGTGTTGAGATCGGTGTGGCACACGCCGGTGCCCACGACCCGGACGAGAACCTCCCCGGGGCCGGGCCCGTCAATGGTGAGTTCCTCACGGACGAACGGGGCATGGATGGCGTCCACGACATAGGCGTCGATCTTCATGTCTGTGTCCTCTCTGTTCTGCCGCCGCGCTGTCGGCGGGACCTGTGACACACACCATGCCAAACGTGATGGCAGACACTCTAGGACGGGGGTGAAGATTCGCTGGACGCAGCGTGCAGTTCCGTAGCCGCCAAAGTGACTACATCGCCGCCGCACAGCGCTCGCCCGTCGTCATCACGTCTCGCGGTGCAGGTCGACGCGCGGTGGTTGTGTCGCCAGAATTCTACGACCGCGCCATGGAGGCACTGGAAGATCAGCAGGACGCACACGCAGCTGCCATCGCTCGGCAGGAACCGGGCAGGGGCCCCCACGAAGAACTCGTTGAGGAACTCGGATTCTGACACGGTGCATTGCGTATCAGAGTCGGTGATCATCGGATCGTCTACGACATCGTCGGGAAATCTACCGATGACCCGCAGGTCTGTCAGACACCCGCCGCGCGGAATTCCCCCGGACTCATCCCGAACTCCTGCCGGAAGACCCGGGAGAAGTAGGACGGGTCAGCGAACCCTGACCAGCGACCGACCTCCGCCAGGGCCCAGGTGGGGTGGAGGATGAGCAGCTCCCGGGCCCGTTCCAGCCGGACAGCGCGCACCACAGTGCCCACGGTGGTCCCCGCCTCCTTGAACAGGGCGTGCAGCGCGCGAGTGGACATGAAGTGCGCGGCGGCGATACGTCCCGGGGACAGGTCACTGTCCAGAAGGTGGTCCCGGATCCACCCCTCGATGTCCTCCCGCTGCCGGGCGCGCCTGCCGCCAGGGCCCTCGGCGGCGGTGCCGACCGCAGACGCGAAGAGCATCGTGAGCAGATCGACGGTGCTCCGCACGATCTGCCGCCCCTGCCCACGGATGACCTCATCGAGCCCGCCAGCCAACCCCTGCAGATACGGCAGGACCAGCCGACCGGCGCCGTCGCCTGCGGTGAAACGCGCCGCGCTGAGGTCGGCGTACCCGGTCCCGAGTGTGGCCAGACGGGTTTTCGGTACGACCATGATGAGGCTGTCGAACCCGGTCTCCGTCCAGATCTGGTACGGCTGCATGGAGTCGTGCACTCCGAGCTGCCCGGCCTCCACGGTCTGCTCGCGCCCCTCCTGCCGGATGACGGCGGTCCCGGAAGACACGTAGTAGATTTTCAGGGCCGAATCCTCGGGGTCAACCGTCCCCTGGTAGTCGACCTCGTGACCTGTGACATCGACGTTCGAGAGCACCACGCCGTCAAGGTGGTGGGCGCTGAGCGAAGCGCGGAAGCCCCGCCGTCCCGGCCTGTCGACGGCCTCGACGTTCGCCTGCCTGCCCTCATCATCGTGGAATACCGGGCGGTAAACGCGGGTGATGCTCTGCCCGAAGACCGACGCATCATTGAAGATCGTGGGGGCGGACGAATGCAGCCCACCGCTCGACTGGGGATTCACGTTCTCCTCCTCTCCGCGCCGGGTCCCACCGGGGATCAGTAGGTTCATTGTGCCAAAGATCGTGGACCGGCCCCTGATAGCGTCAACAGGCATCAGTCGACAAGGGAGGTTCCATGGCGGGAGGCAGCAGCCAACCGGGGCGCAGTGTGCTGGACCGGATCTCGGACATCCTCGCCGCCTTCGAGAGCGAACGGCGGCCGCTGTCGATGACGGAGATCGCCCAACGCGCCGACCTCCCCATGAGCTCCGCGCACCGGATGGTCAACGACCTCGTCGACCACGGGTTGCTCAACCGCACCCCCGACGGTCGCTACCAGGCGGGCCTGCGCCTGTGGCGGCTCGGCCAGTCCGTGGGCCATCAACTCCGCGAGACTGCGCATCCGCACGTCCAGGACCTCTACTCCCTCACCGGCGAGACCTCACACCTGGCGATCCGGGACGGCCGCGAAGTCCTGTACATCTTCCGCTTCTACGGTACGAAGCGTGTCGCGCGGTCGTCATGGACCGGCGGCCGCCTTCCGCTGCATTCGACGGCGGTGGGCAAGGTGATTCTCGCCCATGAGGAGAAGTGGGTGCAGGACGCATTCCTCGAGCACCGCATGCCGCAGAGCACCCGCAGCACCATCGGGGATCCTGCCCAGCTGGCAGCCGAACTCCCGAAGATCCGGGAGCAGGGGTACGCCACCACTTTCGAGGAGCAGCGCCTGGGTACGTGCTCCATCGCGGTGCCGATCTTCCACACCGGGCGCATCGGTGCCGGGCTGGGGCTGGTGCTGTCCGCGGACAAGTACCCCTCCCTGGGCCGCTACGTGCCCACCCTCCAGGCGGTGAGTCAACGCATCGAGAAGGCGACGGCGCACATTCCGTTGGAGTCCCTCCTCGAGTCAGGGCGTCTCGGCGAGAGGACATAACCACGCCGCACCACCACCGTCGCAGCCCCGCGGGTCGCGACGGTGGTTCTTCTTGGTGCCCCTACGCTGCGTGAACCAAGTCACTTCCACTGAGTGGAAGTTTGCCATCGCCATCTGCGCCACTTCCTCGCAGCATGTCCCACATGCCACCGCGTGATCCACATCACGACAGTCGGCAAGTAGGACCCAGCACACACGCTGCACCGGACCCACCCGGCGCAGCCGCAGAGGAGGCAGACATCATGACCACCGACACCGCACTTCCGGCAGCAGCCACCGCCGGCTGTCCCTACGCCCACGGTGCAGGCGGCGACCATCACGGCTACGAGCCCTTCCAGATGAAGGACCCCTTTCCCGCCTACGCCGCCCTCCGCGAGGAGGAGCCGGTCATGTTCGACGAGCGCATCGGCTACTGGATCGTCTCCCGCTACGACGACATCAAGGCCGTCTTCGACGACTGGGAGACCTTCTCCTCGGAGAACGCCCAGGCCCCGGTGCGCGAGCGCGGGCCGCAGGCTACTCAGATCATGAAGGACGGCGGCTTCACCGCCTACTCCGGCCTCTCCGCCCGTATCCCTCCCGAGCACACCCGCATTCGCGCCATCGCACAGAAGGCCTTCACTCCGCGCCGCTACAAGGCCCTGGAACCGGACATCCGCGCCGGCGTCGTCGAGCGCCTCGAGGCCGTGAAGAACAACCCGGACCGCTCCGCCGACATGCTCCGGGACCTGGCGTACGACATCCCGACAATCACCATCCTCACTCTCATCGGCGCGGACACCGCCCAGATCGACACGTACAAGCAGTGGAGCGACTCCCGCGCAGCGATGACCTGGGGCGACCTCAAGGACGAGGAGCAGGTGCCCCATGCCCATCACCTCGTCGACTACTGGCAGGAATGTCAGCGCCTCGTCGCCGCGGCCCACGAGAACCCGGGTGACAACCTCACCGGTGATCTCGTCCGCCACCAGCAGGAGGGCGGCGAGATCACCGACCACGAGATCGCCTCTCTTCTCTACTCCCTCCTCTTCGCCGGCCACGAGACCACCACCACGCTCATCAGCAACTGCTTCCGCGTGCTTCTCACCCACCACGACCAGTGGGAGCAGCTCATCGAGGATCCGAAGAAGATTCCCGGCGCGGTCGACGAGGTCCTCCGCTACTCCGGTTCCATCGTCGGCTGGCGTCGTAAAGCAACGAAGGATGCCGAGGTCGGCGGACAGAAGATCGCCGCCGGTGACGGGCTGCTCCTCCTCATGGGCTCCGCCAACCGCGACGAGACCCGTTTCGCGGACGGCGAAGAATTCGACATCACCCGCCCCAACGCCCGTGAGCACCTCTCCTTCGGCTTCGGCATTCACTACTGCCTGGGAAACATGCTGGCGAAACTGCAGGCCAAGATCTGCCTCGAAGAAGCCGTCCGCCTGCTGCCCACCCTTCGCCTGGCCGAGAACACCGACATCGACTTCCGCGAGAATCTCTCCTTCCGCGTCCCCACCTCCGTCCCGGTCACCTGGGACGCCGACACCACCACCGGAGCCTGACATGTCCGACACCCCCATCTACGTCCAGCACTTCGACGACGGTAGGGAACCCACCCTCGAGACTCTCGGCGGCAAGGGCGCCTCCCTGGTGAGCATGACCGCCGCCGGCATGCCCGTCCCGCCCGGTTTCGTCGTCACCACCGATTCCTTCGATGCCTTCATCCGGGACGCCGGGATCGCCGACAAGCTCCACGAGGCACTGGACGATGTCGACGCCGAGGACGTCGCCGCCGTCGAGAAGCTCTCCGCTGAGATCCAGGAGGCGCTGTGTTCCCTGCCGGTCCCGCCTGCCGCCCGCACCGCAGTCCTCGACGCCCACGCCCGACTCATGGAGCAGTGTGGCGGCGACGTGCCGGTCGCGGTCCGATCCTCCGCCACCGCCGAGGATCTGCCCGACGCCTCCTTCGCCGGTCAGCAGGACACCTACCTGTGGCAGATCGGCATCGACGCGGTCACCGAGCACATCCGTAAGTGCTGGGCATCCCTCTACACCGCCCGCGCGATCATCTACCGCCTGAAGAACAACATCCCCAATGAGGGCCTGTCCATGGCCGTCGTCGTACAGAAGATGGTCAACGCCCGCGTCGCCGGCGTCGCCATGACCCTCAACCCCGCCAACGGTGACCGCTCCAAGGTGACCATCGACTCCTCCTGGGGAGTCGGCGAGATGGTCGTCTCCGGCGAGGTCACCCCGGACAACATCATCCTCGACAAGGTCACCCTCCAGGTGGTCAGCGAGCACCTCGGTGACAAGCACCACGAGCTCGTCCCCGACGCCGCCTCCGGCAGTCTCGTCCGCCGCGACGTCTCCCCCGAGCGCGCCGCCACCCGCAGCCTCACCGACGACGAGCTGGTGCAGGTGGCCACCATGGCCAAGCGCGCGGAGAAGCACTACCGCTGCCCGCAGGACATCGAGTGGGCACTCGACGCCGACCTCCCCGACGGGAAGAACCTCCTGCTCCTGCAGTCCCGCCCCGAGACCGTCCACTCCAACAACTCCGCCCCGAAGCCTGCTGCTGCCCCGGCCGGCGCCGGCGGCTTCAACCTCGGCTCTCTGACCTCCACCATCCTCGCCGCCCGCTGATCCCCACCCCGAACAAGGAGACACCCATGTCGAAGAAGTCCTTCCCCAAGCCCTCCGATCTGCCGGTGCCCGCGGGCGCCGAAGGATGGGAGAAGCTCTACCCCTACTACCTCGTCTTCCAGGACCGTCTCAAGGACAAGGAGAACGAGAAGTTCTGGTTCTGCGACTCGCAGCACTGGCCCACTGTGTTCAAGCCCTTCGAGACCATTGGCGCGGAATACGCCGTCAAGTGCCTCGGGCAGTACAACGCCCGCCACCTCATGATCCCCAACGCCAACGGCATCGAGTTCCGCGTCCACCTCGGCTACCTCTACATGTCCCCCATCCCGGTGCCGGACGACCAGGTCGCCGACCGAGTCCCGGAGTTCCAGGCCCGCATCACCCACTACTTCCAGAACTGGGACTCCATGCTGGAGGAGTGGAAGGGCAAGGTCCGCGGCACCATCTACGAGCTCGAGTCGCTCTCCTTCGACCACCTGCCCGACATGGTGCCCATGGCCGACATCGAGTCCGGCAAGGCCATGGACGGCTCCGAGGTCCTGCTGGAGAACTACGACCGCCTCATCGCCCTGGCGTACCGCAACTGGCAGTACCACTTCGAGTTCCTCAACCTCGGCTACATCGCCTACCTCGACTTCTTCAACTACTGCAAGGAGGTGTTCCCGGACATCCCCGACCAGTCCATCGCCAACATGGTGCAGGGCGTCGACATGGAACTCTTCCGTCCGGACGACGAGCTCAAGGAGCTGGCCATCCTCGCCGTCGAGCTCGGCCTGCAAGAGCACTTCGCCGACACCGACGACGCGGAGGGCACCCTCGCCGCCCTCGCGGCCGCCCCCGGTGGCGAGCGCTGGATCGCCCGCTGGGACGAGGCCCAGAACCCGTGGTTCAACTTCACCGTGGGCAACGGATTCTACGGCCACGACAAGTACTGGATCGACCACCTGGAGATCCCGCTCGGCTTCATCGCCGACTACATCCGCCGCCTCGACGAGTGCCAGATCATTAAGCGTCCCACCGCCGAGCTCATCGCCGAGAAGGACCGGATCGTCGACGAGTACCGGGAGCTTCTCGACGCCGAGCAGCTCGCCGCCTTCGACGCCAAGCGCGGGCTCGCCGCCACCGCCTACCCCTACGTGGAGAACCACAACTTCTACATCGAGCACTGGACCATGGGTGTGTTCTGGCGCAAGGTCCGGGAGCTGTCCCGCATGCTCCACGCCCACGGCTTCTGGCCGGAGGCGGACGACATGCTCTACCTCACCCGTAACGAGGTCCGCGACGCCCTGTTCGACCTGGTCACCGGCCATGGTGTCGGCGCCCCGGACGGCCCGATCGGACCGGTCTACTGGCCGGACATCATCGAGGAGCGCCGCCAGATGGTCGACGCCCTCAAGACCGCCCGCCCGGCACCGGCGCTGAACACCCCGCCGGAGTCCATCACCGAACCCTTCACCCGCATGCTGTGGGGCATCACCACCGAACAGGTCCAGTCCTGGCTCGGCAACGACGAGGACACCCCGGAGGGGACACTCAAGGGCATGGCCGCCTCCCCCGGCATCGTCGAGGGCTACGCCCGCGTCATCATGGACGCCGACCAGATCTCCGAGATCCAGCAGGACGAGATCCTCGTCGCCCCGGTCACCGCGCCGAGCTGGGGTCCGATCTTCGGCAAGCTCAAGGCCGCCGTCACGGACATCGGCGGCATGATGAGCCACGCCGCCATCGTCTGCCGTGAGTACGCCCTGCCGGCCGTCACCGGCACCGGCAGCGCCTCCACCACCATCCGTACCGGTCAGCGCCTGCGCGTCGACGGCACCAAGGGCACCGTCGAAGTGCTTGATGACGCCCCGGCCGCCGCCGACGTCCCCTCCGCCGACGCTGCTCTCGTGGCGCCGTAGGGAGCCACCGATGACCACTCAGAGAACCGTCCTCATCACCGGGGCAGCCGGTGGCCTGGGCCGCGCCTTCGCGGAGGGATTCGCCCGCCTCGGCGACCGCGTCGCCGTCGCCGACATCAACCTTGACGGCGCACAGGAGACCGCGGAGCGACTGCACACCCTCACCGACGCCGCCGCCTTCCGGGTCGATGTCACCGACCCCGTCTCCACGGAACAGCTGGCCACCGACGTCGCCGAATTCGCCGGCGGGCTGATCGACGTCGTCATCAACAATGCCGCCATCTACGCCACGGTCACCCGCTCCCCCTTCGAGGAGATCGACCCGACCGAATGGGATCTGGTCATGGGCGTCAACCTCAAGGGACCGTGGCTGGTCACCCGTGCCCTCAGCCCGCACCTGTCCGACGGTGCCCGCGTGGTCAACCTGTCGTCAGCGACCGTCATGTCGGGCTCGGCCCAGTGGGCCCACTACGTCGCGTCCAAGGGCGGGGTCATCGCTCTCACCCGCGTCCTGGCCAAGGAACTCGGCGGCCGCAACATCACCGTCAACGCCATCGCCCCGGGTTTCACGCTCACCGACGCCAGTTACGGTCTCATGTCCGACGCCGCCTCCTATGGCGTCGACCGCGGTTCCATCAAGCGGGCCAGCGAACCGGAGGACATCGTGGGCGCCGCACTCTTCCTCGCCTCACCCGAATCGGGCTTCATCACCGGCCAGACCCTCGTCGTCGACGGCGGCCGGCAGTTCATCTGACACCACCACACTGCACAGGAGAAGAACATGACCACTGTCACCTACACCGATACCGAGGGCACCGCCCGCACCATCGAGGCCACCGTCGGAGACTCCGTCATGGAGACCGCCGTGCGCAACGGTGTGCCCGGGATCGTCGCCGAATGCGGCGGTTCCCTGTCCTGCGCCACCTGTCACGTCTTCGTCGACGAAGGCCAGGACATCGACCTCCCTGGGATGACCGGCATGGAGGACGAGATGCTCTACGGCACCGCCGTCGACCGGGAGGACAACTCCCGTTTGTCCTGCCAGCTCCCGGTGACCGAAGGCATGAGCCTGTGTGTCACCACTCCCGAGACGCAGGTGTGACCATGACCGATTCCACAGGACTGCTCATCATCGGCGCGAGTCAGGCCGGCGTCCAGCTGGCGATCTCCCTCCGGGGACTCGACTTCGACGAGCACATCACCCTCCTCGGCGACGAGGACCACCGCCCCTATCAACGTCCCGCCCTGTCCAAGGAGTTTCTGCAGGGCACGTACGACAAGGAGCGCCTCATCTTCCGCTCCAACGAGTACTGGGCCGAGAACAACATCCGCCTCGTCAAGGGTGCGCGCATAGAGCGCATCGACCGCAACGAGGATGGCTCCGGCACCGCCTACGCCACCGACGGCACACATTTCCCCTTCCGCCGGTTGGCGCTCGCCGTGGGTGCGCGCGCCCGGCACCTGCCGATCCCCGGGGCCGACCTCGACGGCGTCGTCTACCTGCGCAACGCCGATGACGCCCTGGCCCTCAAGGCCTCCCTGGACCGGGTCGAGGAGGCGGTCGTCATCGGCGGCGGCTTCATCGGACTGGAGGCGGCCTGTTCTCTGCGGGAACTGGGCAAGAAGGTGACGGTCATCGAGCGGGCTCCCCGCCTCGTCGGCCGCGCCGTCGGTGCGGAGACCTCGGATCACCTGCTCACCCACCACCGGAACGCCGGGCTCGACATCCTGCTGGACACCGGCGTCGAGAAGCTCACCGCCGACGATAACGGACGAGTGTCCGGGGTCGTCACTGACGGCGGCACCGTCCACCCCGCCCAACTCGTGCTCGTCGGAATCGGCGTCATCCCCAACACGGAACTCGCCGAGCAGATGGGTCTCGACGTCGACAACGGCATCCTCGTCGACCGGTACGCCGTCGCCTCCGACAACCACACCATCGTCGTCGGTGATGTCGCCAACCTGCCCAATCCCCTGCCCGGCGCGGACCCGGCGGAACGGATTCGTCTGGAGAGCGTCAACAACGCCATTGAACACGCGAAGGTGGCGGCGTACTCGGTCGTCGGCAAGCGGGAGGACTACGCCGGCATTCCGTGGTTCTGGTCGAACCAGGGGGATCTCAAGCTGCAGATCGCCGGCCTGTCCCTCGGCTACGACACCACCGTCGTCCGACGCGACGACGACAACGGGAAGTTCAGCGTCCTCTACTACCGCGACGGGCGGATCATCGCCGCGGACTGCATCAACCACCCGCTCGACTTCATGGCGGTACGCAACGCCCTGGCCAAGGGCCAGGAGATCCCCGCCACCGAGGCCGCCGACGCAACCGTCCCCCTCAAGACCATCATCAGAAATCTGGAGCCTGTCTCATGACCACCCCACCCGCCTGGGCGCCGGCCACGCCGGAGAACCACATCGACGATCCGCGCGCCCGCCGCTTCGCCGCCTCCCACCCGGAACGCCCCGTCCCCACCCGCGAGTTCGTCGACACCGCGCCGATCTGCCTGTCCCCCAGCTCCGGCCTGGAGGAGCTGTGGCGCGCCATCGTCCCCGAGACCCGCACACGCGCGAATGACCTGCACCTGCCGATCGTCACGGCATACGCCACCCGCCTGTGCGACGCCTACCCGGAGGCCGACCGGGAGGTCGTCCTCGTGGCCACGGCACTGCACGACACCGGCTGGGCGCATGTCGACGAAAGCCGCATCATCTCCGAAGGCTTCCGGGGTGACTGGCGCAAAGCCGCCATCCGCTTCGAACACGAACGGGAGGGCTGCCGCGTCGCCCGCCGCGTGCTCCCCGATCTGGGGTATGACGACGCTTTCGTCGAGCGGGTCTGCGACATCGTTGACGGCCACGACACCCGCCACGTCGCCTTTTCCCTCGAGGACGCGCTCGTCCGCGACTCGGACCGCCTGTGGCGCTTCGATCGGGCCGGCATCGCCATGTCCTGCAGCTGGTTCGGCATGGACCCCGCAACGTACGTCGACCGGCTCGAGGAGGAGATCCTGCCCGAGCTCATCACCGACGCCGCCCACCAGATGGCGTGGGCTGACCTGGCACGATGCCGTGATCTCCTGCGGACGGAGATCATCCGATGACCACCGTACTCACTGACGCCCACGCCCGCCGCGCCGAGCTCAACCTGCCGTACACCCACGTCGGCGACTTCTACATCGACGGCACCTGGCAGGCCGCCGCCACCCCGGACCGGAATCCCGTCGTGGATCCGGCCACCGGTGAGACCTGGGGATCGGTCCCCGTCGCCACCCCGGAGGAACTCGACCGGGCCGTCGGCGCCGCCCGTCGGGCCCTGCCTGCGTGGTCCGAGCTCCCCGCCGCCGAGCGCGCCGAGTACCTGCTGCGCATCGCGGAGGAGATCGAGGCACGCAGTGACCTGCTCGCCCACACGAACACCCGGGAGAACGGTTCCCCCGTCTCGGAAACCCGGGGCGCGGCCGCGAACGCGGCGGGCATCTTCCGTTACTTCGCCACCCTGGCGTCGTGGTTGGACGACGAGGACGTCCGTCCCTTCCCCGTCGGGGGCGCCGAGACGATCGTGGACAAGGATCCGATCGGGGTCTGCGGGCTCATCGCCCCCTGGAACTTCCCCATCAACCTCGTGGTGATCAAGCTGGCCCCGGCACTGCTGGCCGGCTGCACCGTGGTCATCAAGCCGGCCTCCCCCACACCGCTGTCGATCCGCTTCATCATCGAGGCGGTCGAGGCGGCGGGGGTGCCGGCCGGTGTGGTCAACCTGCTCACCGGCCCGGGCCGACTCGGCGACGCCCTGGTCCGCCACCCGGATGTCGACAAGATCGCCTTCACCGGATCCACCCCGGTCGGCCGCACGATCGCCGCAGCCTGTGGTGAACTTCTGCGCCCTGTCACACTGGAGCTGGGCGGCAAGTCCTCTGCGATCATCCTTCCCGACACCGACCTCGAGGCGGTGTCGAAGGTGCTCATCCGCTCGTGCATGCGCAACACGGGTCAGACCTGCTACATCTCCACCCGGATCCTCGCACCGGCCTCACGCTACGAGGAGGTGGTCTCCATGGTCGCCACCACCGTCGCCGACGCCCCGCAGGGCGACCCCCTGGATCCCGGGACGGTCTTCGGCCCGGTGTCCACGGTTGCCCAGTTCGAGACGGTGTCGGGTTACCTGGACTCCGCCCGTCGGGAGGGAGCGCGGATCGCCGCCGGTGGGCGGTCCGCCGCACCGGAGGAGCTGGGCCCCGGTCTCGAGAACGGCGCGTTCATCGTCCCCACCGTCCTCGCCGATGTCACGGAGGACATGACCGTCTCCCGCGAGGAAATCTTCGGTCCCGTCATCACGATCCTGCGTTATGACGACTCCGACGGCCGACTTGACGACGCCGTGCGCCTGGCCAACAACACCGAGTTCGGCCTCGGCGGCATCGTTTTCGGAGCCGACGAGGACCGCGCCCTCGAGGTCGCACGTCTGGTGGACTCCGGCTCCGTGGGCATCAACTTCTTCGGCTCCAACCACTCTGCTCCGTTCGGCGGTCGCCACGACTCCGGCATGGGCGTCGAGTACGGCATCGAGGGGCTCAGTGCCTATCTGAGCTACAAGTCGATCCACCGGCGAAACTGACACGCCACCGGCGGTATCGTCGATACCACCATGACTTCCCAGTACCTGCGGCACATCCACCGCCGCCTGCTGCACCGCGCCGCCCTGCACCTGACGTCCACCGGGGCCGGGGCGGTGCTGCTCATCTCCGGCCCGGAGGGGGCGGACCGGCGGGGTGCCCTGGATTCGGTGCTCACGCATCTGACGGGTCGCACGCAGCACCGGGTCGCGCTGTTCCCGTGGCACCGCGACGAGCCCGGCGCGCTCGCCGCTCTGCTGCCCTCACCGCTGGTGGACAGCGTGGTCGTGGTCGACGATCTGCAGCATGCGGATGAGCCGTCGCTGCGGCAGCTCATCACCACGGCACGACACCCGGAGTCCACGGTGTCGGTCATCGCCACGGTCGACGGCCCGGACTTGGACCACCTGGCCACCGAGGTGCTCCGGCTGCCCCCGCTCACGCTGGCGGAGACCGCCGGTTATCTCCACTCCGTCACCGGCCGCCGCATCCCGGTGGCCACGGTGGAGCAGATCCACGCCGACACCGGCGGGTGGCCGGGTGCGATCGACACCCTCATCGCCACGCTGCCGGACGGGGAGCTGGCGGCGCGGGGCGTCGATACGCGGACGCCGGCGGAGCACCTCGCCCGGGCCCGCGAGCTGACGGCGGCCTTCGAGCTGCCGACCGCGGAGCTCCACCTCAACGAGTGCCCGCCGGAGGTCGATCCTGCGGAACAGTCCAGCCTGCGCGGGTACCTCGCACTCAACCGCGGCCTGCGCCGCCGGGCGCACGAGTATCTCACTGATCCGGGCCCGGAGCCACGGCACCGGGTGCGCGGCGTGCTGCTGTCGCTGGCGGACTGGGATCTGTCGGGCATGCAGGACAAGGTCGCCGCACTGCTTGCCGACGCCCCCTCCGCCCCCGCCACCGTCGAGGCCCGGGTCCTCGGGCTCGTCGCCGATGCCGCGCTCTCGGGCCGGATGCCGGAGCTGGACATCGACACCGCAACGGCGCTGGACCGGCAGCGACTCGACATGGTCCACGGATGGCTGGCGTTGAGCTTCGATGATCCGCTCACCGCCCGCGAGCGCCTGCAGCACCTGCCCGGGCAGTCGCCGGCGATCGGGGTGTGGCAGGATGCGTGGCTGTCGCGCACCCTCTACGTCCTCGGCGAGTGGACGACGGCGGCCCGCATCGTCGAGCGCGGCCTGGCCGCGTGTGAGACCCACGGCATGGAGCTGCTCGAACCGATGCTGCTGTGGACGGGTGTGCAGATCGCCGCGATGCAGGGCGATGACCTGCTCTCCCGCAACTACCTCCAGCGCCTGACCCTGAGCGAGGATGCGTTCCTGCTCCAGTCCCTGCCGGCGGCGATGGGCCGGATGATCGTGGCCGCCAACTCCGCGGACCTGCCCGCCGCCCTGCGCGCCGGCGCGCTGCTGGCACGGACGGTGTCCTCGACGGACACCCAGCACCCCGGCTTCTGGCCGTGGGAGGACGTCTACGCGCAGACCCTCATCCGGGCGGGGCGTATCGACGCCGCCGACGAGGTCATCACCGGCGCCGAGCAGCGCCACTCCCCTCCGGCCTCGTCTCCCTCATGGCGAAGAACGCGGTGCCGCGGGCGACGATCCAGTTCCAGCGCGGTGATGTCACCGGTGGGCTGCGGACGTTCGAGCGGGCGGTCGAGGCGATCCTCGACACGCCGATGCCCGCGTATCAGTCCCGCATCCTCTTCGAGTACGGGAAGGTGCTGCGCCGGCACGGGCGCCGGCAACGTGCCGATGAGGTGCTCTCCCACGCCGCGGAGATCTTCCTGCAGATGGGTGCCACCGTCATGGCGGAACGATGCGCCTCCGAGCGGCGCATCGGCGGGGTCGGGGCCGGGCCACGCAGCAACCCGCACGGGCTGACTCCCCAGGAGGAGCAGATCACCGCGCGGGTGGCGGACGGGGCGACGAACAGTGAGGTCGCCCGCGAGTTGTCGTTGTCGACGAAGACCGTCGAGTACCACCTCACCCGCGTCTACCGGAAGCTCGGTGTGAAGACGCGGCAGGCTCTGCGCGAGCATCTCGGCTGAGGTATGTCACGCGAGGTACAGCTCGACATGAATAGGCCGAGTAGTCCGAGACCGCGGTCCCAGGCCTACTCGACCTATTCATGCCGTGATATGCCTACCGGCGGTACACCGGCCGCGTGAGCGCGAACAGCAGCGCACCGAGCAGGCCGACGGCCGCGTAGGCGAAGAAGCCCCACGGGTGCGCCAGGCCGAGGCTGATGAGCAGGCCGCCGAGCATCGGGCCGGAGATCGCGCCGAGGCGGCCGATGCCGGCGGAGAAGCCCATGGCCGTGGCGCGCATGTTCGACGGGTGGTTCTCGCCGACGAAGGCGTAGACGAGGTTCTGCGAGGAGAACACGAACACACCGGTGATGAACACGACGACGTAGAGCGCGATGAGCGGCAGCTTGATGGCCGTGAGCGCGAGGAACACCGCCGAGGCGACGAACCACAGCAGGCCGGTGCGCCGCGGCGAGTGGGTGTCGGAGACCTTGCCGGCGATGATGAGGCCGACCACGGCGCCGACGTTGAGCACGAGCAGGAAACCGAGCGAGTTGCCCAGGTCGTAGTCGGCGGCACGCATGATCTGCGGCAGCCAGGTGTTGAGGCCGTAGACGAGGAGCAGACCCATGAAGGACGTCGCCCACACCGCCAGCGAGTTGCGGCGGTACTTCGGGGAGAGCAGCGAGGCCAGGGAGCTGCGCTGCTTGTCCTGCTGTGCGGCCTCGGCGGCGTCGCGGTCGAGCTGGTCGGACAGCTCCATCCCGTAGCGCTGCGCAATGGCCTGTGCCTCCTCGGCACGTCCCTTGGCCAGCAGGTACTGCGGCGACTCCGGGAGCAGGAAGTACATGACCGGGGCGAGGATGAGGCCCGGGACGGCACCGACGATGAACAGCGAGTGCCAGCCGAAGGGTTCGATCATGATGATCGCCAGCAGTGCGGTGAGCACCGCGCCGACGTGGTAGCCGGTCATGACGGTCGTCGTCGAGGATCCGGCCTTCGCCCGGCCGCGGAACTCGGTGACCATGGAGATCGCCGTCGGCAGGCAGCCGCCGAGGCCGACGCCGGCGAGGAAACGCAGGAGCATGAGCAGCCACACGCTGCCGGCGAAGCCCATCGCCAGGGTGAGCAGTGAGAAGGCGAAGACGGAGACGATCATGACCCAGCGGCGACCGAGTTTGTCGGTCAGGGTGCCGATGGCCAGGGCGCCGATCGTCATGCCGACGAGACCGGCGGTGACGATCTGGGTGCCCTCACCCGGGGTGACCTGCCACGTGGGGTCCTCGATCATGGAGGGCAGGACGGCACCGATGACGACCATGTCGAAGCCGTCGAGAAGCACGGCGATCCAGCACAGCAGGGTGACGATGAAGGTGGAGCGCGTCGCGGTGGACGCAGACGCGGGGGTGGAGACGGACACTTAAACCTCGAATCGGGGCAGGTCGAGGCCGACGTACTGCTGCGCCAGGTAGGTGCGGCCGGCCTCGGTGGACAGCACGGAACGCAGCTCGGCGCGGGAGCGCTGGGTCTGGAAGTACGGGTCCTCCGGGACGGTGTGGAGCATGGACGACATCCAGTAGGAGAAGTGCTGGGCCTTCCACACGCGCGGGACGGCGAGGGCGGAGTACTCGTCGAGCAGGTCGGTGTTGTTCTTCTTGATCGCGCGTGCCAGGCCCGGGGCCAGGACGGAGACGTCGGCGACGGCGAGGTTGAGGCCCTTCGCGCCGGTCGGCGGGACGGTGTGGGCGGCGTCGCCGGCGAGGAACAGGCGCCCGCGCTGCATCGGGTCGGTCACCGCGGAACGGAAGCGCAGGACGGCCTTGTCGAAGATCTCGCCCTCGGACACGCGCAGGTCATCGGTGGACACGCGCTTGTGCAGCTCGGACCAGATGCGCTCGTTGTCCCACTGCTCGACGGTGTCGTCCGGGTTGCACTGCAGGTAGTAGCGCTGGACGGAGGGGGTGCGGGTGGAGATGAGCGCGAAGCCGTGCGGGGAGTTCGCGTAGATGAGCTCCTTCTGCGTCTGCGGGGCGTTGACGAGGATGCCGAACCACGCATACGGGTACTCGTGCTTCGCGCGCACCGCACCGGGCAGCTCGGTGATGAGCTTGCGCCGCGGGGAGGCGGAGCCGTCGCCGGCCATGACGTAGTCGGCGGTCAGCGTCTGCTGCTCACCACCGTCGGTGGTGTAGGTGACGGTGACCCGGTCGTCGTCGTAGCCGGTGACGTCGTCGACGGTGGTGTTGAACAGGATCGTCTGGCCGGCGTCGAGACGCGCGGCGATGAAGTCCTTGAGGTACTCGTGCTGCGGGTAGACGGCCATGTGGTGGCCGGTGAGCCCGGCGAGGTCGATGCGGGTGCGTTCGCCGTCGATGGCCAGCTCGATGGCGTCGTCGATGTCGGCCTCGCGGTCCATGCGCTCACCGACGCCGGTCTCCCGCATGAGGTTCATGGTGCCCTGCTCGAGGACTCCGGCGCGGACGGTCTCCTCGACGTCCTCCCGGGAGCGGGACTCGAACACGACGGACTCGATGCCGTGGTTGACGTGGAGCAGGTGGGCGAGGGTGAGGCCGGCGGGGCCGGCACCGATGATGGCTACGGGGGTGTGGGACATCTACTTGTCTCCTTCAGAGTCGGTGACGGCCTGCTGCAGGAGCTTGAAGCCGTGGTTGGAGTTGGGCACGCCGGCGTACACGGCGGTGTGGAGCAGGACCTCACCGATGAGGTCGGCGTCCACTCCGGCGCGCAGGGCGGCGCGGATGTGCATGTCGAGTTCACCGTCGTTGCCGACGGCCGTGAGGATCGCGATGGTGAGCAGGCGGCGCTGCGTGTGGTCGAGGGCCTCCCGGTTCCACACGTCGCCCCAGGCGGTGCGGGTGATGAAGTCCTGGAACTTCTCCGTCACCGGCGTCTGCTTCGCGACGGCCGCATCCACGTGCGCGTCCCCCAGCACCGCACGGCGGTTGCGCATGCCGGTCTCGTGGGCCGCGGCGCGGCCCTCGTCGTACAGGTCACTCATCGTCGATTCCTTCCAGGGTGATGTCGGTGATGTCCCCGGCGTGGCCGGTGGTCGGCTCGCTCACGCGCGAGGCCATGGTGTCGGTGTGCACGCGCAGGCCGTCGAGGCTGGCGTGGATCCGGCTCACGGCCGAGGCGGTGGCGGCGAGCAGGTCGCGCAGGGTCTGCCATTCGGCGTGCCAGCTGCCGGTGCCGCGCTGCCAGCGGCAGTCGAGGGCGTCGAGAAGCGTGGCCGCCAGGCCCGGGGTGCGGCGGGCGTACCCGTCGCAGGCGACCGCGGCGGCCGGGTTCGCCTTGTGCGGCATGGACGAGCTGCCGCCCGGGCTCGCCTCGGAGAGCTCGGCGATCTCGGTGGCCGAGGAGGCGGTGATGTCCCCGGCGATCTTGCGTACTGCGCCGGCGAGCTGCGCGGCGGCCAGTCCCACGGCGACGAGCGGCTGGCGGTTGGTGTGCCAGACGAGCGGTCGTTCGGCGAGCCCGAGGTCGGCGGCGAGCCGGTCGTGGATCTCGATGCCGCGCGGATGCGTGGCCGCGAGGTTGCCCGTCGCCCCGGCGTACTGCACGGGCAGTGCGGCGGCGGTCCGGCGCAGCTGGTCCGCGGGGGCGTGGACACCCTCGAGCCAGCCCGCGGCGATGACACCGAAGGTCGTCGGCAGCGCCTGCTGGCCGAGGGTGCGGCCCATGACCGGGGTGTCCCGGTGGGTGCGGGCCAGGTCGTTCAGGAGCTTCTCGACGTCGCGGAGCTCATCGTCGAGCGCCGCCACCGCGCGCCGGGTGCACAGCACGAGGGCGGTGTCGATGGCGTCCTGGCTCGTCGCGCCGACATGGATGCCGGCGGCGTCACGGGTGGCCGCCTTGAGCTCGGCGACCATGGGGATGGTCGGGTTGCCGCCGGCGGCCGAGGCGGAACCGATGGCGGCGACGTCGCAGGAGTAGTCGTCGATGGCGGTCCGGGCGGCCTCGGCGGCCTCCGGGGTGATGTGGCCGGTGGCCTCGGCGGCGTCGGCGAGCGCACGCTCGAACTCGCAGATGGCGTCGAGGAACGCCCGGTCCGAGAGGTGCACGTGGGCGTCGGTGGCGCCGCCGGCGTGGTCGCTGTAGAGGGTGCGGGCGAGATCAGGCTGTTCAGACACGGAAGAACGGGGTCTCCTTCTCCGCGTCCTCGTGCTGGACGACGATGTCCAGGCGGTACCCGCCGTCGACCGCGCGGGCGGCGAGGAGGTCGCGCCGGGCGGCGTCGACCAGCGCGAGGACGGGGTCGGCGGCGTTGGCCTCGGCGTTCTCCGGGAAGTAGAGGCGGGTGTAGAGGCGCTCGAGCATGCCGCGTGCGAAGACGCCGACCTTGAGGTGCGGGGCCTCCTCGTCGGTCGCGCCGGGGACGAGGGTGGTGAAGGTGACGGCGCCGGTGTCGTCGACCATGCCGCGGCCGAGGCCACGGAAGCCGTCGACCTCATCGGTGTTGTAGGTGCCGTCGGGGCGGGTCTGCCAGATCTCGATCATGGCGTCAGCCACCGGGTCACCGTTGCCGTCGGTGACCGAGACGGTCACCTCGACCGTGTCGGCGGCGTCGTCCGGGGCGATGAGCTCGGAGCCCTCGAGGGTGAGGCCGATGTGGACGTAGGGTCCGACGGTCTGGGAGGGGGTGATGCCGAACTCGGCCTCGTCCTGGTCGCGGATGTCGGAGACATCGTAGCGGAACTCGCCGGTCTTGTGGGTGTCGATCATGATGTTTCTCGTTCCTGGTCCGGGGGGTCGGTTTACTCGAAGGGGGTGGCGTTCTGGCCACGCAGGACGATGTCGAACTTGTAGCCCAGGGCGTAGTTCGGGCGGGTCTCGTCGTAGTCGAAGACGGCGATCATGCGCTCACGGGCACCGGCCGGGACCGAGTTGTAGATCGGGTCCTGGAAGAACATGGGGTCGCCGGGGAAGTACATCTGGGTGACCAGGCGCTCGGTGAACTGGCGGCCGAACAGGGAGAAGTGGATGTGGGCCGGACGCCACGCGTTGTGGTGGTTGCCCCACGGGTACATGCCCGGCATGACGGTGAGGAAGTTGTAGTGGCCGTTCTCGTCGGTCATGGTGCGGGCGACGCCGTTGAAGTGCGGGTCGAGCGGGGCCGGCCAGGAGTCGTTCTTGTGGCGGTACCGACCGGCGGAGTTGGCCTGCCACGCCTCGACGAGGGTGTGCGGGACCGGCTTGCCGTCCCAGCCGAGGACGCGGCCGTGGACGACGATGCGCTGGCCGATGGCCTCGCCACCGTTGGCCTGGGTCATGTCGTTGGTGATGCCGCCGAGGTCGCGGTCACCGAAGACCGGTCCGGAGAGCTCGCCGAGGCGCTCGGGCACCATGATGAGCTCGTTGGTGGGGTTGCGCTTGATGGTCGTGCGGTACTCCGGGAAGTGGAGCGGGGCGTAGAACCCGTCGGTCGGGGCGTTGAGGGTCATGGTGATGCCTTCCTGATGTCCGGGCTGTGCGTGATAACCATCACGGTAGAGACGTGGTTCACATATTGGCAAGGTGTTCCCTGGGCGAACGACGTGTGCGGCAGGCGCATTGCGCTGGCCAGCGCATTCCTGAGCCGGACCCGACCCAGGGGTTAGTCAGGGGTGCACGCCAGGGCGTCTCGCGGATCGTCCGGTCGACATCCACCCCGACGGGGAGGCGAGGCGGCATGGGTGGGCGAACGGCACCCCCGAGCCGGAGGCGATTCCGGACGCGGTCGGACCAACTTTCGGACCGCTTTTCAGACCCGTCCCGCATTGGTCAGATCATCTAGACCGAGCTGTACAGGGGTTTAGCAAAAACACCCAATGAGCACACCAAATGCGGTGAATATTAATCGCTGGGAGGCGAGGCCGGTGACGTAACGTCCATGAACGTCCCCCAGAACCTCCGCCCTGAAAGTCGAGCCGACGTGGATATCCGACAGCTCATCGACACCACCCGCATGACCACCTACCAGTGGTTCATCATCGGGCTGGCCTGCTTCCTCAACGCCCTCGACGGTTACGACCTCGTCGCCATGGCGTTCACCTCCTCGTCGGTCTCCGAGGAGTTCGGCCTCTCCGGCGCACAGCTCGGCTGGCTGCTGTCCTCGGCACTCATCGGCATCGGCATCGGATCCTTCCTGCTCGCCCCGCTTGCCGACCGCTACGGTCGCAAGAAGCTCATCCTCGCCGCCCTGTCCATCGACCTGGTCGGCCTGACCATGTCCGCCTTCTCCGACTCCTACGGGGAACTCCTCTTCTGGCGGGTGATCACCGGCATCGGCGTCGGCGGTATCCTCGCCTGCGTCACCGTCGTGGTAAGCGAGTTCACCAACCTGCGCTTCCGCGGCCTGGCCACGTCGATCTACTCCGCCGGTTACGGCCTCGGCGCCTCGCTGTGCGGAGTGCTCGCCGCCCAGTTCATCCCCACCTACGGCTGGGAGTCGATCTTCCTCACCGGCGCCGTCCTCACCGCCGTGTCCCTGGTGGCCACCGTGATCTTCCTGCCCGAATCCGTCGACTACCTGCGAGCCCAGGGCCGCGAGGACGACGTCCGCAGCATCGCCCGCCGCATCGGCAAGGGTGTGGACTTCACCGTGGCACCGCCCGCCCCGGCCCCCGAGCGCTCCAACCTCCGCGAGATCCTCTCCGGCCCCTGGCTGGCCACCACCCTCAAGCTGTGGGTCGCGTTCTCCCTCATCACGGCCGGCTTCAACTTCGCCAACCAGTGGACCCCGAAGCTGCTCACCGAGTACGGACTGTCCGCCCAGCAGGGCATCATCGGCGGCATCATGCTCTCCTTCGGCGGCACCATCGGCTCCCTCATCTACGGCGTCCTCACCACGCGTATCGACGCCCGCCGCACCCTCGTCGCCTTCTCCCTCCTCTCCGCGGTGGTCCTCGTCGGGTTCATCACCGCCGCCTCGTGGCCGATGGTCATGTTCGCTCTCGGTGTCGGCGTCGGCATGCTGCTCAACGGCTGCGTCACCGGCATGTACACGGTCACCCCGCAGGCCTACCCCTCCGCCCTGCGCACCACCGGCGTCGGCTCCGCCATCGGCATCTCGCGTGCCGGCGCGGTCCTGGCCCCCATCGTCGTCGGTTACCTTCTCGACGCCGGCTGGTCCCCCGTCGCCCTCTACACCGGCGCCGCCGTCCTGGTCTCCCTCACCGCCGTCGCCCTGGTGGGTGTCCGTGAGCACCGGGTTGCGGTGGTCACGCAACCCGTCTCCCCTGAGGTCCCGGAGCCGGTTCGGAGCTGACCTGGAAAGCAGAAAAGGCACTTTTCTGTCCACTTCCGTCTTCCGACGGGAACCTACAGGGGCAATGTAGACAGAAAAGTGCCTTTGCCGTTCATTTCAACGACACCAGCGGCTCGATCTGCACCGCGCACCAGCGGGCCACCGGGAGCGCGCTCACCAGGCCGTGGGGATCATCCGTGTCCACGAGGGACACGATCGTCCAATGCCCGATCCCCCGCCAGATGCTCGCGTCCGGCCAGGTCGCCACCAGATCGGTGGATCGCTGGATGAGGTCGGCGCGCACCTCCGGGTCCATGTCCCCGGGCAGGTGCGCGTCGAGCCGGATGAGCCACATCAGTCGCGGGTGAAGTGGTCGATCTTGTCCCAGTCGGGCTCGAGTCCAGTGCCGGGGCCGGAGGGGACGATGACCTTGCCGTCGCGGTACTCGATGTCGTTGGCCACGTAGGTCTCCTTGAGCAGGAGCGGGCCGAACAGCTCGGTGCCGTAGGTGATCGCCGGGGTGGAGGCGGCGAAGTGGAGGGAGGCGGCGGTACCGAAGGGGCCCTCGAGGGAGGTGGCGCCGTGGCAGGCGAGGCCGGCGGCCTCGGCGATGGCGGCGATCTTCTTGGACTCGATGAGGCCGCCGGCCTTGGTGGTCTTGATGGCGATGACGTCGGCGGCCTGCTTGGTCACGACGGCGAGGGCGTCGGCCGGGGAGCAGACGGATTCGTCGGCCATGACGGGGACGCCGACGCGGGTGGTGATCTCGCGGAGGGTGTCCAGGTCGTGGGCCGGGGTGGGCTGTTCGAAGAGCTGGATGCCGGCGTCGCGGAGCTTGGGCAGGTAGGTCAGTGCGGTGAGGCGGTCCCAGCGGGCGTTGACGTCGATGCGGTAGGACAGCGAGTCGTCGGTGTTGGCGATGAGGTCGGCGATGCGGCCGGAGTCGACGGCGGGGTCGCCGGAGCCCATCTTGAGCTTGAACTGGGTGGTGCCGAGCAGTTCGCGGCGTTCGTTGACTTCGGCGAAGGCCTCGTCGAGGGGGAGGACGCCGAGGGCCCAGACGCAGTCGAGTTCGGTGCGGAACTGGCCGCCGAGGAGGTGCGCGAGGGGGACGTCGAGGGCGCGGGCCCAGGCGTCGAACATGGCGATCTCGAGGGCCGCCTTGGCGAAGCGCATGTTGGCGACGGAGCGGTTCCAGTCCTGGACGATGCCGACGAGCTCGGTGACCTCGCGGCCGACGGTGGCCTCGGCGAGATGGTGGTCGATGATGACCTTCATCGTTTCGGCGGATTCGCCTCCCCACCAGGGGCCGCCGGGGACGACGCCTTCGCCGTAGCCGGTGACGCCGCCCTCGAGGGTGACGGAGACCAGCAGGATGGGCTGGGAGGTGGCGGTGTAGGTGGCGAAGCCGTGGGGGCGGAAGAGGGGGACGTCGAGAAGCCGGGTCTCAACCTTGGCGATCGTCAGATCAGACATGTCAGTTCCTTTGTCAGCAGGGGTGGAAACGGGGAAACGCCCCACGTCCCGACCAAGTCTAGGGACGTGAGGCGTACCGGGAAGAGACTAGTCTTCCTTGTCCAGTGCGAAGGGGTACTCGACCAGGTTGTAGCCGGTCTCGGTGTCCTTCTTCGGCTCGAGGATGAGCTCGGGCTTGACGGCGGTGGCGACGTCGTTCTCGACCCACTCGCCACCCTGGAAGTACAGCTGGGTGGTGATCTCGCGGTAACCCGGGGACTTCACGCGCAGGTGCAGGTGGGCCGGGCGCCACGGGTGGCCACCGTAGGACTCGATGAACCAGCCGGTCGGGCCGTCGGTCGGGATCTGGTACGGAGCCGGCTGCAGCGTCTTGATCTCGTACTCGCCGTTCTCGTTGGTGACGATGGTGCCACGCAGGTTCCACTCCGGGATGCCCGGGGCGAACTGGGAGTAGTAGCCCTCCTCATCGGCGTGCCACAGCTCGACGGTGGCGCCGCCGAGGCCGTTGCCGTCGACGTCGGTGACCTGGCCCTTGAAGACCAGCGGGGTGGCGGCCTTGTCCTGCTCGCGCATCGGCATCTCGGTCTTCCACGGCAGCTCCGGGGAGTTCGGCACGTAGTACGGGCCCTCGATGGAGCCCTTGGTGCCGGTGTAGGAGTTGCGGTTGTAGTTGATCTCCTCGATCTCGTGCTCGACGAAGACGTCCAGCCACAGCGGCCACTCGCCGTACTCGCCGACCTGGATCATCCAGTTCTTCAGGACGCGGTACTCGTCGTAGGTGACCTGGTGCTTGTGGGCGACCTCGGCGATGGCGGCCAGCAGGTCGGTGTAGATGGCGTTGGCGCGCTCCTTGGAGGTGTCAGACTTGACGGCCTCGCCCTTGAACTTGTCGGTGGCGGCGTTGCCGGAGCCCTTGGCGGTCGGGTCGCCCTCGACGCCGGAGAGGTTCTGGAAAGACATGGAGTCTCCTTGTGATCGGGAAATCTGGAAGAAGGTGGGGCCCAGCGGCTCTCGGCGGTGACGCCGTCGCTGGAGTGCCTCCACTGTGTCCCACTTCACCTGCCGCCCGCAAGGGCTTCCCGGGACGTTCCGCACCACTTAGGGCGCCCTCACATGCCGCGCTTTTCGACGTCCGCGCTGGTCAACGCCACCTTTTCCAGCCAGAATCCAGAACCCGCCCACAACACCCTGGCGTAAACCTAGGCAACCCCCTGGCGTGTCAGGGTCGTTTTGGGGGTAAATTGAGAGACCCAGGGTACCCCCGCCTCGACGTGGCACGGGTCACGAGGAGTGGCGCGGCGTCGAAAAGTGCAGGTCACGACACCCCACCCTCACCCCATATCTGGCGACCACCCCCGCCCCAACCCCCCGATGCTGGGTTTTTTCTCCCCGGCCCACCACACCCTGTGGGGGACATACCAGCAGGCCACAGCCACTATATGAACGTCCGATTCGGCAAATGAATGCCTACCCCCAGGCGAGTCCTAGGTGTTCCCCTAGGGTGTTGCAGCACACATGTGGTCCACTATGAGCAGCACCACATAAGTTCGTCGAGTACGAAAGATCGGAGTTCATTCTTATGACCACCGCAGCCCGCGAGATCCTCTCCCGCGCACTTGAGAACCGCCCCGATGAGGGCGTCGTCCGCGTCAACCGCGAAGTCTTCACCGACCAGGAGCTCTTCGACCTCGAGATGAAGTACATCTTCGAGGGCAACTGGCTCTTCCTCGCCCACGAGTCCCAGATCCCCGAGGTCGGTGACTACTTCACCACCAACATCGGCCGCCAGCCCGTCGTGATCACCCGCGGCAAGGACGGCGAGCTCAACTGCCTCATCAACGCCTGCTCCCACCGTGGCGCCATGCTCTGCCGCAAGAAGGTGGACAACCGCACCACCATCACCTGCCCGTTCCACGGCTGGACCTTCTCCAACGACGGCACCCTGCTCAAGGTCAAGGACGAGAAGGACGGCGGATACCCGGAGAACTTCAACACCGACGGCTCCCACAACCTGCGCCGCGTGCCCAAGTTCGAGTCCTACCGCGGCTTCCTCTTCGCCTCCCTCAACGCCGACGTCGTCCCGCTCGAGGAGCACCTGGGTGACGCCCGCGTGATCATCGACATGCTCGTCGACCAGTCCCCCGAGGGCCTCGAGGTGCTCAAGGGCACCTCCACCTACACCTACGACGGCAACTGGAAGCTGCAGGCCGAGAACGGCGCCGACGGCTACCACGTCTCCTCCACCCACTGGAACTACGCGGCCACCACCTCCCGCCGCTCCACCGGTGAGTCCAAGAACGAGACCAAGGCCATGGACGCCGGCAAGTGGGGCGAGCAGGGCGGCGGCTACTTCTCCTTCCCGAACGGCCACCTCGTCCTGTGGTCCGGCTGGGCCAACCCGGAGGACCGCCCGATGTACGACCGCCTCGACGAGCTCAAGGAGCTCCACGGCGAGGCCCGCGGCGACTTCATGGTCGGCGCGTCCCGCAACCTGTGCCTGTACCCGAACGTCTACATCATGGACCAGTTCTCCACCCAGATCCGTCGCCTCGAGCCGATCTCCGTGGACCAGACCCAGGTCTCCATCTGGTGCATCGCCCCCAAGGGTGAGTCCGACAAGGCCCGCGCCGCACGTATCCGTCAGTACGAGGACTTCTTCAACGCCACCGGCATGGCCACCCCGGACGACCTGGAGGAGTTCCGCTCCTGCCAGAAGACCTACCTGGCCACCTCCTTCCCGTGGAACGACATGACCCGTGGCCTCAACCAGCAGGTCGAGGGTCTCAACGACAAGGCCAAGGAGCTGGGTCTCAACGAGGTGCTCTCCTCCGGTTCCCGCACCGAGGACGAGGGTCTGTATCCGATCCAGCACGGCTACTGGGAGCAGGTCATGGAGAAGGCCGTCGAGCTCGAGGACGCCGAGAAGAACAAGTTCGTCCAGGATGACGAGCAGTCCTCCGAGGCCACCGTCGCCTTCGCCAAGGAGCGCGCCGCCGCCAAGGCAGCCGCCAAGGCCGACGCCCCGGCCCCCCGTCGCCGCCGCCGCGCCCGCGACTGATCCCCTCCCTCCCCCTGACTGCCGATCACACCCCAAGGAGAACATGCCATGACCACTGAGATCACCCGCTCCGAGATCGAGGACTTCCTCTTCTACGAGAACCGCCTGCTCGACGACCGCAAGTTCGAGGAGTGGCTCGAGTGCTACCGCGAGGACGTCGACTACTGGATGCCGGCCTGGGACGTCGATGACACCCTGACCCAGGACCCGCAGAAGGAAATCTCTCTGATCTACTACCCGAACCGTGGTGGCCTGGAGGACCGTGTCTTCCGTATCCGCACCGAGCGTTCGTCCGCGACCTCCATCCCGGAGCCGCGCACCGGCCACTACCTCAACAACCTCGAGATCCTCGAGCGTCGTGAGGGTGAAGTGGATGTCCGTTACAACTGGATCTCTTACTACTACCGCTACCAGACCACCGACCACTACTTCGGTACCACGTGGCTGACCCTCGACGTCTCCGGCGAGACCCCCAAGATCGCCAAGAAGAAGATCGTGCTGAAGAACGACTTCATCCACCACGTCGTCGACATCTACCAGCTCTAGTTCCACCCCGAAACACCCCACGAGAGGAGGGCAACCATGGCCCACCAGATTGCTCTCGCCTTCGAGGACGGCATCACCCGTTTCATCGAATGCGAAGAAGACCAGACCGTCGCCGACGCCGCCTACCAGGCACGCATCAACATCCCCTTCGACTGCCGTGACGGCGCCTGCGGAACGTGCAAGTCGTTCTGCGAGTCCGGCGACTACGACGAGGGCGAGTACATCGACGACGCCATGACGGACGAGGAGGCGGCCGAGGGCTACATCCTCACCTGCCAGACCAAGCCCTACTCGGACATGGTCGTCCAGATCGCCACCACCTCGGTGCTGGCCAAGACGGGTGCCTCCACTCTCGTGGGCAAGATCACCGAGCTTGAGCGACTCTCCGAGTCCACCGTCAAGTTCGCCGTGCAGATCGAGGACCGTGAGTCCCTCAACTACCTGCCCGGCCAGTACATGAACATCGCCCCGCCGAACGTCGACTGGCACCGTTCCTACTCGTTCTCCTCCGGCCCCTCCGAGGACACCGTGACCTTCCTGGTCAAGCTGACCCCGGGCGGCAAGATGAGCGAGTACCTGGTCGACGAGGCGAAGGTGGGTGACACCCTCAACCTCACCGGCCCGATGGGCTCCTTCTTCCTCCGCGAGCCGGTCAACCCGATCCTGCTGCTCGCCGGCGGCACCGGCCTGGCCCCGGTCATGTCCATCCTGGAGAAGCTCACCGAGGACGAGCTTCTCGACGTCCCCGTGCGCCTCATCTACGGCGCCACCTTCGACCACGACCTGGTCGAGCTGGAGAAGCTGGACACCTTCCGCGACCGCCTGCCCGACTTCGACTACTTCACGGTCGTCTCCGACGAGAACTCGACCAACGAGCGCAAGGGCTACGTCACCGACCACATGACCGACGAGCACCTGCACGACGGTGAGGTCGACGTGTACCTGTGTGGCCCGCCGCCCATGGTCGAGGCCGTGCGTAAGTTCCTCAACGACCAGCCGAACCCCCCGGGCAGCTTCTACTACGAGAAGTTCAGCTCCGCCGCCGGCGCCGGCACCGGAGAGGCCACCCCCTCCGAGGTCACCCGCACCGAGGGCGAGGGCTACGAGGAGGTCTCCGTCTCCGCACCCGGCATCGAGACCGGTGAGATCCACCGCGGCAACGCCGACTCCGTCAACCAGTTCAACGCGCGCATGGCGCTGGAGATGGGTGTCGTCGAACTGGTCAAGGACCTGCTCGACGAGGAGGACTTCACCGAGTTCCGCCGCCTCGCCGAGAAGGCCAACTCCTTCATCGACGGCGACAAGATCACCGACTCCGCCGGCTACATCGACGCGAACAACGAGTACCACCGCTTCCTGTTCGTCCGCTCCGGCAACGAGGCGATGCTGCAGTCCTACACCAACCTCAAGACCGTCGCCGTCATGGACGATGCCCTCACCGACGCGATCTTCATCGAGCCGGACATCGCCCAGGAGCACCTCGACATCATCGACGCCATCGAGGCGAAGGACATGGCCCGCGTCCGTGAGCTGCTCGCAGCCCACAACGACCACGCCATCTCCACGATGAACAAGGCGTACGAGGGCAAGTCCGAGGGACAGGCATGAGCAAGGCCGACCCGAAGGGTTCCATGCCCACCGGTGAATGCATCGACGGTCCCCCGGAGCTGATCACCACCGATCGTTTCCAGGGCCAGAACGTGCTCATCACCGGTGCGGCGCAGGGCATCGGCCAGGCCGTCGCCCACCGCATCGCCTACGAGAACGGTTCCCTGTTCCTCGTCGACCGTTCCGAGCTCGTCCACGAGGTCGCGGCGGAACTGGCGGAGATCACCGGCGGGACCGTGGGGTCCGCGACAGCGGACCTCGAGACGTGGGAGGGTGCGGAGGCGATGGTCGCCGCGGGCGTCGAGAAGCTCGGTTCCCTCGACACCGTCATCAACAACGTCGGCGGCACGATCTGGGCCAAGCCCTTCGAGCACTACGCCCCGGAGGAGATCGAGAAGGAGATCCGCCGGTCGCTGTTCACCACCCTGTGGTCGGTGCGCGCCGAACTGCCGGCGCTCATCGACTCCGGCGGCGGCACCATCGTCAACGTCTCCTCCGTGGCCACCCGTGGCGTCAACCGCGTCCCCTACGCCGCGGCGAAGGGCGGCGTCAACGCCCTCGTCAGCGCCCTGGCACTGGAGGCCGCGGAGAAGGGCGTGCGCGTCGTCGCCACCGCCCCCGGCGGCACCCTCGCACCGGCCCGCAAGGTCCAACGCGGACCGGGCCCCGAGGGCGAGCAGGAGAAGGAGTGGTACCAGCAGATCGTCGACCAGACCATCGACTCCTCCCTGTTCAAGCGGTACGGCACCCTCGCCGAGCAGGCTGCACCGATCGTGTTCCTGGCGTCGAAGGAGGCCAGCTACATCACCGGTACCGTCCTCCCGGTCGCTGGTGGCGACCAGGGTTGATAGGAACCTGGTGTTAGCGTGGGTGCTGTGTTCACTACCCACAACCTCGGCTCGCAGCAGAGCACGACCACTCTGCTGCGCACCGTGATCGACGAGGTCACCGAGCTCGAACCCGGTGGTGGCCTCCTCTTCCTGGCCACCGGCCCGGCCGGATCCGGCAAATCCTCGCTCGTCCGCGAGATCGCCCGGTCCCTGCCGGGCTGGTCCGGCATCCGGGTCACCGCCCTGTCCTGGCAGGCCGGCAACGACGGCCAGCTCCTCGAGCACATCCTGCAGCGTGCGGGCCACGACGGCTCCCTGCTCGACCTCGTCGACCGGGAGGGCGCGTCCACCGCCATTGTCATCGATGACGTCCACTGGGCCGACCCCGACACCCTGCGGCAGCTCATCGAGGCGACCCGCCGCCTCCGGCACGGCCGGCTGGCCGTCATCATGACCGCCTCCGACGCCGACGACGCCAACGAGGAACTCCCCATGTCCCGCCTGCGGGAGATCGCCGACCACGCGGTCATGCTCGCACCCCTGGACATCGAGGACGTCGCCGCCCTGGTGCTCTCCATCGTCGGCGCCCACCTCACCCCGCTCACCGCCGCGGAACTGCGCGACATCACCGGCGGCCGGCCGGGCCGGATCCGCGAGGTCCTCCAGGCCGCACCCGCCGACCACTGGCGGCTGTCCAACCCGCAGATCCCCATCCCCAAGCCGTGGCGCGCCGCCCTGGCCCGCCGCTCCCGGGATCTCGACCTCGGTGCCATCCTCACCGCCGTGGCCATCCTCCCCGGCACCGGGCGCGGCACCCCGGAGCTCATCCGCTTCCTCGCCGACGACGCCGACGGCAGGCTTCTCGACACCGCCGTCACCGCCGACCTGCTCGAGATCGTCCCCCGTGCCGGCGACCGCATCGTCCAGTTCTCCCACCCCACCGACCGCGCCGTCATCCGCGCCACCACCGGGCCCGCGGAGATGAACCGGCTGCACCGCCGCGCCGCCCAGTTCCACCGCGCCGACCACAACGTCGACGCCGCCCTCATCCACGAAGCCCTCGGCGCCGAGGGCCACAACGACGCCACGTCCCTCGAGCTCGCCGACCGCGCAGAGCAACTCGGTGCCGGCGGCCAGTGGCTCAACGCCGCGGAGATGTTCACCCTGGCCTCGCGGGTGGCCTCCAACCCGGACGTCATCCACGACCAGCACCTCAACTCCATCGAGGCGCTCATCGCCGCCGCCGACATCCCCCGGGCCCGCCTCCACGCCGGCTCCCTCTCCCGGGTCGCCCGGGACGTCAAGGTCGACTCCATGCGCGCCTACCTCGCCCTCCACGAGGGACGCCGTTCCGAATCCGTCAGCCTCATCGACCGCGCCTGGCAGACCCTCGAGGAGACCCGCTCCACCGACGCCGCCATGCGCTCCCGCGTCGCCTCCCGCAAGGTGCTCATCCACCTCGCCAACTGGGAACCCGAACAGGTGGTCCACTGGGCCGGGGTCACCGACGAATGGGCACCGACCCACTCCCCCACCCGCATCGAGGCGCAGTACATCGCCATGATCGGCAAGAGCGCCATCACCCGCACCATCCCGCCGGACGTCCCCCTGCCCGGCGAGACCCCCACCCAGGCCCAGCGCCGCAACATGGCCGCCGGCTGGATCTCGCTGGTCCACGACGACACCGTCTCCGCCCGCCAGTACCTCCAGTACAACTCCGCCGGCGAAGGCTCCGAACGCATCTCCCTGTGGATGGACGGCTGGCTCGCCCGCACCCTCTTCGTCCTCGGCGAGTACCGTCAGGGCGAACGCGTCGTCGAACGCGGCCTCGCCCGCGCCGAACGCTACGGCATCAAGTTCCTTGAACCGCTCCTGCTGTGGACCGGCGCCCAGATCGCCGCCTACCGGGGCGACCGCGAACTCGCCCGCGCCTACGTCAACCGGCTGACCTTCAGCCACGACACCTTCGTCATCCAGCGCATCCCGTCCGCCATGTGCCGCATGCTCATCGCCAGCATCGAGGGCGACACCTCCGGCATGACCCGCGCCGGTGAGACCCTCGTCAACATCGGCAACGAGGTCGACATCAGCCAGCCCGGCTTCTGGCCCTGGGAGGACGTGTGGGCCCAGCAGCTCGTCCTGTCCGGGCGTATCGACGAAGCCGACGAGATCGTCACCCGCACCGAGGAACGCGCCGCCGAATCCGGCATCGGCTCCCTCCACGCCAAACTCGCCGTCCCCCGAGCCGGCATCCTCATGCACCGCGGCGACATCGAGGGCGGCATCCGCCGCTTCGAGGAGGCCATCGAACTCATCGAGACCCTCGCCATGCCCTCCTACCAGGCCCGCATCCTCTACGAGTACGGCCGCGTCCTCCGCCGCCTCGGCCGACGCCGCCAGGCCGACGAGATCTTCGCCCGCGCCGGGGACGTCTTCGCCGCCATGGGCGCCACCGAGTTCGTCGACCGCTGCAACCGCGAACGCCGCGCCGGCGGCCTGGGCACCCGCACCACCGGCGCCGGTGGCCTCACCCCGCAGGAGGAGGAGATCGCCAAACTCGTCGCCGAGGGAGCGACCAACCGCGAGGTCGCCCGCGAACTCTTCCTCTCCGCCAAGACCGTCGAGTACCACCTCACCCGCGTGTACCGGAAGCTCGGCGTGCGCACCCGGACCGAGCTACCGAAGGCGCTGCGGGACCTGTAGGAGGCTGTCGCCGGGTTCTCGATTCCGGAAAGGCAGGCGCTTCGGCATCAATCGGGCCCGGAGTCAGGCCTTCTTCGTGCTGCACGTCCTGACTATCGCCCGTCCGGAGCCGGTTGCCCGACCGCACCCCGCGCATGAGGAAAGGGGCACCTCCCACCTGGATCGGTGAAGGGTGCCCCTTGTGGCTCAGGGAATTTTAGGCGTTGAGCTTCCGGTAGTCGAAGACCGTGTCGATGATGCCGTAGTCCTTGGCCTCTTCCGCGGTGAGGATCTTGTCGCGATCGGTGTCGATGCGGATCTGCTCCGGGGTGCGGTCGGTGTGCTTGGCCAGGGTGGTCTCCATGAGGCGACGCATGCGCTCGATCTCGGCGGCCTGGATCTCCAGGTCGGAGACCTGGCCCTGGGTGCCCTGGGTGGCGGGCTGGTGGATGAGCACGCGGGCGTTGGGCAGGGCGGCGCGCTTGCCCGGGGCGCCGGCGGCCAGCAGCACGGCGGCGGCGGAGGCGGCCTGGCCGAGGCAGACGGTCTGGACGTCGGGGCGGACGTACTGCATGGTGTCGTAGATCGCCATGAGTGCGGTGAAGGAGCCGCCGGGGCTGTTGATGTACATGGTGATGTCGCGGTCGGGGTCAAGCCCCTCGAGGACCAGCAGCTGCGCCATGATGTCGTTCGCGGAGGTGTCGTCGACCTGGGTGCCCAGGAAGATGATGCGCTCCTCGAAGAGCTTGGCGTAGGGGTTGGTCTCCTTGGTGCCGTAGGCGGACTGCTCGATGAACGACGGCAGCACGTAACGGGACTGGGGCATCTGGAATCCGTTGGTCATAATGTGATTTCTCCTCAAAGTCCCTAGTTGCTGATGGAGCCGTCGGCGTGGCTGATCACGTGGTCGACCAGGCCGTAGTCCTTGGCCTGCTGGGCGGTGAACCAGCGGTCGCGGTCGGAGTCCTTGGTGATCTGCTCGAAGGTCTGGCCGGTGTGCTCGGCGATGAGTTCAGCCATCTCCCGCTTGGTGGAGGCGAACTGCTCGGCCTGGATGGCGATGTCGGCCGCGGTGCCGCCGACACCGGCGGACGGCTGGTGCATCATGATGCGGGCGTGCGGGAGGGCGAAGCGCTTGCCCTTGGTGCCGCCGGAGAGCAGGAACTGGCCCATGGAGGCGGCCAGGCCCATGCCGTAGGTGGCGATGTCGCAGGGCGAGTACTTCATCGTGTCGTAGATGGCCATGCCGGCGGTGACGGAGCCGCCCGGGGAGTTGATGTAGAGCGAGATGTCGCGCGTGGGATCCTCGGCGGTGAGCAGCAGGATCTGGGCGCAGAGCTTGTTGGCGATCTCATCGTCGACCTGCTGGCCGAGGAAGATGATGCGCTCGCGCAGCAGGCGCTCGTACACCGAATCACCCAGGTTCATGCCTGCCCCGGGGGAGGTCATCGTGATCTTGTCAGTCATTGAATAGAACTCCTGTAATTCTTCGTTTCGCCGATGTCTTTCAGGGTACTAGCGGGGATCGGAAATCCGCCCCTCTGTTCGCTATCAGCGTTGACCTCGCCACGTTTGTTCCCGTCCCGCTCCCCCGCCGACATGCAGAGGTGGACTGACCACACTACGGTGGGAGGTGACACGTTGTCGACAAGAGGAGAATCCCCACATGAAGGCATGGCAGTTCACCGACACCCACGCACCGCTCAAGCTCACCGAGGTCCCCGACCCCACTCCCGGCGAGGGCGAGGTAGTCCTCGACCTGAAGGCCGCCGGCCTGTGCCACTCCGACGTCGGCCTCATGGAGGACGAGGGGTGGTTGAGCATGCTGGCAAAACGTCCCATCATCATCGGACATGAGAACGCCGGTGTCGTCTCCGAGGTCGGCCCGGGTGTCACCGATTTCCAGGTCGGTGACCGGGTCGGAGTGTGCCCGACCACTGCGGCCGGAGCCCCCGGATACTCATACGACGGAGGTTTCGCCGAGAAAATGGCGGTGGCGACGGAAGCGCTGGTTCCGCTGCCGGACAACGTCGACTTCATCAACGGAGCCGCCGCCACGGATGCCGGCATGACCTCCTACGCCGCGATCATCACCCAGGGTGGCGTGAAGGAGGGTGACAAGGTCGGCATCATCGGTCTCGGGGGCCTCGGTCAGGTCGGCGCACAAGTGGCCATGTTGGCTGGAGCCGAGGTGTATGTCGCAGAGATCAACGAGCAGGTCTGGCCGTTGGCGCAGGAGCTCGGAGTCCGGGGTGTCAAGAAGTCCATCGACGAGTTCCAGGACGTCACGTTCGACGTCATCGTCGACTTCGCCGGATTCGACACCACCACGGCGCAGGCGGTCGACATCATCCGTCGCGATGGCACCGTCGTTGTGGTGGGCATGGGCAAGCTGGAATCGACGATCTCCACGAAGTCCCTGATCCTCAATCAGGCACGGCTGGTTGGTTCGAACGGCGGCACCAAGTCCGATGTCGCCGGAATCTACGAGTACATGGCCACGGGCAGGCTCAACCCGACCATCACCACCATCGGGTTCGACGAGATCCCCGAGGGCCTGGAGAAGCTGAAGAACGGCGAGGTCGTCGGCCGACTCGTCGCCAGCTTCGAGTGACCCCTTCTTGACGACGTCGCCCCCTCACCGCGCGCGGTGAGGGGGACGTTGACGTGTGGTGCGGGAAGGCCTACTTCTCCTCGGAAGCCTCAGCCTCGGCGGCCTCGTCAGCCTGGTCGGCTGCCTGCTCGACGAACTCGGCCTCGGCGGCCTCGTCCTCGTCGCCGAAGTACTGGGTGGCGTCGACCTCGTTGCCGTCCTCGTCCTTGACGGAGACGCGGCAGATGGCGGCGGCCAGGGCCTTTCCGCGGCGGACGTCAGCGAACAGGTTCGCGATCTGGCCGGACTGCTGCAGCTGGGAGATGAACTGGGACGGGTCCATGCCGTAGGACTGCGCGGTGAACAGGATGTGGTCGGTCAGCTCCTGCTGGGAGACGTCCGGGTTCTCCTGCTCGGCGAGCACGTCGAGGAACAGCTGGGTGCGGACGGCGTTCTCGGCGTCCTCGCGGGACTGCTTGTCGAACTCCTCGCGGGTGGTGCCCTGGGACTCGAGGACCTGGGCGAGGGCAGCCTCGTCGTGGGCCATCTGGCCGAGGAGGGAGTGCAGCTGGTTGTGCACCTGCTCGTCGACGACGGACTCCGGCAGGGCGAAGTCGGTCTTGGCCAGGGCGGCCTTGAGGACCTCGTCGCGGATGGCGGCGGCCTGCTGGGCCTTGCCGCCCTCCTCGACCTGACCCTTGGTGGCCTCGCGCAACTCGTCGGCGGTGTCGAACTCGGACGCCATCTGGGCGAACTCGTCGTCGAACTCCGGAAGCTTGCGCTCCTTGGTCTGCTGGACGTGGACGGAGACGGTGGCCTCCTTGTCCTTGTGCTCACCGGCGACGATGGTGGTGGTGAACTCGTTGTCCTCGCCGGTCTTCATGCCGCGCAGGGCGGTGTCGAGGCCGTCGATGAGGTCACCCTGGCCGATCTCGTAGGACAGACCCTCGGTGGTGGCCTCGTCGACGACCTCGCCGTCGACGGTGGCCTTGAGGTCGATGACGGCGAAGTCGCCGGTCTTGAGCTTGCGCTTGGTGTCCTTGAGCTCACCGAAGCGGGCGCGGAGGTTGTCGATCTCCTCGTCCACCTTGGCGTCGTCCACCGTGACGGTGGGGACGGTGACGGCGAGGTCGGCGAAGTCCGGGACCTCGATCTCCGGGCGGACGTCCACCTCGGCGACGAACTCGACGAACTCGTTGTCCTCGATCTTGGTGATGTCGACGTTCGGCTGGCCGATGACGACGAGGTCGTTCTCCTCGCAGGCGGCCTGGTAGCGGGTCGGCAGCATGTCGTTGACGACCTGCTCCAGGATCGGGCCGCGGCCGTAGCGGGCGTCGATGAGCTGGCGCGGTGCCTTGCCCTTACGGAAGCCCGGGAGCGTCACCTGCTGGGCGATCGCGGCGTATGCCTGGTCGATCTCCGGCTGCAGCTCCTCGAAAGGAACATTGACGGTGAGCTTGACGCGGGTGTCGCTCAGCTTCTCGACGGAACTCTTCACGAGTAACTCTCCTGGATTCACATTGAAGGTAAAAGTCATACGAGGCCACCGGAGTGGCCCCCTACGTCGGGGCGACAGGATTTGAACCTGCGACCCCCTGCTCCCAAAGCAGGTGCGCTACCAAGCTGCGCCACGCCCCGTAGGTTGTTCCCGAAGTCTACCGACCGCCCGCAACGACGGAGCGCATGGGGGTCACAAAAGCAGAAAAACCTCAGGCGCCGACCGGGGTCGGCGCCTGAGGTGAAAAGTGGAGGGAATGACGGGAATCGAACCCGCGTCTTCAGCTTGGAAGGCTGAGGTATTAGCCACTATACGACATTCCCCTGCGTGTGCCGGACCATTCTAACGCACCACCGACGAAATCACGAAAACCGGAACTAACCTGTGCCTCCGGTCGTTACCTCTAGTACAACCCCCTAACTAAGACGGAGTGACTGACCAAGTGGAACTGCTACTTCTTTTGGCCATCGTCGGCGGTGGCGCGTATTTCTTCATGAACCGCAACACCAAGCAGAAGTCGGCGGAGCTGGAAGCCACCCGCCTCGCGGACGCCCAGGCGGATGCCCGCCGGTGGATCGAACGCCTGGGTTCCCAGGTGCTCACCATCGCGGGTAATGACGCGGCGTCCACGCAGGCGATCGCCGACGCCTCGGAGCGCTACAACGCCGCCGCGTCGGCGATCTCCACGGCGAGCACCGTCCGTCAGGCGGAGCTGGCCCGCGAGTCCGCGCTCGAGGGGCTGCACTACATGAACGCCGCCCGCGAGATCATGGGCATGACCCCGGGCCCGGAGCTGCCACTGCTCGAGGGCCAGCGCAAGGCGGGCAAGGTCACCGAGCGTCGCTCCATCGAGCATGAGGGTCAGACGCTGACCGCCTCCCCGGTGGCCTCGGACGAGACCCCGAACTACTACCCCGGCGGCACCGTCGCCGGCCGCCCGGTGCCGGCCGGCTGGTACTCCCGCCCCTGGTGGGCGGACGCGATGGCCACGGGCATGTGGACCGCGGCGTCGATGATGATGTTCTCCGCGATGTTCTCCGGCATGGCGGGCGTGACCTACGGGGCGAACGAGTTCGCGGACGGCTCCGGCGACGGCTCCGAGCCGGCCGGCGGCGAGGACATGGGAGGCGACGCCGGCGATGCCGGTGACGCTGGTGGGGACGCCGGGGGTGACGGCGGAGACGGTGGCGGATTCTTCGGCGGCGACGAGGGCGGCGGCCTGTTCGACGGCGGCGGATTCGACTTCGACTTCTAGTCCCCCACGGCCCCACACCGGCCGGCAGTGACGCCCCTGGGCTCACTGTCGGCCGGTTTTTTCATGCATGAGAGATCCTTCACGTCCGTTTCATGGGCGCTTCACACCCGGCCCCCACGATGGGTCTCATGCTGAAAGAGATCCCTGATCCCCCGGCCCGCCACACGGCGTTCGGTTCCTTCCGGAAGCGCATCGTCGTCTGGTTCCTCGCGCTGGTGACGCTCACCCTCGTGGTGCTCATCCTCACGACGCGCACCGTCCTGCTCTCGGGTGTCACCGACGGCGCCAACGAGGACGTCACGCAGGAGACGGAGGAGTTCACCACCTTCGCCGCGGAGGGCCGCGACCCGGAGACCTCGGAGCCGTTCGAGACGCCGGAGCGGCTGCTGCAGGTGTATCTGGCCCGGCAGATCCCCGGCCCGGATGAGGCGCTCGTCGGTGTCGTCGACGGCCAGCTCATGCAGATGGCCAACAGTCCACGGCCGTTGCAGGCCGGTGAGCCGCTGGTGGCGGCCGCCCTGGAGAATCGGGCGCCGTCCGGGGTCTTCGACCACCCGGATCTCGGCCCGGTCCACTGGGCCACGGTGTCGGTGGAGGGCACGGACACCGCGCTGCTGGTGGCCCGTTTCACCGATTCCGGCCGGGCGGGGGTGTCGGCGAACCTGCGGGCGATCTCCATCATCAGCCTCGGTGCGCTGCTGCTCGCGGCGGGTCTGGCGTGGGTCGTCGCCGGGCGGCTGCTCGACCCGGTGCGCCAAGTGCGGACCGCGGCGGCCGGGCTGGATTCGCGCCGTCACGGCCAGCGGGTCCCGGTGCCGGAGCACGGCGACGCCGACACCATCGACCTGGCGCGGACGTTCAACACGCTGCTGGAGCGTATCGACACCGCCGATGACGCCTACCAGGGCATCCTCTCCCGCCTCGAGGTGCAGCTGCGTTCCTGGCTCGACCGGATCCGGCAGCGCGCCGCCGACACCGGTGACGCCACCCTGCGGGCCGAGGCCGAGGAGGGCGCCCGTGTCCTGGCGACGGTGACGGCGCTGACCTCGCTGACCGTCGGTTCGCGTCCCTCGGACGCGGCGGTGACGGTGGCGGCGGAGTCGGTGGGGCGCGACGTCGAGAAGCAGCTCATCGCCGCCGGCCTGCCGGTGGCCCTGGTGAGCAACGTCCACGACGCCACGCCAGTGACGCTCAACCTCGACGCCGTGACCCTGGCGATGGGTGAGGCCGCGCGATTCTGCGCGGGTCTGTCCACGCCGGTGGAACTCGGCGTCGAGATCAAGGACGACGCGCTGTCGCTGTGGGCCCGCGAGCGTGGGGTGGGCTGTGATTCCGGGCGGCTCAACCAGCTGCTGGACTGGCGGCCGGACGCCTCCCACCCGGAGGGCCAGCAGGCCGGGCTGGCGCTGCTGCGCGCGGTCGCCGACGCCCACGGCGGCAGCGCCTGGGCACAGTCGACCCGCGGGCTGGGCACCGTCATCGGCCTCGACCTGCCCGTCCTCACGACCGGGGAGGTGGACTCATGAGCGAGCTCACCCACGGACCGACCTACCGGGTGGCCACCACCCTCCCCCGTCGCTGCACGTCCCGCCGCCGCCGCGGGCGAGCCTGCCGGACCTGCGCACCCTCACGGTCACGCAGATCATCCGGATCATCGCCGGTGCGCTCATCCTCGTGCTGTGGCTCGTGCCGCTGCCGGAGCAGGTCACCCCGGATGCCCGGGCCACGCTCGTGGTGTTCGCCGCCGCCGTGTGGCTGTGGGTGTTCTCGAAGGTCTCCGACACGTTCGTCGCGCTCGGTGCCGCCAGCGTCATCGTGCTCATCGGCGTCATCGACGTCGACGACCTCTTCGCACCGCTGGGCGATGAGACGGTGTGGCTGCTCATCGGCGCGTTCATCATCGCCTCGGCGGTGACGTCCTCGGGCCTGGCGGTCCGGGCGGCGGTGGCGCTGAGCGTCGGCGTGACCTCGCCGCGGGTCCTCGTGCACCTGCTCACCCTCGCCGTCGTGTGCACCGCGTTCGCCGTGCCCGCCACCAGCGGCCGGGCGGCACTCGTCCTGCCGGTGTTCCTCGCGCTCACCGCGGTCGTGCCGGCGTGGCTGTCCCGCATCCTCGCGCTCGCACTGCCGTCGGTGGTGCTGTTCTCCGCGGTGGCCTCCCTCATCGGCGCGGGCGCACACCTGATCACCGACCAGATCCTCACCGGCGCGGGCCTGCCCGGGTTCAGCTTCACCCGCTGGATGGTCCTCGGCCTGCCGCTGGCGCTGGTGTCCTCGCACCTGGCCGCGGAGATCATCGTCCGCGCCCTGTCGACCCGGGAGCAGCGCAATGCGGAACTGGAGATCACCCGCGAGGCACTGACCCGCGACATCCCGCTGTCCACCCGGCTGAGTTCCGGCGAGTACCGCGCCGTGCTCATCCTGGGTGTGGCCATCCTGCTGTGGTTCACCGAGGGTGTGCACGGAATCCCGCCGGCGATGGTCGCCGTGCTCGGCGCGCTCATGATCACCTCCCCTACCTGGGCACGGAGGACCTCGGCGCGACGGTGAAGAAGGTGCCGTGGTCGCTGCTGCTGTTCATGACGGCGACGATCGCCATCAGCCAGGCGCTCACGGACTCCGGGGCCGCGGCCCTGCTCACCGGGTGGCTGCCCGCCGACCTTCCGGGCTGGGTGTTCGTCCTCGCCGTCATCGCCCTGTCCACCGCCGCCCACCTGGTCATCCAGTCCCGCTCGGCCCGCTCGGCGGTGCTGGTGCCCATCGTCATCGCCATCGCCCCGACCGTGGGGGTCAGCGCCGTGGCGGCGGCGTTCATCTCGACCGCGGCCGCCGGCTTCTGCCACACCCTGCCGGCGTCGGCGAAGCCGCTGGCCATCTTCCGGGGCTCCGATGCCCCGGGCGAGACACCCCACTACGACACCGCCGACCTGCTGCGCATGTCCGCCCTCCTGGCGCCCATGCACCTGGCGGTCACCGCGGTGTTCGCGTTCCTCATCTGGCCGCTGCTCGGCCTGCCCCTCTACCTCTAGACCCCACCCATCACCTCACATCCACCTCATATCCACCTCATATCCAAGGAGAACACCATGACCATGTACCTGCCCGAACGAGTCCTCGTCTCCCCCTCCGGTTTCAAGGAGTCCCTCTCGGCCGTCGACGTCGCCGACTCCATCGCCGCCGGGGTGCGCCGCGTCCTCCCCGGTGTGCGCGTCGACCTCTACCCCGTCCCCGACGGCGGTGAGGGCACGGTGGAGATCCTGGCGCAGCGCCCCGGCACCGTCACCCACACCACGAAGGTCACCGGGCCGGTGGGCAGGAAGGTGACCGCGACGTGGCTGGAGTTCCCCGACGAGTCCGTCGCCGTGCTGGAGATGGCCTCGGCCGCCGGCCTGAGCCTCGTGCCGCGGGATCTGCGGGACCCCACCGCCACCACCACCCGCGGCGTCGGTGAGCTCATCGCCACGATCCTCGACCACGGGGTGGACCGCATCGTCGTCGGCTGCGGCGACTCCGGCACCTCCGACGGCGGGGCCGGGGCACTGACCGCCCTCGGTGCCCGGATCCTCGACGACGAGGGCAACGAGATCCGGGCGGGTGGCGGGGAGCTCGCCCGGGCGGTGAGGATCGACACGGCGAACCTCCATCCCCGTCTCGGCGAGGTGGAGATCACCCTGGCGTGCAACATCCACAACGTGCTCACCGGCTCCACCGGCGTGGCGCAGGTGTTCGGCCCGCAGAAGGGCGCGACGAAGAAGCAGGTCAAACAGCTGGGCAAGGCGCTGAACCGCTGGGCTGACCTGCTCACCGAGACCTTCTCCCCCGACGCCGACCTGCATCTCGGGGCCGGTTCGGGTGCCTCCGGCGGGCTCGGCGCCGGAATCATGGCCCTGGGGGCCACGGCGCGGGACCGTTTCGACGTCCTCCTCGGCGACCTGCCCTCCGCCGCCGACCTCGATGACCTTGTCGCCGGCGCGGACCTCGTCATCACCGCCGAAGGCGCCATCGACTTCCAGACCCCGCGCGGCAAGGTCCCCGCCGAGATCGCCCGGCGCGCCCAGGCCACCGGCGTCCCCGTCCTGGCGCTGGCCGGCTCGCTGGGCAAGGGCGCCCCGCAGGTCCACGAGGTGGGCATCGGCGCCATCGCCTCCATCATGACCGTCCCCATGGCCCTGGAGGATGCGGTCCGGGACGGCCGGCAGCTGCTCATCGACGCCGCCGAGCGCGCCCTGCGCCTGCTCATGCTCGGCTGCGCGGTCTCCGGCCGGCGGGAGGAGACGGTGCGCAGCCAGTTCACGCCCGCGTGACAGACAGCATGACAGGGGTAGTCTCGCGCCCATGACCCGCATCCCGCGCATCCCCCTCAACGACGGCACCTCGATCCCGCAACTCGGGTTCGGGGTGTGCCTCATCGACCCGGCGGAGACCGAACGCATTGTCTCCGTTGCGCTGGAGGCCGGTTACCGGCACATCGACACCGCCGCGATCTACGGCAACGAGGAGGGGGTGGGCCGGGCGATCGCCGCCTCCGGGATCCCCCGCGACGAGATCTACGTGACCACGAAGCTGTGGAACGACCGGCACGGTGACGCCGACGCGGCGTTGGCCGGGTCCCTCGACCGGCTCGGTCTCGACCACGTCGACCTCTACCTCATCCACTGGCCCTGCCCGGCGCAGGACCGCTACGTCGAGGCGTGGCGCTCCCTCATCGAGCTGCGTGAGCGGGGCCTGACCGCCTCCATCGGGGTCTCCAACTTCCTGCCCACCCATCTCGAACGCCTGGAGATGGCCACCCCGGTCACCCCGGCGGTCAACCAGATCGAGCTGCACCCCTTCTTCCAGCCGTGGAAGGACATCGACACCGCGCGCGCCCACGGCACGAAGGTGCAGGCGTGGGCCCCGCTGGGCCAGGGAAAGAACGGTCTGCTCTCTCAACCGGAGCTTGTCGACGCCGCCGTGGCCCACGGCGTCAGCCCCGCCCCGGTGGTGCTGCGCTGGCACCTCCAGAACGGGATCATCGTCTTCCCGAAGTCGCAGACCCCGGCCCGGATCCGGGAAAACATCGACATCTTCGACTTCGAGCTGACCGACGCCGAGATGTCCGCGATCACATCGCTGGATGAGGGCGAGGACGGTCGCGTCGGCTCCCACCCGCTGGACGCGGGGCCGGCCTAGGAGCGGTGGCGACCCACCGGCCGTCCCGGAACTCCACCGCCCCCTCGTCGGCGAACTTCTCCAGCCACCCGCGCATGGGCCAGAACCCCCACACCCCGTGGAAGCGTTCGGCGTTGGCCAGGATGTCGCTGAAGTGCTCCCACGGCGGGTCCGACACCGGGTGCCACTGGTGGAACGCGTGTGCCCCGCCGACCCAGTACAACGGGATGCCGTGGGCACGGAGGTGCTGGGCGAAGTCGGTGTCCTCGGCGCCGTAGCCGACGTAGTCGGTGTCGAAACCGCCGAAGGTCTGCCGCAGCCGTCGCCACGTTCCAGTGGTCACCGCAAACGACAGCGACCAGAACAGCTCGTACCCGTGGTCGTCGGCGAGCACCAGCTCACCGACCGGCGGATTCGGCCGGGCGGCGTGCGGGGCGGGGGCGGTGGTGCGGAGATCACCGGTGGGCAGGTAGGTCACCGGGCCGGCGACGACCGCCTCCGGATGGACCTGAAGTGCCCGACGGTAGTGGTCGATGAGGCCCGCGCCGGGCAGGCAGTCGGCGTCGAGGAAGATGATCACGGCGTTGCCGGTCGGGTCGGTGCGGGCGGCGAGGTCGCCGCCGACGTTGCGGGCCTCCGCCAGGGAGAACTCCTCGACGGGGTACACCAGGGAGGTCGGCAGGGAACGGCGCAGCTGGTCCTCGTCTCCGAGCGCGATGACGATGTGCCGGGTCCCCGGCGGCAGGGCCTGGGCCTGGCGGACGACGTGGTCGAGGCGGCCCGCGTTGGCGAGGGTCACCACGGTGATGTCGGTAGTCACAGTCCGGCCACCTTTCTGATCACCTCAGCTGCGCGGCCGGCCGCGCCCGAGGTCTGCCACGACTCCCAGTCGGGCTCCAACATTGTCGCACGGCGCAGCAGGTCAGGCCACTGTTCCGGGGCGGGGAAGGAATCGGCGACGACGGCGAGGCCGGCGGCGTCGAGAAGCGCGGCCGTCGCGTACTGCTCGCCGAAGGGGCGCTCCTGCGGCAGGAGGATGGCGTTGGTGCCGGCGACGGCAATGTCCGCGACCGAGTTCTGGCCGGCCGCGGCGATGACGACGTCGGTGGAGCGCAGGTAGGGCATCGGATCGTCGACGAAGGAGTCCCCGCCGAGGAAGACGAAACGATGGTCCGGGCAGGCGCGCTGCACGGCCAGCCAGTTCTCCGGGGACCAGTCGTCCCCGCCGCGGCCCGAGAGGACGACGACGCGGTGACCGTCGCCGGGGACGACCGGGGCGAGGTACTCGGCGCCGTCGAAACGCGAGATGCCGCCCACCGGGTGCAGACGCTCCTCGTGCGGGAGAAGGTGCGCCGGGGTCTCCACCCAGTCCGGCCACGCGGCGATGATCGCGTCCGCCTGCGTGTACCCCAGCTGGTGCGGCGCGTCCTCGCGGACACCCGGCATGGCGATGGTGACCACCGAAATACCCATGAGCCGGGCCAGGAGAGCCACCTCGACGGAGACGTCGACGACGAACGCCGACGGCCGGTTGTCCCGGATCCAGTCCGCGATCATGGCCATCCGGTCGGCCAGGCCCGCCCGGTAGCGGGGCACGTAGTGCAGCGTGCCCCGGGCCGTGGGGTCCCGGTCCGGCGTGTCGGCGTCATCCGGGAGGACGACGTCCGCGCTCGGGTCGGTGGACAGGATCTGCGCATCGACGCCGAGCGCGTCCCGGATACTGCGGGCCCGGTTCATGTGGCCGCTGCCCTGGTGGTGAGCGTAGATCCCGATCATCGTGCCAGTACCTCACTGTAGAGCTCCGCGTACCTGGCGGCGGTCGCCGTCAGGGAATGGTGGGCGATGACCCACTGCCGGACCACCGAACGGTCGACGCCTGCCGCGATGCGCAGCGCACGGGCCAGACCCGCGACATCATCGGCCTTGGCCACCAGGCCGAACGGCTCCTCCCACCGCGGGGTGACCAGACAGACCGCGCAGCGGCGCACCAGATCATTGAGGTCCCGGTGGTCCAGCTCCCCGCGGTAGGTGGCGTCCATGCTCGCCATCCGGGGGACGATCTCCGACTCAAAGTAGCGGCGGTCACCGACCCGGCCGGCGAACTCCAGCGACATCCCCGCCAGGCGGGCGGCATCCATGGCCAGGTGCAGACCCTTCTCCGGGACGATGCGGCCGAACCACACCGCCGACTGACCACCTGGTCCGGGCAGCCAGCGGGTGACGTCCACCCCGTTGGGCACGATGGTAACGGGTGCCTGCAGCTCCCAGGCCCCCGCGGTGGCCTCACTGACCGCGGCGAACCGGCCCGCCGCCGCGCCGGCGACGGCGATCGCGGACTGCACCTCCGGCAGCGCCGGGGTGTGCAGCGTGGTCACCAGCGGCAACCGGTTGCCGGGCGTGAACAGCGCCGGATGGAGGCTGTTGTTGTGGATGATGTCGTAGTCCTGCGTGGCCAGGTACTCGCGCAGCCGCGCGAATGCCGCGTCCTCCAGTTCCCGGGCACCGGGCGGGTAACCGGTGTCGGTGGCCTCCCGGGCGAGCTCGCCCCACTCCACCCCGGGCAGCTCGACATCGGGCACATGCCCGTGCGAGCCACGCGCGGCGTAGAGATCCACCGTGTGGCCCTGATCGCGCAGCGCCCGGACGAGGGTGTGGCAGAAGGCCTCGAGACCACCGGCGTAGGGCTCCCGGATCGGGTAGCGGGCCGGCGCGATCACCGCGATCTTCATCCGGGGGATGAGCGGGCGAGGCGGGGTGGTCAGCAGCATCATCGGCTCGTCACCTCCTCGTAGACGGCGGCATGTGCCGCCCGGATCTGCGCCAGCTGAGCGTCCCGGTCCCCGCGGTAGGGCACGCGCCCACTCTCGAGGAGACGGGCCACCGCGGCGGCCGCGTCAACCGCGTCGCCCGTGCGGTAGGACACCACCGCGGCCGGGTCATCGGCCTGGGACAGGTAGCAGCCGCAGTCCGGGACGGCGACGGTGACACCCAGGTCACGACACATCTCCAGCCACCCCGAGTGAGTGCCCCGGATGTACGGCAGCACCACCGTGGTGCACTCGGCGACAGCCGCGTGGAGCTCGTCGTCCGGCAACGGGTCGTGGACGCGCAGGTCGATCGCGGTGTCCTGCAGCGCGGCGATGAGCGGCCGGGTCTGCTCGACGTCATGGAGATGGACGCGCACCGTGCCGTCGACATGCTCAGCCAGGGTGCCGGCGAGGGTCCGGTAGAAGTCGGCGTCGGCGACGACGTTGCCGCGCAGTGACTTGAGGAAGACACCCACGATGCGCCCGTCCGGGCGGGGGTCGGGGACGTCCCGCACCACCTGCGGGTGGGGGATGACGACGGTGTGGGACGCGGCGTCGGCAAGCTGTCGACGCGCCGCGTCGGTGAGGGTGATCACGCGCGCAGCGGCCGCGACGAGGACGCGGACCTTCTCATGGTGCTCGGCCTGCTCCACGAGGTGGGGATTGTCCAGGTCATGGACGGTGACCACGAGCGGGACACCCCGGCGCTCCAGGGCGCGGGTGAACTCGACCGTCTCCTCGACGGAGAGGTGATCGAAGCCGAAATGGAGATGCACCACGTCGACGTCACGCCCGTTGTCCGGGTCCGCCCACCACTGCGCCTCGAGCGCGGGATGCGGCCACCAGTTGCCGTCGATGTCCGGGTCCGGCAGGTAGTCCACCCTCTCCGGCCGCACCGCCGCCGGGTAGACGTGGTCGGCGGGAATGGACAGGACGGTGATGCGCGGCGTCTCCGGAACTGCCTGAGTGGCTGGCGTCGCTGTGGTCGCAGGTGTCGCTGCACGGTCTGCGTGCACCTCTCACCCCTCTTCTGTCTGATCGTCGGTGTTCATCGGTGTTGATGGCTGCGTCGGCAATTGTTGCGCCGGGAAATATATTCACCCTTGTTTATGCCAGGGCCACCGATCCATCATAGGCCGGTCCTTATGATTGCACCTCCCATATGGTCACACATATCTTTTCGTTCATGCATGTCCGGCAGTTACGCGGTTACATTGGGACCATGAACACACTCGATCCGGGACGTCGGCAGCACTACGGGGACTTCTACGGGGCCGACTACCGGCGTCGGGACGAGTCCCTGCCGTTCGTCACCGTGATGGGCAACTGCCAGGCGGAATCGCTGCGCATCCTGCTCGACTCCTCCGGCGCGGTGGAGTCCTTCCGCATTCCCCCGGTCCACGAGTTCACCGCCGAGGACATCGACCTGCTCACGCCGGTCCTCGCCCACACCGACGTGCTGGTCACCCAGCCGATCCGTGACTCCTACCGCGACCTTCCATTGGGCACCGCCGAACTCGCCGCCCTCCTGCCCGACGGCGCCCGGACCATCATCTACCCGGTCCTGCGATACGACGGACTCTTCCCGTACCAGGCCATCATCCGTGATCCGGCCGATCCCTCCCGCAACCCGCCCGTGGTGCCCTATCACGACCTGCGGATCCTCGCCGCCGCCGCCCGCGGCCTGACCCGCCCCGTGGAGGCCGACCCCTCCGATGAGGCCCTGCGCACCACCGCCGCCATGTCCGTCGAGCAGCTGCGGACCCGCGAGCGCCATCACGGCACGGTGGTCATCTCCGATGTGCTGGACACGGCACCCGTCTGGCACACCATGAATCACCCGTCCAACGCCACGCTCGCCGCCCTGGCCCAGCGGGTCCTCGACGACATCGTCCCGGGCGGGACGGTTCACGCCCCCACCGACCGGGAGATGCTCGGCGGTCTGACAGCCCCCGTCGACCCGCAGGCTGCCCGAGCCCTCGGCGTGGACGTGACCGGCCGGGACACCTGGCTGAAGAACCACGAACCCGTCGACCACTCCGAGATCATCGACGCCCAACTCGCCTTCTACCGCGAGCACCCCCAGATCATCGACGCCGGCCTGACCCGCCACGCCGAGCGGCTGTCGGTCCTGGGGCTGGCATGATCTGCCACCTCATCGTCGGGCCGGCAGGCCACGGGGTCACCGAGTACGCCCGCTCCCTCGCCGCCCACTCCCCCGGTTCCGTACTGGTCGGCAGTGGTCCGCTTCCCCCGGGCCCCGTCCACGTCACGTTCACCGACCATCTTTTCGGCGACTCCCCCGACGCGGCGGTCGACGCGGTCCTGGCCCGCTGCACCGGCCATTCTTTGAGTGTCAGCCTCCACGACATCCCGCAGCCGGCGGAAGGCGCGGAGCGTTTCGAACGCCGCGCATCCGCATATCGGCGTCTCGCCGCAGCCGCCGATCTTGCCGTGGTCAACTCCGCGCACGAGGCGGCGTTTTTCGACGTCGACCTCCCCGTGGCACCATTGCCTGTCCCCACCATCGAATCTCCCTATCATCCCGTCACCGGAACGGTGGGCATCCTCGGATTCATCTACCCTGGCAAGGGGCACGACGACCTCATCCGCACGGTCGCCAGCACCGGCCTGCGCGTCCGGGCGCTCGGCGGGGTCAGCGCGGGGCACGACGACTGGGCCCGACACCTCCACGAGCTGGCCACCTCACTGGACGTGGATCTCGAGATCACCGGCTGGCTCTCTGACGAGGACCTGGCGCTCGAGATGGGCGGCATCGAGATTCCCGTATGCGCCCACCGCCACTACTCCGCCTCCGGCTCACTCATGGCCTGGCTCGGCGCCGGACGACAGGTCCTGGTCAGCGACTCGCCGTACACCCGCGAGATGGCGCAGCGCTGGCCCGGCATCGAGATCGTCGACGACTGGCCCACCGCCCTGCGGGAATTCACGCCCCACCCGCCCACGGTCGGCACGTCCGACTGGGACTGGCCTCAGCTCGCCGACACCTGGCAGGGGTGGTGGCGCACCCTCTGGCCACGCGTGTCGGTGGTCATCCCCTACTACGACAACCCGGAGGGCCTGCGGGAGGTGGTCGCGGGCGTCGAGAAGCAGGACTACCCGGGAGAGCTCGAGATCATCGTCGCCGACGACGGTTCCTCCGTTCCCCCACCCGACCTGGGCACGATCGTCGTGCGGCAGGAGGATCTCGGATTCCGGGCGGCGGCGGCCCGCAACCTCGGCGCCGCGCAAGCCACGGGTGACGTGCTCACATTCTTCGACGGCGACACCGTGCCCGAACCCGGATACCTCACCGCCGTGGTCCCGCACGTGCTCGCCGACACCCGTTCGGTGATCGTCGGCACCCGCCTGACCGGTCCCAACCGCGAGGAACCGGCATGGCTCGTCGACGCCTGGAAACACACGGGACACCTGCAGCACGCCGACGACAGCTCGTGGCGATTCATCATCTCCGCAGCGCTGACCTGCCACCGCCCCTTCTTCGAGCAGATCGGCGGATTCGATGCCTCCCTCATCGGCTACGGCGGGGAGGACTGGGACTTCGGCCACCGCGCCTGGCAGCACGGGGCCCGATTCATCCACGAACCGAGGGCGATCGCCGTCCATGACGAACCCGACTGGGGCGCCCGTTCGGCGGACGCGGGCGAGAAGAACGCCGAGAGCGTCGCCCTCGCCCACCGCATCACCCACCCCCTGGCGCGCCCAGCCGGCGTCATCTTCGACACCGCCGACATCGCCGTCCACGTCCCGACCTTCACCGACCCCGGCGTCACCGAGGCCGTGATCATCGGCTGGCTGACCGCCGGCGACGTCCACGTGCTTATCGACGCCGTCCCCGACCTCTTCCGCGCCGACCCCCGCGTCCGCACCTCCACCACCGGACACCGTCTCAGCGTGGAGCTGACCGCGCCGGTCATCCCGGACGTCCCGTTGTCCGAGCTACACCCCGGCCGCTATGTCCTGGACGGCCGCGAGGTCGCCGTCGTGAGCTGGGGTCGCGGTGCAGACGACGGCGCCATCGACTGCACGTGGCAGGAGGTCTCCGGACCCCGACGACTGGAACGCGATTTCGCCGGCTGGTGAGGGTCTCACTATAAACGGGGGTAATCGAACGTCTATTCTAGCAATAGGGATTGACGGTGCCGTTCGTGGCGGTAGACTCGAACATGTAAGCGACAGGGGAATCGTTGAAGAATCGGGGGTGACAATGGTGTCACGGCAGATCACACAACTGGTCGACCAGATCGAGGTCGCCATGACCACCTTGGCTGATCTCATGGCCGAACCCGATCATGTTGACTTCCACTCGGTGCGGGCTGATTTCATCCGCCTGGAAAAGACCATGAACGCCAAAGCCTACGTCGACGCCTCGTTTGCCTGGCTCGTGGAACGCTCCGACGCCGGCCGCCTGGTCGGGTCCAGTCGACCCATCGACTTCCTCATCACAGCACTCGGGTTGTCCTGGCAGGAAGCCGTCGACCGGGTCGGACGTGGTGAGGGACTGTTCACCACACCAGTCGTGCCACCGATGCCCACCCCGGAGCCTGAGGCAGGCGAGAGTGCGGAAGAGACGCGGCAACGGGAGCGCAGGCTTCGGGAGGAAGAGCAGCGTCGTCGGGAACAGGACGAGAAAGCACAACGCGAAGCCCGGGACCAGGCCCGGAAGGTCGCCGCCGAGAAACAGAAGATCATCCGGCAGGAACTCCGCACCCTCAACGAGCATTCCTCCCCCAGTCGTGCTGTGCTGCAGGCAGAAGCCATGAAGGAGGCAGGCCACCGCTGCCCGGAGGGCCTGCGGGTCTGGCTGCGCCGGAAGGTGACCAACGCCAATGCCGCTGGACGCCAACCCGACGGGAGAAAGGACCGGCTGGCCGGGCACAAGAAACGCGCCCTGCGTCTGGGTAAGCAGGACACCGACGGCAACGTGAGTATCTCCGGGTCCCTGCCGGCGGATGTGGCTGCGATGCTCACCGCTGCCCTGGCACCGGGACTTCGCCCCGGAGCGAATACAGAAGTGCCAGACGACAAGGACAGGCGCAGCCGGGCCCAACGCGGCGTCGATCAGCTCGGTGTGGTGCTGTCACGTCTGCTGTCGGACGAGTCACCGAAGTCCCGGCAGGGGGTTGGTTCGGTGGTGGTCAGCATGACCACCAAGGATGTGGAGGAGATGACCGCAGACAGTCGGTTCCTGTCGAATACCGGGCATCTGTTGTCGGCGTTGGACATCCTCACCCTCGGTGCTGCTGCCTATGACCTGGGTGTGCTGCATGACGTGCAGGGTCAGCCGTTGGCCCTGGGGCGGACGAAACGCACGGCAACCCTGTATCAGCGACTCGCTCTGTTTGCCTATGAGGGGTTGTGTGCCTGCGGTAACTGTGACGGGGCGATGATTCATGCCCATGTCCACCACATCAAAGCCTGGGCCCGGGGTGGGGTGACGGATCTGGAGTACCTGACCCTGGAGTGCCCACCACATCATGCCGACAACAATGACAACCAGGATGGGGCCGGTGGGATGGGGCATATGGTCCGTGACCCGGAAACGGGGAGGGCGGGGTGGCAGCCACCAGGTGGTGGGCCGATCCAGTTCAACGACACCGAACTCCAGGAGTATTCTGCCGGGGCGAAGATCAGGGCCAGAAACCGGAAACCAGCCCAGGATCCACCGGACTTCGATGATCCCGGCCTGTTCGACCTGTCCCCACCCGCCTGAGCGGCCTCGGTCAGACACACAAGGCTGCGCGGAGCCGGAGCTCCGGGCAGCCTCTGAAGTGAGCGTCGGAAAAGTCCTTAAGCCTCGGGCAGTTCCGGGGCGATGCCGGTGCGCTCGTAGTCGGCGAGGATGTCGATGCGTCGCTGGTGGCGCTCCGCGTTGGACCACTCCCGATCAAGGAAGGCGTCGACGATGGCCAGCGCCTCCTCCTCCGAATGCATACGGCCGCCGAGGCCGATGAGCTGGGCGTTGTTGTGTTCGCGGGCCAGTCGGGCGGTTTCCGGGGACCAGGCGAGGGCGCAGCGGGCACCCTTGACCTTGTTCGCGGCGATCTGCTCGCCGTTACCCGAACCACCGAGCACGATGCCGAGGGAACCCGGATCGTTGACGGTACGGGAGGCGGCCTCGATGCAGAAGGCCGGGTAGTCGTCGTCGGCATCGTAGGTGTGGGCGCCACAGTCGATGACGTCGTGGCCCTGCTTCTTCAGGTGCTCGGCGATGATGTTCTTCATGTCAAAGCCGGCGTGGTCTGCTCCAAGGTAAACGCGCATGGGGCCGATCCTACCGGGCGGGCCCTTCGGCTGCGGCAGGTACGCCCCACCCGGCAGGCTTTCGACTTCTTCGAATTCGACCCCCACTCCCCCGACCGGGTTTCCCCAGGTGAGAGGCCTGAGACCGATTCATTTCGACAAAGACGAAAATCCCGCGGGATGGACACTCCTTCCCGCAGGATCTCCGACACCCCAGCTAACGGGTGGGCCGGACGTCCGCGTGGTCGGTCCGGGTGCCGGATCCGCCGGAGAAGATCTTCCAGGCGACCCAGATGACACCGGCCAGCACGAGGACCGGGATGATCTTGAGCACCAGGACGACGGCGCCGAGGAAGGCCGTGAGGACGGCTCCGGCGGCGGCCAGCACGCCGATGACGGCGAACACGGCGGCCAGGCCCTTGTTCTTCGGCCAGCTGGCGTAGGCGACACCACCGCCGAGGGCGGCGATGACGGTCAGGGTCAGAGTGGCTTCAAACATGGGCTACACCTGCGGGCTCTCGGTCCGGGAGCGCTTGATCTCGAAGAAGTAGGGGTAGGCGGCGAGGCGCACGGCGGCGTCGAAAATCTCTCCGGCTTCCTCGCCCTGCGGGACGCGGGTGATCACGGGGCCGAAGAAGGCGGTGTCGCCGAGCTTGATCACCGGGGTGCCCACGTCGTCGCCGACCTCGTCGATGGCGGACTGGTGGTAGGCGCGGAGTGATTCGTCGGCCTCGTCGGTGGAGGCGACGGCGGCGTAGGCGGGATCGAGGCCGACCTCGTTGAGGGTGGCCTCGAGGAGAGCGTCATTGACGCTGAGGTCGGTCTTGCTGAACGCCTTGTCGCGGTGCACCTTGGTGCCGAGCGCGGTGTAGAGGGCGTCGATCTTCTCCGGCTCCTTGTCGGCGACGGCGGCGAAGACGCGGGCCGGACCCCAGGCGGCCTTCATGGCCTCCATGTAGCCGGGGTCGAGATCGCGGCCGTCGTTGAGTACGGCGAGCGACATGGGGGTCCAGGTGACGGTGATGTCGCGGACCTTCTCCACCTCCTTGATCCAGCGGGACGTCTGCCAGGCGAAAGGGCAGGTCACATCGAACCAGAAGGTGACGTTCTGCGGGGTGTTGGCGGTATCAGTCATGTGCACCACCATAAGCGGGGATTAGGCTGGCTGCAGACATAGATCCACCACCAGTCAGGAGAACGCATGACCTCCACCAACCTCACCCGCGACGAGGCCGCCCACCGGGCACGTCTGCTGGAGGTGAACAACTACGACATCGCTCTGGACCTGACGGGGTCGGACACGGAGTTCGCCTCGACGACGACCGTGGAGTTCACGGTCCGGGAGGCGGGGTCGACGTTCATTGATCTGCGCGCCAACCGGGTCGACGGGGTGTACCTGGACGGGGAGAACATCCGGTCGCAGGCGTTGACGCTGGATGCGGACGGTTATGACGAGACCCACGGGATCGCGTTGACTGATCTGACGCCGGGGCGGCATTCGCTGCGGGTGACGGCGACGTGTCCGTATTCGCGGACGGGTGAGGGTCTGCACCGTTTCGTTGATCCGGCGGACAATGAGGTGTATCTGTATTCGCAGTTTGAGACGGCTGACGCGAAGCGGGTGTTCGCGTGTTTCGATCAGCCGGATCTCAAGGCCACGTATGACCTGACGGTGACCACTCCGGCGGACTGGAAGGTCATCTCGAATGCGCCGCAGTCCACGTCGCGCAGCGGGGAAAGTGCTGATGCGGTGATCCACACCTCCCGGATCGATTACCCGCTGTCCACCTACCTGGTCGCGGTGTGTGCTGGCCCGTACCACGAGGTCAGTTCCTCGTGGTCGGGTGAGCTGACCCGGCATCCGGAGACCCCGGCGGAGGAGCCGACGGAGCTGACGGTGCCGATGAGCATCTTCTGCCGCAGGTCGATCGCCGCCCACCTGGACAGTGACCGTCTCTTCGCGGAGACGAAGCAGGGGTTCGACTGGTACCACGCGAACTTCGGGGTGGGGTATCCCTTCGGCAAGTACGACCAGGTGTTCTGCCCGGAGTACAACATGGGGGCGATGGAGAACGCGGGTTGTGTGACCATCCGCGACGAGTACGTCTTCACCTCGAAGGCGACCCATTACCGGTATGAGCGGCGGGCGGACACCATCCTGCACGAGCTGGCGCACATGTGGTTCGGCGATCTGGTGACCATGCGGTGGTGGGATGACCTGTGGCTCAATGAGTCCTTCGCCACGTGGGCGGCGGCGATCTCCCAGGCGGAGGCGACGGAGTACGACACGGCGTGGGTGACCTTCGCCAATGTGGAGAAGTCCTGGGCCTATCAGCAGGATCAGCTGCCGTCGACGCACCCGATCCTGGCGGATGCCACGGACATCGAGACGGTGGAGCAGAACTTCGACGGCATCACCTACGCCAAGGGCGCGAGTGTGCTCAAGCAGCTGCAGGCCTATGTCGGGCGGGAGGAGTTCCTCGCGGGTGTGCGTCGTCATTTCGCTGATCACGCGTGGGGCAACGCCACCTTCGATGATCTGCTCGGTGCGCTGCAGACCGCGTCGGGCCGCGATCTGTCGGACTGGGCGGACCAGTGGCTGAAGACGACGGGCATCAACAAGCTGGCGCCGGAGTTCTCGGTGTCCGACGGCACCTACGACTCCTTCGCCGTCACGCAGGCCGGCGCCGAGCCGGGTGCCGGCGAGCTGCGCACCCACCGCATCGCCGTGGGTCTCTACTCGCTTGTCGACGGCCGCGTCTCCCGCACCCACCGCGTCGAGCTCGACGTCGAGGGCGCCACCACCGACGTCCCGGAGCTCGTCGGCGTGGAGGCCGCCGACCTCGTCCTGGTCAATGACGAGGATCTCACCTACTGCCTCATGCAGCTGGACCCGGCGTCCCTGGCCTTCGTGGTCGAGCACATCGACGCCATCGAGGACCCCATGGCCCGCACCCTGTGCTGGTCCGCCGCGTGGGAGGCCACCCGGGCCGGGGAGATGCGGGCCCGCGACTTCGCCCGCCTCGTCGTCCGGGGCGCCACCCACGAGACTGAACTGGCGGTCCTCGAGCGCATCCTCGCGCAGGCCGCCACCGCGCTGCGCAGCTACGCGGACCCGGCCTGGGCGGAGGCGGAGGGCCGGGACCTGCTCGCCGACGCCTACCTCGCCGGGGTGAACGACAGCCCCGAGGAGGCCTCCCTCGTCTTCGCCCACGCCCTGGCGAAGCTCCCGCTCAACGACGCCGCCGCCACCCACCTGCGCCAGGTGCTCGCCGACTCCGACGACGCCGAGATGCGCTGGCTGGCCCTGGCCGCGCTCGTCGCCCACGGGGAGATCGACGACGTCGAGGCCCGGGTCGGTGAGCAGCGCCAGCTCGACCGTTCCGCCACCGGCCAGCAGGCGGCGCTGCGCGCCCTGGCGGCGGTGAACACCGCGGAGAACAAGCGGGCCGTCTTCGACGAGATCGTCGCCGGCGACCTGTCCAACCTCGCCGCCCGTCACAAGCTCGAGGGCCTGGCCTACCCGGGGTCGGCGGCGGCCCGGGCACCGCTGGCCGAACCGTTCTTCGAGGTCGCCGGTGACCTGTGGGACCGGATGTCCTCGGAGATGGCGCTCCAGGCACTCACCGGCCTGTACCCGTCCTGGAGCATCTCGGAGGAGGGACTGGCCCGGGCGGACCGTTTCCTCGCCGGGGAGCTGCCCGCCGGCCTGCGCCGCGTCATCTCCGAGGAACGCGCCCGGGTGGAGCGGGCCCTGCGTAACCGGGCGGTCGACCGTGGGGACAGGGGTTAAGAGGAACATGAAGATTTCCTCATCCCCGCTTCATGGGTGCTTCACGCCGGGGCCCGAGACTGGGTAGTGAAGCCCCGATCATGAGGAAGTGAGCGTCATGACGCAGACCGTGTCCACCGCCCGTCGATTCGCACCGCTGCTGGCCATCCTCGCCCTGCTGGGCCTGGTGGTCATCTCCGGCATCGCACTGGCCAACAACAACCAGTCGCCCAACATCGACCCCGCCAACGCCACCATCACCGTCGGGGATCCCTCCGCCGATCCGAGCCGCGCCGCCACCGACGACCGTGACGATCAGCGCGACGATCAGCAGCAGAACCGGAGCGGCTCCGAGCCGGCCCCCGCCCCGGCACCGGCGCCCGCTCCCGCCCCGGCGCCCGCACCGGCCTACGTTCCCCCACCGGCACCTGCCCCGGCACCGGCACCGCAGCCGCCGCTGAACTACCAGACCTACGACGACGACTGGGACGACGACGACTGGGACGATGATGACTGGGACGACGACTGGGATGACGACGACTGGGACGATGACTGACCGACGCACCTCCCTGCGCTGGCGGATCGTCCTGTGGATCACCGCCGTGGTCCTCGTGGCGTTGACCAGCGTCGTGGTGATCACCCGCTCGGTGCTGCTCTCGCAGGTCACCGACGGGGCGAACGCCGCCGTCGAGCAGGAGATCGAGGAGTTCCGCCGCTTCGCCGCCGACGGCACCGACCCGGAGACCGCCGAGCCCTTCACCTCGGCGAACCGGCTCATGGAGGTCTACCTCGCCCGGCAGATCCCCGACCCCACCGAATCCATCATCGGGTTCAGTGACGGCCAGCTCATCCAGATGGACCTGTCGGCGCTGAGCGGTTCCCACCCGGACCCCATGTCGCCCGATGATCCCCTGGTCCGCGAGATCCTCACCTCCCCCGGGGTCTCCGGGGTGTTCGACGACCCCGAGCGGGGGCCGGTCCACTGGGGGCGCATCGACTTCGCCGCCGCCCCCGACCAGCCGCCGGCCCACCTGGCGGTGGCGTTCTTCACCGCCGACGGCCGCGCCGCCGTCAACGCGGAGATGCGGATGATCTCCCTGCTCGCCCTCGGCGGGTTGGGCACCTCGGTGTTCATCGCCTGGCTCATCGCCGGGCAGATCCTGGCGCCGGTACGCAACGTGCGGGAGGTGGCGGCGTCGATAAGCAACTCGGATCTCACCCGGCGGGTCCCGGTCCACGGCAACGACGAGATCGCCCAGCTGGCGGCCACGTTCAACGCCATGCTCGACCGGCTCGAGGCAGCCTACGAGGATCAGCGGCAGTTCGTCGACGACGCCGGGCACGAGCTGCGCACCCCCATCACCGTCGTCCGCGGGCAGCTCGAACTGCTGGAGTCCTCCACCCCGGAGGAACGCGCCCGCTCCATCGAGCTGGCCACCGCAGAGCTCGACCGGATGGCCCGGATGGTCAATGACCTGCTCACCCTCGCCGTCGCCGACGCCGGCGGCTTCCTCCACCCCACCGAGGTGGACGTCGCCGAGCTGACCATCGACATCGACGACAAGGCGCAGACCATCAGCGACCGCCTCCGGCTCGTCGACGTCGCCGAGGGCACCGTCGTCCTCGACGAGCAGCGAGTCACCGAGGCCATCCTCGAGCTGTACGGCAACGCCCTGCGCTACAGCGAGGGCACCATCGACCTGGCGTCCGAGTTCGCCGGGACCGGCCCGGACCGGGTCCTGCGGATCTGGGTTCGCGACCACGGCCCCGGTGTGCCCGAGGAGAAACGTGCCGCCCTGTTCAGCCGTTTCTCGCGGGGCGACAATGCGGTGGGCACCCACCGCCCCGGAGGCGCGGGCCTGGGACTGTCCATCGTCCAGGCGATCGGCGAGGCCCACGGCGGCCGTGCCTTCGTCGAGTCCACCGTCGGCCTGGGCTCCATCTTCGGCCTCATCATTCCCGCCCCGGAGACGGCCGAGGCATCTGAACCGTCCGCCAACGCCGACAACGCCGACAACACAGCCAACCCCGACAGCGCCGACGGCACCGCCCCGGATATGTAAGGATATGTAGACATGAGCAGGATTCTCATCGCCGAGGACGACCGCGGCATCGCCGACTTCATCAACCGTGGCCTCACCTCGGCCGGGTACGCCTGCGACGTCGTCGACTCCGGCCCCGCCGCCTTCGCCATGGCCCGGTCCGGCGACTTCGACCTCATGATCCTCGACCTCGGCCTGCCCCACATGGACGGCGCCGACGTCCTGGAGCAGCTCCGCGCCCTGCGGGTGAGCCTGCCCATCATCGTGCTCACCGCCCGCACCAAGCTCGAGGACCGGATCCGCTCGCTCGAGGGCGGCGCCGACGACTACATGCCCAAGCCCTTCCAGTTCGCCGAGCTCCTCGCCCGCGTCCGGCTGCGCCTGGCCGACAAGGTCGCCAACGGCGACAACACCCCCACCGACGGCGGGTTCCGCATGGTCCGCGGCGATCTCACCCTCGACCTGCGTACCCAACGCGTCAAGGTGGACGGGGCGTGGAAGGACCTGTCCCGGCGCGAGGTCGGCCTGCTGGAGACCCTCATGCGCCACCCCGGCCAGATCCTCTCCCGCGCCCAGCTGCTGAGCATGGTGTGGGGCATGGACTTCGATCCCGGCTCCAACGTCGTCGACGTCTACATCCGGACCCTGCGCAAGAAGATCGGCGCGGAGAAGGTGGAGACGATCCGCGGCTCCGGGTACCGGCTGGTGTGACGGTGGTGGACAAGGTGGTGGACACGGTGCCGCGCCGTCCCCTGCTCTTCCTCGGCACCACCCTCGTCTGCTCCCTCCCCTGCTACGCGCTCAACCGACTCGATGTCCGGGTGCCGTTCGGGCTTCCACCCAGTGTCGTCATGATCGGTGTCCCCGCCGCCGTCGCCGGCACGTTCGTCGCCCGCGACGAGGGCAGGCGGGGTGTCCGCCGCTGGCTCGCCTCGCTTGTCGACGTCCGCCGTACCCCACCCCGCGTTCTCCTCACCGCCGCGCTCCTCATGCCCGCCGTCCACCTGGTCGCGGCGGGCCTGTCCGGTGCCGTGACACCGGTGACACCCAGTGCAGCCGCGCTCACCCTGGTCGTGTTCATCCTCGGCGCGATCCCGGAGGAACTCGGTTGGACGGCCTACGCCACCGGGCCGATGCAGGAACGATTCGGCGTGACCGGGGCCGGAATGGTCATCGGCGCGGTGTGGGCCGGGTGGCACGTCGTGCCCTGGCTGAGCATGGGGCACAGCTGGCGGTGGGTCGCCTGGCAGTCGGCGGTCACCGTCGCGATGCGCGTCATCATGGGGCACCTGTTCCGGATGTCCGGCAGGAGCGCCGCGACGGCCCTGGTGTTCCACGCCCTGTCGAATGCGTCACTTGAGATCCTCCCCGGTGGCGTGGAACTGAGGCGGACGGCCATCGTCGGAACCCTGCTCATTCTGCTGGCTGCCGGGGTGACGAAGGTGAACCGGGATACTTAGCTACAGCTGGCCTCCCGGGTACCCCGGACCACGCCCGCCGAGGGGCCGAACGGGGCCGGCCAGCCGGTGCCGCTGGTACACGGCCGCATGGGCGTCGGCAGGGCGACGCTCACCCTCGGCTACGGGCTGCTGTTCCTCACCGGGCGTCGAGCATCATCCCCGCCAGCTCCTCGGGCCTGATCTCGGCCGGCCAGTCCGGGGTGTCACCGGTCGGTGACCAGGTCACCACCCAGGACTCGCGTTCGCGGGGATGGTCGCCACCGTGGCCGCCGGTGTCGAGGTGGCCGTGATCGGTGACCAGGACGACGAGCCAGTCCTCCCCTTCCTGCTGCGCGCGGGCGGAGACGGTGTGGATGAGGCGGGTGACGTGGGCGTCGATACGCCGGAGCGCATCGCGGTACTGCTCCCCCTCGATGAGGCCGTAGGTGTGGCCGGCGTCATCGGCGTCATCGGCGTCGCAGAAGTAGACGAAGCCGACGTCGAAGTCGGCGCCGCGGAGCGTGGCCACGGTGATGTCGGTGATCTCGGCGTCGATGCGTTCGTAGCCGTGGGTCTCGCCGTCGCGGACGATGACGCGGTGCAGGCCGGCGAACTGCTGCTCCACGCGCGGGTGGATGACGGGGCCGAGACCGTCCGGGTCGACGAGGACGGGCCAGCCGGCAGCGGCGAAGGTGCGGGTGGACTGGTCGCGGTAGAAGGCCTTTGACAGCACGTCGGGGCGGGACCACAGGCGGGAGCCGACCATCGTGTTGTCGCGCACCCCGTGCTCGGCGTGGCTGGAGCCGGTGAGGATCGACGACCAACCGGGCCCGGAGATGGTGGGCACCTCCATGGCCATCCGGTGCCAGCGCCCCTGGTCAGCGAGGGTCCGGACGGTGTCGGCGACGCCGGGTTCGGCGAGGATCTCCCAGCGGGCGCCGTCGATGCCGATGATGAGCAGGTGGCGGGGGCTCACCGGTAGGTCTCCACCTGGGACAGGGCCTGGGCCTCGGCGGCCTCCCGCTCCGTGGGGTGGTCGATGACGGTGTCGCGGCGCTGGACGGCCATCTGCACGCCCATGCCCACCTGGAAGCGGTCGGCGGCGCGGGTGGGCAGGTCGATGCGCAGGGGCTGCTCGAGGACCTCGTCCTGGACCATGACGGCGGTGAAGATGCCGCGCAGCTGCTTGTCCGTCACCTTGAAGCGGGCGGCGTCGTCGTGGGCGAGGTCGATGTCCTCGGGGCGGATGAGGGCGGTGGCGGGCTGGGCGGCGTCGACACGCAGCTCGGGGTTGACGATCTCCAGATCGGCGCCGAGGACCCGGATACCGCCGTCGGTGACGATGCCGGGGATGCGGTTGACGATGCCCACGAAACCCGCGATGAACGGCGTCTGCGGGTTGCCGTAGAGGTCGGCGGGGGTGCCGATCTGCTCGATGCGGCCGTCGCGCATGACGCCGACCCGGTCGGCCATGATGATGGCCTCCTCCTGATCGTGGGTGACCAGGAGGGTGGCGATGCCACGGGAGAGCTGGATTCGGCGGATCTCGTCGCGCAGCTGGCCACGGACCTTCGCGTCGAGGGCGGAGAGCGGCTCGTCGAGCAGGAGGACATCCGGCTCGATGGCCAGGGAGCGGGCCAGGGCGACGCGCTGCTGCTGACCGCCGGACATCTGGTTGGGATACTTGTCCACGTGCTCGGACAGGCCGACGAGCTCGAGGAGCTCACCGGCACGGCGGCGTCGCTCGGCGGTCTTCACGCCACGGATCCGCAGGCCGTAGGCGACGTTGTCGCGGGCGGTGAGGTGCGGGAACAGGGAGTACGCCTGGAAGACGATGCCCATGTTGCGTTCCCGGGTGGGGGTGGCGGAGGCGTCCTTCCCGCCGATGAGCACCTGGCCGGAGTCGGCGGACTCCAGGCCGGCGAGGATGCGCAGGGAGGTGGACTTGCCGCAGCCGGAGGGGCCGAGCAGCGCCACCATCTCGCCTTCCCCGATGGAGAGGGTGAGGTCACGCAGGACGGTCTTCGGTCCGTACTTCTTCACCACGTCGCGCAGTTCGACGTGCGGTCGGTTGAGGGATCGGGGGTGGTTCATGGGGAGGCCTCTCAGTTCTTCCGGACCTTGTCGGTGGCTGTGTCGGTGGCTCTGTCGGCGCGCGACATCGCGGAGATGGCGACGAGCAGCAGCCAGGTGATGATGACGGTGATGAACGACAGGGCGGCGATGCCGCGGGGGTTGTTGTTGGACACCTCGACGAGGAACACGGGGAAGGTGTAGTGCAGCAGCAGGGACGCCATGGCGTACTCCGCCAGGCACATCGCCACCGACAGCAGCGCGGCCGACAGCATGGCCACCCGCAGGTTGGGCAGGACGACACGGAGGAGGGTGGTCCAGGTGCCCGCGCCGAGGGAGGAGCTGGCGGCGAAGAGGGTGCGCAGGTCCAGTGCCTTCACGCCGGCGTCGATGGCGCGGTAGCACAGCGGCATGGAGAGGATGACGTAGAGGGGGACGAGCGACCACAGCGAGTTGATGAACGCCGGGGCGACGGCCCGGTAGAACTGGCTCACGCCGGAGACCAGCGCCACGGCGGAGATGACCAGCGGCAGGACGGAGAGCATCTCGGCGACCTTGGCCAGCTGCGGTGCCCGCAGGTTGAGGAAGATGTTGGTGGGCACGAGCAGAGCGAGCATGAGCAGCGTGGAGGCCAGTGTGAGCAGCAGGGTGTCCCGGATGGCGGGCAGCGCCTTCGGGTTCTGCAGCGACTCCAGCAGCGGTGCGGCGGTGATCCCCTCGCCGGGGCGGGTGAAACCGAACACGGCCGCCGCGATCCAGGGCAGGAAGAAGAAGATGAGCGCGACGACCAAGATGGCGGTGGTGGCGGCGTTGCCTCCACGGCCGCCGGAGCTTCTCGACGTCCGCGTGCTCACCGTCGGCGCATTCGGCCGGTCGATCACTAGTTGCTCAGCCACTGGTCACTCTTTCTGGTCAGCAGGAATCGGATGCCCATGGCGGCGAGGATGATGATCATCATCCACGTGACCAGGGCGGCGGCCAGTCCCGGGTTGAGCAGGACGTTGCCGCTGATGAGGAAGCCGATGACGATGGGCACCAGGTTCAGCGACCCGCCCGCCAGCGCGTAGGCGGTGGCGTAGGCGGCGAAGGCGTTGGCGAACAGCAGCAGCAGCGAGCCGATGATCGAGGGCCACAGGACGGGCACGGCGACGTCGCGAAGGTACTGGAACCTGCTCGCCCCGAGGGAGGCGGCGGCCTCGTACCAGGCCTTCTTCACCCCGCCCATGGCCGGCAGCATGAGGATGGCCATGAGCGGGACCTGGAAGAAGAGGTAGACGATGGTGACGCCGAGGAAACCGGTGATGGAGAACTCCGCCATCGCCCCCGGGGCGATCGACTCGATCCAGCCGGTGACCATGCCCTGGGTGCCCAGCATGGCGACGAACGCGAACGCCAGCTGCACGCCACCGGACTGGGAGGCCAGGGCGGAGAAACTGCTGACCAGGGAGGTGAGCCAGCGGGGGCCGTCGGCGCTGACCAGCGCCCAGGCGAGGATGACGCCGAGCACGCCGCCGATGACGGCGGTGAGCAGGGAGAGCTGGGTGGTCAGCCAGAAGGCCTGGCGGTAGGTCGGGCCGACCGCCTCGGCCATGGTGGCCACGGAGAACCGGCCCGCCGGGTCCTGGAAGGCGCGGATGAGGTTGGCGATGATCGGGATGATGAGGAAGGCGGCGACGAAGGCGAAGAACGGCAGCGCACCCAGCACCGATCCGGAGGTCAGGGTGCGGAAGGTGAAGCGGGAGCTCTTCTTCTCTGCCGGCTCCGGCCCGGTGCTGTCCGGGGCGTCCGGGGTATCCGGGGTCAGGGCGTCGACGGCGGCGGTCATGCTAGATCCTCACCTTCGTGGCCCAGTCGGCGGCGATGACCTTGTCGGCGTCCTCGCCCTGCTCGGCGGTGGGCAGCTCGACCTGGGCGACGATCTCCGGGGCGGGCAGGGAGTCGAGGGCCTCCTGGGAGAGCTTGCCGGCCTCGGCGAGCTCGGTGAAGCGGGCGGGGACGGCACCGCCGAGGGCGTACTGCTCGGAGCCCTCGTCGGAGGTGAGCCAGTCCACCCACAGGCGGGCGGCGTTGGGCTGCGGGGAGCCGATGGTGACGGGCTGGGCGGAGTAGTTGCCGAACACGCCGTCCTCGAGGACGGTGTACTCGAAGTCGACGCCGTCGCGCTCCAGCTGCTCGGTGCGGCCGAGCCAGTTGTAGTTCCAGTCGAAGACGACCGCGGCCTGACCGGTGGTCAGGGCGGAGGACTCGTCGGAGATGGTCACCAGGTTGCCCAGCTCGGCGAGTTCGGCGAAGAACTCGATGCCCGGGGTGATGTCGTCGAGCGAGCCGCCGTTGGCCAGGGAGGCGGCGAAGACGGTGGCGATGGAGGATGCGCCGGAGCGCGCGTCACCCGGCAGGGCGATCTTGCCGCGGTACTTCGGGTCCTTGAGCTCGGCGAAGGAGGTGGGCACATCCGCGGCGGCCTTGTTCACGCCGACGGCGAGGACGCCGTAGTAGGCGCCGATCCACTGGCCCTCCGGGTCCTTGAGGTTGTCCGGGATGGCGTTGAAGTTCGACGGCTTGTAGGGCTCGATGAGGCCCTGGTCGATGGCCGGCTGGGTGAAGGAGTAGCCGATGTCGAGCACGTCGGGCTGGGAGGGGTGGCCCTTGAGGTTCTGCACGGCCTGGAGTTCCTCGGCGGAGGAGGCGTCCGGGGAGTCGACGACGACCTCGACGCCGTACTTCTTCGTGAACTCCGCGAAGTGTCCCTTGTAGTTCGCCCAGGTCTCCGGGTAAGCGATGAGGCGGACGGTGCCCTCCTCCTTCGCCTTGGCGGCGATCTCGTCGAGGGAGCCGCCGATGGCGGAGGCGTCGGTCGGTCCGGAGGAGCCACCGCCGCAGGCGGCGAGGACGGGGCCGGCGGCGACGAGGCCGGCGCCCAGGCCGAGGGCGCGGAGCAGGGTGCGGCGGGAGACGGTGGTGCGGGGTGCGGACACGGAAGGACCCTTTCGATCACGGGATGGGGAGGTGACGGGACAACCACCGGCGATGACCGGTGGCTGCGACTGGGCTCAAGTGCGGCAATCGTTGTTGTCGCCAACGTTCCCGTGAGGTGAACAACAGGAGAATTAACCGCTAGACCTTTTCGCATATTCGCAGGCCTTTAGGCTGCAGGCCCAACACTCGGGCCCGATGACCACTCCCGAGCAGCAGCTGGCCGACCTCCTGCCCACCGCCCGCGGCATCCCCTTCGACTTCAACGGCACCCTCAGCGACGACGAGGCGGAGCTCGCCCGGGCCTACGCCGAGGCGCTGACCGCCCTGGGCCTGGAGCCGATGCGCGACGGCGAGTACGACGCGCTGCTGGGCCGCAGCGAACCCGACATCGCCCTGGCCCTGGTCACCGCCCGTGGCCACTCCCCCGCCACCGCGACCGCCACCGCGACCGCCACTGCGACCGCCGCTGCGACACGGCTGCTCGACCATGTCGCGGACCAGTACATCGCCCTGTGCGCGGAACGCCCCCGGGTCGCCGACACCACGGTGGCGATGGTCCACACCCTCCGGGAGCGGGGCGTGCGGGTGGGGATCGTCACCGGAACGCTGCGCCGGCTCATCACCCCGGTGCTCAGCGAACGCGGGCTGACCGACGCCGTGGAGGCGCTCGTCACCGTCGAGGACGTCACCCGCGGCAAGCCCGATCCGGAGGGGTTCCTCGCCGGTGCCCGGGCCCTGGGCCTGGCGGATGACCCGGGCGGCGTCGTCGTGTTCGAGGATTCCCGGGCGGGGGTGGCGGCCGCTCAGGCGGCCGGGATGCGGGTGATCGGGATCGGTCCGGCCGCCGGCACGGACCTGACGTTTCCCGCCATGACGGACGTGGCCGAGGTGGTGCTCAGCTCCCCGTCGAGTCGGTGATCACCTGGATCTGGGCGACATCCGAACGCAGGGCGTCCTCGGAGTACTCGACGACCACCCCGCGGGCGGTCTCCGCGGTGCGGTTGATGCGCAGCAGCGGGAGGTTCCGGGAGATCCGCAGGATGTTCTGCTCCCACCCGGAGGCGATGCCCGGGGTGATGGTCTCGGACTTGCGCACCGGCGCGAGGTCCCAGTTCCGGCGCAGCAGCTCGTAGACGGATCCGGTGAGGTCCTCGTCGAGCAGCCCCGGGACCAGGGCGGCGGGGAACCAGGAGTTCTCCAGCAGCAGCGGGGTGTTGTCCACGGTGCGCAGCCGCAGCAGCTGGAAGGCGGGTTCGTCCCGCTCGATACCCAGGGCCTGGGCCACGGTGCCGGGCGCGGGCACGAGGGACGCCTCGAGCACCTCGGAGGTCACCATGATGTCGCGTTCACGCAGCTGGGGCATGAACCCCTCGATGCGGGTGAGTTCCACCACCGGCGGGACGCTGCGGACGAAGGTGCCGCCGGTCCGCCCGCGACGACGGTCGATGAGGCCCTCGAGCTGGAGGATGTCCAACGCGTGACGCACGGTCATGCGGGCGACGTGGAACTCCTCCACCAGTTCCCGTTCCGCCGGAAGTTTGTCACCGGCGGTCAGGTCACCGCGCTCGATACGGGCCCGTAGCTCATCGGCGATGACGAGATACGCCGGGGGGCGGCGGCCTGAAGTTTCCACCCAGCAAGGATAACTAATGCATTATGGAGTTTGCATATGACCCGCCTTAAGTGCGACTATTCCCACCGGCTCAGCGGAAACGCGCCGGCACCGTCGGCTCGCCGAGGCCGAGCATGAGCCGGTTCGCCCAGTTGAAGAAGGCCGTGGCGTAGAGGTGATCGAGCAGGTCAGCCAGGGTGAGACCGAGCCCCCGCAGCTGCTGGACCGTTGCTGCGTCGTAGGCGATCGGGGTCCGTGTCAGCGCCACGGAGGCGTCCCGCAGGCCCGCCCACACCGGCGTGTCCACCGCCGTGCCCACGCCGTCCGCCAGGAGCGTATCGACGTCGCGTTCCTCCCCGCCCTCCTCGATCGCCCGGGCCGCATGCACCGACGCGCAGTACACGCACCCGTTGAACCGGGAGGTCACCGTCGCGGACCATTCCCGGTCGGCGCGGCTGAGCCCGCCGTCGGTGTTGCAGAAGATGTCCAGGTCCGTCAGCGTCCGTGCCTTGAGCGCGGCCGGGTCGCGGGCCAGCAGCCGGAAGTAGGGCATGTCCGCCCGCTCCGGACGGATAAGCGAATCGAGCTGCTCCTCGCTGAGATCGGCCTTGTCCACGGGCGTCACCCACGGTGTCCAGCCGAGGGAGTGGCGGACGAAACGTTCCGGACGGACCGGATCGACCTCGACCGGTTCCGGGGAGCGGCCGTCCCCTGTGAGGCGGGTCGCCTCCGCGACGGTCACCGGGCGGCCGGAGAGGACCTGCAGCCCGTGGACCACGCGCAGCTGGAAGGCGAGGAAGGAGACGAGCTGGGCCAGACTGACCACGTCATCGGCGGACCAGCCGGCCGCGGTGAGCCGGTCGATCGTCTCCGGCCGGGCGTCCCGCGGGTGGAAGGTGAGCAGGTGCGCCAGGTCGAAGGCCGCGGCCAGCCGCTCCCCCAGGGCACCTGCGTCATGGGTGACGTGGCCGCCGGGTTCGGACTCGTCGACGAGACCGGACTCCCGGTAGGTCCCGTAGGGACCGGTGGACAGGGCGTGGTCCACGGCGGTGAGGACGGCGTCGCGGAGGGTGGCGGGGGCGTCGTCAAGCAGGAGTTCGGAGTAGAGGGTGCGCGCGTTGGCCACCTGGTGGACGCCGGCGACATAGGTGGCCACGGCGTAGCGCTCGCCGTAGGTGAAGGTGCCCGGATTGACGGGCTCGAGCAGCGCCTCGAAGCTGCGCTGCGCGTTCGCCAGGGCGTCCGGGCGGGCCTGGCGGGCGGCGACGAGTTCATGGTCCGGCGGGAGGGTGGCGAGCAGGTTGATGATGTCGGTCACGGGATACTCCTTCTACAGGCCCAGGTTGAGGTCGCCACCACGGTAGCGACGCCCCGGGATGGCGTCGATGAGCTGGCGGGTGAAGTCTGATTCGGGGGCGCGGAAGACCCGCTCCGTGGGGCCGGCCTCGACCTGCCGGCCGCGGCTCATGACGGAGACGGTGTCCGAGATCTGCCGGACCACCGCCAGGTCGTGGGAGATGAACACGTAGGTCAGCCCCAGCTCGTGCTGCAGCTCGTCGAGCAGCCGGAGGATCTGGGCCTGGACGGTGACGTCGAGGGCGGAGACCGCCTCGTCGAGGACGAGCAGCTCCGGCTCGAGGATGAGCGCCCGGGCGATGGCCACGCGCTGACGCTGACCGCCGGAGAGTTCGGCGGGTCGGCGCGCCGCGGTGCCGGAGTCCAGGGCCACCAGATCGAGGTAGCGCTCGACCCGGGTGGCGGCCTCCGCCTTCCCCGAGCGGGTGAAGTTGCGCAACGGCTCGGCGACGGTCGCGCCGATGGTCTGGCGCGGATCGAGGGAGGAGTACGGGTTCTGGTAGACCAGCTGGATGCTGCGGCGCAGGTCGCGGCGCTGTTTCCGGCCGAGGGTGGTGATCTCGGTGCCGTCGACGGTGATGGACCCGGCGGTCGGCTGGTTGAACAGGGCGATGGACCGGCCGAGGGTGGTCTTGCCGGAACCGGATTCGCCGACGACGGCGTGCGTGGTGCCCCGGTCGACGGTGAAGGAGACGTCGTCGACGGCGGTGAAGTCGCCGAAACGCTGGGTGACACCGTCGACCACGAGCAGCGGCGGGGCGTCCCCGTCGGGGACGGGCCGACGCCGGTGGACGTCGGCGACGGCGAGGGAGGGGGCGTCGGCAAGCAGCTGGCGGGTGTAGGGGTCGCGCGGATCCGTGAGCACCGTCGCGGCGTAGCCGGACTCGCGGACCTCACCGCGCTGCATGACCACGATGTGATCGGCGCGGTCGCCGGCGACCGCCAGGTCATGGGTGATGAACAGGATGCCGATGCTCAGCTGCCGACGCATGTCATCGAGCAGGTCGAGGATGATCTTCTGCACCGTCACATCCAGGGCAGAGGTCGGCTCGTCGGCGATGATGAGGTCCGGCTCCAGCGCGACGGCCGCGGCGATGAGCACGCGCTGCTTCATGCCGCCCGAGAGCTCGTGCGGGTACTGGTCGTAGCGGCGGGCGGGATCGTCGATGCCCACCTGTTCCAGCAGCTCCAGGACGCGGGCCTTCCGGGTCGCCGCTGTCCCCCGCCGGTGGACGGCCAGCCCCTCGGCGACGGACTCGCCGATCGTCTTCACCGGGTTGAGCGAGTTGTTCGGATCCTGCGGGATCAGCCCGATGCGGGTGCCGCGGATCCCGCGCCACTGCTTCTCGGACAGCCCGGCCAGGTCACGGCCGTCCAGCCGGATCTCCCCGGCGTCGATGTCGGCGTTGCCCGGCAGCAGACCGATGATCGCCTGCGCCGTCGTCGACTTACCCGACCCGGATTCACCGACGATGGCGGTGATCTGGCCGGCGTGCACGGCCAGCGAGACGCCGTTGACGGCGTGGACCTCCCGGCCGCCGGCGGTGGCGTAGGAGACGACGAGGTCGGTGACCTCGAGCAGGGGCTGACGTGTCATGTCAGGCCTCCTTCCGGATGAGCTGGGCGAGGTAGTTGGTGGCGCACACCACGGCGACGATGACCAGTCCCGGCAGGACGGTCAGCCACCAGGAGGTGGCCATGTAGTCGCGCGCGTCGGCGATGATCAGGCCCCACTCCGGGGTGGGCGGCGGGGCACCGTAGCCGAGGAAGCTCAGCGTGGACAGCTGCAGGATGGCCGAGCCGAACTGCAGGGCCGCCAGGGCCAGCACCGGGGTCAGCGAGTTGGGCAGGATGTGACGCACCAGCACCTGCCACTGCGTGCCGCCGGAGCCGTAGGCTGCCTCGACGTAGTCGGACCCGGCGACCGAGAGCACCTGCGAGCGGGCCAGGCGGGCGAAGGTGGCCACCGAGGTGACGCCGACGGCGATGGCGGCGTTCATCGTGCCGAAACCGAGCAGGATGATCACCGACAGGCTCAGCAGCAGCGCGGGGATGGACAGCAGGACATCGATGAAACGCATGAGCACCGAGTCGACCCAGCCACGCTGCGTGCCGGCGAGCAGGCCGATGAGCGTGCCCACCACGAGGCCGACAAGCACGGCGATGACCGCGCCGGTGAGGGATTCGCGGGTGCCCCACACCACGCGGGTGAACAGGTCACGGCCGACGGCGTCGGTGCCGAACCAGTTGGTGGCGTTCGGCTCCAGCAGCGGCTGGAAGGTGCCGACGTTCGGCTCATGGCTGCTGAACACCTGCGGGATCAGCGCCCACAGCAGGGCGACGACGAGGACGGCCGCCGAGATGAGGGTGCCGGGACGCGTCCACACGCTGCGGCGGAGGCGCCGGCGGCGGGGTGTGTCGGTGGCCGTGGGGGTTGCGGCGGGGCCGGTGGCGGTGAGGGCTGTCGTGCTCATGAGCGGACCTTCCTGCGCAGGCGGGCATCGAGGACCGGGTAGAGCAGATCGACGATGAGGTTGATGAGGACGTAGAGGGTCGCCGCGATGACCACCACGGCCAGCAGGACCGGGGTGTCCCGGTTGGCCACGGCCTGGACCGTCATCTGGCCGAGCCCGGCGCGACCGAAGACGGACTCGGTGACCACGGCGCCGCCGACGAGTTCGCCGAACAGCAGGCCGGCCATCGTGAGCGCCGGGAGCATGGCGTTGCGCAGGATGTTGCGCCAGAAGATCCACACCTCACCGGCGCCGCGGGCCCGGACGGCCTGGATGAACGGTTGTCCCTTGACCTGGTCGATGGAGCGGATGAGCACCTGCGCCAGCGGGGCGGCGATGGGGATGGACAACGTGATGGTCGGCAGGATGAGGGCCTGCGCGGTGCTCGCCCCGATGACCGGGACCCACCCCAGTCGGAAGGAGACGAGCTGGATGATGACGATGCCGAGCCAGAACGTCGGCAGGGAGACCATGAACGCGGGCAGCGAGCGGAAGACGTCACCGACGGCGCGGAACTTCTCCGAGGTGCCCACGATGGCGATGCCCAGCGCGAGGACGACCGCCAGCGCGAACGCCAGGAGAGCGAGTGCCACGGTGCCGGGAATGGCCTCCGCCAGCAGCGTGGACACGGCGGTACCCGTCTGCACGGAGTACCCGAAGTTTCCGGTGACAAAGCCGCCGAGCGCCTGGACGTACTGGGCCAGGATCGGCTCGTCCGCACCGTAGGTGTCCCGGATGCGCTGCAGTTCCTCGGCCGACAGCGCCAGGTCGGGGCTGGCGTAGCGGGCCATGACACCGTCGGACGGCAGGGCGGAGAGCAGGATGAAGGCCAGGGTGTAGGTGATCAGCAGGACCAGCACGGCCTGGCCGATGCGCCGGAGGATCATCGAGGAGGTCACTGGTCGTCCCCTTCCGTGTGGTTGTCACCGTGGTCGAGCCAGACCCCGTAGAAGGACGGCCGGCCGATGGCGTCGGGCTGGAAACCCTTGACGTAGGGCTGGGCGCCGTAGACCTGGGGTTCCTCGAACAGGGGCAGGATGTAGGCCTGTTCGGTGAGGTAGTCCTGGACACGGCCGGTCATCTCGGCGCGGTCCTCCTCCGCGGGCAGGGAGGCGATCTGCTGGAGCATGTCCTCGAGCTGCTGGTCGTGGACCTGCCTGGTCTCCTTGTCGCCGTTGAGCAGTTCGTTGCGGTTGTCGGAGTGCCACATCGACTTGATCACGTCGTAGTCGGCGCGACCGACCATGGTGTGCCGGATCTGGATGTTGTCGTACGACAGGGAGTCGGCGTTCTGGGTGGCATTGTCACCGGGGTTGAGGTGGACCTCGATGCCCACGCGGCGGAGTTGCTCCTGGATCTTGGTGATCACCTCACGTGAGCGGGGCTGCGGGACAGCCTCGTTGATGGTGAAGCTCAGGCGCTGCCCGTCCTTGACGCGGATGCCGTCCGGTCCGGGGACCCAGCCGAGCTCGTCGAGCAGGGCCTCGGCCTCGGCCCGGCCGTGGCGGTAGGCGTCGCCCTGATCACGGAAGCCGAGGGCGGTGTGGGCGATGGCGGAGCGGGCGACGGGGTAGGACTCGGAGAACAGGGTGTGGTTGATTTCCTCGCGGTCGATGGCGCGGATGATGGCCTGCCGCATGCGGATGTCCTCCAGCAGCGGGTGCATGAAGCGGAAGCTCAGGCCGTTGTTCACGCCGTTGGTGCCGTGGGAGATGACCTGGAGACCCTGGTCGCGGAGGTGGCGTTCGACGGGGGCCTCGATCTGGCGGGCGAGGTCGGCCTGGTCAGCGACGAGGCCACCGACGCGGACCGATTCCTCGGCGGCGAGGACGTAGTCGATCTGGTCGAGCCGCGCCCGGCCCTGGTGGGGGTGCGCGGGCGGGGCCCAGTCGTAGTCCTCGCGGGCCGTGAGTGTCAGGAGGGTGCCCAGGTCCTCGGATTCGATGACGAAGGGGCCGGAGCCGATGACGCCGGTGGCGTTGCCCGGTGCGAAACCGTCGTTGCCGAGGGCGAGCGTGGCGTCGGAGAGTAGTCCGGCGTTGAAGGAGCTGGTGGCCTGGGCAAAGCCGGGGGCGGGGGCGGAGAAGTGGAAGCGGACGGTGTCGGCGTCGACGACCTCGCCGCGTTCGTAGTTGGTGATCTGCTCCGAGGAGGTCAGGGTGCGGTCGGAGTCGCCGAGACCGTAGAGGTCGAAGTTGGCGACGACGTTCTCCGGGGTCAGCGGGGTGCCGTCGGAGTAGGTGACGTCGGTGCGGATGTCGAAGGTGTACTCGGTGGCGTCGGCGTTGACCTCGGGCAGGTCCGTGGCGATCCACGGGCTGAGTTCGAGGGTCTCCGGGTCCTGGTAGAGCAGCCGGTCGGTGATGTTGTTGACCACGCCGCCGTTGGGGTAGAAACCGGCGCCCGGCGGGTAGAGCGTGGCGAAGAAGATCGGCTCGAGGTAGGTCAGCCGTTGGACGTCGTCGTCCGGGCCCGTGGTGGCGCAGGCCGTGAGCAGCCCGGCACCCAGGGTCGTGGCGACGACCGCGGCCACGACCCTCGCCAGTCGCTTTGTCAGGGACACGTGTTTCTCCTTTGGTCAGATTCCGGGGACCTTACCACGCCCTAGACTGGTTGGTATCCGACAGGTAGACCGTCTAGTCTATTTATATCGACGGTATCGTCATCCCCATGACAGGAGCAGCGTTGTCCCATCCCACCCCCGCCACCCCGGCCGGCCCCACTGACCCGGCTCTGGCCATCGTCGGCCTCGGCCCCCGCGGCATCTCGGTCATCGAACGCATCGCCGCCGCCCTGCCCGCCGACCGCGGCCTCACGCTCCACCTCATCGACGACGCCCAGCACGGCGCCGGCCGCGTGTGGGACACCGACCAGACCCGCACCCTGTGCATGAACACCCTCTCCGGCGCCGTCACCCTGTTCACCGAACCCGGTTCCTCCGTCACCGCACCCGTCCTCGAGGGCCCGATCCTCCACGAGTGGATCCGTCTGCTCCGCGGCGACCGCGACGGCATCTCCCCCGCCGCGATCGCGCTTTACGACGCCCACCCTCCCGCACCCGCCATCGCCACCTCCTTCGCCGAGGAACTCGCCGTCACCGTCCCCGAGTCCAACCCTTCCCGCGCCCTCTACGGTGCCTACCTGCGCTGGGTCTACGACGTCGCCCTGGCCCAGCTGCCCGACAGCGTCCGGGTCCTCGACCACCACTCCCGGGTCACCGGCATCACCGAGGTCGCCGGCCGTGACGTCCTCGAGTTTGCCGACGGCTCCACCGTCACCGCCGACGCCACCGTCCTCGCCTACGGCTGGCAGCCACCCGGACCCTCCCCTCCGAGGCTGCCCTCGCCGAAGCGTCGGACGCCGCCGACCTCACGTGGATCCGCCCGGGCAACCCCGTCGAGCAGCCCGTCCACCTCGTGCCCGAGTCCGGCACCGTCCTCGCCCGCGGCCTGGGCATGGGTTTCTTCGACGTCATGGCCCTGCTCACCGTCGACCGCGGCGGCTCCTTCGTCGAGGACCCCACCACCCGCTCCGGACTGCGCTATGAGCCGTCCGGCCGCGAACCCCACCTCGTGGTCACCTCCCACCGCGGCTACCCCTACCTGCCCAAGTCCGAGTTCCACGCCCTTCCGCCCGCCGCCCGACTCACCCGGCTCACAGCTGTCATCGCGGAGCTGGCCGACCGGACCGCCCCGGCGAGCATCGACTTCGACACCGAGGTGTGGCCCGCCGTCATCGCCGACGCCTACGAGGCCTACTACCGGGTCCTCGCCCGCGTCCGCCCCGACAAGGTGGTGACCTCCTTCGACGAGATCGTCGCCACCATCGAATCGGCCGTCCGCGACGGTGCGATCACCGCCGACCTCACCGCCCTCCACACCGCCCTCGCCCCGCACACCACAGAGCCCTTCGACCTCACCCGCTGGCTCGACCCGCTGCGCGGTGTCGGCGGATCACTCGACCTGGTCACCGAACAGATCGCCGCCGGCATGGCCTCCGACATCACCGAGGCCGAAGCCGGACTCGACAGCCCCCTCAAGGCGGCCCTGTGGTCGGTCAGCGCCTCCCGCAAACCCGCCTCGATCCTCGGGGCCGAGGGCCGCTACACTCTCGAATCGCGCCGCAACCTCTTCCGCACCACCATGTCCCTGGGGCAGATGGTCGGTTCCGGCCCGCCGCTGTTCCGCACCCGCCAACTGCTCGCGCTCGTCGACGCCGGCCTCGTCTCCTTCCTCGGCGCCGACCCGACCGTCGAGGTCGCCGACGGCGCCGTCGTCGCCAGCTCCCCCACCACCCTGGGCGAGCCGGTCCGCGCCACCACGCTCATCGACGCCTGGATGCACCGGCCCGACGTCCGCCGCCCCGGCGACCCCCTCGCCGTCTCGCTTCACGACGCCGCCCGCACCCGCCCCTTCCAGCTCACCGCCGCCACCGGCCGCACCGTCGACAGCGGCTCCCCCGAGGTCGACCCGGCCACCCGCCTGGCCGTGCGTGCCGACGGCACCCTCGACCCCCGACTCCACATCATCGGCATCCCGACCTGGGGCCAACTCCCCGACACGACCATCTCCCCCATGCCTGGGACCGACCCGCTCATGCTCCAGGAGACCGACAAGGCGGCCCGCAGCGCTCTCGCCGTCGCCCTCGACGACTGACCCCCTTCGGGATCAGCCCGTCGGAAGGAGTACTGATCCCGAGTCCAGATGAGCTGACACCGGGTGATCCCGACGGGCTGATCCCGAACCTATATCGTCCGGCGCCGCAACCCGAGGAGCTGTCCATCTGTGGACAACTCCGGTTATCCACAGACTCCGACCCCACTCGTAGACGTGAAGCTGGACCATCGTGGCCAGACGGTTCAGCGTGGGAGCCATGAAGAACTGGCCGGACCACTTTTGCCTCATCCAACTTCGACGCCTCACGCTCAAGGACCAGGATGTCCTCGCCAAGGTGGCTGACGGAACTCTTCGGAAGCTCACCAAGGAGATCGCCATGGATGCACGTGCGTTCGCTGATCTTCCACCCTGGGACAAGGCCACTGCCCGGGCCGCGGCGGTCGGGCTCACTGCCGACACCGCGGTGGTGGCGGGGCCCGCGGCCGCCCGGCTGTGGGGAATCGATGTGCTGGGACACGACGACACCACCGAGCTGCTCCTTCCGGGGTCAGCCCGACCGGGGTCGAAGAAGGGCTGGCCACCGGGTGTGGTCTACCGCAGCGGTTTTCTCCATCCCGACGACATCCATTCGGAGCACGGTATCCGGGTCACCCGACTCATCCGCACGCTCGCCGACATCGCCCGCCACCACACTCTCGAGCAGACGGTCGTCGCCGTGGATTCCGCCCGGAGGCTGTGGCCGGAGTTGACTCCCGCGACGTTGGATAACCTGGCGGATTTCTCTCGGCCCGTTCCATCGGACCCGGACACTGCGGCAGGCGATTGCGCTGTCCCGTCCGGAGATCGGCAGTGCGCTGGAGTCCCAGGCGAGGTTCCGGCTGTGGGAGGCCGACCTACCGGGCGTGCATCGAGTGGAGACGCAGGCCCCCATTACCGTGAACCACGGCATCACCTACCGGGTCGACCTGCTCATCAACGGATGGCTGGTCGTGGAGGTGGACGGAGAAATGAAATATCGCGGCGCATTCGGTGTCACCCCTGACGAAGCCATTCGCCGGGAGCGCAGGAGGGAGAAGGAGATTCAGAATCTGGGATATGTCGTCCTGCGGATCAGCGCGGCGGACCTCCGTGACCCGGCCGGGTTCCTCACCCTCATCGCCGACACCCTGGCGAACACCACTGTCCCGGCTCATCTGGTCCACGCCTGACCGAAGTTCGGGATCAGCCTGTCGGGATCACCCCGCGTTCGCGGGTTAGAACTCGGGATCAGTACTCCTCCCGACGGGCTGATCCCGAATCCTGGGAGGAGGGCGGCTTCTCTACCGGTCCGACAGCTCCACCCGCGGCCGCACGGCCACCTCGGTGATCTGGGTGGAGGGCCCGGCGTCGACGACCATGCGGACGGCTCGGGCGACCTCGACGGGTTCGATGTAGTGCTCAGGCCGGTACTCCTGCCCCGCCTGCCCCTGCAGTCCCTGGAGCATGGGGGTGTCGGTGGGGCCGGGGGCGACGGTGGCCACCCGCACGCCCGCGCCGGCCTCGCCCTTGCGCAGCCCGTCGGCGACGGCGCGGAGTGCGTGTTTGGTGGCGGCGTAGACGACGTTGTCGGGGTAGGCGCCCCGGCCGGCGCCGGAGTTGATGAAGATGACGGTGCCGTCGCCGGCACGCAGGGCGGGCAGGAGTCGGCGGGTCAGTTCGGCCGGGACGTGGACGTTGAGGTCCATCATCTGCCGCCAGTCGGAGACGCCGGCGGTCTCCACGGAGAAGCGGGAGGCGACGGCGGCGGCGTGGACGAGGACGTCGATACGCGAGAGGTCGACGAGGCGTTCCACCGCACAGGAGGTGCCGGCGGAGTCCAGCAGGTCAACGACGAGGTCGGTGCTGACGGGGGTGACGGATTTCAGGGCCCCGAGTTCGGCGAGGGCGGTGTCGCTGCGGCCGAGGGCGTAGACGTGGTGGGTGCGGGTGAGGTCGGCGACGATCTCGCGGCCCATGCCGCCGGTGGCGCCGGTAACGATGGCGATCTTCTCGGTCATGAACTGGACCTTAGTCGGACGGGACTAGGGTGTCCTCATGCTCGCTCTCATTTTCGGTGTCCTCGTCGGCGCCGGCATGCCGCTGCAGACGAGCGCGAATTCGCGCCTGCGCCTGTCAGTGGGGTCGCCGTACCTGGCGTCGTTCATCTCTTTCGCGGTGGGCACGCTGACGCTGCTGGTGGCCACGCTGCTGCTCACCGGCGGTCTGCCTGACCTGACGGAGGCGGCGGGCGGCCCGGCGTGGTTGTGGATCGGCGGCCTGCTCGGAGTGGTCGTGCTCACGGGCAACATCTTTTTGTTCCCGCGGCTGGGCAGCGTGCAGACGGTGGTTCTGCCCATCACGGGCCAGGTGCTCATGGGTCTGCTCATCGACCATTTCGGGTGGTTCAATGCACCGCAGGCTCCGTTGACCATCGCCCGGTTCCTCGGCGCCGGCCTGCTCATTCTCGGTGTCGTCGGGGCGATCGGGCTTCTCGATGCCGTCCTGCGCCGCGACACCGTCATCCCCACCGGCGCGAGCCGGGGCGCGGGTCTGTGGCTGTGGCGGCTGGCCGGGGTGGTCTTCGGCATGTTCTCGGCGACGCAGACGGCGGTCAACGGTCAGCTCGGTGTGGTGCTGGGGTCGGCGGTCAGTTCGGCGCTGATCTCGTTCACGGTGGGGGTGGCCACACTGCTGCTCATTGTCCTGGCCACCCGGGCGCGGTGGCGGGTCGAGCGGGTCGAGGAGAACGTCCGCAATCCGTGGTGGATGTGGATCGGCGGGTTCCTCGGGGCGGCGTTCGTGTTCGGTAACGCGTTCCTCGCACCGGTCATCGGCACGGGGCTGACGGTCATGGTGATCCTGCTGGGCATGATGGCCGGAAGTCTGCTCATCGACCAGTTCGGGCTGCTGGGGGCACGGAAGAAGCCGACCACCGTGCTGCAGGCGCTGGGTCTGCTGTGCATGGTGGCCGGCGTGGCCGTGATCCGCCTGCTCTGACGGTCGATCGGTTAGAGCGAGGCGACCGCCGCCAGCGCCGCGTCGACGTCGGCGAGCAGGTCGTCGATGTCCTCGATGCCGACGGAGATGCGCACCAGGTCACGGGGCACCTCGAGCTGGGAGCCGGCCGCGGACTGGTGGGTCATGGTGGCGGGGTGCTCGAGAAGCGACTCGACACCGCCGAGGGACTCGGCGAGGCAGATGAGCCTGGTGTTGAGGCAGAAGGCGCGGGCGGCCTCCTCGGAGTGGAAGCGGACCGAGACCATGCCGCCGAAGCGGGTCATCTGCTTCGCGGCGACCTCGTGGCCGGGGTGGGATTCCAGGCCCGGGTAGAGGACGGTGGCCACGTGGTCGGAGGCGTCGAGGTGGGCGGCGATGGCCTCGGCGTTGTCGCAGTGGCGGTCCATGCGCACGGCGAGGGTCTTGATGCCGCGGGCGGTGAGGTAGGCGTCGAAGACGGAGGGGATGGGGCCGACGCCGCCCTGGTAGAAGTAGACCTCTTCGTCGAAGGCCGCGTCGTTGGTGACCACCATGCCGCCGACGACGTCGGAGTGGCCGCCGAGGTACTTGGTGGTGGAGTGCAGGACGATGTCGGCACCGAGCGCCAGCGGCTGCTGGAGGTAGGGGGAGGCGAAGGTGTTGTCCACGACGAGCTTGGCGGTGCCCTTGATACCGGCGACGGCGGCGATGTCGGTGATGCCCAGTGCCGGGTTGGTGGGGGTCTCCAGCCAGATGAGTTTGGTGTTCTCGCGAACGGCGGCCTCGACGGCGGCCACGTCCGCGGTGTCGACGACGGTGTACTCGACACCCCAGGAGGCGAAGACCGTGTCGATGAGCCGGAACGTGCCACCGTAGGCGTCGTTGCCCAGGATGAGGTGGTCGCCGGGGCGCAGGAGGATGCGCAGGATGATGTCGGTGGCGGCCATGCCGGAGGCGAAGGCCCGGCCGTGGGCGGCGCCTTCGAGGGCGGCGACGGTCTTCTCCAGGGCGTCGATGGTGGGGTTGCCGCAGCGGGTGTACTCGAAGCCGCCGCGCAGCTCGTTGAGCCCGTTCTGCGCAAAGGTGGTCGACGCGTAGATGGGGGTGTTGATCGGGCCGTACAGGCTGTCGGGGTCGTAGCCGGCGTGGATCGATTCGGTGGAGAAGCCGTGAGTCATGGCGCCACTATAGACCAAGCGGTTCACCGTGGGCGAACCATCGGCCGGACTTATATTCAACGGCCACGGGCATGTCGTAGAGGCGGCTGAGGTTGTCGGCCGTGAGCGTCTGCTCCACCGGCCCAGCGGCGAGGACGCGGGCGTCCTTGAGCAGCAGGACATCGCTTGTCGACGCCGCGATCTCCTCCACGTGGTGCGTCACCAGCACCGTCGTCAGGTCGGGGCGCTGCCGACGCAGCGTGTCGATGACCCCGAGCAACCGCTCTCTGCCCGGCAGGTCGAGGCCGGTGGTGGGCTCGTCGAGTAGCAGCAGGTCCGGCTCGGTCATCAGGGCCCGGGCGATGAGAGTCCGGGCGCGTTCCCCCTGGCTCAGCTGCGTCCACCGTAGGCGACGCTTGTCCGCCAGGCCGGTCAGGGCGAGCAGGTGGTCGAGCCGGCCGAGCTCGTCGTCGGTCGGCGACCACCGCGGCAGGTAGCCGTTCGAGCCGGTCACCCCGCTGAGGACGGCTTCGGTGACGTCGATGTCGCCGAGTCGCTGGCGCGGGTCGACCCAGCCGATCCGCCGGCGCAGTGCCTGCAGCTCGACCCGGCCCAGCCGGTGGCCGAGGATGTCGACGGTCCCGGTCGTCGGGTACCACCAGCCGCCGGCCAGGCGCAGGGCGGTGGTCTTGCCGGCCCCGTTGGGGCCGAGGACCGCCCAGTGGGAGCCGGCGGGGACGTGCCACGTGAGGGCGTCGAGAAGCAGGGTGGCGCCACGACGGACGGTGACGGAATCGAGGAACAGGGCATCAGCCATGTCGGGAAGTCTAGGTACGCTGGCACCCTGATGGCTACAACAACGCAGACTGTAAGTACCTGGTGGGAGAGTCCCGCCGTCCAGACGTGGCTGGTGGAGCGGCCGGTCGAGATCATCCTCACTCTGGTGGTGGCGGTGGTGGCGCACTGGCTGCTGCGCCGGGTGATCGACAAGCTGGCCCGGCGTAATCTCGCCGCCCGCCTGCCCAACCTCGCCTCCGCGTTCGGTCGCGGCTCGAACCAGGAGGAGGAGGTCACCGCGCAGATGGCGGCCATCCGCCGCTCCCAGGAGTCCCGCCGCAAGGCCCGCATCCGGACCCTGGCCGACGTGGGCAAGTCCGCCGCCGCGATCCTCGTGTGGACGTGGGCGGGCCTGGCGATCATCTCGTCCCTCGGCGTCAACATCGCCCCCATCATCGCCTCCGCCGGCGTCGCCGGTGTCGCCCTCGGTTTCGGCGCGCAGTCGCTGGTCAAGGACTTCCTCTCCGGCATCTTCATGCTGCTGGAGGACCAGTACGGCGTCGGCGACACCATCGACGTCGGCGACGAGATCTCCGGCACCGTCGAGGAGGTCACCCTGCGCGTGACCACGCTGCGCGACATCGACGGCACCCTCTGGTACGTCCGCAACGGCGAGATCCTGCGCGTGGGCAACTTCTCCGACGAGTACTCCATCGCCCGCATCCAGGTCCCCGTCGGCCTGTCCAACAACGCTGAACAGGCCGCCGAGGTCATGCTCGCCTCCGCCCAGCGCACCGTGCAGGACGCCGACATCGCCGACGTCATCCTCGACGAGCCCGAGTTCAACGGCATCACCGACTTCGCCCCCGACCACCTGAGCATGCGCCTGTCCGTGAAGACCCTGCCCGGACAGCAGTGGACCGTCCAGCGTCGCCTCCTCGGCCGGGCGTTGGCCGACATGCAGGCCGCCGGCATCACCACCCCCTACCCGCACGGCATCGGTGTCCGACCCCCGGGCGAGACTGGTTAGGGTGGAGCCATGACCCAGTCCCTCTACGACGCCGTCGGCGGCCAGCCCACCTTCGCCCGCATGGCCGCGGGGTTCTACGAGCAGGTCCGCACCGACGACATCCTCGGCCCCATGTACCCCGCCAACGACTGGGAGGGCGCGGAGAACCGCCTGGCCTGGTTCCTCGCCCAGTACTGGGGCGGCCCGCAGACCTTCAACGAACAGCGCGGCGCCCCCATGCTGCGCCGCCGTCACATGCCCTTCCCCGTCGACCGCGCCGCCGCCGAACGCTGGCTCGAACTCATGGGCCGTTCCCTCGACCAGATCGATGAGGAGACCATCCCTCCCGTGTACCGCCACGCGATCTGGGACCACATGCAGCGGGTCGCGGCGATGCTCATCAACACCGCCGACGAGGGCACTCCCCCGCCGATCGCCCACTGAGCGGGGCGCGCCGTCCGGCCCTAGGATCATCGTCGTGTCCGATCATGATTCCCGGCCCGGCCGTCTCGGCGAGGTCATCCGCTCCTTCGGTCTCCTGAGCGTCACCGCCTTCGGTGGCCCCACCGCCCATCTCGGGTACTTCCGTGAGGAGTTCGTCGCCCGTCGCCGTTGGCTGAGCGAGCGTTCCTACGCCGACATCGTCGCCGTCGCCCAGTTCCTCCCCGGCCCCGCCTCCTCCCAGGTGGGCATGGCGCTGGGCTACCACCGCGCCGGATGGGCGGGCATGGCCGCCGCGTGGCTGATGTTCACCGCCCCCTCCGCGATCATCCTCGCCGCCTTCGGGCTCCTCCTCGGCACGGTCGGGGTCGAGGGCGGCTGGATCGCCGGGCTCCTCGCCGCCGCCGTCGCCGTGGTCTTCCACGCGGTGTCCGGCATGGCCCGGTCGATGGCCGACACCCCGCTCACTGCGACCATCGCGGTCCTTGCCGGCCTCATCGTCCTCGCCCTGCCGAGCCCGCTCACCCACGTCGCGGTGATCCTCCTCGCCGGCCTCGCCGGGATACTGCTGCGCCGCACGCTTATCGACGCCTCCCCGTCCCCCGACACCGCCGATCCCGACTCCGATGCGGTGCGCCCGGTCTCCGCCCGGGCCGCCACCATCAGCCTGGGACTGTTCTTCCTGCTCCTGCTCGGCCTGTGGCTGGGCGCCACCGTCCTGGGCGGCTGGCTGCTCACCCGGCTCAACGCCTTCGTCCAGGCCGGCGCCCTGGTCTTCGGCGGCGGTCACGTCGTCCTGCCGCTGCTGGAGCAGCAGACCGTGGCGACGGGGTGGATCTCCCAGGACGCCTTCCTCGCCGGTTACTCCGCCGCCCAGGCCGTGCCCGGCCCGCTGTTCACCTTCGCCTCCTACCTCGGCGCGGTCGACGGCGGGATCGGCGGGGCACTCCTGGCCACCGTGGCGATCTTCGCCCCCTCCGCCCTGCTCATGACCGCCGGCCTGCACTTCTGGGGCCGTTGGCGTCACCTGCCCGCGCTACGCTCGGCGTTCACGGCGGTCAACGCGGCGGTCGTCGGGCTCCTCGGTGCCGCCTTCTGGGACCCGGTTCTCAGCCACGGCGTCACCGGGATCCGCTCGCTGGCCATCGCCGTGCTGTGCTGGCTGGGTCTGGCGATGTGGAAGCTCCCACCCTGGTCGATCGCGGTGTTCGCCGCGGCGGCGGGAGCGGTCCTGCTCTAGCGGCGGATCTGGGAGGCGATTGCGGCGAGAAGCACCACGGCCGCGGCGGCCGCAGCCGTCCACACCAGTGCCTCACTGGCGAACTCCCCCTCGGTGCGGGCGACGGCGATCCACGCCAGTCCCCACGCCGTGGCCAGGGCCGGGGCGATGCGACCCCCGTCGCGGAAGGCGGCCAGGGCCGCAACCGCCGCGGCGACCACGAGGCCGACGATGCCCACCGGGACCTCCTCGAACGCCGTCACCCCGGCGTCGGCGAAGGTGGCCCAGGTGTTGGCGAAGGTAGCCGCCAGCACCCAACCGAAGTACAGGCCGAAGGTGCCGTCGGTGAGGACGAGCTCGACGACCCCACCCGTGCGGGGACGACCGAGGAGGTACAGGATGCGGATGAGCACCGCGAGCAGGGCGACGATCACCACCACCGACAACCACAGCTGGTCCAGTTGCACCGTGAACAGCCAGCCCGCGTTGAGCAGCGCGGACAGCAGAGCCCACGGGCGCAGGGCCCGCTGGCGCTCCGACGCCCGGGCGGTGGGCGTCAGCTGCCAGATTGCGTAACCCGCCAGGCCGAGGTAGATCACGGCCCAGATGGAGAATGCCGCACTGGCCGGGGCGAGCGGGGTGGCGTCGGCGGAGAGGGCACCCCCGGCGGCCTCCGCCACCGGGGTGCCGACGAGTGCTCCGCTGCCCAGGTAGGCCATGGCGATGGCTGCCGCGATACCGAGGACGGTGAGGATCGGCATCGCCCAGGAGGTGCGGGTGGACTGATGGTCACGGGAGGCTGCTGTTGTTGTCGACATATTAGTTATCGACTATAGGGGAAAGTCAGAACAACGACAGCGAGGTGGAACGGTAGACGGACCCGAAGGGGGCGTCGACACGCACCCAGCGTCCCACCGTGGACACCCGCAGATGACGGGGAACGTCGATCGGGGCGGCGAATCCCGGGATGAGGCCGAGGGCGGTGCACGCGAAAATCATCCGCATGGGGACCTCCGCGGTGCGGCCCTCCCCCTCCACCGTGATGACGGTCTGATCGAGCAGACTCGCCGGCGGGCCCAGCGGCCCCGAGAACTGCCGGGCCAGCGCCTGACCCTTGTCGGCGAGCTCCCGCACCACCTGCACGGGCAGCGTGTCCACCAGCTCGAAACCGGCCGCCGGCGGCAGGGCACCGGGCCAGTTCGGGTCGCGGGCCGGACCGATCTCGGATGCGCCGGCCCGGAGGGCGTCGAGAAGATCGGTGGCCGCCACCACCGCCCCGTCGCGGGACGCCTCACCGCTCACCCGGCGGGAGGCGACCACCTGGAAGGGGGTGGTGACGAAGACATCCACCGAAGCATCATCGATCTGGCGCAGGCGGGCCGACGCCGACGCATCGAGCCCCACCGCCCGGCCCACCAGGGACTGCAGGCCCGGGCCGCCGTCGACGATCCGCAGGGACTCGGGAATCACTGGTCCTCGTCGCCGGTGAGCTCGTGCGCATCCTCCGCGCGGGTGAGGATCTTCACCTCACGCTGGGTGATCGACCGCGGGCGCTCCGTGTTCATGTCGATGGCCACCTGCACGCACTCCACGATGCAGGCGGTCCGTCCCTGCCGGTCCTTGATCTCCTGACGCGTGGTGAACGACGTGTTGCCGATCTCCACCACCTGCGTCTCAATGAGCAGCTCCGTCGTGTCGGGGAGAACCGGGCGAAGGAAATCCGCGTCGATGTGACGGACGAACACCGCGAAATCCAGGCCCTTGGAGGTGAACTCGTCCTCGGCGAACTTCAGGCGCGCCTCCTGGGCGAGCTCGATGTAGTTCGCGTTCATGATGTGACCGTAACGGTCAAAATCGGCCCACCGGACCGGGATGACGGTCTCGTGGAGAGCGGAGTTCTGGTCGGTGTTCATGCGGGTGAGATTCCTTGTCCGGGGTCTGCTGGCGCGGGTGCCCGCGCTGTTTCCTCCGTCCAATCTATACCGCTGGCGCTCATCGGGTGTGACGAAGGCCCGGCACCCCACCTCATGTTCGGTGGTGCGCCGGGCCTCACGTCGCCCAGTTCGGACCCGTTAGCGGGTCAGCTTGCGGTGGGTGACACGGGACGGGCGGGCGGCCTCGGCGCCGAGGCGCTCGACCTTGTTCTTCTCGTAGTCACCGAAGTTGCCCTCGAACCAGAACCACTGGCCCTCGGCGACGTTGCCCTCCCACGCGAGGATGTGGGTACAGGTGCGGTCCAGGAACCAGCGGTCGTGGGAGATGACCACGGCGCAGCCCGGGAACTTCTGCAGGGCGTTCTCCAGGGAGCCGAGGGTCTCGACGTCGAGGTCGTTGGTCGGCTCATCGAGGAGGATGAGGTTGCCGCCCTGCTTGAGGGTCAGCGCCAGGTTGAGGCGGTTGCGCTCACCACCGGAGAGGACCTTGGACGGCTTCTGCTGGTCCGGGCCCTTGAAACCGAAGGCGGAGAGGTAGGCGCGCGAGGGCATCTCGTTCTGGCCGACGATGATGTAGTCGAGGCCGTCGGAGACGATCTCCCAGACGGTCTTCTCGGGGTCGAGGTTCTCGCGGTTCTGATCGACGTAGGACAGCTTGACGGTCTCGCCGACCTCGACGGTGCCGCCGTCCGGCTGCTCGAGACCGACGATGGTCTTGAACAGGGTCGACTTGCCCACACCGTTGGGGCCGATGACACCGACGATGCCGTTACGCGGCAGGGTGAAGGAGAGGTCCTTGATGAGGACGCGACCGTCGAAACCCTTGTCCAGGTTCTTGACCTCGACGACCTTGTTGCCCAGGCGCGGCGGGGTCGGGATCTGGATCTCCTCGAAGTCGAGCTTGCGGTACTTCTCGGCTTCGGCGGCCATCTCCTCGTAGCGCTCGAGGCGGGCCTTGTTCTTGGACTGGCGGGCCTTCGGGGAGGAACGGACCCAGGCGAGCTCCTCCTTGAGGCGCTTCTGCAGCTTCTGGTCCTTCTTGCCGGAGACCTCGAGGCGCTCGGCCTTCTTCTCCAGGTAGGTGGAGTAGTTGCCCTCGTAGGGGTAGAGCTTGCCGCGGTCGACCTCACAGATCCAGCCGGCGACGTGGTCGAGGAAGTAACGGTCGTGGGTGACGGCGAGGACGGCACCCTTGTAGTCGGCGAGGTGCTTCTCCAGCCACAGGACGGACTCGGCGTCGAGGTGGTTGGTGGGCTCGTCGAGCAGGAGCAGGTCCGGCTCGGAGAGCAGCAGCTTGGCCAGGGCGACGCGGCGGCGCTCACCACCGGAGAGGTGGGTGACGGGCTCGTCGGACGGCGGGCAGCGCAGGGCCTCCATGGCCTGTTCGATCTTGGAGTCGACCTCCCAGGCGTCGGCGGCGTCGAGGTCCTCCTGGAGGCGGCCCATCTCCTCCATGAGTTCGTCGGTGTAGTTGGTCGCCATCTCCTCGGCGATCTCCTCGAAGCGCTTCTTCTTCTCGAAGATGTCGCCGAGGCCCTCCTCCACGTTCTCGCGGACGGTCTTGTCCTCGTTGAGCGGCGGCTCCTGCAGCAGGATGCCGACGGTGGCGCCCGGGTCGAGGAAGGCCTCGCCGTTGGAGGGCTGGTCCAGGCCGGCCATGATCTTGAGGATCGACGACTTGCCGGCGCCGTTGGGGCCGACCACGCCGATCTTGGCGCCCGGGTAGAAGGCCATGGTGACGTTGTCGAGGATGAGCTTGTCACCGATGGCCTTGCGCACGTTCTTCATCGTGTAGATGAATTCGGACATTGTTCCCCTTATAACTAGTGCGATGAGATCAGCCATAAGGGTACATGACCCCTCCGGTGCTGCTAGAAGGGAGCGTCTGCCGGCTCTTCGCTTGCCGACGCCGCCGCGTCCCCCACCGTGTCCACAGGCGTGTCCGCCGGTGCAGGTTCCACGGCGGAGGTCTCCACCGCCACGTCCGCCGACTGGTCCGCGATAATCTCGTCGTAGAGCGTGGGCGGGTTCTCCGAGTCGGGCAGGGCGGCGCCGATGAGGTTGCGTTCGGCGTGCTCGACCTTCTTGCTGCCCACGACGTACCGGTTGAGGTCCACGCCGACGGCGGTGGCGCGGACGAGGTTGGACTGGCGGGGATTGCCCTGCTTGTCCTCCCAGAACTCGGTGTGCAGGACGCCGGTGACGATGACGGGCATGCCGCGGGTCAGTGACTTCTTGCAGTTGATGGCCAACGGTCCCCAGACGTCGATGTTGATGTAGAGCAGGTCGGCCTCCTTCCACTCGTTCTCGTTGGCCTGGTAGCGCCGGCTGGCGGCCACGCGGAGTCGGGCTTTGGAGGTGCCGGACTTCTCGAAGAGTTTGAGGTCGGGTTCGTGGGTGAGGTTGCCGGTGATGGTGATGGTCGTCTGCGCCATGATGTCCCCTTGGTTGATGTGTGGTGCTGACACCTGCGAGGGTGACAGAACCGCGCACGGGGGACAACGGGGGCGTCGCAAAGCTGTGGACAACTCCCGTTATCCACAGCTCCCCGGCTCACTCCCGGGGTCGGACTTGCGGAATTCCTCGCCGTAGTAGTCGGTGTGGCGGTTCTGGCCGGAGTTCATGCGGGCGAGCATCTCGTTGTAGGCCTCGTAGTCGTCGTCCTCGCCGGCGTCGACGCGGGCGTCGTAACGCTTCTCTATCACCCGGTCGTCCCGACGCCACTCGAGGAACAGGAGGGTGAACACCAGGGCCAGCGGGAAGGAGCCCGACGCCCAGCCGATGCCGCCGCCGGCGCGCTGGTCCTCGAGGAGGTTGAGCTCCCACGGCAGGCCGAGGGAGGTGTAGAAGTCCTCGCCGAGGATGGTGGTCAGCTGCATGAGGTAGATGCCGGCGAACAGGTGGAACGGCATGGAGCCGGTGAGCCACGCGAGGCGGATCGCGGCCGGCCGGTGCACCGGCAGCGGGTCCTTGCCCACCAGTTCCCAGAAGTAGAGGTACCCCGACGCCAGGAACACCCAGTTCATGGCCAGGTGGCCGGCGTGCTCGGAGATCATCAGCTCATACAGCGGGATGATCAGGTAGAGGATGTAGAAGAAGAAGAGGAACTGGGCGGTGTTGACCGCCGGGTGGGTGAGCACCTTGAGCAGCGGGGAGCGGGTGTAGGCGTTCACCCAGTCATGGACGGTCGGCTGGCCCGGCTCACCCGGGTCGTAGGCGGCCATGAGCAGGCGCAGCGGGGCGCCGAGGACGAGGAACAACGGCACGACCATGGACAGGACCATGTGCACGATCATGTGCATCGAGTACATGGCCGGCATGTTCAGGCCCATGCCGGAGCTGGTGGTGATGAGCAGGGTGCCGGTGCCGAGCAGCCAGAACACCGTGTTCTGGACCGGCCACGTGTCGCCACGTCGGCGCACCCGCCACAGGCCGTAGAGGTAACCGGCGGTGAGGAGGAGTGCGATGGTGCCGAACATGACGTCGAAACGCCACATGGTGAACACGTTGGCCAGGGTGGGCTTCTCGTAGAGGTCATAACCCATCTGGATGGCCATGGTGGACAGGTTCGGGTCCCGCGGCGGGGGCGGCGGAGTACGGCCCATGGTGATGGCCACGCCGCTGACCGCGGCCATGACGATGACCTCGACGACGGCGAAGCGGACGAACAGCCCGGGGCGCTGCCCGATCCGGGGGATGATCACCGCCCGGTGGGCGAAACCCATGAGCCCGAGGATGATGACACCGGCGGTCTTGGCCAGCAGGATCGCCCCATAGGTGGTTCCGAACCAGTCGGACCACTCGATGCGGATGGCCGCGTTGATCAGGCCCGAGACCCCCATGACGACGATGGCGAACAACGCCACGGTGGAATACCGGCGCAGCCCCAGTTCCAGGTCCGGGCCGAGGCGCCGGCCGTGCGCGATGAGCGCCATGAGCCCGCCGACCCACACCATCATGAACACCAGGTGCCACAGGTAGGAGTTCGTGCCGTAGTCGTGCGCGCCGCCGGACGCCGAGTGCCCCTCCATGCCCAGCGGCACGATCATGAGGATCGCCCCGAGCACGAGCAGCGTCTGACTCAGCCACGACCGGGCCACCAGCCCACCGATGCCGACGACCAGCGCGATCGCCGCCACCGCCGCCCACGCCTTCGCCGTGGCCACCTGGTTGACCGCCGTGATCCAGCTCGTCGGGTTGAGTGTCTGCGCCAGCGGCGTGCCGGAGACGTCCGAGAGCACCAGCGGGATCATGAGCAGCCCGATGAGCCCGAAGCACAACGCCGCGACCGCACCCGTCCGACTCGCCAGGTGGCCGTCGACGCTGAGCTGGGCGCGCACGAGCTGATCATTGTCATTGCCCGGCACGCGTGGCGAGATGTAGAACGCCGCGAACATGAACGACCCCACCGACAGCGCCGCCAGCATCCACCCGACCGCCCGGAAGAAAGGCAGCCCGAACGTGGTCACCCGACCCGGATCCGGGATACCGAGTGCCACGAGCGAGTCCTGCAGCAGCCCGACGGAGATCGTCGCCCCCACCATGCCCGCCACCGCGAGGAACAGCAGGTAGAGAGGCCACGTGGCCCGGACCTTCCGGCCCGCGCCTATCGACGCCGCCGCCGTACCGTCCGAGCCGTCCTTCAGGGGTGTTGACATGCCCCTCACTGTATCCGCCGGACCTTTGTGGGTGACAAGTGGTCGGTGGGCTAGAATCTCACCCGCACGCCCCCATAGCTCAGTGGATCAGAGCATCCGGTTTCTACCCGGCTGGTCGCGGGTTCGAATCCTGCTGGGGGCACCCCGGAATGAGGCCCCGATCGAGAGCATCCGCTCCCGGCCGGGGCCTTCGTCATGCGCGTCCTGCGCGTCATGCGCGTCGCGGGAATTCGGGTGGCACGAACGTCCCGAAAACGCCGATTCCGGTCCGTTCGTGCCATGCGAAGGAACGCAGCGGCTCGGTGCGTGCCAGTTGGACGGAGGAATCCCGGATTTCACATTCTCACTATGGTGCAGATCACACCACGGGCGTACGCTGGTGCCTGTTTCCGCTCGGAGACACTTCCTCTAGAGCTAAGGATCACGGTCATGGCACGCACCGGAACGCCGGTCTGGATTGACCTCGGCACCCATCCCATTGACGATGCAGTCTCCTTCTATTCCCAGGCCTTCGGCTGGACCATCCCGGAGGGCAACCCCGAGTTCGGCGGTTACCGGATGGCCGAGTCGGGTGGCGCCCCGGTCGCCGGCATGATGAGTTCCCTCATGGGGCCGGACGGGGAGGCTGATGAGCCGCAGTACCCGACCTGGTGGACGGTCTACCTTGCGGTGGAGGACTGTGCGGCGACCACCCGGGCGGCCGTCGCCGCGGGCGGCAGCATCGCCGTGCCCACCATGGAGATCGCCGGCCTGGGCGCGATGGCCGTGATCATCGACCCTTCCGGTGCTGCCGTCGGACTGTGGGAGGGCCGGGAGCTCGGCGGTTTCGAGTTCACCGGGCAGCCCGGCTCCCCGGTGTGGTTCGAGCTGATGACCACCGACTTCGATGCCGCCGCCCCGTTCTATCAGCGGGTCTTCGGCTGGCAGCTGGCCTACATGGGTGAGGACGGTGAACCGACCGAGGGCGCCGCGGCCAACGGCATCCGCTACGCCACGAACTTCCCCGGCGAGGAGGCCTCGGCCGGGATCTGCGAGGCCGATTCCTTCCTGCCCGAGGGTGTGCCGAGCTTCTGGCGCGCCTACCTCGGGGTGGCGGACACGGATGCGGCGATCGAGAAGATCACCGGGCTCGGTGGCGCCCACACGGACGGCCCGATGGATCCACCCTTCGGGCGGGTGGCCACCGTGGAGGATCCCCAGGGCGGGATGTTCCAGATCGTATCGGTCAGCTGACTACAGCACCATCGCGGCGATGAAGCCGGAGATGAGCAGCGGGATGTTGTAGTGGATGAACGTCGGGATGACGGTGTCCCGGATGTGGTCGTGCTGGCCGTCGGCGTTGAGGCCGGCGGTCGGGCCGAGGGTGGAGTCAGAGGCCGGTGAGCCGGCGTCGCCGAGGGCACCGGCGGTGCCGATGATGGCGACGGTGGCCACCGGGGAGAACCCCATCGCCATGCAGAGCGGGACGTAGATGGTGGCGATGATCGGGAGCGTCGAGAAGCTCGAGCCGATGCCCATGGTGACGATGAGGCCGACGATGAGCATGACCACCGCGGCGGCGGCCTTGTTGCCGGCGAACATGTCGGCCGAGGCGGTGACCAGGGACTCGACCTCGCCGGTGGCGGACATGACGGCGGCGAAGCCCTGGGCGGTGATCATGATGAAACCGATGAGCGCCATCATCTTCATGCCGGCGGTGAACACGTCGTCCGCCTGGTGCCACTTGACGGCGCCGGTGACCATGAAGATCGCCAGGCCGGTGAGCGCGCCGATGAGCAGGGAGTTCGCCTCGGAGCCGGTGGCCTGCAGGACCACCTGGATGACGAAGGTGGCCACGATGGCCACGAGCGCGACGATGACGCGGTAGCGGGAGACCGGCTCCTCGTCGGCCTCGGTGCCGGCGGTGATCGGCCGGTCGGCGTAGACGCGCGGCTTCCGGTAGGTGACGAACACCGCGATGAGCAGGCCGACGATCATGCCGAGCGCCGGGATGGTCATGGTGGAGAAGATGTTGATGCCGGAGGTGTCCATGCCGGCCTTCTCGATGTTGCCCAGCAGGATGTCGTTGAGGAAGATGTTGCCGAAGCCGACCGGGATCCACATGTACGTGGTGACCAGGCCGAAGGTGAGCACGCTGGCGACCAGGCGGCGGTCGAGCTGCAGGCGGTTGAAGATGGCCAGCAGCGGCGGGATGATCAGCGGGATGAACGCGATGTGGACGGGGATGAGGTTCTGGCTCATGATCGCCATCGCCAGGATGCCGGCCACCATGCCCCACTTCGTCATGGCCACCGTGGTGCGGCGGGCACTCTCGCTGGTGACGTCGAGTCTGCCGATGAGCCAGTTCGCCAGCAGCGTCGGCAGACCGGAGCTGGCCACCGCCATGGCGAACGCGCCGAGCAGCGCGTAACTCAGCGCGATCTGCGCACCTCCCGACAGGCCGTCCTGGAAGGCGACCATCGTCCCCTCCAGGCCGAGACCTCCGAGCAGACCGCCGACGAGGGCACCGATGAACAACGCCAGGACCACATGGACCCGGGACACAGCGAGGATGAGCATCACCAGGACGGCGATCAGCACGGCATTCATGGGGATAAGAATATGACGGTGCCGGGCGGCGGGGACCACGGGGCGTCGATTAGCGTGGGGAGGCGACGAAAGGAACCCACATGTCCCTCCCCTCCCCCAGCCCGACCTCGCGCGCGCTCGTCACCGGCGCCAGCCAGGGCATCGGCATGGCGATGGCGCGCGATCTGGCGTCCATGGGCCACAACCTCATCATCGTGGCGCGCCGCGAGAACGTGCTCAGCGAGCTCGCCGCCGACCTGGAACGCCGGCACGGCGTCACCGTAGAGGTGGTGGCGGCGGACCTGAGCAAACACGACGAGGTGAGCAGGGTCATCGATCTCATCAATGACCGCGAGGTGTCCATCCTCATCAACTCCGCCGGCATCGCCTCCTTCGGGCCGCTGATCAAGCAGGACTGGACCTACGAGGTCGACCAGTTCCACCTCAACGCCACCGCCGTGCACCGGCTCACCCGCGCGGTCCTCGACGGGATGGTCCCCCGGAAGCAGGGCGCGATCTGCAACGTCGGGTCTGCGGCCGGCAACGTGCCCATCCCGAACAACGCCACGTACGTGTTCACCAAGGCCGGTGTCAACGCCTTCACGGAGGCGCTGCACTACGAGCTCAAGCCGCTGGGCATCCACTGCACGTTGCTGGCACCGGGCCCGGTTCGCGACGCCGTGATCCCCGACGAGGAGAAGTCCATCGTCGACCGCGTCGTCCCCGACGTCCTGTGGACCACCTACGAGTCCTGTTCCCGCGAGACGCTCGAGGCGATGGCGAAGAACCAGCGTCGCGTCGTGCCCGGCCCGCTGAGCAAGGCGATGAACGCGATCTCGAAGGTGGCCCCCACGGGCCTGCTCTCCCCGCTCATGGGGCATTTCTACGCGAAGATGGGGAACTGACATGACCACACCCGCCAAGAATGACCGTCTCGTCTGGGTCGACCTGGAGATGACCGGCCTCGACGTGCACCGCCACGTCATCGTCGAGGTCGCCGCCCTGGTCACCGACGCCGACCTCACTATCCTCGGCGAGGGCGTGGACCTGGTCGTCCACGCCACCGAGGAGGAGCTGGCGCAGATGGACGACTTCGTCACCAGCATGCACGGCAACTCCGGCCTCACCGAGCAGATCCGCTCCTCCACCGTCACCATGGAGCAGGCCGAGGACGCCGTCCTCGCGCTCATCGCCGAGCACTGCTCGCCCGAGCACCCCGCCCCGCTCGCCGGCAACTCCATTGCGACGGACCGCACGTTCATCCGGGAGCAGATGCCGCGTCTCGACGCCGCCCTGCACTACCGCATGGTGGACGTCTCCTCCATCAAGGAACTCGCCCGCCGCTGGTACCCCAAGGCCTACTACAACCAGCCCCCCAAGGGCCTGGCCCACCGGGCGCTCGCCGACATCGTCGAGTCCGTCCGCGAGCTCGACTACTACCGACGCGCCGTCTTCGTCGACTCCCCCGGCCCCACTTCCACTGAGGCCGCCGAGTCCGCCCGCGCCGCCACCGACGCCTACCAGCGGTTTTTGTAAATTCGAGGCCATGCGTTAGTCTTGATCTCGCTGCAATTGCGCAGCGATGGTGGCTGTAGTTCAGCTGGTAGAGCACCAGGTTGTGATCCTGGGTGTCGCGGGTTCGAGCCCCGTCAGCCACCCTCAAGAAGTACCCTTACCTGCACAAAAAGGTAAGGGTACTTTTTCGCTCTTATGCCCGTTCAGCTTTGAACTACGCTTAAGAATTGGGATTCACCTAGCGCAGCAGAGCTGCGCCGATGGCACGGTCGACAAGACCGTTCATCGAAAGGGCACCAACGCCATGCACAACCACATCAGTCACGCCCTCAGCAGCCACCTGCACGCAGCATCCCCAATCCAGGATCGACTCGGCCGGGAACGGCACATCCACTCAGTAGCTGTGAAGATTAATCAGGAGGACCCACAGACCGCGTGGGTCACCATCACCGATCGCACAGACACCGGTGAACTCAGCGATCACCTATTCAGCTACTCCTGGCCCGGCAGATTGTTCGTCGACAGTCTCACCGATGCCATTCTTGAGTCCTATCTGCATGTGATCACGGGCGACGAGTACGTGGGGGTGTCCCCCTTGAGTGGACACGCAGGATTGATCAAGCAGCGGGTGCCACGGTAACAGCCGTGGCGCGGTGTTCGAAAGCTCTCGGCGATAAGTAACTGATCCCGGAGTGCCGACGACGTGTGTTGTACCTCGTGATCCACCGGAACACCTCCCGTCGACACTGAACCGGCGACGCCCAACCACCAGAACCTTGCAGCGTCTCCCGCTTCAGCGAGGCGTTGAACGACTCAGCGATCGCGTTATCCGCACTCGATCCGATCCGGCCCATCGACTGGCGGATCCCCAGCCTCCGGCACGTGGCCTGGAACGCTGAGGAGGTATAGACGGCGGGTTCAACCGGTCGTTGCAACACCGGGTTGTTGGAGTAACTGTAGCTGCTCGGCGAATACCTCGGCCGGGGTCTTCCAGTTGAGGATTTTTCGGGGCCTGTTGTTGAGCGCGATGGCGACGGCTTCGAGGTCCTCAGCCGACCAGCGGGAGAGGTCGGTGCCTTTCGGGAAGTACTGACGTAGCAGCCCGTTCGTGTTCTCGTTCGTGGGCCGTTGCCAGGGCGAGTGTGGATCAGCGAAGAAGACCTTGGTTCCGGTGTCAAGCGTGACCTGCGCATGTCCGGAGAGCTCTTTCCCACGATCCCAGGTGAGAGTCTTGCGTAACTGAACAGGCAGCGCTGTGAGAGACGTGCTCAGCGCAGCGTTCATCGCACCAGCACCGTAGCCGCCCAACGCGGGGCCGTTCTTCACGACAGGTTGCTCGCCCCATCCCGTCAGGCGGGGCAGATGCACCAACATAGTGGAACGGCTCGAGCGTTCCACGAGCGTCCCGATCGCCGACCGGCCCGTACCGATGATCAGATCACCCTCCCAGTGTCCGGGAACCGCCCGATCGGCGGCCTCGGCGGGCCGTTCGGACAACACGACGTCCGCGGTGACGTGACCCTGGGGTGTATTCCGTGACCGTTCCCGGGGTCGGCGCAGCGCCCGCCCAGGACGCAAGCAGGTGACCAACTCACGTTTCAGGCCGCCACGACCCTCGATGAACAGTGACTGGTAGATCGCCTCCGGGCTGATGCGCATGGATTCATCATCGGGGAAATCGATGGTCAACCGGTGAGAGATCTGCTCGGGACTCCAGGCAAGCGACCAGCGACGATCCGCCCGATGCGGCTTGTTCAACCCTTTCCACGGCACCGGTGTCGGCCCATCAACCACGGATCCGTCAGAACGGCGAATGTTGCCGGAGAGTCGCTCCTGCACATACTCACGCAGCACCACGTGAGAGACGAGTTTCGCAGTTTTCGGGCGCTTCGCGGCCTGTTGCGCTTTCCACTGTGCCACCACCGCCCGATACTCTTGTTTCCCGCTGCGGGTTGCAGCGTTGCGCCGCAGTTCCCGCGAGTTAGTCCCCGGGTCACGCCCCAGCTCACGGGCGATCTGCCGCACTCCCAAGCCCGTGGCCCGCAGGATCGCGATCTCCTCGAGCTCTTCGAACGACAGGTACCTACCCGAGGGCTCGTTCAGGCTCAGTGGTGGCATGCCCCCAGCATGCCGAAACCAGCGCGTACCCACCGGCACGGACACTCCTACTTTGAGCGCTGCCTCCGCCGAGGTGATGCCCGTCGCGATCAAGCGCCAGAACTCACGCTGCACCTCCCGCGAGGGTTCCGGACGACCGGGCGACCGCATCGGGGGCCGCAACGCCCGATCCGCACGCCACTGCCGCCGCGCACCCTCGTCCACATCGCTCGTCCTCGCGATCCAATCCTTCGTCGCCACAGCTGAACACCTCCATCAAAAGGGGTGTTGCGACGACCAGTTGAATCCGCCGACGCTGCCGTGGTCCGAGTGAAATATTGCCCCGTCCAGGGAGCCTCTCGTGCGTGCCGCGTCCTCAATCGCGTCCTGGACGAGACTGGTACGCATGTGGTCCGCAAGCGAGTAGCCGACCAGACGCCTGGAACAGACGTCGATGACCGTGGCCAGGCACATGAATTCCTCCTTTCCCGCAGGGCAAGTAGGTGATGTCGCCGATATAGAGCTGGTTGCAGTCCTCGGCGGTGAAGTCTCGGCCGACGAGGTCGTCGAAGACCCTCGCGTCCTGGTCCGGGATGGTGGTGCGTCTCTTCTTGCGCAGGTTCACCCCGGCGATCTGGTGCTGGCGCATGAGACGTTCGATGCGTTTGTGGTTGACCGGCGTGGGCGCGGTGTCGTTGATTTCGGCGGTCATGCGGCGCACTCCGATCGTGGCGTCGAACTCCTCGTGGTAGTCCCGCATCTGGGCCACCAGCACCTCATCGGCGTGCTGGCGCTGCCTGCGGGCAGGCTTGCCGTCCCGCCACTTGTAAAAGCTTGACCGGTTCAGATTAAGGACATGACACAACCGCTTCACCGAGTAGGTGGTGGCGTAGTCGTCAACGAACTGGAAGCGGATCACCAGGTCGTCTCTCCCGCGAAATACTTCGCGGCCTTGCGCAGGATATCGCGCTCGGTGGAAAGCTTCTGGGTCTCCGAGCGCAGGTGCTGGACTTCTTTGCGCAGGCGCAGCAGCTCGTCGGTGGGGTCCGCGGCGGTGCGGCTGGGCTGGACGCCGCGGCCCTGCGGGCGGCGTAGACCCAGTTCTTCAACGTCGCCCGGCTGATGCCGAGGTCCACGGCGATTGAGGAAAAAGAAGCGCCCTTGGTGTCCTCGTAGAGCCGGACCGCGTCGGCTTTGAACTCATCGGTGTAGGTGTTCTTCGGCATGGTGGTCTCTCGCATTCTCCGGCCCATTCTGGGCCAGGGTCAGCGTGTCCACCAAACAGGGGACGGCCCCCAGGACCCCTATATGTTGTGCCACCCCGAACCCCACCCCATGGTCAGCTACGCACTCCGAAACGCGAAGAGCCGGTTAAGCTGACAATAGGAGAACATCGTCGTGAGGTGTTTGAGAAGATCGCCTATCCTCGTGGGCAGTTCCTTTTGTCATGCCCGTGGTAGCCACACACGCTGCACTGACCTGCGTTAGAGGAAACTTCACAAGAACGCTTGTCGTGTCCCGATTCTCCACACCAAGAGCATGTACGGGTTCTAGATGACTCCACAGTTAATTCCTTCGCATTTTAAGAGGATAATTCCGAAAACAAGCTTATCAGGTGCTGTTATAACAGTTGATTCGACGGTGTTTAAACAGGAATTTCTGCTTACCAACTATTGGTAATCGTGCAGCAAACGATAGGCCGAAATTCTGTTGATTTGGCCCAAACCGCGAGTTTTCCACCACCCCATTCGCAGGGGAAGGGCCGCTAACCCTGTCAAAACATTGCCGGTTCGTCGTCTACCTCCACTAGGATCAGGAGTTTTTCCAGCGGTACCCGGGCCTCGGGATCAGCTTTACCTGCCGAGGTGAACTCCAGCCCTTCGTCGGTGAGGACTTCTCGTGCGGTTCGGGTCTCGCGGGGATCCAACCAACGGAAGTTCTCCGCCACAGCCCCGTCACCTCGTAGCACCCGGTGGGCATTGAGGACCTCGTGCTCGGCAAGGTGATTGCCAACTGATTGGGCGTTGGTTCCCGCGGCAGCGGCGACATCCCCGTAGCTTGCCCAGTGACCAGCGGGAATAGTCGCCACAATCGACCTGACCTTGCTCCACAGCGGCGACAGATCAGTATCTGCCACCCCGACGTCGATGGGGCCCGGCCAGGTGTCGATGATCTGATCCGCCAGCAGACGGGCCCGCTCCCGGATCTCATCGGGACCCCACGTCTGGAAATCCTCGAGGGTTCGGCTCAGCGCGAGACCGGACTTCAGGTACGCGTCCTTTTTCAGATCGAACGACTTGTTGCCCATCTCGCTGTTGTACCCGGTCAGCGTGAGATTACCCAGCGTGTGCACGGTTGCGTTGTGCATCTCTTCGACCTGGTCGTCCCCGTAGACGGAAGCCAGATGAGCGCGCCACTCTGCATTCAACGTCTGCGGCATGATGTGCTCGATGCTCAGCTTCGCGGTGTCGACCGGTTCTTTCGAACCGAAGGACTCCTCCAGCCACCGCAACACGATACTGCGGTGGCTGCGCCGGCCATTGAGGAAGTATGGAGATTCAGCCACACCCGCTCGGACGCGCTCGTCGGTGGCGAAGTGGCGCCGCCCGGTGGACAACAGGCGGTGAATCTGCCGGTCGACCGGCTCCTGGTCGTCCAGCTGGTTGAGGATCTGCGGGAAAATCCGGTTGAGTCCCTGAGTGCTTTGCCCCATCAGAAGGCGTCGGACCAGGTATGACTCGATCAGATGCAGTGCTCGTTCAAGTTCCTCGTTGCTGACACTGCCCTGTGCGCGGCGACGCAGCAGTTCCAGCATCAGGGCATGCGGGGTCGAGGCATCCCAGGCTTTCAGCCGCTTCAAGCGGAAGCGGACACCCGGGTCTTTCTCCCGCGCGGGGTCGAGAATCAACGCGTACTGGCCGGCCAGGGAGGCCAGACGGGCGACCTCGTGTTCGATGTCATCCTCGGTTCCCAGGTTGGACAGCTTCTTCTGGTACTCGTTGAACGTGTCGTTGATCTTCAGGGTGGGTTTGGTGGCCAGCAGATCCAGCCAGAACAGCTGCTCGAGGGCCTCGTTGGTGGGAAGCAGGTTCTGCATCGGCATCCAGTACCGCTTATGAACGCTGTCTCCGCGGGTGGGCAGGCCCATGAAGATGAAGTTGCGGATCAGATCACCCTGGGTGAGCTTGAGTCCGGTGTTGTTCAGGGACTGGAAGATCCGGTGGACGTTGTCCTCCGGATGGGTGCTGATGGATACCACTGTCAATCCCATCAGGACCGCAGTTTCCAGGTGGGCGATGTCCTCGGGGTCGTCAGGGTCGTCGAACTCTTCCAACCGGGAGCGGAAGAACCGGAAGGCTGCGCCGACCTGGTCGTCACCTCCGCTGTGGGCATCGCGGTTGATCACCGCGAAGTAGGCGTCCCGGTCCTGCTGGGTGGGCACCAATTTCACATGGCGATCTCCTTCCTCATACTGGTTGGTGAGGTAGGTGTTATGGATCCGCTCGCCGGCATACGGTTTTTCATGTGCGTTGCGGTAATCCCGGATAGCGGCTAGAAGCAGCGTGAGGGTGGTCAGTCGCTGCTGGCCGTCAACCACGAGGAAGCGGGAGATACTCACCGCGCTTTGTGCCGCGTCCACGGGCACCAGCACTAGCGAGCGGGTCTGGTGCAGGGACTGGTGACAGTTCTGGTTAGGCCGCGAGGGCCAGGTCGTTGTTCATGATGGTCTCGAACTCGATGGGCGTCAAACGGCCCAGGCGGACCTGTCGACGTCGCCGGTGATAGGTCCGCTCGATCCAGGTCACGATCGCGATGCGCAGCTGTTCGCGGGTGGCCCAGGAGCGCCGGTTCAGGACGTTCTTCTGCAGCAGGCTGAAGAACGATTCCATCGCCGCGTTGTCGCCGCAAGAAGCAACCCTGCCCATCGAGCCGACGAGATTATGGGTAGCGAGTTCGCGGCGCAGCTTCCTGCTTCGAAACTGCGACCCTCTGTCCGAATGAACGATGCAGCCGTTCACGTTTCCGCGCATCCGGGCGGCGTTGCGGACAGCGCGAACCGCGAGAGATGCCTTCATGCGCGAGTCGATCGAGTAGCCCACGATCCGGCCGCTGAACGCATCCTTGACCGCGCAAAGATAAAGTCGGCCTTCGCTCGTTTTGTGTTCCGTGATGTCGGTTAGCCAGAGCTGGTTCGGTCGGGAAGCGACGAACTGGTGGCGCTCCCGGCCGCGCTCGTCGATGACGACACAGAGATCATCATGAACAGCAGGGCCAGGCTTCTTGCCGTTCTTGCTCCGCTTCTTCCCGAACACACTCCACCAGCCGTTCAACGATGCGATCCGCCACGCCGTCCGATCCGCCATCGGCTCGCCCTCGTCGCGGGCTTCGTCGGCGAGGAGCCGATACCCGAACTCCGGGTCGTCACGGTGAGCATTGAACAGCGCGTTCGCGCGATACGCCTCCTCCAACTCCCGCCTTGTGACGGGGTTGTTCAGCCAGCGGTAGTACGGCTGACGAGCGAGCTTCAATACCCGACACGACACCACGACAGGAATCCCGTCCGCGGCGAGCTCGGAAACGAGCGGGTACATCATTTTCCCGGCAGATGAGCCTGAGACAGATACGCGGTCGCGCGGCGCAGGACCTCGACCTCCTGCTCGAGGAGGCGATTGCGCTTACGGAGATCACGCAACTCCACGGACTCCTGCTTCGTCTCACCCGGCTGTTCGCCGGCCTCGATGCGGGCCTGCCGCATCCACTTATCGAGAGTTCCGACATGGACGCCGAAGTCCTTCGCGATCTGCGCGAGCGTCACTTCCGGATCACGATTCTCCGCCACGCGGATCACGTCGTCGCGGAACTCCTTGGGGAACGGCTTGGGCATGATGACATCCTTCCAGGCCAGCCCTCTCGGCTAGCCACGCTCGATGTCACCAGTTCCTGCACCAGACCCAGCCGATGAAGTGGTTGGTTTTCGGGTTGTCCCGGCGGTCTTTGACCAGCTCGACCACGTCATCCCATAAGGTCTGCCACTGCTCGGTATCCCACTGGTAGGGACGCTGATACAGGGGCACCATGTACTGGTTTTCCCCTTCCAGCACTTTCCTTAAGATCGCTTCATCTGCTTTGACCATCGGATGCTCTCCATCTGCTTGCTTCCGCCAGGTGCGCTGTTCAGCCTGCACCAAGCGCCAGCGTTGACGACTATCTTCCTGTAAACCTCCACCGTACTGGGCTTTTTTGAAGACAGCAGGTAAATAAGAGGGTCTAGACCCCTTCTATTATTCGACCTCAAAAGGGATGTCATGAACACGGACCTTCTGCACTGCCCCCGGGATAACGAAGGCTTCGTAGACACGCATCTTGTCGCCCAGATCAACGGTGGAAGACCAAGACTCGTGCCCTTCATCTGAGGATCGGCAGTCCACCGACATCTCCACGGACTGGGTATACCCCTCGGCATCGATGATGTCTGGATCTCGGAGCATGATCCAGTCGTTAGTGGTCCGGGGATTCTCGAGAGCGGTAACCTCGACATCCGCCCAAATCTGGAGATACTGCTGTCCTGGGGCCAGCTTGCCGAATTCCAGATCAGACTCTCCGCCGTAGTCGTTGGTTCCGTAACGGCATTCCTCACCCACCGTGATCTCGGTAATCGTGAGGGTAACGTCATTGCCAGGAAGAGTCGCGATACTGATGGGATTACCGACTTCACCGTTTTGAGGAGCAGCCGCTTCAGTGGTGACCTTCTCCGAGGCAGGGGGCTGCTGTGTGATAGTTCCGGTGGCGGTGTCCTCGCTATTACTGCAGGCAGTGAGGGCAAGAACGAGACTCACACCTGTAGCTGCAATCAAGGTGGTTCGAATCATGGTGATGTCTTTCTGAGTTTCCGCTGCATATAAGCTGTTAATCAAAAAGTATCAGGAACCTCGGACATTCCTGAGGAAACCATCGAACACATGACAGCAGGCCACAGAATCGACCTATTCGGCCAGCGCTCGGTAGAGGGTGGCTCTGCCAACGCCGAGGTCTTTGGCGATGGCGACCTTGGATGCGCCGGCGGCCACCCGTTGGCGGGCTTTCTCCAGGTCCTCGGGGCTGATGGCGCGTTTGCGTCCCTTGTACTTGCCCGCCTTCTTCGCCAGGGCAATCCCCTCGGCCTGACGCTCGCGGATGATGGAGCGTTCAAATTCAGCAAACGATCCCAGGATGCTGAGCATGAGAGTGTCTCTCGGATCGGTGGAGTCCCTCGAGAACGTCAGGCTCTCCTTGAGAAAGTGCACCGAGGCGCCCTTGGCGGTGATCTGGTCGATGATGCCGCGCAGATCCACCAGGGAGCGCGCGAGCCGGTCGATGGAGGCGACATAGAGTTCGTCGTGGTCGCGCAGGTAGTCGATGCAGTTGTCCAGGCCGGGCCGGTTAGCTCTGGAGCGGGCGGAGAGCTCGTCGATGAATTCCTTGTCGACTGCGCCGATCATGGCGCGTTGGCGGGCAAGGTTCTGGTCCGTGCTCGAGACCCGCAGGTAGGAAAACCGTTGCCCCTTCGGCGCCGACACCAGTGCCGCAGGGGTCGGGACCGCGAGCTGCGTGGTGGGGGTCGTGGTCGGCGCCACCGCGGGCTCGCCCTGTGGCTGCTTCTCCCCTACGTCTTCGGCAGGCTCCGAGGATTGTCCGTCGGGCTCGTTGGTGATCTCGGCGGGGTGGTGCCAGGTGGGGATGGCCCAGCCGATGCTCGCACCACCGTCGAAGCAGATGTCCCTGGTCGAAAAGTCCTGGACACCAGACCACGAGTCGTCCCCGAGGTAGGCCTGGGCCTTGGTGATCACCGCATAGACCCGCTGGATCTTCAGCCGAGCCTGCGGCGTCCCCGCCAGGCCGAGATAGGTCGCATGCCCCGGATTCTGGGCGTGCTGTTCGAAGCGGGCGCCACCGTCGTCAAGGATCAGCTCGGTGGCCACGAGCTGATCGGTAGGTGACCAGGAGCGACCGTCGTTGGTGGAGTGGCGGATCCGGGTGGTTTTCTTCGACTTGCGGATGATCTCCACCCGGTCCTCGGGCCGGCCGACGGTGTCGAGCAGCGTGCCGAGTCTGACCATCCCCGCCTCCAATGTCTAACAGAGTTATTGACCTCATAGGGCTTATTGATACAGGGGATATTCCTGTCGGCCAACCGTCTCCCTGGGGTGTAGCCCATTCGTCACGAGCTGAGTTATAGACAGAGCCGAGTCAAGGCAGCTAAGGTTTAGAGAACTTTCCCTTGAGTATCTTAAAAGGTGACTTGACATGATCGAAGTTGAAGCCAATAAATCTGTAAAGAACGTCGCAGAAAATGCTTTGGCTGGGGTACGGCTGTTGACAGATTCAGTCTTTTTTGGAGTCAATGGTGCCGGAAAGTCAACAGTTTGTGAGGTACTCAATCAGGCCGCAACTTTGAGGCACGATCGGCTAGATGCGGAAGGACCACTTCATGTCTTCGCCTTCGACGATAAATGGCGGAAGGATAAGGTTGGGGATTTCGTCGAAGGCGGATCAGCGGAGGGCGTCACTACTGTCAAACTGAACGATGGTGCGAGCGGTCTTGAAGAAAAGATTCGAGAGGCCCAATCGGAGTGGGAAGCGGCTAGAAGCGACGTGAAGGCAAAGACGCTGTTGAAGCAGTCCGCTACAGATCGCCAGAAGGCGATTGTGAATAATGTTGCCGAGGGCGTCCGGAAGACACTTGAAAAGGAGTGCCCCAGCTTGAGCGGACAGCGATTTCAGCGGCCAGCAATTCGCGCGTTACTGGAAGAGGGAGACTCCACAGTTTTGAGTCAGAGTAAAGTCGAAGAGAAGCTTGTCATTGCCGCCTCTCAAGCTCCTGGGTTTCTTCCTCAGCTGCCAAGTCCTCCGCGGGAATGGTCCTTTACCGATCACCTATGGCAGGAAGTAACCGCGGAGCCTTCCGCTTCTCAAACGATGGTTTTAATCATCAACGACTGGGTCCGTGAAGGTATAGAAGTACATGAAGCCGGAGATTCCTGCCAATTTTGCGCAGGAACGGTCACGACAGAGAGGATGGAGGCCCTCAAGAGTGCGGTCCGCCAGGCTGAGGAAGAAGCATCCTCATTAATCAAGAGCGAATTAGCAGAATGCAAAAGCGTTTCTTTAACGCTGCGAAAATTCAAGGACGCGTTAGAAGCGACTGATCTCTCCTCGTCAATTTACGGCGCAGATTTGCAGCCGAAGAAGACCGAAGCTCTGCTCGAAATAGGACCTGTACTGGATGGACTTAAGGCTTCGGAAGATTTACTCGAAGAGCGGGCAAAGAATCCCCGACTTCCAATTCATGGAGCGAAACCGGAGATTAATTTTTCTAAGCTCCTAGGAAAGTACAGTTCCCTCAAAGAGAGTCACTCCAAAGCGACTGAGGAAATAGCGCAGCACTCTCAAAATCAAGCGCTGGCAGTTAACCAGTTGAAGAGGCATTGCTGCGCTACGGACGGATCTGGATGGAGTTCCGCTGCAGTAGCACTTGAAGAAGCTGAGCGAGAGACGGTGGCGGCAATCAGAGCGGAGAAGTCCGCGAAGGACAACCTCGACGATCTCAAGCGACAAGTGTCAACTACCGCTGATACGGCGGAATTTCTCGATAACAGTTTGGGATTAGTCCTGGGAGAAAAAACCCTGCGCGTGTCGGAGGGAAGTCTAGGCGAGGGATACCGCATTACCCGCCACGATCAGAGAGCCGATGGAATGTCAGAGGGTGAGAAAAAGCTGGTCTCGCTACTCTATTTTTGCGCAGAGTTTCTAGCAGAAAATCGAAAACAGTTGCTAAAATACAGCGTAATTATCTTCGATGATTTGGGGTCGGAACTGGACGAGCCTCGATTGCTGGCAGTTGACAGATTCATCTCCAACCACTTTCAGAACCCGAAACCTGCTGCGCTTCTTTATTTCACCCACAGCCATACATACCTAAAAATCTTACAATCTCGCCTTGGCGGACGGGCTGTTGAGACTAAACGAAAGGACCAGGTCGTTCCCCCGAAAGCAGTGTTCTACGAGGTCTATAAAGACAGCTTCAGCGGTCGGAAACAGTCCACCCTTTGCCGTAAGTGGGATGATGAAGCGATAAAACTGACCAACGATTATTGGCTTTCGTTCTATATGGTGCTGCGAGCGTTCGAGGACTTACAAGCCGGCGCACTGCCCACTCTGGGGACAGGGAATTTCTGTCGTAAGGTCCTCGAAGGGTTTACCGAGTTTCGAGCACCAGGTGATGAGCAGTTTGGTTCTCGAATCGATAAAATTCTATCGGAAAAAAGACTTTCCTTATCGCCCGCGCTTTCGAAGATCGTTAACGGACTCTCCCACTCCGATCTGAACAAGTCTGGTGGTGTGTTTTCGCGAAATGAAGTGGAACACTCGGTAGTGCAAACGCTCAATTTGATGCGGCTAGTAGATGAGGAACACTTCCTTGCGTTGTTGATTAAATTCAGGGGTAAGCAAGACGCTAATAGCATTGAGAAGGCTTTGCAGCAACGGACAGGGATATAGCAAGCCGCCCCACGAAGCTGAAAGTCAAGGCTTAGTGAGATGTGCAGTATGTCTCATTCGCGCATACCCCAAGAAGGCGGTTGAGTCTTCTAAACCAGCAAGGACACCGCGGCGGCCCCTCAAGTGCATTACCCCACCCTTTAACTTGCACTGGGCAGGCCATATGCGGAGAAATCGGGCTTAGGCGGCTCTTCGCGTTTCGGAGTGCGTAGGTGAGCCCAGGGTGGAGTTCGGGGTGGCACAACATGTAGGGGTCTTGGCCGGTACAAGATGAGAGTTGCGAAGCTTCCATCTGACCGAACCAGGACCCTACTGTGCAGCCTACTACTGGCAACCTCGTGGCCGACACCATCTGCCGTACTGCGGAAATCGGCCTGACCATCACCGGTGCCGCCGACGCCGGTACCCTCACCATCATCGACGCCGCACCTGTGACCGTGGACGGACTCTGCCCCGAGTGCGGAAATCCCGGAAAGCTACGGGACCACATCGTCCGGACCCTGGTCGACCTTCTCGTCGTGGGGTTCCCCACCCGCCTTCATGTCCGTGTCCCGAGGTTCACCTGCAGCTATCCAGCCTGCGGCAGGAAGATCTTCCAGGCCTCCCTGACGTGTGCCGATGATGGTGCGAAGCTGACCCACCGGGTCACCCGCTGGGTCCTCCAGCGCCTGGCAGTCGATCGCATGAGTGTGTCCGCCACGGCGAAAGCACTCGGGGTGGGCTGGGAGCTGGTCAACCAGGTCGCTGTCCACGCCTGCCGCAAGCTTGTCTACGACAACCCCTCCCACCTGGACGGCGTACGCATCCTCGGGGTCGACGAGCATGTGTGGAAGCACACCCGCCGCCCCGGCCAGCCCTCCTCGTTCGTGACGGTCCTGGTGGACCTCACACCCCTGGTCACCGGGGCAGGTCCTGCCCGGTTGCTGGACATGCGCCCGGGACGCAGTGCCGAGGTCCTGCGAACCTGGCTGCAGGAACGCAGCCCTGAGTTCAGGAGACAAGTGCAGGTAGTGACCATGGATGGCTTTGCCGGCTACGCCACCGCAGTGGACCAGGCGCTGCCTCAGGCGAGAAAGGTCATGGATCCCTTCCATGTCGTGCACCTGGCCGCGGACAAGCTCGACCTGCTGTCGGCAACGCCTGCAACGTGAAACCTCGGGGCGGCGTGGGCGTAAGGATGATCCATTATACAAGTACCGACGCACCCTGTTGACCAGGACGAACTACCTCACCGAGCGGCAGAACAGGCGGCTGGACCTGTTGTGGGCCACCGACGATGAGTACGTCGCACTCGAAGTCACCTGGATGATCTCACAGGACCTGATCCAGGCGTACGGGCATCCGAAGAAATCGGAGGGCAAGAAGCTCATGAGCAGGGTGATCAACAGCATTCGTAAGGGCCTACCCGAAGGTCTCACGGAGCTTGCCCAGCTGGGACGGACCTTGTGGCGCCGGCGTGAGGATGTCCTGGCGTACTTCGACATCGGTGCATCCAACGGCCCGGTCGAAGCCATCAACGGACGGCTTGAGCACCTACGCGGCATCGCACTCGGGTTCCGGAACCTCGACCACTACATCTTGCGGTCACTGATCCACTCCGGCCAGCTGCAGGCCAGGATCACGCACTCTAAATCGTGAAGAGCCACTTTGACCTTGGACGCCAGTTCAGTTGGAAATCTTCGGAGCTTATCTGGCTGTCGCTGGTACCCTCCCCTCATGAAGATGCCCGCCTCGCTCGCGATCGTCGCCGCCTGGATCGCGGCTTCCGCGTGGGTGGCGTGGACCATCGGCGGGCTGCCCGGTTACGTCGTGGGCATCGTCGGTGCAGTCACCGGCATCGCCCCGCATGTGCCGGTGACGCCGAAACCGGACTCCCCCGAGGAAGCTCCGGAGATCGAGGTGCTCGCGCAGGCCCGGGGAGAGCACCGCGCCGTGCTCGACAAGTACGCCGAGTGGGAGTTCAACCCGGAGATGCTGCTGCGTTTCCCCGGGCTGTGGGACCAGTCGAAACCGGAGGTGCACCGCTTTTTCGACGCCCTGTCCGCCGCCACGCTCGCGGAGCCGGAGGGCCGGGCGAGCGATGCGCAGGTCGGACGCTACGCGGCGGCGGTGGAGGAGCTGCAGATGGCGTGGGCCGGGGCTGAACGCCACGCACGCTCAACCGGCACGACGAATCTCTCCGCCCGGTTCCGGAGTGAGGCGGACACCGGTCTCAAGCTGTATCGCCACGCGCAGGGAGCGGTGACCGCCGAGGAACGGCAGACCTACTACCGGCGGGCCCTGGAGAAGGTCCGCGCCCTCGTGCAGGCGGGGCTGCTCCCGGCGACGCTGCCGGCGGTCGGCCGGCTGGAAGCGGAGCAGCGTGACGAACTGGTCAGCCCGCCGGGGCCGACGTCTCCTCGGCTCCGGGGGCGTTGATCACCCGGTAGACGGGCCCGTCCCTTTCTGCCCGCAGCTGCCAGGTGAAGGGCAGATCGGTCGGCTCGAAGACGCGGTCAAGGCCGGGCGGGATCTCGTCGAGGGGCAGGTACCCCAGCCCGTCGACTTCGTTGCGCTCGCGGATCTCCGGGAAGCGGCCGATGCCGACGGTCACCGCCAGGTGCTCCCCGCCGACGGTGCCCCGGAACTCCACTCCGCCGTGGCGCGGACGGTCGTCGAAGGACGGGGACTCGTGGAGCTTGGCGGGGGTGCGGGCGGTGAGGGTCTGCAGGCGGGCGGGGGACGTGCGGTCGTCGAGAAGCAGGGCGTCCCGGACCATCTGCGCGGACGCCTCGGGATCGGTGAGGTCGAACCAGGAGTCCGGGAGGGTGCCGTCGGCGAGGGCCTGGGCGGTGATGTCACGGCCGCCGACGTGGGAGCGGAACTCCAGCACCGGCAGGGCCCGGGGGTTGGCGGAGGCCAGCGGTTGCATGGCGGAGTGACCGGGGACGATGTAGACGGTCTCGAACGCCGGCCGCAGGCCGATGCCCTGCGCCCGTTCCTCGAGTTCCGCCAGGACCGGGGCGTAGGAGAGAGTGATGTCGCGTCCGTCGAAGGTGGGGGACTCCAGCGAGCTCCGGCGCTTCTTCCACGTCCACTGCCGCTCCGGGTACCCCTCCAGGCGGGCGGTGACCACGTCGCCGTTGTCGTCCCAGACGGACACACTGCTGCCGGTGGTGGCCACGTCGGTGGTCAGTGTCATGTCGATCAGCTTCGACGATCCGTCGGGGACGAGGGTGTCCGCCACCGCCAGGGCGTGATCCTGGAGGGCCTCGAGGTCGTGGACGACGCTGGCGGGGTGGGTACCGCTGTCGATGATCCGGTTCGCGCGGTTGGTGTCGAAGGCGCCCGGGTTGAGCATCGCCATCGACACGACGACCGTCAGCACCAGGGCCGGGACCAGCGCGCTGAGAACGGCGACGACGGGGCGGGAGTGTCTGTTCACCGTCCACACGATGAGCAGGGCGCCGAGGACGGCGAATCCGGCGCCGATCAGCACTTCCCGGGTGCCGTTGTCCTCCCAGGCCACCGCGCCGAGCCCACCGGCGACGGCGAGGCCGCCGCCCACGGCCGCACGCCGGTGGTGTCTGTCCATGGGCCGCTCGCTCATGCGCACAACAGTATCGGCCCCGGGTATCGGCTCGCCCCCGCTGGTACCCTCACAGCCATGAAACCGTCAGCCGGCATGGCAGTCGCCGTCCCGTGGGTGGGGTTCGCCGCCCTCGTCGCCTGGGCGTTGGGTGGCACGGTCGGCTTTCTCGCGGGCGTGGGTGTCGCGCTCGTCGGCCTCATCGTCATCGTGGCCACGATGAAACAGCCACCGTCAGAGCTGCCCGCCGAACCGCAGATCTCCCCGCTCGACCAGGCCCGCATACAGCACCGAGAGGTGCTCGACGCCTACGCCGCGTGGGAGTTCGACCCGGAGATGCTGCTGCGTTTCCCCGGCCTGTGGGACCGCTCGCGCCCGGAGGTGCACCGCTACTTCGACGCCCTCGCCGCCGCCACCCGGGCGGAACCGGAGTCCGAGGGCACGCCCGCCCAGGTCGACGCCTACGTGGATTCGGTCCATGAGCTGCGGATGGCGTGGGCGGGTGCGGAGCGCTACGCCCGCTCCACGGGTACCTCGAACCTCTCGGCCACCTACCGGGCGGAGGCGGAGACCGGGCTCAAGCTCTACCGGCATGCGCAGGGCGCGGCGACGGAGGATGAGCGGCAGACCTACTACCGCCGGGCACTGGAGACGGTCCGGTCACTGGTGCAGGCTGGCCTGCTGCCGGCCTCACTGCCGGCGGTCGCCCGCCTCGAACGTGTGCAGCGCGGGGAACTGCCCTCGGCCTGACGGCCCGCCTAGAGGCGGTGCCGCTGCTCCGGGACGCCGGGGGCCTCGATGACGCGGAGGATCGTTCCGCCCGGTTCCGCGCGCACCTGCCAGGCCACGGGCTGATCGGTGTCCGGCAGGAACCTGTCCAGGGAGTCCGCCGGGATGCTGTCGAGCGGGACTGATCCCAGGCCCTCGGTGGGCGTGCGGGAGAAGACGGTCGGGAACTGGCCGACGCCGACGGTGACCTGCAGGGTCTCGGCGCCGACGGCGCCGCGGAACTCGACGCCACCGTAGACCGGGCGGTCGTCGAGACGCGGCTCCAGGGCCGTCGGGGTGCGGGCGGTGAGGGTCTGCACATCGATGCCGGTGGTGGGCCGGTTGTCCAGGCGCAGGGCGGCGATGATCTCATCGACAACTGCCGACTGGTCGGTGATGTCGAAGAACGTGCCCGGCAGGGTGCCGTCGCCGAGGATCTGGGGACGCAGCTCACGACCGTCCACCGTGGAGTTGAACTGCAGCACGGGCAGTTTTCGGGGGTTGGCGGACTCCAGCGGCTGGAAGCTGGAGTGTCCCGGATCGATCCACACCGACTCGTAGGCGGCGTTGATGCCGATCGTCGCGGCATCCTCCCGGAGCTGCGCCATCGTGGTGGCGAAGTCGAGGGTCACCTCGTGGCCGTTGAAGGTGGTCTTCTGCAGCGAATCGATGCGCTGTTCCCACTGCCATTCCCGTTCGGGGTAGGTCTCCAGGCGGGCGCGGTAGACGGAGTCCCCCTCGACGACCTCGATGAGTGAGCCGCCGGCGTTGACGTCCGTCTTCAGCTGCGAGCGGAACACCCGCTCCGAACCGCCGTCGGTCAGCTGGTCGGCGATGTCGAGGGACTGGGCGTGCAGGTCCGTCAGGTTCGCCACCGGCGGGGCGGGGAGGGTACCGGACGCCACCGCGGTGGTCTCACCGATCCCACCTGCCCCGTTCTGCGGGGACGGCGTGTCCGGGGAGGCCTGGTACAGCCACATCGTCATGAATCCGGCGGCGACGAGCGAGGGGACCAGCGCGGAGAGGAAGGACTCGAGGCGCCGGGTTCCCTTGGACACCCGCCACACGAGGACGAGGGCGGCGATCATCGCCACTGCTGCCCCGACCACCCGCGGGGTCTGCCCCAGCGCGTCCCAGGCAGCGAAGCCGAGGCCGGCGACCATGACCACGGCCGAGGCGTTCTTGAGATTCCATCCGCGCATGCCCACCACTGTATCGGCACCGAACTCCCCACCTGCCCCGCCGACGACACATAAGATGGCGCTCATGTTGAGTCGTCTCGACGATCCGCTCACACCGGACCGTCCACTCATCGTCATTCTCGGCGATGACACGGACGAGGAGGACCATGACCTCCTCTTCCCGGCACTCCGCGCGCGTGGGGTGTCGGTCATCCGGGTGCATCCACATGACATCGTCACCAGGATGGACCCGGACGAGGTGAGCTTCAGCGTCGGCCCCCTGGAGCTCCACCCCGACCTCGTCGTCGGCTGGGTCCTCGATGACCTCCTGGTGCCGGGCATGTCCTACCTCGACGTGTTCGCGCGGCTCGGGGTGCCGGTGATCAACGACGCGATGACGCTGTTCCGCGCGCAGAACAAGTTCCTCGACTCCACTCTGCTCAGCGACGGTGGTGCGCTGCGCTACCCCGTCATCACCGGGCGCGACGACACCGCCCTGCAGGACTGGCTCGAGGATCTCGACGCCCCCGCCGTGGTGAAGCCGCTGGTGGGGCACGGGGGCCGCGGCGTCGAGAAGCTTGCCGACGCCGCCGACGCCCCCGCCCTGCTCGCCCGGCTGCGGGAGCGGGACGAGGGCTACTACGTCGTACCCTGGATCGACAATCCGGGCCGCGACATCCGCGTCTACACCGTCAACCACCACCCCGTGTTCGCCATGTACCGCTACGCCCCGCCCGGGAAGTGGATCACCAACATCCTCGCCGGCGGCCACCTCGCCCCCTGCCCGCTCACCCCGGAGCTGTCCGAGTTGGCGGCGCGTGCCTCCCGGGCGGCGGGCACGCTCATCGGCGGCATCGACATTGGCGAGAACCGGGCCACCGGCGAACTGGTGGTCTACGAGGTCAACTCGTGTCCCACCTGCGAACCACCGGTGATCGAGGCGGTCGCGGACTTCCTCGCCGCGGCCGCCGTGGACCTGGAGCAGGCCCGGGCGACCTGGCGGCCCGCCCGCGTCCACACTGATCCCCCGCCTGACCCGGAGCTGTTCCACGCCAGCAAGCGGGACCGGATCCGGCCCGACTAGTCCTTGACCAGGCCACCGTCGACGACCAGGTTCTGGCCGGTGACGGATCGCGCCCACGGGGAGGCGAAGAACAGGATGGCGTCGGCGAATTCCTCCGGAGTGGTCACCGACTGCAACGGGGTGCCCTCGGCGATGAGGTCGAAGACCGCGTCCGGACATTCCCTTCGCCAGTGCTAACTGGATCAGGTTCGACGGGTGTGTTCTCAGCTGCTCCGATGGGCGGGCAGCACCCCGTGTCACGAGACCGTCACCTTAGCAAGCGTCAGGCGTTGCGGACCTTGAAGGCGGCGATCACGGCGACGATGCCGAAGACGATGCCGTAGATCGCGGCGACCCAGATGAACGCCCCGAGGGCGACGGCCGGGTTGGTCCACAGGGCGACGGCGATGGCGATCGCGGCGAGGATGTTGATGATGCCGAGCGCGATACCCCAGCCCCCGAGCTGGCGGTCACCGAGCTCGAGGACGCCCCGGATGAACAGGCCGGCGACGAGGAACCAGAGGATGATGAGGGTGCCGGCCACCGCGGCTGTCAGCGGGTAGATGATCGCGCCGATACCGATGAGGACGGCGGCGATACCACCGGCGAGCGTCCACCCCCAGCCACTGACATCGTGATTCTTCTCCTTGAAGGCGAAAGAGCAGGCGGTGAGACCGTCGAGGATGAGCCAGAATCCGATGAACAGGACGACCATCGTGGCGAGGATGGTGGCGCTGGTCAGGGGTGCGATGAGGAGCAGAACGCCGAGGATGATACCGAGGATGCCGCGGATGAGCAGGGCGGTGAAGCCGGCGGAACGGAGGGCGCCGAGGCGCCCGGAATCAGTGGTGGTCATGGAAAAACTCCTGAAAAATATGGTGACTATGAGGTACGCGACCAATAGTAATACCTATACTTGGGAGTTTCCTGTGTGCCGGGGGCCGGTCACACCAGCTCAGCCAGCAGCTCCTCCGACCGCGCCCGCCCCGCGGGATCACTCATCCCGCCGGTGACCAGCACGTCGCCCAGTCCGCGCAGGTGCTTCTCGACGTCCCGCGGGGTCCCCCACACCGCCATCGCCAGGGTCTCCGCCATCCGGCGTCGTTCCTTCTCCGTGGGCGTCGGCAGCTCATCGACCGGGCGCAGCGCCTCGAACACGCCGGTCGTGCGGGCGTGAGCCTGCGCAAAGGCCTCCGGCAGGAGGAGGTCGCGGGCGGCGTCCGTCGTGTCGGCGACGGCGACGTTGAGGGAGTGGATGACCTGCGGGGCGTCGATACGCCCGGGGCGGAAATTGCGCCGGTAGAGGTCGGCGGCGTCCGCCTGGTTGGGGCCGCCGAGGATGACGCCGAGGCCGAGTTCGGCGGCGAGCAGGACGGAGCGGAAACCGGCGAGCAGCCACACCGGGGTGTCCGTGGTCAGGTGGCCGAGCATCTCCCGCAGGTCCTCCGGGTAGCGGGCCTTCAGCTCGGCCGCATCCCCCTGCCGCAGGGACGCGCGGACCGCGGCGGTGAAGCCGACGGAGGAGCCGATGCCGGCGTCGACACGCCCGGGGTACAGGGCCTCGAGGGTGGTGATCTGCTCGGCGACGATGAGCGGTTGGTGCGCCGGCAGCATGATCCCGGCGGTGCCCACCCGGATCCGGCTGGTGGCCGCGCCGACGGCGGTGGCGAGCATCGCCGGCTGGGTGCCGGGGATGCCGGGGACGCCGTGGTGTTCGGCGACGAAGAAGCCTGCGAAGCCGAGGGCTTCGACGTGGCGGGCGTGGTCGAGCACACCCTGCAGGACGTCGGCGGTGGAGGAGATGGTGGCGGTGCCGGTGGCGGTACTGGTGGCGTTGGCCCGGTCGAGAACGGAGAGGCGCATGCCGTCCAGGATATGGGTACTCTGGGCGCTCACATCAGACATGACTAATGCGTGACAGGAGGACCACCATGCATGACCCCCGTTCCCTCTACCCCACCATCGAGCCACCCGAGCAGCGCCAGCCCCACCCCGGCCTGGACAAGGAGATGGAGCCGAAGGCCGACATCGGCCTGGACAGCTACGTCGGCCACGGCCGCCTCCAGGGGCGCAAGGCCCTGATCACCGGCGGCGACTCCGGCATCGGGTCCGCCGTCGCCGTCGCCTACGCCCGGGAGGGCGCGGACGTGGCCATCTCCTACCTCCCCGAGGAGCAGGCGGACGCCGACCGCGTCATCGAGGCCATCGAGGCCGCCGGCCAGAAGGCTCTCGCCCTGCCGGGTGACCTGTGCGAGCTGGCGCAGTGCGAGAAGATCGTCCGCGACACCGTCGAGGCGTTCGGCGGGCTGGACATCCTGGTCAACAACGCCAGCCGCCAGATCTGGCACGACGGCATCGAGAACATCCCCGACGAGGATTTCGACGCCACCATGAAGTCCAACATCTACAGCGCCTACCGGGTGACCAAGGCGGCGATCCCGCACCTGCAGCCGGGTTCGGCGATCATCTTCACCAGCTCCATCCAGGCCTACGAGCCCTCGGCGACGCTGCTGGACTACGCCATGACCAAGGCCGCGATGAACAACCTGTCCAAGGGGCTGGCCACCCAGCTGACCCCGAAGGGCATCCGGGTCAACGCCGTCGCTCCGGGCCCGATCTGGACCCCGCTGCAGCCGAGCTACGGCCAGCCGATGGACAAGCTCACCGAGTTCGGCCAGCAGGCACCGGTCGGCCGGGCCGGTCAGCCCGCCGAGCTCGCCGGGGCGTACGTGTTCCTCGCCTCCGACGAGGCCTCCTACGTCATGGGCGAGACGCTCGCCGTCACCGGCGGCACCCCCACCCCGTAACGCGGGCGGTTACCAGGAGCTGGTCTCGTCGGCGTTGCCGGCCTTCCACGTCTCCCACGGGATGTTCCAGTCGCCCAGGCCGTCATAGCCGGACAGGGTCCCGCCGATGGTGTTCTTCACCACGACGGGGTCGCCGCGCTTGACGGTGTTCTGGAACCAGGCGGCAGCCTCCGTGGTCACGTTGATGCAGCCGTGGGAGACGTTGGAGTAGCCCTGCTGCCCCACCGACCAGGGGGCGGCGTGGACGTAGATGCCGGAGTAGGACATCTGGGTGGCGTAGTCCACGGCGGTCTTGTAGCCGCCGTCCTCGTAGGCCAGGCCGAAGGTGGTCGAGTCCATGACCAGCGACTGGTGTTCGTCGCCGATGATGTAGGTGCCGTTGGGGGTGGGCCAGCGGTTCGCACCGAGGGAGACGGGGATACTGCGCAGGACCTCGCCGTTGCGGGACACGGTCATGGTCTTGGTGTTGTCGTCGACGACGGTGATCACCTCGTCGCCGATGGTGAAGTTCGTCGCGTTGTCCGACTCACCGTAGACGCCGCCGCCCAGGTCCTGTCCGTAGATGTCGGCCTCGACGCTGACCTTCGTGCCCGGCTCCCAGTACTCCGCCGGGCGCCAGCGGACCTCGGAGTTGTTGAGCCAGAAGAACGCACCCTCGACCTTCGGTTCGGTGGTGATGGTGATGGCGTCCTGGGCGGCCTGGCGGTCCGTGATCACCGAGGAGAAGCGGAACGCGATGGTCTGTGCGACACCGACCTCCGCGCCCTCGACCGGCGAAAGGTACACAGAGGCGGTGGCCGCGGGGGTGGACGTGGCGAACGTCGCCGTCGACGTCTCCCCGTTCCGGTCTGTCGCTTCGAGTGTGTAGGTGCGGTTGTAGCCGAGCACCTCCGCGGTCGCCCACGACTTCTTGTCCGCGGACAACTCCGCCTCCACGACCTTGCCGTTCTCGTTGGTCATGGTCACCTCGGACAGCCCCTCACCCTGCGAGGTCACCGTCACCGGCTCGGCCGGGTTCACATCCTCCGCGCCGTCCTTGACGGACAGCTCCGGCGGCAGGTCCTGCTCCTGCGTCGCTTCGGCGGCGTGGTCGGCGCTTTCCGACGCCTCCCCCTCCCGCTCGATCGTGCACGCCGTGAGCATGCACGCCCCGAGCACCATCGCCGTCGCCCCTGCCATCATCCGCCGCACGGCGGAAACACTCTTCTTCAACGCGCAAAACTCCATAACCCGGCACAACCACTCGACCAATTCGCCCCACCATAACGCCTGAGAAGGACATGAGGACAGACCAATCGCCGACCTCACACCCGCGTCGCCCACCCCCGGATGGTCATCCCTTCCGGATTCTCCCGGCATTTACGCACGCTGACCTGGCGATTTTACTACGTAAGCCGCATGCTGTTATATTTTTCTTCGTTGCCAGCACGGCCCCGACCGGGACCGGAACGGATGACACCAGCGCCATTAGCTCAATTGGTAGAGCAACTGACTCTTAATCAGTGGGTTCGGGGTTCGAGTCCCTGATGGCGCACCATACACCCCCGGTGACCTGCACAGACAGGCGCCGGGGGTTCTGCGTTGCGCTGACCCGGATCTACAGCAACGACACGACACCCATGACGGTGAGCACCACGGCGACGATGTAGCCGGCGAGCTTGACCATGAGCTCCTGGCGGGTGCGCATCCACTCGAAGGCGCGGCCGAAGGGGCTGTGCGGGTAGGCGCGGACCATGCCGACGAAGATCGCGGAGATGGCAGGCAGGCTGAGCGCGAGGCTGGCGTAGACGACGAGGCCGACATAACGGACGACGGCCGGATAGTCGCCGGCGGAGAGGAATCCGAGGCCCGCGAAGAAGGGCACGGAGGTGGCGGACTGGACCACGCCGAGAATGAAGCCGACACCGATGGTCTTCAGCGACGGGGTTTGCAGAGGCCCGAGCAACCGGCCGATGAGCGCATTGTCCCCCTTGCCGCCGCCGCGGAGGGTGAGCACGAGGGAGAGCACGCCCGTGGCGATGAGGAGGATGCCGAAGACGGGGGATTCCAGCGCCCGCTGGACCAGGTCGCCGAGGCCGTCGAAGACGACCATGGTGACCACCGAGAGCAGGAACACCCCGAGCCAGTCGCCGAACACGAGCAGGGTGGCGATGCGCCGGTAGGGCGCGGTCCGCGGCAGCATGACGCCGAGTGCGACGATCACCCCGATGAGGAGGACGTTGAGCGAATCGAGCAGCGCGAAGGAGACGGCGTGGAGCATGGGCACCACTCTAGGCTGACGTCAATACCGTCCCTGCCGCCACGCCCACGTGGATGCGGCGGCGCCGACGACGGCGAGCAGGCCCGTCAGCCAGGTGGCGTCGTAGGCCTCCCCGTCGCTGAGCGGCAGGTACATGGTCGGGTGGAACTCCACGGGTGCGTAGCCGGCGAGGGCGGCAGCGGTGGCCAGCACCGTCACGGGGAAGGTGACCCAGAACCACGGGAACCCGGGCCGGTTGTGGCGGCGCCGCACGACGGACGCGGCGACGAGCCCGACGATGACGGCGGCGAACACGATGAGCCAGGTGGCGTCGGGCAGGTACATCTCAGACCCGCCGCCCCAGCCAGGACCAGACGGTGCCGGTCAGGCCCACCGCGAGCAGCCCCATCCAGATGGTGGTCGCCCGGTTGTAGTCCTCGAAGCTCCACAGCTGCTCGTTGGACAGGTACTGCATGGGCTCCCCCACCGGCGGGAATCCCGTCTCGGGGGCGAGGATCCGCGCTGCGGTGACCGCCACCGCGAGGGCGAGGAGGGGGAGGAACACCCAGAACCAGGGGAACCCCGTCAGCTCCGCCTCCCTGCGGCGCGGCAGCACCACCGCCGCGACCACCCCCACCACGGCGAGCGCGGCGACGGCGTACCAGGTCATGTCAGGGTGCCCACGGTGTCGGCGTAGGTGCCGTCGGAGAACTCGAGGTCGGTCATGACCTCCTCGGGGTCGTAGACGTAGACCTCGAAACCGTTCTCGCGGTAGCGGCGGAAGCCCTCCTTGACCATGCGGCGGCCCATCTTGTTGAAGCCGGTGACGCGCGAGATGTCGAGGACGAGTTCGTTGCCGCCGAGGCGCTGCTCGGTGAGGTCGTGGAGAATGTCCTCGGCCGCGGGGAAGTTGATCATGCCCTGGAGGCGGACGATGGTCTTGTCGCCGTCGCGGGTGATGGAGCGGATGCCGGGGACGCTGTAGTAGTCGGAGGACATGAGGTGCAGGCCCATGTCGTGGGAGAGGCGTTCGAAGATCTTGACGCCGCGGACGCTGTTGCCCTGGGCGTCGAGACGCGGGGAGAAGGTGGCGATGCCGAGCTGGCCGGGCAGGTTGCCGATGAGCCCGCCGGCGACCCCGGACTTGGCGGGGATGCCCACGTTCGCCATCCAGCGGCCGGCGGCGTCGTACATGCCGGCGGAGCTCATGACGGACAGGGCGAGGCGGCAGGCCTTCGCGCCGAGGATGCGGTCGCCGGTGATGGGCTGGACGCCGCCGTTGGCCAGGGTGGCGGCCATGACGGCGAGGTCGCGGGTGGTCACGAGGATGGAGCACTGGCCGGTGTAGCTGGTGACGGCGTCGTGGGCCTCGTCCTTGATGATGTCGTAGCTGCGCAGCACATGGGCGATCGACAGGTTACGGTCGGCGCCCTTGAGCTCGGACTCCTCCAGCTCCGCGTCGACCGTGAGCTCGCGCCCGGCGAGGCGGGAGAAGAGGTCCCGGATGCGCTCCACCCGGTCCTCGACGGAGGAGTCCTCGCCGTTGATGAGCTGGTTGACGGCGATGGCGCCGGCGTTGATCATCGGGTTGACCGGACGTTTGTCGTTGTCGTCGAGGGAGAGCTCGTTGAAGGCCTCGCCGGAGGGTTCCATGCCCACGACCTCGTTGACGGCGTCGGCGCCGAGTTCCTGGACGGCGAGCGCGTAGACGAAGGGCTTGGAGATGGACTGGATGGTGTATTCGACGTCGGCGTCCCCCACCGAATAGAGGTGCCCGCTGGTGGTGCACAGGGCGATGCCGAGTTTCTCCGGGTCGGCGTCGCGGAGCTCGGGGATGTAGGCGGCGACCTCTCCGCCGTCCTCGTCACGCACGCCGTCGAGAATGTCGTCCAGGTAATCCGGGATGGGGGTCTGCATGGCATCCCAGCCTACCCACCGGCCGGTCCCGCGTATTGTCGGCGGCATGGGGAAAGACGCGACGATCTATGACGTGGCCACGCTGGCCGGAGTCTCACCGTCGACCGTGTCGCGCACCTTCTCCCGGCCGGACCGCGTGAGCTTCCGCACGGCCGAGAAGATCCGGGCCGCCGCGGAGGAGCTGGGCTACCGCGCCGAGGTGGAGACCCGGGGGTCGACGAAGCCGCCGTCCCACTCCCTGGGACTGGTGGTCGCGGACATCACCAACCCCTTCTTCCAGGAGGTCTTCCGCGGCACGGAGCACGCCGCCCGGATGGAGGGGATGCTGGTCACGGTCGCCGACACGCACGAGTCGGTGCCGCGGGCGCGGGCCGCCGTCGACCGGATGCTGCCGATCGTCGACGGCCTGCTGCTCGCCTCCACCCGCCTGGCCAACGGGGAGATCCAGAAGATCGCCCGCACCATCCCCACCGTGAGCCTCAACCGCCCGGTCCCCGGCGTGCCCAGCGTGCTGGTGGACAACTACGAGGGGGCGATCAAGGCGGCGGTGCACCTCGAGTCGCAGGGCGTGCGCTCCATCACCTACCTCGCCGGCCCCCACGATTCCTGGGCTGATGCGACGCGCTGGCGCGGGCTTCTCGACGCCGTGGGAACCCCCGCCGAAACCGCCCCCGACACGTTCACCCGCAGCACCGCCCTGCCCGCCAGCGAGGCCCGGCGGCTGCGGCGCATCAGCGTGCGTCAGCTGCGGGTGGACCAGCCGACGATGCTCGGCGGGCGCCGTGCCTTCGAGGCCTGGCGCACCGATCCCACCGACGCCGTCCTGTGCTTCAACGACCTCGTGGCCATCGGCTTCCTCGACCAGGCTCACCGCGAGGGCGTCTCGGTTCCCGACGACGTCGCGGTCGTCGGTTTCGACAACACGGAGATCACCGCGCTCATCCCGCCGGGACTGACCACCGTCGCGGGCCCGCTGCACACCGTCGGCCGCGTCGCCGCCGCCAACCTCATGGCACTCATCCACGGGATCAAGGCCCCGCTCGCCCGCCCCCGGGTGCTGCCCACCCGCCTCATCGTGCGGGGCTCGAGCCGCCGCCTATCCTGACGACCCCCGGGTCGGCAACTGTTGGCAACTCCTTGTCTGTGACCTGCGTCCCCGACTTGGATGTAGGCATGACCAGATCACACGCCTACCACCCTGACCGGCTGCTCCCGGCGGAACCGGGCGTCCGCGACATCGCCCGCCGCCTGCTCGCACACGTGGAGGATCTCCCGATCATCTCCCCGCACGGCCACCTCGACCCCGCCATGTTCGTTGACGACGAACCCTTCCCCGACCCCACCGCCCTGCTCATCAGCCCGGACCACTACCTCACCCGCGTCCTGCACTCCGCGGGCGTGGAACTGGCCGACCTGGGCGTCGGCGGCCACGACTGCGTCCCCCGCGAGGCGTGGCGGATCTTCTGCTCCCGCTTCGACCTCTACGCGGGCACCGCCTCCGGCTACTGGCTGGAGCAGGAGTTCGCCCAGGTCTTCGGCATCGACCCGGAACGGCTGACCGCGGACAACGCCGACGAGGTCTACGACGAGCTCGCCACCATCCTCGCCCAGCCCGACTTCCGCCCCCGCGCCCTGGCCGAGCGTTTCGGCCTCGAGGTGCTGGCCACCACCGACGACCCGCTCGACGACCTCGCCGCGCACCGCGCCCTGGCCGAGGACCCGTCGTTCACCTCCCGGGTACTGCCGACCTTCCGCCCCGACGCCTACACCAAGATGTACAAGCCGGAGTTCGCCGACAACGTCACCCGGCTCATCGACTCCGCCGGCGACGGAAAGTCGGGGTACGAAGGCTATCTGCAGGCCATGCGCAACCGTCGCCAGTACTTCATCGACCACGGCGCCACCAGCTCCGACCACGGCACCCACGACGCCGGCTCCACCCCGCTCTCCGACGCGGAGGCGCAGGCCCTGCTGGACAAGGGCCTGCGCGGCGACGCCACCCGCGCGGAGGCACTGGCCTTCGAGGCGAACATGACCTACCGCTTCGCCGAGATGGCGCAGGACGACGGCCTGGTGATGACCCTGCACCCGGGTGTGTACCGCAACCATTCGACGAGCACCTTCCAGAAGTACGGTGCCGACGTCGGCCACGACATCCCCTTCCGGATGGAGTACACCGAGGGCCTGCAGCCGCTGCTGAGCTCCTTCGGCGAGAACCCCGACTTCCACTTCGTGCTCTTCACCATCGACGAGACGACCTTCTCCCGCGAGATCGCCCCGCTGGCCGGCTATTACCCGTCCGTCTACGCCGGCGCCCCGTGGTGGTTCATCGACGAGATCGACGCCATGAACCGCTTCCGCGCCGCCACCACCGGCACGACCGGGTTCTCCCGCTACTCCGGTTTCATCGACGACACCCGCGCCTACTGTTCCATACCGGCGCGCCACAACACCTCCCGCCGGGTGGAGGCCGGCTACCTCGCCCGCCTGGTCGCGGAGCACCGGCTGTCCGAGGAACGGGCCGCCGACGTCATCGTCGACCTCATCGACGCCTCCCCGAGGCGGGTGTTCAAGCTGTGAGCACTCCCCTGACCCGCACCACGGACACCCCCACCCCGCCGATCCGCCTCGTCCACCTGGGGCTCGGCGCGTTCCACCGGGCACATCAGGTCTGGTACACCCAGCAGGCGGAGGCCGACCCGGCCGACCCGCAGTGGGGGTACGCCTCCTTCACGGGCCGTGGCCCGCTCATGGCGGACCAGCTCGACCGGCAGGACGGCCTGTACACCCTGGTCACCCGCTCGGGCGACGGTGACAGCTGTGAGCTGATGACCTCGCTCGTCGAAGCGCGGCCGGCGGACGACATCGTCCGCCTGGTCGAGCTCCTCGCCGACCCGGCCACCGCCGTGGTCACCATGACGGTCACCGAGGCCGGCTACCACCTCGCCGCCGACGGCTCCCTCGACGAGACGGACGAGGAGGTCACCGCCGACACCCGCATCCTCCGCGAGGTGCTGGACACCTCGGGCAAGGTCCCGGACACCCTCGACACCGCGGCCGGCAAAATCGTGCTCGGCCTGGCGGCCCGGCGCGCCAACGGCGGCCCCGGCATCGCCGTGATGAGCTGCGACAACGTCGCCGACAACGGCGCACTGACCCGGGCCTCCGTCATCGGCCTGGCCCGTCAGCTGGACGAGGAGCTCGCCGGGTGGATCGAGGAGAACGTCACATTCCCGTCGACCTCCATCGACCGCATCACCCCGGCGGCCGACGACGAGCTGGCGGCGGATGTCGCCGAGCAGACCGGGCACGACGACCTCGCCCCCGTGGTCACCGAGCCCTTCGCCTCCTGGGTCATCGAGGGTGGGTTCCCCGCCGGCCGCCCCGACTGGGAGGACGCCGGCGTGGTGTTCGTGGATGACATCGAGCCCTTTGAGCGTCGCAAACTGTGGCTGCTCAACGGCTCCCACTCGCTCATGGCCTACTACGGCCAGCTGCGCGGGCACACCACCGTCGCCGAGGCCATCGGCGACGAGCAGGTCGCCGCCCGCGTGGCGGCCCTGTGGGACGAGGCCGCCCGGCACCTGACCGCCGAGGGGCTGGAGGTGCCCGCCTACCGCGAGGACCTCATCGAGCGGTTCCGTAACCCGCGGATCCGCCACAACCTCGCCCAGATCGCCGTCGACGGTGGCACGAAGCAGCGCATGCGGGCCGTGCCCATCATGAAGGCCGAGCGTGCGGAGGGCCGCGACGGTTCCGCCGCCGCATTCTCCATCGCCGCGTGGATCACCCACCTGCTGCGCCAGGATCTGATCACCGACACCCGCGCCGCGGAGCTGTCCGCCGCCGCCCACGACCCCGACCCGGTCGCCGCGCTCATCGCCGCCCTCGACGCCGAGCTGGCCGCCGACGCCGACGCGGTCGAGCTCATCCGCACCCACGTCACCACCATCAGGGAGGACTGACCATGCTCACAGCCATCGACACCCCCACCCGCGAGGTCCGCAGCCTCGACGGCCTGTGGCGTTTCGCCGTGGACCACGACAACGACGGGGTGGAGCGGCGACTGTTCGCCGACACCCTGCCCGGGACCCGCGAGGTCGCGGTACCGGCGTCGGTCAATGACCTCTTCGCCGACGAGAACGTGCGCAACCACGTCGGTTACTGGTTCTACCAGCGCACCGTCCGAGTGCCGCGCGGCTGGGACGGCGAGCAGATCCTCGTCCGTTTCGGTTCCGCCACCCACCACGCCATCGTGTGGGCGGGCGACGTCGAGGTGGGCCGCCATTCGGGCGGTTACCTGCCCTTCGAGGTCGACGTCACCGACCACGTCACCGCGGGTGAGGAGTTCCGTCTCACCGTCGCGGTGGACAACCGCCTGGACAAGACGTGCATCCCGCCGGGCTGGGTCACGCAGACCCCGGACGGTCGGCGCCAGCAGCACTACCTGCACGACTTCTACAACTACACCGGCCTGCACCGCTCGGTGGAGCTCGTCGCCCGCCCGCGGCGGCACGTGGAGGACGTCACCGTCACCACCGAGCTCGACGGCACGGTGACCTGGGATGTCACGGCGCCGGAGGGGCTGACGGTGAGCATCGCGGTCGTCGACAAGCAGACCGGGGAGACGGTCGCCCGCGGTGAGGGCGCGCGCGGGTCCGCCACCATCGACAACCCCACGCTGTGGACGCCGGGCGTCGGCGGCATGTACGACCTGGAGATCACGCTGCGTGACGACGCCGCCGTCGTCGACGTCTACCTCCAGCCCTTCGGCGTGCGCACCGTCCGCGTGGACGGCCACCGCCTGCTCATCAACGACAAGCCGTTCTACTTCACCGGCTTCGGCATGCACGAGGACCACGAGACCCTGGGCAAGGGCCACTCCGACGCCCACATGATCCAGGATTTCGAGCTGCTCAGCTGGATCGGCGCGAACTCGCTGCGCACCTCGCACTACCCCTACTCCGAGCAGATCATGGACTACTGCGACGCGCACGGCATCGTCGTCATCGACGAGACCCCCGCCGTGGGACTCAACTGGATGATGTCCGGCGGCATCCTCGACTCCGACGGCGGCACCACCTACTCCGCCGAGAACGTCAACGACAAGACCCAGGCCAGCCACGCCCGCGAGATCCGCGAACTCATCGCCCGGGACAAGAACCGTCCCTCCGTGGTCATCTGGTCCATCGCCAACGAACCCGACAGCGTCGACCCCGAGGCCCGCACCTACTTTGAACCGCTCGTCGAGCTGGCCCGCGAGTGCGACCCGACGCGGCCGGTCGGCTTCGTCAACGTCATGATGGCGCCCCACGACAAGTGCGTCATCTCCGACCTCTTCGACGTGATCATGCTCAACCGCTACTACGGCTGGTACTTCCAGTCCGGTGACCTCACCTCCGCCGAGGCGCTGTTCACCGAGGAGCTGCAGGGCTGGGTCGACCGGTACGGCAAGCCGATCATCATCACCGAGTACGGTGCCGACACCGTCGCCGGCCTGCACAGCATCTACCACCAGCCGTTCACCGAGGACTACCAGGTGGAGTACCTGGCGATGAACTCCCGGGTCTTCGACTCCTTCGACGCCGTCATCGGCGAGCAGATGTGGAACTTCGCCGACTTCCAGACCAAGTACGGTTTCGCGCGTGTCGACGGCAACAAGAAGGGCGCCTTCACCCGCGACCGTCGCCCCAAGGCCGCCGCCCGCTACCTGCGTGACCGCTGGCTGGGCATGGACTCCGCCGCCTACGGAAGGCGGGACCCGCTGGCCGACTGACCCTGCTCCACCTCCCTCCCACAGCCGTGGACACTGCCCGTTGGTGTGTACGCAGTATCCCCGGTGCTGACCCCCACCAGGCCCCTACTAGGCCCCCACTAGGAGATATCGTGTCCACCCAAGCCACCGCCCCCGGTGCCTCCCCGGCTGCCCCGGCATCGGGGAAGATGCCCACCCGCCGGGTGCTGGCGTACTCACTCGGCGACGTCGCCAACAACCTGTCCTTCATGATGACCTCGATGTTCCTCATGGTCTACATGACGGAGATCGCCGGCCTGTCCGCCGGCGTGGCGGGCGCCATCTACGGCATCACCAAGATCTGGGCCGGCGTCGCCGACCTCATCGCCGGCCAGACCGTCGACCGCTTCAACACCCGCTGGGGCCGCCTGCGCCCGTGGCTGCTGTTCGGCAGCACCCCGCTGGCCATCGTCTTCGTGCTGCTCTTCAGCACCCCGGCGGGACTCGGCACCACCGCCACCATCGCGTGGATCTTCCTTCTCGACGCCGCCTTCCAGCTCGCCTACTCCTTCGTCAACATCCCCTACGGCTCCCTGTCCGCCGCGATGACGCAGGACCCGGTCGACCGCTCCAAGCTCTCCGGCGCCCGTTCGATCGCCTCCGCCACCACCGGCGTCGCCCTCTCCGCGATCGTGTCCCCGCAGTTCCAGGACACCACCGCCGACGGCGTGCGCCTGAAGTTCACCATCACCTGCCTCGTCCTCGGTGTCATCGCGGTGATCCTCTACCTCATCTGCTTCGCCAACACCCGGGAGACCGTCCCGCGCAGCCAGGGTGAGATCTCCTTCAAGAACACCTTCCGGATGATCGGCAAGAACCGACCCCTGCTCATCCTCTGCGCCGGCGCCTTCTTCCTGCTGGCCGCCATGTTCACCATGAACGCGGTGGGCATCTACTTCGCCCGCTACGTCCTGGGCAACGCCGGCTGGTTCACCTATCTCATGCTGGCCAACACGGTGGGCACCGTCCTCGTCGCCACGATGGTCCCGACGATCACGGTCCGCATGGGCAAGCGCAACGGCTACATCGCCACCGCCCTCGTCGCCGTCCTCGGCTACGCGCTCATCTTCCTCATGCCGGGAGGCAGCCTCCTCATCGCCATCGTGGCCTGGTTCCTCCTGGGCGTGGGCACCGGAGGTACCAACGCCCTGATGTTCTCCATGCAGGCCGACACCGTCGACTACGGCGAGTGGGCAACCGGCATCCGCGCCGAGGGCGGTTCCTACTCCATCCTCTCCTTCATCCGTAAGTGCGGTCAGGGTGTCGGCGGCTGGGCCGGCGGCGCCATCATCGGCGCCTTCGGTTACGTCCCCATGGCCGCCACTCAGGCCGACGACGCCCTCACCGGCATCCGCACCGCCTCCGGCCTCGTCCCCGCGGTTCTCGCGGTCGTCGCCCTCCTCGTCCTCATCGCCTACCCGCTGACCGCGGAGCTGCATGCCAGGGTGGTCAGCGACCTCAATGAACGCCGCACCCAGTCGGCCGTCGCTGAACGTAAGGGTGTCCCGGCCGAGCGCGTCCTCGCCACCTCCCTGGGTGACGGCCGCAGCACCCTCATGCGGCGTGCCGACAGTGTCCACCCGCCGATCGTCACCGTCTTCGGACAGCGCGGCTCCGGCGCCTCCGACATCGCGCCGATGCTGGCGAAGGAACTCGGCGTGCCCTACATCGGCCAGAAGTTCACCTCCGAGGAACTGGCCACCGTCGACCGCAGCGCGTTGATCTCCGACAACGCCTTCTCCCGGTGGATGCGCTCGGTCTCCCTCAACGGCTCCCAGGACATGGACCTCGCCGCCGCCAGCGACATCTCCGCCAACAACAGGATCGCGTCCGAGAACACCGACTACGTGCTCGGCGCAGTGGAGGACGGCGGCGTCATCCTCGGGCGCAACGGTGCCCTCGTGCTCGGCCGGGTCGTCGGCGTCATGCACGTCCGCCTCATCGCCCCGATGAGCAAGCGTGTCGAACGGGTCATGCAGAAGACCGGCCTGTCCGTCTCGGATGCCGAGGAACAGTGCGAGGCAGAGGACCGGCTGCGCGCCGAGATGTCCCGGGCCCTGTACCAGTGGAATCCGAACAGTGACGAGTACTACGACGTCGTGCTCAACACCGGGTCCATGACCTACGAGCAGATCGTCCAGATCATCGCGGACGCCTACCGTGGCAAGTACCAGAACCCGCCCGTGAAATAACGTGCAATAAGATATGACCAACCGGATTGTCGTGAAAGGATCCAAGGTATGTCCTCCAAAATCGTGAAGGCCGAGGTCTTCGTCACCTCCCCGTCCCGCAACTTCGTCACCCTCCAGATCACCACCGACGACGGCGTCGTCGGCGTCGGTGACGCCACCCTCAACGGCCGCGAACTCGCCGTCGCCTCCTACCTCAAGGACCACGTCGCCCAGCTGCTCATCGGCCGCGACGCCCGCATGATCGAGGACACCTGGCAGTTCCTCTACCGCGCCTGCTACTGGCGCCGCGGCCCCGTCACCATGGCCGCCATCGCCGCCGTCGACATGGCCCTGTGGGACATCAAGGGCAAGATGGCCAACATGCCGGTCTACGACCTGCTCGGCGGCGCCTCCCGCACCGGCGCCCGCGCCTACGGCCACGCCTCCGGCACCGACCTCGAGTCACTGTTCGACTCCATCCGCTACGAGATGGACCTCGGCTACACCATGATCCGCGTGCAGACCTCCGTGCCCGGCATCGAGAAGCTCTACGGCGTCGCCGCCCAGGAACAGGCCTCCGGCGCCCGCTACGACTTCGAGCCCGCCAACCGCGGCGGCTGGCCCGTCGAGGAGGACTGGGACACCGCCGCCTACATGCGCCACCTGCCCACCGTCTTCGAGGCCGTGCGCAACGAGTTCGGCCCCGAACTGCCCCTGCTGCACGACGGCCACAACCGCATGACCCCGCGCGAGGCCGCCCAGCTGGCCAAGTCGCTTGAGCCCTACAACCTCTTCTGGCTCGAGGACGTCACCCTCGGCGAGAACCAGGAGAACCTGCGCTACGTCCGCCAGCAGTCCACCACCCCGCTGGCCATCGGAGAGGTCTTCAACACCGTCTACGACATCAAGGACCTCATCAACGAGCAGCTCATCGACTACGTCCGCTGCGCCACCACCCACTTCGGCGGCATCTCGCCCCTGAAGAAGGTCATGGCCCAGGCCGAGCCGTACCAGATCAAGTCCGGCTTCCACGGCCCCACCGACGTCTCCCCCATCGGCTTCGCCGCCGAGCTGCACCTGGACATCAACATCCACAACTACGGCGCCCAGGAGTACATGACCCACACCCCGGAGACCCTGTCCGTCTTCGAGACCACCATGACCTTCGAGAACGGCATGCTCCACCCCTCCGATACCCCGGGCCTGGGCGTCACCTTCCACCCCGAGGAAGCCGAGAAGTTCCCCTACGAGCAGGCCTACCTCCCCTACAACCGTCTCGCCGACGGCACCGTCCACAACTGGTGACCGACATGCGCAGACACATTGTGGTGATGGGGGTCTCCGGCTCCGGCAAGACCACCGTCGGCCAGCTGCTGGGCACGAAACTCGGCCTGCCCTACCGCGACGGCGACGACCTGCACCCGCAGGTCAACATCGACAAGATGGCCCGCGGCGAGGCCCTGACCGACGAGGACCGCTGGCCCTGGCTCGAGCTCGTCGGCGCGTGGCTGGTGGACCACCCGGAGGGCGGCATCATCGGCTGCTCCGCCCTCAAGCGTTCCTACCGCGACCTCATCCGCCAGGCCGTCCCGGACGTCGCCTTCGTGCACGTCCACGGCACGCGTGAGCTGCTGTCGCGCCGGATGGAGTACCGTCCCGGCCACTTCATGCCGCCGTCCCTGCTGGACTCCCAGCTGGACACGCTCGAGGAACTGGAATCCGATGAGCACGGTCGAGTCTTCGACGTCTCCGCGCCCGCCGCCCGGATCGTCGACGACGCCGCAGAGTGGATCGCCACCGCCTGACCGCTGGCGAAGGTACGTTGCCGGGCCCGAGGAGGCCCGGCTTCGTCGATTCCGGAGGCGCGTTGTGCGCAGCTGCGCACAAAACATGCTCCTGAACAGGGATGTTGCACTGTGCCCCGCGCGGCAGCCTTACCTGCCCCGGCGCTTGACACCCACCCCGCGGGCGCTCCCATCCCACCCCAGGCAGCCCCTCGTTCGATCGTCCGCACGTGCCCCTTCAGCACCCACAGATAGTGCAGCATTCTGTGCGCAGCTGCGCACAGAATACGCCCCTGAACAGGGGCGCTACACGAGACAGTCCCGTGTCTGGGCCCCGTGTTAGCCTGCAGTCAATCGAACGTTAATTCGACTCAGGGGACACGATGAAGGCCACCGACTTCACCGGATTGAACGACCAGACACTCACCGACACGATCGCCAGCACCCACCGCTCACTGACCATCCACAAGGCACGGTTCATCCTCATGATCGCGGAGTTCCATCTCCGCAACCTCGCCCGCAAACGCGGCGCACCCAGCACGCAGGTCTGGCTCATGCGGGCCCATGACCTCTCGCGGCGCACCGCCTATGAATACCTGCACGTCGGGGAGAAGCTCGCCGAATTTCCCCTGGTGGCAGAGGCATTCGTGGCCGGAGACCTGACGTACTCCAAGGTGAGGCTGCTCCTGCGTTACCTCACCCACGACAACGAACCCGAGCTCGTGGACCTCGCACTGGCCATGTGCCTGAGCGAACTGGAACAGCAGCTGGCCGGGCGGGACCGCCCCGGCCGAAAGAAGCCCCGAAACTCTTTCCGGGTGGTGGAGGACGAGGACACCGGCGGTATCCGCTTCTGGGGCACCCTCGGGCCCGAGCACGCGGCGGAGTTCCAGGCGGCACTCAAGGTCGCGGAACTCGCGTCGCTGCGGGACACCGCGGAGCTGGACGCGGACGCACTGGCGGGCCCGGAAGGCTCCAAGGAACTGGACAAGCTCATTGAGCAGGCGCAGAAGCCGGCGGAGGACACCTCCCTCACCCGTTTCGGGTCCCCGATGTTCGGCGGGATGCTGTCGGCGTTCCTCGGGATGATCAACGTCGTGCGCAGCCACCCGACGAGCCGGTTGCGGGCGCCGGGAGCGCAGGTCAATGTACTCATGACGCTGGATCAGCGCGCCTACATTCCGGAGCGACATGGCGGGCAGACGGGGGATCTGCTGAGGTCGGTGCTCAACGGCGATGTCCGCTACCACCTGCTGGACAAGAAGGGCCTGCACCTCAAACTGACCCGCGCCGCCCGGACGATCTCCCCGTCGCAGGAGAAGGCACTGCTCGCCCTGTGGAGCCACCGGTGTGCCACGCCCGGTTGCCCGCACACCCGCTTCCTGCAGTTCCATCACATCCTCGAATGGGTCAACGGTGGCGAGACCAATCTGGACAACCTCATTCCGCTGTGTTCCGCCTGCCACGCCCTGGTGACCTCGGGCGACATCACGATCTTCATCGACGAGATCGATGCCACCTTCCTCCGCTTCCGGATGCCCGACGGGGAGGCCTACACCTCTCATCGTCGGCAGTTGCCGGTGAAGAACGCGGCCATGGGGCAGCACGCCGACGCCTACCTGTCCGGCCCCGTACCCCGTGGCGATGAGGACCTGCTGCAGGTGTGGGACAGCCCCGACAGTTTCACTGACCCCGATGACGACTTCGGCACCGGTTAGGCTGGTGCCACCATCCCAGCCACCGCAGGAGGACCCCATGGCCAGCCCGAAGACCGCCCTCGTCATCGTCGACGTCCAGAATGACTTCTGCCCCGGCGGCAGCCTCGCCACGGAACGCGGCACCGAGGTTGCCGGTCTCATCGGCAGCTACCAGGACAACCACGCCGATGACTACGCCCACGTCGTGGCCACCCAGGACTGGCACATCGACCCGGGTGAGCATTTCTCGGACACCCCCGACTTCGTCGACTCCTGGCCGGTCCATTGCGTGGCGGACTCCACCGGCGCCGCGCTTCACGACGCCGTCCGTTCCCACACCATCGACGCCTTCTTCCGTAAGGGCGAGTACAGCGCCGCATACTCCGGTTTCGAGGGCGAGGCGGAGGGCGTGGGGATGGCGCAGTGGCTGCGGGATCGGGGCGTCGAGAAGCTCGACGTCGTCGGCATCGCCACCGATCACTGCGTGCGCGCCACCGTGCTCGACGCCCTCGAGGAGGGATTCGAGGTGCGCGTGCTCACCGAGATGTGCGCGGCGGTAGACACAGAACGTGGTGACGCCGCCTTCGCCGAGATGGTCGGCTCCGGGGCGCAGCTGAGCTAACGGGCCAGCTCCTCCATCTCCCGCATCTCAGCGGTCTGGACCTCGATCATCTGGCCGGCCATGTCACGCAGCGGTTCGTAGCCGCCGTTGTCCACCTGGTCCTGGGTCATGGCGATGACCTCGGCGTGGTGGCGGTGCATGAGTTCGAGGAAGCGGGCGCGCAGTTCCTCGCCCTCGAGCTGGGCGTAGGTGTTGAAGACGCCGGGCGAGATCATGCCGTTGGCGATGTGGTGGGAGTGGCGCTCCATGTCCTCGTCGATCTCCCACTCCTGCGCCCACTGATTCATCTGGGCGTTCTCGCGTTCCTGGCCGTCGCGGATGCGCTCGGCGAGGTCGCGGACGTCCGGGTCGGCGACGTCGGAATCAAGAAGGACCTCGGACATGTCGATCGCCTGCTGGTGATGCGGGACCATCATGCCGAGGAAATGCACGTCAGTGTCGTTAGCCGATGCGGGCATCGGCCCGGTGCTGCACGCGCTCAACAGAAGGCCGGCCGCCGAGGCGGCCAGGGCCCTCCGGAATCTGGACACGGGACGCTAGACGCGGCCGGCGAGGAGACGCCGCAGCTCCTTGATGTCGTTGCTGCGCTTGCGGTTGCGGGCAACCACCAGGGCGACAACGCCGACGACGGCGACGGCAACACCGGCGAGAACCTTCTGCACCTGGGGATCCTGCAGCTTCACGTTGGCCTCGCGCTTGGCGTCGTTGACCAGGTTCTGCGGCTTGCCGCGGGTGGCGAGCTCATCCAGGGTGCTGGCGAGCTGGCGACGGGTGCGCTCGATGTCCCGCTGGATGTCATCAATGTCTCGTGCCACTTGGTTCTCCCGAATTCACGTGTAGTCGGACTGTTGTCTCGTTCTCAGCGTAGTGTAGCGCGGCCTCCGGCCGCACGGCGGCATGTCATTGTCGCCGGTGAAGGTATGGTGTAGGACATGACAGATTCCTCACGTCTTGCCGTCGGCGACACCGCCCCCGCCTTTTCCCTCCCCGACGATTCCGGGACCACGGTGTCGCTGGGAGATTTCGCCGGCCAGCGGGTCCTCGTCTACTTCTACCCGAAGGCGAACACCCCCGGCTGCACGACGCAGGCCTGCGATTTCCGTGACTCCCTGGCTCAGCTCAACGACCAGGACATCCAGGTCATCGGCATCTCCCCCGACAAGCCGGAGAAGCTGGCGAAGTTCCGCGCGGACCATGAACTCACCTTCACCCTGCTGTCCGACGAGGACAAGTCGGTCATGAAGGAGTGGGGCGCGTTCGGCGAGAAGAAGAACTACGGCAAGGTCGTCCAGGGCGTCATCCGTTCCACCTTCCTCGTGGAGCCGGACGGCACCATCGGCCTGGCCCAGTACAACGTCCGGGCCGCCGGGCACGTTGGTCGCATCCTGCGCGACCTCGCCTAAGCACCACCGATGGCCAAGGAGAACACCACCGCCGTCAGCGCGGACGCCGCTGCCGCCGACGCCACGGACGAGGGAATCCTCGTTCCCCGTCGTCGGCCCGCGCAGGCGCGCAGCCGGGAGCGGTTCAACCGCATCCTCACTGCGGCACGCAGCGTGCTTGTCGACGTCGGCTTCGAGTCCTTCACCTTCGACGAGGTCGCCCGCCGCGCGGAGGTGCCCATCGGCACGCTGTACCAGTTCTTCGCCAACAAATACGTCCTCATCTGCGAGCTCGACCGGGTGGACACCGCGGAGAACGTCGCCGAACTGAAGAAGTTCTCCGAACGTGTCCCCGCCCTGCAGTGGCCGGACATCCTCGACGAGTTCATCGACCACCTGTCCACCCTGTGGCGCGAGGACCCCTCCCGGCGCGCGGTGTGGCACGCGGTGCAGTCCACGCCCACCACGCGTGCGACGGCCGCGGCGACGGAGAAGCAGATGCTCGACATCATCGCCGACGTCGTCGCCCCGCTGTCCCCGGAGTCCACCCCGGAGGAGCGTCAGCAGCTCGCGGGCCTGCTGCTGCACACGGTGTCCTCGTTGCTCAACTACGCGGTGCGCGACCTCGGGCGCGATGACCGGACCTTCGAATCGATCGTCGCCGAGATCAAACGGATGCTCGTGGCTTACCTGTTCGCGGTGGCCACCGGCTGATGACCAGCCGTTCCGGACATTCTTTCCGGAAAGCACTTGCCAAAGTGGAAAGTAGTTTCCAGGCTCGTGGGTACACCGCAACCCAAGGAGCCCACCATGAACACGTCGAACACACGCAACACCACCAGCACCCCGTCCGCCGCCGACGCCCGCGCCCTGCTCGACCGCGCCGACGGCGTCTCCCGCCAGGCCGCGAGCTTCTCCCTCGCCTGGCTCAGTTACATCGCCCTGTGCGCCGGCGGTGCCGTCACCGCCGTCGGCCTCGCCTACGCGAACGTCACCGACGCCGACGCGTTCCCCGCGTGGATCGCCGGCCTGACGTGGATCATCGTCAGCGCCGTCTTCACCGCCAGTGCCACCGTCTCCTCCCCGCCGGCCCGCCGCGGACTCAACGCCCGCTGGGGCGTCATGCTGGCCCTGTGGGTCATCCTCTGGGCTGTCGTCGCCTTCCCCAACACCCAGTTCACCCTCGGTCTCGGCATCGCCATCTCCTCCGGCTTCATGGCCCTGGCCATCCTCGGGCCGCTCTGGGAGATCGTCGCCGTCCGCACGGGAGTGAAGTAGACGTGGCCATCCAGTCCCACCCCCGCTCCCAGCTCAACCCCGCCTTCAACAACCCCCTGCGTTTCTCCCTCATGGCCACCCTCGCCGGCGTCCACGACATCACCTTCCGGCAGGCCCGTGAGTACCTGGAGACCACCGACCCCACCCTGTCCAAGCACTCCTCCGCCCTGGAGGAGCTGGGCCTGGTCAACGTGAAGAAGTCCTTCGTGGGCAAGAAACCCCAGACCAGCCTCTCCCTGACCAGGGAGGGACGCCAGGCCTGGAACGCCCACCTCACCGCCCTGCGCACCATCGCCGAAGGCCCCGATTCGCTTCCCGACGACGCATAGCACCGCACACGATTAGAGTGGCGGGCACCACAACGTCACCACCAATCAGGCAAGGAGCATCACCATGACGAACCCGAACGCCACCCCGATCTCCGATTCCGAGGGCCAGGGCCAGAACCAGCCCGCCGGCTCCCCGCGCCCGGAGGACGTCGAGCACATCAACGACGACCAGCGCGACGGCCACGACGACGACCACAAGGTGGCCAAGAACGAGCCCGAGGACTAACTCACCTCGAGCAGGCAGGTCGCCATCGCGTAGTCACCGTCGTGGCTGATCGACAGGCTCGTCCGGATCTCCCCGACGCTCGCCCGCACCGCCTGCTCCACCTCACCGTACAGCTCCACCGCGACCCGACCCCACCGGTCGGGTCGTATCTCTATCTCCGTGAAGTCAACCCCGTCGGGATCAATGAGCGGCGGCCGCCCGTAGATCGCCTGCGACCACGCCTTGATGAACGCCTCCTTCGCCGCCCAGCGCCCCGCCAGATGCAGCGCCCGGTCCTGCCGCCGCGCCGCCGTCCGCAACTCCCCCACCGCGAACACCGCCTCAAACCGCGACCCCGGCCGCTCGAGCTGCTCGCGGAAACCAGGGACGTGCACGAGGTCAACTCCCACATGATGCATGGACTCATCGTCCCACAATTCTCACCCCCGCTTATCGACGCCCACCCGTCCCCCACCACCTACTCCCCCACGACAAAGCCCCGGCACCGACCGAGAAGGTCAGTGCCGGGGCTGCGCTGCGGCGTCAGCGACTACTCGCTGATCTCCTCACCGGTGCGGAGGATGCCGTCGACGAGGCGGGCGTCGTGGTCGAGGAGGACCGCGGCCTCGCGCTCCTTGAAGGCGTCGCCGGTGCCGCCGAGGTTGCGGTCGGCAGGGCGCTCGAAGAGCGGGTCGCCGCCGTACATGCCGTCGACGATACGGCGCAGGCCGGCCTCCTCGCGGGCCACGGCGCTGCGGGCCCACTCGGCGGCGGCGTCCTGGCCACGCTCGTTACGCAGGGCGGTCAGGAAGGCGCCCGGGTGGACGATGGCGACCAGCGCGGAGACGTGACCGAAGCCGAGCGAGGTGACGAGTCCGGCCTTGGGGGCCCGGGCGGACAGGTCGAGCGGCTTGCGCAGCCACACGAGGTGCTGGTGCTTGGCCAGGACCGGGTCAACGGTGTCGAGGGACATGTTGGCCGGAACGAGGCCGGAGCGCAGGACCTGGGTCAGTCCGATCATCTGGAAGGCTGCGGCGCCGCCCTTGGCGTGGCCGGTCAGGGACTTCTGGGAGATGACGTACATCGGGTTGCCGTCGGCACGTCCCATGGAGGCGGCGATGCGTTCGTGCAGGTCCGACTCGTTGGGGTCGTTGGCGTTGGTGGAGGTGTCGTGCTTGGAGATGATGGACACCTCGTCCACGCCGACGCCCACGGCCGCGAGCTGGTTGGCCAGGCGGGAGTCGGCACCACCGCGGGCGGCACCGAGGGCGCCCAGGCCGGGGGCCGGGATGGAGGTGTGCGCGCCGTCGGCGAAGGACTCGGCGAAGGCGACGACACCGAGGACCGGCAGGCCCAGGTCGGCGGCGACGGAGCCGCGGGCGAGCAGCAGGGTGCCGCCGCCCTCGGACTCGATGAAGCCGCCGCGTCGACGGTCGTTGGCGCGGGAGAAGTAGCGGTGCTCGATGCCCTTGTTCTCCATCTCGGTGGAGTCGGCGGTGGCCGCCATGTCACCGAAGCCGGTGATGCCCTCGATGGAGAGGTCGTCGAGGCCGCCGGCGACGACGAAGTCGGCCTTGCCCAGGGCGATCTTGTCGTAGCCCTCCTCGACGGAGACGGCGGCGGTGGCGCAGGCGGCGACCGGGTGGATCATCTGGCCGTAGCCACCGACGTAGGACTGCATGACGTGCGCGGCGACGACGTTGGGCAGGGCCTCCTGCAGGATGTCGTTCGCGCGCGGCTCGGCGAGCAGGCCGTCGATGTAGAGGGAGCGCATGGATTCGACGCCGCCCATGCCGGTGCCCTGGGTGGAGGAGACGCGGGCGGGGTGGACGTCGCGAAGCAGTTCCGCCGGGGTGAAGCCGGAGGAGAGGAACGCGTCGACGGTGCACACGAGGTTCCACAGGGCGAGGCGGTCGAGGTTGTCCACCATGTCGGCGGGGATGCCATAGACGGACGGGTCGAAGCCCTCGGGGATCTGGCCGCCGACGAAGCGCGACATGGTGATGCGGCGCGGGACGCGGACGGCGGAGCCGGCGTGGCGGACGACGGTCCACTCCCCTGCCTCCTCGTCGAAGTACGCGGAGGTGTGGTCCGGTTCGGAGTCGACGAAGGTCTTCGCCTCGTCCTTGTTGGCCACGGTGAAGGAGAGGTCCTTGTCCAGGTAGACGGTGGTCATCTCCGGGGCGAGGTTGTCCACCATGAAGAAGTCGTCGTGGTAGCGGCGGATGCCGACGCGACCCAGGACCTCGTCGTGGAAGCGGTCGTAGATCTCGGACTCGTCGAGCTCGTTGTCGTCCGCGTCGTACCAGGCGCCGTCCCAGTGGATCAGGCCCATGGTCCAGGCGAGTTCGGCGACGCCGGCGGCGGTGAGGTCGCCGGTGAGCTCGGCGTCGAAACGCGTGCGGGCGGAGCCGTAGGGGCCCACCTCGCCGGCGCCGACGATGACCACCATGTCCTCGAGCGTCTGCGTGACGCCGGAGAACTCGGGGGCGGTCCACTGGAAGCGTCGGTACGGGGTCGGCAGGGCCGACAGGGTGCGCGGTTCCTCCGCCTCCTGCTTCTCGACGCCCTCCTGCTCCGCCGCCGCGGCGGCCTCGCGCGCGAGCTCCGCGATGTTGACGTCGGACTCTCCGAGTCCGCCGGTGTAGTCCACGGTGACCGGGGCCTTCGCGGCCTCGGCGCGGACGTCCGGGGTGATCTGGGAGACCAGGCGCTGGGCCATCTCCTCGGTGGAGAAGGTCTGCACGCCCTTGGCCTCGATGGCGTCGACGAGCGGGTCGTTGCCGCCCATGAGGCCGGTGCCGCGGACCCAGCCGATGAAGGCGTGGACGAGGCTGGTGCGGTCGCCCCACACCGGCTCCGCCTTCCAGCGGGTGACCAGTGCGTCGAGGGCGGCCTTGGACTCGCCGTAGGCGCCGTCGCCGCCGAAGCGGCCACGGTTCGGGGAGCCCGGCAGGACGACGTGGAGGCGCTTGCCCACGTGGGTGTCGGCGCCGATCTCGGACAGGCCGGCGACGAGTCGCTCGACGGCCCACAGCAGCAGGCGCATCTGGGACTCGGCGGCGGGGCCGGCGTCGGCGAGCGAACCCATGACGCGCGGGGCGGCGAACGGGAACAGCAGCGTCGGGGTCAGGGCCTTCTTGAGCACCTTCTTCTGACCGTTGACGGTGGCGGTCTGCTCGGTGCCGATCCACTCGATGACGTCGTCGAGGTCACCGAAGGAGCTCAAGTTCGCCGGGATGACCCAGAGCGCGGCGGTGCCGCGGGCGGAGCCGGCGTAGAGGGCCTTGTAGTACTCGAGACGCGAGTGGGAGAGGTTGGAGGTGGTGACCACGACGGTCGCCCCCTCGGCAAGCAGCTCCTCGACCACGGCGGCGGCGATGGAGTTCGGGGAGGCGCCGGTGACCACGGCGACATCCGCGCTGTAGGCCAGGGCGTTGTCATCGCGGGCCTGGGCGGCCAGCTCGGTCAGGCCGAGGTACTCGGCCTGCTTGGCCACGTTCTCGCCGGCGCCGGTGACGTCGACGTCCGCCGCGTCGAGCTCGCCGAGGGCGACGCGGGTGAGGTCCTCGCGGGCGGAGGCCCAGCGGTCGTCGAGAAGCACGGCCTCGTCGGCGTTGAAGCGCGGCGCGACCTGGCGGGGCCAGTCGGAGCCGAGCTCGCGGGAGACGAGGTCGAACAGGGCCGAGTGGTCCTCGGTGTCCTCGAAGCTGTCGCTCGGGACCTCGCTGATGCCCAGCTGGGTGAGGATGGTGCGGGCGGTCTCGGCGAGCACGCCCTCCTTGCCCGTGACCTGCTCGGCGAACTCGCCGAGGGCGGCGGAGTCGACGACTCCACCGGCTCCGCCACCGGCGGACGGCAGGCCCACGGCGACGCCGCGGCGGGCGGCGACGGCCTGGACGGCGGCGTCGACAAGCGCGTCGAGGTCGGCGGCGGACGACGGGGACGCCGGGGTGAGGGTGGCCAGGTCACCACCGCGGAGGGAGGCACCCTCGCGGGCGCCGATGACGACCTCGGCGACGACGTGGTCGGCCCAACCCTGGCCGAGCTGCCAGGTGCCGGTGACACGCTCGGCGACGTAGCCGGGCTTCTTGCCGGTCGGGCCGGTGATGCGGCGCAGGGCGTCGGCGCTGGAGTCACCCAGGACCGGGCCGAACGCCTGGTAGTTCTTGGCCATCTTGGTGACGGTGGCCTTGAGGGCCTCGAGCTCCGCGTCGGCGGCGCCGTCGATGGCGCCGAGACCGAACTCCACGCCGAGGTCCAGCAGCAGCTGGTTACGGCGGGAGGACACGCCCTCGACGAGGGTCTCGATGGAGTCGGTGGAACCCATCTGGTCCGGGCGGACCTTCGTCCAGATGGCGATGAGCATCTCGGTGGCGTCACCCGGGGTGAAGGTGATGTCGTCCGGGGTGCCCGCGCCCGCCGCGGCGACCGGGGCCGGGTTGGCGGCCGGGACGGTGTCGCCGGTCGGGGCATTGGCGGTGACCGGGCCGGACTTGACCTCGTGGGAGGTCTCCTCGGCGGGGGCGTCCGCTTCGGGAGCCTCCGGGACCTCACGGACGAGCTCATCGGTGGCGAAGACGACCGGGCGGTCGCGCTCGACGTTGAGGACCTCGATGTCGGAGCCGGCGTACTGCGGCAGACGCAGGGTCTGGCCCATCATGTTGGCCAGGGTCGGGGCGGAACCGACGCCGACCTCGACGAAGCGGTCGATGCCCAGGCCACCGTGGTCGGCGTCGCGCAGGATGAGGTCCTGCGTCTCGATCCACCGGACCGGGGACGCGAACTGCCAGGCCAGCAGCTCGATGAGCAGCGTGCGGGCGAGCTTCTGCTCGTCGGCCAGGGCGGTGTCCCAGTCGGCGAGGATGTCGGTGATGTACGGGGAGTCGACGACGTCGGTGATGGACTCGACGAACTCGCGGGTCAGCTCGAACGGGCGGGCCACGAGGTTCGGGATGTAGCGGTCGACGAGGATGTCCAGGTCGATGGCGTCCGGGATGAGCGAGTCGAGGTGCTCGCGGAAGTCGCCCACACCGTCGCGCAGGTGGCTGGAGTGGAAGGGCACGTCGATGCCCGGGATCATGATGAACGCGCGCTGGCCCGGTGCCTTCTCCTCGGCGTCCGCCTTGAGGGCGTTGAGGCCGGCGCGGGTGCCGGCGACGGCGTACTGGACGCCGGCGATGTTGTAGTTGACGATCTCCAGGAACTCGCCGGTGCGCTCGGACACGCCCGCGACGTAGTCGAAGACGTTGTCGGCGGTCAGGCGCATCTTGTTCGGACGCAGGGCGGCGAGGCCGTAGTTGGAGTTGCCGTCCTCGTCACGCTCGACGAGGCGGTGCATGGTCAGGCCGCGGCGGTAGACGATCTCCACGACGGACTCGAGGGAGAGCACACCGGAGTAGGCGGCCAGGGCGTTGTACTCACCGACGGAGTGGCCGGCGAAGTAGGCGCGCTGGTTGAGGGCGTCGGCCTCGGCCATCTCGGCGATCTGGGCGCAACCGAGGGTGGCCATGGCGACCTGGGTGAACTGGGTGAGGAAGAGGACGCCGTCCGGGTGGTGGAAACGCTCACCGGCGACGGTGACCTCGGTCGGGTTGTTCTTGACGATCTCCAGCACCGAGAAGCCCAGCTTCGAGCGGGTGTGGCGGTCGGCCCGGTCCCAGATCTCGCGCGCGGCGGCGGAGGAGGCGCGGGACTCCATGCCCATGCCCTGGGACTGGATGCCCTGGCCGGGGAAGCCGTAGAAGGTGGTCGGGGCGGCCAGGACCGCGGTGGCGGTCATGACGAGGTTGCCGTCGACCATGGCGGTGACCGCCCGGACCTCGCCGTGGCCCGGGCGGTTGTCCACGCCGGAGCGCTCGACGGTGAACTCGACGACCGCACCCGGCAGGACCGGGGCGAGCATGGTGGCGGTGTACTCGACGACCTTGGCGGGGGTCGTGGTGGTGGAGTCCTCGGAGAAGCCGGCGCCGGCGACGAGCTCGCCGATGGCGGAGGTCCACATGCCGTGGACGATGACGCCCGGCAGGCCGGCGAGGCCGGCGGCCACGTCGGAGACGTGGATGGGGTTGCGGTCGCCGGAGACGACGGCGAAGGGGTGCATGGACTCCGGGGCGACGACGCGGGCGAAGGAGCGGAAGGAACGCGGGGTGTCCACGACGGACGGCAGGATCGAGGTGTTGGTGCGAGCCGTGGTGTTGCCGTTGCGGCCGCGGATGGCGAAGCGCTCGGACAGTTTGGCCAGGGGCTCACCGTCGGCGGCCAGCTGGGCGCGGACCACGACGAGGCGGCCCATGTCGGTGTCGGCGACCTCGTCGGCGGTGGCGGTGACGGTCAGGGTGACCGCACCGTCGGTGACCTGGGGCAGCTCGTCGAGCATGGTGAGGTGGTGCTCGAGGTGGACCAGGGAGAGCATGCCCTCGACGACGGAGGCGGAGTCGGTGCCCGGGATGACGGCGGAGCGCACGGCGGCGAAGATCGCGGGCCAGGCGCGGCCGACGAGCACGTCGGGGGCGGTGCCGGAGGCGGCCAGCTCGCTCGGCAGGTAGCCGGCGGTGACGTTGTCGTAGTCGGCGAGGACACCGGCGTCGATGGTGGTGGTCCACTCGGCGGTGCCGTCGGCGGTGACCTCGGCGAGGGTGCCACCCGCGGCGACACGGGTGAGCTCGGCCATGGCGGCCTCGGCGTCGGCCTGGGTGACCTGCGGGGAGGCGGACAGCGGGGCGCTCGCGGGCACGGTGAAGCGGACGGTGAGGTCCGTGGTGGTGCCGAAGGCGGTGGATCCGGCCAGCGGGACGGTGAGCACGGCGTGCTCGGCGTCCTCCGCGACGAGGCGGGCACCGGTGGTGGCGTGGATGGCGGAGGCGCGGTCGTCGGCCAGCGCCCACTGGTCGGTGTCGCCGAGGCGCTCGACGAAGGAGGCCTGGTGGCGGCCGGCCCAGTAGGTGCCGTGGGCGGTGAGGACGCGCTCGACGACGGCAGGTTCGACCTCGACCGGTTCTTCGCCGGCGGCGATGAGGGCGTCGATGGAGGCCTGGTTGAAGCGGCCCAGCAGCTCGGCGACGGGCTCGTTGGCGCGGGTGATGCCGGTGACGGCGGCGGTGCCCGGGATGATGCACACCTCGTCGGCGGTGTAGCGCGGGTGGTGCGCCTGCCACAGTGAGTCGGAGCGCCACCAGCGGCGGACGTCACCGTCGATGACGGGCACGAAGTTGGCGGGCTTGCCCGGCTTGGTCAGCAGCTTCATGAACCACGCGCGGTCCGCCGGGTGCAGCAGGTCGTTGTCGGCGGCGGGGTAGAGCTCGGCGAGCTTCTCGACGGCCGCGCCCGGGGCGTCCGCGTCCACCTCGACGCGGGCGGTGAACTCACCGTGGTCGATGTCGGTGAGGCGCGACTCGGCGCGCTCGACCATCTCGACGAAGCGGTTGTACCAGGAGACGTCGATCCACTCCCCTCCCAGGGGCCGGAGATCTCCAGGTAGCGGTTGAGCCACTGCACGTAGGTCAGGGACTCGAGGTCGCCGAAGTAGGGCTTACAGGTCTTGTCGATCGCGGCGATGATCTCGTCGCGGCGGGCGATCGCGGCCTCGTCGTCGCCGGCGACCTCGTCGAGGAGGCGGCCGGCCCTGGCGAAGGAGTTGTCGATCTCGTGCAGGTCCGCACCCAGCTGGGAGCGGCCGGAGGCGATGCCACCGGACACGCGGCCGGCGCCGGCCCACTCGTCGGAGCCGGGGGCGTCGACAAGCGCCTGCTTGACGGCCTCGGACGCGGTGGACTCCAGCGTGGCCATGGCGGCGGTGCCGACGAGGATGCCGTCGACCGGCATGACGGGCAGCTCGTGGGCCTGCGCCCAGGTACCGGTGATGTACTCGGCGGCGCGCTCGGGGGTGCCGATGCCGCCACCGACGATGAGGATGGTGTTCGGGCGCTGACGGATCTCGGCGTAGGTGGCGATGAGCAGCTCGTCGAGGTCCTCCCACGAGTGGTGGCCACCCGCCTTGCCGCCCTCGACCTGGATGATGACGGGGATCTCGGGGATCTCGTCGGCGACCGCGAGGACGTTCTTCACGTGCTTGACCGCACCCGGCTTGAACACGACCCACGGGATGTTCGCCTCGCGCAGCTCGTGGACGAGGGCGACAGCCTCGTCCTTCGGCGGCATGCCGGCGGTGACGACGATGCCGTCGATGGGGGCGCCGTTGGCGCGGGCGCGCGGCACCATGCGCTTGCCCTCGACCTGCATGCGCCACAGGTAGGGGTTGAGGAACATGGAGTTGAACTGGGCGTTGACACCCGGCTCGAGCAGCTCGGTGAGCCTGGCGATGTTCTCGTCGAGCATGGACTCGATGACCTGGCCACCACCGGCGAGCTCGGCCCAGTGGCCGGCGTTCGCGGCGGCGGCGACGATGAGCGGGTCGACGGTGGACGGGGTCATGCCCGGCAGGGTCATCGGGCTGTAGCCGGTGACCTCGGTGAACTTGGTCACCAGGCGGGTGACGCCGTTGATCTTCTCCAGGCGGGGGGCGAACTCGGCGAAGTCGACGGGCAGCTCCGGGGCGAGGCCGGCGTCGAAGAGCTCGGCCTGGCCCTCGGTGCCGGACACATCCAGCGTGCCCACGCCGCGACCGGCGACGATCTTGCGGGTCAGGGCGTTCATGCCGCCGTCGGGGCCGACCTCGAGGATCCACGCCGCGCCGGCGTTGACGGCCTTGTCGATCTCGGCGGGCCAGTCCACGGGACGCACGAGCACGAACTCGGCGGCGACGCGGGTGACGGCGGTGTCCAGCCCGGCCTTCCCCGCCCAGGTGACGGTCTGCTCGACGGCGGCGTTCATCGCCGGGTGGTGGAACGCGGCCTGCACGGCCAGCGGGTTGAACTTCGGGGCGAACGGGGTGCCGCCGCGCTCCTTGCGCTCGATGGCCTTGGCGTCACGGGCGGCGAACTTCTCCAGCAGATCCATGACGGACTGGTTGTCCTGGGGGCGGCCGACGAGGACGTAGGAGTCGCGGGAGTTGCGCAGGCCGATGACCGGGCGGATCTCCTCAGGCACGTCCTGGCAGGCGTGGTCGATGGCCTGCTGCAGCTGCTCGCGGGTGATGCCGTTGACGGCGATCATCGGCATGTTCTCACCCTGCTGGATGAGGCCGGTCATACGCGCGGTGCGGGTCATGGCGGCACCGATGAGCTGGGCGATGGCGAGCAGGTCGTCGGACTCGGCCTCCCCGTCCATGAGCAGCTGGCCGAGCACGCCCTGGGAGTGGCCGATGCTGGCCACGGCCTGGTTGAGGTCCAGGCCCTGACGGTCGAGTGCCTCGAGCACCGCGAGCTGCGCGGTGAAGATGCCGGCGACGCTGACGGCGGCCTGCGCGGAGTCGAAGGCCGGGGCGTCGTCGTCCTTCGCCCAGGCGACGGGGTCGAAGCCGAAGGGGCGGGTGCCTGCCAGTTCGTCGGCCACCGGGGCCAGGCGCTGGGCGGCGCTGTCCACCAGCGAGGTGATGGAGGTGCCCACGCCGGCGGCGACCGCCGAGCGCAGGGTCTTCAACCAGTCGAATCCCTGGCCGGAGAAGGCCAGGGCAAACGGCTCGCGGTCGAAGCGGTTGATCAGTCGGTCCGTCCCGAAGGAGGTGCTGTATTCGGTCACGTGAGAACTCGCTCCTGTGTTTCCTGCTGGTGCATCTGGTGCATGACGAAAAACGCGGGCACGAATGCCCACAAGTTTTGATAGCCAAATATGCCACAAAAACTTGAGGAAAGCGTCATCTTTCGGGCGAGTGTCTTGACCTTCGGCGCGTGCGGGCCCGTCGGCCGGACGTGAGGGATTCGCCGGTTCCCCCAGCGCAGGAACCGCGGAAAAATGCGTTTGTCTAGGAACGAAGCAGCTTTTCGACGACCCCCCGCGCCGCGTCCAGCTCCCCCTCCGGATCCGCCGTTCTGTGACCATCACCACTGACATCGGAGTCGGGGACATCGGTCACAGGGGCGGGCCCGAACACCTGACAGGCGTGATCCGGCACCACGTCCGCCTGCGGGACGATGCCGCGACGTTCGTAGAAGTCGTCCAGAATCCGGTCGATGCTCATCACCCCGACACTAGCGGCCCGCAACCGTCTCGACGGCGGTTGCGGACCGCTGCAGCCCAGTGCGTTACGCGCGACGCAGGTCAGTTGTCACGGGCGGTGTCGCGGACGTTCTCCGCAGCGTGCCGGGACTCCTGCCGGATATCCGCAGTCCGCTGCTGGCCTTCTTCCTTCACGCGGGCGACGCTCTCCTGCGCACTGTGCTGGACGTCGGAGACTGCCTGTTGCACCTGCGGCTGCAGGCTGTCCCCCATATCTCGCGCCACGGACTTCGCTTCGTCGACCAAGGGCTCCGCCTTATCCTTGAACATCGCCGCGGCGTTCTGCTCCTGCCGACTGGACGGGAGGAGCGAACCGATCAGCCAACCGGCACCCAGGGCGATCGCGCCGGCCGCCAGGGGATTACCGCGGGTCTTGCGCTTGATGGTGTCCGGAGCGTTGCCCGCGGCGTCACGGGCATCCTCGGTCCACTGGGAGGCGCGACCCTGGCCGCTACCCCCGGTGCCGTAGTAGCGCTGATCGCCGGCGACGCCGGCGTCATCATCACTGCCGAACACCGACTCCCGCAGGTCGGTCCAGCGGGACTTCAGCTTGTCCGCCTGCCGGTTGACGGCCTTGCCGGGATCGACCTTCTCGGCGAGGGCGTCAACGTCCCGGCCGAGGTTGCCTCGGGTCCGCTCGATGTCTGCACGGATCTCATCAGGGTTGTTGCTCATGGGGTCTCCTTGGTGGGATTGAGAGTCGGCGGGATTTCCGCGACAGTTTCCTGGGTCTGAGGCAGACCCTTCATCTTCTCGAAGTGCTTCTTACCCATAGCCGCGAGCACCGCTGCGACGACAGCCCAGATCACCGCGACAATGACTGCGGCGAAGCCGAGATGCATCACAGAACCGAGCGCCCACATCAGTGCCAGGGACAGGAACAGGAGGGTAAAGACGCCACCGAGCGCTGCACCGGCGACCATGCCCGCACCCGTTCCACCCTGCTTCGCCGTCTGGGTGGCCTCCGCCTTGGCCAGCTGGACCTCCTGCCGGAGGAGCGTCGAGATGTTCCGCGAGAAGCTCGAGAACATCTCGCCGAGCGACTCGTTCCGGGCACGCACCTCCGCCTCAGAATCCGGGGCCGGGTGCGAACGTCCGTAGGCGGGGGTCTCCCCTGCGGGGGTCTCCCCTGCGGGGGTCGAGCCACCGGCTCGATACTGACCTGATGTCATCGTCGATCCTCCGGGTGGTCGAAGCCGGTGAAGGGGTCACGCGCGGGATCGACGTCCGGCACATCCTCCCCCGGAAGACGCCCGAAGTGCTGCCCCGTGGCAGTGAACTCGGGGGTCTCGTCATAACCGGGCTCACCGTCGGCCACTGCCGGGGCGCCCGGGTTGGTCGACGGCGGGCCGTAGGCGCCCGGCGCCGACGGAATGCGGTATTGGCCGGCTGCCGTGTGCTCGTCATCCCCGTCAGACAGGCCGCGGGTCAGCCGGCCGGCCACGAGCCCGATTCCGGCGGCGGGCGGCAAATCGGCGCACGTCCCGGACGAGCTCCGCCGGCTCCTTGCTCTCGAGTTGGGTGGTGAACTCCTCCACCCTCTGCGAGACGACGGACAGGCCTTGGTTAACCAGGTCGGACTGCGGGCGTTCGCCCCGGGAGAGTCGCTGCAGGTCGTCGGAGACGATTCGGGACTGGCCCGCCAGCTTCTCCTGTTGGCCGGCCGCCTGGACGTAAGCCTCATCGCGGGCCGAGGAGACCAGGGAACGGATCTGGTCGGTGGCCTCTCCGGCGACCTGACGTGCCTCTCGGGTTGCGGAGCCGGCGACATCCTGCGCGGCCCCCTTGGCGTGGTCGGCGACGCGGGCTGCTTCGTCCTTCGCCGCATCCTGGGGGCGGTTGCCCTCGTAATTCGTAGCCATTGACGATCCCTTCGGAAGGTGATGAGGGCCCGACCACCGGTGTGGTGGACCCTGGAACGTATGCGGAAATTACTACCCCTACAGTGTTCCACAACACATCTCCGAAAGCTTATACTTTGGCCGTCGCCATTCGCCGTGAAAACTGCCGTTCCCGCAGGTCACCATTCCGAGACGGCCGACCCGCCCGCGCGGCTCGCCGATGAACAAAATACAGCACCGGGCGTCCCCCCTGCCGCCGAACATCCTCTCCCCCGAGAAGAAAAATTGTGGTGCGCCCGGGGAGACTTGAACTCCCACGTCCGAAGACACTGGAACCTAAATCCAGCGCGTCTGCCAGTTCCGCCACGGGCGCGTGACTCTCGGAATCATACAACGGAGCTGGTGCGGCACCGTCACAACCCGGACTCCACCTTTCGATGGATAGGAGGTAGGGTATGGGTTCGTGAGCGACAACAAGGGACCGAAACGGGAACGGAAGAAGGTGCGGGCCTCGCACCTGGTCTTCCTCACCCTCGCCGTCATCGGCACCCTCGCTCTCGCCTGGTGGCAGTGGAGCCGCTTCCAGGAGGGGTCGGGCACGTTCCAGAACCTCGGCTACGCCCTGCAGTGGCCGCTGTTCGGCGCCTTCTTCATCTTCGCGTACCGCAAGTACCTCGAGTACGAGAACGACATGATCGACGCGAGGAACAACGCCGAGGACCCCGACTTCCTCTACCAGGCCGACGAGAAGCAGTTCGGCGAACGCGTCACCGAGATCGACGAGGGCTTCCTTCCCGAACGTCCCACCATCGACGTCGACACCTTCAACGAGCTCAACACCCCGCGCCGCCGCGCATCCCGAGACCCCCGAGCACCCCGAAACCCCGGAGACAGCACCCCATGAGCACCCAGACCGCCCCGAAGATCCACCCCGAGCGCCAGAAGCGCGTGCGCACCGCGCTGAGCATCTTCTCCGTCGCCGCCTGGGTGACCGGCGTCTTCCTGCTGCTGCTGGTCGTCCGCATGGTCATGGAGTACGTCCTCGACATGGAGATGCCCACCTGGGCCACCTGGGTGGCCATCCTCCACGGCTGGGCCTACATGATCTACCTGCTGGCCACCCTCAACCTCGGGCTCAAGGCCCGCTGGACCCCGGTCGTCTGGTTCACCACCGCCATCTCGGGCGTGGTCCCCTTCCTCTCCTTCATCGTCGAGGCCAACCGCCGCCGCGAGGTCAAGGAGAAGTTCCAGCTCGCCTGAACCGGTCAGTCGAAGACGACGGTGCGGTTGCCGTAGACGAGGACGCGGTCCTCGAGGTGGTACCGCAGGCCGCGGGCGAGGACGCGCTTCTCGGCGTCGCGGCCCAGGCGCTGCATCTCCTCCGGGGTGTCCTTGTGGGTCACCCGGATGACGTCCTGCTCGATGATGGGCCCGTCGTCGAGATCCGGGGTGGCGTAGTGGCAGGTCGCGCCGATGAGCTTCACGCCGCGTTTGTGGGCCTGGTGGTACGGCCGGGCACCCATGAACGAGGGCAGGAAGCTGTGGTGGATGTTGAGGACCCGCCCGGCCCACATCTCGCAGAAGTCGGGCGGGAGGATCTGCATGAAGCGGGCGAGGACGATGGCGTCGGGCTCGTAGCCGTTGACGATCTCCGCGACCTCCTCGAACGCGCGCCGTTTGCCCACGGCGTCCTTGGGGAAGGGCACGTGGTAGAACGGCACGCCGTGGTTCTCGGCGATGTAGGCGAGGTTCTCGTGGTTGCCCACGACGGCGACGACCTCCATGGGGTAGTCATTCTCCGCCACGCGGCCGAGCAGATCATGCAGGCAGTGGCCCTCGCGGGAGACGAGGAGGACGGCCTTCTTCAGTTCGGCGGTGTCCCACAGCCGCCACTGGGCGCGGGGACCGAACTCGGCGGCGATGGGCTCGAAGGCCTCGCGCAGCTCCTCGATGGATTCGGAGACGGACTCCGCCCGGATGGCCTGGCGGGTGAAGAACCAGTTGTTCTCCGGGTCGGTGAAGTAGGCGGCCTCGGTGATCCAGCCACCCTTCTCGGCGAGGAAGGTGGCGAGCTTGGCCACGATTCCGGTGTCGTCCGGGCAGCCCAGGGTGAGCACGTACTGGCGCTCACCGGAGGGGTGGGCCGGTCGGTTACGCGGGTCGTCGGTGTGCAGCGGGGTCATTCCTGGCATCCTAGCCCGCAAGGTCGGCGATGACCTCCACCAGCTGGGCCAGTGCCCGGCCGCGGTGCGACAGGGCGTTCTTCTCCCCGGGAGTCAGCTGCGCGGAGGAGCGGCCCGCGGCGACATCGTCGGCGGGGCGGAACAGCGGGTCGTAGCCGAAACCGTTGTCCCCCACCGGCTCACGCAGGAGGGTCCCCTCCCAGCGCCCCTCGGCGACGTGCTCCCTGCCGTCCGGGGTGACCAGGGCGCACACGGAGACGAAGGCGGCGTGACGGCGCTCGTCAGGCACATCCGCCATCTGCGCCAGCAGCAGGGCGTTGTTGGCGGCGTCGTCGCCGTGGCGGCCGGCCCAGCGGGCGGAGAGCACACCGGGTATGCCGTTGAGTTCCTCGACGGCCAGGCCCGAATCATCCGCGATGGTGGGCAGGCCGGTCGCGGCGACGCCGGCACGGGCCTTGATCAGCGCGTTGTCGGCGAAGGTGCGGCCGTTCTCCACGGGTTCGTCGTAGGCGGCCACCGCGGACAGCGGGAGGAGCTCGATGTCGGGCACGGCGGCGTCGTGAAGAATCTTCTGCAGTTCGCCGAGCTTCTTCGCGTTGTTGGAGGCGACGAGCAGCTGCATCAGACCCCCAGGGCGGCCTTCTGGGCGGCGACGAGCTCGCGGCAGCCCTTCTCAGCGACGTCGAGCATCTCGGTGAGTTGCTCACGGCCGAAGTCACCGTGCTCGCCGGTGCCCTGGATCTCGACGAACTTCCCGGCCTCGGTCATGACGACGTTGAGGTCCACCTCCGCGCGGGAGTCCTCCTCGTAGGGCAGGTCGAGGCACACGTGGCCGTCGACGAGACCGACGGAGACGGCGACCACCGGCGGGAGCAGCGGCTGGCCGGGGACCACACCGGCGTCCTGGAGCACGGCGATCGCGTCGGCTAGGGCGACGTAGGCACCGGTGATGGAGGCCGTGCGGGTGCCACCGTCGGCCTGGAGGACGTCACAGTCGATGTTGATGGTGTTCTCGCCGAGCTTGGACAGGTCGACGGCGGCGCGCAGAGCCCGGCCGACGAGGCGGGAGATCTCGTGGGTGCGGCCCTTGACCTTGCCGCGCATGGACTCACGCGGCATGCGGTCGTGGGTGGCGGCGGGGAGCATGGAGTACTCGGCGGTGAGCCAGCCCTCGCCGGAGCCCTTCTTGAATCGCGGCACGCCCTCCTCCACGCTGGCGGTGCACATGACGCGGGTGTTGCCGTACTCGATGAGCACGGATCCGGCGGGGTTGGAGGTGAAGCCGCGGGTGATGCGCACGGAACGCATCTGGTCGAGGTCGCGGCCGTCGGCACGGGTGAAGTCGGAAGTCATGCGCCCCAGGCTACCCGGCCCCGGTCATCCGGCTAGAACTCGATCTCCATGCCCGGGGAACCGACCTCGACCGGCCCGTCGAACTCGGCTCGGGCGGCGGCGAGGGTGGCGTCGACGTCGCCCCACGGCGGGATGTGGACGAGGACGAGACGCTTCGCCCCGGCCAGGCGGGCGGCGCGGCCGGCCTCCGCCCCGGACAGGTGCATGTCCGGCGGGAAGTCACCGTCGCCGGCGCCCCACGTGGCCTCACAGAGGAAGAGGTCGGCGTCGCGGGCGGCGTCGACGAGGTTGTCGGTCCAGCCGGTGTCACCCGAGTAGGCGATGACCTTGCCGGTGGTGTGCTCGGTGATGCGCAGGCTGTACGCCGGCACCGGATGGACGGCGTCGAAGGGGACGATGCTCACCCGGTCGACGATGTGCTCCTGCCCCACCCGCCACGGGGCGAAGGCGAAGGTGTCCGACATGTCGTCGACGACGACGTCCCCGTCCGCCGACAACCGGCCCAGATGCTCCGGGGTGGATTCGGGGCCGAAGCAGAGGTTGCGTCCCTTCGCCGGGGCGGTCGGGTGGAACCGGCGCCACACCATGAGCGAGGGGAAGTCGAGGCAGTGGTCGGCGTGCAGGTGGCTGAACACCACGTGCGCGTCACAGGGATCCTGGCGCTCCTGCAGGCGGGCGAGGACACCGGGGCCCATGTCCACGAGGACCGACGGGGAGTTCTCCACGGTCACGAGGTATCCGGACGCGGGATTGACCGGCCCGCTCACGCTTCCGGAGCTGCCGAGGATGGTCAACTTCATGTAGCCACTGTGCCATGCCCAGCAGGTTTTCTCTAACGCAACGCGGAAAAACCTAGCGTTCGGACGTCGCCGCCGTGCGTGTCACCTGGGACAGACCGGGGCCGAGGAAGCGTTCGGACAGCTGGGCGAACTTCTCCGGGTCGCCGGTCGACTCGAACACGCGGGTCGGTTCCGGGTGGCGTGCCGGGTCGGCGAGCAGGTCGGCGCGGGTGAGCACCCGCAGCACGTCCTTCGCGGTCTCCTCCGCGGAGGAGACGAGGGTGACGTGGTCGCCGATGGCCAGCTGCACCACGCCGGAGAGCAGCGGATAGTGGGTGCATCCAAGGACGAGCGTATCGACGCCCGCCGCCTGCAGCGGCTCCACGTACGCCTCCGCCACCCCGAGAATCTGCCGCCCCGACGTGATGCCCCGCTCCACGAAGTCGACGAAGCTCGGGCACGCCTGCGCGTACACGTCCACCCCGGGGTTGATGGAGAACAGGTCCTGGTACGCCCCGGAGTTGATGGTGCCCACCGTGCCGATGACGCCGACCTTCCCGTTGCGGGTGGTGGCCAGGGCGCGGCGTACGGCGGGCTGGATGACCTCGACCACGGAGATGTCGTAACGCTCGCGGGCATCGTGGAGGAACGCGGCGGAGGCGGTGTTGCAGGCGATGACGAGCATCTTGCAGCCCCGCTCCACCAGCTCATCCGCGATCCGGGTCGCGTGCTCGCGGACCTGCGCAATCGGCAGCGGGCCGTAGGGGCCGTTCGCCGTGTCGCCGATGTAGATGATCGACTCATGCGGCAGCTGGTCGATGATGGTACGCGCCACCGTCAACCCGCCGACACCGGAATCGAAGATGCCGATGGGGGCATCCGGGCCGGGGCGGTCGGGGGTCACGCGGGAAGGCTTGGTCACGGCCCCCATGCTAGCCCGGACTAGCCCGGACTGGCCCGGACTGGCCCGGACGCCTCACTCCTCCCGCAGGGTGCCCGCGAGCCGGCCCATGAGGTGGCAGAACTGCTCCTGTTCCTGCTCGTCGAGGGCGTCGAAGACCAGTCGGCGCAGTTCCGCCGCGTAGGCCCCCGTGCTCCGGCCCACCATGGCGTGGCCGATGTCCGCCAGCTCCACGAGGGTGGCACGACCGTCCGCGATGTCCGGCACCCGGCGGACATGCCCCCTGTCCTCCAGGCGGTTGATCACCCGGGACAGGTGCGACAGGGTCGAGCCGGTGTCCACCGCCAGTTCCGACATGCGCTTGCGGTACCCGTCGGTGACGCTGAGCTTGGCCAGCACCGCGAACTCGATGTGACTGAGACCCGACTCGCGCTTGAGTTGCGCGTCCAGTCGGGTGGGCAGGACGTGATGGAGGGTCCAGAAATCCAGCCACGCCGCCAGCTCCCGGTCGGAGAGGGGCTCACTGCGATCAGGTTTCATGGCTGAAAATATTACGACAAGTGAACCACTGGACCGAATTCCCCGCCTGCGGACAGGTCAGGAACGCCGCCCACGCTCGAGCGCCTTCCGCTCCCGCCGGGCCTTCAGCGCTGGCGGATCATCCGAGGTGATCAACATACCCGCGAGGATGCCGCCGAGCGCGCCGAACAGGTGCGCCTGCCACGACACCCCGGGCGTGCCGGGCAGCACGCCCCACACCAGGCCGGAGTAGAACACGCCGAGGACGACACCGACGAGGATCTGGGGGAGGCTGCGGTTGAAGATTCCCCTGACCAGCAGGTATCCCAGCCAGCCGTAGACCAGGCCGGAGGCGCCGATGTGGTTGGTGCCCACCCCGCCGAGCAGCCACGTACCCAGCCCGCCGACGATGACCACGAAGGCCAGGACCTCCCACCACACCCGTTTGCCGGACATGCCGATGAGGAAACTGAACACCGCGCCGGGCACCGTGTTGGAGATGAGGTGCCCGAAGTCGGCGTGCAGCAGCGGAGATGTAAATATATGCCAGATCGAGGAGAGGTCCAGGGGGTGGATACCGAAGAAGATGAGGACCCCGCCGAACAGCAGTCCGTTGATCAGGTGCACCGCCCAGATGACGATGACGTACAGCGCCGCGAACGACAGCCCGGAGCGGAAGCGGCGGCGGGCGGTCTCCCGCAGCGACGGTGCCGGTGCGGTCGGCGACGGCTGCAGCGGCTGGTACGGCTGCTGATACGGGTTGGGCATCGGGTACTGGCTCATGATGCTCCCAGACTAATGGGTATCGGCCAGCAGTTCCCGGTATGTCCCCAGATCATGCCCCGGGGCGGCGTGGACGACGGCGTCGACGATCGCCGCCGCGACGGCCTCGGCGGCGGCGCGGCACAGCTCGGCCAGGGTGGGAATGTCGACGCCGCCGGCCTCCGGGTGGGTGGACACGGCGAACAGGGTGTCGCCGTCGAGTGGGGAATGGGCGGGGCGGACGGCGCGGGCAATGCCGTCGTGGCCGACCATCGCCAGGCGGGTGGCCTGCGCGGACGTCACCGGCGCGTCGGTGGCCACCACCCCGATCGTCGTGTTGAGGGATGATTCAGGGCGGGCGAGACCACGGAGCCGCCCGGGATCCACCGGCGGCAGGGTGGGATCACCGTGGAACCGCCCCGTCACCGGATCAATGACCTCCCCGACGGGATTGGCCACCACCCCGGCCGCCACCACGTACTCCCCCACGCGTATCGACGCCTGCCCGTACCCCCCGCGCAGCACCCCGGCCGTCGCCGCGGTCCCCGCACCGACGCTTCCCGACGCCCGCATCCCCTCCACATCCGTTCCGGCCAGCGCCGCGCGCGTCGCCGCCGCCCCGTCCTCCGCGGTGGGCCGGTGACCGGGATCCCCGACGAGGAGATCGAAGATGACCGCGCCCGGGACGATGGGCACCCGGGGACCGGGCACCCCCTCGCCGAGGACGGGGAACCCGTACCCGGCACGCTCCAGCTCCCCCATCACCCCGTCGGCGGCGGCCAAGCCGAAGGCCGAACCGCCCGCCAGGACGATCCCGTGGACCCGGTCGACGGTGTTGTGCGGGGCCAGCAGGTCCGTCTCCCGGGTACCGGGTCCCCCACCGCGGACATCGACGCCTGCGGTCATGCCGTGGCGGGGCCCCACGACGACGGTGACCCCCGTGTCACCGAGAGAGGTGTGGCCGAGGGTGAGCCCGGGGACGTCGACAAGCATGGGGTCAGCCGACGAGCGCGGTGAGCAGGCTGTCCTGGTTGTAACCCAGCCACTCCACGAGGCTGTCGCGGTCCAGGTCCGCGACATCCTGATTCGTCGCCGACGCCGAGAGATAGAGGCGCAGATCGTTGAGACCCGCGATGAAGGCACGGGCCTCCTCCTCGGTCAGCGTGAGCTCCACACCGCCGTCCGGGCCCACCGCCTCCGCGATGACCTGCAGATTCGCCAGTTTCGCCCGGCAGATGTCATTCTCGTGCAGACTCCGGAGCAGGGAATTGTCCCCGTCATACTCCTCATCGCCCTCCCGCTCGAAGTCCGGCAGCAGCCGGGCCAGGGCCGGATCCTTCGGCGCGTCCTTGTGCCCCGAGGCGATACCCGTCATCTCCGCCAACGGGTCCTCCGGCACCGACTGCGCCCGCTTGATGATCGCCTCACTCACCGTCGCCGTCAGGTTCCCCAGCACCTCCCGCTCCATCGGCTCCAGCACGGTGGTGAACTTCGGGGCCCGCATGAGCCCCTTCCTCCGCTTCCATGCCTGCATCTGTCTATCCCGCCTGCTGCATCGTCGCCCACAGGCCCGCGGTGTGCAGCTTCTTCACGTCACCCTCGACCTTGTCCTTCTCCCCCGTCGACACAACCGCCTTCCCCTCGGTGTGCACCTGCATCATCAGCTCCGTCGCCCGCTTCCGGTCATACCCGAGCACGGTCTGGAACACGTAGGTCACGTAACTCATCAGATTGACGGGATCGTCCCACACGATGCACATCCACGGCAGATTCTCCGCCGTCGCGACATTGACCTCGACAGCCTCATCGAGTTCCGGGGACGCCATCGGCGAACTCATGTGGAGTGGACGGTTCATGGCACACAGCCTAGTCACGGTCCCCCGCTTCTGACAGTTCGGCTGGTACCCGCCACGGGGGCAGGGTACGTTCATTGACACACGCGATCTATCAGCCTCACAGCACGTACCTAACGATCACGCATCTCGGAGGAGTGACCCATGCCCCTGACCTGGCCCCGCGACTGGACCGCCCCGCTGCGTGATCCCGCCGCCTTCCGCGACCTCCTCGGCAGCCTCAGCATCGGCGCCGGCATCATCGGGCTGATCATGTCCGTCCTCTTCGGCGCCGGTTTCACCACCCCGCCGGACCCGGACGAGGGGCCCGACTGCGCCTACATTGACCCCGCCCCCTCCGACCAGGTCAGGCTCGAGAAGATGCGCTCGGAGGTCTACAAGGCGATCCAAGAGCTGCGCGCCGAGGAATTCGTTCCCCCGGTCGCCCTCGGCCTCGCTGAACGACAGTTCCAGGCCCAGCGCTGGGCCGAGCGCTCCGCCTGCCTCGGCGTCGAGGAACCCACGCCCGAGAACGTCTCCATGATCCAGGTCAACCTGCCCGTCGAGGGCGCCAGCGGCCACGCCATCGTCGACGCCTGGCTCCACTCCGAGGCCCACACCGCCGTCATTCTCGACCCCGATCACGTCTACGCCGGCATCGGCATCGCCCAGGCCGACGACCGCGTCTGGGTCGCCGTCCAGTTCTTCTGACCGGCTCCTGATCTAAGCTGGCGGTGTGAACCAGATGACACATGACACCCAGCCAGCATCCCTGCCGTCGAACAGGTCGACGTCACTGTTGACGGACATGTACGAGCTGACCATGCTCCAGGCGGCTCTCCGCGACGGCACCGCCCACCGCGAATGTGCCTTCGAGGTGTTCGCCCGCCGCCTACCCAACGAACGCCGCTACGGCGTCGTCGCCGGCACCGCCCGCGTCCTGCGCGCCGTGCAGGACTTCGTCTTCACCGAGGACCAGCTCGAACACCTCAGCTTCCTCGACGAGCAGACCCTCGAGTACCTGCGCAACTACCGCTTCACCGGGCAGATCGACGGCTACCGGGAAGGTGAGCTCTACTTCCCCTACTCACCGCTGCTCACCGTCCGCGGCACCTTCGCCGAGTGCGTCATCCTGGAGACCGTCATCCTCTCCATCATGAACGCCGACTCCGCCGTCGCCTCCGCCGCCGCCCGCATGGTCACCGCCGCCGACGGCCGCATGATCATCGAGATGGGCTCGCGGCGCACCCACGAATACTCCGCCGTCACCGCCTCCCGCGCCGCCTACCTCGCCGGCTTCCAGGCCACCTCCAACCTCGAGGCGTCCTACCGCTACGGTATCCCCGCCTCCGGCACCTCCGCCCACGCCTGGACCCTGCTCCACATCAACGACGACGGCACCCCCAACGAGGCCGCCGCATTCCAGGCCCAGATCGATTCCCTCGGCGTGGACACCACCCTGCTGGTGGACACCTACGACATCACCAAGGGCGTGGAGACCGCCATCGAGGTCGCCGGCACCGAGCTCGGTGGCGTCCGCATCGATTCCGGTGACCTCGGTGCCCTCACCCGCCGGGTGCGACGACAACTCGATGAACTGGGCGCGCACAACACCAGGATCGTCGTCTCCTCCGACCTCGACGAGTTCGCCATCGCCGGTCTCCGTGGTGACCCCGTCGACGCCTTCGGCGTCGGTACCTCCGTGGTCACTGGCTCCGGCGCCCCCACCGCCTCCATGGTGTACAAACTCGTCGAGGTCGACGGTCACCCCGTGGCCAAGCGCTCCAGCGGCAAGGCCATGACAGGCGGAGCCAAGAAGGCCCTGCGCGCCTACCGGGCCACCGGAGTCGCCGTCGACGAGATCGTCTACCCCTTCGACGCCTCCACTCCCGATGTGGGGCACCTCAAGTCCGCCGAGCTCACCGTCCCCCTGGTCCGTGACGGACAGGTCGTCGACGGGCAGCCCACGCTCAACGAATCCCGCGACCACCTCGCCGCCCAGCTACTCACCCTCCCCTGGGAGGGTCTGGCACTGTCCCGCGACGAACCGGCCATCAGCACCCGATTCGTCGGCTTCCCGTCCCAGTAGCATCACCCACCACTTCCCACCGCCGGGGAACAAAACGCCGTTGGCGTGCATTTCACCGGCAACCAAGGAAGTGGTGGACGGAGGTGAACACATGAATGACCCGGACGACCAGGCGGTCCTGCCGCCGCTGGACCAGCTGCACGGCACCGATGCAGGGCTCGATCCCACGGCCCTGGACAGCATGCTCGCCGTGGCGACCGACCCGTCGACCCCCGACCCCGGGGTCGATCCGGGCCTGGACGGCCTGAGCAGCGAGGAAGACGTCGACCTCGCGGACCTCGGCGACCCCGCCGATCCTGCCGACCAGGGTGACATCGACGAGACCGATGAGGGCGACCTCGATCTGCCGCCCCTCCACGACGAGTTGGCACCCCTGGATGACGACTACTCCGGAGACCCCGGCAGCCACGTCGACACGGGTGACTATGCCGAGCACATGGATCCCGGCGATCTCGACGACCCGTTGGCCGACCTGTGAGCGGAAGTGGACACACGATGAATCGTTCTGACCGGGCCGACACCTCCGCCATCGAGGCGGAGCGTGATCTCATCCGACGCGCCCAGGGAGGCGACCAGAAGGCCTTCGCCGATCTTGCCTCGGGAGCACAGTCCCGCATGTGGGCGGTCTGCCTGTCCATCACCGGAAACCGCCACGATGCCGAGGACGCCATGCAGAACGCCCTCACCGCACTCTGGAAGAACCTCCCCCGCTTCGTACCCAAGGCCCGATTCTCCACATGGGCGTACCGGGTCGCCTCCAATGCCGCTCTCCAGATCGTCCGCGCCCGTCGGGACACCCCTGATGCCGAGGCCGGATTCGATGAGCCGTCGACCGATTCCCCCGTCGACTCGCAGGTCACCTCCGCGGTGGTGATGCGGCGTGCGCTCGATGAGTTACCGCCGGAATTCCGGGAGGTCATCGTCCTCCGGGAGTACGCCGGTTTGAGCTACCAGGAGATCGCCGATCATCAGAAGGTGGGCGTGCAGACGTTGAAGAGTCGCATTAACCGGGGACGGACAAAGCTACGCCAGGCCCTGGAATCGGCGGGCGTCACTCACGCCTAAGCAGGTGGGGACAGGTCGAACAGGCTGGGATCATCGAAGTCCGGTGGATCAGGTGGCTTGTTCCTGGCCCTGATCTTCGCCCCGGCAGAATACTCCTGTAGTTCGGTGTCGTTGAACTGGATCGGCCCACCATCCGGTGGCTGCCACCCCGCCCGACCACTCTCCGGGTCCCGCACCATATGCCCCATCCCACCGGCCCCATCCTGGTTGTCATTGTTATCCGCATGATGGGGTGGACACTCCAGGGTCAGGTACTCCAGATCCGTCACCCCACCCCGGGCCCACGCCTTAATGTGGTGCACATGGGCATGAATCATCGCCCCGTCACAGGTACCGCAGGCACACAACCCCTCATAAGCGAACAACGCCAGTCGCTGATACAGGGTTGCCGTGCGTTTCGTCCGACCCAGGGCCAACGGCTGACCCTGCACGTCATGCAGCACACCCAGGTCATAGGCAGCAGCACCGAGGGTGAGGATGTCCAACGCCGACAACAGATGCCCGGTATTCGACAGGAACCGACTGTCTGCGGTCATCTCCTCCACATCCTTGGTGGTCATGCTGACCACCACCGAACCAACCCCCTGACGGGACTTCGGTGACTCGTCCGACAGCAGACGTGACAGCACCACACCGAGCTGATCGACGCCGCGTTGGGCCCGGCTGCGCCTGTCCTTGTCGTCTGGCACTTCTGTATTCGCTCCGGGGCGTAGTCCCGGTGCCAGGGCAGCGGTGAGCATCGCAGCCACATCCGCCGGCAGGGACCCGGAGATACTCACGTTGCCGTCGGTGTCCTGCTTACCCAGACGCAGGGCGCGTTTCTTGTGCCCGGCCAACCGGTCCTTTCTCCCGTCGGGTTGGCGTCCGGCAGCATTGGCGTTGGTCACCCGACGGCGCAGCCAGACCCGCAGATCCTCCGGGCAGCGGTGGCCTGCCTCCTTCAACGCTTCTGCCTGCAGCACAGCACGACTGGGGGAGGAATGCTCATTGAGGGTGCGGAGTTCCTGCCGGATGATCTTCTGCTTCTCGGCGGCGACCTTCCGGGCCTGGTCCCGGGCTTCGCGTTGTGCTTTCTCGTCCTGTTCCCGACGACGGGCCTCTTCCTGACGTAAGAGTCGTTCCCGTGCTGCCGCATCTTCCGCACTCTCACCTGCCTCAGGCTCCGGGGTGGGCATCGGTGGCACGACTGGTGTGGTGAACAGTCCCTCACCACGTCCGACCCGGTCGACGGCTTCCTGCCAGGACAACCCGAGTGCTGTGATGAGGAAGTCGATGGGTCGACTGGACCCGACGAGGCGGCCGGCGTCGGAGCGTTCCACCAGCCAGGCAAACGAGGCGTCGACATAGGCTTTGGCGTTCATGGTCTTTTCCAGGCGGATGAAGTCAGCCCGGACGGTGTGGAAGTCAACGCCGTCGGGTTCGGCCATGAGGTCAGCCAGGGTGGTCATGGCCGCATCGATCTGGTCGACCAGTTGTGTGATCTGCTGTGACACCGTTGTCACCCCGATTCTTCAACGATTCCCCTGTCGCTTACATGTTCGAGTTTACCGCCACGAACGGCACCGTCAACCCCTATTGCTAGAATAGACGTTCGATTACCCCCGTTTATAGTGAGACACCGGCAAAGGCGAACGCCCGGCACCGTGGTGCCGGGCGGATCACTCATTCATCAGGCCAGGAAGCCCCAGTAACGCAGGGTGTCGTCGACAGCGTTCTCTGGATCACCCATGTAGCCCGCACCATAGATGAGGATCTGCTGGTCCGGGTAGTACACGGAGTAACCGGTGCCACCGTTGCCGTCGGCCGGCGTGTAGGTGCGGATCTCCGGGTTACCGTCGCCGGCTTCCTGGATGGTCTCCTCGTTGTAGCCGGCATTGTTGGACAGGAAGTCCTGGACCGTCTGCACCTGGTCGCCGGTGGAGACGAAGCGGAAGCCACGGGACATGCCGTTGTCCGGGGTGCCTTCGGCGGCCTCACCGCTGGGGCCGTTGCACTGGATGACCTCTTCACCCAGGCCCTCGATGAAGCTGGAGATCGGCTCGGTGACGGTGCAGCCACGTTCGACGGTGGCGAGGAACGGCGCGGGAAGGGCGCCCTGCGCCTCCGGCACGCGCTCGACGAGGGAGGAGTACTCCGGGATCCCCCCGTTGGCAGCCGCCGTCGGCGCTGCGGCGGAGGTCGGGGCAGCGGCCGCGCTCGTCTCCTGGGCGTCGGTGGTGGGCTCCGTGGCCTCCTGCGTGGTGGTCTCTTCGGTGGCCGTGTTCTCGCCCTCATCGTCACCACCGAGGAAGAACCACAGGAGGCCGCCGACCACGACGACGGCTCCGATGGCGCCGCCGATGCCCAGCAGCTTTCCGGAGCTACCGCCGGAGCTGGTGGTGTGGGAACTGGGGACGGATCCACCGGTGGAACCACCGGCACCACCCGGAGTGCCGTAACCGGCTCCTGCGCCTGCGGTGGGCATGGCGGCGGTGTGCGGGGTCGGCTGGCCAACCGGAGCGCCCTGTGTATCCGTGGGCCCTGCGCCCGGCGCACCGTCACCCGGCGCGCCAGCGGCGAAGGGATTACCCGAGGTAGATGCCTCACCGGCAGCGGCGCCTGCGGTGGCGGCACCGGCACCGGCGGCACCCGCAGCTGCACCAGCACCTGCGCCGGCGGCGGCCGGGCCACCGGAGGCGAAGGGGTTGCCGCCGGCGGGGCCGGTACCGGCGGTGCGGGTGGGGCCGGCCTTGCCGTCCGCGGTCGTCGTGAAGCCGAGGAGGGTGGCGGCGAGCGCGCCACGGGAGACGACGGTCTTGGGGTCGTCGAGGGTCATGACGGTGCCGATCTCACCGAGACGGTTCTGCATGTAGGGGATGCGGGAGGAGCCGCCGGTCATGTAGATCGGGGTGGTGGACTGGTTGACACCGGCCTGCTCGAGGGCGGCGAGGGTGAGTTCGCAGGCGCGGTCGACACTGCGCGCGATGACCTCGTTGAACTCGTCACGCGTGATCAGCAGGTCGTGCTCCCCGTTGGGGGTGGACACGGTGATGGTGGCGGAGGAGGTGTCGGAGAGGATCTCCTTGGCGTCACGGATGTTGACGTCGAGGGAGTGCATGACCGAGACGGGGGCGTTGCGCAGGTAGTCGGCCAGATCGGGGTCGTCGTGCTCGACCTGGGAGATGACCCAGCGGTAGAGCAGGTTGTCCACGGTGCGACCGCCGAGCGAGTTGTCGCCCTTGGCGGCGACGACGCGGAAGTTACCGCCCTGTTCGGCCTCGAGGACGGCGATGTCGAGGGTGCCGCCGCCGAAGTCGAAGACGGCGACGTGCTCACCCGGGGTGACGGTCTGCTGGGCGGCGTAGTGGATGGCGGCGGCCCTTGGCTCGGAGATCAGGCGAATGTGGTCGCGGGGCACCCCGGCGTGCTCGACGGCGGCGACGAGCTGGTCGACGGAGTGGACGGACCAGCCCTCCGGGTGGGTGAGGGTGACGGACTCCGGGTCCTGCCCGGCGTGCTGGGCACGGGCCCGCTCGAGGATGCCGGTGAACACGCTGCCGACGACCTCGACGAGGCTGACGGCACGGCCGGCGAGCTGCACGTCATCATGGTCGATGTAGCGCTTCGGGCTGGGCAGCAGGTTGGAGGGGTCACGACGGCCACGGCTCAGGGCGGTGTCACCGGTGAGGATGGTGCGGGCGTCGCCGTCACCGTCGACGAAGACCGCCGAGGGCATGAGGTTGCTGCGGTGGCTCAGGGCGACCGCCTCCACGGTTCCGGACATCGGCGCGGTGTGGGCCGCAGACGAGTTACTCGTGCCGAAGTCGACGGCGAGGTGCCAGGTGTCAGCCATGGTGTCGTGATCTCCTGAATGTTTCGGGGCAAGGGGAAATTAATGTTTGTACACGAATCCTAGGGGAAAGCCGGAGCGCTTTCCGGTCGGATCGCTCAACCGACGGGTTCACCGCATGGCCTGCAGGGCCGCCTGGTGGGCGCCGAGGAGTCGTTCGCGGGCCTCGTCCTCGGCGGCCGAGAGCGGGGTCATCGCCATCTCCTGCAGTTCACCGAGGGCCTGTTCGTGCGCGGACCGGACCTGGTCGGCGGGGGTGCCGTGCGGCAGGCCGACCACCCCGGCGGGGTCGACGGCGGTGATGGCGCGGCGCAGCGGTTCGAGCAGGTGGGAGTCCGGGGTGGCGGCGATGGTGTTGCGGTAGCTGCGGTACAGGGCGACGAAGTGCATGCCGGGCTGGGCCAGGGTCACTGAGCGCACCCAGCGGACGTGGTCGCGGTTGGGGTGGCTGGCGGAGAGCTCGTCGAGTTCGTCGAGGACGCGGACCGCGCGCTGGAGCACGGCGAAGTAGGCGAAGTCGCCGGTGAGCAGGTCGGTGAGTTCCTCGACGCCGGAGGCGCGGGTCATCCACTCGACCAGGCCGACGGCGCCGCGGTCGCGAGCGACCGCCCGGCCGTGGACCAGACCGTACTCGCCGAGCCGGTCCAGCAGGTCGTCGCGCATGGCGGCGGTGAAGCCGGGGACGATGACAGCGGGGTCGTCGAGCTCGACGACGTCGAGAAGCGTGTCCCGGTCGAGATCGGCGAGCTGGGCTAGGTTGCGGGCGATCTCGCCGGTGACCTGGCCGGTACCGGCGGTCTCGGCGAGCAGGCCGGACAGCGGCAGCACGGTGCTCACGCTGGTGCCCAGCTGGGCGGCGATGCGCTGCGCGTGTTCCCGGGCGTGCTCGAGCGGGTCGCGGGGCCCGAAGGCGCCGGCGCCGAAGGAGTCCGCCCGGGAGAGGACGCCGATCGTGGACAACGGTGTCATGCCCAGGTCGGCGAGGAAGGCGCGTTCGTCGTCACGCGGGGCGGAGTCGGAGAGGAACACCACGCAGTCGGCCCAGGAGCTGGCCCGCCGGGTGTCCTGGCGGCCATCGATGAGGGCGCGGCGGGTGCGCTGCTCGTTCTCCACGGTGAGGGTGGCGGTGCCGGGGGTGTCGATGAGCGAGAGTTCCCGCAGCCGCGCATTCGGCAGGTACTGGCGGATGTGGTCGATCTCTTCGAGCGGGCGGGGCAGGTCCGTGAGGGGGCCGGCGCCGAGGGTGACCCGGTCGACGCGGCCGTCGAGGCCGAGGACCTCCGCCCGGGCGGGCTGACCGTCGAGATAGAGGCTGACGGCCATCGTGCACTCGAGGGTGCCGGTGGCGGCGGTGTGGTGCTCGGTCAGCGCGTTGACCAGGGTGGACTTGCCGGCCTTGAGGCGGCCGACCACCGCCACCCGGGGCGCGCGGGTGACCATGTCCTTCAGTTCGACGGCACGTTCGGCCAGGTCAGGACCGCCCTGGGCCAGGGCGTCCATCGCCTGGACGAGGAGGGTGGACAGGGCGGTGAGGGAACCGCTGCGGTCGACGGTGGTCATCGGGCACCTCCGGCCGCCAGGTGGCGGTCAATCTCCTGCATGGTGGAGCGGATGATCTCGGCGTTCTTCTGCAGCCGCACCACCTTCTCCTTGCGTCCCGCCTCGGAGTCGCGGGCGAGCTGCCGCGCCTCCTCGATCCGGGTCTGCAGCTCCTTCTGCCGGCGCCGCAGGTCCGAGCGGTACTTGAGCATGATCTCCGTGCGGGCGGAGGCGATGACGGTGTCGAAGATGCGGGTCGTCGACTGGCGTGCCTTGCCGCTGGTCTCACGCAGCCAGGTGACCAGGTGCTGTTTGCCGTTGCGCATGGCGCGGTAGGCCATGTTCACACCGATCCACACACCACCGGCGAGCGGGGCGACGGGGATGAGCGGGGCGAGCAGACCGGCGCCGAGCATGCCCATCATCACTACGGAGGGGTCGAGCAGATTCTTGGTCTTCTTGTCCACCTCCCGCCCGCTGACGTCCCCGGTGGTCAGGGTCTCCAGCACGGAGGCGGTGATCTCCGCGGCGGTCTCCGGGTTGTCCGGGAACAGGTTGCGGGCATGGGAGGTGATGGCGTCGAGCAGCTGGCCGATGGTGCGTTCCATGATGTCGGCGAGCTCCGCCTCGATCTGGCTGGTGAACACCTGCGGTTTCGACCGCAGCACCCGCAGCGACTCCTTTTCAATCCGCTGCGTCCACGCCACCCGCATCGCCTCGAGGTCCTGATCCAGCTGGTCGGTGATCCGGTTGCGGGTCACCTGGATGTCCCGCTGGAACAGCTGCTCCCATTCCGAGGACTGCTCGCGGAACTGTTCCAGTTCCGCCTTCTCCGCCTCCAGTTCCTCGACGGCCTTGGACGGTTCGGTGTGCAGGCGCAGATCCTTGTCGACGCCCGCGTGAATCCCGTGGAGCGTCGCCCGCACCGACTCCAGGGCGGCACGTTCCCCCAGCTCCTGCGGGGTACGCAGGAAATCGGTGATCACCCGACGCAGCTCGGCGATGCCGCTGCGCTCGTCGATGGCGGCGGCCCGTTCCGGATCCGGGTGCTCGGCGGCGTCCGCCGCCCGCAGGCTGGACACCCCGATCACCGGCACGCTCACCCCGAGATGCTGCTCGATGAGACGACGGTCATCCTCGACGATGCTGCGCCAGCGGCGGACGTTCTTGTCGGTCTTGGTCACCGCGACGACCACCCCACCCGTCGACTCCCGCGCGGTACGCAGGATCTCCATCTCCGGGGCCGTGATCGGGGTCGACGCGTCGCACACCATGAGCAGCAGGCCCGCGCCACGGGCCTCGTGCAACGCGGCGGTCACCGCGTGCTCGTCCAGGCCACCGACGCCCGGGGTGTCGATGACGGTCACCTTCGGCAGTCGCCTGTCCCCCAGGCTGATCTCCGCGGCGGAGGGAATCTGGTCGACGTCCCCGTCCGGCGTGACGACGCCGCGTCCGTCCTCCCCCACCGTCACCCACCGGGGCAGCTCATCCGCTCCGATCTCATCGCGCCGCTCACCCCGCACCAGCCGGATCCGCGGCTCCGCCTGCGGGTCCGCCTCCGGATCCACCGTCACCCGGATCGGTGCCGCGGTGCACGTGAGCACATCCACCGGCAGCAGTCCGCGGCGCCCGAACAGGGCATTGACCAGAGACGACTTACCCCGCTTGACCTCACCGACAACCACGACGGTGCCGCGGCGGAACTTCGCGTCCAACAGATTCCCCGCATGATCAGCCGCCCCCTCCAGCCCGTAGCGGCGGGCGATGTCAGCCGCCCGTTGCACGGTCTGGCGAGGGCTGCGGGTGGTGGGCGCGCTCTTCGTCGGCGACGTCATGAAAGTACCTCGAGTCCTTGTTGCGGTGTCATCCGGAAGGTGCCGAAAATTTTCTTCATACTTTTCCGGACCTACCGAAGCATCCCTCCCATTGTGAACCAGAAGTGCCGTGACCGCACACTTTGCCTGCCCAAAGCAGATCTTTCCGGAAAAGTTCCGGGTGCCGGGAACATTTGCCGACGCCCCCGCATTCCATCAACGACAGGACAGCAGCACGGTTCCTGACACATACTGACACCAACCGCTCCGCCCCGTGAGACGGGCCACCCGAAAGGAATGATGACATGTCCGGCGAGAACACCAACCCGAACACCAACCCCGCCAACAATGACGTCACCGGGGCAGCCGCTGACCCCAAGACCGACAGCACCTTCACCATCCAGAACGCCGACGGCACCGTCAAGGTGGAGGCCGACATCGTCGGCGCCCAGGACTCCGACAACGACGGCACCTTCGACACCTTCGAGTTCGACGCCGACGGCGACGGCACCGCCGACGGCCGCTTCATCGACCGCGACGGCGACGGCAAGGCCGAGAAGATCGAGCTCGACACCGACGGCGACCGGGTCACCAACACCATCCTCGAGGACCGCAACGGCGACGGCATCATCGACGCCGAGCACCACGACATCAACAACGACGGCCTCATGGACACCACCGTCCTGGACACCGACCACGACGGCGTGATCAACAGCGTGAGCATCGACACCGACGGTGACGGCACCCACGACACCGTCATCCGCGACTTCGACGGCGACGGCGTGGCCGACGCGGTCACCTTCGACACCGACGGTGACGGCAAGGCCGACACCCGCCACTACGACCACGACGGTGACGGCTCCCTCGACTCCACCGACGGCGCCGGCCAGCTCAACGCCACCCAGCAGCAGATCTCCGACGAGGTCTTCGGCGGTGGCGCCGGTGCTGGTGCCGGTGCGGCCGGTGCAGCTGGTGCGGGCGCGGCAGCTGCCGGGGCTGGTGCCGCCGCCGCTCCGGCCCCTGAGGCCGAGGCTGCTCCGGCTGAAGCTGCTGCTCCGGCCCCCGAGGCTCCCGAGGCTGAGGCCCCGGACGCTGCCCCTGAAGCAGCTCCCGCGCCTGAAGCAGCTCCCGCGCCTGAGGCAACGCCGGGTGCCGCCGCCGGTGGCGAGCCGAACCTGGACCTCGACCCGGGCAAGTACCGCGAAATCGACACCGACGGCGACGGCGTCAACGACGCCATGATCCGCGACAACGACGGCGACGGCGACATCGACGCCGCCGTCTTCGACACCGACGGCGACGGCACCTACGACACCCGCCACCTCGACCTGGACAAGGACGGCGCCCGCGACACCGTCGACGGCGACGGCCAGCTCACCGCAGAGCAGCAGAACCTCTCCGACCGCGCCTTCGGTGGCCAGGAATCCGCCTCCACCCCGGACCCGGCACCGACCGAGGACGCCCCCGCCGAGGCTCCGGCCGCTGAGCCGGCCGCCGCCCCTGCCGCAACTGCCGCTCCGGCCGCTGACGCCGGCGAGGGTACCCCGGCTTCCGCACCGTCGAGCGTCACCCTCGACGGTTCCCAAGGCACCGAGGTCGATCTCGACGGCGACGGGTTCGGTGACGCGATCGTCTTCGATCAGGATGGCGACGGAGAGACCGACGCGATGCTCGTCGACACCGACGGCGACAACGTCACCGACACCCTCATCGTCGACACCGACGGTGACGGCATTGCCGAGGAGGTCCACGTGGACACCGACGGTGACGGTATCGTCGACCAGATCTTCCTGGACACCAACGAGGACGGCCAGGTCGACCAGGAGCACCGCGACACCGACGGTGACGGCTTCACGGACGAGGCGATCATCGACACCGACTTCGACGGCATCGGTGACACCCGCATCACCGACACCGACGGCGATCACACCTACGACGCCCAGGAGGACATCTACACCGAGAACGAGGCACCGATGATGCCGGGCGCCGACGACGTGGACGGCGGCGAGCTGGTCTAACAGACCCGGACACCACCCCACACCACGACAGCACCACCGCGACCTGCGGTGGTGCTGTTGTCGTCGGCGCAGTCGAACACACCCGTACCGTGATGTGGAACACCCCGGGAACTTTTCACCCGCCACCCGCATTTCACCGTCGACCGAGCACACACCGACCAGACAGGAACCCCATCATGACGAACCCGCAGAACTACCAGGACGTCGACGGCCGGCTGACCGTCACGGACAACCAGGGCAACACCGCCTCCGCCGACATCGTCGACGGCCGCGACCTCGACGGCGACGGGACCCTCGACGAGTTCCGCATCGACACCGACGGTGACGGCCGCGCCGACGGCTCCTTCATCGACCAGGACAATGACGGCCGCATGGAGTCGATCAGCCTGGACACCGACGGTGACGGCGTCGCTGACCGGACCTTCCAGGGTGATGACACGTTTGACAGCTCGACCGGCTCCACCGCCCCGGTGGCGGACACTCCGCCCACCCCGCCGGCTGGGTCCCCCACCGACGGGCCGCACGCGGCCCCGGAGATTCCCACGGACGGCACCGAGGTGGATCTCGACGGAGACGGTTTCGGTGACGCCATCATCCACGACACCGACGGTGACGGCCAGCTGGACATCATGCAGGCGGACACCGACGGGGACGGGGTGACGGATCTGGCGATGTTCGACACGGATGGGGACGGCGTCGTCAATGACATCCACTACGACTCCGACGGGGACGGAATCGCGGACCAGATCCTGCTCGACACCGACGGTGACGGGCAGCTCGACCAGGAGCACTTCGACACCGACGGCGACGGTATCTCCAACGAGGCACTCATCGACACCGACCTCGACGGCATCGGCGACACGTACGCCACCGACACGGACGGCGACGGCGTCTACGACCAGTTCGAGGATGTCACCACCGAGTCCGAGGCGCCGATGATGCCCGGCGCGGAGGACTCCGACTTCGACGCCGGCGGCACCGAGCTGGCCTGATCCTGCTCACCGGTGTCAGCGCCCGCGCGCTCAGCACGGATCGTGGAAATCCCCGACCGTGTTGAGGGTGCGGGCGTTTCCGCCGTAGCGCGCCTTCCCGGCGCACAGGGCCTGGCGGTCCGACCCGTAGTCGATGTACACGGGGTAAACCGCAGCGCCCTCGAGGCTGGCGCGCAGGGAGGAGCACTGGCCCGGCAGCGTGTACTCCGTGCCCGGGACGGCGTTGAGGGCGTCCGTGAGCTGCTGTTCGGTGCTCACTCCGGGCTGCTCGACAACGGAGCTGACGATGAGGATGCCGCGCCCGTCGCACGCCGGGCTCGACGCCTGGATCGGGCCGCGGGCGGAGGGGACGGAGTGGCCGCCGCTGGACCGGGAGGGGCCCACCGGGCCAGTTCCACGGGTGTCGCAGGTGTGCAGGAACCGTTGCAGCGCTTCAGGAACAATGTCTCTGCCGTCCGCGCAGTGGTCATAGCCTGCCCACCGGCCGTTGGTATAACGGACGACACCCAGATCATCTGAGTTCTTCGCTCCGGCCATCGCCCACTCACCGTCACAACCGTCCACCACGTCCCATTGCGCCACCCCGAGATCCGCGAGCACGACGTCCGGATCACAGACATCCGCGGCAGGTTCGGCAACCCGCGCTGCGGCACCGGTGGTCCCCGTCGCACCAGCCGGGGAATCCTCTTCCGCTGTGACCACCTCCGTGGAGTACACCACGACCGGTTCAGCGGAATCAGTGCCGCTGCCACCGTCGAGGACGCCCTGCAGGATCATTGCCCCGGCCACGCCGGCACCGGCGACGAGGGCGATCGCGCCGACGATGATGCCGGCCTTCCGCCCCTTCCCGCGCCGTTCCTGCGCCGGGGCCGCCGCGGAGGTCTCCCACTGCGAGTCCCACTGGCCGGTCTGCCCCCAGCCGGCGGTCGGACGATCCCACTCGTCATGGTGCTCGTTGTTCATGTCCAGCAGAATAACCTGCGGTTTCACCCCCTGCCCGGCAAACCTTCACCGGTGGGGAGTGTTCCCTGCCCCCGGGGGACGGGGCCGGGTGGTGGAGTAGGATTCCGGGGACGTCCCCGACCCAGGAAGGCCCCCGTGTCTGATCAGCCCCTGTCATCATCCACCGAGGAGCTTCTCGACACCGCCGTGGCCGCCCTGGGCGGCACCCGCCGGCAGGGGCAGGTGCAGATGGCGCAGGCCGTTACCCGGGCACTGGAATCCGAGCGGCATCTCGCGGTGCAGGCCGGCACGGGTACCGGCAAGTCCCTGGCGTATCTGGTGCCCGCGATCCGGCACGCGCAGGCGACGGACACCTCCATCATCGTCTCCACGGCGACGATCGCCCTGCAGCGCCAGCTCGTCGACCGGGATCTGCCGCGCCTGGCCGACGCCCTGGAGAAGGTGATGGAACGTCGCCCGACGTTCGCCATCATGAAGGGCCGATCCAACTACGTATGTCTCAACCGGGTGGGTACGGTGGAGGAGCCGGAGGACGCGCTTCTCGACGAAGCCGACGTCTCCTGGCTGGGCCGCCACATCGCCCGGGTTCACGAGTGGTCGCAGGAGACGGAGACCGGCGACCGTGACAATCTCGAGCCCGGTGTCCCCGACCGCGCCTGGCGGCAGGTGTCGGTGACCGCCCGCGAGTGTCTCGGTGCGACCCGCTGCCCGCACGGCGAGGAGTGCTTCGCCGAGATCGCACGTCGCAAGGCGCATGATGTCGACATCGTGGTGACCAATCATGCATTGCTGGCCATCGACGCTCTCTCCGACATCGACATTCTCCCCGAGCATGACGTGGTCATCATTGACGAGGCCCACGAACTCGACGGCCGCATCACCTCGGTGGCCACCAACGAACTGTCCGCCGCCACCCTCAAGCTGGCGGCCAAGCGCGCTGGCAAGCTCGACGCGGAGGGACGCGACACCAAACTCGAGGACCTCACCGACGACTGGATCTCCGTCGCCGAGCTGCTCGAACCGGGGCGGTGGACCACCATCGACGACGTCGCCCGCGGCCCCCTCAACGGTCTGCGCGACGGACTGTGGTCCTTGAGGGAGGCCATCCACCGCTCGCCGGAGGGTGAGGCCTCGAACGATCCGGAGAAGTTCGCCGAGCGGCAGAACCTCTCCAATCACCTCATGGAACTCCACGACGCGATCGTGCGCATCCTCGAGGTCTTCGACGAGGATGACCCGGCGGCCCAGCGCGACGTCGTGTGGCTGGACCGCGATGAGCGCCGCGGTAACGTCCTCACCGTCGCGCCCCTGTCAGTGGCCGGCCTGCTGCACGAGCGTCTCTTCGGCGAACAGACGGTCGTGCTCACCTCCGCGACGCTGACCATCGGTGGGCGTTTCGACGCCATGGCTGCCGCCTGGGGCCTGCCCAAGGGGACGTGGGACTCCCTCGACGCCGGCACCCCCTTCGATCCGGCGAAGTCCGGCATCCTCTACACCGCCCGCCACCTGCCCGACCCGGGCCGGGACGGGCTGTCCCCGGAGACCCTCGGCGAGATCCATGACCTCATCATGGCCGCCGGGGGTCGCACTCTCGGGCTGTTCTCCTCCCGCCGGGCCGCGGAACAGGCCGCAGAGGAGATGAAGAAGCGTCTCCCCTTCGACGTGCTGGTCCAGGGGGAGGACACCACGGGCGCGCTGGTGGACAGGTTCGCCAGGAACGAGAATGCCTGCCTCTTCGGCACCCTCACGCTGTGGCAGGGCGTCGACGTGCCCGGTCCCGCATGTTCGCTCGTGCTCATTGACCGGGTCCCGTTCCCGCGCCCGGATGATCCGCTGTTGCAGGCCCGCAAGGAGGCGGCGACCGCCGAGGGGCGTAACGGTTTCATGGAGGTCGCCGCCACCCACGCCGCACTGCTGCTGGCGCAGGGGGCCGGCCGACTCCTGCGGTCGGTCACCGACCGGGGCGTGGTCGCCGTCCTGGACAACCGACTGGTGACCAAGCGCTACGGCTCGTTCCTCCGTGCCTCGATGCCGGGGTTCTGGGAGACCACTGACCCCACGGTGGTCCGTGGGGCGTTGAAAAGACTCGTCCAGAGCAGCTAGGTCAGGCCCAGCGGCGCACCTGCTCGCCGGAACCCTTGAGAGCGGCGTGTGCCATCATGCAGGCCGCGAGCGGCGTCGTGACGAGCACGCCGATGACCACCAGGCTTCCCGCCGCATTGAGCAGGAAAGCGAAGATGATGAGCAGGATGGTCGGGCCGGGGTTCCGCTTGGCGATCTCCACCGACTCCTTGAACGCCCCCATCACCCCGAGCTCCGGGCGGGCGAAGATGAGGAAAAGCGCGTAGGAGAGGAAGAACGCCGCGACCAGGCCGGGGATGACCAGCAGGATCAGGCCGATGCCGATGATGATGGACATGAGGATGTACATGCCCAGCGCCGGCAGCAGTCCCCTGAACCGGAAGAAGTCCATGAAGGTCACCGTCTCGCCGCGGACCTGCCGTACCGCGTTGCGGTACATGTTCAACGCCCACAGGAAGCTGCCGATGATCATGACACCGTAGGCGAGGATCATGACCAGCACCGTCACCGTGTTCACGGCCGGTGATCCGTCCGGGTTGGCGCTCGCGGTCACCGCCACCGGGACGACCATCAGAACCATGAGGACAACGATGACCGCGATAAAGACCAGCAGCGACAGCACCCACGGCAGGAAGTTGCTGAACAGTGCCTTCGCTCCCTGCGAGAAGCTGTCCACGGCGTCGATCTGGTCACCGGGCAGCGGCTGGTTCTGCTGGCCGGCGTACCCGGCGTAACCGCCCTGCTGCGCGAAACCCTGCTGGCCGTACTGGTCGCCGTAGGGCTGGCCCGGCTGCTGCGGCTGGCCGTACTGGTCGCCGTAGGGCTGGCCCGGCTGGACCGACTGCTGCGGCTGGCCGTACTGGTCGCCGTTGCCGGGGTTGGTTCCCTGTCCCGATTCGGGATCGTAAGGATTGTATGGCTGGGACATGGTCCCTCCCTTGTTCCGGTCGTTATTTGGACCGCAATAGTATTTCACGGATCCGGGTGTGCCGCCGGTTGAGGCACGCGCGTCAGTGGAGGTCGCGGCCCGGGATCGCGAAGACGGTGAGGGAATCGGGGGTCACCTCGGTGTAGCCGGCGTCGCGGACGTGGACGGCTGTCGGGTGGGCGGCGTGCCGGGCGAAGGTGTCGGCGTCGACCTCACGGACGGTGAGGGCGAAGTCCCGGGCCGCCCAGTCGCGGACCCAGTCCAGGGGTTGGCGGGCGGCGAGCAGCATGCTGGCGTGGCCGACCTGGGCGGCGGCCTTGCCGGTGGACATGTCCAGGCCGCGGTCGATGAGGATCGCGGGTAGGTCGGGGTCGACGGCTCCCGGTTCGTCCTGGGGAAGTTCGGTGCCGGAGATCTGGAGTTTGCGCACCAGGGGCGGGACGTCGGAGACGGGGCCGGGGATGAAGGCGCGGGCGCGGGCGCCGCGGACCTCGACGGTGACACCGGGAACGGTCTGGACGTCGTCCCACGCCTTGTTGCGGGCACGGCGGGCGACTTTCCGGATGAGGTGGTCGTACCAGCCTTCGAGCCCGGCCCGCCAGGCGTCGTCGGTGACGGCCCGACCGTCGAGGCACACGGCCACGACGGCCCGGGCGGATGCCTCGAGCAGGTCGGTCCGGCGGGGCGGGGACGCCTTGGGGACCTCCAGCGCGATTTGCATCGCCTGGACGGTCTCGGGTCGGTCGGGGTCCTCGGTCCGGGAGTGCCGGTCGGAGCTGACGCGCTCAGCCAGGAGGGCGTGGGCGGCGGCGAGGATGTCCGTCACAGGCTGACGGCGCCGGTGGTCGCGGCCGGAGTGAGGGGGACGCGGTGGAAGGTGCCGTCCTCGAGGTCCGAATCGTCGATCTCGCTGCGCGGGATGCCAAGGATGTGAAGCACCTCGTCGAGGAAGGGATGGTTGACGGAGGTGTCGGCGACTTCGCGGAGTGCCGGCTTGGCGTTGAAGGCGATGCCGAGTCCGGCGGCGGAGAGCATGTCGATGTCGTTGGCACCGTCACCGACAGCGACGGTCTGGTACATCTGCAGGCCGGAGTCCTCGGCGAATTCACGGAGGAACTCGGCCTTGGCGGCACGGTCGACGACCTGCCCGATGACCCGGCCGGTGAGCTTGCCGTCGACGATCTCGAGGGTGTTGGCGCGGACGTAGTCGAGTTCCAGGTCGTCGGCGAGGTCCTCGAGGACCTGGATGAAGCCGCCGGAGACGACGGCGGTGCGGTAGCCCATCTTGCGCAGGGTGCGGATGGTGGTCCGGGCGCCGGGGGTGAGCTCGATGTCGGCGGCGACGGCGTCGATGACGGAGGCGTCGAGACCGGCGAGCGCGGCCACCCGCTCTCGCAGGGACTCCTCGAAGTCGAGTTCGCCGCGCATGGCCCGTTCGGTGACCTCGGCGACCTCTGCCTCCTTACCGGCGTGGGCGGCGAGCATCTCGATGACCTCGCCGGTGATGAGGGTGGAGTCGCAGTCGAAGCACACCAGACGCTTGGAACGACGCAGCAGGCCGGCACGTTCGATGGCGATGTCCACGCCGAGCTCGGTGGTCAGTGCCGCCAGTGCCTTCCGCAGCGGCTTGCCGCCGCCCGGTTCAGCGTCGGCGACGGTGACGGCCAGTTCGAGGCCGGTGATGGGGTAGTCGGCGATGCCGCGGATGCGGTCGATGTTGGCCCCGTAGTTGGCCAGGGTCTGGCCGATGGCGGAGACGTCGTTGGCGTTGACGGGGGCGCCGAGCACCACGATGACGTGGGTGGAACGCGAGCGGGATTGCGGGACCCCCTCGACGCGTTCGACGGTGACGGTCTGGCCGTGGCCCTTGAGGGTGTCGGTCAGGCCCTCCCGCATGCGCTCGAGGCGGTCGGCCTCGACGCCGACGTAGGCGGCGAGCGAGAGGTAGCCGCGGAACTGGGACTGCTCGACGTCGAGAAGCTGGACGCCGTGGGCGGAGAGCACGCGGAAGAATGCGGCGGTCACGCCCGGCCGGTCGCGCCCGGTGAGGGTGACCACGACGGGCTGCAGGCCCGGTTGAAGGGCGACCTGGAGGTGCTCGGGGTTCGTCGGGGAGGAGGTTGCATCATGTACGGCCACGGGAGTCATTCTTTCATGGGGAGGGGGCTGGTACGCGCCAACCCCCGGTAGGCGCTGGGCGCTACCGGGGGTTGGGGTCAGACGGAGGATCTGTGCACGTGTGTCAGTGTGCTGTTAGCCGCGGACGTCGACCGGGTCCGGGGACTGGGTCTTCTCCGCCCGCTCGTCATGGTGGCCGGTGTGGGCCTCACGGCGCATGCGCTCGACCATGTGCGGGTAGTGCAGCTCGAACGCGGGGCGCTCGGAGCGGATACGCGGCAGGGACACGAAGTTGTGGCGCGGCGGCGGGCAGGAGGTCGCCCACTCGAGGGAGTTGCCGTAGCCCCACGGATCGTCGACGGTGACGACCTCGCCGTAGCGCCAGGAGCGGAAGACGTTCCAGACGAACGGGATGACGGAGGCACCGAGCAGGAAGGAGAACACGGTGGACACCTGGTTGAGAGTGGTGAAGCCGTCGGAGTCGAGGTAGTCGGCGTAGCGGCGCGGCATACCCATGTTGCCCAGCCAGTGCTGGACCAGGAAGGTGCCGTGGAAGCCGATGAAGGTGAGCCAGAAGTGGATCTTGCCCAGGCGCTCGTCGAGCATGCGGCCGGTCATCTTCGGGAACCAGAAGTACACGCCGGCGAAGGAGGCGAACACCACGGTGCCGAAGAGCGTGTAGTGGAAGTGCGCGACCAGGAAGTAGGAGTCGGCCAGCTGGAAGTCCAGCGGAGGCGCGGCCAGCATGATGCCCGTCAGACCACCGAAGAGGAAGGTGGCCATGAAGCCGACGGCCCAGATCATCGGGGTCTCCCAGGTGATGTGGCCCTTCCACATGGTGCCCACCCAGTTGAAGAACTTCACGCCGGTCGGAACCGAGATGAGGAACGTCATGAAGGAGAAGAACGGCAGCAGGACGGCACCGGTGACAAACATGTGGTGTGCCCACACGGCCATGGACAGCGCACCGATGGAGAGGGTGGCGAAGACCAGGCCGATGTAGCCGAACATCGGCTTCCGGGAGAACACCGGGATGACCTCGGAGATGACGCCGAAGAACGGCAGCGCGAGGACGTAGACCTCGGGGTGGCCGAAGAACCAGAACAGGTGCTGCCACAGGATGGCGCCACCGTTGCCGGTGTCGTAGATGTGGGCGCCGAGCTTGCGGTCGTAGAGGACGCCGAGGGCGGCGGCCAGCAGCAGCGGGAAGATCATCAGGGCGATGACGGAGGTGACGAAGATGTTCCAGGTGAAGATCGGGAGACGGAACATGGTCATGCCCGGGGCACGCATCGTGAGGATGGTGGTGAGCATGTTGATGGCGGACGCGACGGTACCGACACCGGTTGCGCCGACGCCGACGATCCACAGGTCAGCACCGACACCCGGGGTGTGGACGGAGTCCGACAGCGGGGAGTACATGGTCCAGCCGAAGTCGGCGGCACCACCCGGGGTGAGGAAACCGGCGAGCATGGCCACGCCACCGACGGTGGTGATCCAGAAGCCGAAGGCGTTGAGGCGCGGGAAGGCCACGTCCGGGGCGCCGATCTGCAGCGGCAGGACGTAGTTGGCGAAGCCCCAGACGATCGGGGTGCCGAAGAGCAGCAGCATCACGGTGCCGTGCATGGTGAACAGCTGGTTGAACTGCTCGTTGGACAGGAACTGCATGCCCGGCGTGAACAGCTCGGCGCGGATCAGCAGTGCCATCAGGCCACCAAGGAAGAAGAAGCCGAAGCACATGATGATGTACATGATGCCCAGCTGCTTGTGGTCGGTGGTGGTGAGCATGTCCCAGGCCTTCGAGCCCTTGCGGGCGTGGCCATAGGGCTCGGGACGTTCGGGCTGGACGTAGTCGTCCACCCGAGGTGCCACAGCGGTCATAGTTCCTCCTGGTAACGAGGCAGACCGCGACACACGGCCTGCCCAGTGTTTACTTCGACCTCACTATAGAGGAGTCGTAATAAATTATTCCAGCCCGTCGAGACTGGAGACGTGGTTCATTCTAACCCCGTCGCTCACACAAAACACATGGTTACCGGCGAATCTTCACGGGTTTGCGGGGATTCCCCCCGAATTGCCGCTCGCAGGTGACGGGCACCACAGTTGCGAACTGGGACATTTACATTCTTCACCCACCCCGGGAACTGTCACCCACCCCCGGTAGATGTCAACCTTTCGGATGATGCGCCGTGGCATCCCCGGAATCACCTCCGCCGCCTCCCGGAACGGCACCCCGGGGGACGTCGATAGGCGGGAAGGCGGCGGGTGTGGGACCGGAAGCGGACTAGAAGTCCCAGTCGTCGTCCGTGGTGTCCTCGGCCTTGCCGATGACGTAGGAGGAACCGGAGCCGGAGAAGAAGTCGTGGTTCTCGTCCGCGTTGGGGCTCAGGGCGGAGAGGATGGCCGGGGAGACGCGGGTCTCGTCGACCGGGAACAGCCCCTCGTAGCCGAGGTTGTTCAGCGCCTTGTTGGCGTTGTAGCGCAGGAAGCGCTTGACGTCCTCGGTCCAGCCGAGCGGATCGTAGAGGTCCTCGGTGTACTGCTCCTCGTTCTCGTAGAGATCGTAGAGCAGGTCGAAGGTGTACTCCTTGAGCTGGGCCTGACGCTCCGGGGACTCCTTGGCCACGCCCTGCTGGTACTTGTAGCCGATGTAGTAGCCGTGGACGGCCTCGTCGCGGATGATCAGGCGGATGATGTCGGCGGTGTTGGTCAGCTTGGCGTGCGAGGACCAGTACATCGGCAGGTAGAAGCCTGAGTAGAAGAGGAAGGACTCCAAGATCGTGGAGGCGACCTTGCGCTTGAGCGGGTCATCGCCCTCGTAGTAGGAGAGGATGATCTTCGCCTTGCGCTGCAGGTGCTCGTTCTCCTCGGACCAGCGGAACGCGTCGTTGATCATGGGGGTGGACGCCAGCGTCATGAAGATGTTGGAGTAGCTCTTCGCGTGCACGGACTCCATGAACGCGATGTTGGTGAGCACCGCCTCCTCGTGCGGGGTGTTGGCGTCCGGCATCATCGACATCGCGCCGACGGTGCCCTGGATGGTGTCCAGCAGGGTCAGGCCGGTGAACACCCGCATGGTGGCCTGCTTCTCCATCTCGTTGAGCGTGGCCCACGTCTTCAGGTCGTTGGACACCGGGATCTTCTCCGGCAGCCAGAAGTTACCGGTGAGCCGGTCCCACACCTCCGCGTCCTTCTCATCCGGAATCTCATTCCAGTTGATGGCGACCACCGGGCCCTGGTGGTCGTTGATGTAGGGGTCGTACTCGTGATTCTCCGGCGCGTCGGACATGCGTGGTACCTCAACTTCTCGGAAACTTAGGGGCAGTGGCCGCGGCAGGTGTCTTCCTGCGGGCCGCAACGCGCCCCACTCTACCGCTAATCGACACCCCACCGTCCCCCAGCCCCGACCGTGACCGCACCGCAGGTGAACTACGGTTTAGTATTGATGAAGCACAACTTCGACACCTAAGGACGCGACTCGCGATGTCAGACACCCCCCGCTCCCCCGCGGCCCCCCTGCTCGACCGGGTCCTCAACGAACTCGGCCGGGACATCATCACCGGTAAGCTCCCGGAGGGCAAGACCTTTACCCTCCACGACCTCAGCGACCGGTTCGAGATCTCCCGCACCGTCGCCCGCGAGGCCATGCGGGCACTGGAGCAGCTGGGGCTGGTCTCCTCCTCCCGTCGCGTGGGCATCACGGTCCGCCCGCGGTCGGCGTGGGCGGTGTTCGACCAGGCGGTGATCAACTGGCGGCTGGAGTCTGAGCCGGAGCGCAGCGCCCAGCTACGCACCCTCAATGAACTGCGCATCGGGATCGAGCCGCAGGCCGCCCGCAGCGCCGCGCGCGCCGCGAACCCGCAGCAGCGCGAGGACCTCGTCGCCCTGGCGCGCACGCTCACCGAACTGGGCACGTCCGGCCAGGGCGCGTCCCAGGAGTTCCTCGACGCGGACACCCGTTTCCACACCCTGCTCATGGAGGCGTCGGGCAATGAGATGTTCGCGGCCCTGACCCCGACGATGCTCAGCGTCCTCCACGGTCGCACCCGCTACGGGATGCAGCCGGAGGAGCCGGCCGCCGAGGCCCTGGCCGCCCACACGAATCTGGCCCGGGCCATCGCCGACGGTGACGAGGACGCTGCCGAGGCCCAGTCCCGGGCCCTGCTCACCGAGGTGAAGCTCTCCCTCATCTGACACCTTCCACGCACGACAGAAGACCTCCGGTACCGGTACCGGAGGTCTTCGTCATATCCGCCTAGAGCATGCAGCTGACGCAGCCCTCGACCTCGGTGCCCTCGAGGGCGACCTGGCGCAGGCGGATGTAGTACAGGGTCTTGATGCCCTTGCGCCACGCGTAGATCTGGGCGCGGTTGATGTCGCGGGTGGTGGCGGTGTCCTTGAAGAACAGCGTGAGGGACAGGCCCTGGTCGACGTACTTCGTGGCGGCCGCGTAGGTGTCGATGATCTTCTCGTGGCCGATCTCGTACGCGTCCTGGAAGTACTCCAGGTTCTCGTTGTCCATGTGCGGCGCCGGGTAGTAGACGCGGCCGATCTTGCCCTCCTTGCGGATCTCGATCTTGGAGGCGATCGGGTGGATCGACGAGGTGGAGTTGTTGATGTAGGAGATCGACCCGGTCGGCGGGACGGCCTGCAGGTTGCGGTTGTACAGGCCGTGCTCCATGACGTCGGCCTTGAGCTGTGCCCAGTGCTCGGCGGTGGGGACGGTGACCGTCGAGGCGTCGAAAAGCGCCTTGACCTTGTCGGTGACCGGTGCGAACTCCGCCGGGTCGAAGCCGTCGAAGTAGGTGCCGTCGGCGTAGGCAGAGGTCTCGAAACCGGAGAACTTCTCGCCGCGCTCACGGGCGATCCGGTTCGACGCGCGCAGCGCCTGGTAGAGCACCGCCGCGAAGTAGGCGTTGGTGAAGTCCAGGCCCTCCTCCGAGCCGTAGTAGATGTGCTCGCGGCCGAGGTAGCCGTGCAGGTTCATCTGGCCCAGGCCGATGGCGTGGGCGGCGTCGTTGCCCTCCCGGATGGACGGGACCGAGTCGATGGAGGTGGACTCGGCCACGGCGGTGAGGCCGCGGATGGCGGTCTCGACGGTGGAGGCGAAGTCCGGGGAATCCATCGCCATGGCGATGTTGAGGGAACCGAGGTTGCAGGAGATGTCCTCACCGATGTGCTCGTAGGTGAGGTCCTCGTTGTACACCGACGGGGTGTTGACCTGCAGGATCTCGGAGCACAGATTGGACATGTTGATCCGGCCCTCGATGGGGTTCGCGGCGTTGACCGTGTCCTCGAACATGATGTACGGGTATCCGGACTCGAACTGGATCTCCGCCAGCGTCTGGAAGAAGTGGCGGGCGGACATCTTGGTCTTGCGGATCCGCGGATCCTCCACCATCTCGTGGTAGTGCTCGGACACGGAGATGTCGCCGAAGGGCTTGCCGTAGACGCGCTCGACGTCGTACGGGGAGAACATGTACATGTCGTCGTTGCGCTTGGCCAGCTCGAAGGTGATGTCCGGGATGACCACACCGAGGGAGAGAGTCTTGATGCGGATCTTCTCGTCCGCGTTCTCCCGCTTGGTGTCCAGGAAGGACATGATGTCCGGGTGGTGGGCGTTGAGGTACACCGCACCGGCACCCTGGCGGGCACCGAGCTGGTTGGCGTAGGAGAACGAGTCCTCGAGCAGCTTCATCACGGGGATGACACCGGAGGACTGGTTCTCGATGTGCTTGATCGGCGCGCCCGACTCACGCAGGTTGCTCAGCAGCAGGGCGACGCCGCCGCCGCGCTTGGACAGCTGCAGGGCGGAGTTGATGGCGCGGCCGATGGACTCCATGTTGTCCTCGATACGCAGCAGGAAGCAGGACACCAGCTCGCCGCGCTGGGCCTTGCCGGCGTTGAGGAAGGTCGGGGTGGCCGGCTGGAAACGCCCGGACATGATCTCGTCGACGAGGTTCTCCGCCAGGGAGCGGTCCCCGTTGGCGAGGAAGAGGGCGGTCATGGACACCCGGTCCTCGAAACGCTCGAGGTAGCGGCGACCGTCGAAGGTCTTCAGCGTGTAGGAGGTGTAGTACTTGTAGGCGCCCAGGAAGGTCTGGAACCGGAACTTGAAGGCGTAGGCGCGCTTGAACAGCGTCTTCACGAACTCGAAGTCGTAGAGTGCCAGCACCTCAGGCTCGTAGTAGTTGTTGTCGATGAGGTACTTGAGCTTCTCCTCCAGGTCGTGGAAGTACACGGTGTTCTGGTTGACGTGCTGGAGGAAGAACTGGTTGGCCGCCTCACGGTCCTTGTCGAACTGGATCCGGCCCGCATCGTCATACAGGTTGAGCAGGGCGTTGAGGGCGTGGTAATCCAGCTGGTCAGCGGCCTTGACCGGCTCGGCAACGGACTTACCCAGGGGGGTGATCGAGGTGGTCAACGTGAGAGGACCTTTCAGTAGTGACAACGTGTCATCGGTTTTTTTAAGGAGAATGCTGTTCTAGTGCGCGGTGCCGGCGGTGGCCGGAAGTGGCCGCAGGCCGAGCTGCTCGGCGTTGGTGAGCAGCCCCTCCCGCAGGATACCCACGTCCTCCGGCGTGCCCATGAGTTCGAAGCGGTAGACGTAGGGGACCTTGCACTTCTTCGAGATCACCTCGCCGGCCAGACCGTAGTCCGTGCCGAAGTTGGTGTTGCCCCCGGCCACCACCGCGCGAATGAGACCGCGGTTGTGTTCGTTGTTGAGGAAGCGGATGACCTGGACGGGCACCGGGCGGGAGTTCTCACCGCTGATCGACGCCCCTCCCCGTATGTCGGGCACACCAGCACGTAGGGCTCGTCGACGATGAGCGGTTCGTCAGCCTTGTGCAGCGGGATCCGCACGTTCGGCAGGTCCAGCTTCTCGACGAAACGGCGCGTGTTCTCCGTGACGGAGGAGAAATACACGACGAGCACGACGACTCACGTCCAATCTCAGGTGGTCTCTGGTGGGGCAGCTACGGGGGACTGTCCGGGGATAAAGCAAAACCGCCCAGATTCGTGGGCGGCGGTGGGTCGGCCCCGACACTCCCGGTCGGGCCGGCCGGCAGGTGCCGGAGGTGGACTAGGCCACCACGGCGGTGAGGTTGTTGATGCGCTCCGGGCGGAAACCCGACCAGTGCTCACCGTTGGCCTCGACGACCGGGGCCTGGAGGTAGCCCAGGGCGAGGACGTAGTCGCGGGCCTCATCGTCGAGGCTGATGTCGACGGTGTCGTAATCCAGGCCGGCTCGGTCCAGGGCCTTCTTGGTGGCCTTGCACTGGACGCAGGCGGGCTTGGTGTAGAGGGTGATAGCCATGGGGAGTGGTCCTCTTTCTCAACGAATGACGTCTAAAAGTCGGGTGATCCGCGTTCTTCTCTGGGTTCTTCTCCGGATCCGCTGCCATTCGGCGGCGACATGAAACGACACTATACTTTGTGGTGGAAACCCGCAACTAGCACCACATATAGTAGTTACATCGATGAAACTCCCAGGACACACCACCCCGGAGGCCCACATGTTGACCCGGCTCGGGGGCGGGACCACAACCGTGAAACAACAACCGTGGGATTTGTGCAGTTCGCAGCCCGGCGCGTTATGCAATTGTTATCTTCGGCCGGAATGCTGGGCACGGTACCACCCCGGCCCCTCCCCCACGTTCACGCGTCTCGCCCGCCCGGGGCAGTGCCCGCCAACGACGACAGCCGCCCACCCCACGAGGGAGTGGACGGCTGCCACCTGAAGCTCACACGCGACTTAACCCTGGCGGGCCTTGAAGCGCGGCTCCTTCTTGTTGATCACATAGACCTTGCCACGACGACGCACAACCTGGGCGCCCGGCTTATTCTTCAGCGACCGAAGCGACTTGCGGACCTTCATCGGGCGCTCCTTTCTGTATGCGCGATATCGGAATGCGACTAATTTTCCTGCAGTGACCGGGGATCCCCCGCCGATTGACTCGGCGAGTCCACCAGCCATGACACGAGGGGATATGTTACCCGACGATCCGGCGATCCACCAAAACCCGGGTGTCAGCGGTCGAATCGTTCCTTGAGTTCCCGGCCGACCTCCTCGAGACTGCGGCCGGTGGTCTCCGGGATGAAGGTGCGGACGAAGCCGAGCGCGACGATGCCGAGGACGGCGAACATGACGAACGTCCCGGACCCGGACAGCAGCGCGACGAGCGGGAGGAAGAACTGTGCGACGGCCCAGTTGGCCACCCACAGCGCCAGGCCGGCGATGCCCATGCCCAGGCCGCGGATCTTCACCGGCACGAGCTCGGAGATGAGCAGCCACGTCGTCGGCGACACGGCGGCCTGCTGGAAGGCGATGAACAGGGCCATGAGGGCGAGGGAGAGCATGGCCACCGCGGTGTTGCCGTCAGCGAAGCGGTAGGCGACGGCCAGGGCGATCAGGGAGATGACGTTGCCGGTCAGGCCGATGAGCAGGAGGCGACGGCGGCCGACGCGGTCGACGATCTGCAGCCCCACCCAGCAGGCGATGACGCTGACCACGCCGATGACAATGGCGGTGTACACCGAGTTCTCGGTGGAGATGCCCACCTGGTTCATCATCGTGGGCGCGAAGTACACGATGGCGTTGACGCCGGTGATCTGCTGCGTGATGCCGATGCACATCGCCACCAGCACGGTGATCCGCAGCCAACGGTGCGCCTTCAGCGCCTGCCACTCACTGCGCCTGCTTATCGACGCCCCGTCCCCCACCCGGTCCTCGATGTCCAGCTCCGCGAGCGTCATCCCCGCCCGCGCCGCGGTCTCCCGGGCCTTGTCCAGCCGCCCGCGGCGGGCGTACCAGACGGGGGTGTCGGCGAGGAACCACATGCCCACGACGAGGATGGCGCCCGGAACGGCCGCCATGCCGAGCATGAGGTGCCAGTTGCCGGTCGGCGCGAGTGCGGAGTTGACCAGGTAGGCGAGGAGCTGGCCGACGACGATCATGAAGGTGTTGAGCGAGACCATCTTGCCCCGCACGTCCCCGGGCACCTTCTCGGAGATGTACATGGGCACGACGATGCTCACCGCGCCGACGGCGACGCCGAGGAAGGTGCGGGCCGCGCCGAGCATGAGGACGGTCAGGGCCACGGCGCACCACAGGGAACCGAGGACGAAGATGAGGCCACCGATGATGAGTGTCATGCGCCGCCCGAGCCGGTCGGCGATCTGGCCACCGGTGAGGGCGCCGACGGCGGCGCCGACGAGCAGCATGGAGGTCACCCACCCCTCCTCCGTCGGGCCCATGTCGAACTCGGGGCTGATGAAGAGGAGGGCGCCGGACATCACTCCGGTGTCATAACCGAAGAGGAGTCCGCCGAGCGCGGCGACGGCCGCGACGATCCGCACGTACCGGCGGGTGGTGTCAGTCTGTTTCACAAACCAGGATTGTTCCACCGCACTACGATGACTGTCATGTCTGCGAACCCGGATGCCCTGCAGCGCGAGATCATCTCCGCCCTGCATGTGAAGCCCTTGATCGATCCAGCAGAAGAGGTCCACAATCGTGTCACCTTTCTGGCCGACTACCTCCGGAACAGCGGTGCCCGCGGATTCGTCCTCGGCATCTCCGGCGGCCAGGACTCCACCCTCGGCGGCCGCCTCGCCCAGCTGGCGGTCGAGCAGGTCCGCTCCCGTGGCGGCGACGCCGAGTTCTGGGCGGTGCGCCTGCCCCACGGCGTCCAGTCGGACGAGGACGACGCCCAGATCGCCCTCGACTTCATCAACCCCGACCACCGCCTGACGGTCGACATCGCCCCCGCCACCGCCGGGATATCGGACGCGGTGGCCGACGCCCTCGGCCAGCCCGAGCTCGGCGACTTCAACGAGGGCAACGTCAAGGCCCGCCAGCGCATGATCGCCCAGTACGCCATCGCCGGGGAGAAGGGGGCCCTGGTGATCGGTACGGACCACGCGGCGGAGAACGTCACCGCCTTCTTCACCAAGTTCGGCGACGGCGCCGCGGACCTCCTGCCGCTGGCCGGCCTGAACAAACGGCAGGGCGCGTTGATCCTCGAGTACCTCGAGGCTCCGGAATCCACGTGGACCAAGGTGCCCACGGCCGACCTGGAGGACGACCGCCCGGCACTGCCCGACGAGGAGGCCCTCGGCGTGACCTACCGGCACATCGACGACTACCTCGAGGGCCGCGACGTCCCGGACGCCGCACGCGAGCGCATCGAGCACCTGTGGCGGGTGGGCCAGCACAAGCGCCACCTCCCGCCGGGCCCGGCCGAGACCTGGTGGCGCAGTTGGGTCACACCCAGCCGCTCACAGGAGGCCAGCGCCGCGGTGACCAGCGGGCGGGCGTAGCCCGGGCCGTGCGTGAGCGTGTGCACGGCCAACGGGTGGAGCTGGTGCATCGGGATCCATTCCCGGAAGTCCCGCGCCAGGTGCCGGATCTCCCCGTAGCCGGCGAAGATGTCGTCGAGGTACGGGGCACCGAACAGGGCGAGCATGCCCAGATCGGTCTCCGGGTGCCCACCGTGGGCGGCCGGGTCGATGAAGGCCGGGCCGTCCTCACCGAACAACAGGTTGCCCGACCACAGATCACCGTGGATGCGGGCGGGCTCGACATCCCAGGTCGCCTCCTCGATGGCGGCGCAGGCCCGTTCGACGTGGCGCAGCCCGTCGACGTCGAGATTTCCCGCCTCCTGGGCCTGGCGGGCGAAGGGCAGGACCCGCTGGCGGGTGTAGAACCGCCCCCAGTGGTCCGTCGGGGTGCACTCCTGGGGCTGGGTGCCGATGTAGTTCGGCCCGTCCCACCCCGGTGGCGGTGAGCCGAAGGCCGGTGCCCCGGCGAGGTGGATGCACGCCAGTTCCCGGCCGGCGATGCGCGCGGCCTGGCGGGTGGGTGCGGTGGTGATCACCCGCGACGTCGTCACGCTGTGGTCATCCACGGCGACGACCTCCACCACGTGGTCGGAGGCCTCCCGCAACCACCGCAGACCGGCCGCCTCCGCCTCGGCGGAGCGGGGCTCACGGGGGCGTTTGGTGAACACCGTCAGTACCGGTCCGGCTCCTCGGCGATGGTGAACTGCCGACCGGAGATCTCATCCGGGCTCACCTTCACCCAGTTGTACTTCAGAGTCGGCGCCCACGGCTTGAGGTCGAGGGTGTCCGCGTGGGAGATCTCGGCGGACTCGGTGAGCACCCGGGCGGTACCGCGCACCACGACAGACCAGGCGGTGCCGTCGACGACACCGTCCGCCTCGAAGAGGACGTCGTGGTTGAGGTTGATGGTGAACAGCTTCGACCCCTCCGCGGTGCGGAAGAAGATCGCCCCGTCATCCACGACGAAGTTGACGGGGAAGATGTCCAGCTCATCGCTGCGGCGGACGACGATGCGCCCCGGCTGCACGTCGTTGAGGTAGGCGAGGGACTGCTCGGTGGTCAGCTCGGTGAAGACGTCATCAATGTAGGCCATACGCCCTTTATACCTCCCCCACCCTGCCCCGCACCGGGCAACGGGAAAACCGGCCACCACCGCGGTGTGCGATGATGACCGGTTGCCCGTTCAGTGGAGCTAAGGGGACTCGAACCCCTGACCCCCACACTGCCAGTGTGGTGCGCTACCAGCTGCGCCATAGCCCCGTATTCATTTTTCTCTCCGGTCCCCCTCGCGGGAGACAGTGGAGCTAAGGGGACTCGAACCCCTGACCCCCACACTGCCAGTGTGGTGCGCTACCAGCTGCGCCATAGCCCCTTGGTGTTAACTCATGTAAATGTACACGGCCCGTGATCGGCCGACCAAATCCACAGGTAGGAACGGAAAAGAGGGGCTCACCGCGGCGGCGGTGACCCCCTCCTCACACGGGTGACGGGTCTAGGACTGCAGGACCGCGTCGATCCACTGGTTGATGTCGTCGACCTGGACGTCCTGGCCGTCCTGGACGACCCGCGGCGAGGAGACCTCACCGGTCTCCGCCTGCAGCTTCTCGGCATTGGCGGTGGTCATGGCGACGGCGTCCTCCTGGTGCGCGCCGCTGCGGATGGCCTCGACGACGTCGTCGCCGGCACCGATCGCCTGGGCGGCGTCAGCGAAGTCCTCGTTGCTCCACTTGTTGAAGATGTCCTCCTGCTCCTCCATGAGGGCGGAACGGTAGTTCCAGTACAGGTCGGTGTCGCCGGACTCGGCGACGGCGGCGATGGCGGCGGCCGCCTTGGTGGAGTGGCCGTCGGTGTTGCCACGGTCGAGGAAGTTGAGGGTTCGGATGTTGACCACGAGGTCTCCGGCCTCGACGGCGTTCTTCATCTGCTCGTCGGTCTCCAGGGCGAGGGTGGAGCAGTAGGGGCAGGAGTAGTCCTCGTAGAGGTCCACGACCTCGGCATCCGCGCCGGCGTTCTCGGCCCGCAGGGTCATGGCGTTGTCGCTGTAGTCACCCTCGAAGCCGACGTTGACGTACTCGCGCTCCGCGAGGTGCTCGGTCTTCTTGCCCTGGCCGGAGATGACGATGTAGCCGATCACCACGGCGGCGATGACGACGACCGCGAGGATCGCCCAGAGGAAACCGCTTCCTCCCTTGGCGTTCGGGTTGCTGACCTTCGTGGACTTGCTCATGTTCCTTCTCTCCGTGTGGGGTTGTGCGTCTCGGGGTGGTTCCGGGTGAATCGTACCGTCAGGGGTACAGCGCGAACTTCTTGAACGGCCGCTTGATGGTCCAGATTGTCAGGGCGAGGTAGCCGACGTCGCGCAGGATGGTCTTGAGGTAGTCCATCGCCTGCTCGTCGAGGTTGACATCGACGTTGAAGCAGCCGCAGTCGATGGCCAGGCCGCGGGCCCAGGCCTGGGCGATGCCGATCATGAACAGGACGAGGACCACGGCCGCGACCTTGCTGGATCCGCGGAGGAAGATACCCAGCAGGAGCAGGACACCGCCCGCGATCTCCAGGGGGCCGATGAGGCGGGCCAGGTAGTCGGCCCACTGGGGCGTGAAGATCTCGTAGGCGGCGATGGTCTGGGTGACCGCCATGTGGTCGTTGAGCTTGGCCACGCCGGCGCTGATCCAGATGTAGGCCATGTAGAAGCGGGCGATGGCGCTGATGATGTCGAGGACCCGCCGGGTGGTGGGCCGGGACCAGAATCCGTCGCCCGCCCCGCTCCCCGCGGAGGGTGCGGCCTCAGCGGGCAGCGCGGAGGCGGCCGTCGAGCCGGTCTGTTCAGTACCGGTCTGTTCAATAGTGGACACGCCAACAGACCTTAGTCGACGCCGTGGACGGGGCGGTAGATGAAATCTCCCACACCGCCCGTCTCACAGGCGGCTGCCAGCTGACCGCCACGCTACTGTCCGAGAACCTCACTGACCAGTGCCTGCGCCTCCGCCTGGACCTGGCGCAGATGCTCTTCGCCGCGGAAGGACTCGGCGTAGATCTTGTACTTGTCCTCGGTGCCGGAGGGGCGGGCCGCGAACCAGGCGCTCTCGGTGGTGACCTTGAGGCCGCCGATGGGGGCACCGTTGCCGGGTGCCTCGGTGAGCTTGGCGGTGATGGTCTCACCGGCCAGCTCGGTGGCGGTGACCTGCTCCGGGGACAGCTTCTTCAGCACAGCCTTCTGCTCGCGGTTGGCCTCGGCGTCGGTGCGCGCGTAGGCGGGGGCACCGTAGGTGTCGGCGAGCTCGGCGTAGCGCTGGGAGGGGGTCTTGCCGGTGACGGCGGTGATCTCCGAGGCGAGGAGGTCGAGGATGAGGCCGTCCTTGTCGGTGGACCACACGGTGCCGTCATGGCGGAGGAAGGAGGCCCCGGCGGATTCCTCGCCACCGAAGCCGATGGTGCCGTCGATGAGGCCGGGGACGAACCACTTGAAGCCGACGGGCACCTCGACGAGGGTCCGGCCGAGTTCGGCGACGACCCGGTCGATCATGGAGGAGGACACCAGGGTCTTACCCACGGCGGTCTCGGCGGCCCAGTTGGGTCGGTGGGCGAAGAGGTACTCGATGGCCACGGCGAGGTAGTGGTTGGGGTTCATCAGCCCGGCGTCGGGGGTGACGATGCCGTGGCGGTCCGCGTCGGCGTCGTTGCCGGTGGCGATGTCGTACTTGTCGCGGTTGTGCACCAGGGAGGCCATGGAGTTCGGGGAGGAGCAGTCCATGCGGATCTTGCCGTCGGTGTCCAGGGTCATGAATCGCCAGGTGGCGTCGACTTGCGGGTTGACCACGGTGAGGTTGAGTCCGTGGGCCTCGGCGATGGCGCCCCAGTAGTCCACGGCGGCACCGCCCATGGGGTCGGCGCCGATGGAGAGCCCGGAGTTGCGGATGGCCTTGATGTCCACGACGTTGGGCAGGTCGGCGACGTAGGTGTCCAGGTAGTTGTACGTGCCGGCCCGCTCGTCAAGGACCCCGCTGACCGGGGTGCGGGGGATGTTCTCCAGGTTGGTGCGCAGGTAGCCGTTGGCACGCTCGGCGATCCAGTCGGTGGCGTCGGTGTCGGCGGGGCCACCGGAAGGCGGGTTGTACTTGAAGCCGCCGTCGCGGGGCGGGTTGTGGGAGGGGGTGATGACGATGCCGTCGGCCCGCTTCGGGTCGGTGCCGGTCACGCCGCCGGCCAGGCCCGCGTTGTGGGCGAGGATGGCGTGGGAGACGGCGGGGGTCGGGGTGTAGCGCCCGCGGTCGTCGACGAGCACGGCGACGTCGTTGGCGATGAGCACCTCGAGGGCGGAGACCATCGCCGGTTCGGAGAGGGCGTGGGTGTCACGGCCGATGAACACGGGGCCGCCGATGCCGTTGGCCCGGCGGAAGTCCACGATCGCCTGGGTGGTGGCCAGGATGTGCGCCTCGTTGAAGGCGGTGTCCAGGGAGGACCCCCGGTGGCCGGAGGTGCCGAAGGAGACCTGCTGGTCGGGGTTCTCCACGTCCGGGGTGCGCGTGTAGTACGCGGTGACCACCTCGGCGATGTCGATGAGGTCCTCGGGTCGTGCCAGCTGGCCGGCGCGCTCGTGTGCCATGTCGGGTGTGCTCCTTCGCGGGGTCGACAGTTCTGGCCCCCATTGTCGTCGGCTGCCGACCTCCCCGCAGGGCCTGCGGGCCGACCTCCCATTGATCACCCCCGCCAGGGGGCAGGTGCCGCCAACTTTTTGTCGGTTCATAGAAATCCCATGGTGATCTGGCCCACGGTGAAGTAATTTCCCCAGCATGGAATCGCTACAGAATGCCCTCGACACGATCGGCGGAGTCGTGTGGGGACCTTTCGTCCTCATCCCGCTGCTGCTCGGCACCGGCCTCTACCTGACCATCCGCCTCGGCGGTCTCCAGTTCCGCACCCTGGGGCGCGCCCTGCGCCACGGCCTCATCGACAACTCGGACGCCGACGGCAAGGGTGACATCTCCAACTACCAGGCGCTGACCACCGCCCTGGCCGCGACGGTCGGCGTGGGCAACATCGTCGGTGTGGCCACCGCCATCTCCGTCGGCGGCCCGGGCGCCCTGTTCTGGATCTGGGTGACCGGCCTGGTGGGCATGGCCTCGAAGTACACCGAGGCGTTCCTCGGTGTGCGGTTCCGCACCACGGACGCCAAGGGGGAGATCTCCGGTGGCCCGCAGTACTACCTCAAGCGGGGCATTCAGGGCCCGGTGGGCAAGGTCCTGGCCTTCGCGTTCGCCATCTTCGCCGTGATCGCCTCCTTCGGCATCGGCAACCTCACGCAGGCCAACGCCGTGGCCACCAACCTGGAGTCCACATTCGGCCTCGACCCGATGGCCTCCGGTGTCATCATGTTCATCCTGCTCGGCGCGGTCCTCCTCGGCGGCATCCAGGCGATCGGCCGGATCACCGCCGCGTTCGTGCCCATGATGATCGTCATCTACGTCGTCGGCGGCATCATCGTCCTCATCCTGCAGGCGAGCTCCATCCCCGCGGCCCTGGGCCTCATCTTCACCGACGCCTTCACCGGTACCGCCGCCACCGGTGGTTTCGTCGGCGCCGGCATCATGCTGGCCATCCAGTTCGGTGTCGCCCGCGGCATCTTCTCCAACGAGTCGGGCATGGGTTCGGCCGCCATCGCCGCCGCCGCGGCGAAGACCTCCCACCCGGTGCGTCAGGGCCTGGTGTCCATGACCCAGACCTTCATCGACACGCTCATCGTCGTCTCCATCACCGGCCTGGTCATCGTCACCACCGGCGTGTGGGACCAGGGCCGCGAGACCGCCGGTGTCATGACCGCGGACGCCTTCTCCGTCGCCCTGCCGGGTGAGTGGGGCGGGGTCATCGTCTCCCTGTCGATCATCTTCTTCGCGTTCTCCACCATCCTCGGCTGGTCCTACTACGGTGAGCGTTCCCTCGAGTCGCTCATCGGCCGCATCGGCACGGTCCCTTACCGCATGGTCTTCACCGCGGTCGCGTTTATCGGCGCCACCGTCGAGCTGGAGCTGGTCTGGTCCTTCTCCGACCTGGCCAACGGCCTCATGGCCCTGCCGAACCTCATCGGCCTGCTCATCCTCTCCGGCCTGGTCGCCCGCGAGACCCGCGCGTACCTCAAGTTCGACCCGAAGCTGCGGGCCTCCCCGGAGGAGGTCGGTGCCTTCCTCCGCGCCCAGGGCAGCGACTGGAAGTAAGTGAAGGAACCGCTGCTCGTCGGGGCCGGTGCCGCCTGCGGCGCACTGGCCCGCTACGCCGCGGACATGATTCTGGGAGCCGGGATGTGGCCGCTGCTGGCGGTCAACATCCTCGGCTCCTTTCTCATGGGGGCACTGCGGCCGGGCCCGTTCTGGGGGACGGGCGTCCTCGGGGGATTCACGAGCTTCTCGACGTTCGCCCTGCTCACCCTCGGCTCCTCCCCCACCGCCGCTGCCGGCTACGCCGCCCTCACCGTCCTCGGCTGTGTCGGCGGCTGGCTGCTCGGGGACGGGGTCCGGCGGTGACCGCGATTCTGGCCGTCCTCGCCACAGTTGTCGGTGGATTCCTCGGCGGCGTGGGCCGGTGGGCCCTGTCCCGCCGACCCGGTGGGCGGTGGGGGACGTGGGGTGCGAACGTGATCGCGTGTGTGGTGATGGGGGCGGTCGTCGGCACGCGGGAGCCGCTGGCGCTGCTGTGGGGCACCGGGGTCGCCGGCGCCCTGTCCACCTGGTCCACCCTGGCTCGGGAACTGGGCCAGAACGTGCGACAGCGCCGCTGGCGCACCGTGGTGGGGTACGCGACAGCGACGCTGCTGGCCGGTCTCGCCGGGATCTGGCTGGGCGGTCTCCTAGTCTGAGATCGCGTCCAGGGGCGGGGTCTTCGCCGCCCGGTTGGCCGGCCAGATGGCGGCGAAGACACCGACCACCGCTGAGCCCAGGAGCATCCAGGCGAGCATGCCCCACGGCACCGAGAGGGTGTCCAGGCCCTGGTCCTTGAGCACCTCGAGGAACGCCCAGCCCAGGCCCAGGCCGATGAGCATGCCCATGACCGCGCCGAAGATGGCGATCTGGACCGCCTCGAGCGTGATCATCGTGCGGATCTGGCGACGCTGCGAACCGACGGCGCGGAGCATACCGATCTCCTGGCGGCGCTCGATGACTCCGAGGGTGAGCGTGTTGACGATACCGAGGATCGCGATGATCACCGCCAGCGCCAGCAGCGCATAGAGGATGTTGAGCATCTGGTCGATGGACTGGCCCGCCTGGCCCGCCATCTCCTCCGTGCTCATCACCTGCACCACGATGAAGCCCTTGACGGCCTCCTCGAGGTTGGTGCGCAGCTGCTGGTCATCCACCGAGCCGTCCCCGTTGACACCGACCATGGTCACCGTCAGGGCATCTGGCGGGACCAGGTCCCGGACCAGGTCGGTGGTGATGGCCATGTTGGCCACGACATTGTTGGGCTCGAAGATGCCCACCAGCTCGGCCTCGGCGGTGTTCTCGGTGATCCCCGGGGCCGTGAGCTCCATCGTCTGACCGACCTCCCAGCCGTTCTTCTCGGCGAAGTCGGAAGAGGCGATGACACCCGGAGTCTCGTCGAGGTCGGTCGTACCGTCGGTGATCTCGCCGACCGCGAGATCGGAGAGATTACCGTCGAGCAGCATCGACTGGCCCTGCGGGCCGAACTGGGTGGAGGCCTTGCCGTCGGCGTAGACCGGGGCGGTCGAGATGGTGACCACCTGGCCGACGCCGTCGGTGTCACGGGCGACCTGTGGCACCTCCGCCGGGGTGGGGAAGTTCGCGTCGGTCGGGCCGGAGAGGATGTAGTCCGCGGTGATGCTGTTCTCCACCACGTCCGAGATGGAGGCCTTCATCGTGTCACCGAGCATGCCGATCGCGGTGACCAGGGCGATGCCGAGGGTCAGGGCGAAGGCGGTGGCGGAGGTGCGGCGCGGGTTGCGCCGGGAGTTGGTCGACGCGAGCCTGCCCACCGCCCCGAAGGGCAGTCCGATGATCCGGCCGAGCGTGGGCACGATCGGCAGCGATAGGGCCGGGCCGGCGAAGAAGAAACCGACGATGACACCGAACGCGCCGATGCCCACGAGGACGGCACGGGTGGAGGTGGACGAGTCGGTGAGCAGCACGCCCGCGACGGCCGCGACGATGCCGACCGCCATGAGGACCGCGCCGACGATGGTGCGGCCCACCAGCGACTGTTCGCTGGAGGCCTCGGTCGACCGCATCGCCTCCACCGGACGGATCGCCCCGGCCCGGCGGGCCGGCATCCATGCGGAGACCACCGTCACCACGGTGCCGAGGACGATGGGGACGAGCACCGCGGTCGTCGACAAGCCGAGACCCGCGTCCGGCAACGCCAGACCCTGGCTGGCCATGAACGCCTTGATGCCCGCCACCAGGCCCATGCCGGCGAGGACGCCGAGGGCGGAGCCGACGAGACCGACGAGGAACGCCTCGAACACCACGGAGCGGGTGATCTGCTGACGCGAGGCACCCAGGGCACGCAGCAGCGCGAACTCCTTGGTGCGCTGCGCGACGATCATGGAGAAGGTGTTGGCGATGAGGAACGTGCCCACCAGCAGGGCGACCAGGCCGAAGGCGACGAGGAAGTAGTTGACGAAGCTCAACGCCTGCGACATCAGCCGGGTCACCTCCTCGGCCAGGGCCTCACCGGTCTCCACCTCGACGCCCTCGACGGACTGGCTGAGATGGTCGACCAGTTCCGTGTCCGCGGTGCCGTCGGCGGCGGAGACGGTGAGCTGGCCCGCCAGATCCCCGGTGGCGTACCGGTCCTGGTAGGCCTGCTCCTCCATCGCGGCCATGACGGACTGCCCCTGGTCGAGCTCGTTGTCGTAGAAGCCGGTCACCGTCATGGTGTGACGGGCCTGCGGGTCGACGACGAGAAGCTCATCACCCACCGAGATACCGAACTTCTCGGCACCGGCCTGATTGACCACGATCTCACTGTCCCCGACCGGGGCCTGCCCTTCGACCAGCTCCGTGGGCTGACCGACCCGGTCCTCGGGGTCGTACCAGATGCCCATCGAGGACGTGCCACCGCCGGTCTGGATCGGCTCCTCGTCCGAGGTGGCCAGCACGACGGTCGTCGATGCGGTGAGGTTGACGTTGCCCACCCGCTCATCCGCCGCGATTTGCTCACGGGTCTGCGGGGTGATGCCCGGGGCGTCCTCGGCGGGCGAGACGACCGCGTCGACCCCCTCGTAGGCGTTGTTGACCGCCGACTTGAACGTCGCGTCCAACGAGTTGGTGAACATGAACGCGCCCGAGATGAACGCCGTACCCAGCACCACGGCGAGGACCGTGAGCGCCAGACGGAGCTTATGGGCGGCGATGTTGCGCAGGCTGACCCTGCTCATGGTGTTTCCGGTTGCCATCGGGCGCCTAGCTCTCGATGCCGGCCATGGTGGCCAGAATTTCGTCGATGGTCGGGTCGAGGATCTCGTTGATCAGCCGACCGTCCGCCAGGAACACGACCCGGTCCGCATAGGAGGCGGCCTTCGCGTCGTGGGTGACGATCACCACCGTCTGGTCATCCTGGTCCACCGCCGTGCGGAGGATGTCCAGCACCTCCCGGGAGGAGTTCGAGTCGAGGTTGCCCGTCGGCTCATCACCGAAGATGATCTCCGGACGCGACACCAGCGCACGCGCACACGCGACACGCTGCTGCTGACCACCCGACAGCTCCGCCGGACGGTGGGTGAGACGGTTGGTCAGCCCCAGCCGGGAGGTGATCTCCTCGAACCACTCCTGGTCCACCTTCGCACCGGCGATGTCGGACGGCAGGGTGATGTTCTCCGCTGCGGTGAGCGTGGGGACGAGGTTGAAGGACTGGAAGATGAAGCCCAGCCGGTCACGCCGCAGTGCCGTCATCTCCTTGTCCCGCAGGCCCGACAGGTCGGTGTCACCGATGTACGCGGAACCGGAGGTGGCCGAATCCAGGCCGGCCATGCAGTGCATGAGCGTCGACTTACCCGAACCCGACGGGCCCATGATGGCGGTGAACTGGTTCCGCGCGAACTCCACGTCGACGTGATCCAGCGCGGTCACTGCGGTCTCCCCCTCGCCGTACTGCTTGAACAGGCCCACCGCGCGGGCAGCGGCCCCCGCAGGGCCCGCCGCCCGGTGCTTACCCGTGACGGAGTCCACGGCATCCGTGTCCGCCGGCTGTGCCGCGTGGCGGGGGCCCTCGACCGTGTCACCGGCGGCGGTGGCACCGGCCGTGGTCTCCGGGACGGCTGCCGTGCCCGTGGTGTCGGCCGTGTCCTGAGTCGCCGGGGTCGCCGGGTCCTCGGGCAGGTTCGTGGGGGTGTGGTCACGCTCTGACATGGTCGGGGTTACTTCCTTCTTCACACGGTCTAGGGACAGGGATGACTGGACAGGATGGAATGAGACTTCCACGGTACCGGCCCGGCACTCCGGGCACATCGGGGGATTCCCCCACATTCACCTGCCGTGAACTGCAGGTGGCGCACAGGGTCCACCTGGCACGCTACCTGGCCTGACCGCCACGTCCGAACCGTCGGCCGGATTCCCAGCATCTCCCTAGACTTGGGCCATGTCCCCGATGACCCCCATCACAGACAGCACCGACCGCCCCGACATCAAACCCCGTTCCCGGGACGTCACCGACGGCCTGGAACGCACCGCCGCCCGCGGCATGCTCCGCGCCGTGGGCATGGGTGACGAGGACTGGGCCAAACCCCAGATCGGCGTCGCCTCCTCATGGAACGAGATCACCCCGTGCAACCTCACCCTGCGGTCCCTGGCGGATCACGCGAAGAACGGCGTCCACGCCGCCGGCGGCTACCCCCTGGAGTTCGGCACCATCTCCGTCTCCGACGGCATCTCCATGGGACACGAGGGCATGCACTACTCCCTGGTCTCCCGCGAGGTCATCACCGATTCCGTGGAGACCGTCATGAGCGCGGAACGTCTCGACGGCTCCGTCCTCCTCGCCGGTTGCGACAAATCCATCCCCGGCATGCTCATGGCCGCCGCCCGCCTCGACCTGTCCAGCGTCTTCCTCTACAACGGCTCCACCATGCCCGGCACCGCCACCATGTCCGACGGCAGTGAACGCGAGGTCACCCTCATCGACGCCTTCGAGGCCGTCGGCGCCTGCCGCGCCGGCACCATGAGCGAGGCCGACGTCGACGCCATCGAACGTGCCGTCTGCCCCGGCGAGGGCGCCTGCGGCGGCATGTACACCGCCAACACCATGGCGTCCGCCGCTGAGGCCATGGGTATGTCCCTGCCCGGCTCCGCCGCTCCCCCGGCCATCCACCGCAGCCGCACCGAATACGCCCGCCACTCCGGCGAGGCGGTCGTCGGACTCCTGCAGCAGGGCATCACCGCCCGCGACATCATCACCCGTGAATCCCTGCTCAACGCCGTCGCCGTGGTCATGGCCCTGGGCGGATCCACCAACGCCGTCCTCCACCTGCTCGCCATCGCCCGGGAAGCCGACGTCGAGCTCACCCTCGCCGACTTCAACGCCGTCTCCGACCGCGTCCCCCACCTGGGCAACCTCAAACCCTTCGGCCGCTACGTCATGAACGACGTGTTCAAGGTCGGGGGCATCCCCGTCGTCATGCGGGCGCTTTACGACGCCGATCTCATCAACGGTGACTGCCTCACCGTCACCGGCCGCACCGTCGCCGAGAACCTCGCCGACATCAACCCACCGGACCCCGACGGCACCATCCTCCGGGCCCTGGACAACCCGATCCACACCACCGGTGGACTGAGCATCCTCCACGGATCCCTCGCCCCGGACGGCGCCGTGGTCAAGACCGCCGGCTTCGACGCCGAGACCTTCGAGGGCACCGCCCGCGTCTACGACCAGGAGAAGCCCGCCATGGACGCGGTCCTCAACGGTGAGCTGAAGAAGGGCGATGTGGTGATCATCCGCTACGAAGGCCCCAAGGGCGGACCGGGCATGCGGGAGATGCTCGCCATCACCGGCGCGATCAAGGGCGCCGGAATCGGCAGGGATGTCCTCCTCATCACCGACGGCCGCTTCTCCGGCGGCTCCACGGGCCTGTGCATCGGCCATGTCGCCCCCGAGGCCGTCGACGGCGGACCCATCGCCTTCGTCCGGGACGGTGACCCGATCCGGGTCGACATCGCAGCCCGCACCATCGACGTCGACATTCCGGACGACGACATGATTCGCCGGCGGGCCGACTGGCAGGTCCCCGACAATCCCCGCCTGCACGGTGTCCTGGGGAAGTACGCAAAGCTCGTGCACTCCGCCGCCGAAGGCGCGGTCTGCCACTAGCCGCTGAATCGCGAAAAGAGAGGTTCACTCCATCACGGAGTGAACCTCTCTTCTCTCTATATTCTTAAGTTTTTGGTCGGCGGTAACTTACTCTCCCACACCCTCCCAGGTGCAGTACCATCAGCGCGAACAGGCTTAGCTTCCGGGTTCGGAAAGGGACCGGGCGTTTCCCTGCCGCTATCAACCACCGACACACATGCGGGAACAGTACCGTTCCGGTGCGTGTGTCGTGTCAGACACTGCATAGTGGACGCGAACCACACCATCACTGGTGCGATCAAATAATTTGTTTTGTTACAAACGCAAGCAACACATCACCAACCCAACAGAGTGTGTGTGTTACGTCGGTAAATTAGTACCGGTCACCTCCACACATTACTGTGCGTCCAGATCCGGCCTATCAACCCCGTCATCTCCAGGGAACCTCAAAAGAAACCTCATCTCGAAACAGGCTTCCCGCTTAGATGCTTTCAGCGGTTATCCCTTCCGTACGTAGCCAACCAGCCCTGCCCCTGGCGGAACAACTGGCACACTAGAGGTACGTCCGTCCCGGTCCTCTCGTACTAGGGACAGCCTTCCACAAGTTTCTACGCGCGCGGCGGATAGAGACCGAACTGTCTCACGACGTTCTAAACCCAGCTCGCGTGCCGCTTTAATGGGCGAACAGCCCAACCCTTGGGACCTACTCCAGCCCCAGGATGCGACGAGCCGACATCGAGGTGCCAAACCATCCCGTCGATATGGACTCTTGGGGAAGATCAGCCTGTTATCCCCGGGGTACCTTTTATCCGTTGAGCGACACCACTTCCACAAGTAGGTGCCGGATCACTAGTCCCGACTTTCGTCCCTGCTCGAGCTGTCACTCTCACAGTCAAGCTCCCTTGTGCACTTACACTCACCACCTGATTGCCAACCAGGCTGAGGGAACCTTTGGGCGCCTCCGTTACTCTTTAGGAGGCAACCGCCCCAGTTAAACTACCCACCAGGCACTGTCCCCGACCCAGATCATGGGCCAAGGTTAAGGTATCCAATCCGATCAGAGTGGTATTTCAACAACGACTCCCACACAACTAGCGTCATGTGATCACAGTCTCCCACCTATCCTACACAAACCGAACCGAACACCAATACCAAGCTATAGTGAAGGTCCCGGGGTCTTTTCGTCCTGCCGCGCGTAACGAGCATCTTTACTCGTACTGCAATTTCACCGGGCCTGTGGTTGAGACAGCAGGGAAGTCGTTACGCCATTCGTGCAGGTCGGAACTTACCCGACAAGGAATTTCGCTACCTTAGGATGGTTATAGTTACCACCGCCGTTTACTGGGGCTTAAATTCTCCGCTTCGACCACCGAAGTGATCTAACAGGTCCTCTTAACCTTCCAGCACCGGGCAGGCGTCAGTCCGTATACATCGACTTAAGCGTCTTCGCACGGACCTGTGTTTTTAATAAACAGTCGCTTCCCTCTATTCTCTGCGACCACCACCAGCTCACCATGCAAGATGGGTCACCGACAGTGGCCCCCCTTCTCCCGAAGTTACGGGGGCATTTTGCCGAGTTCCTTAACCACAGTTCACCCGAACGCCTTAGTATTCTCTACCTGACTACCTGTGTCGGTTTAGGGTACGGGCCATATATGTACATCGCTAGAGGCTTTTCTCGACAGCACGGGATCACCGACATCACCCCAAAGGGCTACGCATCACGTCTCACACATCCAAGGGGCGGATTTACCTCTCCCCTCGTGCTACACGCTTACACCACAATCCAATAAATGGCTCGGCTACCCCACTGCGTCACCCCATCACTTGGCTACTACCAGTTCAGGCCCCACGCACGCACACAACACGACAAGCAAAGCTTCCCGTGATCGTGATTGTGGGTGGTTAGTATCACTGATTCACACATGGGCGCACATACACGGGTACGGGAATATCAACCCGTTGTCCATCGACTACGCCTGTCGGCCTCGCCTTAGGTCCCGACTCACCCTGGGAAGACGAACTTGACCCAGGAACCCTTAGTCATCCGGCGGACAAGATTCTCACTTGTCTATTCGTTACTCATGCCTGCATTCTCACTCGCACACACTCCACCGCCCCTCACGGTACGGCTTCACAGCAGTGCACGACGCTCCCCTACCCAACATCCCGCAAACGGGATTGTTGCCGCGGCTTCGGCGGTGTACTTGAGCCCCACTACATTGTCGGCGCAGAACCACTCGACCAGTGAGCTATTACGCACTCTTTCAAGGATGGCTGCTTCTAAGCCAACCTCCTGGCTGTCTTCGCGATCCCACATCCTTTTCCACTTAGTACACGCTTAGGGGCCTTAGCCGGCGATCTGGGCTGTTTCCCTCTCGACTATGAAGCTTATCCCCCACAGTCTCACTGCTGCGCTAACTTAAACCGGCATTCGGAGTTTGGCTGACATTGCTAAGATTGTAGTCCCGCTCAACCAACCAGTAGCTCTACCTCCGGCAAGCACCACACAACGCTGCACCTAAATGCATTTCGGGGAGAACCAGCTATCACGGAGTTTGATTGGCCTTTCACCCCTACCCACAACTCATCCCCTCAGTTTTCAACCTAAGTGGGTTCGCGCCTCCACAGAGTCTTACCTCTGCTTCACACTGGCCATGGGTAGATCACTCCGCTTCGGGTCCAGGACATGCCACTAACAACACCCTCGTTAGGATTCGCTTTCGCTACGACTACCCCACACGGGTTAACCTCGCGACATGCCGCTGACTCGCAGGCTCATTCTTCAAAAGGCACGCCATCACACACAAGAGGTGCTCTGACGGATTGTAAGCACATGGTTTCAGGTACTATTTCACTCCCCTCCCGGGGTACTTTTCACCATTCCCTCACGGTACTATCCGCTATCGGTCACACTGAGTATTTAGGCTTACCGGGTGGTCCCGGCAGATTCACAGCAGATTTCACGAGCCCGCTGCTACTCGGGAAAAACAACAACAACCAGCAAGCGCCCTACACGTACAGGACTCTCACCTACTCCGGCAGGCCATCCCAGACCACTTCCGCTAAACACTCAACTGGTCGCCCCAGGCTGACAGACCCAGGCCGTTGCATCCCACAACACCGCATGCGCAACCCCTGTCAGGTATCACACACACACGGTTTAGCCTCATCCACGTTCGCTCGCCACTACTAGCGGAATCATTGTTATTTTCTTCTCCTACGGGTACTGAGATGTTTCACTTCCCCGCGTCAACCCCCACAACAGCTATGAATTCACTGAAAGGTGACCACCCATAACGATGGCCGGGTTTCCCCATTCGGACATCCTCGGATCAACGCTCAGTTGACAGCTCCCCGAGGCATAACGCAGTCTCTCACGTCCTTCATCGGCTCAGTATGCCAAGGCATCCACCATGTGCCCTTACACAAACACACAACAACCACACCACCAGACCCCACAAAAAGGGAACCCGACGATGCGACTGGTGAACATGACTTACTCACAAAACAAAAAATAAAGATGCTCGCGTCCACTATACAGTTCTCACACAACACACCACCCCACCCACACCACACACAACCGCGTGTGACCTGGTTCAGGGATGATCACCGGGAACAATGTTGCCCCAGACACCCAAAAGCATGCCAACGCACCCCACCCACCACAACGGGCACGATGATGTTTCCTGATAACCGATCATGCGCTTATATGGTCACCCACACGGTACGCGTCCACCCGATTCATTGATGCCGGCGGGTCAACACGCGTGACCACCAACCAGCGAAATGCCCGGACACCGCTACTGCGGTACGGGACTTTGTTAATGCTCCTTAGAAAGGAGGTGATCCAGCCGCACCTTCCGGTACGGCTACCTTGTTACGACTTCGTCCCAATCGCCGATCCCACCTTCGACAGCTCCCCCACAAAAGTGTTGGGCCACTGGCTTCGGGTGTTACCAACTTTCATGACGTGACGGGCGGTGTGTACAAGGCCCGGGAACGTATTCACCGCAGCGTTGCTGATCTGCGATTACTAGCGACTCCGACTTCATGGGGTCGAGTTGCAGACCCCAATCCGAACTGAGGCCGGCTTTCAGCGATTAGCTCCACCTTACGATGTCGCGACGCGTTGTACCGACCATTGTAGCATGTGTGAAGCCCTGGACATAAGGGGCATGATGATTTGACGTCATCCCCACCTTCCTCCGAGTTGACCCCGGCAGTCTCTCATGAGTCCCCACCATCACGTGCTGGCAACATAAGACAAGGGTTGCGCTCGTTGCGGGACTTAACCCAACATCTCACGACACGAGCTGACGACAACCATGCACCACCTGTACACCAGCCACAAGGGAAAGACCATCTCTGGCCCGGTCCGGTGTATGTCAAGCCCAGGTAAGGTTCTTCGCGTTGCATCGAATTAATCCACATGCTCCGCCGCTTGTGCGGGCCCCCGTCAATTCCTTTGAGTTTTAGCCTTGCGGCCGTACTCCCCAGGCGGGGCGCTTAATGCGTTAGCTACGGCACAGAAGTCGTGGAAGACCCCTACACCTAGCGCCCACCGTTTACGGCATGGACTACCAGGGTATCTAATCCTGTTCGCTACCCATGCTTTCGCTCCTCAGCGTCAGTTACTGCCCAGAGACCTGCCTTCGCCATTGGTGTTCCTCCTGATATCTGCGCATTTCACCGCTACACCAGGAATTCCAGTCTCCCCTACAGCACTCAAGTATTGCCCGTATCGCCTGCACGCCCGGAGTTAAGCCCCGGAATTTCACAGACGACGCGACAAACCACCTACGAGCTCTTTACGCCCAGTAATTCCGGACAACGCTCGCACCCTACGTATTACCGCGGCTGCTGGCACGTAGTTAGCCGGTGCTTCTTATACAGGTACCGTCACAAAAAGCTTCGTCCCTGTCGAAAGAGGTTTACAACCCGAAGGCCGTCATCCCCCACGCGGCGTCGCTGCATCAGGCTTGCGCCCATTGTGCAATATTCCCCACTGCTGCCTCCCGTAGGAGTCTGGGCCGTATCTCAGTCCCAATGTGGCCGTCCACCCTCTCAGGCCGGCTACCCGTCGACGCCTTGGTAGGCCATTACCCCACCAACAAGCTGATAGGCCGCGGGCTCATCCTGCACCGAAAAAACTTTCCACCCCCCACACTAAAGGAGGGTCCTATCCGGTATTAGACCCAGTTTCCCAGGCTTATCCCGAAGTGCAGGGCAGATCACCCACGTGTTACTCACCCGTTCGCCACTCGAGTACCCCCAGCAAGCTGAAGGCCTTTCCGTTCGACTTGCATGTGTTAAGCACGCCGCCAGCGTTCGTCCTGAGCCAGGATCAAACTCTCCACAAAAAACTTCTGATAGAAGAAAAAGGCTGTGAAAAGCCCAAACCCAACCAAAAACAAACAACCGACGATTCAAAAATGATTCATCAATTGTCCGAAAAATCACGAACCACCACACCACCCACACCACAAACAGCAGTATGAGCGGATCAGCTGGTGATCCGGCCACCGGTGCCTGTCCCGACGGGGATTAGCAGACACCAGGTGACAAAAAACAGATGAGACCAATGCTGCATCCGCACCCGAAACAGTTCACCACACACAGTGTGGCGCGTTGTTTACAGTGGCACCCATTCCAAGTGAACATCAGGTACCACCCGGCACGCACCACCCACAACCAGTATCAGACCGGCTACAGGGGGTTGACCAGCACAATCATCATCAAAAAACAAAAGTACATTGGCACACTATTGAGTTCTCACACAACATCACCACACCACGACACCAACCACGCGTTTGTGGTCAATCCGTTGGCGGGATACTTTTCGTCAGGGCCTGTTTTCCTCTCGCCTGCTCGCATCTCTGCGGGGCGCTGTCGGTCGCGCTGACTCACATAAAGTTACACACCCCGCCACACCGACACAACTCCCCAGGTCAGAGGCCGTAAAACCCGCCCCTTCAACCCGCTAAGAAACACGCGTGATCGTGGCGCCCAGCTGCTGCAGGTGCTCGACGAAGTGCGGGTAGCCGCGGTCGATGTGGTGCACATCGTGGATGGTGGTGTCACCGTCGGCGACCAGGGCGGCGAGGACGAGACCTGCACCGGCGCGGATGTCGGAGCTCCACACCTCGGTGGAGGAGAGCTGCTCGATGCCGTGGAGGACCACGTGGTGCCCGTCGACCGAGGCGTTCGCCCCGAGGCGGAGCATCTCGTCGACGAAGCGGAAGCGGGACTCGAAGACGTTCTCGGTGATCACGCTCATGCCCTCGGCCACGGCGGCGATGCCGATGGCCATGGGCTGCAGGTCGGTGGGGAACCCGGGGAAGGGCAGGGTCTGGTAGTCCACCGCAAGGGGGCGCTGGGCCATGCGGACGCGGAATCCGTTCTCGAAGGTCTCCACGTCGGCCCCGGCAACCTTGAGCTTCTCCAGTGCCAGGTGGAGGTGGCGTGGGGCGATGCCGCCGACGGTGACGTCGCCGCGGGTCATGGCGGCGGCGTAGGCCCAGGTGCCGGCGACGATGCGGTCCCCGACGACGCGGTGCTCGGTCGGGTGGAGCTTGTCCACGCCGTCGATGGTGATGGTGGAGGTGCCGGCGCCGTCGACTCGCGCGCCCATGGAGTTGAGCATCTCGCAGAGGTCGATGATCTCGGGTTCGCGGGCGGCGTTGTCGAGGACGGTCCGCCCCTCGGCGAGGACCGCGGCCGTGAGGATGTTCTCCGTGGCGCCGACGGAGGGGAAGTCGAGGGAGATCCGGGCACCGCGGAGGCCGTCGGCCTCGGCGACGACGGCACCGTGGGAGATGCGGGTGGTGGCGCCGAGCTTCTCCAGGCCGGACTGGTGCATGTCGAGGGGACGGGACCCGATGGCGTCACCGCCCGGTAGTGCCACGACGGCCCGGCCGCAGCGGGAGGTCAGAGGTCCGAGGACGCAGACGGAGGCGCGGAACTGCCGGACGGCCTCGAAGTCAGCGTCGGGCTTGAGTTCGGCGGGGGTGGTGATGCGGACGGTCTCGCCGTTGATCTCCACCTCGCAGCCGAGGCCTTCGAGGACGTCACGCATGAGTGGGACGTCGAGAATTTCGGGGCAGTTGGTCAGCGTCGTGGTGCCTTCGGCGAGCAGGGCGGCGGCCATCAGTTTGAGGACGCTGTTCTTTGCGCCGCTGACTTTGACGGCGCCCTGCAGGCGGGCTCCTCCGGAGACTACGAATCGATCCTTCACGCCATCCGAGCGTAGCGGAGTCCCCTTTCCCGGGCGGTGACTCAGGGAAGGGCGCCGATGCGGCGGGCGGCGTTGACCGCCTCGTAGCGGGTGTGGGCGCCGAGTTTGCGCATGACGGAGCGCAGGTAGGACTTCACGGTCTCCGCGCCGATGCCCATCTCCTCGGCAGCCTCGACGTTGGTGTGGCCGAGGGCGACGCAGGACAGCACGTCGAGTTCGCGGGCGGAGAGCTTGGTGGACTGCTTGACGCGGACGGGGCTGACCATCTGGTCGCACAGCTGCTCCAGCTCGCGACGCACGCTGTCGTCGTCCACCCGGTTGGCCAGCATGCGCAGCTTGGAGTGGGTGGAGCGGACCTGCTCCCATTCGGCGCCGTTCATCACGCGGCCGGTCTTGGAGCCGCCGACCTTGCCTCCCTCGGCGCGTCGCAGAGCGGAGTTGACGGCGAGGTCCTGCTCGAGGGTCCGTGCGGTCATGGTGACCTCCTCGATGACCTTGTCGCCGAGGCGGACCGGGGAGTGGACGCCGACGTAGAGGACGCCGCGGATCTCCCGGTTGACGATCACGGGCACCGCCACGAGGGAGTGCAGCCCCTCGTCCTGGATGGCGCGGTCATTCTCGTGGGAGATGGTGCTCGCGCGGGTGTAGTCGGAGACACCGACGGGGCGGCGGGTGCTCACCACGCGGCCGCCGACGCCGGATCCGGCCTCGATGATGAGGTTCTGCAGGGCGGGGGTACGCAGGCCGACCCACTGGGTGATCTGCAGTCGGTTGTCCGGCAACAGCGTGGCGTACATCGTCACCGGGATACCCGTCGCCGTCTTCAGGGACGTCAGCGCGGTGCGGACAGCCTCGTCATCATCCTTGATGCGTTGAGATTCCATGATCGTGGTCACCCTCCTGCGGGGACACCCGTCCAGGTGTACCCGAGGTACACATTGACGAGGTCACTTGTTTATCCAATTGGGCATTATAACGCGCCACCGGGGGTAGACAGAAATCTAACCCGCCGGAACCGGCCCCACCCGATGTTCCGGCGGGGTACAGGAGCCAGGGGTAACCGCCCCCACCCCGCCCCGAGCCGTCCACACCACCCGGTCTATCCACTATGGACTGTGCTGTCTAGTTCTGTGGTGTAGGGTGGACGGAAGCAACGAACCATCACACGTGAGGAGTCCCGTCATGGGCATCTACAACAACATCCTGGAAACCATCGGCAACACCCCCCTGGTCCGCCTCAACGGCATCACCGAGGGCCTGGGCGCCACCGTCCTGGCCAAGGTCGAGTCCGCCAACCCGGCGAACTCCGTCAAGGACCGCATCGGTAAGGCCATCGTCGACGCCGCCGAGGCCGACGGTTCCCTCAAGCCGGGCGGCACCATCGTCGAGGCCACCTCCGGTAACACCGGCATCGCCCTCGCGCTGGTCGGCGCGGCCCGCGGTTACAACGTCGTCCTCACCATGCCGGAGACCATGTCCACCGAGCGTCGCGTGCTGCTGCGCGCCTACGGTGCGGAGATCATCCTCACCCCGGGTGCCGCGGGCATGCAGGGTGCGGTGGACAAGGCCAACGAGATCGTGGGTGAGCGCGAGAACGCCATCCTGGCCCGCCAGTTCGCGAACCAGGCCAACCTGCGCATCCACCGCGATACCACCGCGGAGGAGATCTGGCGCGACACCGACGGCACCATCGACATCTTCGTCGCCGGCGTCGGTACCGGCGGCACCATCTCCGGTGTGGGCCAGGTGCTCAAGGAGCGCAAGGACGACGTGCAGATCGTCGCCGTCGAGCCGGAGGCCTCCCCGCTGCTGACCACCGGCAAGGCCGGCCCGCACAAGATCCAGGGCCTGGGCGCCAACTTCATCCCGGAGGTCCTCGACCGCAAGGTTCTCGATGACGTGCTCACCGTCTCCAACGAGGACGCCGTGGCCACCTCCCGCGAGCTCGCCGTCAAGGACGGCATCCTCGGCGGCATCTCCGCCGGCGCCAACGTCAAGGCCGCTCTCGAGCTGGCCGCCCGCCCGGAGAACAACGGCAAGACCATCGTCGTGGTCATCCCGGACTTCGGTGAGCGTTACGTGTCCACCATCCTCTACGAGGACATCCGCGACTAATCCCCTGCTTATCGACGCCCGCTCCACCACCGAGGCCACATCCTCACGGTGGGGCGGGCGTCGCGCATGTAAATCCCCGCGCACCGCGGTGGGCGGGGACCCCGCTGTTACACTCGGGTGCCATGTACAGCCTCGTGAAGAGAATCCGGGAAGACCTGCGCAACGCCCGCGAGCACGACCCCGCCGCCCGCGGTGACCTCGAGAACGCCCTCGTCTACTCCGGGCTCCACGCGATCTGGGCCCACCGGGTCTCCCACTGGCTGTGGGGCCGCGGGCTGCGTGGTCCGGCCCGCATCCTGGCGCAGCTCAACCGCTTCTTCACCGGTATCGAGATCCACCCGGGGGCGACGATCGGCCGCCGCTTCTTCATCGACCACGGAATGGGCATCGTCATCGGCGAGACCGCCGAGATCGGTGACGGCGTCATGCTCTACCACGGGGTCACCCTCGGCGGTCAGGTGCTCACCCAGACCAAGCGCCACCCCACCATCGAGGACAACGTCACCATCGGCGCCGGCGCCAAGGTGCTGGGCCCCATCACCATCGGCGCGGGCTCCGCTGTCGGCGCGAACGCGGTGGTGACCAAGGACGTGCCGGCCGACCACATCGCCACCGGCATCCCCGCGAAGAACCGGCCCCGCGGCAAGGACGAGAAGATCAAGCTCGTCGACCCGGACTACTTCCTCTGAAAAATCACGAAAGCTCCCCACCGGGGGAGCTTTCGTCGTATCCGGGGTCAGGCGACCAGGTCGGCGTACTCCTCGTTCTTGCCGATGAAGTGCTGCACCGCAGAGCAGGAGGGGATCACCTTGCTGCCGTTGGCGCGGGCGTCGTCAAGCGCCGCCCTGATCAACGGTGAGGACAGTCCCTGCCCGCGGAAGGCCTGATCCACCACGGTGTGGTTGAAGTCGAGGACCCCGCCCGGACGCGGGACGTACGAGCAGTAACCCGCCTCCCGGCCGTCGACGGAGATTTCGTAGCGCTGCTTCGCCTCGTTGTGCTTGATGGTGTGGTTGCTCTCGGACATGTGTCTCCTCAGGTGTGTCGGCTTCTGGACGACAAGTATGCCCGCATTACCGGGGACGGCGCAGGATCTATATTCAGCCCCACCCCGGAATGCACAAAATCCCCTGCCCGAGAACCTCGGACAGGGGATTGAGAGTGTGGCCAGAGCCAGGATCGAACTGGCGACCTTCCACTTTTCAGGCGGACGCTCTACCGACTGAGCTATCTGGCCGGAAACTGTCGCAGACGGACAATCTCTGCGACCCTGACGGGACTTGAACCCGCGACCTCCGCCGTGACAGGGCGGCGCGCTAACCAACTGCGCCACAGGGCCTTATTCATTTCTCTCGCGCTTCCGGGCTTCCCTGTGGGCTGCCCCGTTGCACGAGATATCACTCTACACAGACGCTCTTTAATGCCACAAATCGGGAGGTCAACCGCCATTTTCGGCGAGTTTTCACGCCCTTGTTTGCGCCCCTCCCACGCTCCCGGAGGGCCGGCGACGACAAAGGCGCCGACCCGGAAAGATTCCGGACCGACGCCTTCATGTGAGCGACCCTGACGGGACTTGAACCCGCGACCTCCGCCGTGACAGGGCGGCGCGCTAACCAACTGCGCCACAGGGCCTTACCTTGAGGAGTCAACCTCGTACCCCCAACGGGATTCGAACCCGTGTCGCCGCCGTGAAAGGGCGGTGTCCTAGGCCACTAGACGATGGGGGCCAGCCGATGATCCGGAGAACTCCGGGCCACTGATGACTGCCCTTGAACAATACTTGACGCGGGGGCGGGAACAAAACTGCTGCATCCGGCGCTATTCTGAACAGACGCGTTGAACCAGAAAGGCCGTGAGCACATGACCACGAACTCCCCCGCCGACCATTCCACCTGCTCCTGCCACGAGCCTGACGTCCACGGCTACAACGAGAACAAGGCGAAGTATCTCGCCCGACTCAAGCGCATCGAGGGGCAGACCCGCGGCATCCACCGGATGATCGACGAGGACCAGTACTGCATCGACATCCTCACCCAGGTCTCCGCGGTCACCTCCGCCCTGGAGAACGTCGCCCTCGCACTCCTGCAGGACCACATCTCCCACTGCGTCACCGGCGCGGCCACCGAGGGCGGGGACGCCGCGGACGAGAAGATCGCGGAGGCCATGAAGGCCATCCAGAAGATGGTGAAGTCCTGACCTCCCCTAACCGACGGGTTCCGGCTCCACCGCCACCAGCTCCCGGCACCGCTCCAGGGTGGGGCGGTACTTCTCGACGCCCGCCACCAGCAGATCGTCCACCATCGCCCGGAGCGCCTCCGGGACCTGCGCCGAGCCGCCGGAATAGTGATGGACCTCCGCGATCGATTCCTCCACCAGGGTGGCGATCTCCTGCGGACGGTGGACCACCCGCACCGAGCTCTCCCGGTCGACCGTCGCGTCATCGTCGGCGATGTACGGGCTCGGGTCGCTACAGGTGACCAGGTACCGCAGGACGCGGTGGAGTTCATGCACCGCCTGGACGGCGGTGGTCGGATCGTTGGTGCCCGGGGACAGGGCACGGTCGGCGATGTCGACGAGCTGACGCAGGCCGAAACCCACGTCCTGCGTCATGGTGCGCTCCATCCGGACCCCCACGGCGTCGATAAGCAGCGAGCGGTCCTCCTCACTGAGCTCACCGTCCCACCACACCCGGAGGATGTCCTGCCCGGCGACGACATACTCCCCCACCGAACGGTCAATGGTCACCACGGCCTCATTGTTCGCCGCCCAGTCCAGCACCCGCTGATAGTTGAACCACACGATCGTCCCCGGGATCCGGGGACCACGTCGGCCCCGGGGTCTGCCGTTCCCCGGAGTACGGGGAGTAGATCCTCTTCGCCAGGGCCAACGTCTCCTCACCGATCGCCGAGACGGCGTTCGCGACCTTCATCGAGGACATGATGTGCCGGATGAAGGCGAGGAAGAAGCCCAGACATCCCAGCACCATCGCGAAGGCCAGTGTGACGGACACCCGCGGCACGAAGCCGTCATCCTGGCCCCGGTCATTCCACACGTAACGGGTGACCGTGAGGGAGAACACGAAGGTGGCCAGGAAGATGGCCAACGTTCCCTGGACAATCCGGCTGCGGAGGAACCCGTCGAGCATGCGGGGGCTGAACGAGCTGTTGACCAGCTGGAGGACCACCAGCGTGTTGGAGAACACCAGGCCCGTCACCGAGATCGTCGCCGACGCAATCACCCCGAGCACCTCACGCGCGGCGTCCGGGCCACCCTCGAAGGCGAAACGCAGCGGATCCTCACCGGAGTCCGCCTCCAGGGTCGGGATGACCACACCCGCGATGAGCGCCGCAACCACGCTCACAGCCGGAATCATCCAGAACGGCGTCCAGATGCGGTGCCACCATGTCTCCTGCGGAACGTCCGGAACTGATCCCCGGACCCGCACGCTCTCGTGCTCAGTAATCTGTTCGCTCACGGACGTCAGTATGTCACTGCCCGGGCACCCTGCAGGCCGGTTCACCGACGAGACGGGAGAGCCGGTGTCGCTGCCCGGCGATGAGTCGGTACGCCGTACTGAAGACGGGATCGAGGACCGGTGTCCCGAAGATCCGGCCGAGCAGACGCACCGGGAGGTTCCTGCCGGCAGTGGCCAGGGCCCGGCCGATCGCCCGGTGCCCGAGATGGTCCTCCCCGCCGGCCCGGAAGATCGCATGGTGACGCAGGCCGGCCGGTCGCACATCAACGCCCGGCGCGAGACGGACCAGGGCCTCCGCGCTGCGCTGGCAGAAGCCGCAGTCCCGGTCATAGAGGAAGATCATGCCGCCGAGGGTAGTCCCCCGGGGCCCTGAGGCCACCCCCGGACGGACAACGAACAGCGCGGCCCTGATCGACTGGTCAATTATCGTGACCCCCGCCACCCAGCCACCGGGACAGCCGCTCAGCGCTGGGGACCGCTCACGGCTCCCCTCGGCGATGTCTGAGGTATCCCCGCCGGACACCCCGGTCAGCGTTTTCACAGGCGGCGGCTCGGCCACCGGAGCCACGGGAAGCAGTACTTTCGTCGACCGTCGAACAGTGCTCCGCCGCAGGTCATTCGGTACATGAAACAACAGGCACCCCCTTACTGAATCTGATTTTCGTTCAGCCATTGAGGGCACGGAGGGATAGATTTAGCCTTTTCTTCGGATTCTCTTAGCTTCAACTTATTCGTGCCGAGAATCCGTTCCCAGAGTCCCCGTCCCGAAAGGAACCACCATGAAGATCCGTCAGCTCATTGCCGCCGGCCTGCTCGCCACCGCGACCGTCACCGCGTCCGCGGGCGCCGCAGCAGCAGCACCCGCCACCACCGCGGAGACGACCACGACCACCGAGACCTCTGACGAGAGCTCCGCCGTCGACCCCACCGGTTCCTCCGACTCCGAACGCTCCTCCGAGTCCTTCTTCGACGAGGTTGACGCCACGACCGTCGGCGGATGGCTCGGCTCCACCACGGGCCTCGTCGAGTCGATCCTCGGCCTCGTCGGAAAGCTCGCGTAAGTATGGGCGCCGACACCAACCCGCACGCAGACCTGCCCCAGGACCCCTACGACGACCCGATGCCCGGACTCCACTGGTTCGATGAGGTGGGCCCGTCACTGGTCGAGGCAATCAAGACGATGCTGGGCTTCGCCACGGGGGTGATCTGATGAAGCGGACCCGGCTGCTCACCGGGCTGGCGGCCGTCGTCGTGGCCGCGGGCATCTGCTCACCGCAGGCCGCAGCCGCCGACAACGGCACCTCCTCCACCTCCCCCTGGTGGGATCCGACCGCCGTGATCGAGTCCCCCGTCAACCCGGCCCGGGCGGAAGGAACCTTCGACTCCGTCAGCTTCACCGACGCCGCCGACGGCGACCACGAGGTCACCCTCATGGACACCAGCGGACCCGGCCCCCTGGACGGCCGGAAACAGCCACGTGGTCTGCTCGTGGCCGAAGCATCCGGCTACACCCCCGGCCAGTACTACACCGTGCGCGTCCGCCTCCACGAGGCAGACTCCGGAACCCCGAAAGGCACCTACACCTGGCTGACCTACCGGGCCACCGACGACGGCAGGCTCCACATCAGGCTCCCCCTCACCCTGCCGACCTCCCTGCAGGCCGGAGACCGGGTCGTGGGCGTGCCCACCGTGTACAACGCCAATGACGTCCGTCGCGACGGCCGCCCCAACAAGGTCGACGAGAACTGCGTCCTCCAGTGCGAGCGCGTCGCCCCGTTGACCGCCTGGACCGACTATCAGGACCCCGGGGCCATCATCACCATGACCGCCCCCGCGACAGAATAAGGAGAAACCATGGACACCGGACCCGCCCCCTTCCCGGGCTATTTCGATCAGGACGCCCTGGACTTCAGCGTCTCCATCGTGGAGACGATCCTGGGTACCATCGGCAAGATCTTCGGCGCGTTGTAACCACCGCACAGCTGCGGCCCTGGGGCCTCCCACCGGTGGGAGGCCCCAGGGCCGCGTCGCTGTCCCTTTCCGCTCAGAACTTTCGCTCCGACGTCTCCACACGGACAGCGGAGTCCAACCGGGCCTTCACCTGATCCACGGAGGTCGGGCCGGCGGTGGAGCTCATCAGCTGCTCATCCGGGGTCTTTTCATCCGCCAGGTAGATCCGCGTGTAACCAGCGGATTCCGGCTCAAACCGCCACGCCTCCGCAAGGTCGCCTGCGTCGACGACATCGAAGCCGAGCCGGTCGAGGATCGCCGCCGCTTCCCGACGGGCCGCGGGATCGTCGGACGCGACGGGCAGTGCCGTGCGGTCCGGCGCACCAGCCGGCCGGGCGAGCTGCGGGATGTGGTGCGCGAGAATGTTGCTGAACGCCTTGACCACCCGGGCACCACCGAGCCAGTTGCGCACCAGTTCGCCGGTGGTCAGCGAGTTGTCGTCGAGCACGGGGACACGACCGTCCCGGTACGGGTAATAGTTGCTGGTGTCGAGGATCAACTTCTCCCCCAACTGATCAACCGGGATGTCCCGCACCGCAAGGAGCGGGACGGACAACACGACGGCATCCGAGTCTCGGATCGCCTCCTCCGCCGTCCCGGCAGAGGCACTGGGACCGAGTTCGGCCACCAGATCCGCGAGCGATTCCGGCCCCCGGGAGTTGGACACAATGACCTCCATGCCCGCTCCAACTGCGAGGCGCGCGATCGCCGAGCCCATGTTTCCACTTCCGATGAATCCGAGTGTCTGCATGCCGCGATTGTAGGGCGGGCTACGCAGCGCCGGCAGCACCCGATTCTTGTCGCCCCTGACGCAGGTCAGAGGGTGTCGGCGAGCCTGAAGAACAGAACCAAGAAAACACCCCCGTTCTTCACCATGAAGATCGGGGGTATGTGTGGGCCCCGTGGGACTCGAACCCACGACCTGCGGATTAAAAGTCCGTAGCTCTACCAACTGAGCTAGAGGCCCGTGCGTCAGATAGTAGTGCCCGCCCGCGACCGAACGGAAACCGGGGCACGCAAGACGCCCCGCCTGCACGCGGAGGTGCGGGAGGGGCGATGCGTCGATAAGCGAAGAGCTACTTCTTCATCGAGCCGGTCTCCAGGAACCGCTGGTGGAACGCGAACGCGGTGGCCAGATCGTGCGGAGTCTGGTGGAACTTACCGGCGTTGGCGCGCTCGACGTACTCCTCGAGCAGCGGACGGTAGTCCGGGTGCGCGACGGCGATCATCTTGGCCACGCGGTCACGCGGAGCCAGGCCACGCAGGTCGGCGACACCGTACTCGGTGATGACGACCATGGCGTCATGCTCGGTGTGGTCGATGTGGGAGGCGAACGGGACGACCGCGGAGATGTCGCCGCTCTTGGCGTCCGACGGGGAGATGAACGTGGAGATGCGGGCGTTACGGGTGAAGTCGCCCGAGCCGCCGATGCCGTTCATGATGCGGGAGCCGGCCACGTGGGTGGAGTTGATGTTGCCGTAGATGTCGGCCTCGATCATGCCGTTCGAGGAGATCAGGCCCACGCGACGGATGACCTCCGGGTGGTTGGACACCTGCAGCGGACGGGTGATGATGTGCTCGCGGTAGCGCTTGGCCTCCGCGTTCATCTTCTCCGCGTACTCCGGGGACAGGGAGAAGGAGGTCGCGGACGCGACGGTCATCTTGCCGGCGTCGATGAGATCGACCATGCCGTCCTGGATGACCTCGGTGTAGGCCTCGATCTTCTCGAACTTGGAGTCCAACAGGCCCGCCATCACGGCGTTCGGGACGTTGCCCACACCGGACTGCATGATGTAGTTGTCGTACGCCAGACGGCCGGCCTGGACCTCGCCCTCGAGGAAGTCAAGGAAGTAACCGGCGATCTTCTTGGACACGTCATCGATCGGCTTGAACGGGGCGTTGCGGTCCGGGGCGTCGGTCTCGACGACGGCGACGACCTTGTCCAGGTCGATGTCGATGTAAGTGTTGCCGATGCGGTCACCGGTGTTGCTGATCGGGATCGGGGTGCGGTTGGGCAGGTGCTGGATGCGGTAGATGTCCGCCATTCCCTCGAGGTCGAGGGACTGCCAGTCGTTGACCTCGATGATGATCTTGCGTGCGTTGTCCAGGTAATCGACGTTGTTGCCCACGCCGGAGGACGGGATGAGGTGACCCTCCTCGGTGATGCGGGTGACCTCGACGACCGCGACGTCGATGTTCTTGCCGAAGAAGCCGTGCTCAACCTGCTGGCCGGAGTGGGACAGGTGGATGTCCTGGTACTTCATCTCGCCGGCGTTGATGGAGTTACGCATGATCGGATCCGACTGGTACGGCATGCGGTAGTTGATGGCACCGGCCTCAGCCATGACACCGTCACAGTCCGGGGCGGTCGACGCACCGGTGAGGACGTCCACCTTGTAGGTGTCACCCTTGGCCTGCGCCTCCTTCGCGCGATTCGCGATCGCGGTCGGGATGGCCTTCGGGTAGGCGGCGCCGGTGAAGCCGGACATACCCACAACGTCACCGTTGTCGATGAACTGAGCAGCCTCATCGGCGCTCATGACCTTGCCGCGAAGATGGGCGTTGGCGATCCGATCGGACATGAAGTTCCTCCTGTAACGCGGGCCTTCCGGGGCCCTGACAATCTGGGATGTATGCAGGTATTCTGCAGCTGTTCGCACTGACGATGCCGGCCCGGCGGGACAGCGCCACCAGCAGGGAGCTGTGAGACACGCTGAACCGACACCATTTAGTTACGCTCACCACATTAGCGGATGTGGCGACTGGCCGCCGTCATGCTCGCAGTTATGTGAAATCGTACGATTCGGCCCACATCACCCGCCGGATTTTTGGGCCCCGCCACCCCCAGGGGGGACAATGGACGACGTGACTGTCTCCATCGGCAACCTGACGCTCAACTCCCCCGTCGTGCTCGCCCCCATGGCCGGGGTGACCAACGTCGCCTTCCGCACCCTCTGCCGCGAGCAGGAGATCGAACGCACCGGCACCGTCTCCGGACTCTACGTCTGCGAGATGATCACCGCCCGCGCCCTTGTGGAACGCAACGAGAAGACACTCCACATGACCACGTTCGCCCCGGACGAGAACCCGCGCAGCATGCAGCTGTACACCACTGACCCGGAGTACACCTACAAGGCGGCGAAGATGATCGTCGACGAGAACATGGCCGACCACATCGACATGAACTTCGGCTGCCCCGTCCCCAAGGTCACCCGCCGCGGCGGCGGCTCCGCCATCCCCTACAAGCGCCGACTGTTCGCCAACATCGTCGCCGCCGCCGTCCGCGCCACCGAAGGCACCGACATTCCCGTGACCGTCAAGTTCCGCGTCGGCATCGACGACGAGCACCACACGCATCTCGACGCCGGCCGCATCGCCGTCGAGGAAGGCGCCGCCGCCGTGGCCCTCCACGCCCGCACCGCCGCCCAGCGCTACTCCGGCGAGGCCGACTGGTCCGAGATCGCCCGCCTGGTCGAACACCTCGACGGCTCCGGCATCCCCGTCCTGGGCAACGGCGACATCTTCGCCGCCGACGACGCCCGTCGGATGATGGCCGAAACCGGCTGCGACGGCGTCGTCGTCGGCCGGGGCTGCCTGGGCCGCCCCTGGCTGTTCGCCGAACTCTCCGCCGGCCTGCGCGGCGAGGAACTCCCGCCCGCCCCCACCCTCGGTGAGGTCACCCGCATCATCATCCGCCACGCCGAACTCCTCGCCGCCCACGACGGCGAAGAACACGCCTGCCGCGACCTGCGCAAGCACATGGGCTGGTACCTCCGCGGCTACCCCGTCGGCGGCCAGCTGCGCGCCGACCTCGCCCGCATCACCTCCCTGGCCGACCTGCGCGAGAAACTCGCCCCCTGGGCCGACTCCGACGCCATGGCCGACGACGCCGACGGTGCCCGCGGCCGACAGGGCTCCTCCGCCAAGGTCGCCCTGCCCGACGGCTGGCTCGACGACCCCGAAGATGACATGGTCGCCGCCGCCGGCGCCGACGCCATGAACTCCGGCGGCTGACCTATCCGGGCCCACTCAGGCCCGAATGGGGCTGGGCCCCGACCACCGGATGTGGCGTTGCCACCGGTTGCCCAGCGTTCCGGTCCACCAAGTCATATGATGGACCGCATGCGAGCAGCCTATCGGGAACATCTTGAGAGTTTCGCCCATGACCTCATCGTCATGTGCGATTCGGTGCAGTCGATCATGGCCAACGCCTCCGAGGCACTGCTCAGCTCCTCCCTCGAACCGGCGGAACAGGCACTGTCCACCGCCGACGAACTCGAGGAGGTCCGGGTCCGCTGCGAGGAACGCGCCGTCGCCCTCCTGGCCCTCGAAGGCCCGGTCGCCCGCGACCTGCGCCAGGTCGTCTCCTCCATCTACATCGTCGAGGACTTCGACCGCATGGCCGCCCTGGCCATGCACATCGCCAAGGCCGCCCGCCGCCGTCACCCCGAAAGCGCCGTGCCCGAACCGATGAAGGGATATTTCCAGGAGATGGCCCGCCTGGTCGGCGAGATGGCGGAGAAGACCCGCGACATCCTCGTCGACCCCAACGCCGACGTCGCCCTCGTTCTCGGCGAGGACGACGACGCCGTCGACGACCTCAACGAGTACATGCTCACCCTGCTCACCCAACGCGAGTGGGAACACTCCACCCGCGAAGCCGTCGACGTCGCCCTGCTCGCCCGCTACTACGAGCGCTACGCCGACCACTGCGTCAACGTCGCCGCCCGCATCGTCTACCTCTCCTCCGGCCTCAACCCGGCCCAGTACGTGGAGAAGCAGGAGCGCGACCGCGCCGAGGCTGACATGACCCAGCGGTTCGAGGAACTCGAGCGGCTGTTCTCCCAGCACCGCCGGTAACCAGTCGCCTGCCACATCGGCGGCACCAGCTCCCACGTCTGACACCGCGCCCCGAAACCGCCCGAATAGCCCGCCGGTGTCAGACGCCAGTGCCACTGCCCCACAACGGACGACGAGGCCCGCCACGCATGACGCGTGGCGGGCCTTGTCAGGTACAGCGGGGATTATCCGAAGCGGCCGGCGATGTAGTCCTCGGTCTCCTTCTGGTCCGGGTTCTCGAAGATCTTCTTCGTGTCACCGAACTCGACGAGGCGGCCCGGCTTGCCGGTGGCCTCGAGGGAGTAGAAGGCGGTCTTGTCGGACACGCGGGCTGCCTGCTGCATGTTGTGGGTCACGATGACGATGGTGAAGTCTTCCTTGAGCTCGTGGATGAGGTCCTCCACGGCCAGGGTCGAGATCGGGTCGAGGGCGGAGCAGGGCTCGTCCATGAGCAGCACCTCGGGCTCGACGGCGATGGCGCGGGCGATGCAGAGTCGCTGCTGCTGGCCACCTGAGAGACCGCCGCCGGGCTTGTCCAGGCGGTCCTTGACCTCCTCCCACAGGTTCGCGCCGCGCAGGGAGCGCTCGGCGACCTCCTTGAGCTTCTTCTTGTTCTTCTCGCCGGAGAGCTTGAGGCCGGCGACGACGTTGTCCTCGATAGACATGGTCGGGAACGGGTTGGCCTTCTGGAAGACCATGCCGATGGTGTTGCGGACGGCGACCGGGTCAACCTTGGAGCCGTAGATGTCCTCGCCGTCGAGAAGGACCTGGCCCTTGACGTAGGCGCCGGGGATGACCTCGTGCATGCGGTTGAGGGTACGGAGGACGGTGGACTTGCCGCAGCCGGACGGGCCGATGAAGGCGGTGACGGCCTGGGCCGGGACCTGCAGGTTGACGTTCTGCACGGCGTGGAAGTCGCCGTAGTAGATGTTGACGTCGTTGAGTTCGAGCTTGGACATCAGTAACTCCTGGGAACTGGTGGGCTGGTTTCTTCAGGTGAGGTGAAGCCGGGAAGCTACTGCTTGACCGAGAACTTCGCGGAGATGATTCGGGCGCCGATGTTGAGCAGCGCGATGATGAGGACGAGGGTGAGGGCGGCGCCCCACAGCTTGTCCAGCACGGCCGGGGAGGTGCCCGCCTTGTACATGTCGAGCATCATCAGCGGCAGCGAGGACATCGGGCCGTTGAACGGGTCGTTGTTGATGGCCTGGGTGGAGCCCACGAGGATGAGGACCGGGGCGGACTCGCCCATGACGCGGGCGATGGCCAGCATGATGCCGGTGACGATGCCGGACAGGGCGGTGGGCAGGACGATCTTGGCGATGGTCTTCCACTTCGGCACACCCAGTGCGTAGGAGGCCTCGCGCAGGTCCATCGGGACGACGCGCAGCATTTCCTCGGTGTTACGGATGATCACCGGGACCATGAGGATGACCAGCGACAGCGAGACGGCCATGCCGGAACGCTGGAAGCCGAACAGGGTGATCCAGGTGGTGAAGACGAACAGTGCGGCGACGATGGAGGGCACGCCGGTGAGGATGTCCACCATGAAGGTGGTGATGCGGCCGAGGCGGTTGCCGTTGGAGTACTCGACGAGGTAGATCGCGGTGAAGACGCCGATCGGGATGGACAGCGCCGAGGTGATGAGGGTCTGGATGATCGTGCCCTGGATCGCGTGCAGGGCGCCGCCGCCGGGCTGGTGGTAGAGGACGCCGCGCTGGGAGCTGGTCCACCATTCGGCGGTGAGCACCGGGGCGAGGCCGCGGGAGATGACCTCCCACAGGACCCAGATCAGCGGGATCATCGCGATGGCCATGGTGAGGTACACCAGGACGGTGGCGACGGTGTTGGTGGTCTTGCGTCCCTGCGAGATGTCGGAGAAGGTCGGCGAGGTGCCCAGCTTGCGGGAACCGGCGTTCACGGTGGTGACGTTGTTGGTCATGGTGTTTTCCTTCGCCTACTTCTTGTTGACGATCGCCCGGGCGATGGAGTTCACCACGAAGGTCAGGAGGAAGAGCACCAGACCTGCGGCGATGTACGCACCAGCGCGGATATCGTCATTGAACTCGGGGGCGGCGTTCGCGATCGCGGTCGCGAAGGTGGTGCCACCGTCGAACAGGGAGAAACGGAACGCCGAGGACGGGGAGACGACCATGTACAGCGCCATGGTCTCACCGAGCGCACGACCCAGGCCGAGCATGGAGCCGGAGATGTAGCCGGAGAGGCCGAACGGCAGGACGGTCATGCGGACGACCTCCCAGCGGGTCGCGCCGAGGGCGAGGGCCGCCTCGATCTGGCCGCGCGGGGTCTGGACGAAGACCTCGCGGGCGGTGGCGGCGATGACCGGGAGGATCATCACGGCCAGGACGATGCCACCGGTGAGGATGTTGCGGCCGGTGGCGAACGACGGGGAGTTGGCATAGGTGGCGAAGAGGAAGAACCCGCCGCCCCAGCTGTGGATCCATTCGTAGAGGCCGGTCAGTGCCGGGCCGAGGACCTGCCAGCCCCACAGGCCGTAGACGATCGACGGGACCGCGGCGAGCATGTCGACGAGGTAGCCGAGCGGCTTGACGGCCCGCTTGGGGGCGTAGTTGGACAGGAAGATGGCGATGCCCAGGGCGATCGGCATGGCGATCAGGAGGGCGACGACCGAGATGAGGACGGTGACGGCGAAGAGGTTCGGGATACCGAACTGCATGGCCTCCGTGTTGGAGGTGTTCCATGCGCCGGAGTAGGTGAAGAACCCCAGCCAGCCGTCGACGTTCCGGTTGAGCGAAGGAACCGCACGCCAGATGAGGAACGCACCGATCGCGGCGATGATGACGGTGATCAGGGTCGCGGAGGCCGTGGACAGGAACTCGAAGACGCGGTCACCCGGGCGCTTGACCGAACCGTTGGCGGACTTGATCTCCGGCGTGGAGTCGGGCTGCTGCGAGTTTCCGATGGTTGCCACGGAGTTGGCGATCGCGGGATCCCCGGTGCGGGTCTCCTGATCCTCCGTGGTCGGACGATTGCTTGCCATGAGGCGCAGATTCCTTCGATTGAAAAGAGCGGAAAGGTTACATGTCCGTGACGGCGGGCATGTGGTTTTTTACGTGACGCTGCCCCCGTAGGCGTCAGACGCGAACGGGGGCTGCAACGTGGCGGACCGGATTTACTGGATGGCCTCGACGGCTTCGACCAGACGCTCGTGGTGAGCACCGGTGACCGGGATGTAGCCCAGCTCGGCCAGACCGTCATCCTGGGAGTTGAGGGCGACGGTGAGGAAGTCCTTGACCATGGCGGAGGTGGTCTCGTCGTAGCCGGCGGAGCAGACGATCTCGTAGGTGGTCAGGATGAGCGGGTAGGAGCCCTCGGCGTTGGAGGCGAACAGGGCGTCGGTGTCGACGACCATGTCGTGGCCCTCGTTGACGAACTCGAGGTTGTCCAGGGCGACACCGACGGAGTCGGTGTTGAGCTCGACCGGGCCGGCACCGAAGTCGAGGTTGGCGATGCCCAGGCCCTGCTGCTCAGCGAAGCCGGACTCGACGTAGGTGATGCCACCGTCGATGTTGGTGACCTGGGTGGCCACACCGTTGGAACCGTTGGCGCCCTCGCCCACGGCGGAGGGGAACTGCTGGCCGTCGGTCTCCCAGTCCTCCGGCGCGGCGGCCTGGAGGAACTTCTGGAAGTTGTCGGAGGTGCCGGACTCGTCGGAGCGGTAGACCACGGAGATGTTGGTGTCCGGAAGCTCGACGCCCTCGTTCTCGGCGGCGATGGCCTCGTCGTTCCAGGAGGTGATCTCACCCTTGAAGATCTTGGCGACGGTCGGGATGGAGAGGTTGAGCTCCTCGACGCCCTCGAGGTTGTAGGCCACGGCGACCGGGCCGATGACGAACGGCAGGTGCCAGGCGTCGTTGCCACCGCAACGCTCGGCGGCTGGCTCGACCTGGTCCTCGGACAGCGGGGAGTCGGAGCCGGCGAAGGCGACCTGGCCACCGACGAAGTTGGTGCGGCCGGAACCGGAACCAGAGGCGGTGTAGGCCAGGGAGGCGCCGGAGACGGCCTCCTGGTACTTCACGTTGAAGTAGTCCATGGCGTTCTGCTGGGAGGAGGCGCCTTCGCCGACGAGCTGGCCGGCGGTGCCGGACAGGCCCTCGACCTCAGCGGCCGGGGTGCCGTTGGTGGCGGTGTCGGTCGAGCCCTCTTCGGACTCGGAGCAGGCGACGAGAGCGGCGGAGCCGGCGGCGACGACGCCGAGGATGGCGGCGGTGCGCTTGAAGTTGCGGATCACGGAGAGAGCCTTTCCGGTTATATGGGGTGATAGTCCGAGCACATGCCACGCGGATCCGGAACTCGCATCCCGGATCCGCGTGAAGTTGTTGCTCACAGCAACTAAACCTAGGGCGCACCGGTTAACCGTAAGGGGGAGGTTTGGTAAACAGATCGTTAACAGTTGGCGAGGATCCGGCGAATTTCCCTACCTGACCCGGCGTTTTGAGATGCACGTCACCTGGATCATGGCTGGGAATACACCACATGCTCCTCGTCGACGACGAATCCGAGATCCTCGTAGACCCGGACTGCCGGCCCATTGTCGGCCTCCACGTAGAGGATGACCCGGCGCGCCCCCTTGCCTGCCAGATGCTCGAGTCCGAGGCGCAGCAGCGGATCCCCGAGGCCCTGCCCGCGGTAGGCGGTGGCCAGGCCAACGACGTAGACCTCGCCGAAGGCGGGGGTGTCCTCGGTGTGCCACTTCGTCCAGTGGAACCCGGCCAGCGCCGGCTTCCCGTCGGTTGAGGTGTCCCAGTGGAAGAGGACGTCGTCCTCGTCGAACCAGGCGGCCTCCTGGGCGCGGCGGAGGCGGTCGAGGTCCCAGCCGCCCTGTTCGGGGTGCCAGGAGAAGGCCTCGTTGTTGGCGTCGAGCCACGCCTGTTCCACGGTGTCGCGGCCCCAGCGGGCGGCGGATTCGCGCAGCGACAGGGCCTCGAAGCCGGGGCGGGGTTCGAACACCGCCGCCTCGGTCAGTGCCTGATCAGCGACGGACATGACCAGCAGGCGGCGGGTGGGACGACGGCCGGACGCCTCGGCGAGTGCGCGGGCGGCGGGCAGGTCGCCGTGGGCCCACACGTCGGCGTCGCCGACCGCCTCGAGCAGCGCACGGCCGACGCCCTGCCGGCGGGCGTCGGGGGCGACGACGAGTTCGCAGGAGGAGTCGTCGCAGGCGGCGACGCCGCGTAGCTGGTCGCCGTCGGTGAGGATGAGGTGACGGTGGGCGACGCGGGCGTCAACAAGACCGAGGAGGAACTGCTCCGAGAAAGGATAGATGCCGTCGACGCGGGCGGCCTCGGATGCCAGGTCACGGACGCGGGCGGCGAGGTCAGGCTGGTCGGGCAGGTGGACGGACTGGATCTCCATGTCCCCCACCCTAGGCGCTGGCTACGATGGACCGGTGCGCATTCCTCGTCTGCCCCTGATCCTCGTCACCGTGCTCGCGGTGCTGCTCGGCGTCGGGTGGCTCGGGGACAGTATCGCGGCCTCGAGGGTGGAGCGGAACATCTCGGCGCAGGTGGAGGATGTCGCCCGGCTGGAGGTCAGCCCCAGCGTCTATGTCGGTGGCGTGCCCTACCTGCTGGCGTTGTTCACCGGGGAGATCCCCTCGGTGGAGGTCACGGCGCTGGATGTGGATGTCGCCGGGCTCGGCATGGTCAATGCGACGACCCGGGTCAAGCAGGTCACGGTGACGCCGGAGCAGGTGCGTTCCGGGGACATCGAGGGCGCGCCCGCCGAACTCATGTCGCGCACCATCGGCCTGGACGGGGTCTCCTTCGGGCATCTACTCGACATGACGGACCTGGACATCGCGAACCCCTACGACATCTCCCCGGCCGGCGGTTCCGTGACGGAGGCGCAGCTGACCGGCACCCCGCCGGGGTTCGAGGACCCCGTCTCCGTCGTGGTCTCCCTGCGCCTGGTGGGCGAGATGTTCCACATGGAGCCGGTGACGCTTGTCGACGCCCCCACAGGCCGCGAGGACGACGTCCGCGCCGCGTTCACCTACTCCCTGGACACCCGGCGCCTCCCGCTGGCGGGCCGCGCCAGCTCAGTCGTCCTCGGCGGGGGTTCCATCTACTTCGAGGCGCAGCGGCACAACGTCCGTGTCCGCGTCGTCGATCTCTCCCCCGTCGAGGTCACCCGGCCCTGACCCGGGTCAGTGGATGCGGATGAGGTCGCGCAGCACCTGCCGCCACGTCCGGGAACTGACCGGGTAGGGGTCCTGCGGCGCGTAGACCTCGAGGGCGGCCGGCCGGCTGCCCAGGACCGCCCGCTCGAACTCGCCCTCGAACTCGCCGTCCGCCTGGAAACTCTCCGGGCGGGGGCAGGTGAGGGTGACGTCGGTGGCGTCGTCGAAACGCACGATGCGGGCGTCCAGCCAGCGCCGCACGCGGGGATGATGCCCGAAGCCGATGAGGTGGAGCATGCTCGCGGCGCCCCGCGGGCCTCGGAGATCGGTGATCCCGAACAGTCCCAGCCCGACGTCGAAGGAGTTGCGCGGGTTGGTCACCACCGGCAGCGGGCCGAGGAACGTCCACGGGTTGGTGTTGGACACCGCGAAGGCGGGCACCCCCGACAGCGCCAGGGTGCGCCCGTCCGCGGCGCGGGCCCGCACGTCGATGCTCGGGGGATGACGCTGGCCGCGGGTCCAGGCCAGCGCCGCGACGGCGAGGTAGCGCAGCGGGGTGGCGGCGAACCCCTCCCCGGGCCTGATCCACCCGGGCGATGACGTCGGCGTCCATGCCGAAGCTGGCGTTGACCGCGAACCACCGGTCGTTCCACGTGCCCAGGCAGATGGAGCGCCGCAGATTCCGGCGCAGCAGGCCGGCGAGCATCATCGCCGCCGCCACCGGTGAGGGCGGGAAGCCGAGTGCCCGGGCGAAGACGTTGGCTGAACCGGTGGGGATGACCGCCACCGCGGGGATGGTCCGGGGATCGGGGGCGGGCCCGGCATCGGCCGGGCCGAGCAGGCCGTTGACCACCTCATTGACCGTGCCGTCGCCGCCGACGGCGATGACCAGGTCGACCGTCTCCCGGGTCAGCCCCGTGCACAGTTCCTCCGCGTGCCCGCGGTGGTGGGTGAACACGCCCCGCAGGCGCAGCCCCTCGACCGACCGCAGCACGGGGATGATCCGCCGGAACAGGCCGGCATGCTGGGTGGTGGAGTACGGGTTGGCGATGAGCAGGACGCGCACGGATTCAGCCTAGTGGCCCATTCACTAGGCTGGGGCGCATGAACGACGACACGAACACCCCCGACAACCCCAACGAGAACGTCAACGACACTCCGGGCGACGCCGCTGCGGCCGCCGGCACCGGTGGCCCGACTGAGGGTCCTGCCCCGATCAACGGCAACGACGCCGTCAACCTCGCCGCCGAGCAGTCCAAGTCCACGGCGCACCGCAACATCCCCTCGCTGGATCTCGGCGAGCTGCCCATTCCGGACGACACCGCCAACCTCCGCCAGGGGCCGAACCTGCACGACGGCCTGCTGGCCCTGCTGCCGCTGGTCGGCGTGTGGCGTGGTGAGGGCCAGGCCGACACCGCGGACGGCGAGTACGCCTTCGGCCAGCAGATCATCTTCGCCCACGACGGCGAGAACTACCTCACCTTCGAGTCCCGCCTGTGGAAGCTCGACGACGAGGGCAACCCCGTCGGCCCGGACCAGCGCGAGACCGGTTTCTGGCGGATCTCCCTGTCCGATGAGATCGAGGTGACCTGCACCCACTCCACCGGTGTGGTGGAGATCTACTACGGTGAGCCGGTCAACGAGCGCGCCTGGGAGATCGAGTCCGCCTCGACGATGGTCACCGCCACCGGCCCGGAGACCCTCGGCCCCGGCAAGCGTCTCTACGGTCTCATGCCGAACAACGACCTCGGCTGGGTGGACGAGCGCCTGGTCGACGGTGAGATGAAGCCGCGGATGTCCGCGCAGCTCAAGCGCGTCGCCGGCTAGGAGCCCAGTGCCTGGTTGATCAGCTCCCTGATTTCCGCCTCGTTGGCGGGGGCCGGGAGTTTCTTTCCGTCGATGGCGGTGACGCGGGTGGCCACCCGCACGGAGCTGACGAGCCAGACCGACTCGGCGTCGAGAAGCCGGTCCACCGTCATGTCCTTGGTCTTGCAGCGCCAGCCGTGCTTCTCCGCGTAGCTGAACAGGGCGGCCTGGGTGGTTCCGGGGAGGATGTCGCCGCCGGGGGTGGGGGTGCGGAGTTTGCCGCCGGAGCGGACGGTCACCACCGTCGACGTCGCCCCCTCGAGCACGCGGCCGGAGGCGGGGTCGACGTAGATGACGTCGTCGAAGCCGTGGGAACGGGCGTAGCGCAGGGCCGCCATGTTCGCCGCGTAGTTGAGGGTCTTCGCCCCGACGGTCAGCCACGGGGCGGGATCGGCCCGGTCCCCGAGGTGGCCTCGTCCACGCCGGGCAGGGCGGTGTTGATGGAGTAGCCGCGCGGGGCGGTCATCACGCGCACGCCGTTGTCCCGCTGGGCGATGACCTTCGGGGAGACGCCACGCAGCGTCAACCAGGCGGACGGCCGGTCGAGGCCCTCGCGGCCGCGGGTGTAGGTCCACACGCAGGTGGCGTCCGCGTCGGACTGCCCGGCCCATTCCTCGGCGGCCTCGAGGGTCGCCTGCTTCCACCGGGCCTGCCCGGGGTCGGGCAGTTCCAGGAGGCGGGCCGAGGCCCGGAAGCGTTCCATGTGCCGCTCCACGTTCGCCGGACGGCCGTCGCGGATGAGCAGGGTCTCGAAGATCCCGTCGCCACGGGTGACGGCCGCGTCGTCCCAGAACACCATGGGCAGGGAGGGATTGTGCCGGCGAATGGACCCGCCGTAGGGCTCGACGATGTAGATGACGGGGGCGTGTGAGTCCATAGGCTCTGATTATGCCCGCTCCGGCGGGTTACCATCGGAATCGTGACTTCCACCTCCGCTCCGTACCGTTCCCCGCTCCTCGACCGACCCGGCGCCGCCGAATCCCAGGACGCTGATGTGGTCGATGCCGCGGGCGTCGCCTGGCACTACGGCGACCCACTGGGTGAGCAGCGTGCCGCCCATGATGGCGGCATCGTCGTGGACCGTTCCCACCGCCGGGTGCTGAAGGTGTCCGGCCCGGATTCCGCGGGATTCCTCAATAATCTGCTCTCCCAGAAGGTGGATGACGCCCCGGACGGCTTCGCCGCTTCCGCCCTTGACCTGGACATTCAGGGCCACATCCTCCACCACGCGGACCTCGTGCGCGTGGGCGGGGACTTCTACCTCGACCTGCCCGACGCGCAGGCCGTCACCTTCGCCGACTTCCTCCGCAGGATGATCTTCTGGTCCCAGGTGGAGGTCGACGACACCGATCTCGCCGTGCTCACCCTCCTCGGACCGGCGCTTGTCGACGCCCCCGCGGACCGGGGAGTGCCCACCCTCGCCGCCCGCACCGTGGGCTGGGGTGGCATCGCCCGCCGGGACCTGCTGGTCGAGCGCGCGGACCTGCCCGCGGCCGTCGACGCACTGGTCAACGGCGGTGCGACCCTCGCCGGGCTCATGGCCTTCACCGCCGAGCGGGTCCGTGCCCTCGAACCGGAGCTGGCCGCCGACCTCGACGACAGGTCCATCCCCCACGAGGTCCCCGCCTGGATCGGCCGGGGCGACCATGCCGGCGCCGTGCACCTGGAGAAGGGCTGCTACCGAGGCCAGGAGACCGTCGCCCGCGTGGAGAATCTCGGCCGCTCCCCCCGCCTGCTGGTCATGCTCCAGCTCGACGGCTCCGCCCCGGAGACCCCCACGCCGGGGACGGCGATCACCGCGACGGGCGGTGGCCGCGCCGTCGGCCGCCTGGGCACCGTCGTCCACGACTGTGATTTCGGACCCGTCGCCCTGGCCCTGGTCAAGCGCAGCGCCCTCGGCGGCCAGCTGCTCATCGGCGAGGTGGCCGCGATGGTGGATCCGTCGTCCATCCCGACCGAGGAGGGCGAGAAGGCCGGACGCGCGGCGATCAACCGCCTCAAAGGTCTCTAAGGGCACGCCCTCCACTACCCCCGGCTGCCCCCAGATTCGTCACAGTTATCTTGCGTATTCCCCTATAGATCCCGCCAAAGTCCAGCTCAGGGGGACGGTGAGGAATTTTCAGGCGGCACAGGCTATTGTGTTCTACAGGAATACACACAGACGTAAAGCCGATGGGGCATCCGAATTCCCTGGATAGCCTTCACATACCTCAAGGGGGTCAGGCCATGGGACGCGGTCGCGCAAAGGCAAAGCAGACCAAGGTTGCTCGCCAGCTCAAGTACAACACGCCCGAGATGGATCTGGATTCACTCCAGCGCGAGCTCGCCTCGCAAAGCCCTCGCAGCACGTATCAGAACTCCGCAGACGACGAGGACTACGACCAGTACGCGGACTACGCTGACTGGTCCGACGATGAGGATGACTCGAGCGCACCGTCTCGTCGCGCACGGTGACCCACCTCCGCTAGACATTCCGACGCACAACGCCGCACCCTCTCCCCTTTCCTGGGAGGGTGCGGCGTTCGGCGTATGCCGGTTCTAGTAACCCTGGTGATCCCCACGGAGGGCGGCGCGGGTGGTCTCCCCGTCGGTGGCGGTGCGGACCTCGCCGAGGACCCAGGCGTCGATGTGGCGGGCGGTGAGCATGGCCAGGGCGCGGTCGCGGTCCCGCGGGGACACGACGGCGACCATGCCGACACCCATGTTGAAGGTCTTCTCCATCTCCTCGCGGGAGACCTTGCCCAGGTCGGCGATGGTGCGGAAGATCTGCCCCGGGGTCCAGGTGCCGCGGGACATGTCGGCGACCAGGCCCTCGGGCATAATGCGCTCCATGTTGCCGGCCAGGCCACCACCGGTGACGTGGCAGAAGGTCCGGACCTCGCACTCGTTGGCCAGGGCCAGGCAGTCCTTGGCGTAGATGCGGGTCGGCTCGAGCATCTCCTCGCCGAGGGTACGGCCGAGTTCCTCGATGTAGCCGTCGAGCGGCAGGCCGGCCTTCTCCAGGAGGACGTGGCGGGCGAGCGAGTAGCCGTTGGAGTGCAGGCCGGAGGAGGCCATGCCGATGATGATGTCGCCCGAACGGACACGGTCCGGGCCGAGGAGGTCGGCGGCCTCGACGACGCCGACGGCGGTGGCCGAGACGTCGTACTCACCCTCGGCCATGAGGCCCGGGTGCTCGGCGGTCTCGCCGCCCAGGAGGGCACAGCCGGCCTGGACACAGCCCTCGGCGATGCCGGCCACGATCTGGGCGACGTGCTCCGGCACCACCTTGCCGATGGCGATGTAGTCCTGCAGGAACAGCGGCTCCGCGCCACACACGACGAGGTCATCGACGCACATGGCCACCAGGTCGATGCCGATGGTGTCGTGCTTGTCCATGGCCTGGGCGACGGCGAGCTTGGTGCCCACGCCATCGGAACCGGCGGCGAGCAGGGGCTCCTTGTACTCACCCAGTGCGAACAGGCCGGCGAATCCGCCGAGGCTGCCACGGACCTCGGGGCGGGTGGCCTTCTTGGCCAGGGGGGCGAACAGTTCGACGGCGCGGTCGCCGGCCTCGATGTCCACGCCAGCGGCGGCGTAGGAGGCACCCTGGTTGTCGGTCTCACTCATGATTCGTCGTGTCTCTTTTCGTTCTGGAGTCAGGCGGGGTCAGGCGGGGAAGTGATCAGGCCTGCTGCGATTCGAGCAGGCCGGCCACCAGGTCGGCGTTGGGGTTACCCTGCGGCAGTCCGAGGGGGTACTTGCCGTCAAAGCAGGCACGGCACAGCTGATCGGCGGGTTGTTCGGTCGCCTCGGTCATCTCCTCGAGGGAGACGAAGCCGAGGGAGTCCGCCCCGATGGCGCTGCGGATCGACTCGATCATCGCCGCCTCATTGTCCCCGTTGCCGGTGACGGCGTTGGCGATGAGCTCACCCGGGCTGGCAAAGTCGATGCCGTAGAAGCACGGCCACTTCACCGGCGGGGAGGCGATCCGCACGTGCACCTCGGCGGCGCCGGCCTCCCGCAGCATGCGGATGAGCGCCCGCTGGGTGTTGCCGCGGACGATGGAGTCATCCACCACGATGAGCCGCTTGCCGGCGATGACCTCCCGCAGCGGGTTGAGCTTGAGGCGGATACCCAGCTGACGGAGGGTCTGCGACGGCTGGATGAAGGTGCGGCCGACGTAGGCGTTCTTCACTAGGCCCTGGCCGAAGGGGATCCCCGACTCGCGGGCGTACCCCACGGCCGCCGGGGTGCCGGAGTCCGGCACCGGGATGACCAGGTCACCGTCGGTGGGGAATTCGCGGGCCAGGCGGCGACCGATCTCGATCTCGGGTCGCGTTGACCGAGCGGTTCCGGATGACCGAGTCCGGGCGGGCGAGGTAAACGTACTCGAAGATGCAGCCCTTGTGCGTGGTCTCGGCGAAACGCACGGTCCGGACCCCGGATTCGTCGATGGCCACCAGCTCGCCGGGTTCGATCTCCCGGACGAAGGCGGCGCCGACGATGTCGAGTGCACAGGTCTCGGAGGCGACCACCCAGCCACGGTCGAGACGGCCGAGGACGAGCGGGCGCACCCCGTGCGGGTCGCGCGCCGCGTAGAGGGTGTGTCCGTCGGTGAAGGTGAGACAGAAGGCGCCCTTGACCCGGGGCAGCAGATCTTTGGCCGCGTCGAACACGGAGCGGCCCTCGGTGACGTCGGAGGCCAGCAGCGCCGTGATGATCGCGGAGTCGGAGGACGCGATCTTCGGGTCCGTCAGGCCTTTCTCCACGGCCTCCTCGTGCAGTTCCACGAAGTTGATGAGGTTGCCGTTGTGCCCCAGGGTCACATCCGTGCCGTCCGGCGCGGTCTGGAACATCGGCTGGACGTTCTCCCAGCTCTTGCCACCGGCGGTGGAGTAGCGGGTATGCCCGATGGCGATGTCACCGTGGAGGGCGTCGAGCGAGGACTCGTCGAAGATCTGGGAGACCAGACCCATGTCCTTGAACACGACGATCCGGTCGCCGTCACCGACGGCGATGCCGGCAGCCTCCTGGCCACGGTGCTGGAGGGCGAAGAGCCCGAAGTAGGTGAGCTTGGCGACTTCCTCGCCCGGGGCCCAGACACCGAAGACGCCGCATTCCTCGCGGGGTTCAGTCTCCCCACGGTCGTCGAAATCGGTCCGGGCACGGTCCTTGATTACCACGTGCCCAACTGTAGTCCGTCGGCCCGTCACAGACTAATGATCGGCAGCCAACGTCCGACCTCATGCGCCCGCGCTCCGGACGCCTCGACCTGCCCAGCGGCGACGGCGTCCGCGAAACTGACCTGCCCGGTCGCCAGGCGCAGCCACGTCCGCGGATCACACTCCACCACGTTCGGGGGTGTCCCCCGGGTGTGCGCGGGGCCGTCGATGCACTGCACCGCCACAAACGGGGGTACCCGCACCTCCACCGCATGGCCGGGCGCATCCTGGGCGAGCGTGCGGGCGGTGAGGCGGACGGCGTCGGCGAGCAGTGCACGTGCAGGCTTTTCGACGCCCCCGTCCCCCACAATCCAATCCCCCACCGCATCGACGGCGGCGCGGGTGGCGTTCGGGTCAGCGGATCGTGTCATGGCAGTCGATCCTACTGGCGGTAGTCTGTTGCGCATGCCGAATACCACCGTGAAGTCCCCGAAGGTCACCCTCCGTTTCCTCGCCGCCCCCACCGACGTGCTCATGGCGGGCAACCAGGGTGTCAGTGGCGGCCGGGTGCTCGAGTGGATCGACAAGGCGGCGTACGCGTGCGCCGTCCAGTGGTCCGCCACCTACTGTGTCACCGCCTACGTCGGCCACATCCACTTCACCCGCCCCATCCCCTCGGGCCACATGGTGGAGGTGCGCTCCCGGATCGCCATGACCGGCCGGTCTTCCATGCACATCGTCAACGAGGTGTTCTCCGCCGACCCGCGCGAGGGTGTGTTCACCCGCGCCTGCGACTGCCTGGTCATCTTCGTGGCCAAGGACACCGCCACCGGCAAGACCCAGCCCGTGCCCGAGTTCGTGCCCGAGAACGACGAGGAACGCCGCGTCCTCGACGCCGCCGTCTCCCGCATCGACCTGCGCAAGGCCATCGAGGCCGAGATGGAGCAGCAGACCTACGACGGCCCCAGCGAGGCCCCCCGCCTCGTCCACCGTTTCCTGGCCAAGCCCACCGACGTCAACTGGGGCGGCAAGGTCCACGGCGGTACCGCCATGGAGTGGATCGACGAGGCCGGCGCCGCCTGCACCATGGAGTGGTCCGGCGAACACACGGTCGCCGTGTATGCCGGCGGCATCCGCTTCTACCGTCCCATCGCCATCGGTGACCTCATCGAGGTCGACGCGCGGATGATGCGCACCGACTCCCGTTCCATGCAGATGTCCATCCACGTCCGCTCCGGCAACCCGCGCGGCGGCCGGGAGCACCTGCAGACCGCCATCCACGCCACCGTCACCTACCTGGCGATGGACGCCGACGGTAACGCCCTGCCCGCCCGCCAGTTCACCCCGCGCACTTCCGAGGACGTCCGCCTGTCAGAGCACGCGAAGAAGCTGCGCGAACTGCGGTCCGAGTACGCGCCCATGCCGCTCATCCCACTGGCTCGGCCGAACCACGTGGACTAGCAGCACCGCCGCCTACAGCACCTGCTGGGCCAGCATCACGGCTGCGACGCACATCATCGCGCCGCCGGCCACCCCGGTGAGCAGGCGCGACGCCCGTTCCGACCCGGCCAGCAACCGCCCGGCGAACACCCCGAGAAGTGCGTAGACCGTCATCGCGGTCACGATGAATACGCAGCCCAGGACCACCATCTGACCGGCGATCGGCCAGTCACCTGCCGCCACGAACTGCGGCAACAGGGCGATGAACAGCATGAGGCCCTTGGGGTTGAGCCCGCTGACGGCGGCACCCCGGGCCACCGTCCGTCCCTCCGTCATCCACCGGACCCTCGTGTGTTCGAGGGTCGTCACCGCGTGACCGCCCCCGAGGGGTTCCCCGGGAGCCTCGTCCGCCATCGTGACGGCGACGGGGCCGGAGCGGGCGCTGTGGAACATGGACCAGCCGATGCGGAGTAGAACAAGGGCACCGAGGACCGTCACCACGGTGAGCAGGGCGGGGTGGCGAGCGACCAGGGCGCCGAGGCCGGCGGCGACGACGATCGTCAGCCCGAGATAGCCGGCCCCGAGGCCGGCGAGGGCGGGGAGGATGGGGCGGCGTCGGAAAGCGGCGCCGAGCACGAACGCCCAGTCGGGGCCGGGGGTGCAGACCAGGAGGAGGCTGACCGCCCAGAAGCTCATGAGGTTCACGATGTCCATGGCGGTCATCGTGCCCCGGCCCGCCGGATCCGGGAAGCCCACGACCGAAACGTGCATTCCTGCGATCAACGTGGGGACATGTGCAAGAATCTGTCACATGGACGCCATCGACCGGATCATTCTGTCAGCGATGCAGGACAATGCGCGCATCACCGCCGCGGAACTGGCCCATCTGACCGGCGCCTCCTCCTCGACGTGCCTGCGCCGGCTCCGGGCGCTGCGCCGGGAGGGGGTGATCACCGGCTTTCACACGCATCTGGATCCGGCGGCCGTCGGTTACGGGACCCAGGTCATCGCCTTCATCACCCTCGAACGGGAGGACCGCGCGACCGTCGCCGCCCTGGAGGACGGGCTGGCGGCACTGCCCCAGGTCATCGACGCGGAGCGGCTGTTCGGCGACCCGGACTTCCTCGTCCGCGTCATCGCCGAGGACCTGGCCGCCTACCAGCGTTTCCGCGACGAGCACCTGTCGGAGCTGCCCGGGGTCTCCCGGATCACCTCGACGCTGGTCATGCGGACGATCGTGGAGAACCGCGCCCTGCCCATCCCGCCCGTCTAGACCACGACCATCCACACCGCGACCTGGTGGACCGCCGCTGCGACGATCGTCGCGGTGTGGAAGTGCTCGTGGTAGCCGATGACGCGGGCGTCACGGCCCGGCCAGCGGAACCCGTACATGAGGGCGCCGGCGGAGTAGATGAGGCCGCCGGCGAACAGCAGCCACACCACGGCCGGGCCGGCGGAGCTCCACAGCTCGGGGATCAGCGGCACGATGAGCCAGCCGAGGATGAGGTAGACGGCCACACCGAGCCAGCGTGGGTGCCGCATCCACACGAGGTTGAGCACCACACCGATGAGCGCGCCCGTCCAGGCGGCGCTGAGCATCCAAGTCGCCTGCGTGGGCGAGAGGATGATGAGGCACAGCGGGGTGTAGGTCGCGGCGATGAACACGGCGATGGTGGCGTGGTCGGCGCGGCGCCACCACTGGACGGTGCGGCGGTGCCGCCAGGGTCCGAGGTGGTAGGCGGCGGAGACGCCGAAGAGGAGAACGACGCCGACGGCGTAGACGGTGACGCCGAGGGCCTGCCCCCAGGGCAGGGTCATCCAGGCGACGGTGGAGAGGACGGAGCCGCCGACGACGGAGAGGACGGCCGCGAAGAAGTGGAACCAGCCGCGGGTGACGGGCCGGGGGCCGCGGTCGAGGACCCGGCGGGTCAGCTCGACGACCGGTTCATCGTCGTGGATCTTGTGTTTCATCTATCCTCATTCACGGACACATAACCTACGGTTGCGTAAGTTCCGTTCCACTCTACGCTTCCCCACGAGACGACGACAGCCTCCACCCGGAGGTGGAGGCTGAGCGTGCGTGCTGAGCGTGCGTCGGGCGCTACTCGACGACCGAGTTCGCCCCCACGGCGTGACCGAACAGCTCGGGCAGGGTGCCCGACCAGGCGGCGGCCAGCTCATCCAGCGGGACGGAGACGGAACCGGCGGTGAAGGTGCGCTCCTCGGTGGTCTCGCCGACCCGGACGGCGGGGACGCCGAGTTCGGCGGCGCGCTCGAGGACGGCGTCGACACGGTCGGCGGTGGTGGCCACCACGGCGCGGGACGCGGACTCGGAGAACAGCGCGACGAACTCGTCCTCGTTGACCACGGACAGGTCGAGGGAGACACCCCGGTCGGCGCGGATCGCCATCTCCACGACCGTCTGGGCCAGGCCGCCCTCGGAGATGTCGTGCGCGGCGGTGAGTGCGGAGTTGCCGACGAAGAACTCGGCCAGGCGCTGCTCGTTGGCCAGGTCGACCGTCGGGGGCAGGCCGTTGAGGCCGCCACCGGAGACCTGCTGCCAGATGGAGCCGCCGAACTCGTCGAAGGTCTCGCCGAGCAGGATGAGCACCTCCGGCTCACCGACGGTGCCCAGGTCATGGCCGATGGCCTGGTGGACGTCGTCGATGACGCCGAGGACGCCGACGACCGGGGTCGGCAGGATCGGCTCGTCGCCGGTCTGGTTGTAGAAGGAGACGTTGCCGCCTGAGACCGGGATGTTCAGCTCCCTGGAACCGTCGGCCAGGCCGTGGACGGCCTCACGGAACTGCCACATGACGTCGGGGTTCTCCGGGGAACCGAAGTTGAGGCAGTTGGTCACGGCCACCGGGCGGGCGCCGGTGACGGCGACGTTGCGGTAGGCCTCGGCCAGGGCCAGACGGGCGCCGGTGTTGGGGTCCAGCTTGGTGTAGCGGCCGGAGGCGTCGGCGGAGACGGCGACGCCGCGGTTGGTCTCTTCGTCGATACGCAGGACGCCGGCGTCGGAGTACTTGGCCTTGACGGTGTTGCCACGGACGTAGCGGTCGTACTGCTCGGTGATGAAGTCACGGGAGCACAGTGCCGGGGAGGACACCATGTCCAGCAGGGTCTGCGTGAGGTCCGTCGGGCGGGAGACGGGCTGGTACTGCTGCAGCTCGTCCTGCCAGTCAGGGCGTGCCCACGGGCGGTCGTAGACGGGGCCGTCGTCGATGGTGGACGGCGGGGCGTCGACGACGACCTCGCCCTGGTGGGTGACCACCAGGCGGTCCTCCTCGTCGGTGACCTCGCCGATCTCGGCGCAGATGACGTCCCAGCGGGCGCAGATCTCCTGGAACTTCTCCACGTTCTCCGGGGTGACCACGGCGCACATGCGCTCCTGGGACTCGGAGGCGAGGATCTCGGCGGCGGTCATGTGCTCGGCGCGCAGCGGGACGGCGTCGAGGTTGATGCGCATGCCGCCGTCACCGGAGGCGGCCAGCTCGGAGGTGGCACAGGCGAGCCCGGCGCCGCCGAGGTCCTGGATGCCCACGACCACGCCGGCGTGGTAGAGCTCGAGGCAGCACTCGATGAGGACCTTCTCGGCGAAGGGGTCGCCGACCTGGACGGCCGGGAGCTTGCGCTCGGCGCCGTCCTCGAAGGTCTCGGAGGCGAGCACGGAGACGCCGCCGATGCCGTCGAGGCCGGTGCGGGAACCGAAGAGCATGACCTTGTTGCCGGTGCCCGAGGCGAAGGCGAGCTTGAGGTCCTCGACCTTGAGGGTGCCCACGCACAGCGCGTTGACTAGGGGGTTGCCGATGTAGGTCTCGTCAAAGACGGTTTCGCCACCAATGTTGGGCAGACCCAGGGAGTTGCCGTAGCCGCCGACGCCGGCGACGACCCCCGGCAGGACACGCTGGGTGTCCGGGGCGTCCGCCGGGCCGAAGCGCAGCTGGTCCATGACGGCGATCGGGCGGGCGCCCATGGCCATGATGTCGCGGACGATGCCGCCGACGCCGGTGGCCGCGCCCTGGTAGGGCTCGACGTAGGAGGGGTGGTTGTGGGACTCGACGCGGAAGGTGACGGCGTTGCCGTCGCCGATGTCCACCACGCCGGCGTTCTCGCCGATGCCGGCGAGGATCTTGGAGGCCATCTCCTCGGTGGTGGTCTCACCGAAGTAGCGCAGGTGCACCTTGGAGGACTTGTAGGAGCAGTGCTCCGACCACATCACCGAGTAGACGGTGAGCTCGGCGGCCGAGGGGCGGCGACCGAGGATGGACTTGATCTTGGCGTACTCGTCGTCTTTGAGTCCCAGCTCGGCGTAGGGCTGGGTGGCGTCGGGATCGGCCTTGGCGGCGTCGACGGTGTCGTTGTGAACGGTCATGTGTGGCAGTCTCCTAGGCGGCGATCGTCCCGATGGCGGACAGGAACATTCCCAGGCCGTCGGTCGACGGGCCGGTGAGGGCCTCGACGGCGTGCTCGGGGTGCGGCATGAGGCCGACGATGCGGCCGGTCGGGTCGGTCACGCCGGCGATGGCGTTGAGGGAGCCGTTGTAGTTGTCGGTGTAGCGGAAGACCACGCGGCCCTCCCCCTCCAGCTGCTCGATGGTCTCCGGGGCGGCCTGGAAGCGGCCCTCGCCGTGCTTGGCGGGGATGAGGACCTTCTGACCGGCCTCGTACCCGGAGGTCCACGCGGTGTCGGCGTTGACCACCTCGAGGTAGGTGTCGGTGCAGTGGAAGTGCAGACCCTGGTTGCGGGTCAGGGCGCCGGGCAGCAGGCGGGCCTCGGTGAGGACCTGGAAGCCGTTGCAGATGCCCAGGACGGGCATGCCCTTACCGGCGGCGTCGATGACGGAGCGCATGACCGGGGCCAGCGCCGAGATCGCGCCGGAGCGCAGGTAGTCACCGTAGGAGAAGCCACCGGGGATGACGACGGCGTCGACGCCGCGCAGGTCGGCGTCGGCGTGCCAGAGGTCGACGACCTCGGCGCCGGCGATGCGGACGGCGCGGGCCGCGTCGACGTCGTCAAGCGTGCCGGGGAACGTGATGACCCCGATCTTCGCGGTCACTGCGCGACCTCCACACCCACGACCTCGAAGTCCTCGATGACGGTGTTCGCGAGCAGCGTCTCTGCGACCTTCTCCAGGTCAGCGGCGCTGACGGAGTCGTCGACCTCCAGCTCGAAGCGCTTGCCCTGACGGACATCGCTGACACCGGTGACGCCGATGCGCCCCAGGGCGCGGTGGACGGCCTGACCCTGGGGGTCGAGGATCTCCGCCTTCGGCATGACATTCACAACTACACGGGCCACAGTATTCCCTTATCTTCGCCGTCATTGGTCGGGCTTCAGTCTAGCCCCTCGCCGCCCGGGGCCTGTAGTCCGTGAATCCGGGTGAACCCCCCGGTGACGGCGAGATGAATTCTCCCGCCCCGCCCGGCGGCACCCATGCGGAGAGAGTTAAGTGTCTGAGAGTAGTCATAGTTCTCAACCCGAAGGTCTCCCGTCATGTCCCCTCACCCCCATCGCGTGCTCGTCGTGGCCACCACGCTCACCCTCGCCGCGGCCGCCACCCCCGCGCTGGCCGCCGTCGACGGCTCGAACGTCGTCATCTCCGAGGTCTACGGTGGTGGCGGCAACAGCCGCTCCGTCTTCACCAGCGACTTCGTCGAGCTGTACAACCCCACCAGCGCGCCCGTCGACGTCACCGGCTGGCAGATCCGCCAGCAGTCCGCCGCCGGCAACACCGGCACGACGCACACGCTGACCGGTGTGGTCCCCGCCGGCGGCCACCTGCTCATCCAGGGCGCGGCCGGCACCAACAGCCCCGCGCCGCTGCCCACCCCGGACGATGCGGGCACCTTCAACTTCTCCGGCACGCAGGCCTCCGCCGTGCTTGTCGACGCCGCCGGGGTCACCGTCGACCTCCTCGGCTGGGGTTCCGCCGTCAACGTCGAGACCGCCCCCGCGCCCGCGACGACGAACGCCACCTCCGTCCAGCGCCTCGACCCGGCAGTGGACACCGACGACAACTCCGCGGACTTCCACGTCGCCGCCCCGACCCCGACCAACTCCGGTGGGCAGGCCCCGGTTGACCCGGAGGAGCCGGTCGATCCCGTGGACCCTGAGGTGCCCGTCGAACCCGGCGCGACCGTGAGCATCGCCGAGATCCAGGGCACCGGCACCGCGACCCCGCTGGCCGGGCAGACCGTCACCACCGAGGGCGTGGTCACCGGTGTCTACGAGGAAGGCGGGCGCAACGGCTTCTACCTGCAGACCCCGGGCACCGGCGGGCAGGCCCAGACCGCCGGCGACGCCTCCCACGGCATCTTCGTCTACCTGGGTAACCGCAGCGACTACCCACGGATCGGCGACTCCCTCATCGTCACCGGCCAGGCCGGCGAGCACTACGACATGACCCACCGTTCACCCCGACGATCACCGTCCCGGACACCGCCTTCGCCCCGGTCACCCCGGTCGAGTTCGAGCACCTGCCCGCGGGTGACGAGGTCCGTGAGGCCCACGAATCGATGCTCGTCCTGCCCACCGGCGCCCACACGGTGACCGACAACGACGGGCTCAACACCTACGGCGAGATCGGCCTGGCCCCCGGTACCGAACCCTTCCGCCAGCCGACCGACGTCCACGCCCCCGACACCGACCCGGCCTCTCCGGTTCAGCAGCTCGCCGCCGAGCAGGCCGCCCAGCTGGTCACCCTCGATGACGGCCGCACGCGCAACTACCTCACCGGCGACCAGGCCACCCCGCTACCCTATGTCGCCCAGGACGGCGCCCCCGCCACCCCGGTCCGTACCGGCGCGGCCGTGACCTTCCAGCACCCGGTGGTCGTCCACTTCGACCACGACCTGTGGCGCTACCAGCCCACCACCCCGGTCACCGGCCACACCTCCGGCGCCGACCTGCCCATCACCTGGGAGGACACCCGCGCCGCCGAGGTCGGGGCCATGTCGCAGGTGGGCGGCGACTACTCGCTGGCCTCCTTCAACGTCCTCAACTACTTCACCACCCTCGGTGAGTCCGAGGCCGGCTGCCGGGCCTACACCGACATGCACGGCCAGCCGGTCGGCGCGCGCAACTGCGACGTCCGCGGCGCCTTCACCCCGGAGGCCTTCCGCGACCAGCAGGCCAAGATCGTCGCCGCCGTCAACGAACTCGACGTCGACGTCCTCGGCCTGGAGGAGATCGAGAACACCGCCGCACTCACCGGCGATCCTGCCCGCCGCGACGAGGCGCTCTCCGCGCTTGTCGACGCCCTCAACACCCACGCCGGCACCACCCGCTGGGCGTACGTCCCGTCCCCGGCGCAGGTGGGCACCGACGAGGACAAAATCCGCGTTGGCTTCATCTACAACCCGGGCACCGTCGAACCCGTCGGCGAGTCCCGCATCTTCGACGACGCCCGCTTCACCGGCACCGCCCGCCAGCCCCTGGCCCAGGAGTTCACCCCCGTCGGCGGTGAGCATGAGTCCTTCGTCGCCGTGGTCAACCACTTCAAGTCCAAGGGATCGGTGAGCAACGGCGACGCCGACACCGGCGACGGCCAGGGCAACAACGCCACCGTCCGCGCCAACCAGTCCCAGGCCCTCCTCGAGCACCTCGGCGACCAGGCCGACTGGGCCGACAGGCCCGTCTTCCTCATCGGCGACCTCAACTCCTACTCCCGCGAGACGGCCGTGGCCGTCCTGGAAAACGCCGGCTACACCAACCTCGCCGCAGCCCACGACCCGGAGGCCACCACCTACCAGTTCAGTGGCCTGCTCGGCTCCCTCGACCACACCCTGGGCAACGCCGCCGCCACCGAGCGCACCGTCGACGCTGACGTGTGGAACATCAACGCCGACGAGTCGGTCATCTACGAGTACTCCCGCCGCAACTACAACGCGGTCGACTTCTACGCTGACGACTACTTCCGTTCCTCCGACCACGATCCAGTCAAGGTCGGTTTCACGCTGCGCACCACCGGTGAACCGACCCCGGATGAGCCCGAGCCGTCCGAGGGTGTCTCCTCCGGCTCGTCCTTCGGCCTGTCCTCCTAGGTACTCCCGGACACAGAGACAACCGCCCGGCACCAGTGGTGCCGGGCGGTTTCTTCGTTCTGTGTACTACTTCGGCAGGTTGAGCTCGATGAGCTCCACGACCTCGGAAGCCTCCGGCTCCACCTTCGGCCGGATGCGGGCGATGACCTCGCCGGTGGGGGCGATGAGGAACTTCTCGAAGTTCCACTCCACCTCCCCCGCCGTCCCGTCCGTGTCCTCCACTCGGGTCAGTTCCCTGTACAGCGGGTGGGCGTGCTCGCCGTTGACCTCGAGCTTGTGCAGCAGCGGGAAGGTGACCCCGAACTCCTGCTTGGTGAAGTCCGCGATGTCCTGGTCCGACCCCGGCTCCTGCTCGTTGAACTGGTTGCAGGGCGCGCCGATGACGGCCAGGCCGCGGTCACCGTAGGTGTCCTGGAGTTTCTGCAGCCCCTCATACTGCGGGGTCAGCCCACACTCGGAGGCGGTGTTGACCAGGAGAATGAGGTTGTCGGGGGCGACCTCCCCCAGAGTGGTCTCGGTGCCGTTGTTGAGGTCGACGGGAATGGTCAGCAGATTCGTCATGCCGCCCAGGGTAGCCCCGATCAGTCGGCGATGACGTCGCGGTAGTCGCCCAGGACCGCACCGTGGTCGGCGGCCGCCAACGCCGCGCGGAGGAAGTCCTGCGCCACCTTCTTCTCACCCAGGTTGCGCCCCGAGATGGACAGGCGGATCGTGTTGCCTCTCGACGCACCGCGCTCAGCGGCCCTGATGATGTTGCGCCGCCACCACTTCGCCGCACCGAAACCCTCACCCACCGACAGATTGCGGCACTGGTGGAAGGTGCCGTGCTCCAGGTCATGCAGCCCGCGTGTCGACGCCGCCAACACGAACCCGTACTCCGGCAACGCCTCGAGCGTGCCCGGCGACAACCGCCACCGCGGCGGGGCGAAAATGTCCGGGGTGATCCCGATCCGGGTCATCTGCCGGGTCGAGCCGGCCAGCCGCAGCCGCGCCTCATGGGCACCGAGCGTGGCGAACTCCGCCCGCCGACCCTGCGCCGCCTGATCAAAACCGTTGAGGATCATCGCCCGGCCACCCTCCTGCTGGGCCAGCAACCAGTCCCGGGTCGTGGCGTCCTTGGCCAGGTGCCAGTTGCCGTCAATATGGGGTGCGACCAGCAACGAGACCGGGATCCCCTCGGTGTCGAGGGCGTCGACCATCTCCGCCACTGCTCCCCTGGTCTCGGAGAAAATACTGGAGATCGATACCAGGAGGCGGCCACGCATAGGGGGGATTATCTCACGGCCGGGCGGGGCTGTCGCGGCGAGACCTACTCGGTCCGCCCGCCACCGGAAGTGTGGATGGTCCACGCGTACTCGAACGCGGTCTGGTGCCAGCGGGCGTAGCGGCCGGAGACGCCGCCGTGGCCGGCGGACATCTCGGTCTTGAGCAGGAACTCGCCACCGGTGGCCACCTCGCGTAGCCGGGCGATCCACTTGGCGGGTTCGACGTAGAGGACGCGGGTGTCGTTGATGGAGGTGACGGCGAGGATGTCGGGGTAGTCCTTGGCCTCGACGTTCTCGTAGGGGGCGTAGGAGGCCATGTACTCGTAGACCGCCGGGTCGTGGAAGGGGTCGCCCCATTCGTCCCACTCGGTGACGGTGAGCGGCAGTTCGGGTTTGAGCATGGAGGTCAGCGGGTCGACGAAGGGGACGATGGCCTGGATGCCGGCGAAGCGGTCGCCGGCGAGGTTGGCCACCGCGCCCATGAGCATGCCACCGGCGGAGCCGCCTTCGGCGACGAGCCGGTCCGAGGCCGTCAGGCCGGTGGCGATGAGTTCGTCGGCGCAGGCGATGAAGTCGGTGAAGGTGTTCTTCTTGGTCAGCTGCTTGCCGTTGTCGTACCAGCCGCGGCCCATTTCGCCACCGCCGCGGACGTGGGCGACGGCGAAGATCATGCCACGGTCCATGACGGAGAGGCGGGAGATGGAGAAGCCCGGGTCGATGCTCGATTCGTAGGAGCCGTAGCCGTAGAGGACACACCCGCGGGGTGAGGTGAGGTCGAGGTCGGCGCGGTGGACCACGGAGATGGGTACCTGTTCGCCGTCGGGGGCGGTGGCCCAGAGGCGGTAGGCGGTGTAGTCCTCGCGGTTGTAGCCGCCGCGGACCTCCTGCTCCTTGAGCAGGGTGCGTTCGCCGGTGGCGACGCGGTAGTCGTAGAGGCGGGCGGGGGTGGTGAAGGAGCCGTAGGACAGGCGGATGACGGGGGCATCCCATTCGGGGTTGCCGGAGGAGCCGGCGGTGTAGAGCTCTTCGTCGAACTTGAGCTCGGTGAACTGGCCGTAACCACCGTCCACCAGTTCCATGATGGACAGGCGTCCGATGGCGCCGCGTCGATAGGCGGCGACGATGAAGTCGCGGTAGGTGTCCACGCCCTCGATGCGCACCTCGTCGGAGTGGGGGATGAGGACGTGGAGGTCCCGCAGCGGCGGCAACGTGTCCACGCTGCACTCCCCCACCTCGAAGTTCGGCCCTGTCGCGTTGTGGGTGACCACCCAGCGGCTCTCGCCGCCGACGACGGCGTGGTCGACGGAGTACTCGACGCCGGACTCGCGGGGCCACAGGACGCGGAACTCGCCCTCGGGGTTGTCCAGCTCGAGGACGCGGGTCTCGGAGGTGATCTTGGAGGCGGCCTCGATGATGAGGTAGGTCTCGCAGCGGGTGACGCCGACGCCGGTGAAGAAGTGCTCGTCGTCCTCGCGGTAGACACACACGTCCTCGGACGGGTCGGTGCCGATGCGGTGGCGCCACACGGTGTCGGGCCGCCATGCCTCGTCGACGCGCTGGTAGAACAGGTGCTCCTCGCCGGCCCAGGTCGCGCCGTAGAAGACGTCCGTGAGGTGGTCGTCGAGCAGCTCGCCGGTCTCCAGGTCCTTGACGTGGAGGTCGAAGCGTTCGTCGCCGGCGGTGTCCACGGAGTAGGCGAGGTAGCGGCCGGAGGTGGTGACGCTGGAGGCGCCGAGGGAGAAGAACTCGTAGCCCTCGGCCAGCTCGTTGAGGTCGAGGAGGATCTGCTCGCCCTCCACCTCGCCGTCCTCGGGGATGACGGGGGCGACCCACGGGTCCTGGCCCTCGGACACGGGGATGCGGCAGCTCAGGCCGTAGTTCTTCCCCTCGATGGTGCGGCCGTAGTACCAGTAGTCACCGGCGCGGACGGGGACGGACATGTCCGTCTCCTTGATGCGGGACTTGATCTCGGTGTAGATCGTCTCCGTGAGGTCGGCGATGTCCGCGGTCTGCTGCTCGGTGTAGGCGTTCTCCGCCTCGAGGTAGGCGATCGTCTCGGCCGACTCCTTGTCGCGCAGCCACTCGTAGTTGTCGGTGAAGGAGTGCCCGTGGAATTCACGGACGATCGGCGTGCGGGGTGCGACAGGGGGCTGCAGAGTCATGGCACCCCACTGTAGTCACCGCCCGATCAGACGCAGCAGCCGACCCAGCGGGCGAACTTCTGCCCGGACAACCGCTCGTAGGCCTCGATGTAGCGCTCGCGGGTCGCCTCGACGACGGAGCCGGGCAGGGCCGGCGGCGGGGTGGTGTCGTCGACGTTCCAGCCGGACTTCGGGCTGGTCAGCCAGTTGCGCACGTACTGCTTGTCAAAGCTGGGCTGGACCTTGCCCACCTCGTAGGAGTCGGCCGGCCAGTAGCGGGAGGAGTCGGGGGTGAGCACCTCGTCGGCGAGCACGAGGGTGCCGTCGGCGTCGAGGCCGAACTCGAACTTGGTGTCGGCGAGGATGATCCCCTTCGACTCTGCGAGGGCGGCGGCCTCGGAGTAGATCCGCAGGGTGGCGTCGCGCAGCTCGTTCGCCCGGGTCTCCCCGAGCTTCTCGACGACCGCGTCAAAGCTGACGTTCTCGTCGTGGTCACCGAGCTCCGCCTTCGTGGCGGGGGTGAAGATCGGCTCGGGCAGCCTGGAGGCCTCCACGAGCCCGGCGGGCAGCTCGATGCCGCAGACGGTGCCGGACTCCTTGTACTCCTTGAGGCCGGAGCCGGTGAGGTAGCCGCGGGCCACGCACTCGAAGGGCAGCATCTTCAGCTTCTTCACCACCAGCGCACGGCCGAGGACCTCCTCGGGGATCCGTGGATCGTCCGCGGGCCCGGCGAGGTGGTTGGGGAAGTCGATGGCGTCGAAGAAGAAGACGCTCATCGCGGTGAGCACCCGCCCCTTGTCCGGGATCTCGGGATCCAGGATGTGGTCGTAGGCGGAGATACGGTCGGAGACCACCATCAGCAGGGTCTCATCGTCCACCTCGTAGATCTCGCGGACCTTGCCCGCGGAGAGGTGGTTGTACTCGGACAGCTCAGGACGCATGAGAATGGAGTGTAGACCCGCCGGTGGTGGTTGGGAAATGCTGGCTAGAGGATCTCACCCGGCTGGTACTTCGCGGCCTCCGGGTGCAGCTGCACCAGGGCGTCGATGCGGCTGACCACCCGGTCGACCTGGGTCTCGGCGGCGCCGATGAAGGCGTGCTTGTCGGCCAGGGCGGCCTCGAGCTCGGCCTGGGTCATCGGGAGGCGTTCGTCGGCGGCGAGGCGTTCGATGAGGTCCTGGCCGCCGCCGTTCTCGCGCATGTTCAGTGCCACGGCGACGGCGTTCTCCTTGATCACCTCGTGGGCGGTCTCGCGGCCGACGCCGGCGCGGACGGCGGCCATGAGGATGCGGGTGGTGGCCAGGAACGGCAGGTAGCGCTCGAGCTCCCGGTCGATCATGGCCGGGAAGGCACCGAACTCGTCGAGGACGGTGAGGAAGGTCTCGAACATGCCGTCAATGGCGAAGAAGGCGTCCGGCAGGGCGACGCGGCGGATGACGGAGCAGAAGACGTCGCCTTCGTTCCACTGCTGGCCGGCGAGGTCGGCGACCATGGTGAGGTAGCCGCGGAGGATGACCTGCAGGCCACCGACGCGCTCGCAGGAGCGGGCGTTCATCTTGTGCGGCATGGCCGAGGAGCCGACCTGGCCCTCCTTGAAGCCCTCGGTGACGGTCTCGTTGCCGGCCATGAGGCGGATGGTGTGGGCCAGGGAGGAGGGGCCGGCGCCGAGCTGGACGAGGACGGAGACGGCGTCGAAGTCGAGGGAGCGCGGGTAGACCTGTCCGACGGAGTCGAAGATCCGGGCGAAGCCGAGGTAGTCGGCGATGGAGGTCTCCAGGGAGGCGAGCTTGTTCTGGTTGCCGCCCATGAGGTCGAGCATGTCCTGGGAGGTGCCCATGGGACCCTTGATGCCGCGCAGCGGGTAGCGGCCGAGCAGTTCCTCGGCGCGTTCGATGGCGACGAGCATCTCGTCGGCCGCGGAGGCGAAGCGCTTGCCCAGGGTGGTGGCCTGGGCGGCGACGTTGTGGGAGCGGCCGGCCATGACCAGGGACTGGTACTGGGAGGCGCGGGTCCCGATGCGGGCGACGACCGCGACGGCCTTGTCCCGGATGAACTCCAGGGAGCGGAAGATCTGCAGCTGCTCGACGTTCTCGGTGAGATCGCGCGAGGTCATGCCCTTGTGGATGTGCTCGTGCCCGGCCAGGGCGTTGAACTCCTCGATCCGCGCCTTGACGTCGTGGCGGGTGACCCGCTCACGGGCGGCGATGGAGACGAGGTCGACCCGGTCGATGACATCCTCGTAGGCGGTGATCGCCTCGGCGGGGATGTCCACGCCCAGATCCTTCTGCGCCTTCATCACGGCGATCCAGAGCTGCCGCTCCAGGATGATCTTGTACTCCGGGCTCCACAGCTGGGTCAGCTCGGCGGAGGCGTAGCGGTTGGACAGGACGTTTGCGATCTTCACGTTATCGGCCACGCCCTGATTATCGCACGAGTCACCGACCGAGATATGCACCGAGCCTGCGGCAGGCCTCCCGGGTCTGATCCTCCGGTGCGCACAGGGACAGGCGGACCCACTGGTGGCCGTGGACGGGGTCGAAGTCGATGCCGGGGGCGAAGGCCACGCCGATGGCGTCGACGAGCTCGTGGCACCAGGCCTCGGAGTCGTCGGTGACGTCGGAGACATCGAGCCAGAAGTACAGGCCGCCGTCGGGTTCGGCGAAGCGGGTGAACCCGATCTTCGGCAGTTCCTCCAGCAGGGCGCGGCGGGCGGCGGCGTAGTGGGTGATATGGCCGTCGAGTTCGGCACGCGCCGCCGCGGAGAAGGCGGCCCGGCCAGCGACCTGGGAGATCGCCGGGGCACACAGGGCGAGGGAGGCCTGCAGGTTCTCCACCGGGGTGAGCAGTTCGTCGGGGAGGATGAGCCAGCCGATGCGCCAGCCGGTCATGGAGTAGTACTTCGACAGGGTGCCTACGACGATGGCCCGGTCGGAGAACTGCCGGGCGGTGGCCAGGGGGCGGCCGAAGCTCATGCCGTGGTAGTCCTCGTCCGAGATGAGCACGGCGCCGTTGTCCTCACACCACCGTGCGATGCGCTCGAGTTCGGCCGGGTCGATGATGGTGCCCGACGGGTTGCCCGGGGAGGTGACGATGACGGCCTTCGGCTTGTCCTCCACCGGCAGGGCATCGAGCATGGCGGCGGTGGGCTGGAAGCGGGTGGACTCGTCGCAGACGAGGTCGACGACGCGGGCGCCGAGGGACTCGAGGATGTTGCGGTAGGCCGGGTAGCCGGGGCAGGACAGGGCGACGGTGTCCCCGTGGTCGAGCACGGCGAGGAAGGAGGCGACGAAACCGCCGGAGGAGCCGGTGGTGATGACGACGTTGTCGGCGGAGGTCTCCACCCCGTACGTCGAGGAGTGCCACGACGCGACCGTCTCCCGGAGGTCCCGGTCGCCGACGACCTCGGTGTAGCCGAGGGTGGAGGCGTGCAGGGACGCCTCGGCCGCCTCGAGTACCGCGCCCGGCGCGCCCGTGGTGGGCTGTCCGGCGCAGAGCATGATGGTGTCCTTGCCCTCGCGGCGGCGCCGGTGCACGATGTCGAGCATCTGCATGACGCGGAAGGGCTGGACCTGGCCCCGTTGGCTGACGATCCCGCTCATGAGTGTCACAGCGTGATCCTTCCCTCCACCGCGGGCAGGGCGATGTCGGTGCGGTAGAAGGAGCCGTCGAGGTCGATCTCCGCGATGGTGGCGTAGGCGTCCTCGCGAGCCGCCGCCAACGTCGGGCCGACGCCGAGGATGTTGAGCACGCGGCCGCCGGCGGAGACCAGGTCGCCGGAGTCGGTGCGGGAGGTGCCGGCGTGGAGGACCTTCGCGGCGTCGTCAAGCATGTCGCCGGTGATGACGTCGCCGGTGCGCGGGGACGCCGGGTAGTCGGCGGCGGCCAGCACCACGGTCAGGGCGTAGGCGTCGCGCCAGGCCAGGGGCGGGTGGGAGGCGAGGGTGCCGGAGGCGACGGCGTCGAGAAGCCCGGCGAGCGGGGTCTCCAGCAGGGCGAGGACGGCCTGGGTCTCCGGGTCACCGAAGCGGGCGTTGAACTCGACGACGCTCGGGCCGTCCGCACCCCAGGCCAGGCCGGCGTAGAGCAGCCCGGAGTAGGGGGTGCCGCGGCGCACCATCTCCTTCGCCACGGGGACGCACACCTCGTCGACGATCCGCTGGACACCGTCGGCGGGCAGCCACGGCAGCGGGGTGTAGGCGCCCATGCCGCCGGTGTTGGGGCCCTCGTCGTTGTCGTGGGCGCGCTTGTGGTCCTGGGCGGGCAGCAGCGGGACGACGGTCTCGCCGTCGACGAGGCAGAACAGGGAGACCTCGGGGCCGTCGAGGAAGGACTCGAGCAGCACGGGATTGCCCAGCTCGTGGACGGCGGCGACGTGCGCCAGGGCGGCCTCCCGTTCGGGGGTGACCACGACTCCCTTGCCGCCGGCCAGGCCGTCGTCCTTGACCACCCAGGTCGGGCCGAAGCGGTCGAGGGCGGCCTCGATCTCGGCCGGGTCGGCGCCGGGGAGGAGCTGTTCGGCTCGCGCGGTTGCCACGCCGGCGGCTTCCATGACCTCCTTGGCGAACTTCTTCGACCCCTCCAGCTGCGCCGCCTGCCGGCCCGGGCCGAAGACCCGGATGCCGGCGTCGCGCAGGGCGTCGGCTACGCCCGCGACCAGCGGGATCTCCGGGCCGATGACCACCAGGTCTGCCGCGATGTCGCGGGCGAGCGCCACCATGGCGTCCGCGTCGTCGACCTTCCCGGCGTCCGCGTGGACGGTGGCCAGGCCCGCCATGCCGGCGTTGCCGGGCGTGACGTGGAGGTCGGTGGTGGCGGGGTCGGCGGCGAGCCCCTTGAGCAGGGCGTGCTCGCGGCCGCCCGATCCGATGACGAGAATGCGCATGGCTCTAGATAGTAGAGGTAGCCTGGCGGGCATGAGTAGCGTGTTCACCAAGATCATCAACGGCGAGCTCCCCGGCCGCTTCGTCTACCGCGACGACACGGTGGTGGCGTTCCTGTCCATCGAACCCCTCCGGTACGGCCACGTCCTCGTCGTCCCCGTCGATGAGGTCGACCGCTGGACCGACCTCGACCCGAAGGTGTGGGGTGCCCTCAACGAGGTCGCGCAGAACATCGGCCGGGCCGTCAAGGAGGCGTTCGACTCCTCCCGCGCCGGCTACATCATCGCCGGTTTCGATGTCCCCCACACCCACATCCACCTCTTCCCCACCGACCAGATGGGCGAGTACGACTTCTCCCAGGCGATGGCGGCGGACGCCACCGACCCGGCGACGATGGACGACGCCGCGGCACGGATCCGCGCGATCCTGGAGACCGACGAGTCCGGGTACCCCATCTAGGCCGATGAGCCTGCTGCGCTGGGTGCCCCACCGCGGGCACCTGCCGGAGCTGCCCGCGCTGCCCGGCACCCCGGTCGTGCTCCTGCACGGCCTGCTCGGCTCGCCCGGCAACTTCGAGCTCACCGCCCGCGCGCTCATCGCGGCCGGCATACCCGTCATCGCCCCGGAGTACGGGCTCCGTGGCACCGTCCCCGTGGAACGTTCCCTCACCGAGCTTGTCGACGCCCTCTCGCCCCACCTCAGCTCCCCCCTCGACATGGTGGGTCACTCCCTCGGCGGGCTCCTGGGGCTGCGCCTGGCCCGTCAGTTCCCCGGCTCGGTGCGCACCCTCGTCGGGGTGGGTGCCGCCTTCCGGGGCCTGCCCGCCCCGCGCAACCCGGTGGTACGCCGGGGCATCGGCACCGTCATGGGCCGCGGTGCCCTCGACCTGCTCACTCCTGAACCCTGGGCGGCGGAGGTCCCCGCCGGCACCCGGGTGGTCTCGATCATCTCGGACGCGGACCGGATCGTGCCGCGCGAATCCTCCGACCTCGGCGAGGTCGTCGAGGTCCGCGGCGTGCGCCACGAGTACCTGCCGAGCCTGGCCCGGGAGATCAGCGCCGCGCTGGCGTGGACCCCGTGACATGGTCGGTGCCCTGGTCGGGCAGCCGGACCGTGAACGTGGTGCCCTCCCCCACCGCCGAATCGACGGTGATGGACCCGCCGTGGGATTCGACGAGGGTGCGCACGATCGCCAGGCCCAGCCCGGAGCCGCCGGAGGCGCGTGAGCGTGACGAGTCCTCCCGGTAGAACCGCTCGAAGATGTGGCTGGTCACCTCCGGCGACATGCCGCGGCCGTCGTCCGCGACCCGGGTGACCACGTCATCGCCCTCGCGGGTGAGCGTGACGGTGACCTTCGCGTCCGGCCCGCCGTGGGTCAACCCGTTGGAGATGAGGTTGAGCAGCACCTGGTGCAGGCGGGCGGGATCACCGTCGACGACCGGCACACAGGAGGTCCCGTTGACCACCTCGACGGCCCGGCCCGGGAAGGCGGCCCGGGCGGAGCTGGCCACTGACAGGGACAGCTCGAGCAGGTCGACCGGCTTCTTGTCCAGACGTGCCCCTTCGGCACGGGTCAGCGCCAGCAGGTCCTCGACGAGCAGGCTCATCCGCCGGGACTCGTCGTCGATCTTGGTCAGGACCATGTCGACGTTGTCGGTCGCCCCCGAACGGTAGAGCTCGGTGTAACCGCGGACCGAGGTCAGCGGGGTGCGCAGCTCGTGGGAGGCGTCGCCGACGAAGCGGCGCATCTGCTCCTCCTTGTCCCGGGCGGTCTCCACGGACTCCTGCAGCTGCCCGAGCATGGAGTTGAGCGCGTGTGCGAGCTGGCCGACCTCGGTCTCCCGCGGCCACTGCGGGACACGGCGGTCGAGGTCGCCGCCGGCGATCTCCCCGGCGGTGCGCTCGACCTCGCGCAACGGTGCCATGGCCCGGCGGATGAAGTAGTAGCCGAGCAGGGCCAGCACCGCGAGGACGAGGACGCTGATGACCACCTGGATCAGTGCCAGGCCGACGAGCAGGGTGCGTTCCCGGTCGAGGGTCTTGGCCACGACGGTGGTGACCTCGCCCTCACGGTGGGAGATCACCCGCCACATCATCGGTGCATCGCCGTCCGAGGGGACGGTGACGGGTGGACCGCCGACGACGACGGTGTCCAGCCGGGGCAGCGTGCCCGGGTCGTTGAACACCACGCTGGAGCCGTCGGCGAAGATCTTGATCACCACGTAGTCCGTCGGGGGACGCGACGCCCGGTCGGTGTTGAAGATCCGGTCATTGCGGGCCCAGCCGCCGAGGGAGTTGACCAGATCCTCGTCGACCCGGGAGTACATGACCTCCCGCATGATCGACGACACCGCCACCGAGGACGCCGCCAGCCCGATGCCGGAGACGAGCACGATGATGATGACCAGCCAGGTGCGCAGCGGCATCGACTTCACACCGGCCGGCTGGACCGGTTCCTCCGGTGCCGCCGGTGCGGAGTACGGATTGGCCCGGACCTCCCGGGCCGGTTCCGGATAGGGGGGCAGATTCACTGGCGCGGGGTCCGGAGGACGTAACCGACGCCCCGGACCGTCTGGATCAACGGGACGTCACCGGTGTCGATCTTCCGGCGCAGGTAGGAGATGTAGGACTCGACGACGTTGCCGTCGCCACCGAAGTCGTAGTGCCACACGTTGTCGAGGATCTTCGACTTCGACAGCACGACCTCCGCGTTGAGCATGAGGTAGCGCAGGAGGTTGAACTCCGTGGGCGAGAGCTCGACGATCCGGCCCGCCTTGGTCACCTCGTGGGTCTCGTCATTGAGGGTGAGGTCGGCGTAGCTGATCGTGGCGTCCTCCGGCGACTCGTCGAGCGCATGCCCACGCCGCAGGATCACCCGCAGCCGGGTGATCACCTCCTCGAGGGAGAACGGCTTGGTCACGTAGTCGTCCGCACCGATGGTGAGCCCGTGGATGCGGTGCTCCACGGCGTCCTTGGCGGTCAGGTACAGCACGGGGCCGTCGAGCCCCTCGGAGCGGAGCTTCGACAGCAGCTCGAAGCCGTCCATGCCCGGCATCATCACATCGAGGATGTAGGCGTCAGGGTTGAACTCGCGGGCGATCCGCATGGCCTCGGTGCCGGAGTCGGCGGTGCGTACGTCGAAGCCCTGGAACTTCAGGCTCACGGTGAGCAGCTCCACGATGTTCGGCTCATCGTCGACGACCAGGACCTTCACGTCCCGGTCGGCGGAGTGGGGATCATTCTTGGGGTCCATAGTCCATCACTTTCCGGTGTCAGTGCCCACGAGTCAACTCCCCGGCTCTACGATCCCGCTGGGCAGAGTCTGAGAGTTGCCTGGACTTGTGGACCACCCTAGGACCACTGCACGTTCGCCAGGTCCACCCCCTCCTTCTCGGCCTGTGCCTCGATGAGGGTGAGCAGGTAGTCAGCGTGCCCCTGGTAGGTGGCGTTGAAGCGCTCGTCGCAGGTGTACATCCGCGCCAGCAGCACCTGCTTCTCCGCGGTCACCTCATAGAACTGGCCGATGCTCTCCCGGTGCTTGGCGACGATCGCCTCCGCCTCCGCCGAGCCGGGTGCCACGCCGCGCTCCGCGGCGTCGACAAGCGTGGCCACGAAGCCGTCCTGGTCGTCCTTGACCTGCTGCCAGTCGGCCCTGGTCATGTTCTTCTGCCGGGCCTGGGACTGCTCCCACTCCGGGGTGTCCCCCCAGCGCTCCTCGGCCTCCTGCTGGTAGCCCGGCCATTCCTCGCCGAAGAGCTCAACCTTCTCGTTCATGGACATGGTGTCCCCTCCTTCCAGGAGGTCATCGACTGCCCGGACCATCCGGTGCAGGTGACCGATCCGTTCCACCAGCACCTCCCGCTGCCGCCGGAGCCGCTCGGCGGCGGTGCCGGGGGCGTCGAGAAGCTCCCCGATCTCCTTGAGCGGCACGCCCGCCTCGCGGTAGACGAGGATCTGCAGCGCCCGCTCCAGGTCATCGTCGGTGTAGAGGCGGTGATCGGACCACGTGCGCCACGTGGGCACGAGAAGGCCGATCTGGTCCCAGTGCCGCAGCGTGCGGGTGGTGACGTGGAGGATGTCGGCGGCCTCGCCGATGGAATAGTCGGTCACGGGTACCAGTGTGGCTGTTGACGCAGCGTCAAGCACAAGGGCAGGGGCGATTGCCCCCTAGTTCATGCCCCGCGCCGCCACGGCCCAGCGGGAACCGTCGGACACCTCGACCTCGTCGACGAGGTTGAGCACCGGGCACACGTGGTTGGGCACGACGTCGAGTTCCACGCCGATCGACGGCAGCGCCTCCCCTTCCGGCCAGACGATCGTGCCGTGGTGCTCGGACACGGCGGTGATCCGGGCCTCCGGCACAGCCATGACGCGGCCGAAGCCGGTAGCCCAGGCGGGGCGGTCGGAGCCGAGGATCTTGGAGCCGGCGTCGACGATGAGCTGGTGGAGATCGTCCCGCCGGGAGACCACCCGGGTACGGATACTCAGGGCGATGTCCTCCCATCCGCAGGTGCCCAGTTCGAGTTGCTGGGCGTCGTTGAACACGTAGACGCCGGGGCGGACCTCGGTGACCACCGCCGGATCCGAGAGTCGGGCCGACGGGGTGGAGCCACCGGAGAGCACCGGGTCGGTCACGCCGAATGAGCGGAGCACCTCGCCCGCCGCCACCAGGGCAGCAGACTCGTCGGCGGCCGCCGCTGCCATCTGACCCGGCGCATAGGAGTGGCCGGGGAAGGTGAAGGCGCCGCGGAGATCCAGGCCCAGGGACAGTAGCCCGCGGGCCAGGTCCGCCACCGCGTCGACGGGGACGCCGGAGCGGTGGTGGCCGGAATCGATCTCGATGAGGACGCTCAACGGGGCGTCGATACGCGCGAGGGCGCGTCCCGCGGTGAGGGAATCGCAGCCGACGGTCAGCCGCACCCGCCGGGCGAGGTCCGGCAGGCGCCGGTCGGCCCAGACCGGGTAGGCGATGAACAGGTCGTCGCAGACTTCGGCGAAGATCTCCGCCTCCCCGAGGGTGGCCACGGTCAGCCCGGTGGCCCCGGCGGCGAGCTGGAGGCGGGCGATCTCGGGGATCTTGTGCGTCTTCACGTGCGGGCGCAGCGGGATCGGCCCGGCCGCCATCGCCGAGATGTTGGCGTGCAGCCGGTCGAGGTCGACGCGGACGACCGGGGTCATCTACGTGGTCTCGATGGTCGCCGCGGCCCCGATGTTGCGGAGGTTGGCGCGCGCGAGGCCGATCATCTTGCCCACACCGCCACCGAAGACGGAGCGGGTGGAGGCGCGGGTGAAACCGACGAGCATGTCCCAGGTGATCTCCGGCGGGATGGACAGGGCGTCAGGGTCGGTCACCACGTCGACGAGCACGGGGCCGGGGCGGGCGAACGCCTCCTCCAGGCCCTTGCGCAGCTTCTTCGGGTCCTCGATGCGGATCGCCTTGATGCCCACGGCCTCGGCGATGGCGGCGAAGTTGACCTCGTCATGGTCGGTACCGAAATCGGGCATGCCCGCCACGAGCATCTCCAGCTTGACCATGCCGAGCGAGGAGTTGTTGAACACCACCGCCTTGACCGGCAGCTCGTGCTGTTTGACTGTGAGCAGCTCGCCCATGAGCATGCCCAGGCCGCCGTCGCCGGAGAAGGACACCACCTGGCGGTCCCGGTCGACGAACTGCGCGCCGATGGCGTGCGGAAGGGCGTTGGCCATGGTGCCGTGACGGAAGGAGCCGATCTCTTCCCGACGCCCGTTCGGCGTCAGGTAGCGCGCCGCCCACACGTTGCACATGCCGGTGTCGACGGTGAAGATCGCGTCATCGTCCGCGAGCTCGTCGATGAGCGCGGCGACGTACTCCGGGTGGATGGGCTTCTTCTTCTCCACCTTCTTCGTGTACGCGTCGACGACGCCCTCGAGGATCTTCGCGTGGTTGCGCAGCTGGGTGTCCAGGAAGGAGCGGTCGGTCTTCTCCTCGATGTGGGGCAGGATGTTCTCGATCGTCGCGCCGACGTCGCCGACCACCGGGTACGTCACCGTGGTGCGGCGGCCGATGTGGGAGGCGTCGATGTCCACCTGGGCGACGTTGTCGCGTGGCAGGAACTCGGTGTACGGGAAGTCGGTGCCCAGCAGGATGAGGAGGTCGGCGTCGTGGGAGGCGTCATGGCAGGCGCCGTAGCCGAGCAGGCCGGACATGCCGACGTCGAAGGGGTTGTCGTACTGGATGTACATCTTGCCGCCGAACGCGTGCCCGATGGGGGACTTGATCTTCTCCGCCAGGGCGAGGACCTGTTCGCGGGCGTTTTTCACACCGGCGCCGCAGAACAGGGTGACAGTGTCGGCCTCGTTGATGGCCTCGACCAGGCGGGCAGCTTCCGCGGCGTCCGGGTAGACGGTCGGGCGACCGGTGGCGATGACGGAGTCGAGGAACATGTCCTCACCGGCGTCCGCCTCCGCCAGGTCACCGGGGATGACGAGGACGGACACGCCCTTGCCGGCCATGGTGGACTGGATGGCGTGGTGGAGGATGCGGGCACCCTGGTCCGGGGAGTTGACCATCTCGCAGTAGGCGGAGCACTCCTGGAAGATCATCTCCGGGTGGGTCTCCTGGAAATAGGATGACCCGATCTGCAGGCTGGGGATGTGGGAGGCCAGGGCGAGGACCTTCGCGCCGTTGCGGTGGGCGTCGTACAGCCCCTGGATGAGGTGGGTGTTGCCGGGGCCGCAGGAGCCGGCGCACACGGCCAGCCGGCCGGTGGTGAGGGATTCGGCGCCGGCCGCGAAGGCGGCGGCCTCCTCGTTGCGGACGTGGACCCACTCGATGGAGGAGTCGCGGATCGCGTCGACGATGGGGTTGAGGCTGTCGCCCACGACGCCGTAGATGCGTTCCACGCCCTGCTTCTCCAGGGTGGCGATGAGTTGCTCTGCGTAGTTGCGTGCCATGACCACAACCGTACTCGCGTACCCCGACACCGGCTTGTAACTGTAACGAACGGTCGGTACAGTTACGCGCCGTGAGCACCCCCTGCAACGCTGGACCTTCCTCCTGGTCATCTCCCTCGGACTGCTGATGATCGGCGTGGACAACTCGATCCTCTACACCGCCCTGCCGGAACTGCGCGCCCAACTCGGCACCACGGACACGCAGGCACTGTGGATCATCAACGCCTACCCGCTCGTGCTCGCCGGCCTGCTGCTGGGCACCGGCACCCTCGGTGACCGAATCGGTCACCGGCTCATGTTCCTCGTGGGCCTGACCGTCTTCGGTGTCGCCTCCCTGGCGGCCGCCTTCGCACCCGGCGCGTGGTTCCTCGTCGGCGCCCGGGCCCTCCTCGGTTTCGGCGCCGCCGTGATGATGCCCGCCACCCTCGCACTCATCCGCATCACCTTCACCGAGGAACGCGAACGCAACACCGCCATCGGCGTGTGGGGCTCGGTGGCCGTCATCGGTGCGGCGGCCGGCCCCGTCGTCGGTGGCCTGCTGCTGGAGTACTTCTGGTGGGGGTCGATCTTCCTCATCAACGTCCCCATCGTGCTGCTCACCATCGCCGCCACGATCGTCGTCGCCCCGGCGAACATGCCCAACCCGTCGAAGCACTGGGACGCCGTCTCCTCCGTCTACGCGCTGCTCACCCTCTCGGGTCTGGTGATGACGATCAAGGAGCTGGCCAACCCGGACCGCACCTGGTGGCTGCTGGCGGTCTCCGCGGTGATCGCCGCCGGCGGCGGTATCGCCTTCACCCGCCGTCAGGGTCGCCTGTCCGACCCGCTGCTGGCGTTCGACGTCTTCCGCTCCCGCATCTTCACCGGCGGGGTCCTGGCGGCCGGCGGCGCGATGTTCGCCGTCGCCGGACTGGAGCTGATGACCACGCAACGGTTCCAGCTCGTCCTCGGCTACAGCCCGTTGGAGGCCGGACTGCTCATCATCGCCGTGACGGTCGCGGCGTTCCCCCTCTCCATCCTCGGCGGCGCGTTCCTGCACCGGGTCGGGTTCATCCCCCTCATCACCGGCGGATTCGTGGCCGTGGCCGTCGGCGTCGGGCTGGCCGCCTTCTTCGGCGCCGCCGACAACATTCCCGCCTTCGTCGCCGCGCTGGCACTGGTGGGGGCGGGCGCCGGTGCGATCATGTCGGTGTCCTCCACCGCCATCGTCGGTGCCGCCCCCGTGCGCCGGGCCGGCATGGCGGCGGGTGTGGAGGAGGTGTCCTACGAGTTCGGCACCCTGCTGTCGGTGGCCATCTTCGGCAGCCTCCTGCCGGTCCTCCAGCTCGCGTTGGGCACCCACGACGCCGCCTACTTCCGGATCCTCACCATCCTCGCCGTCTCCGCGGCCGTGTTCGCCGGCATCACCGCCTGGTGCTTCCGCGGCAACCCGAAGGGGCGGGCCTTGCGCACCAGTAAACGGGACTGGATCATCACCTCCGCCATCCGGGTCATCGAGGACCGGGGGGTGGAGGCACTGAGCTTCGAGACCCTCGCCGAGGCCGCCGGGCTGTCCAAGTCCGGCATCATCTACCACTTCCCCACCCGCCAGGACCTCCTGCTGGCGATCAACCAGTACTTCATCGACACGTGGGAGGCCCAGCTGGAGGACATCGCCGGCGCCCCCGCCACCGACCTCGATCCCGGCCAGCGCCTGCGCGCCGTGGTGCTGAGCATGCGCGACGACGCCGAACCCGCCGAGCTGCTCATGTGCCTGGAGTCCCGCCGCCATCCTGAACTGCCGGAGATGTGGGCGGCGCTGGAGGACCAGTGGATGGTCGCCGATCCGCGCAGCGAGCTCTACCCCGTCCAGCTCATGGCCTACGGCCTCTGGGCCCACGACCACGTCCACCACTCCCCCCTGTCGGAGGCGGACCGGGCACACCTGGTGGATGCGATCCTGCGCCAGATCCCCGGACTGCCCTTAGACTTCCCTGCATGAACCATGTGCGCACCGACCGCGTCACCGTCACGTCCTGGGCCCTGTGGGACTGGGGATCGGCCGCGTTCAACGCCGTCCTGGTCACGTTCATCTTCTCCGTCTACCTCACCGACTCTGTCGGCCAGACCCTGGACACCTCCGCCACCCCGACGCAGCTCTACGGCTGGGTGATGGCGGTCGCGGGTGTGACCATCGCCGTGGTCGCCCCCATCATCGGCCAACGCTCCGACATCCGCGGCACCCGCCGCCGCTCACTGGCGGTGTGGACGTTCGTGACCGTGGCGCTCATGGCGGCGTTGTTCGCGGTGCGCAATGACGCCCCCGTCTACTTCTGGCTCGGCGCGATCATCATGGCCGTGGCCTCCGTGCTTTTCGAGTTCGCCGAGGTCAACTACTACGCCCAGCTCAACCAGATCTCCACCCCCGACAACGTCGGCCGGGTCTCCGGCTTCGGGTGGGGCATGGGGTACGCCGGCGGCATCGTCCTGCTGCTCATCTGCTACGTCGGCTTCGTCGCGGGCGAAGGCGGCATGTTCGGCCTGCCCACCGAGGGCGGCCTCAACATCCGGCTGGTGGCGGTGTTCGCCGCCGTGTGGTTCGGCATCTTCGCCCTCCCCGTCCTCCTCCGCGTCCCCGAGGCGCCACCGTCCGGCGCCGCGGACACCGAGGGCGTCATCGACGCGTATCGACGCCTCCTCGCCACCATCCGCGACCTCTGGCACACCGACCGCAACGCCGTCTTCTTCCTCGTCGCCTCCGCCGTCTTCCGCGACGGCCTGGCCGGTGTGTTCACCTTCGGTGCCATCCTCGCGGTGACCGTCTACGGACTGACCCCCGGCGACGTCCTCATCTTCGGCGTCGCCGCCAACGTCGCCGCCGCCGGCGGTGCCATGCTCGGCGGCTGGCTCGACGACAGGGTGGGCCCCAAACCCATCATCCTCGGCTCCCTCATCCTCATGATCGCCGCCGCCGTCGCGCTCTTCTTCGTCGACGGCCCCCAGATGTTCTGGATCTTCGGCCTCATCCTCTGCCTGTTCGTCGGCCCCGCCCAGTCGGCGGCCCGCTCCTTCCTCTCCCGGGTGGCCACCGCCGGCACCGAGGGCCAGCTCTTCGGCCTCTACGTCACCACCGGCCGGGCCGTCTCCTGGCTGTCTCCGCTGGCCTTCGGTGTCTTTGTCTCCCTGGCCGGTGGCGCCGACCGGGCCGGCATCCTCGGCATCGGCCTCATCCTGCTCGTCGGCGCCCTGCTCCTGCTGCCGGTCAAGGACCCGACCAGCGCTGACCCCCGGAACTAGGCACCGCTCAGGGCAGCCCGATCGCATGCGGCTGGGTCCACGCGGAGTGCCACTGCCCCTCCAGCTCCACCTCTCACGGCCGGTGCAGATCAATGCACACATCCGAGAACGTCAGGTGCCGGTAGCCGCGTGCCATGGCGTCGTTGGCCTTCCAGTAGTCCTTCACCACCAACTTCGCCGGCTCATGGACCCCGTCCCGGAAATACTTACCCAGCAGGGCGTTCTGCTCGAAGGTGTAACCCCGCTCCTTCAGCGCCCGGAACAGCATCCGTTCGGTCTCCGAGTCCGCGCCTATCGACGCCCGCCGGATCCGCTCCCGCCGCCGCACCGGGATCTTCCCCCCACGTCAGCAGGTCCTCCTCCAACGCCTCTCCCCCGGCGCCCCCGGTCGCGGCGCTCGATCTCCCGCACCGCATACTGATCCACCTTCACGGGGACATCGAGGGCAGTGCGCAGGGGCGTGGCAATGCGGAGTCCGTCGTTGACCTCGAAGGGGCGATGATCGACCTGAACTCCCGGTTCCGCGGCACGTGCACGCTCACCGGGGGTACTCACCCGCCTGTTCATGCGCAGCTGCACCATACGGATTCTGGTGCGCCAACGCCCGGAGCACCACCGGACCGGTGGGCCGGTCGGAGGTGAACAGGCCTCCGCGAGCTCCCGCGTGGTGAACACCTACCGACCGTCCGGCAATGTCGTCATGGCTTCCCCCTTCCCCCACTCAGACCCCACCGACGGCCCGGAGGTTCCCGGAAACTGCCTTCACCTCCGGAACGTGACCGCCAACCCCCATGGACGGCGGTGTTCCGGAGGTGAATGCAGGACTACACGTCGCGGGCGATGAGATCGTCGAGCGAATCCGGAGAGATGAGGTAGGGCGCGACCTCGAGGACGGTGTAGGCGCCCGGCTCGGTGATCCGGTGGGCTGCCCGGGAGTAGGCCAGCGCGACGGCGGCGGTGAAGTCCGGGTTCCGGTCCAGCTCGAGGGTGTACTCGATGGTCTCGGTGTACCCGCCGGTATCCCCCGCGGTGACCACGTGGCCGCCGTGGGGCATGCCGGTGTGCTCGGCGTCGAAGGTGGCCTCGTCGACGAAGTTGACCTCCACCTGGTAGCCGACGAAGTAGTCCGGCATGGTGCGGATCTCGTTCTCGATGCGCTCGTGGTCGGCCTCGTCGGCGACGACGAAGCAGCGACGCAGGTGGGCGTCCTTGCCGGTCAGCTGGCCGGCCTCGCCCTTGCGGGCGGCGTCGAGGGCGTCAGGAGAGGGAATGGTGTACTGGACGGCCTTGTGGACGCCGGGGATGCGTCGCAAAGCATCGGAGTGGCCCTGGGACAGGCCCGGACCCCAGAAGGTGTGCTGCGCCGCGCCCGGGAGGATGGCCTGCGCCATGGTGCGGTTGAGGGAGAACATGCCCGGATCCCAGCCGGTGGAGACGACGGCGACGGTGCCGTTCTCCTTCGCGATCTCATCCATCTGGGCGCGGTGGCGCGGGACATCACGGTGGTTGTCGTAGGTGTCCACGGTGTTCGCGTGGCGGATGAACTCCGGCGCCTGCTCCGGGATGTCGGTGGCGGAGCCGAGACAGAGCACCGCGACGTCGAACTGGTCGCGGTAGTCGGCGAACTCCGCGACCGGCCACACGGCGGCATCCGTGTCCAGGGTCTCGCGGCGGGAGAAGATGCCGGCGAGCGTCATGTCCGGCTGCGCCTTGATGAGCTTCTCCACCGACTTACCGAGGTTGCCGTATCCGACGATCGCGATCCTGATGTCTGCCATTGCTGCTCCTTGAGTCTGGTCCGATGATCGGGAACCAGTCTACGGCCGGGCCGCCGCGGCGTGAGAGCTGGAGACGAGACTTGAACTCGCAACCTACGGTTTACAAGACCGTTGCGCTACCGATTGCGCCACTCCAGCAGTCGCGGACACCCGGTCCGCTGGTGTGATGGTACCCGAGCGGCCCGCGGCTCCGGAAACCGCCGCGGACTGCTAGTCTCCTCACGTGTCCGGAATGTTTGAGAAGCTCGGATCGTTGTTCGCCGGCTCCGGCCGCATCGCGACGATCGACGCCGCGAAGGCCGCCCCACCGCCCTCCCCGCTGGCACCGATCGACCTCACCGATCACGCCCAGGTGGCCGCCGTCATGGACCTGGCCGCCCGGATCGGTGACATCCTGTTGTCCTCCGGCACGTCCAACTCGGACACCAAGGCGCAGATCCATGCGGTGACCTCCGCGTACGGCCTGCACTACTGCCACGTGGACATCACGATGAACACCATCACGATCTTCACCACCATCGGGCACGGCCGGAAGACCCCGGTCAACGTGTTCCGGGTGGTGCGGTCGCTGACGACGGACTTCTCCAAGCTCTCCGAGGTCGACCGGCTCATCCGCTCCATTCAGGCGGGTGCAACCCCGCCGGAGGTCGCCGAGAAGATCCTCGACGAGCTCGCGGCCAAGCCCGCCGAGTACGGGGCGTGGACCGCGGTCATGGGCTGGGGCGTCATGGGTGGCGCGGTCGCCGTCATGCTCGGCGGTGGCTGGCTGGTGGCGCTCACCGCGTTCGTCACCTCGGTGCTCATCATGGCGATGAACACGTGGCTGGGCCGCAACCAGCTGCCGTTGTTCTTCCAGAACGTCTTCGGCGGGATCGTGGCCACGGTGCCGGCGGCGGTGATCTACTCGCTGGCCGCGGAGCTGGGGTTCCGGATCTCGCCGTCGCAGATCATCGCGTCGGGCATCATCGTCCTGCTCGCCGGTCTCACGCTGGTGCAGTCGCTGCAGGACGGGATCACAGGGGCGCCGGTGACGGCCTCAGCACGCTTCTTCGAGACACTCCTGTTCACCGGTGCCATCGTCGCCGGCGTGGGTATCGGCATCTCGTTGACGGCCCTGCTGGGCATTTCCCTGCCTCCCCTGGAGACGACCGCTGCGCCGAACTTCACCTCCGTCACGGTCCGCGTCATCAGCGGCGCGGTGGCGGCGGCCGGGTTCGCGGTGGCCAGTTACGCGGAATGGTCCTCGGTGGCGATCTCCGCGCTCACGGCCCTGGCGGGGTCCGGTTTCTACCATTTCGTCCTCGTGCCCTACGGTTTCGGCTCCGTCATCGCGGCCTCCGTCGCCGCCGTGGTCATCGGCCTCGCCGGTGGTCTGCTCGCCCGTCGTTTCCTCATCCCGCCGCTCATCACCGCCATCGCCGGCATCACCCCGTTCCTGCCAGGTCTGTCGGTCTACCGCGGCATGTACGCGGCGATGCACGAGCAGATGCTCGTCGGCTTCACCAACATCGCCACCGCGCTGGCGATCGCCTGTGGCCTGGCGGCGGGTGTGGTCCTCGGCGAGTGGGTGGCCCGCCGCCTGCGCCGCCCGCCGAAGCTCAACCCCTACCGTTATTTCCGTGCCACCCGCCGGGTGACGTTCCAGCAGATGGCCCAGGCCGCGCAGCCGCGTCCCCGGAGGCGGGTGCGCCGGGCCCGCGGGCATAGCGTAGAATAAGTGCTCTATTGCGCCCGTCAGCTGCCCTGATCAGGTGCGCCTCACTCCCCGACCTACTCCCAGGAGGATCCATGCCGCCCAAGGTCACAGATACCCGTCCGACTCCCGAAGCTCTCCACGCCGTCGAGGCGGAGACCGCCGCCGCGGCCCGCCGCATCGTCGCCACCTACGCCGAGGACTTCCTGGACGGTGTGACCCTGATGTGCATGCTCGGCGTCGAGCCGGAGGGCCTGGTGTACAAGAAGGTCGCCGCGGAGGCCGAGGAGGCCGCCCCGAAGGCCACCAAGCGCACCCGCAAGGCTGCGAAGAAGGCCACGAAGAAGACCACCAAGAAGACCGCGAAGAAGACGACGAAGAAGGCCACCAAGAAGGCGACGAAGAAGACCACCGCCAAGAAGACCACCAAGAAGGCCTGACCCTTTCAGTCATGAGCGGCGACAACAGCTTCGTGGTCGTGGCCAACCGCCTGCCGGTTGACCTGCACACCGCCCCCGACGGCACCCGCACCTGGACGCCCAGCCCGGGTGGGCTCGTCGCCGCGCTCTCCCCGGTCCTGGAACGCCAGCAGGGGTGCTGGGTCGGCTGGCCCGGGATCGCGGACGAGGCTCCGGAGCCCTTCCGCACCGACGCCGGGGTGCTGCTGCATCCGGTGAGGCTCACCGCCGCGGACTTCGAGGGGTTCTACGAGGGGTTCTCCAACGCGACGTTGTGGCCGCTGTACCACGACCTCATCGTTACCCCCGTCTACGACCGCGACTGGTGGGCTGCGTACCGGGACGTCAACCTGCGGTTCGCCACCGAGGTCGCCGAGGTCGCCGCCGAGGGTGCGACGGTGTGGGTGCAGGACTACCAGCTGCAGCTGCTACCCGGCATCCTCCGTCAACTGCGCCCCGACCTGCGGATCGGTTTCTTCCTGCACATCCCCTTCCCCGGTGCGGACCTGTTCCGTCAGCTGCCGTGGCGCGAGGAGATCATCCGCGGGTTGTGCGGGGCGGACCTCATCGGTTTCCACCTCGAGTCCGGGGCCCGGAACTTCCTCGACCTGGCCCGCCGCTCCGGCGTGGAGATCGATGACGCGCAGGTCGGCGCGTTCCCCATCTCCATCGACCCGGGCTCGCTCGGGACGGGGGAGCCGGGGGGTGTGGAGAAGCTGCGGGAGTCCCTGGGAAACCCGGCCACGGTGATCCTCGGGGTGGACCGCCTGGACTACACCAAGGGAATCCTCCAGCGGCTGCTGGCCGTCGAGGAGCTGCTCGAGTCCGGGGCGCTCGATCCGGACCAGGTTGTGCTCATCCAGATCGCCACCCCCTCCCGCGAGCGGATCGACCAGTACCAGGTCGCCCGATCCCAGGTGGAGGAGGCCGTCGGCCGGATCAACGGCCGCTTCGGGTCCGTCGGTCACCCGGTGGTGCACTACCTGCACCAGTCCCTGCCGAAGGATGAGCTGCGCACCTACTACGAGGCGGCGGACGTCATGCTGGTCACCCCGTTCAAGGACGGTATGAACCTGGTGGCCAAGGAGTATGTCGCCTGCCACGGTGACGGCTCCGGCGCCCTGGTGCTCTCCGAGTTCGCCGGCGCGGCCGTGGAGCTGCATCAGGCGAACCTGTGCAACCCCTTCGACCTGGAGTCCATCAAGCGGGCGTTGGCCACCGCCGTCACTGGTCTGGCCCAGCAGCCGGAGGTGATGCGGGAGCGGATGCTCGCCATGCACCGGCAGGTGCATGAGCACGACGTCACCCGCTGGGCCGACTCCTTCCTCACGGCACTGGAGGCCCGACGATGAGGCGCGCTGTGGCAGCGGTGCTCCTGGCCGTGTCCGGTGCCGGCTCCCTGGTCGCCTGCGGCACCCCGGAGCCGACGGTCCTCGGCTCGACGTGGCAGGTCACCGACGTGTGGGTCACCCCGGGTGATCCGAGTGCGGTCCCTGACGGCGGCACCCTCGTCTTCGGGGAGGCCTCGCTCGCGGGGTCGACCGGGTGCGCCCCGATCCAGGGGACGGTGACCTTCACCCGGGACGGTGAGACCGTGCAGGCCGCCGACGCCGACGCCGTCACCGTCGACCGCCTGGAGATCGACGTCCCCGCGGCGGACTGCCCCGCCGCCTGGACGCATGAGCTGCTCACCACCATGCTCGAGCCCGGCGCGACGTTCGATCTGCGGCAGGACACGGACACCGAGCTGGTGCTCACCCTGCGCGGCGAGGGTGTCGATCGCCCGGCGATCGGGCTGGCCGCTGTTTAGAGTGGGGCCATGAACCCACAGCACCCACAGATCAAGGACCTCGCCACCGCCGACCGTCTGCTGGTGGTCTCCGACTTCGACGGCACCCTCGCCGGGCATTCCACCGACATCTACCGCGTGCCCGTCAACCGTGATTCCCTGGCGGCGCTGACCCGGCTGGCGGGATTGCCCGGTACGCATGTCGCGGTGCTGTCCGGCCGCCACCTCGAGGGGCTGACGCAGGTGTGCACGCTGTGTGACCCGGTGGTCCTCGCGGGGTCGCACGGGGCGGAGTCCTCCCACGGGGTGGAGTTGACCGATGAGATGCGGGCTCACCTCGATCATCTCACCGCCCAGCTCGAGCCGATCATGGCGGGCACGCCGGGTGCGCTGGTGGAGCACAAGCCGTTCCAGCGGGTGGCGCATGTCGCGGCGGTGGCGAACCGGAAGGTCGCGGCGGAGCTGCTCGCCCGGGCGGCGGGAATCGACACGGGTGGGGCGCGGGTGACGCCCGGGAAGAACATCATCGAGTTCTCTGTCGCCGACGTGACGAAGGGGACGTGGATCGCCGCGGAGATCGGGCGCCTGTCCCCCGACCGCGCTCTCTTCCTCGGCGACGACCGCACCGATGAGGACGGTTTCCACGCCCTGCGCCCGCAGGACCTGGGGGTCAAGGTCGGTGAGGGGGACACCGCCGCCGCCATGCGCGTCGACGGCCTGCCGGACGTGGCCCGCGTCCTCACCGAGCTTGCCGACGCCCGCGCGGACCACCTCGGCATCCCCCGCGACCCCGCCGCCCGCTTCGGCGTCGTCGCCGCGGGCTTCAGCGGCGAGGTCACCCGCGTCACCGACTGGGACGCTCCCACCCCGTGCGCGGACTGGGCCGCTCGCGACATCGTCGACCACCTGCTCACCTGGTACCCCGCCAACCTGCGCAACGCGGACATCGACCTCGAGGTCCCGCGCTCCGGCGATCCGGCGGCCGACTGGGCCGGCTTCGTCACGGCCGTCTCCGACCTGCTCGCCGACCCGGCCCGGGCGGAGGCCGTCGTCACCGCCGGGCCCGATGAGGGGCAGACCGTCGCGCGGGCCACCAGCGGCTTCCTCATCCCTGACATCTTCCTGCACACCTGGGACCTCGCCCGCTCCCAGGGCAATGACGCCCACCTCAACGCCGACTACGCCGCCCGCAATCTCGCGGGTCTCGAGTCCCTGGGTGACGGGCTGCAGGCCACCGGCCAGTTCGGCCCGCCGCACCCGGTCGCCGAGGATGCCCCCGTCGTGGACCGGCTCATGGCCCACATCGGCCGGGACCCTCAGTTCCGGGGAGGGGCCACCGTCGACCCGGCGTGATAGGTCGTGCGCAGGATGCGCCGGGGGACGTCGAGGGAGGGTTCGGTGTCGGTGACGCGAGCGTCGATAAGCTCCTGGAGCATGCGGCCCGCGGCCGCGCCCTTCGCCTTGTTCGGCTGGATGACGGTGCTCAGGCCCCGGTGGAGGGCGTAACGGACACCGTCGAAACCCGTGACCGACAGGTCCGCCGGCACCGTGCGGCCCGTGGCGGCGGCGTAGTCGAGGACGCCGAACGCCATGGAGTCGGTGGTGCACAGCACGGCCGTGAGATCCGGGTGGGTGGTGAGCAGCTCGCGGGCAGCGTCGACACAGGAGGGCTGGTCGTTGATGTGCCGGGTGACGATGGGCACCTGCCCCGGATCAATCCCCGCCGCCGTGAACTCGTCGAGCGCCCCGAGCACACGACCCCGCTGGACGTGCAGGTCCGCGCCGTCGACGTCGGCCGCGGGCACGAACCCGTCCCGCCGGAGACGGGTGAGCCGGATCGACAGGATGCCGATACGCCGGTGCCCCGCCTCGAGCAGCGCCCGGGCCGCGGGGCGGATGGCGGCACGGTCATCGATACCCACGAACGGCAGGTCCGTGTCGCTCGGCTGATCGCACAGCACCACCGGCAGATGCCGCGCCTGCGCCGCCGCCAGGTGCGCATCCCCCGACGCCACCGAATAGACGACGAAACCGTCCACCACCGCGCGCCCCACCAGGGTCGACGCATCATCGCGCGCATCCGGGCCCGCCGGAATGAGTGTCACGGCCGAATCCGTGCCGTACGTCGCCTCCGCCATGCCGGCGAGGAAATCCACCGACGCGACATCCTCGAACGCGTACGACAGATGCTCCGTGAGCAGCACCCCGATCGCCCCCACCCGTCGCGTCCGCATCGAGCGCGCCATCGGATCCGGCCCCGGATAACCCCGCGCCGCCGCCGCCGCGAGGATCTTCTCCCGCAGCGCCGCCGACAACTGGTCCGGCTGGTTGTACGCGTTGGAGACGGTGGTACGGGAGACGCCCAGCTCAGCCGCCAGGGAGGCGAGGGTGCGGGCGCGTTTGACCATGTGCCCGAATCTAGCAGGCACTAGAGTGGTGACCCGTGACGGATCAGACCAGCTACACCTCCGAACGGCTCACCCTGCGCCACGGCGGCCGCGACCGCATCTTCACCGTGGTCACCCCCGACATCATCGGCGACCGCCCCGACGTCCTGTTCTACTTCCACGGCTCGCTGCAGAACGGCAACGTCGCCCGCAACTTCACCGGCCGCACCTTCGACGACATGGCCGCCCGCACCGGCACCATCCTGGTCTACCCCGACGGCGTTGAGCGCCACTTCAACGACACCCGCCGCGGCCTGCGGGAGCGCACCCGCGATCTCGACATCGACGACGTCGGCTTCACCCACGCGATCGTGGACCAGCTCCGCGACCGCCGCGACATCGGCGACATCCACGCCTGCGGCTACTCCAACGGTGGGCAGATGGTGCTGCGCCTGCTTCACGACGCCCCCGGCCTCCTCGCCGGCGCCGCCACCTTCGCCGCCACCATGCCCGCCGCCGACAACCTCATCGACGGCCTCGGCGAGCCCGTCCCCACCCCCTACCTGGCGATCCACGGCACCGGCGACCACATCGTCAACTACGACGGCGGCGTCGCCGGACTCGACCCCGCCCACACCCGCGGCGTCCTCGTCTCCGCGTTCGAGTCCGCCGAGTACTTCGCCGACGTCAACGGCCTCGACGACGCCGACCACACCCGCCGCGCCGAGGACGCCCTCACCGTGGACACCTGGTCCCGCGACGGCCACCCACCGGTCGAACTGTGGAGCATCACCGGCATGGGCCACGTCGTCCCCACTCCCAAGGACCTGCCGCCCAGCATCGGCCCCGGCACCGACGCCATCGTCGCCGCCGACGTCGTCGCCGGGTTCTTCGGCTGGGAGTAACGTGCTGCGCGTCGACTGCACCTACGGCCACGACCTCCCCCTCGGTCACCTCACCCGGGAGTTCGGCCCCGGCCTCCACGGTCTCGCCGGCCCCAACGGCGCAGGCAAGTCGACGCTGCTGTCCACCATCGCCGGCGAGATCGACCCGCTGTCCGGCACCGTCTCACCCGACTCCCCGGCGCCGTCACCCGCATCGCCGAACCCGCCTTCTACCCCGACCTCACCGTCGGCGAACACCTCACCCTCATGGGGACCACCGCCGAGGTCATCGACCGGTGGGCACTGACCGAGCTTCTCGACGCCCCACCCTCCTGGCTCTCCTCCGGCCAACGCCAACGCGTCTTCCTCGCCTCCCAACTACCCGCCGCCGCCGACGTCATCGTCATCGACGAACCCGAACGCCACCTCGACGCCGACTGGGTCGACGTCCTCTGCGCCGAACTGGTCACCCTCGCCGACGACGGCGCGGTCATCGTGGTGGCCACCCACTCCCCCGCGGTGCTCGCCCACTGCCACGACGTCATCGAGCTCGGATGACCCGCGCCCTCGAGGCGGTCTCGGCCGCGCTCTACCCCCTGGTCATCGTCGCCATGCTCGCCGGATTCGGCTGGACCGGCCTCCAGTGGCTCATGTCCCACACCGACATCCCCGTCCCCGCGCCGGTGGCCGGGGCCTGCGCCGTGGTGGCGCTCCTGCTGTCCGGCTGGCTCTGCGAACGCCTCCTGCCACTTGCCGCCCTGTCCCAGCAGCGCTGGATCTACCACGAACGCCCCCGCCGCCGACTCCGCGGCCTCGACCAGGTGTCCCTCATCCAGGTCGCCGGATTCCTCCTGGCCGGCCTGTTCCTCGGCGTCGCCACCGGCTGGCCGGTCCCGCTGACCCTCCTGGGCGTCGCCGCCCGCCTGCTCCCCGCGTTGCGACGCCACCGCTTACCCGACCTGCTCCGCGCCGGCCGGACCCGCCTCGTCGGCAGCTCACCCTGGGCCGTCCGCGCTCGCGGCGACCTGGCTGCGGCGGGTGGGGACGGGGGCGTCGACAAGCATGACCTCCCTGTTCCTGCGGCGGCTGCGGCGACGCTTCTACCTGCCCCTCACCGCCGTCATCCGGCCCTTCCGGATCCGGAGTGCATAGCTGGGGTTCGCCGGTGATGCGGTGAGGCACAAGATGTAGGGGTCCTGGGGCGTGTGAAGATGCAAGTTCCTACACCAGCACTTCGCATCCCCAGGACCCGCTTTGAACGCTACCGCCAGCCTGCTCGCCGACACCATCTGCCGCACCGTCGAGCTCGGGGTGACCATCACCGACGCCGCTGTGGCTGACGAGCTCACGCACCTGTTCTGCGCCCCGGTCACACTCGACCCGATCTGCGCCGAGTGCGGGATGGCGGGCCGTTTGCGGGACCACGTCCAGCGGAAGGTCACGGATCTACCGATCGTCGGGCATCCCACCAGACTGCACGTGCGGGTACCGCGCTTCACCTGCGACAACACCGAGTGCGCTACGAGGATTTTCCAGCAGCGGATGCCGGCGTTGGCTGAGCCGCGGGCCAAGACCACCCGCCGTTGCAGCCGCTGGATCCTGCAGCGTCTGGCGATCGACCGCACCAGCGTGTCCGCGGTGGCCAAGGCCCTCGGGCTGGGGTGGGATTTGGTCAATGACCTGGCGGTCTCGGAGGTTCGCGCGATGGTCTACGAGCAGCCCGGACACTTCGATGGCGTCCGCGTTCTCGGTGTCGATGAGCACAAGTGGAAGCACGTGCGCGGCGACGGCAGCAGTGCGTTCGTCACCGTGCTGGTCGACCTGACCCCAGTCGTGGACGGCACTGGCCCGTCCCGCCTGTTGGACATGGTCCCGGGGCGTTCGGCGAAGGTGCTCACCGAGTGGCTGGACGCCCGTGACCAGGTGTTTCGGGATCGAGTCAAGGTTGTCACGATGGACGGTTTCGCCGGCTACCATTCCGCTGCGGCGAAAGCTGTTCCTGCAGCACGGACGGTGATGGATCCGTTCCACGTCGTGCATCTTGCCGCGGACAAGCTCACCGTGTGCCGCCAGCGGATCCAGCAGGCCACCACCGGGCACCGGGGACGGGCCGATGACCCCCTGTACGGGATCCGCCGCATCCTGCGCACCCGCGCTGAGCTGCTGACCGACAAGCAGAAGGTCCGCCTGTTCAAGGCGTTCACCGCCCATGATGCGCACGCGGCGGTGGAGGTCACCTACGGCGTCTACCAGCGACTCATCGCCGCCTACGAGGCCTCGGGCAAGCGGGAGGGCAAGATCGCGATGTACAAGCTCCTCAAGTCGATCCGGGCCGGTGTGCCAACGGAGTTGCCCGAGCTCGCGCAGCTCGGTCGCTCACTGTGGAAACGGCATCGCGAGATCCTCGCTTACTTCGACGTGGGTGCCTCCAACGGACCCGTCGAGGCCATCAACGGCCGCCTCGAGCACCTGCGCGGGATCGCCCTGGGCTTCCGCAACCTCAAGCACTACATCTTGCGGTCACTCATTCACTCCGGCCGGCTTCAGGATCGGATCAATGCACTCTGATTCCGGAAGAGCCGCTAAAGGATCGCTCCAACTTGGCCTCGTCTCCGGCGTGGGGTGACGGCCTAAGCAGCACCCACGCCGTCAGCACCACTAACACCACGGCGATGACCCCCACCGCCGTCATCCATCTCGCTCTCATGTCTGCTCCAATCAAATGACACACCATGTCGCACCTGCGCGTGAGACACTATGCCACATGATGATTCGCGCAACACAGAGCCCCGGCCTATCGGCAGCGACAGCCCCGCCCGAACGACGTGCGACCGGCGCGCAGCGCATGATCGACGTTGCCGTCACACGGATCGAGGCGGAAGGCATGTCCGTGGGCTTGGACAACATCCGCATGGAGAAGGTGATCGAGGAAGCCGGTGTCTCACGTGCCACCGCGTACCGCCGCTGGTCCACTCGAGACGACTTCCTGGCGGACGTGCTCGTGGAGACGGTCCGTCGCACCTCGTTGATCCCCGAGACGCCTGACGACCTGACGAGGATCCTGCAGGTCATCGCCGAGCACCAGGACACCCTGGGGACAGAGCAGGGACGGCGTGACGTCGTCGTCGAGGGTCTACGCGCGGCCGTGGACGCGGATGTGCGCCGCGTCGTTGGCTCGCCCCGTTGGCGCACGTTCCTCTCCCTCTCTGCCGCGCACCCCGGCCTTCCGGCTGGTCGTGTTGCCGAAGAGGTGGCCGCTGCGCTGCAGAGGGCCGAAGGTGAGTTCAACGCCCGTCGAACCGAGGTGTACGGCCGTCTGTGCACCTTGCTCGATTACCGGCTGACCCCACCCTTGACCGGTGACGATGGCTTCTACCGCCTCGGCAGTGCCGCGGGGTCGATGATGACCGGGATCGTCGTGCGAGCCCTGCCCGAGCCCACATTGCTCGACGACCGGACCACGGTGGCCCTCTTCGGGCAGTCTCGCGCCCAGGGCTGGTCCGATCCGGAACGCCAGCTCGTCGGCGTCCTACTGTCCCACCTCGAGCCAGACCCGAATCGGCCTTGGACCCCGGAACGTGCCGCACAGATGCTGACAATGGTGGAAGAACAGGTCGCCGCGCTCATGTCTTCGCAGCTCGACGGCGGCACCCCGGCATGAGACACCACACCGGTCATCGCGCGCGGCGCATCTTCACGATGCTCGGCCTCGTCATCCTCGTGACGGCGCTCGTTGCCATCTTCTGCTTCCGTCTGGACTTTCTACCGAGGCCGACCGGTCCGCACCACATCGGGACGACGGTATTCACGGTGGTGGACGAGAACCGACCGGAGATATTCACCAGCGGCGACCATCCCCGGACACTCACCGTGCAGGTCTGGTACCCCACCACCGCAATTCAGGGCCCAACCGAGCCCTACGTCCGCGATGCCAAGGCGTTCGCTGGCGTACTGGATGCAGTCCGCCTGCCCCACGCCACCCTCGGCTACCTCTCCCTCGCCCAAACCCACGCACTCACCGATGCGCCCATCGCAGAGGGCAGTTTCCCGGTCGTCTTCGTGCTGACGGGGAACCTGGGCTACCGGCAGTCGAACACGGTCCAGGTAGAGGAACTCGTCTCGCGCGGCTTCGCGGTCATCGGCATCGACCAGCCCGGGACCGTGTCGTCCGCCCTACTGGAAGATGGGCGACGCATCCCTTATGGCGGCAGCACGGTGGTGCGTCCGCTGGTGGACCAATCCATCGACCCTGTCTCACCTGCCCCAACCCTCGACGGCGTCTCCTATCCCGACGGGATCGCCGACTACCTCGCTCAGGATCCTCGCGTCGTCCTGGACCGGCTAGCCTCGGGCGATTTGCCCGGCGGGCTGCCGACGGAGATCGCCGAACGGCTTGACCTCAAGCAGGTGGGCGCATTCGGCCTGTCACTCGGTGGGCTCACCACATCGCAGTGGTGCGCCACAGACCAGCGGGTGAAGGCATGCGCGATGCTGGACGCACCCATGTCTCGCACGGCCAGGGACCTGACCCCTGTTTGGTAGACACCCGACAACCCGGCTTTCTGCCGGGGAGGAAAGGTAACCTGCCACCATGCCGATCAAGACCTACACCGAGGAGTTCCGCCGCGACGCGGTCGCCCTCTACGAGAATTCCCCCGGCGTATCGATCAACGCCCTCGCCGCCGAACTCGGCGTCAACCGCAACACCCTCCAGATCTGGGTCCGCAAATACGGCACCGGAGCCCGCACCAGCAGCTCGGATTCTTCCTCCAGCTCTGACACACCGACCGTGGTGACCGAAGCGGAACGCATCCGCCAGCTGGAACGAGAAGTACGCAGACTCCGGGAGGAACGCGATATTCTGCGCAAGGCCGCGAAATATTTTGCGGAAGAGACGACCTGGTGATCCGCTTCCAGTTCGTTGACGACGCCAAGAACAGCCATTCGGTCAAGCGGTTATGTGAGGTTCTGAAACTCAACCGGTCCTCGTACTACAAATGGAGAAACACCTCCTCCGCCAGGACACAACGCCTGCTCAGCGACGCGATCCTCGGCGCACGGGTCAAGGCCGTGTTCGCCGCAGAACGCGGCTGCTACGGCTCCAAACGCATCACGGCGCAACTCAACGACGACTCGCCCGGCAGCCCGGTCAATCACAAGAAAGTCGCCCGGATCATGCGCTCGTTGCAGCTGGTTGGCTACTCGAAGAAGCGCAAGGTCACCACGACTGTCTCGGATGGGAGGAAGCCGGTGTTTCCGGACCTGGTGGGGAGGAAATTCACCGCCCCGGCACCAAACCAGGTCTACGTCGGCGATATCACGTACCTGCCGATCGCGGACGGGTCGAATATGTACCTCGCCACCGTCATCGACTGTTTCTCCCGCCGGCTGGCCGGCTTCGCGATCGCCGATCACATGCGTACTTCCCTGGTCCAGGACGCCCTGGTGATGGCCAAGGGTCAGCGCGGAAGTCTCGACGACGCAATTTTTCACTCGGACCATGGCAGTGTCTACACTTCCCATGCGTTCCAGGAGACGTGCAGAACGCTGGGGATCCGGCAGTCGATGGGCGCGATCGGCAGCAGCGCTGATAATGCCCTGGCGGAGTCCTTCAACGCCGCGTTGAAGCGTGAGGTCCTCCAGGACGCGAAGACGTTTGCCAATCAGTTGCAGTGCCGGCGAGATGTTTTCCGCTGGTGTACCCGCTACAACACCACGCGTCGGCATTCCTGGTGCGGGTATCTCGCTCCAGCAGTGTTTGAAGAGCAATGTCCTGTTACGCTGAGATCTGCTTCCTGATCACATCCCCCGTGTCTACTTTCCGGGGGTCGGGCCCCAGCCAACGTGGACTCGACGTGCCCGCACTGTGGATCACCCGCCCTGCCGAGGACATGCGGGCCGAGAACTGGCCCGAACACGAGGTCACCCGATACGCCGAGGGTCAGCACGCACTCTACGAGGCCAACCGCGCGCCAGCCTGGTACCTCACCGCGGCCGGCCGCAAGCATGCGGACCTGTCCGATGCCCCGTACGGGAACCAGCTCCTGGCGCTGGCAGGGATGACCTCGGCCGGCAAGGACGAGGAGACCCACGACGTGATCCGTTTCGCTACCACAGATTTCTTCGAGCACACACTCGCCGGCCGCACCGACACGGGTGTCCTCGAGGATGCCCCGTGGGAAGATGTGGAGGTGACGGCGAGACCGTAGGGGCAGCAACACTCCCCCGGGTACGCCTAGCTGTAAGAGGTCATGACGTTGTTGACTCGTGCCGGGGCCAGCGAGGCCGGCGGGGCGTCCCCGCAGGAGGTATGAGGCCGATGGTAGTTGTAGTGGTTCACCCACACCGCCAGGGCCTCACGTCGGGCCTGTTCTGAGCCGTAAGGGCGGGCGTAGAGGACCTCATCGATCATCAGCCTGTGTTTTGTCAACTTTTTGCCTGCCAAAAGAGCGCGGAAAACCCGGCCACCTCAGCGGGTTTTCCGGCCATGTGAGCGTCAGGTCATCAGGGCATGCTTGACGCGGTAGGACTCGCCCGTGAAGTGCAGGAGCCTGCCGTGGTGGACGATCCGGTCGATGACCGCGGCGGCCATATGATCATCACCGAAGACGGCACCCCACTTGGAAAACGCCAGGTTCGTCGTCAGGATCAGACTGCGCTTTTCATAGGCGTCGGCGATGACCTGGAACAACAATCTCGCGCCCTCGGTATCGATAGGCAAATAGCCGAATTCATCGATGACCAGCAGCCGATTCTTCGCCAGACTGGCCAGTTCCTTATCCAGCCTGTCGGCGTCTTTCGCCCGCCTAAGATGCGCAACCAGGGAGGCGGTGGTGAAAAACCTCGCGGGGATGCCCGCCTGGCAGGCCTGGGCGACCAGCGCGCAGGCCAGATGTGTTTTCCCGGTGCCGACATCGCCGTAGAAGACCAGATCACCACCGGTGTCGAGGAAGTCCAGACAGCGCAGCTGATCCCGACCGTAGCCGGCAGGGAAGCCGATGTTGGTCCAGTCGTAACCGTCGAGGGTCTTGATCATGGGTAGTTTCGCCGCGCGTAACAGCCGGGTACTACGGGCTGTGTGGCGGGAGTGTTGTTCGGCGATGAGCAGCCCGTGGAGGTACTCGCGTTGCTTCGGGGTGCCTTTCTCAGCCCATTCCGCGAGCACCGTCGCGGTCAGCGAGGTGGCTTTCCCTGCGGTGATGATGTCGACCGCGGTGATCGGTTCTGTCATGCCCCCCACCTGGACTTCCTGAGTGTTGGACAGGTGTGCCCGGGTGGTTTTCGGCAGCAGGTCATAGATCGACAGATCTACGCCCGTGGCGGCAGGCTCGGTGCCGTGGGCGATGCGGCGGGCGAGCATCCCCAGTCCGGGGCCGGCGGGATCCTGTCCCACCGCGATCATCTGTTCACAGGCGGTGATGGCGGTGGTGAAGGAGGTGGCGGTGCTGGCCTGGTTGATGCCGGCCAGCATGCGGGCACGGTCGGTGGCGTCGGCGGCGTCGAGCACGTCACGGACGGTGTCGGGCATCAGGGGGCGCACGGGTGAGTTTGTCCAGGCCCCGGGCTTGGCGATCAGCGCCGGCAGCAGGGATATGGGGGTGAAGATCGTCTGATCCTGGTGGTCATAGGATCTGGGGAAGGTCACCACCGGGCGGGAGGTCTCATCCAGGATGTCGATGATGTCATGGCGGATCGCCACTGTCAGTGCCCTGCTGCCGAAGGAGGGGCCGGCGAGGTAGAAGTTGTCGTCGACGGTGATGGTGCCGGTCTTGTCGGCCTTGCGGGATTCGTAGCGCACCGGATCAAAACCGACCCCGGGCAGGTCCAGGCAGGCGGCGAGATCCTCGGCGAACAGCTCGATGATGGGTTGGTGTTTGCGCCAGTGCGGTGTCAGCGCCAGATCCTGACATCGGGTGAGGAAGTTGGTGTTGAGTCCGGTCAGGGTGGTGGCCACAGGTTCGGGGACCATGAGGTTGCGGCGCAGGAACCCGACGGCGTTTTCCACGTTGCCTTTCTCATGACCGGAGTAGGGATTGCAGTAGCGGGCTGAGGTTCGGTAGTGCAGCTTGAACGCGGCAAACAGCTTCGACTCGATGACCTTGGCCCCGGTGCGTCGGCCGACACCGGTGGCATTGTCGAAGTTCAGCTGCCCGGGCACACCCCCGATGTGTTCGAAGATGGTGCGCAGCCCATGGCAGACACATTCCGCGGTTTCCCCACGGTAGGCCTGGATGAAGCGCATGTTCGAGTAGGGGAACGTCACGATGAGGATGTGCAGGTTCATACGTTCGCCGTCGATGATGGCTTCTGCCTGCCCGAAGTCGACCTGGGCGGTGCCGGGTGCCCAGGTCAGTTCGATGTAGCCGTCACCAGGTTGGCGGTGGGCCTGGCGCCAGGCTTTGATGTAGCGCTGGACAGGTGAATACGAGCCGGCGTAGTCGTATTCGGCCACCAGGCGGTCGAAGACGCGTCGGCTGGTGTGGCGTTGCTTGCGGGGGCGTTTCTTATCGTCCTCGAGCCAGCCGTCGATGATGACCTCGAGTCCGTCGAGGACTTTCGATCCGGGACGTTTCATCGTTGGCGGGGTTGGGGAGAAGTCCTCGATGCTGGTGTATTTGGCCACCGAGTCGCGGCTGACGTTGAGTCGGCGGGCGATGTCGCGGCCGGAGACTCCCTGGGAGTCGAGTCTCCTGATATCTTCTACAACGGTCATGGGTACCGCCATCTTCTTTCGGGTTCCTTATCTCTTAGCGCTCCCGCTTGTGAAAAGGGTCGGGAAGCGTCGAGGAGGAACCTATCTAACGGTGGCGGGGCCTGTGACCGTTGGCTTTAGGTCACAGCCGTGGATGGGGTGCGGGCCCGGCCACCTGGGGTGAGTGTGATCGTGTCTTCGGGGATAAACACACCGGCGACCGTCGCCGACGGGTGGAAGGCGGGTGTGCGGTGGGGTGGCCGGTTTTCCGTGCTCTTTTGGCAGGAAACCAGCCGCTGAGATAGCCGGGAGTTGTTGCTCAACCGGCCTACAAAGAGTTGATCACACACATACGGGCTCAGCTACCGCGATCTGGAAGAAATGATGACCGAACGCGGCGTACCGGTCGATCACAGCACCATCTACCGCTGGGTCCAGAAATATGCTCCTGAGCTGGACAAGCAGACCCGGTGGTACCGACAAGTCCCGGATTGGCAGGCCCGGTCCTGGCGGGTGGACGAGACCTATATCCGGGTCGGGGGAAAGTGGTGCTACCTCTATCGGGCCATCACCGCGGGCGGGCATACCCTGGATTTTTACCTGTCCCCAAAGCGTAACGTCGCCGCAGCGAAGCGTTTCCTGGCCAAGACCCTGAGGTCGAACACGATAACGGGCCCGACCCCCGGAAAGTAGACACGGGGGATGTGATCAGGAAGCAGATCTCAGCGTAACAGGACATTGCTCTTCAAACACTGCTGGAGCGAGATACCCGCACCAGGAATGCCGACGCGTGGTGTTGTAGCGGGTACACCAGCGGAAAACATCTCGCCGGCACTGCAACTGATTGGCAAACGTCTTCGCGTCCTGGAGGACCTCACGCTTCAACGCGGCGTTGAAGGACTCCGCCAGGGCATTATCAGCGCTGCTGCCGATCGCGCCCATCGACTGCCGGATCCCCAGCGTTCTGCACGTCTCCTGGAACGCATGGGAAGTGTAGACACTGCCATGGTCCGAGTGAAAAATTGCGTCGTCGAGACTTCCGCGCTGACCCTTGGCCATCACCAGGGCGTCCTGGACCAGGGAAGTACGCATGTGATCGGCGATCGCGAAGCCGGCCAGCCGGCGGGAGAAACAGTCGATGACGGTGGCGAGGTACATATTCGACCCGTCCGCGATCGGCAGGTACGTGATATCGCCGACGTAGACCTGGTTTGGTGCCGGGGCGGTGAATTTCCTCCCCACCAGGTCCGGAAACACCGGCTTCCTCCCATCCGAGACAGTCGTGGTGACCTTGCGCTTCTTCGAGTAGCCAACCAGCTGCAACGAGCGCATGATCCGGGCGACTTTCTTGTGATTGACCGGGCTGCCGGGCGAGTCGTCGTTGAGTTGCGCCGTGATGCGTTTGGAGCCGTAGCAGCCGCGTTCTGCGGCGAACACGGCCTTGACCCGTGCGCCGAGGATCGCGTCGCTGAGCAGGCGTTGTGTCCTGGCGGAGGAGGTGTTTCTCCATTTGTAGTACGAGGACCGGTTGAGTTTCAGAACCTCACATAACCGCTTGACCGAATGGCTGTTCTTGGCGTCGTCAACGAACTGGAAGCGGATCACCAGGTCGTCTCTTCCGCAAAATATTTCGCGGCCTTGCGCAGAATATCGCGTTCCTCCCGGAGTCTGCGTACTTCTCGTTCCAGCTGGCGGATGCGTTCCGCTTCGGTCACCACGGTCGGTGTGTCAGAGCTGGAGGAAGAATCCGAGCTGCTGGTGCGGGCTCCGGTGCCGTATTTGCGGACCCAGATCTGGAGGGTGTTGCGGTTGACGCCGAGTTCGGCGGCGAGGGCGTTGATCGATACGCCGGGGGAATTCTCGTAGAGGGCGACCGCGTCGCGGCGGAACTCCTCGGTGTAGGTCTTGATCGGCATGGTGGCAGGTTACCTTTCCTCCCCGGCAGAAAGCCGGGTTGTCGGGTGTCTACCAAACAGGGGTCAGGTCCAACCGGGTTCCCGCGGGTGATCAACACCGATAAAGCACCCTCCCTGGCCAGGGCAATCGCCGAGTTGAAGTCAGAGGGAATCTGCCCGCAGACCGTGGAACACCGGCAGGTGAAATACCTCAATAACGTCATTGAAGGAGATCATGGGCGGCTGAAACGGATCCTCGGACCGAAGGGGGCGTTCAAAAACCGGACCTCGGCGTACCGGACGTTGAAAGGGATGGAAGCGATGCACTCATTACGGAAAGGCCAGGGCGCGATGTTTGCCTACGGGCAACCGAACCCGGATGCGGTGATCGTCAGCCGGGTGTTCGAGGCTGCCTGAGAACGCCGACCCGCAGCGAGCATCAGAGGATGAAGACTGGGTCGTCACGGCTCTCCGCCTGAAGTTTGCAACAGCACCGTATTAGGTATCTCTTCTACACCTCAGAGTGGTGAGTGGCAGGTGTTCGAGGGTAGTGCAGGCGCTTGGTTCGGGAGATCGTGCTCAGCACCATCGCATGCAGCAGCCCACCGACTACCGGCCCGGCGATCAGCGACAGGCCCACCCGGATCTCCAACGGAAACGGCAACACCCACAGCGCCGTAAAAGCCATTACCGAGGCTGCCACCCATCCGAGGACATACCAACGATGCTGCTCAAGGGCCAAGGTGGCGGTCCCAGTAATCATCAGGCAACCAGTGCACGCGGAGGCGAAGGTTAGCGCCGCGAGGATGACACCGGGGACTTCATAACCTGGCTTGAAGAAGGTGGCCAAAATCCACGGCCCCATCAGCCATGCTGCTGCCCCACCGGCCAGACCCAGTCCCAGCACCGCAAGAATCGGCCGGGCCAGCGCTCCGAGGATGTGCTCCCGGTTATCCACGAAACGAACGATGAGAGCGGATTGGAAGCGCTGTAAGGGAACGAGGATTGGTGCCCGGGTGAGCATCACGGCGTTAATGATGCCGGCGACAGTCACCGTGGTGCTGATATCCGGCCCGGGCGCAAGCTTCACGAACGCGGGGAAGCCGGTGATCAACACGGCCGAGGCCCCGGTGGCTAGCATCGCAGATCCCGCCCGTCGAGCCAGCACGCCTGGAGACACATCGACCGGAGCATGCAGCCGTGCACGCACCTGCGGGGACATGCCCAGGATAACCAGCCAGCTCAGTGCGCCGATGATGGTAATCAGGAGAAAAGCGGGCATTCCCCATCCCAGTTGCCATGCCACGAGGGCTAGGAGGAGGCGAATTCCTGAGTCTAGGGCTATCAACCAAGAGTACTGCCGCCACATCTTCAAACCTGACAAGACACCGGAGAGAACAGCCTGGAAAGCATAGCTCATCAGGCCAAAGGCGAAAAAGGCAGTAGCTATCCCCCCATCCCCTGAATGGCTCATTAATGTCGGCATCCAGAGCAGTCCGATACCTGCCGCTATAACCAGGGTGGCCCCACCCACCCAGATTCCCAGCAGCCAGGGACGCCCACCCTGAATACGCCCCGTTCCCTTGGTAGAAGACACGCCTCGAGCGGTTTCTTGCATGAGCCCGTCGAGCAACCCGGTGGCGGCGAAGAATAGTCCCCAGTAAGCCTGAAATTCGTCGGCCTGTTCCACCTCCAGTGCCCAGGTGGCCACGTACAGGATCACGAAGCCTGCCAGCCCCGCGAAGACCGTGGCGAGACCCAATGACCTCATCGTGGCATCACCCCGCCCACCCAGATTGCACTGTGACGGGAATCAAGGACACACCTAGTAGCAGTTGGGAAAAGCATTACGAGTTCGGGTTCTTCCCCTGCGGTGCGGTGCATCTCCACTCTCTTTCAGGACGTCAGACTCTCCGGCGCATAATTGCCACGCGTTTTTTAGAAAGCATCAGGCTAACAGACCGAGATCTAGCCCTCGGAAAACTTTTTGATCCTAGGGATGGATCAGATAGTGACCGCTAGGACGTGACACAACTTATAAACAGGGGAATAGATATTTTTTGGAAATTAGATGCTCTAGATAAATTCTGGTGCTAATAGATAGGCTCAAGAAAAATCGCTCCAGAAGCTTTCTAGAGAAGCGGTAGGTGAGAGTTCCTCAAGCCGGGCTAGTTCTTTCCCGTATCGTACCCACGTTCCCGGTCACACGATGCAGGTCGACTGGGCGGGCACGAAGATGGCCGTCTTTGACCCCATCACCGGGCGCAAGACCAAGGTGTCGGTGTTCGTGGCCTCGTTGCCGTACTCCGGGATGGTCTTCGCCCGCGGTTATCTCGATGAGAAGTCCCCGAACTGGTTGGACGCCCACCAGCAGGCCTTCGAGTTCTTCGGCGGTATCCCGCAGGTCGTCATCCCGGACAACGCCTCCACCGCATCCAACCAGATCGCTCGTGGGGACCGGGCCCGGGACGTCAACCGCGCCTACCGGGATTTCCTCGAGCACCACCGCACCGCTGCGGTACCGACCCGTCCCGTAAAACCACAGGACAAAGGCAATGTCGAAGCCGGGGTCAAGGTCGTGACCAACTGGGTGATCGGCCGGCTCGCGGGCCAGCGATTCGCCAGCCTGGATGACCTCAATACTGCTGTGGCCGACCAGGTCACCGCGATCAACACCAGAACACCGTTCCGCGGACAGCAGATCAGCCGCAAGGATCTGTTCGATGAGTATGAGCGGCCGGAACTGCTTGGGCTGCCGGAGTCCCGCTGGCAGCCGGTGACCTGGCGGAAATCCAAGGTCAACCGTGATTACCACATCGAAATCGCCACGGTGAAGTACTCGGTGCCCCACACCTTCGCCGGACGCCACGTTGATGTGAAGATCACCGGCGACCGCCTGACGGTCATGTGCGACGGGGACATCATCGCCACCCATACCGTCTCCCCGCGCCAGCATGTCTACGTCACCGACCCCGATCATGTCCCCGATCAGCATCAGCAGTCCTCGGACCTGTGGTCCAGGGCGTATTTCCTGCGTCAGGCCCACAAGGTCGGTCCCCACACCGTCGCCGCGATCACCAGCGTGCTCGATGCCCGCCCGATCGAAGCCCAGGGGTATCGCACCTGCCTGAACATCCTCGCCCTGGGCAAGGGCGACAACAAGGCACTGCTGGAACAGGCCTGCCGGCAACTGGTTGACGCTGATTCCCCGCGGGCGGTCAGCTACACCGCGGTCAAGCAACGCCTGGCGGCCTTGCGGGCCCAGGTCCACGCCCGGCCCACCACCACAGATGCTCCGCCGCCGGCCCCACGCATCGACCCGGCCCCGGGCTCACGGGACACCCGCGGTGCGCACCTGGCCGGCCCTGAGCACTTCAGCCTCGACGCTCTACTGGGAAAGACGGATCCTGCCCACGATGAAGGAGGTCAGGCGTGATGGATCGACACCTCACCGACGCCGACATGACGTTGTTCACCCAGCTGCGGATGACCGCCTTCGGGAAAACCGTCATCGACCTGGCCAACGACCCCGCCTGCGATGAGTGGACGTTCTCGCAGAAGATCTTCCACGCCCTGGATAAGGAGATCACGGCCAGGGAGCAACGTCGGACCCAGAAACTACTCAAGGCATCCAGATCGCCAAACCCTGATGCCTGCGTAGAAGAAATCCGCTACCTTCCCGACCGCAACCGTGGGTCGTGAGCTAATCGCACGGCTGTCCAGCTGTCAATGGATCGATCAGACCCACAACCTGGTCATCCTGGGAAAATCCAGTGTCGGCAAGACCTACCTCGCGTTGGCGCTGCTCAACGCCGCCTGCCGGAAGTTCTACACCGCCCGGTTCTTCAGACTCGATGATCTGGCCAACCAGCTCGCGGTCATGGACCCCGCGTCGCAGAAACGGCTGGACTTCCTCACCGACCTGCACAACTGCGACCTGCTGGTCATCGATGACTTCCTGACCACGCCCATCAACCAGCACACCGCCGCGGAGCTGCTCAACATCCTCGCGGCCCGGGACGGCCGTGGCTCGACCCTGGTCACCTCCCAGTTCGAGCCGCAGGACTGGTACAAATCCCTGCATGACGCGGTGATCGCCGAATCGATCCTCAACCGGATTGTGGCAGGCGCCGAGATCCTCCCACTCGACGGGCCGAACATGCGCCGACACCTCGCCGACGCGCAATAGCCCCGCCGGCACCCGGACCAAGCACCGCTATCCGGTGCTCATCCGGGTGCTATCGGATCGTCAGAACGCTGCTACTGGAAGCACGTCCCAAACAGACATGTCCCACCTCCTCGTGTCCATGCAGTATCCAAACTTCAACATACCGCGAAGCTACCAGGCGGGGAAGACATGAAGACTTCGCTAGGGGTATAAGTGTTCGAGAAAGGTGATTCCGCTGCGGGGGTTACCGGCCCGCGTTAGTTTCAAGGACATGACTGCAGAGGTGGCTGGCACGGGCCCAGACCTTGCTGGTTATGTCGACTGGATTGTCTTCGACAGTTCATGGGGACGGAGTCGTAGACATACTCAAGCCTGAGCGAAGCACAGGACCTGTTCTCACGTACGGGCGGGAGAAAGTATTCCGGGGCCAGTGGTTCCAGAGCAATCTCCGGAACCTTGGGGCAAAGATATCCTAGTTGGTTTGCAGCGCCTCCAGTCGTAGCTAATTGAAGGGGGACTCGCGTCGCAGGTCGTAGTATTTGAAGGCCTCTTGCAAGAGAATCAACGGGCCGGCAAGAGAAGGAACCAGGTCCCGATCCACATCGCCTCCGAATCTAGCCATCCGAAACCCGTCGCCCTGGTCAGAAAGATCGGCATAGTCGACCCGTGACATCGCGTAGTGAAACTGAGCATGAGCAGCTGCGCTTCCTGACCTCCAGAGGTACTTCAAGCCTGTGGAGAACAGCTCGTCGTCATCGCATCGGTCCGCGACGAACTGCACGACCTGTGTCTGGTTAACCCCCATCGAAGAGATGGGGGTAGTGACCCCAAGGGATGCCCCGACTCTCTCCAGGTTGGACCGCGCTTTCTCCAGCCGCGACATGTACTCGGCGTGCGTCTCTCCTTGGACACCATCAAGTATGGGGAGGTCTCGGGCAGCCTTGATCTGGTCGTTTACATCGTTGGCTCGCACTCGGAGTGCCCGGATCCTGCGTTCAGCACGAGACGAACCGGTTAGAACCCATAGGGCGTTCGCTGCCCCGATAAGTGCTGTTCGTGCAACCGTAGTGTAGGCCGACGGATACATACAGCCGGTGGCCTTGATGGAGTCGAAGGCGAAACCAAGATGTTCAGCAGCAACGCACATCAAGTACCAAACAGTGCTCTCGACATCGAGCCCTTCAACCCGGTCTGCAGCCAGTGAACTTCCGGGTGCAGGGGCAGTTGCAGTACGCGTGCGTTCTTGCATGGAAGCAGCTGCGTCTGCCATCCTGCCGAGGCGCTTCAGTGATTGCGGCGACACGGTGAGACGCGATGAGCTCTTGTGATTGGTCAACTATCCCCTCCAGGCTCGGACGCTTTGATTGTATGTCGACGGCAAAATAGAGCCAAAGCACATGGGGACCCTGACCAACCCTTGCAGGCTATGTTCGTTCGGAAACGGGTTGTTCATGTCCCGTCGGGGCATCTCGACACGCCAGATCGGTATATAGGAAATCCCGTCCGGCTGACTGTCTCTAGGAAAAGTGTCAACTAGTACCGCGGCTGTGGTGACGAAGCCGCCAATGACACCCCATCGAACCCATGGAATTTTCCACGGAACTCGATGGAATCAGGGATGGAATTCCCTAGAGAAACCTATGCTGAACAGGGTTTCCCAAACCCGTCGAAGTGGGGGGCGTAAGGTAAGAAATTTTTATGCAGGGGTCTAGAGGGTTTCGCTTTGTTTTTCCAGGTTAAAGATACGCATCTCTAAGTCTCCAATAACTCCCACTAATTGACGAACCAGAGTGTCAACGTCAAGTGGCTCTTCTTGGTTTGTTGCTTTGGATTCATATGCAGAAACCAGTCCTTCCAGCATCAATTTAGTGGTTCTACAGTCTGGAGTTATGGCGTCTTTTGCTGAACGCAGTACGTCTAGGGTGGGATTGTAATTTGCCATGGATTCCTAACTATTTTGCAATCGTCCTGAAAAACTGATCGTCCTTCATTATACTGAATTTATGACAACCAAGTTGCGCTTTATCGCAGGAACAGCATTATTCGTGGCAGCGGCGTCTACAATTTCGACCCCCGTTGCGTCAGCTCAAGGAGTTCAGATAGCTGAACGGACAACGGCCGTCGCTCAGCCCGCAAGTATCTGGGACTACGTCCATAGGTTTTTAATAGCTTTTGGGAATGTGAGAGGTATCGACTGAGTAGGGCCGGTATCGGTGCTTGTATTCCTGGAAGCAATTCGGAGTGGCTCTATATTGGGCCGACGATCCCCTCCTAAAGCGTTTATTGCTACACAGAACAATTTCCATCAAGGGAAAAGCCCGGGTCTGCTGACTGACTGAGGGCCGATGTCTGCCCTGGCCGCTATGCTGCCGACGAACACCGCCTACTAAGGAGAAACCATGTCTGGCCCTACCGACGTCCTGCTCCTGGCGGACTCAGCTGGCAGTGCCCTTGGACAGTTCGCATTTTGGGACGGCGTGCTGGTCGCCGGCTGCGCTCTGGCCGTGTATCTGGGGATGCGAGCGCGCAACAGCTTGGTCGGTGGTCTTGTGCGCTCTGGCGTCATTCTCGCCGTCTGGGTCTTCATCTTCTTCGTTCCGCTGATGTTCATCGGAAGTCTGATCGGCGTTGCTGCCGACAACTATGACGTCAGCAGGGGTCCGGAGGCTTCCAGCCTCGAGGAGGAGCGCTGAATGCACCACATAAGTTTCACGGTGCTGTTGCAAAGTTGGGGGAGAGCAGCGAAGACTCAGTTTCTCATTCCCTGATGGCCGCTGCGTGTGGGCGTTCTCAGGCCGTCTCGAAGACCCGGTTGACGATCACCGCGTCCGGGTTCGGTTGCCCGTAGGCAAACATCGTGCCTTGCCCTTTCCGCAATGAACGCATCGCCTCCATCCCTTTCAACGTCCGATATGCAGATGTCCGGTTCTTAAACGCGCCTTTCGGCCCGAAGATCCGCTTCAGCCGACCATGGTCGCCTTCCAGGATGTTATTGAGGTATTTCACCTGCCGGTGTTCCACTGTTGGCGGGCAGATTCCCTCTGACTTCAACTCGGCGATTGCCCTGGCTAGGTGTACTGACCGGGGACGTTGATCAATCGTGAGAACGGCGGCTGGTTCCCGCAGGCCGTGCGTGGCCGGTAATGGTTGTAGTAGTGCAGCCACCCGTCCAGTTCGCCTCGGCGTTCGGCTTCGGAGGTGTAGCAGCGGGCGTAGGCCCAGCCGTCAGTCAGGGTGCGGTGGAATCTCTCGATCTTGCCATTGGTCTGCGGACGATACGGGCGGGTGCGCTTGTGCCGGATGCCGAGCTCGGCGCAGGTGTCGCGCGACAGGTGTGATCGGTAGGCGCCGCCGTTGTCGGACAGGACGCGTTCGACGGTGACGCCGCGGGCGTTGAACCACTCGACGGCCCTCACCAGGACCGCGGTGGCGGTGATCGCGGTTTCGTCGTCGTGGATCTCGGCGTAGGCGACGCGGGAGTGGTCGTCGATGACGGTGTGGACGTAGGCCTTGCCCATCAACGGGTCGTAATGCTTGTTCCTGGGCTTGCCGGGTGTGGCCGCCCGGTTCTTCTCTCCTTGTCGGCGGCCGACATAGCGCCAGCCGCCGCCGTCGGGGATGTTGCCGAGCTTCTTCACGTCAACGTGGAGCATCGCGCCGGGATGGTCGTGCTCGTAGCGTCGGACGGGTTCGCCCGTGGCGCGGTCGACGTGCGAGAGCCGGTTCAGGTGCGCGTCGGTCAGGATCCGATGGACCGTCGACGGTGCGATTCCGAGTCGACACGCGAGTTGCACTGGTCCTTCGCGGAGGCGGAGACGGAGCTGGACACAGCGCTTGGTCGTCTTCGCGTTGGTCTTGTTGGGCGAGTGGTGCGGACGGGAGGAGCGGTCCTGCATCGACTCGCTGGCCCGGTAGCGGTCAGCCCAGCGCTTCACGGTCGGCCACGAGACCTGGAATCGAGCGGCGACCTCGCTGATCGGCCAGCCCTCGTCCACGACGAGACGACCAACGATCAGGCGGTGGCGTGGGGTGAGCGCGGCGTTGGCATGCGACATGGCATTCCCTTCGGGTGCGGCCACCATCCCGAAGGGCGCTGATCAGAGGTTTTGGGCGTAGTGGCGCAATGCATGGGCGGCAAAGTCTGCGGCTGCGGCTCCGCCGAACGCGGGGTGGAAGTCTGGGTTGGTGGCGTAGAGGTTGGCCATGCCGGTGAGCATGGCGCGGGTCTTGTTGAAGTCACCGGCGTTCTGTGGTGTGCCCGGGATCTGGGCGAACCACGAGGCATGGGTGGCTGCGTGTTGTTGGGCCTGGTCGCTGGACGGGGAGACACCGGATTGGTGGAGCTCGCCCCAGCCGGCCAGCAGTTGTTCAGCATCGGCTTGGAATTGGCGTTGCTGGGTAAGGTTCTTGGCGTGCCACCACCGATTGGATTGCTCGAACACGTCGCGGCCCCACTGCTCGGTGACCTCGGCCTCGTACCGGTCATTGAAGCCTTCGAGCATCATGTCCATCCGCGGCTGTAGGCCTTCGCGTCGCATCTGGAGCGTGTGTTCGACCGAGACGATCTCGCCGCTCCAAGGCGTCTCGCTCGTGCTCGAGGTGTGCCAGGTGCTCCTCGAGAGCGGCGATCTCATCGGCTGGGTTCGCGTCGCTTCCGAGTGCCTCGCCGATGGCAGCCAAGCTCAGCCCCGCTTCACGCAGGAGCAGAATCCGTTGAAGGAGTGCCACCGCGGTGGGGCCGTAGTAGCGGTAGCCGTTCGAGCCGATCCGATCCGGAGTCAGCAGCTCGATCTGGTGGTAGTGCCGCAGCGTCCGGCCGCTCACACCAGCACGGTCAGCGAGTTCCTGGACAGTCCACTCCACGAGCACGGCCCTCCTGTCAGCGAGTTGGCATTTCCAGACCCAACTGTGGCAGGGCCACCGCCAAGATCTCGGCGGCCGGCGTGGCCACCGCCGCCGCGGCCGACTGCCCGGTGGCATCCAGGTAGGCCGTGACGATCCGGGCTCCCGCCGCGTAACCAGCCCCGGTGGGAAGACCGACTGGTGTCGCGCCGAAGAGGCGAGCGCTCGCGTCGCCCAACACCCACGCCGCGAAGTCCTGCATCCCGGTCACGTCGAGCCCCTCACTGACGCGGCGCAGCACGGCGTCGCTGGTGCGGGTCTCCTGGCTGACGAAGTGTGTGAACCCCTGCTGGCCCACAAGGTCCACCGCGAAGAGGTCCGCGAGGCCTTCGGCGAGCACCTGTTCGCCGACGCTGACCGTCTGTGGATTCCACACTACACCGCCGGGCGAGTAGCGCACATTGTGGTGCAGCTCGTGCAGCGCAATGCCTTCCAGGCGATCCAGGACCTCGTCGGTCGGCCATATCGTGATGGCGATGTAGCCGCTGATCCCGCCGAAGGCCGACAAGCCGCGGATTTCATTGGTGAAGTGCTTGTTCGTGGGCTCGCCGACCACGAGCAGCACGGTGAGGTCGGGCAGCGTCAGTGTCGGATTCTCCGAGCCCAGATTTCGCAGCCCCCTGTCGAGCCCTCGCTCAATACGGCCCCACGCATCGGCTCGCTCCAAGGTGTCGATTGCACCCAGGATCGCGTCCTTCGCGGTATCGGGTCCGAACCCGAAGTTCTGGGCGTGGACTTCGGCCAAGTCCGGCCCACCAGGGATGAAGAAGTACATCCCAGCCATCGGCTGCCAGAGTCTACGAGCTGCGTCCTGCCAGTCCTCCGGAGGGCTGCTCACCATCGCCCGCATCCGGGCTGCACTGTCGATCATCGTCACCGTCATGCCAGCGACGCTAAACATTGACGTTGGGTCAAGGTCAACCCCGACGGTCAATCAACGTGTCCGGTCAGTACAACTAACCAGACGGGGGATGCCTTAACACCGTGCCCCGCACGCCCTCGGTTTCATCTAGTGGCCGCCGCGGCCCCGCCCCATTGAACGAAAAGATCACCCGCGCCCCTCCGAGGACGGAAGTGGCAGCAGCAAGTCATAATCAGATGAAATGGTGCTGTTGCAAAGTTCGGGCGACAGGAAGACCTGCGTGAAATAATCACAGCCATAGGCATCTTCTCCGGTCGTCATTTCCCCCGTGAAATCATCCTGTGGGCGGTCCGGTGGTACTGCCGCTACGGGCTCAGCTACCGCGATCTGGAAGAAATGATGACCGAACGCGGCGTACCGGTCGATCACAGCACCATCTACCGCTGGGTCCAGAAATATGCTCCTGAGCTGGACAAGCAGACCCGGTGGTACCGACAAGTCCCGGATTGGCAGGCCCGGTCCTGGCGGGTGGACGAGACCTATATCCGGGTCGGGGGAAAGTGGTGCTACCTCTATCGGGCCATCACCGCGGGCGGGCATACCCTGGATTTTTACCTGTCCCCAAAGCGTAACGTCGCCGCAGCGAAGCGTTTCCTGGCCAAGACCCTGAGGTCGAACACGATAACCGGGTTCCCGCGGGTGATCAACACCGATAAAGCACCCTCCCTGGCCAGGGCAATCGCCGAGTTGAAGTCAGAGGGAATCTGCCCGCAGACCGTGGAACACCGGCAGGTGAAATACCTCAATAACGTCATTGAAGGAGATCATGGGCGGCTGAAACGGATCCTCGGACCGAAGGGGGCGTTCAAAAACCGGACCTCGGCGTACCGGACGTTGAAAGGGATGGAAGCGATGCACTCATTACGGAAAGGCCAGGGAGCGATGTTTGCCTACGGGCAACCGAACCCGGATGCGGTGATCGTCAGCCGGGTGTTCGAGGCTGCCTGAGAACGCCGACCCGCAGCGAGCATCAGAGGATGAAGACTGGGTCGTCACGGCTCTCCGCCTGAAGTTTGCAACAGCACCTCTCAAGGCCGATGTGGACGCCGAGCTCGCGCGAATCCAACAGAGCTTTGTCACTCGTCGCGCCCGGATCTACCAGCAGTTATGCACTCTCATCGGATATCGACAGCGTGCTCCGTGGGTCGGCCCCGCAGGCTTCCGAGCGCTGTCTGAACTGGCCGGGCTTACGATGAATGGCATCCTCAACCGCGGTCTCTCCGATCCCGGCTGGCTCGATCAGCGCATTGAGCTTGCGCTTTTCGACGCGCCGGCCGCACTCTGGTCCCAAGCAGAAATCGCCATGCTGACCGTGTTACTTGGCCACCTCGAACCGGATCCAGCGGTGGAGTGGAATGAGGCCCGATACGCGGAGTCGCTGGCGTGGTTTGAAGAGTTCTCGAAAGAACTAGTTCGGGATTCTGGCGAAGCGCAGTCATACCACGGCATGATGCGGTGATGACTAGCATCTAGCTACTGTCTATGACGTGAAGGGTTTCCGGGCGGTTGACGCCATCGCAGCTGCTGTGTTGGTCGCCCTGTCTTTTTTGGGGACGAAGTTCTCCAGTCTGTGGGACTTGGATCTGTGGCTCACGATCACACTGGGCATTGCTCCAGTCACGCGTAAGCGTTGGCCAAAATCGACATTCCTGGTGCTCTTCGCAATTCTTTCAGTATCGGCGCTCAGGGTTGAGATAACTGTCGCATGTATCTTGGTGGCTGGATTAGCGGCCTATATCGTCCGTCGGGACTTCGTCGAACCTACGCGCGCTGTTGCTACTGCGGTGCTGTTTTTGGGTGACATCGTTGGCCTAGCGATTTTCACGCCGGGATTAACTGATACCGATCCGCTCAAACGAGCCTTTTACGTTATTTGGAGCGTCACCCTCCTTGCTGCATGCGCAATGATGGGTGAATTGCGTCGTCGAACCTTGGAAGCGCAGAAAGAGCTCTTGCAGCGTTCTCTGGAGGCGCAGCGCCAGCATATTGCTCGTGAAATCCATGATCTGGTCACGCATTCTCTGACCGTTATTACTGCGCAGGCCGATGGTGGCCGTTATGCCAATACTGAAGCAGCGAAGGATGAGGCGTTGGTGTCGATCGCACTGGTGGGCCGTGAGTCGCTTCGCCAGATGCGCTCCGTCGTGAGCTACCTGCGTGAAGGTGAAGGACACGCGGTGTCGCCAAGTATCGGGGCAAACGACATTCCTGAACTCATACAACAGATCAAAGGCATGCGTGTGAATTACAACCAGATCGGTGAGGCACCGGACCAATTAGATGGTGCGGTGTCGTTGACGATCTACCGAATTGTGCAGGAAGCGCTGACGAATGCCCAAAAACATGGTGCCGGTAGCGCTGATCTTGAGCTGGAATGGCAGCCTGATCAAGTGAAAGTCACCGTGCAAAATCCCTTTGAAGTGCGCCCTAGCGGAATCGGACATGGAATTACCGGGATGCGTGAGCGAGCCGAGCTAAGCGGTGGTTCTTGCGAATCTCGCCCTATCGACGGCTTATGGCAGGTCCGCGCTACACTTCCGCTGGGAGGCCGAGCATGAAGCTTGCGCTTGTCGACGACCAACCGCTGTTTCTCCATGGCATCAGTCAGATCATTGGTTCCCAGTCGGACATGGAGCTGATGTGGCAGGCGACAAATGGTGCCGACGCTTTGGATAAGGCTCAACAGCAGCCTGTAGATGTGGTCGTAATGGATGTGCAGATGCCAATTCTCGATGGAATTTCCGCAACAGCTCAGCTTGCCGAGATTGCACCTGAAACAAAGTCGATTATCCTCACTACTTTCGATGATGAAGAGTATGTTCTCGGAGGTTTGGCTGCCGGGGCGAGTGGATTCATTTTGAAGGACGCCGAGCCAGAGGTGTTGTTGGAATCAATCAGAACGGTCTTTCATGGCGACGCAGTTATTTCACCACGGGCTACCAATCGGATTATCCACAGGTTGCAAGAACCGCAAATAACCAAAGTTTCGGCCACCGATCAGCAACGACTGTCTGATCTAACATACCGTGAACATGAGATTCTGGTGGCTATCGCAAAAGGATGGACGAACGCGGAGATTTGTGAGCGCTTCTTCATCTCTATGCCCACGGTGAAAACGCATGTAGGCCGCGTGATGGCAAAAACCAATTCTCGAGATCGAGTACATATCGCGCTGCTGGCATATCGTGCCGGTTTGGTTTCTAGAGAAGACCTGCTTGAGTCCTAGCGACATCATGCCTGGGTATGACGAAAAGATCCTCCTGGGAGTCGATGTTTTAGCAGCTCAGAAACGACAAGATGGTCTTCATGACCACAATCATTGAGACAAGAAATCTCACCAAGAAGTATGGTTCGACTAGTGTCGTCGACAAGCTAAATTTGGCAGTATCCGAAGGCAGCGTTCATGGCTTGTTGGGGCCAAATGGATCTGGCAAATCCACCACCATGAAAATGATGCTCGGGCTGCTCAAGCCAACCGATGGCGAAATTTACATGCTGGGGCGGCCAATGAACCGCGAGACTCGCGGCCAAGTGCTGGCGCATGTTGGTTCTCTAATCGAGCAACCGTCGGCATATTTGCATCTCACCGGTGCTGAAAACTTAGGGATAGCAGCGCGTCTGCTGCGCGCTGAGCCGGCAAATGTGCAGCGTGCGATCCACCTTGTGCGCTTGGAAAAGCACATGGACAAGCTGGTCAAAGACTATTCGCTAGGCATGAAGCAGCGACTCGGTATCGCGTTGGCGTTGCTCCGCGACCCTAAGATTCTCATCTTGGATGAGCCAACGAATGGTCTGGATCCGGCGGGCATCGAGGAAATCCGAGAGCTCATCGTCAGCCTTGCTCGCGACGAAGGCCGCACGGTACTGGTGTCGAGTCATCTACTCTCCGAGATCGAAAAGATGGCGACAGAATTAAGCATCATCCACCAAGGTCAGCTCCTATTCCAAGGGACGCAGCGGGAGCTATTCGAAACCAAGCTGCCTGATGTCTTTGTGGAGACCCCTTCTCCGGCACGGGCAGCTGAGGCGTTGCGGGCTCTAGACCCCGCAACAGTTTCGGGTGGGCTGCTGCTCGGAAACCTGAGTGAGCAGGACGTTTCGGAAATGTGCGTGCGTCTCGTTGAGCAAGGAATTCCGATCACTCAGGTAGTCCGACAGCATCGTAGCTTGGAAGAAGTCTTCATCGGGCTCACTGGTCGAGGAGGCTTGCAATGATAGAAAACCTTGCCATCGAAGTCGCTAAACTTCGACGCTCTCACGTGGGGCTTTTTGGAATCGGGTTGACGGTGGGCATTGTGTTGTTCACCAGCATGGGGCTTTTTAAAACAGGGAAAATCGATTCTTTTTCCGTGAACCCAGATGAACAATGGGCGACGTACTTGATCGGCTATTTGTTGGTGCTGTCGCTGCTTGCTCCTATTCAACTCGCGCTGCTTGCTAGCCGTTCTGTAGATCCCGAGCACTTGGCTGGCGGCTGGCGTCTCAATGCCGTTGCAGGTACCTGGCCCGGCATGTTGCTCCGTCGAAAGTTTGTGATCTTCTTGTTCATTTTGGTCTTACTGCGCGTCGTGGAATTGGGCGTGATTTTGGGTGCGCCATTCACATTGGGGGCTCCCGGGCCTTCAGCTGAAGTTTGGGGAGTTTGGGTAGGTACCGCGGCTGGTGCCTTGGGCACAAGTGCAGCGATGTTGGCAATTTTCATGTGGATTGCTGCCCGATTCGAATCTCAATTGGTAGTGCTTGGTGTGGGCGTTCTCGGTGGGCTGTTAGGTATCTGGGGAATGCTCTCGCCGAAGTGGTTAAGCATGATCAATCCGTTTGGCTATTTCGCAGTGATTACCCCGTACACCTTCACGGACGCTGGTGTCATCCCAGTTCAACAAGCATGGGTTCCATGGGGTTTATTCGTGGTGATTGCTGCGGCCAGTTTTGTCTTTTTGACCCATCGACTTAATTCAAGGGAGTACTAGCAATGCTGCTTCGAAATGAACTCCTTAAGTTCCGACGCTCCCACATTTGGACGGTGTTAGTACTCATCCCGTTAATTTCAGTCGGTTATGGAGCTGGAAACTACTCGGCAAATAAGGAAATGCTCACTGCGGGCTGGTCTAGCTATCTTTCTCAGGTCGTGCTGTTTTATGGATTGTTTTTCATGACTATCGGTATCGCGATCCTTGGTTCTGCTGCGTGGCGTCTCGAACACCGCGGATTCAACTGGAATCAGTTGATGACAATGCCACGGGGAGTTGGGGGAACAATCGCCGCAAAGATCGGCGCTTTGGTGGTGTTGGTTTCGCTCATGCAACTCATGCTCCTGCTATTTGGCATCATTGCCGGCATGGTACTTCGCGTACCTGGGCCTTTGCCATGGGTAAATATTGCGGGAATCGTATTGGCGATACTACCGGGAGCTGCAGTGGCATCCTGGCAATCTTTCTTCTCGATGATTATCCGCAATTTCGCGGCACCAGTTGCCATAGCACTAGGCGGCACAATCCTTACTTTTGGAGTGGTGAGCGCCGGTTTTGAAAAGCTTATGTGGGTTCTTCCGTCTGCACTCATAACCAATACGATTTCCCTTGGTAGCACTGCAGTTTCTACGGCGGGAGATCTAAACCTTTCTACTTTGACTGCACTCGTGGTCTCGTCAGTGGCTTTTACTGTCTTGGGCTGGGGACTGTCGGTGATGTGGTTGCAGAGGGTTGATATTCGGTCGTAGTTATTCAACACCGGAACATCTACCCTGGAGTCCATGTCTAAGATTTGGTCTCCGACCGAGAAGTGGCGACACCGCCACAAGCAAAATCGCCTCTACCGTGAGCGGCTCATGAACCGCAAGGACCGGAGATCACAAACTCGAAAGAGGATGAAGACTGGGTCGTCACGGCTCTCCGCCTGAAGTTTGCAACAGCACCGGTGTGGGCCTCCTTTACCGCTGGGGAACACTGAGCAAGGCTTCGCGAAGCGGAGTCGCGGTAGCCCCTCACTACAGCCCGACCGCTCAGGTTGCCAGACCTGCGGTACGTTGCAATGAGGTACACCCTTTTGGAGCTTTATGTGGCGCATGTTTCGGTTGTTTCGTTTATTCGGTAATGTGGGGGCATGTCACACCTACAGGACAATGAGCTCGCTAGCACGGCGGCCACAGCCCGCGAGGCTTTGCAGAAAATCAACCGCGTCCTAAGCGATACATCTACCAACAAAGACGTGAAGGTCGTGGTGGAGAACTCTGATGACGTTATTCTTCTACCCAGAGAAGTCGCCACCGTCCTCCGGGAGATCTTGGTTAATTCAGCAGCCGGCAGATCAGTAGGCGTAATCCCTATGCGGGCCGAGCTGACCACCCAGCAAGCAGCTAACCTGCTTAATGTCTCTCGTCCGCATGTCATTAAATTGATGGATGACGGTATCTTGCCAGGACATAAGGTTGGTACGCATCGACGCATCTATGCGGCCGACGTGCAGGCCTACAAACACCAACGAGATATCGATACCCGCACAGCTGCAGATGATCTCACTGCCCTGACCGAGGAGATGGGGCTCTACGAGTGAGTGGTTTCACCGTTATCTACGACGCCAACGTCCTATACCCCACTATGTTGCGCGACATCCTGATCCGACTGGCAGGCACGGGCATTTACCAAGCCCGGTGGACCGAAGACATCTTGGATGAGGTCTTTCGCAACCTCCAGGCCAACCGGTCAGATCTTGACCCCAGTAAACTACGCCGAACCAGAGAGCTGATGTGTCGGGCTGTGGATGACTGCCTGGTGACTGGGTATGAAGATTTAATTGAGTCATTGTCTCTACCGGATCCTGATGACCGTCATGTTCTTGCTGCTGCCATCAGATGTGGTGCCCAGGTGATCGTCACCGAAAACGCGCGGGATTTTCCTCAAGACGTGATGGATAGATACGGCATCGAGATCCAGGGTGCTGATGAGTTTTTATGCGATCAGATTGATCTGTTTGGCACTCGTGTCCACCAGGCTGTTACCTACTGAATATTCGCTTCACTGGGGTCCACCGGTCGCGTGTCCGGGGGCCGGCAGGCTGAGGACGGGTTCGTAGGCCTCGGGGCCACTCGTGGTGCGCTCGGGGGCCACCACGCTTACGCTCCTCCCGCCGTGTGTATAGGGCACACGGCGGAAGGAGCAAGCCAATGGTACGAAAGATCAGAGCGAAGCTGATACTCCAGCTACGCTCCGAGGGCCTGTCAGGACGCACGATCGCCGCGTCACAGGGTATGTCCCGAAAAAGCATCACCGCTGTGCTGGAAGCAGCCGACACCGCGGGTGTGAGCTGGGATGATGTCGCCGAGCGTCCCGAGGACGAAGTCTATGACCTGCTGTTCCCGGGCCGGGGACAGCACCACAGCATCTTCGCCCAGCCGGACTGGGAGAACGTCCACCGGGAACTCGCCCGGGTCGGCGTGACCCTGAAGCTGCTGCACGGCGAGTACACCGACAGGTGTGCGGCCACCGGTGCCCCGGCGATGGGTTACGACCGGTTCTGTCGGACCTACCAGCGCCACGTCCTGGTCACCGGGGCGGCATCGAGGGTCGGACACAAGGCCGCCCAGAGCGTCGAAGTCGACTGGTCCGGACCGACGATGACACTGTTTGACCCGGTCAACGCCACCCCGAGGCCGGTGTACCTGTTCGTCGGGTGCCTGCCCTTCAGCCGCTACTCGTTCGTCTACCCCAGCCTGGACATGACGCAGGAGTCCTGGCTGCGGGCCCATGTCGCAATGTTCACCGCCTTCGGCGGATCGGTACCGCGGATCGTGCCCGACAACCTCAAAACCGGAGTGATCACACATCCCCGCGACGGTGAGATCGTCCTCAACGACGCCTACCGTGAGATGGCCGCACACTACTCGGCCGCCGTACTACCGGGCAGGGTGCGCAAAGCGAAGGACAAACCGAGCGTGGAAAATACTGTCTGGCATGTCGCGATGCGGGTCATCGCGCAGCTACGTGACCAGCAGTTCACGTCGCTTCCGGAGCTGACGGCCGCGGTCACCGACCAGGTCGCGGCCTACAACGCCGAGCCTTTCCAGAAGCGGGACGGCTCCCGGGCCAGTGTCTTCACCACCGAGGAACACCCCCTGCTGACCGGGCTTCCGCAGGTCGCCTATGAGATCAGCCGGTGGGTCTACGGCCGGAGGGTCGGGCGCAACGGGCACGTGGTGTGGGAGAAGAATTTCTACTCGGTGCCAGTCACCCATATCGGTACGGGTGTGGATCTGCGGATCACCGACCGGGTGCTGCAGGTCTACTCCGGCCAGCAAAGGGTGAGCAGCCATGTGCTGCTTCCCGAGGGATCAGCCAATCAGTACCGCACCAACGACGCTGATCTACCCGCCGGGGAGCGCTACCAGCCGTGGGACGCCCCGCGCGTGCGGGAGTGGGCAGGCCGGGTGGGTCCGTCCGCGACGGTGGTGGTCAACCGGATCTTCGAATCGGTGGCCGTCGACGAGCAGGGCCTGAATGCCGCCCTGGCGGTGTTGCGGTTGACGCGGCGGTATTCCGCCGAGCGGGTCGAGGACGCCTGCAGGCTGGCGCTGGCCGGGCATGTCCGGTCCCCGCGGTACGTGCACCTGCACCCGATCCTGGCCACCGGACAGGATCAGGCCGCCCGGCAGCGTCCACCCCGGGAGGAACCGGTGGAGGAAGGCGGATTTGTCCGCGGCACCGACTACTACGCAGGAGACGTGAAATGAGCGGCATCGACATGGAAACCAAACGCAAACTCCGCGACATGGGCGCGACCGCCCTGCTGGAGGCCATCGACGCCGAAGACGAGAACCTCGTCCTGGGGATGGGATTCGAGGAGCGGCTGCGACTGATCGTCGATGAGGCGTATGCCACCTTCACCCACGGCAAGGTCGACGGGCTGATCCGCCGGGCCGGCCTGCGCTATCCGGCTGCTGATCTGCGTCGGATCGACCTGGTCGAGCAACGAGGACTGAATCGCAACCTGCTGGCTACCTTGGCGACCTGCGGGTTCATCGAACGCCACCAGAATGTCGTGTTCCAGGGCTTCACCGGGTCGGGGAAGTCCTACCTGGGGTGCGCGCTGGCGAAGCAGGCCTGCCAGCACCGGTATCGGGCGCACTACATCCGGATGCCGGATCTGGAGGAAGCCTGGGCCACCGCACGCGACAAACCCCAGGGAGCGACGAAGTTCCTCAAGAAGTACGCCGCGTTCACTGTCCTCGTGATCGACGAGTGGCTGCTGGATCATCCGGATGAGGCCATACGCAGCATGCTGCTGGAACTGCTCGAGCGTCGCTACGACTCCGCATCGACGGTGTTCTGCACCCAATACGCCAAGAAGGACTGGCATCAAAGGCTCGGATCCGGGGTGCACGCCGATGCGATCATGGACCGGATCGTGCACAACACCATCTGGGTCGACACCGGCACCCACAACATGCGGGAGCACGTCACGATGAACCAGTAGGAAACACCCAGCGTCGGCCGGTGGCCCCCATCCCTACGGTCACCGGCCCCCGCAGGCAATACCGCTGGCCCCCAACCGCATGATCGGGTGGCCTTCACAACTGCGAATACTCACCTACGCTGCGGCGGCGTTTAAGAATCCTCCTAGGACCATTGATGATGTGCTTGATGCGCTGGCCACAGCGGGAGCCCCGTCTGCTGCGGACCTACTCCGACGATAGATCACCCCACCCATGGATTCTCACCGGGTATGCCCTACGGGCGCACCCGACTGATGGTCGGGCTGATTCTCTACCGGGTGGCGGTGGGGAATTTATAGGGCTCGGCGGCGCCCGCTGCGCTGAGCGGAAAGGGCCGTCGGCGCATCCCGGTGTGTCAACCGGGGTGCGCCGTCGGCAGGTCGAGCCTAGAGCTCGGGGTGCATCACCTCAGGGTTGTTGAAGGGCCACGGGAAGAATCCGACGTGGCTGTAGAACAGGGTGAAGGCGAGGAAGATCCAGGCCATGCCGGCAATCCAGGCGAGGACGCCGAACACCTTGGCCACGGTCCTGTTCGTCAGCGCGAAGGGCGAGAGGATGGCCGCGACACCGGTGATCACGTACATGGAGAACACCATGAGCGGTTCGATCATGTTCCCGGCCAGGAGGCGGGCGATCGGTTCGACGGTGGGCGGGCGCCACTGGCCGAAGTGCAGGCCGGCGATGCCGAAGAGCACGATGGCGAAACCGGCGACGGCGGCGATGTAGAGGATGGGCCGCAGGGTGGCGACCATGTCCAGCTCGCGGAGGCCGCGTTCCGCACGATCCTCCGCGCGCAGGATGGCGAAACCGGCGATCAGGGTGAGGAGGCCGTAGATGGCGGCGGGTTCACCGAAGGTGACGTTGTCCACAGCACAGCAGAAGACGCCCTCGATCTGCTCCAGCGGCCAGGTCAGGGTCATGTGCATGCCGGTGAAAGCCAGGAAGCCGCCGGCGGCGATGAATCCCCAGCCGAAACCGCTCACGCTGCGTCCGGGGTTGACGTCGAGGGAGCGCATGAACAGCGGGACCATGAGGATGATGACGCCGACGACCAGGCCCATCATCGTGTTGTAGGTAATTCCTTGCATCAGCATGGTGGCGTCACTCCCGCTCTGCCAGCATGAGCTGACGGATGGACATCAGGGCGACGGCACCGGCGAAGGTGGCGACCCAGATCAGCGCGCCGACGTCCTGGCCGGCGGTGGTCCCGACGGTCCAGAACACGATGGCGCCGAGGATGAGGCCGACGACGATGAGTGCCGCAGTGATTTTGGGCAGCAGGGACGACCATCGGGCGGTCTCGCTGTCGATGCCCGCGCGCGTGGCGCCAGCATTTCCCTGAATACTCATATAACTCTTTCCTATCGAGTTGCGAAGGGAGTGTTCACCTGACGTACAGGCAACTCCCAAATATGATGATCGGACTATTTTGGGGGTGAATCGGCCTGAATTTTTGAGAGTGGCGTGTTACGCGGCGTGAAGGCCTGCGTAGTTTTCTCGTTGGTAGTTGGTATGATGGGTGCTGTCGCCCGAACTTTGCAACAGCACCGTCTTCACCCTGAAGGTGACCTTTCTGACTGGTGATTTGTAGCGTGGTAACTCCAAATTTTACCTGGTCAGGGGGTCACTTCTCTTCTTTGTGGGCCCGTGCCAGCTGATCACCGTAAAAAACCCGGGCTAGTGTCTCGTCAGCTGTGGGTCGGACTGCCCGTCGGCGTAACGTCGCGCACGAACAGGAAGAGCCGCACCCCCGTCGGAAGCGGGGCCCGCAGCTCAGCAGGTCAGGAACACCCGTCGTCAGACATCAACGAAAGCGTCCTTTTCCTGATCGAACCTGGTGACGTCGCCCTTGCCGATGTCATAGTGGTAGCTCTCGAGCACGAGCTCTCCGGCGTTGACCCGATCGGCGATGTAGCTGTGCGACATCAGGTTCTCGATCTGTGCCGCGGCGTTGGCCTGTTCGAGCCTGCGGGAGAAGTCCTCGGCGTCATGATCGCCGCCCATGCTCGCGAGCACGTCCTCGGATCTGATGAGCCAATCGTGGGTGGCCGGCAGCTCAGTCCTGTAATCGCCGAGGTGCTGGAGTGCCGCCATCCCGCCACAGTTGGAGTGAGCGATCACTGCGATGGCGGACACCCCGAGGTGGACTACCGCGTACTCCACCGGGGCGAGCACGCCCGGGTCGGGATTGTCGGCGTGGGGGATGATGTTGGCGATGTTGCGTAGATGGAACAGATCGCCTGGTTGTGCGGAGAGCAGGGTCTCGGTGTCGATGCGGGAGTCCGAGCACGTTACAACGAGGGTGTGCGGCGACTGCGACTCGGCCAGGTTCTCGTAGAGGTCCCGGTCATCCGGGTAGGTAGCGTCCTCGAAGTTGTTGATTCCGTCAATGACCGCGTCACCGGTGCCGGCAGTCATTTTCGGGGATTCGGTGGAGCAGGCGCTGCTGACTACGGCGGTGGCGGTTGCTCCGGCCCCGAGGCCGAGCACCTGCAGGAGCTGACGACGGTTGTAGCGACTCGATCCAAGCATGGCGAAACTCCGTTTTCTCATCGCGGTTCATCAACTCCGGGTCCGGGAGTTACCTTTATTATAGTGTAAGAGCCAAACAATTCGTTCGAAGGTGCTGTTGCAAAGTTGGGTGCTGTTGGTGTGCCTTCTCGAGGTCTCGCCCGAGAGACTTGGCTTCACGCAGGTCTTCCTGTCGCCCGAACTTTGCAACAGCACCCTCTCTGCTGACTGACTGAGGGCCGATGTCTGCCCTGGCCGGGTGCTGTTGCAAACTTCAGGCGGAGAGCCGTGACGACCCAGTCTTCATCCTCTGATGCTCGCTGCGGGTCGGCGTTCTCAGGCAGCCTCGAACACCCGGCTGACGATCACCGCATCCGGGTTCGGTTGCCCGTAGGCAAACATCGCGCCCTGGCCTTTCCGTAATGAGTGCATCGCTTCCATCCCTTTCAACGTCCGGTACGCCGAGGTCCGGTTTTTGAACGCCCCCTTCGGTCCGAGGATCCGTTTCAGCCGCCCATGATCTCCTTCAATGACGTTATTGAGGTATTTCACCTGCCGGTGTTCCACGGTCTGCGGGCAGATTCCCTCTGACTTCAACTCGGCGATTGCCCTGGCCAGGGAGGGTGCTTTATCGGTGTTGATCACCCGCGGGAACCCGGTTATCGTGTTCGACCTCAGGGTCTTGGCCAGGAAACGCTTCGCTGCGGCGACGTTACGCTTTGGGGACAGGTAAAAATCCAGGGTATGCCCGCCCGCGGTGATGGCCCGATAGAGGTAGCACCACTTTCCCCCGACCCGGATATAGGTCTCGTCCACCCGCCAGGACCGGGCCTGCCAATCCGGGACTTGTCGGTACCACCGGGTCTGCTTGTCCAGCTCAGGAGCATATTTCTGGACCCAGCGGTAGATGGTGCTGTGATCGACCGGTACGCCGCGTTCGGTCATCATTTCTTCCAGATCGCGGTAGCTGAGCCCGTAGCGGCAGTACCACCGGACCGCCCACAGGATGATTTCACGGGGGAAATGACGACCGGAGAAGATGCCCATGGCTGTGATTATTTCACGCAGGTCTTCCTGTCGCCCGAACTTTGCAACAGCACCAGCTGAACAATGTGATCGAGGAGAAGTGGCGCCGAGAAGCCCGGGAGAAGCAGCGCGGAGTACAAGCTCGCGGGCAAAATGTCGCTTACCTTCGCGTTTCCAGCAAGGACCAGAACCTGGCCCGCCAGCGTGAAGCTATCGGCCAGGTCGATAGGGAGTTCATTGATGAGCTGTCAGCTCGTACGCGAGCACATCGTCCGGGCCTTGAAGACTGCATCGCCTATCTCCGCGACGGAGATGGCCTTCATGTTGCGTCGATTGACCGTCTGGCTCGGTCGTTGGTGGACCTCCGCAATGTTATCGACCAGATCACCGCGAAGGGCGCCACCGTCCATTTTCTCAAAGAGAATCTCACTTTCGCCCCGGATGGAGAAGACCCGCGTGCCACCCTCATGCTCGGTATTCTCGGCAGCTTTGCCGAGTTTGAGAGGGCGATCATCCGCGAGCGACAGGCCGAGGGGATCGCTCTGGCAAAGAAGGCCGGTCGCTACAAAGGTCGACCGAGGGCACTGACGGAAGTGCAGATCAAGCAAGCACACGAACGCGTACAGGCCGGCGAAGCCAGAACCTCCATCGCCAACGATCTTGGCGTGTCGCGTGCTACTCTCTACCGCGCACTCAGAAAGGACAAGAACCCATGAGCCAGCTACAGTTGTGGCAGGTCATCTTCCTAGTCCTACTCGCCCTGGTCGTCGTCGTGCGCATCCGTGAGCGTGGACTTATTGAGGGCATCCGGGTCTGCTGCTCGGTTGTCACCTGATCGTGCAGCAGACCCAACGGTAAAACTATCCGCGAAGTAGCCGAAGGAACTGGCCTGTCGACTGCGACAATCGAACGCTGGACATCTGCCTCTCGCGAATATTATCTAGCGCAGGCCAATGAAAAGCGCACCCGAGTCCAGGAGCTGCGAGCCAAAGGTCTATCTATCCGCGCTATTGCAACCAAAACAGGCTATTCAGTAGGAACGGTTCATCGATACGCGAAAGATATCGAAGCAAGCGCTTAAGACTCTAAGCTGTAGGAGCTTGCACAGACGCCGACCACAGATCGGGTTCTATGGGTGGCGCAGTCCTGAGAAGTTGTAGAGATTCGCTTCCCATGAACAACAGTTCTTGCTGCTCAGCAGCAATACGATCGCCAATCGCCGATAATGCGAACATCATCGATTGCATTGAATCGATTCCGCCCGAACTCAGGTTTACATCACCGTCTTCCAGGCCTTTTATAGACCAATTTGTAAACCAATCTTGTCCCTCTAGGACAGGTGCACTAACAAGGATCTCAATGCTGCTTCCATCAAGTTTTTGAAGAACTCGTTGAAGCACTGGAGTTTCGATAAAAGCCATGTGAGCTCTACCTAGCGCAAGCAGTCAGCATACGTAGCCGCTGCTGCTGCCCAGCAAAGCGCACGGCCTGCTGGATGTGGAATCACTCGACACTTTCGGGAAAGGCTTTTATACAACTTGTCGCAATTTTCTTTATGACCATAAGGAGTGAAGTTTGGATTAGAAACCAGCGAGACGTTTGAAACGGGCGCAGCACCGGCCGTGTGCATTCCGACGAAGAGAGTTGCGGCGCTAGTTGCGCAAATAGTGAGAACCCGCAGTTTGTGTCGCATGACAGAGAAGCCTCCAAAATTAGGTTTAGTGGATACCTGTAACAATAGTTGATCCCAGCGGTGCTGTTGCAAAGTTGGGGCAGTAGAAAGACCTGCGTGAAATAATCACAGCCATGGGCATCTTCTCCGGTCGTCATTTCCCCCGTGAAATCATCCTGTGGGCGGTCCGGTGGTACTGCCGCTACGGGGTGAGCTACCGCGATCTGGAAGAAATGATGACCGAACGCGGCGTACCGGTCGATCACAGCACCATCTACCGCTGGGTCCAGAAATATGCTCCTGAGCTGGACAAGCAGACCCGGTGGTACCGACAAGTCCCGGATTGGCAGGCCCGGTCCTGGCGGGTGGACGAGACCTATATCCGGGTCGGGGGAAAGTGGTGCTACCTCTATCGGGCCATCACCGCGGGCGGGCATACCCTGGATTTTTACCTGTCCCCAAAGCGTAACGTCGCCGCAGCGAAGCGTTTCCTGGCCAAGACCCTGAGGTCGAACACGATAACCGGGTTCCCGCGGGTGATCAACACCGATAAAGCACCCTCCCTGGCCAGGGCAATCGCCGAGTTGAAGTCAGAGGGAATCTGCCCGCAGACCGTGGAACACCGGCAGGTGAAATACCTCAATAACGTCATTGAAGGAGATCATGGGCGGCTGAAACGGATCCTCGGACCGAAGGGGGCGTTCAAAAACCGGACCTCGGCGTACCGGACGTTGAAAGGGATGGAAGCGATGCACTCATTACGGAAAGGCCAGGGAGCGATGTTTGCCTACGGGCAACCGAACCCGGATGCGGTGATCGTCAGCCGGGTGTTCGAGGCTGCCTGAGAACGCCGACCCGCAGCGAGCATCAGAGGATGAAGACTGGGTCGTCACGGCTCTCCGCCTGAAGTTTGCAACAGCACCAGTTTGAGCTCTGAATCCGCCAGGATGCGCGGACCTGGGACCAGGTGGTGCAGATCCGCGCATCTGGCTCAATCTGGCTGAATATTCGCTTCACTGGGGTCCACCGGTCGTGTGTCCGGGGGCCGGCAGGCTGAGGAGACATTCGTAGACGTCGGGGCCACTCGTGGTGCGCTCGGGGGCCACCACGCTTACGCTTCCTCCGCCGTGTGTATAGGGCACACGGCGGAAGGAGCAAGCCAATGGTACGAAAGATCAGAGCGAAGCTGATACTCCAGCTACGCTCCGAAGGTCTGTCAGGACGCACGATCGCCGCGTCACAGGGCATGTCCCGAAAAAGCATCACCGCCGTGCTTGAAGCCGCAGACGCAGCTGGTGCGAGCTGGGATGATGTCGCTGAGCGTCCCGAGGACGAAGTCTATGACCTGCTGTTCCCGGGCCGGGGTCAGCACCACAGCGTGTTCGCCCAGCCGGATTGGGAAACAGTCCACCGGGAACTCGCCCGGGTCGGGGTGACACTGAAGCTGCTGCACGGCGAGTACACCGACAGGTGTGCGGCCACCGGTGCCCCGGCGATGGGTTACGACCGGTTCTGTCGGACCTACCAGCGCCACGTCCTGGTCACCGGGGCGGCATCGAGGGTCGGACACAAGGCCGCCCAGAGCGTTGAGGTCGACTGGTCCGGACCGACGATGACACTGTTTGACCCGGTCAACGCCACCCCGAGGCCGGTGTACCTGTTCGTCGGGTGCCTGCCGTTCAGCCGCTACTCGTTCGTCTACCCGAGTCTGGACATGACGCAGGAGTCCTGGCTGCGGGCTCATGTCGCGATGTTCGAGGCCTTCGGCGGTTCAGTGCCGCGGATCGTGCCTGACAACCTCAAGACCGGGGTGATCACACATCCCCGCGACGGCGAGGTTGTGCTCAACGATGCATACCGGGAGATGGCCGCACATTACTCGGCCGCGGTGTTACCCGGGCGGGTTCGGAAGGCGAAGGACAAGCCCAGCGTGGAAAACACCGTGTGGCATGTGGCGATGCGGGTCATAGCCCAGCTGCGCGACCAGCAGTTCACATCCCTTCCGGAGCTGACAGCCGCGGTCACCGGCCAGGTCGCGGCCTACAACCGGGAGCCGTTCCAGAAGCGGGATGGCTCCCGGGCCAGTGTGTTCACCACCGAAGAACAGCCCCTGCTGACCGGGCTGCCGCAGGTCGCCTATGAGATCAGCCGGTGGATCTACGGTCGCCGTGTCGGACGCAACGGGCACGTTGTGTGGGAGAAGAACTTCTACTCCGTACCGGTCACCCACATCGGCACGGGTGTGGATCTGCGGATCACCGACCGGGTCCTGCAGGTCTACTCCGGCCAGCAGCGGCTGAGCAGCCACCTGCTGTTGCCCGAGGGCTCAGCGAATCAGTACCGCACCAACGACGCTGATCTGCCGGCCGGGGAGCGCTACCAACCCTGGGATGCCCCGCGTGTACGGGAGTGGGCGGGCCGGGTCGGCCCGTCCGCGACAGTGGTGGTCAACCGGATCTTCGAGTCCGTCGCCGTCGACGAGCAGGGCCTGAATGCCGCACTGGCGGTGCTGCGGTTGACTCGGCGGTATTCCGCCGAGCGGGTCGAGGATGCCTGCCGGCTGGCACTGGCCGGGCATGTCCGGTCCCCGCGCTATGTGCACCTGCACCCGATCCTGGTCACGGGGCAGGATCAGGCCGCCCGGCAGCGCCCACCCCGGGGGGAACCGGTGGAGGAAGGCGGATTTGTCCGCGGTGCGGACTACTACGCAGGAGGAGACCAGTGAGCGGTATCGACATGGAAACCAAACGCAAGCTGCGCGACATGGGTGCCACCGCCCTGCTGGAGGCCATCGACGCCGAAGACGAGAACCTCGTCCTGGGGATGGGGTTCGAGGAGAGGCTGCGTCTTATCGTCGATGAGGCGTACGCCACCTTCACCCACGGCAAGGTCGACGGGTTGATCCGCCGGGCCGGCCTGCGCTATCCGGCAGCTGACCTGCGTCGGATCGACCTGGTCGAGCAACGCGGCCTGGATCGTAACCTGCTGGCCACCTTGGCGACCTGCGGGTTCATCGAACGTCACCAGAACGTGGTGTTCCAGGGTTTCACCGGGTCGGGGAAGTCCTACCTGGGGTGCGCGCTGGCGAAACAGGCCTGCCAGCACCGGTACCGGGCGCACTACATCCGGATGCCGGATCTGGAGGAAGCCTGGGCCACCGCACGCGACAAGCCCCAGGGGACAACGAAGTTCCTGAAGAAGTACGCCGCCTTTACCGTCCTCGTCATCGATGAGTGGCTGCTGGATCATCCGGATGAGGGGATGCGCAGCATGCTGCTGGAACTGCTGGAGCGTCGTTACGACTCTGCGTCGACGGTGTTCTGCACCCAGTACGCGAAGAAGGACTGGCATCAACGGCTCGGATCCGGGGTGCATGCCGATGCGATCATGGACCGGATCGTCCACAACACCATCTGGGTGGACACCGGCACCCACAACATGCGGGAGCACATCACGATGAGTCAGTAGGAAACACCCAGCGCCGGCCGGTGGCCCCCGTCCCTACGGCCGCCGGCCCCCACGGGCACTATCGCTGGCCCTCAACCACACGATCGGGTGGCCTTCACACCTGCGAATACTCAATCTGGCGGGCCCTACTTCGCGCGGCGCTGGCGGGCGAACTCGGAGAGCACGACGCCGGCGGCGACGGAGGCGTTGAGCGACTCGACCCAGCCGACCATGGGGACGGACATGATGACATCGCAGTTCTCGCGGACCAGGCGGGAGATGCCCTTGCCCTCGGAACCGACGACGATGACGACGGGGTCGGTGCCGCCGTCGTAGGTGTCCAGGGTGTGCTCGCCGCCGGCGTCGAGGCCGACGACCTGGTAGCCGTTCTTCTTGAACTCCTGGATCGTGCGGGTGAGGTTGGTCTCGCGGGCGACGGGCAGGCGGGCGGCGGTGCCGGCGGAGGTCCGCCAGGTCACGGCGGTGACGGCCGCGGAACGGCGCTCCGGGATGACCACGCCGTGACCTCCGAAGGCGGCGACGGAGCGGATGACGGCGCCGAGGTTGCGGGGGTCGGTGATGTTGTCGAGGATGACGAACATGCCCGGCTCGGGGTTGTCGGCGGCCGCGGCGATGAGCGAGTGGACGTCGGTGTACTTGTAGGGCGGGATCTGCAGGCCGATGCCCTGGTGGAGGCCGTTGCCGGTCATCTTGTCCAGCTCGAAGCGAGGGACCTCGATGGTGGGGATGCCCCGGGAGGCGGCGATGGTGGCGGCTTCGGAGAGGCGGTCGTCGGCACCCGTGCCCTCGGCGACGAAGAGGGCGGAGGCGGGCACCTTCGCGTGGAGGCACTCGATGACGGGGTTGCGGCCGACGACGAGTTCGGTGGTCTCCTCCTTGACGTGGCGGCCGCGGGCGCGTCGTTCGGCCTCCTTCTTGCGCTTGTGGGCGGCGTGGTAGACGCGGTCCTCGGCCTTGGGCGTGGGGCCCTTGCCCTTGAGGCCACGGCGGGCCTGGCCGCCGGAGCCCTTGACGGCGCCCTTCTTGTTGGTCTTGCGTACCCCGGGTCGTCCCTGGTGAGCCATGTGATTCCTTAATTCTTCAGCGACCACTGCGGGCCGTCGGGGGTGTCGGTGACGTCGATACCGGCGGCGATCAGGCGATCGCGGACGGCGTCGGCGGTGGCCCAGTCCTTTGCGGCCCGGGCGGTGGTGCGTCGTTCCAGTTCGGCGTCGACGAGCACGTCGAGCGCGGCCATCGCGCCCTCGCTGGTCTGGGTCTCCTCCGCCCACTGCGGGTCCTGCGGATCGACGCCGAGGACCGCGGTCATGGCGCGGACGGTGGCGGCGATGCGCTGGGCGTCGACAAGCGAGCCGGAGGCGAGAGCCGTGTTGCCGGCGCGGACCGCCGTGTGGATCTCGGCGAGTGCGCGGGGCACGGAGATGTCGTCGTCCATGGCGGCCTCGAACTCGGGGGTCCATTCCCCGATCTCGACCGGGCCGACGCGGTGGAGGAAGTCCTCGATGCGACGGTACCCGGCGGCGGCCTCCTGCAACGCCGCCTCAGAGTACTCCAGCACGCTGCGGTAGTGCGCGGAGCCCAGGTAGTAGCGCAGCTCGACGGGGCGGACGAGTCCGAGGATGTGCGGGACGGAGAGGACGTTGCCCAGCGACTTGGACATCTTCTCGCCGGCCATGGTGACCCAGTGGTTGTGCATCCAGTAGTGGGCGAAGTCGTCGCCGGCGGCGTGCGCCTGGGCGATCTCGTTCTCGTGGTGCGGGAACTGCAGGTCGAGGCCGCCGCAGTGGATGTCGAAGGTGTCGCCCAGGTACCAGGTGGCCATGGCGGAGCACTCGAGGTGCCAGCCGGGGCGACCGTCACCCCAGGGGGTGGGCCAGGACGGCTCGCCGGGCTTGGCGGCCTTCCACAGGGCGAAGTCCTGCGGGGAGCGTTTGCCGGTGTTGTCGGACTCGCCCTGTTCCATCTCCTCGACGCGGTTACCGGAGAGCGAGCCGTAGTCGGAGCCCTCGGCGGCGACCCAGGCGGCGACGTCGAAGTAGACGGATCCGCCGACGGCGTAGGCGAAGCCACGGTCCATGAGGCGCTGCATGTAGTCGACCATCTGGGTGACGTGCCCGGTGGCGCGGGGTTCGACCGAGGGCGGCAGGACACCGAGCTGGTCGTAGGCCCAGGTGAAGTGGCGTTCGTGGGTGGCCACCCACTCCCACCAGGGGCGGCCGTTCTCGGCGGCCTTGGTGAGGATCTTGTCGTCGATGTCGGTGACGTTGCGGACGAAGGCGACATCGTAGCCGGAGGCCAGCAGCCAGCGGCGGAGGATGTCGAAGGCCACCCCGGAGCGCACGTGCCCGATGTGGGGCTGCGCCTGCGGGGTGGCGCCGCAGAGGTAGACCGAGGCGTGTCCCGGGCGGACCGGGACGAAGTCACGGAGTTCGCGGCTGGCGGTGTCGAAGATTCTTAACGTCACGGCGCCCAGTCTAGCGGCGGGGCTGGTGGGCCTCGATGAATCGGTAGTACTCGAGGTCGTGGAGGCGGGAGGCGGCGGCCTCGTCGACGATGACGGTGGCGTACTCGTGCAGCTGGAGCACCGACGCCGGGCAGGAGGCGGTGACCGGCCCCTCGACCAGCTTGTGCACCGCGTCGGCCTTCCCTGCGCCGGTGGCGAGCAGCAGCAGGTGGCCGGCGCGTCGGATGGTGCCCAGGCCCTGGGTGAGGACGTGGATGGGGACCTCGTCGGCGGAGTCGAAGAAGCGGGCGTTGTCGGCGACGGTCTGCGGGTGCAGGGTCTTCATCCGGGTGCGTGACGCGAGGGAGGAGCCGGGTTCGTTGAAGCCGACGTGACCGTTGGTGCCCACCCCCAGCAGCTGGATGTCCACGCCGCCGGCGGCGGTGATGGCGTCCTCGTAGGCCTGGCCGCCCTGCTCGGGGTCGGGACCGTGGACCGCCTCGTCGGGGATGTCGACGTGGGAGGTGAACTCGCGGCGGATGGTGCGGTGGTAGCTCTGCTCGTGGTCGCGGGGCAGGCCGATGTACTCGTCGAGGAGGAACGCACGGCAGTCGGCGAAGCTGACCTCGCCGGCGTCGTAGCGGCGGATGAGTTCGCGGTAGGTGGCCACGGGGGTGGAGCCGGTGGCCAGGCCGAGGGTGGCGCCCCGGCGGGCGAAGTCGGCGAGGATGTCGGCGGCGGCGACGGCCACGTCGGTGGCGGTGGGGCGGAGGAGGATGTCCACTGTCGGGTGTCCTTAACGGTTGTCGGTGATGATCTCGCCGCCGGCTACGACGAGCATGACCTGTCCATTGTCGTCCAGGCCGACGAGGTCCGCGCGTCCGCCCTCGACGATGCCGCCGTCGCCGAGGCCGAGCAGCCCGGCCGCGGTGGTGGAGGTGGCCCTGACCAGGTCGCTCAGCCCGACACCGCGGCGCAGGTGGCGGGCGAACTGGTCGGCCAGGGTGGTGGTGCCGCCGGCTATGGCCCCGACAGCACCGTCTGGAGCGGAGAGGCGGGCGACGCCGTCGGCGACGGTGACGTCGAGGGTGCCGAGGGTGTAGTCGCCGTCGGGCATGCCGGCGGCCTGCATGGCGTCGGTGACGAAGAAGGCGCCGTCGGCGACGGAGTGGCGGAGCATGTCGACGGTGCCGTCGGCGAGGTGGACGCCGTCGGCGATGAGTTCCACGTGGGCGTGGGAGGTGGCGGCGGCGGTGATCATTGCGGCGGCCGCACCGGGGGCGCGGTGGTGCAGGGGTGGCATGGCGTTGAACAGGTGGGTGGCGGTGACGGTGACGTTCCTGTCCACGGCGGCGTCGACAAGCTCGAGGGTCTGCTCGTAGGTGGCGTCGGTGTGGCCGAGGGAGGCGATGATGGTGTGGGCGGCGCAGACGTCGAGAAGCTCGTGGGCGTGGGCGGTCTCGGGGGCGAAGGTGACGGCGCGGACGTGGCCGCGGGCGGCGGTGGCGACGCGGTCGAGCATGTCGGGGTCGCCGGGGATGATGGCGGCGGGGTCCTGGGCGCCGCAGCGCCCGGAGTTGATGAAGGGGCCTTCGAGGTGGATGCCGGCGAGCAGGCCCTCGTCGGCGAGGTCGGCGAGGACGGGGACCTGGGCGGTCATGGCCTGCTCGGTGGCGGAGACGAGGCTGGCGAGCATGGTGGTGGTGCCGTGCCGGCGGTGGAACCGGGCGGCGCGGCGACAGTCGTCGGCGGTGCCGTCGGGGAAGGAGCCGCGGTGGCCGCCGTGGTTGTGCAGGTCGACGAAGCCGGGGACGAGGGTGAGGCCGCCCGGTTCCCAGGCGGTGGGGTCCTCCGTGACCGAGGTGATGATGCCGCCGTCGACGGTGATCCGGGCGGGGGCGGCGCCGACGGGGGTGACCAGTTGTCCGGTGAGTTCGTTCACCTGGCCCATCATACTCCCGGCAGAGGTATGATGTCTTACGTCTGATGAACCCATCTCCCGAGGAGTCCCCCCATGACGGTCCAGTTCCGCGGTGTCATCCCGCCCGTCGTCACCCCGTTCCGGGACGATCTCACCGTCGACACCGACAGCCTCCGCCGCCATGTGGACCGGCTCATCGACGCCGGCGTGGACGGCCTCTTCGCTCTCGGCTCCTCCGCGGAGGCCGCGTTCCTCACCCGCGACAACCGGCGGGCGGTGGTGTCCACCATCGTCGACCAGGCCGCCGGGCGGGTCCCGGTCACCGCGGGCGTCATCGACATGACCACCCCGCTGGTCGCCGACGCCGTCGAATCCGGCGTGCAGGGACTCGTGGCCACCGCCCCCTTCTACGTGCGCACCCACCGCACCGAGATCGCCGAGCACTTCCGCCGCATCCACGACATGGCCCCCGACCTGCCGCTGCTGGCCTACAACATCCCCGAGTGCGTCCACGTCGTCCTCGACGCCCCGCTGCTCATCGAGCTGGCCACGGAGGGTGTGCTCGCCGGCGTCAAGGACTCCGGGGGCGTGGACGCCGCCACCCGCCTGATCGTCGACGCCCGCGACGCCGCCGGCCTGACCGACTTCCAGGTCCTCACCGGTTCCGAGACCACCGTCGACCTGGCCTACCTCGCGGGCGTCGACGGTGTGGTCCCCGGCCTGGGCAACGTCGACCCGTGGTCCTACGTCGACCTCGCCCGCCTGTGCACGCAGGGCCGCTGGGCGGAGGCGGCGGCGCTGCAGACCCGGATCACGCAGCTGTTCGGCATCGCCACCGCCGGCGACCCGGCGCGCATGGGTGGTTCCTCGGCCGGCCTCGGCGGCTTCAAGGCCGCGCTCGCCCACCTCGGCGTGTTCACCTCCGGCCGGATGGCACCGCCGCACCAGCCGCTTGACGACGCCGAGCTGGCCACCATCGCCCGCATCATCGACGACGCGGGGCTCACCGCATGAGGCCCGCGTCCCTGGCCGTCGACATCGGGGGCACGAAGATCGCCTACGGCATCGTCCCCGACGACGCGCCCGACACGGTGCTCGGCGAGGGCCGCGTGCCCAGCCTCGCCCGGGAGGGCCGGACACTGGACCAGCTGGCCGTCGCCGTCGAACGGGCCCTGGACACCCCGGGCGTGGACATCGTCCGCGCCGGCGTCGGCTGCCCCGGCGTCGTGCGCGACGGGGAGATCACCTACAACGGTGACACCGTGCCCGGCTGGGCTGGGTCGGACGTGGCCGGCACGGTCGAACGCCTGGCCGGGGTGCCGGTGGCCTGCCACAACGACGTCCGCGTGTGGGCGTTCGGCGAACACCGGCTCGGTGCCGGACAGGGAACGTCCGGGAGGGTGTACTACCTGTCGTTGGGTACGGGGGTGGGTGGGGCGATCGTCGATACGCACGGGTTGCTGCCGGGCCCCACGGGCAGTGCCGGGGAGTCCGCGAACCTGGTGTGCGCCGACCTCGACGGGCGCGCGGTGCGGTGCGAGGACGCCGTGAGCGGCCCCGGGCTGGCGCGGTACTACAACGAACGTGCGGGCGCGGACCTCACGCTGCCGGAGATCATCGGACGGCATGACGCCGCCGCGGTCATCGACGGCAACCTCAGCGGCTTCGGGTACGCCGTCGGCGCGCTGGTGACCCTGCTGGACCTGTCCGCGGTCGTCCTCGGCGGCGGGGTCGGCTCGCTCGGGGAGATCATCCGGGAGCCCTTCGCCCGCGGCCTGCGCGCCGGCACGCTGGCCATCCAGGCGGATGTCCCCGTCCTCACCACCACCCTGGGCCCGGCGGCCCCGCTCATCGCCGCCGCCGAATACGCCCGGGCGGAAGGAGCATGATGACCATCGAGAATCTGCGTGGGCGGCTCATCGTCTCCGTCCAGGCCCCCGACGGCCACGCCATGCGCGACACCCACACCCTCACCCACGTGGCACGGGCCTGCGTGGACGGTGGGGCGGCGGCGATCCGCTGCGGCGGCTACGGCGGGCTCGACGACATCCGGGCGATCGCCGGCGCGGTGGACGTGCCCGTGTTCGGCCTGACGAAGGAGGGCTCCGAGGGCGTGTACATCACCCCGTCGGTCGCCTCCGTGGGGGCGGTCGCGGAGGCCGGCGCGGACGTCGTCTGCGTCGACGCCACCTTCCGCCCCCGGCAGGACGGCAGCCGCCTGGAGGACCAGGTCACCGCCGCCCACGACGCCGGGGTGCTCATCATGGCCGACTGCGCCACCCCCGACGAGGCCCGCGCCGCCCTCGAGGCGGGCTGGACCTTTTCTCCACCACGTTGGCCGGTTACACGCCTGACCGGGCCGCCACGGAGGGCCCGGACCTCGAGTGCGTCCGGGCGGCCCGCGCCCTGCTCGGCCCGGAGCCCTTCCTCATCGGCGAGGGGCGCTACCGCAGCGGTGCGGACGCCGCCGAGGGGCTGCGGGCCGGTGCGGACCCGGGCTGGATCACCGCCCGTGTCGCGCAGCAGCTGCGCTGACCAGGCGGCGCAGCGGCTCGTAGTGGCGGGTGACCACCTCCCGGTACAGGGCCGGATCGTCGGCGACGAGGGCGTCGATCATGTCGGCGTGGGACTCGATGGTCAACTTGATGTCCTCCGGCATGGACAGGTCGAGCAGCGGCAGGACCTGCATGTGGACCTTCCACAGGGCCTCGGAGATCTCCTTGATCAGCGGGTTGCCCAACGGCTCCAGCAGGGTGGCGTGGAAACGGTGGTCCTCCTGGGCGAAGGACTCGCCCGCGTTGTTGCGGTCACGCATCGCCTGGACGATCCGGTGCAGATGGTCGACCGGCTGCCCCTCATAGATACGGGCAAGTTCATCACCCACGGACCGGTCGAGCGCCTCCCGGGTGTCGATGACATGGTTGAGGTTGGCCAGCGAGTGGTCCGAGTCGAGGGTGATGCGCAGAACCAGGCCGCGCAGCAGGGGCGCCAGGGACATGTCGGAGACGAAGGTGCCGTGGCCGTGCCGGACCTCGACGATGTCCAGGCTCGACAGGGTGCGGACGGCTTCCCGCAGGGAGGAGCGGGAACAGCCCAGTTCCTCGCACAGCACCGCCTCGGAGGGGAGCATGTCGCCGGTGCGCAGGCCGTGGGCGCGGATGTAGTCCTTGATGCCCTCCTCGGCATCGCGCGCGGCGTTCCGGGTTCGACGAACCATGGTGTCCCTCTTCCTGTTGTTCCTGTTGTCCATATAACCAGACGGTGTGACGTGCATTTCTCCGGCTTCTGACAAAAGCATAGAACACATCAGATGTCTGATGTATGTTTGTGCCAGGGGAAAGCTCCGACAACCGAAAAGGACCCCCACCATGAGCCCCCACGTCTCCCGTCGTCAGTTCCTCCGACTGACCGGTGTCCTCGCCGCCGCAGCCGGAGTATCCGCCGGTCTCGCCGCCTGCGCCCCCGACGACAACTCCAGCAGCGGCGGTCAGACCACCGGGGAAGGCGGGGGTGGCACCGCCGCCGAGGACGGCACCATCCACGCCGCTATCTCCTACGAACTGGGCACCAACGGCTACGACCCGATGACCACCACCGCGGCCCTGACCATCGCCGCCAACTGGCACACCCTCGAAGCCCTCACCGAGATGGACCCCGCCACCGGCGAGACCCACGTGGCACTGGCCGCCGAGAAACTCGACTCCGGGGACGAGACCACCGTCGACGTCACCCTCCGCGAGGGCGCCACCTTCCACGACGGCTCCCCCGTCACCGCCGACGACGTCGTCTTCTCCTTCGAACGCGTCATGGACGAGGCCAACCAGTCCCTCTACGCCTCCTTCATCCCCTTCATCGAGAGCGTCGAGGCCAAGGACGACACCACCGTCACCTTCACCCTCTCCAACCCGACCGGCCTGTTCGCCGACCGCCTCTCCGTGGTCAAGATCGTGCCCAGGGCAGTCGTCGAGGCCGACGCCACCGCCTTCGACGCCGTCCCCACCGGCTCCGGCCCCTACAGGATGACCGACAACGGCGGCACCTCCAAGGTGGTCAGGTTCGAGCGCCACGACGACTACAACGGCCCCAGGCCCGCCCGCGCCGCCACCATGGAATGGCAGATCATCCCCGACGCCTCCACCCGCATCAACTCCATCCAGTCCGGCTCCACCCAGGCCATCGACTCGGTGCCCTACCTCAACATCGAACAGCTGGAGTCCACCTCCCAGGTGGAGTCGATCCAGGGCTTCGGCCTCCTGTTCGCCATGTTCAACAACCACGAGTCCAACAAGTTCGCCGACGTCAGGGCCCGCCAGGCGTTCCTCTACGGCATCGACATGGACCGCGTCCTCGAGACCGCCATGCACGGCCAGGCCACCGCCGCCACCAGCTTCCTGCAGAAGGAGCACCCGAACTACCAGGAGGCCGCCACCGTCTACACCTACGACGAGGCGAAGGCGAAGCAGCTGTTCGAGGAGGCCGGCGTCACCAGCCTGCGCCTGCTGTGCACCGACCATGACTGGGTGAAGAACTGCACCCCGCTCATCCAGGAGTCCCTGAGCAACCTGGGCATCTCCGTCGACTTCACCGAACGCAAGTCCTCCGACGTGTACAACACCATCGACGGCAACCCGGAGTCCTACGACGTGGTCATCGCCCCGGGTGACCCCTCCGTGTTCGGCAACGACCCCGACCTGCTCATGCGCTGGTGGTACGCCGGCGACACCTGGACCGACACCCGCATGCACTGGAAGGGCACCGACTCCTACAACCGCGTCCAGGAGCTTCTCGACGCCGGCGTCACCGCCACCGACGCCGACGTCGCCCAGGACTCCTGGAACCAGCTGTTCGACCTGCTCTCCGAGGAGGTCCCCCTCTACCCGCTGTTCCACCGCAAGGCGCCGACCGCCTGGAACGGCGACACCCTGGTGGACTTCCAGCCGATCTCCCTGACGGGGCTCAGCTTCGTCGACGTGGGCACCACCGAATAGGTCCTCCCACCCGCCCTGCCAGGAGCCACCTTGTCCAACCTGCTCAGACTCATCGGCCGCCGCCTCATCGCCCTGCCCGTGATGATCCTCGGCGTCACGTTCCTCGTCTTCTTCATCATGTCTTTCAGCCCCGCCGACCCGGCGCGCCTGGCACTGGGCGAGTCGGCGTCCCCGGCGGCCCTGGAGGCCTACCGCGAGGCCAACGGCCTCAACGACCCGCTGCTGGTCCGCTACGTCGGCTTCCTCGGCGGCATGCTCCAGGGCGATCTGGGGACGACGACCGGCAACGCCTCGGTGACCGATGTCGTTGCGCGGGCCTTCCCCATCACCCTGCAGCTGACCTTCCTCGGCCTCGCCATCGCGGTGCTCCTCGCCCTGGTCTTCGGTGTCCTCGCGGCGCTCTACCGTGACCGCTGGCCCGACCATGTCATCCGCGTGTTCTCCATCGCGGCGCTGGCGACCGCGTCGTTCTGGTTGGCGATCCTGCTCATCCAGTGGCTGGGCACCATCCCCGGCGGGTGGGGTGTGTTCCCGGCGCTGGTGACCCGGTGGGTGCCGTTCACAGAGGATCCGGCGACCTACCTCAACAACATCTTCCTCCCCGCCTTCGCGCTCGCCGTCCCGGTCGCCGGATCACTGGCCCGGGTGGTGCGTACCGCGATGGTGGAGGAACTGGACAAGGACTACGTGCGCACCGCGATCGGCGCCGGCATCCCCACGGGGGAGGTCATCTCCCGCAACGTGCTGCGCAACGCCCTGATCACCCCGATCACGGTGCTGGGCCTGCGCGTCGGCTACCTCATGGGTGGCGCGGTGATCATCGAGATCATCTTCAACATCCAGGCCATGGGCCAGCTCATTCTCGACGGCGTGACCCGCAACGACGTCTTCCTCGTCCAGGGGGTCACGCTCACCGTGGCCATCGCCTTCATCCTCGTCAACATCGTCGTGGACATGCTCTACGTCCTCGTCAACCCACGAATCAGGAGCATCTGATGCTGCGCGGGAACACCACCACGACCCTGGAGAACAAGGCGGGCGCCCGGTTCACCGGCATCCGGTCGATGTCCACGGCGTCGAAGATCGCCATGGTCGTCCTCGCCTTCGTGGGCCTGGCCGCCCTCGTCGCCCCGCTGCTGTCGACGTACGATCCACTCACCTCGGGCCCGCCGGTGCAGCCGCCGAGTTCGAGCACTGGTTCGGCACCGACGCCATCGGCCGCGACATCTTCTCCCGTGTGGTCCACGGCGCCCGCTCCTCGCTCATCATCGGCCTGGCCGCCACCGGCTCCGCGCTGGTCGTCGCGGCGGTCCTCGGTTCCGTCGCCGCGACCGGCGGGAAGGTCGTCTCCGAGGTGCTCATGCGCGTCCTGGACATCATCATGTCCTTCCCCGGCATCGCCCTGGCGGCCGTGTTCGTCGCGGTCTTCGGCAACGCCCTGCCGGTCCTCGTCTTCGCCATCGCGTTCCTCTACGTCCCGCAGCTCTCCCGCGTCGTCCGCGCCAACGTGCTCAGCGAGTTCGGCGAGGACTACGTCGCCGCCAACCAGGTCCTCGGCGCCTCCACTGCCCGCATCCTGGTCAAACAGGTCGCCCGGAACTGCATCGCCCCCATCGCGGTGTTCGCCACGGTGCTCGTCGCCGACGCCATCGTCTTCGAGGCGTCGCTGTCGTTCATCAACGCCGGCGTGAAACCGCCGGAGCCGTCCTGGGGCAACATCCTCGCCGACGGCAAACAACTGCTGCTCTCCGGCGCCTGGTGGCCGACGTTCTTCCCGGGCCTGATGATCCTCATCACCGTCCTGTCGCTGAACACCCTCTCCGAGGGGCTTACCGACGCCCTCGCGTCCCCCACCATCACGACCCGGCGCAACGTGGAGCGCGACGAGGAGACCGTCGACACCTCCAACGCCCTCGGCCAGCTCAGCGCCGACGAGGCCCGCGCCACCCTCAACCTCGCCCTCACCTCGCCTCGCGACGCCGAGCTGGGCGACGACCGCCGCCTCACCTTCACCGGCGACCCCACCCCACTCATCGAGGTCCGCAACCTCTCCATCGCCTTCCCCGGCGCCCACGGCGACGTCCCCATCGTGGACAACGTCAGCTTCACCGTCTCCCCCGGCGAGACCATGGGCCTGGTCGGCGAGTCCGGCTGCGGCAAGTCCATCACCGCCATGGCGATCATGGGCCTGCTGCCCCCGACCGCCCGCATCACCGGCGAGATCCTCTTCAACGGACAGGACCTGCTCACCCTCACCCCGAAGCAGCACAACGCCCTGCGTGGCCACGACATCGCCATGATCTACCAGGACGCCCTGAGCTCCCTCAACCCCTCGATGCTCATCCGCAGCCAGCTCAGGCAGCTCACCCGCCGCGGCGGCACCCGCACCGCCGAGGAACTCATGGAACTCGTCGGCCTTGATCCGGAACGCACCCTGAAGTCCTACCCGCACGAACTCTCCGGCGGCCAGCGACAGCGCGTCCTCATCGCCATGGCCCTGACCCGCGACCCGCGCCTGCTCATCGCCGACGAACCGACCACCGCCCTCGATGTCACCGTCCAGGCCCAGGTCGTCGACCTGCTCAACGACCTCCGCGAGAAACTCGGCTTCGCCATGGTCTTCGTCTCGCACGACCTCGCCCTCGTCGGCCGGCTCAGCCACAAGGTCACCGTCATGTACGCCGGCCAGGTCGTCGAGCAGGGCCGGACCCGCGAGATCCTCACCGACCCGCGGCACGAGTACACCCGCGGGCTCCTCGGTTCCGTCCTCTCCATCGAGGCCGGCGCGGACCGCCTGTACCAGGTGCCCGGTACCGTCCCCTCCCCGCCGACTTCGTCGCCGGTGACCGCTTCGCCCCTCGCTCCGCCTACCCCGGCATCGGGTTGGACGAAAAGCCCACTATGCGTCACATCGACGGCACCGAGCACTCCTACGCCGCCACCGACGCCCTGCTCCGCGAAATGGAGGGAGAGCAGACATGACCCCCGTCATCGAGCTTCGCGACGTCTCCGTCGTCCACAGATCTCGCACCGGCACCCTCTTCCGCCCCAACCTCGTCCACTCCAACCGCAACATCGACTTCCACCTCCACCGCGGCGAGGTCGTCGGTGTCGTCGGCGAATCCGGCTGCGGGAAGTCCACCCTCGCCCGCGTCGTCGTCGGCCTGCAGAAACCCACGTCCGGCGAGGTTTTCTTCCGCGGTCAGCCCATGACCGGCCGCGGGAAACAGCGCACCGAGCTGGGCAAGGCCATCTCGGTGGTGTTCCAGGATCCCTCCACCTCCCTCAACCCGAGAATGACGGTCCGCGACCAGCTGCTGGAACCCCTCGCCGTGCATCACGTCGGACGTGGCCCGGAACGTGAGAAGCGCGTCCGCGACCTCATCGGCCTCGTCGGCCTCCCCCAGTCCGCCCTCGAGGTACTTCCCCGCCAGATCTCCGGTGGCCAGCGTCAGCGCGTGGCCATCGCCCGCGCCCTCGCTCTGGCCCCGGACATCATCATCGCGGACGAACCCACCTCCGCCCTCGACGTCTCCGTCCGTGCCCAGGTGCTCAACCTCCTGCTCGACCTGAAGAAGGAACTCGGCCTCGGGCTGATGTTCATCAGCCACGACATCAACACCGTCCGCTACGTCTCCGACCGGATCTGCGTCATGCTCGCCGGTGAGATCGTCGAGGAAAAGCCCACGGAGGAGCTGTTCACCAACGCCTCCCACGACTACACCCGGACCCTGCTCGCGGCCACCCCGTCCCTGCTCTAGAACGGTGGCGGATCATCTCCCCAGTCGTGCGGCACCTTCCGTGACTTCCGTTCCTGGGCCTCCTCCCTGATCCGATTCCGTCTCTTCTGGGTCCGTTGCCCGATGGTCTGTACCCATCGTCGTTGTTCCGGGGCCAGTGGGCCGGTGGGTTGGCTGATCATCCACGTGCCGTTGTCGAACAGCCAGATCTTCTCCCGGGTCTCCGGATCGATGATGTATCTCGCCCGGCCGTCGGTCTTGATGTTGTGGTGGCGCGGACACAACCCCGAGAGGTTGGTGGAACTGGTCTCTCCGCCGTCCGCGAAGTTGATCCGGTGGTCCATCTGGGAGCAGGAACCGGGCCGGGTGCACCACGGGTAGGAGCACCCGCCGTCGAGGCCGATGACGGCCGCCCGGATGTCCTCGGGTGTGTGATACGCCTTGGACACCTTGCCCAGGACCAGGTCCATGTCGCGGATGCTGGTGGTCATCTCCTCGAGCTTCTCGGCAGCGTCGGCGGTGATCCAGCCGACGCCGTCGATCCACGCCGGGGCGTCCGGGACATCGTGGGCACGGTAGACATTGAGGGTCACATCAGTGGTTCCCTCACCGCGGATGAGGGCGACCAGTGCCGCCACCGGGGTGAGGTCATGGGCCCGGGCATGGGCATGGACCCGGGCGTCGATCTCCAGGGCGGTCGCCGTGTCCATCCCGGCGGCGAGGACGCTGGAGTCCCCGTCCGTGGACACCTCGAGGAACTCCGTCGGCCGCTCGTCCGAGTCCTCCTCGGAGACGGAGGTGTCCCGGGTCTGGATGAGGGTGTTGATTTTCTTCCGGATCTGCGCCGGAGTGGGCAGCAGCTGGTTCGGACGGGTGGCGGTGAGGTAGGCGGTGATCTCCTCGTCGAGGAACGCCATGAGATCCGCATCCGTGGCGTCGACCTTGCACAGCACCGCATCGATCGCCTTGAGACGGGTCAGGTCCAGGTGGAAGTGGCGCTCCTGCTGCTTCTTCAGCCGGGGCAGTTCCCGGAGGCGCTGGTGCGCGTAGATGGCCGAGGTGAGGTAGCGGTCCCCGTGCCCGGTGCTCGCGCGGAGGCTGGCGAGGATCATGTCCACGTCCTCGTCTTCCTCGGGGAGGATGGACTGCCACATCGTGTGGTCGGCCCGCCGGATACGCTTGCCCCGGATGGCGACGTCGTTGTAGGGCGAGCTCACGGCGTAGAAGTTCTCCGGGTACAGCTCGGCGGTGAGTGCCCGCTCGACCTGTGACAGGTCCATCTCCATGATGCCCCTCCCTTCATGACGTCCCCTGCGTTATCCATACAATAGAACACACTATCGAATAGCGCAAGAGCCAGAAGCCCGCAGGTGGAAACCTGCGGGCTGACTGGGTCAGGCCATGGTGACGGTGGCTGCGGTGTCACCCACCGCCGCCGGGCCGGTGCTGACCCTGAGGCTGCCGACCTGCTTCTTGTTGGTCATCACCACCGGGGTGATGAGGGAGACGCCGGCGGTGCGGAGCGCGGCGGCGTCGACACGCATGATGGGCTGGCCGGCGGTGATGAGGTCACCGTCTGCGGCGAGAGACTCGAACCCCTCGCCCTTGAGTTCGACGGTGTCGAGTCCGATGTGGACGAGGACCTCGAGGCCGTCGGCCGTGGCCAGGGCGAAGGCGTGGCGGGTCTTGAACACCTTGGCCAGGGTGCCGTCGGCGGGGGCGCACACCTCGATGACCTCGGCGGCGTCGTCAGGCACGACGGCGAAGCCGTCCCCCACCATCCCCTGGCTGAACACCGGGTCGGGGACCTCGCTGACCGGAATGATCCGGCCGGCGAAGGGGGCCTGGAGGTCGACTCTGGTTTTTCCGAATCCGAACACGATCACTCCTTAGACGGGCTGTTCACCCTCGAGCGTAGCGTCGGTGCGCTCGAGCTGGCGGGCGACCTCGTCGTAGACGAACTGGACGTTCGGGCCGATGACGACCTGGACGTTGTTCTGCGACGGGCGGATGACACCCGCGACTCCGGCACGCTTGATCTCGCCCTCGTCGACCTTGACGTAGTCCTTCGTGGTCACGCGGAGGCGGGTGGCGCAGTAGTCGATGGAGTCGATGTTGTCGCCACCACCGAGACCGGTGACGATCTGGCGGGCGACGTCGGACACCTCGGCATCCTCGTCGAGCTGTGCCTCGGCGTCAGCCTCCTCTTCACCGCGACCCGGGGACTTCAGGTTGAACAGCCCGATGAGGAAGTAGAAGATGCCCAGGTAGAGGAAGAAGTAGATCACGCCCATGACCAGCAGCATCCACCACTCGTTGGCCAGCGGGTTCTGCGCGGAGAGGAACATGTCGACGAAGCCGGCGGAGAAGCCGAAGCCGGCGGTCCACTCGAAGGCAGCGGCGATGGCCACCGAGATACCCGTCAGGACGGCGTGCACCAGGTAGAGCAGCGGGGCGACGAACATGAAGGAGAACTCGAGCGGCTCGGTGACTCCGGTGAAGAAGGAGGCCAGGGCGCCGGCCATCATGAGGGAGCCGACGGCCTTCTTACGCGGGGTGTCGGCACGCAGGTACATCGCCAGAGCCGCACCCGGGAGGCCGAACATCATGATCGGGAAGAAGCCGGCCTGGTAGCGGCCGACGATGCCCTCGACGGTACAGACGCCGTTCTCCCAGATGCCGGGGCACTCTGCGGCGGAGGTGGCTGCCGCTGCGGCCTCGATGGTCTGGCCGCCACCGAGGAAGTTGCCGATGTCGTTGATGCCGATGATGTCGAACCAGAAGATCGAGTTGAGGGCGTGGTGCAGACCGGTCGGGATGAGCAGGCGGTTGGCGAAACCGTAGATGCCGGCACCCGCCGCGCCCATGCCCTGGATCCAGGTGCCGAAGTCGAAGAGCACACCGTAGACCAGCGGCCACACGAAGTAGAAGATGCCGGCCAGCACGATGGCGAGGAGCGCGGTGAGGATGGGCACGAGCCGACGGCCGGAGAAGAACGCCAGGGCATCCGGGAGGCGCGTGGCGTGGAAGCGGTTGTACACCCAGGCGGCGAGTACACCGGCGGCGATACCGAACAGGACGTTGCTGGGGCCGACCGCGGCCCAGCCGTGGGACGCCCAGTCGATGGCGGCCTGTCCGTCGAGGGCTTCGAGGTCGACGCCCTGGTATCCGGCGACGGCCTCCTCCCCGAGCAGCTTGGTCAGGGTGGTGAAGCCGAGCCAGCCGGACAGGGCGGCGGCGCCGTTGGAGTCCTTGGCCAGGCCGAAGGCGATGGCGATGGCGAAGATGACGCCGAGGTTGTCCAGGACGACGCCGCCGGCGGAGATGAGGACGGCGGCGGGGATATTGTCCGCACCCCAGCCCTCCGGGTCGAGCCAGTAGCCGATGCCCATGAGGATGGCGGCGACGGGCATGACGGCGACCGCGCCCATGAGGGCTTTACCCAGCCGTTGCAGGCTGGTCATGACCGTCGTGCCGACGGTGCGGCGGGGACGGTCCGTGGTGATGGTGGTACTCACGAGGATTCCTTTCTCACAATGGTGGACTGCCGCCAGCCGTGCAGGAAGACAGCCAGGAAGGCCGCCTCGCCGACGGCGTACCGGGGCAGGTCGGGAAGATCGAGAATGCGGCAGAGAACCTGCCGGGCAACGTCGAATTCATGGGGCAGGTCACGCTCGATGGAGCGCTGGGCGGAGTTGGGACGCCAGGCACCGGTGCGTGCCTGCCGGGTGGTCAGGGACAGCATGATGGCCAGCCCGTCATCGGCACCGCCGTCGCGGGGCAGTTCCCGGCGCACGAGGGCGGACAGTCCCGCCAGTTCGTTGGCGCGGGCCAGCGGCCGCTTGACGTGGTCGCCGGTGCGGGCGGCGTTGAGGTGGAGGGCGATGAACGCGGCCTCGTCAACCGGGAGGTTGATGTCGAGGTGCGTGTTCAGGTACTGGACGATCAGTTCCGCGGCACCGAGCTCCGCGGGGAAGACCGCACGGATCTCGGCGATGAGGGAGTTGCGAATCGCCTCACCCTGCTCCAGTCGGTGCACGGCGAACGAGAGATGTTCGGCGAGCACCACATACACGGACGGGTGGAGTTCCCCGAGCAGGTCGGCGGCCAGATCGACGGCGGTGGAGATGGTCTCCATCACGAACGGGTCGATGGCGTTGAGCGAACTGAGGAAGCGGACCTGGTCCGGGGTCAGTTCGGTGTACCGGCGCTGCACGGCGGTGGCGGAGACGGCGTCGCCCACCTGGCGACCGAAACCGATTCCACGCCCGACGAGTACGAGACCACCTTCGTCGGAGTCACTGCCCCCGACGCGTGCGAGTACGGCGTTGTTGCTCAGTACTCGGACGACTCGGGGATCGGATTCGACCACGATGGCTCCTAGGCAAGGGGCACGACACACCCGGGTGGGGGCAGCGTACCCGTTTTCCAGTCATGCCTGATCGGATCAGTGACACCCGGAGGGGTAAGGACAGTTCTGAGATTATCGCCCTGACGTGCCAGAATCCAGACCCGGGAGGGTCACAATCGGGCATCGGCAGTCACACGCTTACCAGACAACAGACGTCTGACCTGCGAAATCCAGTCGCACCCACCGCGAGTGGCCCACCTCACGGTCACCCGCAAACGGGGTTAGAGGTCACCCTGCCAGACCACGGCGGTCGCCACGGCCGCCCGACCCTCGCCGCGCCCGGTGAAACCCATGTGGTCGGTCGTCGTCGCCGAGACGGACACCGGGGCGCCCACCAGATCGGAGAGCACCCGCTGCGCCTCCTCCCGACGCGGCCCCATCTTCGGGGTCTGGCCGACCAGCTGGACGGCGGCGTTGCCGATGACGAAGCCGTGCTCCTCCAGCAACGCCCGACACTCCCGCAGCAGCTGCGCCCCGCTCACCCCGTCATACTCGGCCCGGCCGACGCCGACGAAGGAGCCGAGGTCGCCGAGCCCGGAGGCGGACAGCAGCGCGTCGACGACGGCATGGGCGACCACGTCACCGTCGGAGTGCCCCTCGCAGCCGTCCTGGCCGTCGAAGAGGAGACCGGCGATCCAGCAGGGTTTACCCGCCTCGATCTGGTGGGCATCGGTGGCCACGCCTACGCGGGGAATGATCATGAGGGCACCTCGAAGATTGTCGGTTCGGCCTCGTCCGTGATGGTGCGGGCGAGCATCATGTCGATGGGGGTGGTGACCTTGAAGGCCATGGGATCACCCTGGACGGTGCGGACCTCCACGCCGGCCCACTCCATGAGGCTGGCGTCGTCGGTGGCGGTGAAACCGGGGTCCGTGTCGGCGAAGTACGCGACGTTCGCCTCCCGCAGCTGAGCCAGGGAGAATCCCTGCGGGGTCTGGACGGCCCGCAGGGCGGAGCGGTCCGGGGTGTCCAGGACCGTGTCCCCGTCGACCCGCTTGATGGTGTCCGCCACCGGCATCACTGGGATGACCGCCGGCGATCCGGCCAGTACGGCGCGGGCGACGCGGGCGATCATGCCGGGCGGGGTGAGCGCGCGGGCGGCGTCGTGGATGAGCACCACGGCGTCGTCATCCGGAATGGACTGCAGGCCGGCCCACACGCTGTCGGCGCGTTCGCCGCCGCCGTGGACGATGCGGACGGGCACCTCCGCGCAGAGAAGCTCCCCGAGCATCCGGCGGGCGACGTCCTCCATGTCCGGGCTGACCAGGACGATGATCTCGTCGACGACCGCGGAATGGATCATCGCGGTGACGGACCGTTCCACCAGGGACCGGCCCCGCAGCGGGACGAACGCCTTGGGCACGCTGGCGCCGAGGCGGGTTCCCTGCCCCGCCGCGGCCACCAGCGCGACGACCCTCACGGACTAGTTGTCGTCGTCGTCGAAGGTGAGGTCGTCGAGGTCGACGTCGATGTCGTCCTCGAGCGGCTGCTCCGGCGTGGTGTCCGGGTCCGCCTCGATGACGGCCTCGACCTTGACCATGAACTCGTCGGCCTTCTTCTCGTCGACGGTGTCGGCGAGCGCGAGCTCACCGACGAGCACCTGGCGGGCCTTGCCAAGCATGCGCTTCTCGCCGGCGGACAGGCCGCGGTCCTGGTCGCGGCGCCACAGGTCACGGACGACCTCGGCGACCTTGTTCACGTCACCGGAGGCCAGGCGCTCCTGGTTGGCCTTGTAGCGGCGGGACCAGTTGCCCGCCTCCTCCACGTCGGTCTCACGCAGGACACCGAAGACCTTCTGCAGGCCCTCCTCGCCGACGACGTCCCGGACGCCGACCAGCTCCACCTTCGTGGTGGGGACCCGCACGACCAGGTCGGACTGGTTGATGTTGAGGACCAGGTACTCCAGTTCCTCCCCGCCCATCATCCGAGTCTCAATGTCCGCGATCACGGCTGCGCCGTGGTGCGGGTAGACGACGACGTCCCCGACCTTGAAATCCATTCCCACTCCTTGCGGTGCTGTTGGTGCACACTCGACGGCACATACTACCACGCCCGCCACCTGCGCTTATCGCCACCCCGCCGCCCTCCCGCGCGCCCGGGGGTGGGGGTGTGTGCGGGCAGTTTTCCCAGGAACTGTGTGTGGGGCAGGGAAAGATACTAAGGTAGGACGCTGATACAGCTTTTTCTGTGACCCATTACTGATGGAGGACACCCTCGTGAAGTCCCTGAAGTCGGCCGGCATCATCTCCGCCGCCGCCCTGTCCGCGCTGGCACTGGCATCCTGCTCCGCAGGTCAGATCACCCAGACCTCCTCGCAGGTTGCCGCCGTCAACGGCGCGTCGGCCGACTCGGAGGACGGCACCGTCGCCGTCCGTGACGTCACCGTCGTGGTGGACGAGGAGGGCGACGCCGCCCTCAAGTTCACCGCCATCAACCAGGATCCCTCCATGACCGAGCACACGCTCGACTCCGTGGAGGTCGACGGCGCGGCCGTGGAGATGGACTCCGCCACCCTGGGCCGCGACTGCGTCCTCGTCGGTGACTCCGCCGAGGGCCTGGATTCCATGCCGCAGGCCGAGAACACCGGCTGCATCGAGTACACCGAGACCTCCCTGCCGAACGATGACTTCGCCATCGGCGGCAACCTGCCGGTCGTGTTCTCCTTCGACACTGGTGAGGTCGAGGTCACCGCCACCATCGCCGCCCCGCAGCAGACCCCGGGCACCTTCGTCCGCGATTCGGTCCCCGAGGCCCACTAGCCTTTGGCCCGCAAAGCGAGGACGCTGCACACCTGCTCGGAGTGCGGTTACTCCTCCCCCAAGTGGCTCGGCCGCTGCCCGGAATGCGGCTCCTGGGGCACCCTCGTCGAATCCGGCGCCACGCCGGCTTCCTCCTCATCGGCGAGGGTGCCTTCCTCCCTGACTCCCGCGGCTCCCGCGACACCCATCACGCGTATCGACGCCGCCGCGTCCACCTCCCTGCCCTCCGGCATCGGCGAGCTGGACCGTGTCCTCGGCTCCGGGGTCGTCCCCGGGTCCGTGGTCCTCATGGCCGGCGAGCCCGGCGTGGGCAAATCCACTCTCCTGCTCGAGGTGGCCAGCCGCTGGGCCTCCCTGGGCCGCACCGCCCTCTACGTCACCGCGGAGGAGTCCGTCGGCCAGGTCCGCGTCCGGGCCGAACGCACCGACGCCCTCAAGGAGACCCTCTACCTGGCGGCGGAATCGAACCTCGACGTGGTCTTCGGCCATGTGGAGCAGCTCAAGCCGTCACTGCTCATCGTCGACTCCGTCCAGACGATGCACGCCCCCGGGGTGGAGGGGGTCGCCGGTGGTGTCGCCCAGTCCCGGGCCGTCACCGCGGCGTTGACCACCCTGGCCAAGACCTCCGGCATCCCCGTGCTGCTGGTGGGGCACGTGACCAAGGACGGCAACGTCGCCGGCCCCCGGGTGCTGGAGCACCTGGTGGACGTGGTGCTCAACTTCGAGGGTGACCGGCAGTCGTCGCTGCGGATGCTGCGCGGCATCAAGAATCGTTTCGGCGCCACCGACGAGGTGGGCTGTTTCGAGCAGACCGCCGGCGGCATCCGGGAGGTGCCGGACCCCTCGGGACTGTTCCTCTCCCACCGGGGGCAGACCCCGGACGGCTCGGCCGTGACGGTGGCGATGGACGGGGTGCGCCCCATCCTCGCCGAGGTGCAGTCGCTGACGGTGGACCCGGTGGCCAAGAACCCGCGTCGGGTGGTCACCGGCCTGGACAACAACCGCGTGCCCATGGTCCTGGCGGTCCTGCAGGCGCGGGCGGGTGAGCGCACCAACGAGAAGGACGCCTACGTCGCCACCGTCGGCGGCATGCGGATCTCCGAGACCGCCACCGATCTGGCCGTCGCCCTGGCCACGTGGTCGAGCCTGCACGAGCAACCCCTGCCGCCGAAGACGGTGGTCGTCGGCGAGGTCGGCCTGGCCGGGGAGCTGCGTCGGGTGCCCAGCCTGGAGCGCCGGCTCGCGGAGGCGGCACGGCTGGGTTACGAGTACGCCATCGTCCCGGCGGGTGAGAAGGTCCGGGTGCCCGGGATGCGGGTCGCCCAGGCGGCGACGCTGCGGGAGGCGATCGGGCTGGCCCGGCCCAGCTAGACTTGATCGTCATGAGCGAAGGCAGCATCACCCCCGCCACCCTGTCGGAGGCCCTGCAGAATCTGGCCCCTGGAACGGCGTTGCGGGACGGGCTCGACCGGATCGTCAAGGGGCGCACCGGGGCACTCATCGTGCTGGGTGACGGCCCCGAGGTCACTGAACTGTGTGACGGCGGCATCGAGTTCGACGTCCCCTTCGCCCCCACCCGCCTGCGGGAGCTGTCGAAGATGGACGGTGCGGTCATCCTCTCCACCGACGGCACCCGCATCCGCCGGGCGAACGTGCAGCTGGTGCCGTCGCCGGCGTACGCGACGTCGGAAAGCGGCACCCGCCACCGCTCGGCGGAGCGCACGGCGCTGCAGACGGGGCGTCCGGTGGTGGCGGTGAGTCAGTCGATGAACGTGATCACCCTCTACGTGGACGGGGACCGGCACGTGCTCGATGATCCGGCGACGATCCTCAACCGGGCGAACCAGGCTATCGGCACGCTGGAGCGCTACCGGTCCCGCCTCGACCTGGCGAATCAGCGGCTGTTCGTCGCCGAGGTGAACAACTACGCCACCGTCTCCGATGTCGCGGCGGTGCTGCAGCGCGAACTGCTGGTCAAGCGGGTCGGCCTGGAACTGGATCAGAGCGTGCTGGAGCTGGGTACCGACGGCCGGCAGCTGGACCTCCAGCTCACCGAGCTGCGGGGTGACAATGACCGGGAGATCGACCTGCTCATCCGGGACTACCTCGCCGCGGACGGTACCCCCGGCACCGAGGAGGTGCGTGCCGTGTCGGAGGCGCTCGACGGCCTCGACGACGCCGATCTGCTCAAGCCCGCGAACGTCGCCCGGGCGCTCGGCCTGCCGGCCACGGAGGAGTCACTGACGCAGTGGATCGTGCCGCGCGGCTACCGGGTACTCAGCCGGGTGCCGCGGGTGCAGATGTTCCTGATGAACAAGATCATCTCGGGCGTCGGCGACCTCACCGCACTGCTGGCGGCCAGCGAGGAGGAACTCGCGGCGATCGACAACGTGGGCACCCTGTGGGCCCGTCACATCCATGAGGGCCTACGGCGGATGAACGGTTAACCCAGGTTGAAGGGGTGGGCGTCGGAGGGGTTGGAGCCGATGACCGCGTGGAGGAAGTACGGGCCCGCCTCGACCGGGGTGCGGTTGGAGCACTGGCCCGGCTGGGACTCCAGGCGGGACCACACGGCCTGGAAACTGCGCTCGTCGCCGGCCTCGAAGGTCTCGTCGCCGCCAAGCACGGAGGGGTAGCAGTCGGTGTCGGCCCACACGCGGTTGTTGCTCTCGAGGTTGTAGACCTCGAAACGAAGCTGCTCGTCGTCGAGGTTGATCTCGCAGTCCGCGTCGGTGGGGTTGGCCACCGTCATGTAGAACGTCGGCTGCACGTTCGGACCGTAGCTCGGCCGGTCGCTGGTGGCGGTGATCCGCAGATCCGCCAGCTCGCAGGTCTCCTTGCCTTCCGCTCCTTCCGCAGCGACGGTGGTCTCGGAGGGTTCCTCGCTCGCCTCCTCGCTTGTCGACGCCGCCGTGGTCTCCGTCGTGCTCTCCTCCGACGATGCGGTCGTCGCCGTCGTCTCCGTGGTGGTGGTCTCGCTGGCGACCGGCGCCTCCGGCTCATCCCCCCGATTGGCGAAGGCCACCATGCCCCACACCAGCAGGCCGATGACCACGAGAAGGACCACAACGGCGGCCACTCGACGGCGGACGTAGATCTCTTCGGGAAGGCGACGGTTGCTCACGTCCCCCACTCTAAAACCTCGGGCCGGTGACCTGCGTGACCCCGGGGCGCGTGTCTACTCCACGCCGTCGGCGGTGACCAGCTGGGTCTGCCCCGTGGACAGCAGATAGCGCAGGCCGACGATGCCGCAGCGGCCGTCGTCGATACGCGTCTGCAGCGCGGAGAGGCGGTGCTTGATCTGCTCGACGATCTCGATGACGTGCTGGCGTTCATAGGCCGGCAGAGTGTTCATGCCGCGGGCGCGGGCCTCGAGGATGGAGGGGGCGACCTTCTCGATGAGGATGCGCTCCAGACCATTGGGGATCTTCCCGCCGGTCAACGCCTCATTGGTGGCCGCGACCGCACCGCAGGACTCGTGCCCCATGACCACGACCAGCTCCACGCCGAGGCTCTTGATGGCGTACTCGATGGAGGCGAGGACCGCGGGGTCGAGGATCTCGCCGGCGGTGCGGACGACGAAGAGGTCCCCGAGGCCGACGTCGAAGATGAGCTCGACGGGTACCCGCGAGTCGGAACAGGACAACACGACGGCGCGGGGGTTCTGCCCGGCGCGCAGCTCCGCCCGGCGGATGACGTCCTGGTTGGGGCGTTCAAGCTGCGCTGAGACGAACCGTTCATTACCGGCCTTCAGCGCCTCCCACACGGCCTGCGGCTGGTTGGCGACATTCTTCATGGGCATGCCCATGATTGTAGACTGGCCCACCATGGTTCCCACGCTGCTCACCTGGTTCCACCTCCACGAACGCCCCCTGGCGTGGCGCGAACCCGGCACCAGCGCGTGGGGGATCCTGCTCAGCGAGGTCATGAGCCAGCAGACCCCGGTGTCGCGTGTCGAACCCGTGTGGCGGGAATGGATGGAACGCTGGCCGGATCCCGCCGCCTTCGCACAGGCCTCCCCGGCCGAGGTGCTCCGCGCCTGGGGCAAGCTCGGCTATCCGCGGCGTGCTCTGCGCCTGCTGGAGTGCGCGCAGGTCATTGTCTCGCGTCACGACGGCCGCGTCCCCGACGACGTCGACGACCTCCTCGCCCTGCCCGGTGTCGGCGACTACACCGCCCGCGCCGTCGCCTGCTTCGCCTACGGCCACAACGTTCCTGTGGTGGACACGAACGTCCGCCGGGTGGTGCGGCGCGCGGTGGAGGGGAGGTTCCTGGCGGGGACGGCGTCGAAAAGCGAGCTGCCGGCGGTGGCCGGGCTGCTGCCGGCGGAGGACGGACCACGGTTCTCGGCGGCGCTCATGGAGCTCGGTGCGCTGGTGTGCACGGCGACGTCCCCGCGGTGCGGGGAGTGCCCCCTGCGGAAAGAGTGCGCCTGGGTGGCCGCCGGCTCCCCGCCCCCGACAGCTGAGGAGCTGGCGAAGAAGAAGGTGCAGAAGTTCGCCGGCACCGACCGGCAGGTCCGCGGACTGATCATGGACGTGCTCCGGGGCGCGGAGGCGCCGGTGCCGCAGTCTGAGATCGACGTGGTGTGGCCCGACGACGTCCAGCGCTCCCGCGCCCTGTTCTCCCTGCTGGCGGACGGCCTGGCGGAGCAGGACGATGCGGGGCTGTTCCGGCTGCCCCGGTAGGTCAGGCCAGGCCGGCGTCGCGGATGAGCATGGCCGCGGAGACGCGGTTGTCCACGCCCAGTTTGGTGAAGATACGCGACATGTTCGCCTTCACCGTGGCCACCGCCATGTGCGACTGCCGGGCGATGTCCGCGTTGCTCGCCCCCGAGGCCAGGAGGACGGCGACCTCGCGTTCGCGCTCGGTGAGGGTGTCCACCAGCGCGCGGGCACGGTGGTCGCGGGCGGGAGTCGAGTGGACCGTGCCGATCAGCGTCTCCACCGCCCCGGCGGACAGGGCCGGGCGGCCCGCGTGGACGTCCCGGACCGCAGCCACCATCTCGCGGGGGTCGGCGTCCTTGAGCAGGAAGCCCGCGGCACCGAGCTGGAAGGCGCGGACCACGTAATCGTCGGTGTTGAAGGTGGTGAGCATGATCACTGGGGTGGCGTCGCCCGAGGCCTGCAGCTCCGTGAGCACCGCGAGGCCGTCCATGCAGGGCATGCGGATGTCGCAGAGCACGACGTCGGGGAGGTGCTCGCGCACCAGGTCGAGCCCGGCGCGGCCGTCGCCGGCGTCGGCCACCACCTCCACGTCCGCCGCGGTGGCCATGATCATGCGCACGGCGGCGCGGACCATGGGGTCGTCGTCGATGACGATCACCCGGATCTGCTCGCTCATCAGCCCACCTTCCAGGGAACGGTCACATCCACCGTGAATGTACCGTCCACCCGGCCGGCGCGGGCCGTGCCACCCAACAGGCGGGCACGTTCCTCGATGCCCACGAGGCCGTAACCGCCCTCCCCGGCCCCGGGGTCCGGTGCCGGGTTGCTCATCCGGAGGGCGACGCCCTCCCCGGAGACCCCGCCAGGCGGACGGTGACCTCCTGGCCCGGGGCGTGCCGCCGCGCGTTGGTCAGCCCCTCCTGGACCATCCGGTAGAGGTGGCGGCTGAGGCGTTCAGGAACGTCCTCGGGCGCCGGGTCGAGCTGCAGGTCGACGGCGGAACCGGCCGCTTCCGCCTCGGCGAGGAGATCGTCGAGGTTCGCCAGGGTGGGTTGCGGAGCCTCCGGGTCGTCCGTGCTGCGCAGGTCTGCGAGGACGACGCGGAGCTCGTCGAGGGCCCGGCGGGAATTGTCCCGGATGACCCCGGCCGCGTCGCGCACGTCGGCGGGCAGGTCCTCCCGGTAGGCCAACGCCCCGGACATCATGGCGACGAGGGAAACCCGGTGGGCCACCACGTCGTGCATCTCGCGGGCGATGCGGGCACGTTCCGCCATCCGGATCTGCGTGGCCCGGTACTCATCCGCCTCGGCGCGGGAGTCCCGGGAGTCGGCGACCGCATTGAGCAGCAGGCCGACGAACAGGGCGATGACGAGCATGGACACGGAGATACCCATCTCCACCGACGACGTGCTGGTCCACCCGCCGGCGGCCAGCTGCACCGCCTTCACCGCCGTGCCCGCCGCGACCAGGCCCACCGGGCCGGGCAGGCCGCGGCCGACGCCCGTGCGCCGGGCCAGGGAACCCACCATGCCGATGACACCGCCGATCGCCGCCGGGCTGACCGCCAGGCAGGCGAGCGTGATCACCGAGGCCACCACCGGTCGGGTGTGCCGCAGCGGCAGCACGGCCAGGGCGAGCAGCGCCGGGAGCAGCAGGAGCAGCCAGATACCGGGATCGGAGGGCGCCAGCGCCAAGGGCGTGAGGTAGTAGAGCGTGGCGGTGAGAACCGGGAGCCAGAACAACAGACGCAGCGAGGTTGCAGAGGTCATGGCAATGACGTTATCCACCGGTCCGGGCCGCCGGTAGCGACCTTCGGCTCGTATTCCGTGGCCGAAGGTCGCGGTCATCCGGCTACCCACGGCCGATGATCGCGGCGTCGCCAGGCAGTGGAATGAAGGCATGACCACATCACATCGTCCCCGTCACCGTCGCCGGCGCCTCGCGCTGATCATCCTCCTCACCGTTGTGGTGGTGTTCATCGCCGCCACCATCGTCTCCCTGGCGGTGGAGCACCCGCCCGCAGGGCGAACCGCAGGCCGTCGAGTTCGCCACCGCACAGCTGTCCGCCCCGCTTCTCGACGCCCGCGTCCTCGCCCTCGGCGAGGCCACCCACGGCAACGCCGACTACCAGAACCTGCGCCTGGAGTTGAGCCGGAAGGTGCTGCCGCACGGCACCCGCACCATCGTGATGGAGGAGGACTACGGAACGACCTCCCTGGTCAACGACTACATCCAGGGCGGGGAGGGCACCGCAGAAGAGGCCGCCCTCCGATTCGGCTTCCGCCTCAACCAGACCGCCGAGAACGCCCGCTGGCTCGAGTGGCTCCGCGACTACAACGCGGACCTGCCCGCGGGCGGGAGAGTGCAGCTGGTGGGGATGGACGTGCAACGGGTGCCGGCGTCGAGAAGCATCGCCCTCGACGGTCTGGCCCACCACGACCCGGCCGCCGCCGAACGCCTGGGGGCCGTCCTCAGCGGGCTGGAGGACGGTGAGGTCACCGACGCTCACGCCACCGCCACCCGGGAGCTTGTCGACGCCACCCGCACCCTCCCGGGCAGCCCGCATCCGCACAACGCCGCACTGGCGCTGCACCACCACGTCGAGCTGATGCGGACGGGTGACTATTCCACGGTCCGCGAGGAGGCGATGTTCGACATGCTCACCCGCCTCGTGGAGCAGTCGACGACGCCGGTCCTGCTGTTCGCCCACAACGGGCACGTGGCAAAGGCCGAGCAGGGGATGCTGACGCAACCGGTCGGTGCGATGGCCGCCGAGACCTGGGGAGACGACTATCAGGTGATCGGCACCGACTTCATCGACACGGAATTCCTCTCCGGCACCCCCGAGGAACGGCAGGCCTGGACACTGCACAACCGCACTCCCCTGGCGGGCGTGTTCGCGGGCACCGACGTCGGTTACCTGGACTTCGCGGACACCTCCGGGAAGAATCGGGAACTTGTCGACACACTCATCACCATGGGCAGCGCCGGCGAACGGTTCACCCGCCTGCAACAGCTCATACCGCTGTTCCACCTCGTCGCCGGTGTCCCCTCCGAGTGGTACGACGCGCTGATCATCGTCGACGACGCCACCCCGACGACGATGCTCGGGTGACCTACTTCCAGCGGCCCCGGAAGTTGAGGCCGCCGGGCAGGTTGACCCACAGGCCACCGCGGCTGTTGATGGTCAGCGGCCCGATCCTGGTCGACGCGGACGCACCCGAGCCGGAGATGTTGATCCAGCTGTTCTTGCCGACCTTCTTACGCTTGCGGTACGTGATGCCCATGACGTGCAAGTTTACACCGCAGCACTGCTACATTAATGGATCATGGCTCGGATGATGCGGACAATTCTGGCGGTGGGGGCGGCACCCGCAACTGCGGCACCCGCGGAAGCGTCATCAGTGGTCGACCCCTTCTACTCCCCTCCTGCGGCGGTCCCCGCCACCCCGGGGACGGTCATGCGCACGCAGCCGACCCAGCACCTGTTCAACGTCCTCGGCCCCGACTTCCCGGGGCACGCCACCCGGATGCTGTACACCACCCTCACCGAGGCGGATGACCCCGTGGCCGCATCCGGCACCGTCATCGAACCCACCCGCCCCTGGTCCGGAAAGGGCCCCACCCCGACGGTGGTCATCGCGCCCGGCACCCGGGGGCAGGCCGATTCCTGCGCCCCGTCGCAGGGCCCGTTGATGACGGGCAACGTCGACCTTCCGGAACAGACCGTCGCCTTCAACTACGACCTGATGTCGGTGTACTGGGCCACCACCGCGGGCATGCGGGTCATCGTCCCCGACTACATCGGGCTGGGAACCCCCGGCATCCACGCCTACGTCAACACCTGGGAATCCGCCCGGGCCGTCCTCGACGGTGCGCGGGCCGGGCTGGCCGTCGCCGGCGTCCCCGACGACTCCCCCGTCGGGTTCTACGGCTACTCCCAGGGCGGTGGTGCCGCGGCCGGCGCCGCCGAACTGCACGCCACCTACGCCCCGGAGCTCAACCTCCGCGGCACCTTCGCCGGCGCCCCACCCGCCGACCTCGAGGTGGTCATGCCCGCGGTGGACCGCAGCAGCATCGTCGGCGTCCTCGGCTACGCCGTCAACGGTTTCGCCGAGCGCGACCCCGAGTTCGCCCACGCCATCGACGAGGTGTTCAACGACCGGGGCCGGGCATTCCTCGCCGACGCCGCCGCCAGCTGCATCATCGACTCCGTGCTCACCCAGGCGTTCACCGACTCCCGGACCCTGACCACCACCGGCGAATCCTTCGCCGAGGTCAGCGAACGCGACCCGCGGATCTCCCGCGTGCTCGCCGCGCAGCGGCTGGGCCGGGCGCCGGTGACCGGGCCGATCATGATCAGCAACGGTGTCCACGACGACATCATCCCCGCCTCGCAGGCCACCCAACTCGGCCGCGATCTCTGCGGCCACGGTGGCACCGTGTCCTATCTGGCCAATCTCACCCCGCCGGTCATGCCCGGGTGGGGCATCAATCACGGGGCCCCGATGGTCGGGGATCTACCGACTTCGATGGGCTACATGGTCGACCGCTTCAACGGCGCCCCGGCCCCCGACACCTGCGGACGGTTCTGACGCGACGGCGCCCGCTCCCCCGTTAGTGGGGAAGCGGGCGCCGCCAACTCACGGTCAGCTCTGCGGCTGCGGCTGTGCGCCGCCGGCCGGGGCCGGGCCGTCGTCCGGACCCTCACCCGGGGTGCCCAGTTCGGTGGGCACGTCCGGGGTGAGGACCTCGGAGTCGTCTTCCGCGTTCTCCACGTCGCGGACCGCCTCAGCGGCCTCCGGGGAGATCTCGGAGAAGGTGCCCTCCGGCAGGGGCTTCGGGCGCGGGGTGAAGGTGAAGGTGGCACCGTCGGTGTCCTTCGACTCCCCGTCCCAGCCGTCGACGTCGACGGTGACGATCTCGCCGGCGCCGAGCTCACCGAAGAGGATCTTCTCGGACATGGCGTCCTCAACCTCACGCTGGATGGTGCGACGCAGCGGGCGGGCACCGAGGACCGGGTCGAAACCACGCTGGGCCAGGAGTGCCTTGGCCTTGTCCGTGATCTCGATGCCCATGTCCTTGGCGGCCAGGGCCTTCTCCACGCGGCCGATGAGCAGCTCGACCATCTGGACGATCTCGTCGCGGGTGAGCTGGTGGAAGACCACGATCTCGTCGATACGGTTGAGGAACTCGGGGCGGAAGTGCTTCTTCAGCTCGTCGTTGACCTTGTTCTTCATCCGCTCGTACTGGGCGTCGGAGTCGGACTCCGCGGACCCGGAGAAACCCATGCCCACGGCCTTGGAGATGTCCTGCGTGCCCAGGTTCGAGGTGAAGATGAGCACGGTGTTCTTGAAGTCGACGACGCGACCCTGGCCGTCGGTGAGGCGACCGTCCTCGAGGACCTGCAGGAGGGTGTTGTAGATCTCCTTGTGGGCCTTCTCGATCTCGTCGAAGAGCACGACGGAGAACGGCTTACGGCGCACCTTCTCCGTGAGCTGGCCGCCCTCCTCGTAGCCGACGTAACCCGGAGGTGCACCGAACAGACGTGACGCGGTGAAGCGGTCGTGGAACTCACCCATGTCGATCTGGATGAGGGCGTCGTCCTCGCCGAAGAGGAACTCGGCGAGCGCCTTCGACAGCTCGGTCTTACCCACACCGGACGGGCCGGCGAAGATGAAGGAACCGGACGGACGCTTCGGGTCCTTGAGGCCCGCACGGGTGCGGCGAATGGCCCGGGAGACGGCCTTGACGGCCTCGTTCTGGCCGATGATCCGCTTGTGCAGCTCATCTTCCATACGCAGCAGACGGGAGGACTCCTCCTCGGTGAGCTTGAACACGGGGATGCCGGTCCAGGCGCCGAGGACCTCGGCGATCTGCTCCTCGCCGACCTCGGCGATCTCCTCGAGGTCACCGGAGCGCCACTGCTTCTCCTTCTCGGCGCGTTCCTCACCGAGCTTGCGCTCCTTGTCGCGCAGGCCGGCGGCCTTCTCGAAGTCCTGGTCGTCGATCGCCGCCTCCTTCTCGCGGCGGACGTCGGCGATGCGCTCGTCGATCTCGCGCAGCCCCTCCGGAGCGGTCATGCGCTTGATGCGCATGCGGGCACCGGCCTCGTCGATGAGGTCGACGGCCTTGTCCGGCAGGAAGCGGTCGTTGATGTACCGGTCCGACAGGTTGGCGGCCGCGGTGAGGGCACCGTCGGTGATGGAGACTCGGTGGTGCGCCTCGTAGCGGTCGCGCAGACCCTTGAGGATCTCGATGGTCAGCTCGACGGACGGCTCCGGCACCTGCACCGGCTGGAAACGACGCTCGAGGGCGGCGTCCTTCTCGATGTGCTTGCGGTACTCGTCCAGCGTCGTGGCACCGATGGTCTGCAGCTCACCTCGGGCCAGCTTCGGCTTGAGCAGCGAGGCGGCGTCGATGGCACCTTCAGCGGCGCCGGCACCGACGAGGGTGTGGATCTCGTCGATGAACAGGATGATGTCGCCGCGCTGGTTGATCTCCTTGAGCACCTTCTTCAGGCGCTCCTCGAAGTCACCGCGGTAACGGGAGCCCGCGACCAGGGAGCCGAGGTCGAGGGAGTAGACCTGCTTGTCCTTGAGAGTCTCCGGGACCTTGCCGTTGACGATGTCGAGGGCCAGGCCCTCGACCACGGCGGTCTTACCCACGCCGGGCTCACCGATGAGCACCGGGTTGTTCTTGGTACGACGCGAGAGCACCTGCATGATGCGCTCGATCTCCTGGCCTCGGCCGACGACGGGGTCGAGCTTGCCGTCGCGGGCGGCCTGGGTGAGGTTGCGGCCGAACTGGTCGAGCACGAGCGAGTTGGAGCGCTCGCCCGGGCCACCCTGCCCCTGCGGGCCACCGCGGCCGGCGCCGGCACCGGCACCGACGGCGCCACCGGCGGCCTGATCCGGGGTGCCCTCCGGGTTGCTGCCCTGGCCGCCCTCGTAACCGGAGAGCAGCTGGATGACCTGCTGGCGCACGCGCGGCAGATCGGCGCCGAGCTTGACCAGCACCTGAGCCGCCACGCCCTCGCCCTCACGGATGAGGCCGAGGAGGAGGAACTCGGTTCCGATGTACTTGTGCCCCATCTGCAGGCCTTCACGCAGGGAGAGCTCGAGGACCTTCTTGGCGCGCGGAGTAAAGGGAATGTGGCCGGTGTGCGGCTGAGTGCCGTGGCCGATGATCTCCTCGACCTCGGAACGCACGGCGTCCAGGGAGATACCCATGGATTCCAGGGCCTTCGCGGCGACACCCTCACCTTCGTGGATGAGGCCGAGCAGGATGTGCTCGGTGCCGATGTAATTGTGGTTGAGCATGCGCGCTTCCTCCTGTGCGAGGACGATGACGCGACGTGCCCGGTCGGTGAACCGTTCGAACATGACTACCCCTAACCGTTTGTTCCTAACTTGTCACCCACTGTAACGCCCGCGTCCCCGAATCTATTTGCACTCGCCTTTCCGAAGTGCCAGAAAACGGTCATCTTTCCTGGTCAGAGCCATGTACGCCGGTAGCGAACAGCCCGCTGGAGCAGGCGCGCCTAGGCTCGGTGGGTAGTTGCCCACCCCGATCCTGAGGAGACCTCTGATGAGCAGCACCCCGATCACCGACCGCGACACCATCCAGACCTGGCTGGAGCACCCCACCGGAGGCCCCGCGCTCCGCGGCTTCCTGGAGCGGGCCGGGTCCGACGTCGACCAGCTCGCCCCCGCCTACGGCCTGCCGCTGGGCAAGCTCGTCGACCTCTCCGGCGGAAAGATGTCGCAGGAGGCGATCGACGCCATCGTGCGCGACGCCAACGGCGGCGAGATCCCGGCGGCCGCGGAGCAGTCGGCATCGTCCTCCGGTCACCGCTTCGAGGGCAGGACGATCATCGTCACCGGCGCCGCCAACGGCATCGGCCGGGCCACCGCCCGCCGGGCCGTGGCGGAGGGCGCGAAGGTCATCGCCACCGACATCTCCGGTGACGGCCTGGCCTCACTCGCCGAAGAGCTCGGATCCGGGCAGGTCATCACCGTCACCGCCGACCTTTCCGACGCCGCCGCCGTCGACGAGATCGTCGCCGCTGCGGACGGTCAGATCGACGGGCTGGCCAACGTGGCCGGCATCATGGACAACTTCGCCGCCATCCATGAGGTCACCGACGAGGTGTGGGCGCGGGTGTTCAACGTCAACGTCACCGGCCTCATGCGTCTGACGAGGGCGGTCAGCGCCCGGATGCTGGAGAACGGTGGCGGGTCGATCGTCAACGTCGCCTCCGAGGCGGCGCTGCGCGGCTCCGCTGCGGGCACGGCCTACACCGCGTCGAAGCACGCGGTGGTCGGCATCACCAAGTCCATGGCCGTGATGTACGCCCAGGCCGGTATCCGCACCAACGTCACCGTGCCTGGCGCGGTGGCCACCGGCATCGCGGTACCGAAGGACGTGGGCGAGTTCGGCAACGAGCGGATGACCTCCTACCGCCCCAACATCCCCGCCATGACCACGGCGGAGGAGCAGGCGGCGACCATCCTGTGGCTGCTCTCCGACGACGCCGCCGCGGTCAACGGTGCCGTCCTGGCCGTCGACGGCGGCTGGTCCGCCGTCTAGCAGGTCACGCGGCCTGACCGTCCTCCTGCTGGTTCTCCGCCACCTTGGTGACGAAGGGGCTGGCCAGCAGGACGAAGACGGCCATGATCCCGGCGACGACGAACGCGGTGTGCGCACCGTCGGCGGTGGCCTGCGCCAGTTCCGCGCCCCCGTCAAGGGAGGCCTGGGTGCCGAAGGACAGCGACGCGATGAGCACTGCGGTGCCGGTCGCGCCGGCCAGCTGCTGGAGGGTGTTGAGGATCGCCGAACCGTGACCGTAGAGCCGCGACGGCAGGGAGCCGAGTGCGGTGGTCATGAGCGGGGTCATCATCAGCGCCAGACCGAGGGAGAACACGAGGTGCATGATGATGACCTCGGTGATGGTGGAGTCGATGTCCAGGCGGGTCATCGCCCACACGCCGGCGGTGAGCAGCACTGCGCCGGGGATGAGGAGGGGGCGGGGACCGACGGCGTCGTAAAGCCGGCCGATGAACGGTGCCAGCAGGCCGGACGCGAGGCCGCCGGGCATGACCAGCAGGCCGGTGACCAGGGCGGAGACTCCGAGCGCGGTCTGCAGGTAGATGGGCAGGACCATGATCACGCCGAGCAGGGTACCCATGACCAGCAGCGCGACGACGACGGAGACGGTGTAGTTGCGGATGGTGAACGGGCGCAGATCCAGCAGCGGGGTCTCGAGCCGGAGCTGACGCCAGACGAACAGGGCCAGGGCGATGACACCGACGACGGCGACGATGACCGCCGTGCCCGGGTTGGTGCCCAGGGAGCTCAGCGCGTAGACGAGGCCACCGAACGCGAGGCCGGCGAGGACGACCGACAGCGGGTCGAAGGGCGCGCGGGTGGTCTCCCCGATGTTGCGGATGAAGAAGCCGCCCAGGACGAGGGCGACAGCGATGAGCGGGACGACCAGCCAGAACAGCCAGTGCCAGGTGAGACGGTTGAGGACGAAACCGGAGACCGTCGGGCCGAGCGCCGGGGCGACGGACATGACGATCGAGATGATGCCCATGATCGATCCGCGGCGATTCGCGGGCACGACGGTGAGCGCGACGGTCATGAGCAGCGGCATGATCAGCGCCGTGCCCACCGCCTGGACGATGCGGCCGGTGAGCAGCACCGCGAACGTCGGCGCGGCGGCGGCGACGACGGTACCCACGAGGAAGCTCGCCACCGCAGCGAGGAACACCTGCTTGGTGGAGAAGCGCTGCAGCACCCAGCCGGTGGTGGGGATGACCACGGCCATGGTGAGCATGAATCCGGTGGTCAGCCACTGAGCGGTGGTGGCGGGGATGTCGAAGTCCGCCATGATCGACGGCAGTGCCACCGACAGGATCGTCTCGTTGAGGAACATCACCAACGCCGACGCCACCAGGACGGTGAGGATGATCTTCACTTCGGCGGACAGGGTCCGGTCTGCCGGGCGGTCGGTGGACGCGGGGGAACTCACGGAAAGGGCCTCTCAGAACAATGTCGAATCACTATGTCGAAACAAAGAGGATCAGACTAGCCGGTGCGGCCCTGTCGCGCGAATCCGCCGTTCAGGTCCAGAGTTTCCACCATTTTCGTTCGGACTGTCGGGTGTGCGGCGGCTCGGGAATGTACTCCGCCTGCCGCACCATGGCCGCCGGCCGGGACTCCACGGGAGGGGACCCGGGATCCGGTTCCGGCGGTGGGTCGGGTTCCGGTTGCGGTTCCGGAGGCGGCTCCGCCGGTGGCGGCTCAGGGGGCGGTTGTTCGGCGGTGTTCCCGGCGCCGGGCCCCGTTCAAGCGAGCTGGTGCTTGCGCACGTTGGCCTTGACCGCCGCGCGCAGGAGGGCAAGGTTGCAGTGCTCGGAGGACACCGCCACGTAGACGAAGATGTTGTTGTCCAGCATGCGGATGAGGTGGAGCTGGTTCTGGAGGGTGAGCAGCATGTCCTCGAGGCCGCCCTCGAGGCCGAGGGCGTTCATGGTCTTGAACTTCGCCTTGACCATCTCGCCGTTGTAGGCGGCGGCGATGTCCAGGTCGAAGTCGTGGGAGCGGCTGATGGAGGCCAGCGACATGCCCGTGTCGAGGTCGACGACGGAGGCGCCAATGAAGCCGTTGAGATCCTCGGCGATGTTGTTGAGAAAGTTGTTGAGCTGCTCCTGTTGAGACATGTCGTATATATCCTTCGTTATATGTGTGTTTCCTGAGGCATGGCCTGGGAAAATTACCTATCTATCAGGCATTACCCATTGAGAACGAGACTAGACAAACCGGGAAAACTTTTCAATACTTGAGCGTGTCGTCTCCGTCCCCGGAAAAGTAAGCGTGATATGAAACTGCCCCCTGTTCGACGTCGCCGCCACGGCAAGCTCGAGGAACTCACGGTCCCCGACCTGGACCCGTACCTCACCGTGCCCGATGACGCCCTCGTCGGCTCCGCCACGGATGCGGAGGTCATCTTCATCGGCCCGGTCGGCGTGGGCAAGACCACCGCCGTCGAGACCCTCTCCTCGGTCGTCCCCGTGAACACCGAGGTTGTCGCCGCCGCCCCCGACGAGTTCACCTCACCGTGGAAGAAGACCACCACCGTGGGCATCGACTACGGGATGTGGGAACACCCGGACGGCTCGGTCGTGGGCCTGTTCGGCACCGCGGGGCAGGAGCGCTTCGACGATTCCCGCGCCCCGCTCAACAACCCCGACGCCGGCGTCGTGCTGTGGTTCTACGGCCAGCCCGACCTGCTGGAGGAACAGCTAGACGACTGGCTGGGACCGGCCGGTGGCCGGGACCAGGCACACCGCATGTGCATCGCCCTCAACTTCGTCGAGGAGGGCGCGGTCGAGGAGATGGACCGCATCCTGGCCGCGCGTGACCTGTCCGCCATTCCCGTCATCGTGGCCAACCCCCGGGAACACGACGACGTCGCCCGGGTCGTCTCGCAGGCGATCGGATTTCTCAAGGAGCTGCACTCATGACCACCGCTGAACTTCTCAACGCCCGCCACCGCCGGGTCCGTGGCCGCAACTTCGGCACCAACGACATCGCCGCGGCGGCGCTGCCCTACATGTCCCGGATGCGCCACCAGGTACCTGGCATCCACTCCATCGTGCTGGGCACCGGTGACGGCATCCACGTGTGCTCCATCGGCCTGAGCGACAACGTCGACGCCGCCCGCCTCGCCGCCCTGAACTCCTCCATGCTGGGGATCTCCGGGGCACAGGCCGGGGTCATCGACCCGATCGACCCGGACAACCAGGACACCGTCGTCGCCGTCGCCCTGCCCAATGACCAGTACATCGGCATGGCCAAGATCGAACACAGCCCCGTCGGCCACCTCGTGCTCTGCCTGTTCGCCCGGGACACCCAGCTGGGCATGGTCGTCCACCAGGCGCGGCAGGCCGCCGCGGCGCTCGCGGAGTGGCTCGAGGAGGAGTAACCCCCGATCAGTGCGGCGCCTGCGAGCTGACGACCTTCGTCGCCGGCAGCGGGCCGACGAACGGGGCGGCGATGACGGCGATGAGGGCGAGAATGCCGCCGGCCAGGAAGGCCTCGGAGGTGCCGGCCGCCTGGGCGTCGACCAGCGGGGCGTCCGCCCGGGCTGCCCCGACCGACATCGCGGCGATGAGCACCGCGGTACCCATGGCACCGCCGAGCTGCTGCAGGGTGTTCATGATCGCGGAACCGTGACCGTAGAGGTCCATCGGCAGGGAGGCCAGGGAGACCGTCATGAGCGGGGTCATCACCAGGGCCATGCCGACACCGAAGGTGACGTTCGCGGCGACGACCACCCACACCGAGGTGGACGAGGTGTAGGCGAAGTACTGCCACCAGCAGGCGAGGAACATGAGGATCGCGCCGGGCACGGCCAGCGGGCGGGGGCCGACGGTGTCGTAGATCCGGCCGATGAACGGCGAGACGATGCCCTGGATGAGGCCGCCCGGCAGCAGGAGCAGGCCCGTGGCCAGGGCAGAGACACCCAGTGAGGTCTGCAGGTAGATCGGCAGGACCATGACGGTACCGAGCATCATGCCCATCGCCATGACCACCACGATGACGGCGACGGCGAAGGTGCGGACGGCGAAGGGACGCAGATCCAGCAGCGCGCGTCCACGACGGCCCAGCAGGAGCTGGCGGTGGATGAACAGCGCGAGGAACACCACGCCGACGAGCAGCGCGATGACCGGTGCGGAGGAACCGCCGTCAATGAGGGAGCCGATGGTGGACAGCCCGTAGACGATGCCGCCGAACGCGAGCGCGGAGAGGACCACGGAGACGACGTCGAAGGGGGTGTTCCGCGGTTCGGAGCCGTTGCCGAGCAGGAACCAGCCGCCAACGAGACAGAGCGCGGCGATGGGCACCATCACCCAGAAGAGCATGTGCCAGGACCATGCGTTGAGGATGAAGCCGGACAGTGTGGGACCGATCGCCGGGGCGGCGGAGATGACGATGGAGTTGACGCCCATCATCATGCCGCGCTTCTCCCGGGCGACGACGGTGAGCGTGACCGTCATGAGCAGCGGCATGATGAGCGCGGTGCCGCACGCCTGGATGACGCGGGCGGCCAGCAGCACCCCGAAGGCCGGGGAGAGGGCACCGAACACCGTGCCCAGCAGGAACAGGACGATGGCGGTGAGGAAGATCAGTCGGGTGGTGAACCGCTGCAGCAGGAAACCGGTCGTCGGGATGACCACCGCCGTGGTGAGCATGAAACCAGTGGTCAGCCACTGGGCAGTGGCGGCGGGAACCCGGAAGTCCGCCATGATCGACGGCAGGGCGACCGACAGGATCGTCTCGTTGAGGATCATCACCATCGCCGAGACGACGAGAACGGTGAGCACCCACCCCGTCCTCGGTGCGGGGTGGGTGGTGTCGGCCGGTGTGGCGGTGTGCACTGCGGTCCTGCACGGTCCTGATTTATGTGCGCTGAACGGGGAAGATCACACCATAGGTTGGTGGCCCGTCGCCGCATAAGCCGACACTACCCCGTTGATACCCCGGTTGTGGCCGGAGCCACTGCTTCTCGACGCCGCCGCCGTGCGGCGCGGGCGGATTCGGCGGCGTCGGCAAGCCTGTCCACCCCCTTGTGCCGCACATACTCCACCGGACCCCGCCGGAAGTGGTGCAACCAGATCGCGGAGAGTGCGATGAGGAAGGCGCTGATGCCCAGGTAGATGCCGAGTGTGATCACCGTGTTCCAGGCGTCGGGGATCTTCGCCGCGACACCGAGGCCCCAGTCATAGAAGATGATCGAGGCGATGAGGTTCTGCAGGATGTAGCAGGTCAGGGCCATCCGGCCGACCAGGGAGAGGCCGTGACCGACGATGCCGACCCGGTCGCGGTGGGCGTAGAAGGCGGCGACGGCGGCGAGGAGACCGAAGGCGACGATCGTGGAGGTGCCGTAGCGGGTGATGAAGCCGCCGCCGTTGTCGGACAACCGCAGCGCCCAGTCCAGCGGGAACCCGACGCCGAAGCCGACGGCCATGACGATCCTGCGCAGACGCCTGCCCTCCGGCAGGAACAGTCCCGCCCGGTAGAGGTGCGCGCCGACGAGGAAGAGGCTGAGCCCCATGACGAACATGATGGGAATCTCGCCGCGCCCGCCGATGAAGGTCTGCAGGCGTTCGCCGACCATGCCCCAGTAGGACTCCGTCCCCGTGGCCCCGAGTGCGGCGTCGAGTCGGTTGGCGTCGGCCGGGACCGGCTGGTCGGCCGGGAGATCGGACTCCCCGACAAATCGTGGCAGGGCGGTGAAGACGCCGATCATGAGCAGGTGGGCGCCGAGCCCGATGACCATCCAGATCTTCTGCGTCTTCGGGCTCGTGGCCATGACCGCGGCGACGACCAGGCCGGTGAGGCCGTAACCCATGAGGACGTCGAACTCGAAGATGAAGATGTAGTTGAGCAGGCCGTCGAGAATGAGCACCAGTGCGCGCCAGGGGTAGCGCCCGGGCCACGGTTCACCCCGGCGGATCGCCGACTGGCGCTGGATCTCCAGGCCGATGCCGAACATGATGGTCAGCAGGCCGATGAACTCGCCGTCGGTGAAGAGGTTGAGGCCGACGTCCGCGACGCGGTTGAACACGGCGAGTGCCCCCTGCGCCCGGTCGCCGTCGTCGTCCCAGGCCGACTGGGAGAAGATCCAGATGTTGGTCAGCAGGGTGCCCAGGATGGCGATTCCCCGGAGGACGTCGAGGGCGATGATGCGTCGCCGGGCGGTGTTCGTGGTCATGGGTGAAACCTACGATGGGCGCCTGGGAAGTCCCCGACACCCGACTGCCGATTCCTGAAAGCTGACTGAACGCCAGGGCCCGTTGTCGCCCCTTTGCGCTGCACAGACGGGGCAGAAAGGTGCCCCTATTACCCGACTTTTATCAAAATGGTGTGACGCGGAACATATTGACGCGTAGGCCAGTAGATTCGCGTGCTCCGGGAAGAAATTGCCGCACTAAGGGGGTGGGGTTCGGGGTGGGCGGTTAGATTGATTTTCATGAGCCCGTACATCCGCACTGTGCGCACCGCCTCCGGGGCGACTGCCGTGCAGGTCGTCTACTCGGAAAAGCGTGGCTCTAAGAGCATGAAGCACCTCGGCTCGGCGCACACCGACGAAGATCTTGCCCTGTTGAAGACCCAGGCCCGACGCCTGGTCGACGGCGACCAGATGAGCCTGGCTCTTGGTGTGGACACCACACCTTCCGGCAGCGGGTCGGTGGATGCGCCGGTCCCGATCACCTCGGAACGCGCTGGTCACCTCCTCGACGTCATCCACCATGCCTACACCGAACTGGGTTTGGATACAGCCACCGGCGGTGACCAGGTGTTCCGGGATCTGCTCATCGCCCGGATCGTGCAGCCAGGCTCAGTATTCGACAGCATCGAAACCCTCGCGGAACTCGGCGTGGCCTCCGCCAGCTATCCCACCATCAACCGGCGGCTACCGGCCTACGCGACCGGTGGCTTCAGGGATGCTCTCACCCGGGCCTGCGCCACGCATGCCGGTATCGGCCCCGGAGTCCTGGTTCTTTTTGATGTCACCACCTTGTATTTCGAAACCGACGAAGGTGATGACTTCCGCAAACCAGGCTTTTCCAAGGAACGCCGACTCGAACCGCAGATCACCGTCGGCCTGCTCTCCGATGCCCACGGCTTCCCGCTGGCCGTGGGTGCGTTTGAAGGGAACATGGCCGAAACCCGCACGATGCTGCCCATGATCAGAAACTTCCAGGATGCCTACGGCGTGGAGGATGTCACCGTCGTCGCGGACGCTGGGATGTTCTCTGCCGGTAACAAGGCCGCGATCATCGAGGCCGGCCTGCACTACATCCTCGGTGTGAAATTCAAAGACATCCCCTACCCGGTGGCGCAGTGGCGTAAACACCATCCCGGCCAGGACTACGAGGACAAACAGATCTGGACCTACGCCGACCGGACAGGGCGTGGCCCCGACGGCGTGCCGCACTCGGTTACCTACTACCAGTACTCCTGGGACAGGGCACGCCGCACGCTCAAGGGTATTGATGAGCAGGTCGCCAAAGCGGAGAAGGCCGTGGCCGGCAAGCTGCCAGTCAAGCGCAACCGGTTCGTGGATCTCAAGGCACCGAACAAACAGGTCAACTGGACGTTGGTGGACAAGAACAAAGCCCTGGCAGGGATCAAGGGGTACGAGACCTCCCGGGTGGACCTGCCCGCGGAACAGGTCATCCACGCCTACCGGCAGCTGCTCAAGATCGAGAAGGCTTTCCGGATGTCGAAGTCCGATCTCAAGGCCCGGCCGATCTACCACCACAAACGAGAATCCATCGAGGCACACCTGAGCGTGGTGATGGCCGCGATGGCTGTGGGCCATCTGCTGGAGGAACGCTCGGGGTTGTCGTTGAAGCGGCTGGTGCGGACGTTGAGGAAGTACCGGACCTTCCAGGTGCAGGTCGCGGGGCAGACGATCCACGCGGCGTCACCGGTGCCCACAGACATTGCCGAACTGATCGCCGGGATCCAGGGCGACTGACTTCCGCACTAATTTGATAAAAGTCGGGTCGGTCAGGGAATGAAACGGGCCTGTCGTGGTCATCGGGCAACCTCTCGGTGGGGAAAGTGTTGCAACGACTACTTGAATTCACGCGGAATGCCGGAGTCGAATTCGATGACCTCGTCGCAGACGTGGCGCATCAGGTCCCGGTCGTGGGAGACGACGAGCATGCCGAGGTTGCACTCGCGCACCGCAGCGACCAGCTTGGCCCAGATGTCGGCCTGCAGCAGGCCGTCCATCATCGTCGTGATTTCATCGGCCACCAGGTAGCGGGTCCGCGGGTCCAGGGCCCGGGCGATGCTGATGCGCTGCAGCTGCCCGCCGGAGACCTCGAGTGCCCGGCGCGTGAGCCACTCCGGTTGGATGCCGAGATGGTCCAGGGTGTCGCGGTCGATGTTCTCCACCACCCGGGACAGGCGCCACCGGGGGTCGACGGCGCGTTCCGGGTGCTGCTGGATCAGCTGCGCCGGGTGGAAGGTGCCGTGGGCGACCGGCGCGCCGTCGACGAGCACCCGCCCGCCGGTCGGGGTTAGGTACCCGGTGAGCAGGCGGGCCAGGGTGGACTTGCCGGTGCCGCTGTAGCCGTGCAGGCCGAGGATCTCGGCCCTCGGCGAGCGTGATCGAGTAGTCGCGGATCAGCGGGGTCGCCCCGTAGCTGAAGGAGAGGTTCTCCCCGGTCAGGCTCATGACAGCGCCTCCCAGAAATCGTGGGCGGGCTGGGCACGCCACAGCTGGCGTGCATACCCGGTGAGCTCGTCGACGCCCGCCGCCACCGTGTCAATGGTGCCGTCGCGCATGACGGTGATCCGGTCCGCGACGGAGGCCGCGGTGATCATGTCGTGGGTGATGAAAAGGATGGACGCCCCGTCGGTGCGCACCTGGCGGAAGTAGTCCGTCACCTCGGTGACGGCCTTCGGGTGCAGGCCCGGGGTGGGTTCGTCGGCGATGAGCAGCTCCATGTCGTCGCTGACCGACGCCGCCAGACTCACCCGGCGCAGCATGCCGCCGGAGAGCTCGTGCGGGAAGCGCGTGGCGATCTCGGGGCCGAGGCCGAAGCGGGCCAGCTGCGCGATCGGGTCGGAGCCGGAGAGCGCGATGAAGTCGCCGATCTTCATGGTCGGGTCGATGTGGCCGGTGCCCTGGGGGACGTAGCGGACCCTGCCCTTGCGGTCGGCGTCGACAAGCTCGCGGCCGTGGAAGCGGACCTCGCCGGAGACGTGCGCGTTGGGGGGCAGCAGGCCGAGGATGACGTCGGCGAGCAGGGACTTGCCGGCGCCGGACGCGCCGACGACGGCGAGGATTTCGCCGGCGGCCAGGTCCATTGACACGTTGTCGAGCTGGACGACGTGGCGGCGGCGCAGCAGGCCGACGTACTGATGGAAGGCGACCGAGACGTCGGTGACGGTCAGGAGCGGGTCGGTGATCATTGGTGCCTCGAGACGGGGGCGAGCAGGCTGCGGAGCAGGTCCCCGCAGGCGTCGAGCACGGTGGCCAGGGTGACCAGCACGGCGATCGGGCCGAGGACGGCCCACCACTGGCCGTTGGAGAGGTAGCGCATGCCCTCGGCGAGGATGATGCCCAGCGAGGGGGTGGTCGGTTCGATGCCGAAGCCGAGAAAGGTCAGCGTCGACTCGTGGAGGATGGCGTGCGGGAACATGATCGCCAGGCCGACGAGGATGTGCGGGGTCAGTGCCGGCAGGAGGTGGTGGCGGATGACCCAGGCGCTCCCGTGGCCCTGGGCGCGCGACATCGCGACGAAGGGCTCTTCCTTGAGCTTGAGGATCTCGGCGCGCAGCAGCCTGGTCAGCGGGGGCCACAGGGTCAGACCGACGGCCAGGACGACGCCGCGCGTTCCTCCGCCGACGGCGAAGGCGATGAGGATGGCGAGCACGATCTGGGGAAGGCCGATGGTGGCGTCGACAAGCCAGGAGACGATGCGGTCGAGCCACCGTGACCCGGCGGTGGCGAGCACGGCGAAGAGGACGGAGACTGCGGTGGACACCAGCGCGGTGAGCGCGCCGATGCGGATGCTCAGCCACATGCCCTTCATCGTGCGGGCGGCCAGATCGCGCCCGACCCAGTCGGTGCCGAGCGGGAACTGCCAGCTCGGCGGGAGGTTGCGCTGACCCCCGGTGGGCTGGATGGCGGACTGCGGGTAGAGGCCGGAGGCGAGCGCGATCCCGAGGATCAGCAGGAACGCGACGCTGACCAGGACCAGCAGACGCCCGCGGTTGTTGCGCGGGTGGACGAGCCGACCGAAGCGCAGCCAGCGCAGGCCGAGCGCCCGGCCCCAGCGGTTGGTGTGCAGGACGTCGGCGCGGAGGAACTCAGGCATCGACGCTCCTCCTCACCCGCGGGTCGACGAGGATGGCGATGACGTCGGCGATGAGGTTGCCGACGAACACCAGCACCGCGGACAGGGTGACCGCGCCCAGCAGCAGCGGGACGTCCGAGGCGATCGCCGCCTTGGTGATCAGCGCGCCCAGACCGTGGTAGGAGAAAACGACCTCGGCCAGGGCGGAGCCGCCGAAGAGCATCGACAGCGAGGTGAACTGCAGCATCACCGCCGGCAGCAGGGTATTGCGCAGACCGTGGTGGCGGACGATCCCCCAGGTGCCCAGGCCACGGGTGCGGGCGAAGCGGGCCATGTCGGACTCCATGACCTGGCTCACCGACTGGCGGGTGTGCAGGGTGACGTTGGCGATGGCGACGATGGCCACGGTGATCGCCGGCAGGACGGCGTGGCGCAGCCGGTCGAGGAAGGTGACGTCCGCGGAGACCATGCCCAGCGGCTGCGAGAGCCCCAGCGGGACCCAGCCCAGCTGCACCGCGAAGACGAGCATGAGCACCAGGCCGACGACGTAGGGCGGCGTGGAGGTGAGCACGTAGCAGGCAGCGACGATGGCGCGATCCAGCAGCGTGCCCCGGGTCGCGCCGGAGACGACGCCCAGCAGGTAGCCGAGTACGCCGGAGAGCACCCAGGCGATCGACATCAGCAGCAGGGAGTTGGCGATGGCGTGGCCGATGATGCCCGCGACGTCGGCGCGGTAGAGGTTGCTGACGCCGAAGTCACCGGCGAGCATGCCGCCGAGCCAGCTGACGTAGCGTTCGTACCAGGGCCGGTCCAGGCCCCACAGCGCGGTGATGCGCTCGACCTGGTCGGCGCTGACGCCGCGCTGCATGGACGCGACGTACTGCGCGACCGGGTCCAGGGGGGAGGCCTCGACCAGGACGAAGGCGACGAAGGTGACGCTGATCAGCAGGAAGAGCATCCTGGCCAGCGTCCAGGAGAGCCGTTTTAACGCCATTGCGTCAGATTCTGGAAGATTTGCATGCCGTGCCCGTGGCCGTGGGTGATCTGCTCGCCGATGTCGACGCGGTCGTTGATGAAGTACAGGTGATCGCGGCGCAGGATCCACAGCATGGACACGTCACCGGTCTCCGGGTGGGAGGAGGCGCCCGCGGCCTGGGCGGCCTGCCACTCCGGGATGGATTCACCCAGGGTGTCCGCGAGGCGGGCCCTGGTCAGGTGCTCGTCCACCTCCGGGTCGGAGTAGTTGGGCATGTTGTTGTAGCTCACGCCGACGGACTCGGAGGAGTAGGTGTCCCACAGCTCCTTCGGGCTCAGCGAGCCGAGCGCGAAAACGACGGCCTTGGACTTGCCCTCGGCGTAGATGTCGTCCCAGGTCGCCCCCTCCGGCTCGAAACGGATGCCGAGCTCGGCGGCCTGTGCGGCGAAGGACTCGGCCAGGTCGGCGCGCGCCGGGTCGCTGGTGGTGTACATCAGGCCGACGACGGCCTCGACGCCGTCCTTGTCGACGGTGCCGTCGCCGTTGGTGTCGATCCACCCGGCGTCGGCAAGCAGCTTCTTCGCGCCCTCGGGGTCGGCGTCGGCGAAGCGGACGTCCTCGGTGCCCCACGGCAGCGTGTCGGCGACGGAGTAGGCCGGCTCGCCGTAGCCGGCGACGACGATGTCGTTGAGTTCCCGGCGGTCGACGCCCAGCGAGAGCGCCTTGCGCACGGCGGGGTCGGAGGTGACGTCGTTGCCGCCCGGCCCCTCGATGCCCATGGTTTCGGCGGTGCCGCCGGCCGGCTCGGTGGGCAGGGTGATGGCCATGGTCTCGACGGACTCGAGCTGCTCGAGGGTCATCCCCTCGAACTGGCGGTCGGCGTTGGTGTAAGGGACTTTCGCGACGTCGACCGTGCCGGCCTGGGCCGCGCTGAGGGCGGCCTCCTCGTCGGCCAGGTAGAAGGTGAGCTTCCGGTACGTCAGCTCCTCCGGGTAGTGCGGGTTGGCCTCCATGATCAGCTGCTCGCCGTCCTGGTACTCGACGACCCGGTACGGGCCGGAGGCGATCGGGTTCTGCGAGTAGCCCTCGCCGTAGGCGTGCTCCGGCAGGATGGCGATGGTCGCCGCCTGCGGGCCGAAGAGGGAGTCCGGCTGGACCAGCTCGATCTCGACGGTGCGCTCGTCGACGGCGCGGACCTCGGCGACGTTGGTGAGGTCGAACTGGGTGCCGTCCTCCTTGAGCAGGTCGTAGGTGAAGACGACGTCGGCGGCGGTGACCGGCTCACCGTCGGAGAACATGAAGTCCTCGCGCAGGTGGAAGGTCCAGACCGTGCCCTTGTGGGAGAAGTCCCTCGCCAGGTCGCCGACCAGCTCCATCTCGCCGGTCTCCGCGCTGCGGTTCCACTGCACCAGGGAGGAATGCAGCACCTTGTGCTCCTGGTGGTTGCCCCAGCCGCGCAGCGGGTCGAACTCGCCCTCCCCGACGTCGCCGACGGCGAGCACCAGCTCGTCCTCGGCGCGGGTCTGTGCGGTGGGGCCCGCCGTGGTCGAGTCCGTTCCGGAGCAGGCCGCCAGGGTCAGGGCGGCCACGGCCACCAGACCGGCGAGGGCGGTTGAGCGTCGGGACATAGGGTTCCTCCGGGCGTCGACTTCAATCATTCAATTGGTTATTTGATAATACGGTGTGGGAATACCTAATTCACCGCAACCCTCGGGCCGCGTGAAAAGTCCGGGTCCGACGGCGACCTGCCCGCCCAGCCCCGAGAGGGTCCGGGGCGGGTCAGGCAGTCGAGCCGGGCGGCGTCGCGTCAGTACTGACGCAGGGTGATGTCGCGGTGGCCGCGGAGCTGGCCGCGCACCTCCCCCGCGACGTCGAGAATGAGCTGGAGCAGCTCCTCGGTGCGGTTGCCCAGGGCACGCACGACGAAGCCGGGACGCTCGGTCGCGGTCACCGAGGCGATCATCGACTCGTCCGCCGCGGCATGCTCGTCGATCTTCGCACGCACGTCACGGATGAGATCCTCGGTGACGCCCGGGGCGAAACAGATGGCCGTCGCCACATGGGTGCGGCCACCCATGTAGAACTCCTTCTCCTGCCCGAACTCGCTGGAGAGCGGCTGGAGCTTGATGTTGTCGACCAGCGCGAGCTCGCCGCCGACGTTGACCACGTTGCGCAGGTGCGCCTGCTTGTACAGGAAGTGCCCGCCGTCCGGGGACCAGCCCGGGGTGACGATGTCCGAGAAGAACAGCGAACCGTTCGGGTGCACGTTGGCGGTGAGGTGCTGACGGAAGTCCGCGTCGCGGTAGAGAATCAGCTGATCCGGGATGTACTCCAGGACCGCACCCTCGGCGACGTTGAACTCCACGTTCTGCACCACATAATCGTCCGGGGTGCGGTAGACCTTGGCCGCCGACTGGTCGGTCAGCAGCGCGGACGCACCCTCGGCGACGTCGACCTTGATGCGGTAGGCGTCGCCGCCGACGTACCCGCCACCCGGGTTGACGATGATGTAGTACACCTGACCGGAGTCATCGAGGTAGTGCGGGCGGATGATTTTCAGCGCGCGGGAGTGGTACTGCGAGGTCGCGATGGACTTGCCGCCGCTGACCTCGATGCCGAGCTCCAGGACGCCCATCTCCTCGCGCGGAGGCTCATGGTGGAAGACGCCCGACGGTAGATCCCAGCCCATTAGTTGGCCAGATCCAGCATGAGGACGTCGTGACGGATCCAGTCGATCACCTTGTCCAGGCCTTCATCGGTCTTGAGGTTGGTCAGCACGAACGGCTTCTCACCACGGAAGACCTTGGAGTCGTCCTCCATGACCTTCAGGTCGGCGCCGACGTGCGGGGCCAGGTCGGTCTTGTTGATGATGAACAGATCGGACTTGATCATGCCCTGGCCCGCCTTGCGCGGGATCTTCTCGCCCTGGGCGACGTCGATGATGTAGATGGAGAAGTCGACCAGCTCCGGGGAGAAGGTGGCGGACAGGTTGTCGCCGCCGGACTCGACGAAGACGAGCTCCAGATCCGGGTGGCGCTCCAGGAGCTCCTCGTAGGCGGCGTCATTCATCGAGGTGTCCTCACGAATGGCGGTGTGCGGGCAGCCGCCGGTCTCGACGCCGATGATGCGGTCCTCCGGGAGGAGGCCCTCGCGGGCGAGGATCTTGGCGTCCTCGGTGGTGTAGATGTCGTTGGTGATCGCCGCCATGGAGATCTCGCCGTCGAGTGCACGGGTGATGCGCTCGATCAGGGCAGTCTTGCCGGAACCCACCGGGCCGCCGACGCCAATCTTGATTGCAACCATTGTGTCATTCCTTTCGTCTAACTTCTGTTTGATCGTCCCAATTTTAGGACATGAACATGCGGGAGTGAAGGGCCTCGTGGGCCATCTGGGCCACCTCGAGGCGGGGCGCCGCGACACCGAAATCGCTCGTCTGGTGGCGCATCGTCATCTCGATGGCCTGCTCGATCGCCTCATAGGCGCCGACCAGCACACGCTGGCCGGCGTCTTGGCCCAGCGGGATGGCTCGGATGGCGTTCTGGGTCATCGAGTTGGCCATCTGCATCAGGTACGCGGCGACCGCGTCCTCGACGTCGACGCCATGAGCGCCGAGCACCAGGCCCGCCGCGATACCCGGGTTGCCCTTGAGCTCGCGGGCATTGATCGCGGCCACGTACTCGGTGACCAGGTGGTCCTCCGGCGCCACGATGGCGGCGACGCGCGACCAGCGCTTGCCCATCGAGTTCATGGAGGTGCGGACCTCCTTCGGCGTCTGGCAAGCGTGGGCCAGCTGGTCCAGCTCGACCAGGAGCTGACGCTTCGTGGCGTCGTCAAGCTCGCTCTTCTGCAGCTCGACGGCGAACTTCACGGCCAAAGCCTCGTTGTAGCTGGCCTGACGCAGGTAGCCGTGCAGCCACCGGCCGTAGCCCTCGGCGTCGATGATGTCCTCGGCCAGGACATAGGTCTCGAGGCCGGCGGAATGGGCGAAACCACCGGTCGGCAAAGCGGAGTCGGTCAGGTGCCAGATGACCAGCTCTGCGCGACGGTTAGTGAGAGTGCTCAGCATGGCGGAATGCCTCCGGCATCACGTGCTCACCGCGGGAGAACGCCACATTGAGGTGCTCCAGGGTGTGCTCGACGGTGTGGTCGTAGCGGACGACCATGACTTCCTTGCCGAACTCGCTGTCGGCGCCGAAGAACTGCGCCTGCAGGTGACGGTTGCCCAGGGTGTGGGCCACGGCCAGCGCCTCGCGGATGGAGGCCGGGGCGATCACCAGGACGTCGGAGGCGGCCATGCGAGCGACGACGGCGTTCTCGCCCTCGCGCTGCAGGACGTCACCGTCGTAGAGCTCACGAAAGTCGTTGGAAAGACGCAGGGCGACCTCGTTGCCGCCCTCGGTGGTCACTCGCTGGACCCGCTTGAGACGGCTCTCATTGTCGAACACGGCGTAGTCGATGTTCAGCCCGTCGCGCTCGGCCTCGGTGAGATCGGCGAGGTTACCGGAGATCTCGGTGATAATCATGGGACTCTTTCTTCCAGATTGTGTAGAAAGCAGGTGTGTGGACAACAAAGGCGGGGTCGGTGTGAACCGCCCCGCCAGTGTTGACATCGGCCGGCGACGCTCCAGGCAGAGCGCGCCGCGTCGATTAACCCCTGAGACTAGTACGGAACTAGAACAGGAAGTAACGCTGCGTCATCGGCAGCTCGGTTGCCGGCTCGGAGGTGATCTCCTCGCCGTCGACGCTCAGCACGTAGGTCTCCGGATCAACCTTGATGTCCGGGGTGGCGTTGTTGAGCTTCAGGTCAGCCTTGCGGATGGTGCGCATGTTCTTCGCCTCGACGAAGGTGCGGTCCACGCCCAGCTCCTCCTCGATACCGGCCTCGATGGCGGCGGTCGGCAGGAAGGTGACGGAGGTGCGGCCGGCAGCAGCGCCGCGGGCGCCGAAAGAGTAACGCATGGTGCGCGGCTGCGGGGTCGGGATGGAGGCGTTGGAGTCGCCCATGATGGAACGGACGATGTAACCCGACTTCAGGACGATGCTCGGCTTGACGCCGAAGTACGCCGGCTCCCAGATGACCAGGTCGGCCAGCTTGCCCTCCTCCACGGAACCGACGGTGTCGGAGACGCCGGAGGCGATGGCCGGGTTGATCGTGTACTTCGCGATGTAGCGCTTGATGCGCTCGTTGTCGGCGTTGGCGTCGTCGCCCTCCAGAGCACCGAACTGCTCCTTCATGCGGTGCGCGACCTGCCAGGTACGCAGGACGACCTCGCCGACGCGGCCCATGGCCTGGGAGTCGGAGGAGGTGATGGACAGGATGCCGCGGTCGTGCAGGACGTCCTCGGCCGCGATGGTCTCCTTGCGGATGCGGGAATCCGCGAAGGCCACGTCCTCCGGAAGATCCGGGTTCAGGTGGTGGCAGACCATGATCATGTCCAGGTGCTCGTCCATGGTGTTGATCGTGTACGGCAGGGTCGGGTTGGTGGACGCCGGCAGAACGTTCGGCAGGCCAGCGACCTTCAGGATGTCCGGAGCGTGGCCGCCGCCGGCGCCCTCGGTGTGGAAGGTGTGGATGACACGGTCGCCGATGACTGCGATGGTGTTCTCGGCCATGCCGCCCTCGTTGAGGGTGTCGGTGTGGATGGCGACCTGGATGTCCATCTCATCGGCGACGGTCAGGGCCGTGTCGATGGAGTTGGCGGTGGCGCCCCAGTCCTCGTGGATCTTCAGGCCGATGGCGCCGGCCCGGATCTGCTCGCGCAGCTTCTCCGGATCGGAGGCGTGGCCCTTGCCCAGGAAGCCGACGTTGACGTTGAAGTCACGCGTCGCGCGGATCATGTGCTTGATGTTGGCCGGGCCGGCGGTGACGGTGGTGGCGTTGGTGGAGTCCACCGGGCCGGTGCCGCCGCCGATGAGGGTGGTGGTGCCGTTGTCGAGGGCTGCCTCGACCTGCTCCGGGGAAATGAAGTGGATGTGGGTGTCCACGGCGCCGGCGGTGACGATCTTGCCCTCGCCGCCGATCACCTCGGTGTTCACGCCCACGATGATGTCCACGTCATCCTGGATGTCCGGGTTGCCGGCGTTGCCGATCTTGATGATCTTGCCGTCCTTGACGGCGATGTCGGCCGTGTAGATGCCGGTGTAGTCGATGACGGTGCCGTTGGTGATGACCAGGTCCGGGGTCTCATCGGTGGAGGTGCGGGAGTTCTGGCCCATACCGTCGCGGATGACCTTGCCGCCGCCGAAGGAAACCTCTTCGCCGTACTTCGTGTAATCCTTCTCGACGCGAGCGATCAGCTCGGTGTCAGCCAGACGGATGCGGTCGCCGGTGGTGGGGCCGTGCAGCTCAGCGTACTGGCGGCGCTCCATTTCAAAAGACATTGTCTAAGTTCTCCTCTTAGCTCGCTACTTCTCGTTTATTCAGTGCGTTGGTTGAGTCGTATCCCCTGCAGGAAACGGTGTGCGGTTGGCCCGGGTAAGCCGGACCCGTGCACCCGCCTAGGCCAGGGAACCGTTGACCTTGCTGTTGAAGCCGAAGACCTCACGGGTGCCACCGAAGTCAACGAGGTTGACGGTGCGGGAGTCGCCCGGCTCGAGGCGGACGGCGGTGCCGGCCGGAATGTCTAGGCGCTTGCCTTTGGCCGCCTCGCGGTCGAACTCGAGCTCGCTGTTGGCCTCATAGAAGTGGAAGTGGGAACCGACCTGGACCGGACGGTCGCCCTTGTTGGTCACCTCGATGGTGATGGCCTCGCGGCCCTCGTTGAGGACGATCGGGCCCTCTTCCGCGACGAAGATTTCACCAGGAATCATGTCAAACTCTCCTTTTTGCGACAGTTGCGAGTCGATGTTTAGCGGATCGGGTTGTGAACGGTGACAAGCTTGGTTCCGTCAGGGAAGGTGACCTCGACCTGAACGTCGGCGATCATTTCCGGGACACCCTCCATGACGTCATCACGGGTGAGGATGCTGACGCCCTCGCTCATGAGCTCGGCGACGGTCTTGCCGTCGCGAGCGCCTTCCATCAGCTCTGCGGTGATGTAGGCGACGGACTCCGGGTGGTTGAGCTTGACGCCACGCTCCTTGCGACGACGGGCCACGTCTGCGGCCACGACGATCATGAGCTTCTCTTGTTCACGCTGGGTGAGGTGCATGAGTTCTCCTTGAAATGCTTGTTAGAGGTGAGTGCAATATGGATCCTGCAACCCATACTGCCGAAACTTGAACCGTTGTGCAGAGAAGCCGGCGATCAACGGCGGGTGCCTGCCGATCGCCGGCTTTTCAATTAGGTGCTGGGTGCTGTTTTCCCTGGCGGCGGGACGCCGTGGGCCGTCTTAGACGGCCACGTCTTCGTTTGCCTGGGCCGTGTCGACGGCCTTCTTCTTGAAGACTGCGTCGAACAGGCCGTTCTGGAACGCCACGCAGCCGAGGATGATGAGGATGCCCAGCCACTGCAGCAGGGACGGGATCTCACCGAACAGCGGCCATGCCACAATGACGGACGTCACCGGGGACAGCAGCAGGATGCCTGCGGACAGGACCGGCTCGAGCCAGACGGAACCGATCTGGACCAGGGTCCAGGCGGCAGCCTGACCGATGACGATCAGCACGATGAGGTTGAACCAGTTGTTGCCGTTGATCGGGTCACCCATCTGGACGGCGTCGAAGATCTCCGATGTCCTCCGGCATGTCCGGCAGAACCATCTGGCCGGTCTCCGGGTCCTTGGTCAGGACGCCGGTGGTCACGGCGAAGCCGTTGCCGAAGATCATGGCGATGATCGGGGCGACCATCTGGGCGATCATGGTCCACATCATCGGCTGGACGTAAAGGTCCTTGCGCGGTGCGGTGGTGGAGGCCTTCCGGGAGAAGTACAGGTAGAAGGAGTAGCAGATACCGGAGGTCAGGCCGAAGATGGTGCCCAGGACGGAGGTCTTGACACCGGAGATCTGGTCCGGACCGGGCATGGCCTCGGTGGGCTCGAAGACGCCGCCGGTCAGCAGCACGCCGACGATCATCAGCGGCAGAATCACGATGAAGGATTTCGGCAGCTTGTACTTGTCGAAGATCGTGGAGAGGATCGGGACGATGACGACCTGCAGGTTCAGCAGAATCGCGGCGATGCCGGAGCCGATCAGGAAGATGGAGAAGTTCCAGGCGACGAAGTCGATGCCCAGGAAGATGCCGGCGATGACGGAGTAGATGATGCCCTGCTTGGGCAGGCTCATCTTCTTCTTCATCTCGTGGATGGCCAGCGGGAGGAGGATGAGGGCGCCAATAGCGACGCGGAGGAATGCCTGGGTGGCCGGGTCCATGTTGGACGCCTTGACCCACAGCGGAGTGCCAGACAGGAACAGGGTGCCGATCAGAAGGATGATAACGGCCTGCGAGTGGCCGATCGTCGTTACCGGATTCTTTTGCAGGGAGGGGTGTACCGCCGCGCTCCCGGCCGTCGATTGATTGGTCATACTAGAGAGGCTAGCAGGCATTTCCCCAGAATCCAGATCATTGTCCAAATCTTTATTTACAGCACGCTTATACTATTTCAACTTGATGGCCCTCTTGTCGCCATATAGTTGCACCTTATACTTTTCAAGGCTCTTTTCCCACCCTAATATGGGGGTGGAATCGTCAGGCCCTCAAATCGCCCTCCGCGGTTCCTCGGCCCTTGAAATCGAACTCCCCGCCAAACTGGGACATTTTTCAAGTATCCATTCAGGCAACAGGCAGGAAGCCGCAGCCAGAGACACAGTCGAAACGTTTTTTGGTGGCAGTTCAGCTTTGTCAAGAGTTTTAACGTACAAGTACCTGCCAAAGTTCCCGTCGCGCTCCTGACGGCGGTGCAAAGGCGCGCCGACAGCGGCCAGTGCCCTACACTCTGAAACCCATGAAGACACTCAAAGTCTGGCAACTGGCCGCCCTGGTCATCTTCGGCATTCTCTTCGTCATGTTCCTGACCACCGCGCTCCTCGGAGACGACTGGATCCTGTGGCTCTACCCCGTCGCGGCGCTCGTCGGCGTCGCCATCACCCTGTGGGACGGCCCGGGGCGCAAGGAGCGCAAGCAGCTCGAGGCCACCGAGCGCGCTCAGGCGGACGCCGAAGAAATGGAGCGCGCCAAGAGACTCGCACGCAAGGAACGTAAGCGCCGCAACAAGGACGACAACTAGTCCGCCCAGGCCCCTCCCCCTCCCCCAGGGAGGAGAGCGGCCCCACACTCAGGTGCGGGGATCGTCTGCGGGGCCGCGCGGTGGACAGTCAGGCCACCGCGCGGCCCCGCTCACTGCGGTCCTGAAACGGCCGATCGTCAGTTGTGCTGCTCCGGCTTGACGATCGGGAACAGCACGGTCTCGCGGATGCCCAGGCCGGTCAGGGCCATGAGGAGGCGGTCGACGCCCATGCCGATGCCGGAGGTCGGCGGCATGCCCTGCTCCATGGCGGCGAGGAAGTCCTCGTCGAGGACCATGGCCTCGTCGTCGCCTCCGGCGGCCAGGCGGGCCTGATCCTCGAAACGCTCCCGCTGGATGACGGGGTCGACGAGCTCGGAGTAGCCGGTGGCCAGCTCGAACCCGCGGACGTAGAGGTCCCACTTCTCGGTGACGCCGGGCTTGCTGCGGTGCTGGCGGGTGAGCGGGGAGGTCTCGACGGGGAAGTCCTTGACAAAGATGGGGCCGTCCAGCTGATCCTCGCACAGCAGCTCCCAGATCTCCTCGACGAGCTTGCCGTGGCCCCAGCCGCCCTTGGCGGGGACGTCGAGGCCGATGGCGTCGGCGATGGCCTTGAGTTCCTCGACGCTGGAGTCGATGGTGACCTCCGGCTGGCCGGGGAACTTGCGCTGCAGGGCCTCGTTGAGGGAGGGGTACATCTCGATGACCTGCCACTGTCCGCCGAGATCGTACTCAGTGCCGTCGGCGAGCGTGACCACGTGCGAGCCGAAGACCTCCATGGCCACGGCCTGGATGAGACCCCTGATGGTGTCCATGCCGGTGTTGTAGTCGCCCCACGCCTGATAGGTCTCGAGCATGGCGAACTCCGGCGAGTGGGAGCTGTCGACACCCTCGTTACGGAAGTTGCGGTTGACCTCGAAGACCTTGTCGATGCCGCCGACGACGCAGCGCTTGAGGTAGAGCTCCGGCGCGATGCGCAGGTACAGGTCGATGTCGAGGGCGTTGGAGTGCGTCTCGAAGGGGCGGGCCGCCGCGCCGCCGTGCAGGGTCTGCAGCATCGGGGTCTCCACCTCGAGGAAGCCCTCGCCCTCCAGGTGGTGGCGCAGGGCCCGCATCACCCTGATGCGGGTCAGGGCGTTGGCGCGGGCCTGCTCGCGCATGATGAGGTCGGTGTAGCGGTGGCGCACGCGGGTGTCCTCGGACATGTCCGCGAAGGCGACGGGCAGCGGGCGCAGCGCCTTCGCGGCCATGGTCCAGGTGGTGGCCATGATGGACAGCTCGCCGCGTCGGGACGCGATGACGCGACCGCGGACGGAGACGAAGTCACCGAGGTCGACGTCGGCCTTCCAGGCGTCGAGCGCCTCCTGGCCGACCTCCGCCAGGGAGAGCATGGCCTGCAGCTGGGTGCCGTCGCCGTCCTGGAGGGTGGCGAAGCACAGCTTGCCGGTGTTGCGCATGAAGATGAGCCGGCCCGCGACGGCGACCTCGACGTCGGTCTCCTCGCCGGGCTGCAGGTAGGTGACACCCTCCCGCTTCTCGACGTCCGCGTCTTCCGCCAGCACCGCGAACCTCTCCCGCAGGTCACGCAGCGACGTGGTCCGGTCAACGGTGACGGGGTACGGCTCAACACCGGCGTCGATGAGCTTCTGCCGCTTCTCGCGGCGGATGCGCAGCTGTTCGGGGAGGTCCTGGGTATTCTTCTGCTCGGTCACGGGTTCCAAGGGTAGTCCATCGCGCACCCCGGCAGACAGTCGGCGACCGCCGTGATCCGCCCGGCCATTTAATCTGATATCAGATTCTGCTATTCTGATATCAGATTAACCCGTCACGAAAGGTCCCGCATCATGAGCACCCCGCACACCCACCACGACCCCGACCAGTCCCACGTCCCCGAGGCCGAGGTCGCCGAGCGCCCCGTCGGCCACGACGGCGCCAAGGTCGAGATCGTCGAGTCCCCCGCCTGGTCCGGCTCCACGCCGCTGGCCGCCGCCGTCCTCGTCGGCGGCATCCTGGCGATCATCGCCGGTCCCGCCCTGACCATCTGGGCCGGCATGCTTATCGACGGCGGCGACGCCGTCGGCAGCGTCCTCCTCCCGATCGGCATCCTCCTCATCGTCCTCGGCGCCGTCGCACTGCCGATGGTCCGCATCATCTCCCCCGGCCACACCCACGTCGTCCAGTTCTTCGGCCGCTACCTCGGCACCAACCGCACGACGGGCCTCAGTCTCGTCCCGCCGCTGGCCACCTCGAAGAAGATGAGCGTCCGCGTGCGCAACTTCGAGACCAGCGAGCTCAAGGTCAACGACCTCAACGGCAACCCGGTCATGATCGGCGCCATCATCGTCTGGCAGGTCGCCGACACCGCCAAGGCCACCTTCGCGGTCGAGGACGTCGAGGAGTTCATCCACTCCCAGGCCGAGTCCGCCCTGCGCCACACCGCCACGAGCCACCCCTACGACGGCGGCACGGCCCACCTGCCGTCCCTGTCAGGTTCCACGGACCTCGTCTCCCGGGAGCTCGCGGACGAGGTCGCGGCCCGGGTGAAGATCGCCGGCCTGGAGATCATCGAGGCCCGCATCTCCGCCCTGTCCTACGCCCCCGAGATCGCCCAGGCGATGCTGCAGCGCCAGCAGGCCGGCGCGATCGTCGACGCCCGCGAGACCATCGTCGACGGTGCCGTGTCCATGGTCGAGTCCGCCCTGGCCGAGCTGGAGAAGAAGCAGATCGTCGAGCTCGACCCGGAGCGCCGTGCCGCCATGGTGTCGAACCTGCTCGTCGTCCTGTGCTCGGACACCAACGCCCAGCCGATGATCAACACGGGCAGCCTGTACACCTAGACCATGGCCCGCAAGAACATTCCGCTGCGGATCGACCCGGCCGTGCACGAGGCCATCGTCCGCTGGGCCGACGACGAGGCGCGCAGCGTCAACGCGCAGATCGAGGTGATGCTTCGCGACGCCCTGCGCCGCGCCGGTCGACTGCCCCGCAACGTCGGCGAGCTGCCCCGCCGCGGCCGCCCCCCGAAGGGCGACGCCACGGAGGACTAGTGTGTCCGTCATGGACACCACCACGGTCGAGACGACCGTCACCGTTGTCGCCGGCCTGCTGCTGATCGTCGGCGTCCTGGGCACGATCATCCCGATCCTGCCCGGATCACTCCTGGTCATCGGCACTCTGCTGGTGTGGGCGTGGGTGCTCGGGTCGGCGGTGTCATGGACGACCGGAATCATCGGCATCGTGCTCGCGGTGATCGGCATGAGCTCATCGGCGATTCTCACCGGGCGGAAGATGCGCCGGGAGCAGATCCCCCACGGCCCCGTCATCTTCGGTGTGGTCGTCGGCATCATCGGCATGTTCCTCGTGCCGGTGGTCGGGCTCTTCCTCGGCTTCGCCCTCGGCCTCCTCGTGGCCGAGTACGTCCGCCGCAGGGACCTCGCGGCGGCGTGGCGTTCCTCAGTGGAGGCGCTGAAGTCCCTGGGACTCGGGATGCTGTTGGAGTTCGCCTTCGCCTCGCTCGCGGTCTTCGCTTTCGCCGTCGGGACGTTCCTGCACTTCAGCGGTTGAGGCCGGCACCGGGGCGACCGGGCGGCGACGGACGATGATCCAGAACGCCAGTACCAGCAGCAGGCCCATGGCCGAGACCTCACCGGTGGTCTCCAGCAGGATCCCCGTCTGGATCACCGACACCGAGGATCCCTCCGGGATGAGGATGAGCAGCTGGTCGAGGACGACGCCGAAAGCCACGAGAATGGCGGCGGCGCCGATGAACAGCCAGGAGTCCCGGCGCGCGGGGCGGGGCGCCCGGATGTGGGCGATGAGCAGCCCGATCCCGAGGACACCCGCCAGCCCGCCCCACACCGCGAGTTCGCCGCTGTCCTGCGGGCGCAGGCCGCCGATGGCGGGCAGGTCGAACTCCCGGACCAGGACCTCGCCGACGCGCTCGTGGAGCTGGAGCATGTCGTCGATGACGATGGCCGCCATGACCACACCCCAGGCGGCGTAGACGCCGATGCGTCTGATCGCCCCGGCGAAGAGCAGGAAGACCGATGCCAGGGCCATCTGGATGTGGCCGAGGATCTCCACATGGGAACCGTCGTAGTCACCGTTCCACCCCGGGTGGGAGAACACCGGGTGGAACGGTTCATCCGGGTGGTTGTATCCCAGATGGATGATGTTGCCGCCGATGAAGATGAGTACAAGGACCGCCTGGCCGACGGCCATGGCCCACACCAGTTGGCGGGAGCTCAGGCCGTCGATCTGTCGCTCGGCCATGCCCTGTGTCGTGCTGTTGTTAACCATTCGTTCACTATAGGACGAAAAGTGGAGACAATCCCGTGATTGGTCCGATCCCACATTCTTTCTAAAGGAACTCTCATGTGGGACGAGCGTTGTCTTGACTATCCGAGCAGCCAGTCATTCGGGGAGAACAGCTCGTAGCGGACGGACTTCGGGGCCTTCTCCGCGGGTAGCGACTCGAGGTCACGGCGGATCGCCCGGAGGAACTCGTTGCCGCCGCAGAGGTAGACGTCGGAGCCGGCGACCTCGTGGGCGGAGATGTCGATGAGTTGGCCGTTGTCGCGGTAGCTGTGGGCGACGGTGACGGACGGCAGCTTCTCCAGCAGGGCGGTGGTGTGGCCGAGTTGCGCGTGGGTGTCCTCGGAGGCGTCGGCGTGCAAGTAGGTGGCGGGGCGTTCCGAGCCGGTGCGGGCGAGGTAGGAGAGCATGCCCACCATCGGGGTGGAGCCGATGCCGGAGGACACGAGCACGACCGCGCTGTCGCCGTCCTCGAGGACGAGATCGCCGGCGGCGAGGGTGGCCTGGATGGTGTCGCCGACCTCGACGTTGTCCCGGAGGAAGGTGGACACCTCACCCTCGGTCTCCACGGCGATGGTGTAGTTGCCCGGCGCCTGACCGACGATGGAGTACTGGCGCAGCTGGCGGGCCCCGTCGGGCAGGACGACCCCGATGGAGGTGTACTGGCCCGGGCGGGCGGCGGTGAGGTCGCCGTCGAGGGTGTAGGTGGTCACGGTGTCGGTGAGTTCCTTCTTCTCCACGACCGTCACGTCACGGAAGACGTCGCCGGCCTCGACGCCGTCGGAGGCGTAGAGCTGCTTTTCGTAGGCGATGAGGACATCCGCCATGATCCAGTAGACCTCGTCCCATGCCTCGGCGACGTCGGCGGTGACCACGTCCTCGCCGAGGACCTCGACGATCGCGGCGAAGAGGTTGTCGTGGACGATCTGGTACTGATCCTCGGTGATGCCCAGGGAGACGTGCTTGTGGCCGATGCGTGCCAGCAGGTCGACCGGGTCTGGGGCGTCGGGGTCGACGAGCATGGTGGCGAAGGTGGCCACGGAGGCGGCCAGCGCCTTCTGCTGTTCACCGGATTTCTGGTTGCCGCGGTTGAAGGTGTTGGCCAGCAGTTCCGGATGGTTGCCGAACATCGTGCGGTAGAAGGTCTGGGCGATGGTGCCGATGTTCGCGCCGACGAGGGGCAGGGTGGCCCTGACGGTCCCCTCGTGCCCGGGGGTCAGGCGGCGGTCACGGGCGGTGGGTTCGGTGGTGACGAACAAGAGCGGATCTCCTCGGAGGACGGGGTGGGGTGACTGCGTTCCTATATTACACAGGTTTAACCGTGTTAATTCTTTGTTGGGGTCTGTACATGCCCCCCTCATAGCGTCCGGGATGCAGCAGACCGACTCCTCACCCAGTTCCCTGGAGGGCACCATGGCACTGAAGGGCCTCAACCTTCTCAGCAAGCAGTTCACCTCATCCCGCAGCTCCCTGACCTGCACCTACAAATGCGGCAACGCCTGTTTCGGCGAATGCGAGAACACCTCCGACAACCCCTACTTCGGCGACCTCGTCTCCCGCCGCGCCGCTCTCAAGGCAGGCAGCCTCACCGTCCTCACCGTCGGCGGTGGCGCGGCGATGGCGTCCCTGGCGCCGTCCGCGGCCGCCCAGTCCTCAGGTTCCTCCGCGTTCGGATCGTCCCTGCCGGGATCCTCCGGCACCACCGGCCACGTGTCCGACCGGGGCCTGCAGTTCGAGGCCGTCGCCCCGAACGAGGACGACAAGGTCACCGTCCCCGCCGGTTACGAGCAGTCCGTCCTCATCGCCTGGGGCGACCCGGTCATCGAGGGGGCACCGGAGTTCGACATCCACAACCAGACCCTGGCCGCCGCCGAGCAGCAGTTCGGCTTCAACAACGACTTCGCCGGCCTGCTCCCCCACCCCACCGACGCGAACCGCCTCCTCTACGTCTGCTCACACGAGTACACCACCGAGCCGCAGATGTTCCCGAACTACGACGCCGACAACCCCACCGAGGAGCAGGTCCGCATCGGCATCGCCGACCACGGCCACACCATCCTCGAGGTCTCCACGGCCGAGGGCACCGGTGAGCTTACCCGCGAGTTCGGGCCGCTCAACCGCCGTATCACCGGCACCACCGAGTTCCGCCTCGTCGGCCCAGGCGCCGGCTCCGACTACGTCAAGACCTCCGCCGACCCAACCGGCACCCGCGTGGCGGGCACCTTCAACAACTGCGCCGGGGGCCTGACCCCGTGGGGCACCATGCTGTCCGGCGAGGAGAACTTCGACATCTACTTCGGCAACGCCGACGCCGTCGCCGACAAGCGGGCCCGCACCTCCGTCGCCCGCTTCGGCGCCGCCGAGGGCGAGTCCGACCGCAAGTGGGAGCGCTTCGACCCCCGCTTCGACCTGGGCCGCGAGCCCAACGAGTTCAACCGCTTCGGCTACCTCGTGGAGATCAACCCCTACGACCCGACCTCCACCCCCGTCAAGCACATGGCGTGTGGCCGTTTTCAAGCACGAGGCCGGCAACATCCACCTCACCGCCGACGGCACCGTCGTCTGCTATTCCGGCGACGACGCCCGCTTCGAGTACCTGTACAAGTTCGTCTCCACGAAGAAGATGATCGAGGGCGACATGGCCCACAACATGACCATCCTCGACGAGGGCACCCTCTACGTCGCCGTCATGGCGGGCAACTCCCCGCAGTCCGAGATCGACGGTTCCGGCGAGCTCCCCTCCGACGGGGCCTTCGACGGCGCCGGCCACTGGGCGAAGCTCATGACCGTCGACGCCGCGGGCAACGCGCAGTCCCACGTCGACGGTTTCACCGGCGAGCAGGTGGCCATCTTCACCCGCGAGGCCGCCGACGCCGTCGGCGCCACCAAGATGGACCGCCCCGAGGACGTGGAGATCTCCCCGGTCACCGGCAAGGTCTACATGGCGCTGACGAACAACTCCTACCGCGGCGCCGCGGAGAAGTCGAAGGAGGGCGTCATGGAGTACGCCCCCGTCAAGGAGAACAAGAACGGCCTGGTCATGGAGATCGTCGACGATCACGCCGGTGAGCAGTTCACGTGGAACCTCATCCTCGTCTGCGGTGACCCGGACGAGGCGTACACCTACTTCGGCGGCTTCGACAAGGCGAAGGTGTCCCCGATCTCCTGCCCGGACAACCTCGACTTCGACGAGTTCGGCAACCTGTGGATCTCCACCGACGGCAACGCCTTCGGTTCCAACGACGGCCTCTACGCCATGACCGTCGAGGGCCCCAACCGCGGTGAGCTCAAGTGCTTCCTCACCGTCCCCTACGCCGCGGAGACCTGCGGCCCGATCGTGCAGCGCGAGCGGGCCCTGGTCAACGTCCAGCACCCCGGTGAGACGGATGACGCGACCGTCGAGAACCCGGCCTCGCACTGGCCGGACGGCGGGAACTCCGCACCGCGCCCCGCTGTGGCGCAGGTGTGGAAGGCGGACGGCGGGCAGATCGGCGTCGAGTAGCGATCACCCCCACCCCGGGCCGTCAGACAGCAGACGTCTGACTGCCTGGGGTTTCCTACGTGTCCTGATCCACACATACCCCCTGGGGTGACCCTGGCCATGAGCTGTGAGACAGTTAACACCGTCACTATCAGATCCAGTCGAGGGATGCACCCATGAACTCACTCATCCTTGCCGTCATCGGTGTCGGTATGATGATCGGCGGATACCTCCTCTATTCCCGTTTCCTGGGCAAGAGGGTGTACCAGCTGTCCGACGCGTACAAGACGCCCGCCCACACGATGAACGACGGTGTGGACTTCGTCCCCACCAACAAGTATGTCCTGTGGGGGCACCACTTCACCTCCGTCGCCGGCGCGGCCCCCATCGTGGGCCCCGCCGTCGCCGTTATCTGGGGATGGTTCCCCGCCTTCCTGTGGGTGACCATCGGCACGGTGTTCATCGCGGGCATGCACGACTTCGGTGCGCTGTGGGCGTCGCAACGCCACAAGGGCCAGTCGATCGGCACCCTGTCGGGACGCTACATCGGCGCCCGCGGCCGCAACCTCTTCCTCGTGGTCATCTTCCTGCTGCTGCTCATGGTCGTCGCCGCGTTCGCCGTGGTCATCTCCGGCCTGCTGGTCTCCACCCCGACCGCGGTCATCCCGACCTGGGGCGCGATCATCGTCGCCCTGTTCGTCGGCCAGGCCATCTACCGTTTCAAGTGGAACCTGCCGGTCGTCTCCGTCGTCGGCGTCGTCGTCCTCTACGCCCTGATGATCATCGGCGACCGTTTCCCCGTCGTCCTGCCGGACTCCATCCTGGGCCTGTCCCCCAACGCCTTCTGGATCATCGTCCTGTTCATCTACGGCGGCATCGCCTCCCTCCTGCCGGTGTGGGTCCTGCTCCAGCCCCGTGACTACATCAACGGCCTGCAGCTCTTCGTCGGCCTGGGCATCCTCTACGGTGCGTTCCTGGTCACCGCCCCGACCGTTGTCGCCCCGGCCATCAACAACAACGTCCCCGACGGCACCCCGTCGATGTTCCCGCTGCTGTTCGTCACCATCGCCTGCGGCGCGATCTCCGGCTTCCACGGCATCGTCTCCTCCGGCACCTCCTCCAAGCAGCTGGACAAGGAGACCGACTCCCGTTTCGTCGGTTACTTCGGCGCCGTCGGCGAGGGCCTGCTCGCCCTGGGCACGATCATCGCCACCACCTCCGGTTACCGCACCCTGCAGGACTGGGAGGCCGTGTACACCGCGTTCAACCAGGGCGGTGTCAACGCATTCGTCGAGGGCGGCGGCAATCTCATCAACCAGGGCCTGGGCATCCCCACCTCCCTGTCCGCCACCATCCTCGCCACCATGGCCGTCCTCTTCGCCGCCACCACGATGGACACCGGCGTGCGCCTCCAGCGATTCGTCGTCCAGGAGATCGGCGAGATCATGGGCGTCAAGCTCTCCGGTCTCGTGGCCACCGTCATCGTCGTGGTCGTCGCCCTGGCGCTGACGTTCTCCGCGGGCGGGGACGGTTCCGGCGGCATGCTCATCTGGCCGCTGTTCGGCACCACCAACCAGCTCATGGCGGCGCTGACACTGTCCATCCTCTGCGTCATCCTCACCCGCCTGCGCCGACCCACCTGGCCGGTCCTCGTGCCGCTCATCTTCGTCCTGGTCATGTCCCTGTGGGCGGCGATCGTCCAGATCGGACAGTTCTGGGAGGCGCAGAACTGGCTGCTGCTCGGCCTGGACATCATCATCCTCATCTGCGCCGTCTGGGTCACGGTCGAGGCGTTCGCCGCCATGAACCGCGCCCGCAACGAGGACCCGACCATCTGGTCCGACGAGGACACCGACGCCCCCGCGCCGGTCGTCCCCGCCAAGAAGCTCTAGGGCGGTCATGGGGATCCGGGACCGGCTGAAGGCCTTCAGCGACGGGCTGACGGAGTACTACGCCGGCCCGTACCGGGCCACCTTCGTCAAGGCCCGCCAGCAGGAGGACGACCTGTTCATGATGCTGGTCATGTCGGAGGCCCTCGGCGTCCCTAACCCGGCCAGCTACTACACCCTCGAGCTGCTGCCCATCGTCTACGAGGACTTCCACGCCTGGCACCGCCGCATGGGCATGGAGCACTCACCCCTGGAGAACATACAGTGCTGCTAGAGCTCATCGGCGACACCCGGATCGTCTTCTTCGGCGGCAAGGGCGGCGTGGGCAAGACGACCGTCGCCTCCGCCACTGCCACCGCCCTGGCCGCCGCCGGACGCCGCGTCCTGCTGGTCTCCACCGACCCGGCCCACAACCTGGGTCACCTGTGGGGCGTGCGCATCGGTGACCGCATCACCACCGTCCGCGAGCATCTCGACGTCATCGAGCTCGACCCCGCCGAGACCACCCGGCAGCACCTCGCCGAGGTCGGCCACACCATGCGGCAGATGATGCCGGAGCACCTCCACGGTGAGGTGAGCAGGCATCTCGAACTCTCCGCCCAGTCCCCCGGCACCCACGAGGCGGCGATTCTCGAACGCATCGCCACCCTCGTCGCCGAGGAATCCGACCGCTACGACCACGTCGTCTTCGACACCGCCCCCTCCGGCCACACCTCCCGCCTCATGGCCCTGCCGGAGCTCATGGCCGCCTGGACCGACGGCCTGCTCGACCGCCGCGCGAAATCCGAGCACCTCTCCGCGGTCGTCCGCGGCCTGTCCCCCACCGGCCGCGACCACGTGGTCACCGGGGCCGTCGACCCCGTCGACCGCCGCAACCAGCAGCTACGCTCCATCCTGCTCAAACGCCGCGAACGCTTCACCCACCTGCGCGACGTCCTCACCGACCCGGCACAGTGTGTCTTCTTCATCGTCCTCACCGCCGAGCGACTCCCCGTCCTCGAGACGGCCGAGTTCCACGCCGAACTGCGCTCCTCCGGCGTCCGCGTCGGCGGCCTGGTGGTCAACCGCCGCTCCCCTGCGGACCAGGGTGGCTTCCTGGCGCAGCGCCGCACCCACGAGGAGGAGGCGCTGACCACCCTGCGTATCGACGCCCCCGTGGTCCATCTCCCCCTCCAGCCCACCGAGGTCACGGGAGCGTCAGGCCTGGAGGCCTTCGCCCGGCTGCTCTGAGTCAACGGGAGAAGACTCAGGAGTCGAGCGGACAATCGCCCAATCGGGTCCATGCTTCTCACGTATGACGGCGAGCCCGTTCGTCCACAGCAGCCGTAACATGGCACTCAGTTCTCTGTGCGACTGCGATTCTTGAATGAGCTCGGTTGTTCGAGCATCAACACCCCGTGCCTTCTCAGACTCCACAACCACGATCCCCACTGCGTCGCGGCCATAATCTAAACGCACGGCCACCAGGCTTCGAGAGTGCATTTTCAGGTGCTGTTGCAAAGTTGGGCGGAGAGCAGCGAAGACTCAGTTTCTCATTCCATGATGGCCGCTGCGTGTGGGCGTTCTCAGGCCGTCTCGAAGACCCGGTTGACGATCACCGCGTCCGGGTTCGGTTGCCCGTAGGCAAACATCGTGCCTTGCCCTTTCCGCAATGAGTGCATCGCCTCCATCCCTTTCAACGTCCGATATGCAGATGTCCGGTTCTTAAACGCGCCTTTCGGCCCGAGGATCCGCTTCAGCCGACCATGGTCGCCTTCCAGGATGTTGTTGAGGTATTTCACCTGCCGGTGTTCCACTGTTGGCGGGCAGATTCCCTCTGACTTCAACTCGGCGATTGCCCTGGCTAGGGAGGGTGCTTTATCGGTGTTGATCACTCTGGGATACCCGGCTGACGCATTGGATCTGAGGGCCTTGGCCAGGAAACGCTTCGCTGCGGCCACGTTCCGCTTCGGAGAGAGGTAAAAGTCCAGGGTCTGGCCACCGGCGGTGATCGCCCGATAGAGGTAGCACCACCTGCCGCCGACCCGGATATAGGTCTCATCGGCGCTGTTGCAAAGTTGAGTGGAGAACCGAGTGGGTTCAGCCGAACCCTTGACAAAAACAAAGGGACACTCCCATCACGGGGCGATGGGCAAGGGGCTCACATCCTCCAGAGCTTCCAGCTGTAGCCTACGAACGGGAAGAAGGTATAGATGAACGGGACCATCGGGACCCAGATCATGAGCACTTCAACCCAATCCGGAAGCTGGACCAGGGTGACTATCCAGGCCATGGCGGCGAGGACCACCAGAAAAACCAGGGCCAACTTCAGGGACCACCGCTGCTGGCGCGTGAGTTCAGCGCGTTTTGATTCCGGATTGGTGTGTAGCGAGATCGTCCCCGGGTCGGCCTTGAAGATGTGGAGACCGGCGACGTGGTAGACCTGCTCCCACCCGGACTGCCGGATCATCTCCGCGTAGTCGTCATCAAGGTCAGCCTCGTAGAGCAGCTCAAAGACCTTGTCCTCCGGTTCGGCATCCTCGAACCTCCACTGCCCGATGGCAGTGGACCCGGAGAGGCGCTTGCCCTTCCTCGCCATCTCCGCGAACAGTGCCAGATCTTTCTCCGGGGTGAAGGCAAGCCCGCTACCCATCTTTCGTGTGGTGATCATTGTTCCTCCATGATGTGCTTCGCAACGTCAAGAAGCCGCTGCCTGTGGTCGATATTCCGGATGAGTATGTCGTGTCCCACCGAGGTCAATCGGTAGGTCCGCTTTGACTCGCCGCTGTCGATCTCCTCAATGAAACCGTTCTCGAGGAGCTTTTTCAGGGTCGTATACAACGACGCCGGGCCGATCTCGATCTCGCCGTTGCTTACCTCACTGAGGTACTGCATCGCGGCGTAACCATGCCTGGGGGTTACCAGCGCCATAAGTACCTGCACCGCCGTGTCGGTAAGCTCTCCCGATCTAAATCCTGATGCCCGAGCCATGGAAACCTCCTGTATCCGAACAGAATATATCATGCTCCGATATATCCATTATTGATATGTTAGCGCGCTGCGGCATGGTCGGCAAGGTGTGGCCCTAGAGCGGGCCGACACAAGGGCAACGCTGCGCGCGACACATTCACCGTGGAGGACCTTCGCGTGGGAGGTGTACCCCGCTGTCCAGTCACGGAAAGCCACAGATCATGAGCCTTTTTCGCAAATTTGACCCCCGGCCTGGGCGTTTCAGAGGGTGCTGTTGCAAAGTTGGGGCAGTAGGAAGAGCGACGTGAAATAATCACAGCCATGGGTATCTTCTCCGGTCGTCATTTCCCCCGTGACATCATTCTGTGGGCAGTGCGGTGGTACTGCCGCTACGGGGTGAGCTACCGCGATCTGGAGGAAATGATGACCGAGCGGGGCGTGCCGGTGGTCAAGTCCACGCGAGTGGTGTGTCTGCCCTTTCGATAAAACAGGCAGCATGACGATCTCAGGGACCGGCACGAGCCCGGTGTTGCGACTGGCTCATGCGACCTCCTGAGTGGCTTCGCCGGCGTCGATGACGTTGGCGTTCATCATGGTCTTCGTCTGGTCCAGGGCCGTCAGCGACATGTAGCGCTTCTGCTGGATCCAGTCATCGTGCTGCTCAGCCAGCACCGCCCCGACCAGGCGCACGACGGCATCTCGGTTCGGGAAGATCCCCACGACGTCGGTGCGCCGGCGGATCTCCCGGTTCAACCGCTCGGTGGGGTTGTTCGACCAGACCTTCGTCCACACTGCTTTCGGGGCGTGGGTGAACGCGAGTAGCTCATCCAGGGCTTCTTCCAGGTAGTCGGCCACGTGCGGGAACTTCTGCTCACAGAAAGTCACTACTTCCCGGGCCTGGTTCCACACCGATGCGGCGTCCGGTTGCTGGAAGATCGTCTGGAACATCGCCGACAAGGTCGGCCATTGGCTTTTGGGCACCAGTCCGGAGAGGTTCTTCGCGAAATGCGTGCGACACCGTTGCCAGGACGCGTTCGGCAGCACCTCGCCGATGGCGTGCTGGATGCCCAAGTGTGCGTCGCTGGTGACCAGGTAGACGTCGTTTAGGCCCCGGGCCTTGAGGTCGCGAAAGAAACCCGTCCAGGAGGCCACGGACTCGGCTGTGGCGACCTGCATGCCGAGTAGTTCGCGGTAGCCTTCCGCGTTCACGCCGGTGGCCAGCAGCACGGAGGTTTTCACGACCCGTCCGCCTTCACGCACCTTCATGGTCAACGCGTCGCAGGAAACATAGAGGTAGGGGCCGGTATCCAGGGGTCGGGTGCGGAAATCTTCGACCATGCCGTCGAGGTCTTTGGCCATGTCTGAGACCTGCGATTTTGAGAGGTTGTTGATCCCCAGGGTGGCGACGAGGTCGTTCATCCGGCGCGTCGACACGCCCTTCAGGTAGCAGGTGGCGATCACGGTGGTCAGGGCACGTTCGGCCCGGGTGCGCCGTTCCAGCAGCCAGTCCGGGAAGAACGAGCCGGTTCTGAGTTTGGGCACGGCGACGTCGACGGTGCCGACCCGGGTGTCGAGGTCGCGGTGGCGGTAGCCGTTTCGGACGTTGGTGCGCGCATCACTGACGGTGGCGTAGTCGGCGCCGCAGACTTGGTCGGCCTGGGTCGAGAGGATCTGGTTGATGAACCCTTGGAGCATCTCGCGCATCAGGTCCGGGGAGGCTTGGGCCAGTAGTTCGTCGAGGTAGGTGGTCGGGTCGATAGAATGGGGGCCAGCGGCCATCGTGGTTTCCCTTTCGAGGAAGTGTGGTTACGGATTCGAAAGGTACTGCGGTGGTCGCCTCGTGCATTCATGAGGTCGTTGAATATTCGCTTCACTGGGGTCCACCGGTCGCGTGTCCGGGGGCCGGCAGGCTGAGGACGGGTTCGTAGGCCTCGGGGCCACTCGTGGTGCGCTCGGGGGCCACCACGCTTACGCTCCTCCCGCCGTGTGTAGAGCGTGTCAAGTTGTTTGTGTGTGGGGCGTGATTATTAGAGGTAGGGCTCGAAGCGGTCCGGGTAGGCCACAGACATCTGGTTGATGGCCTGCTTCCAGTTCGTCACCCGCCTGCCCTCGATCAGCCGGCCACTGGTAGCCGCGACCCGTTTGCCCTGCTTAGCGCGCTTGGCGGCCCGTTTGTCCTCGATGTTGCAGATCATCAACCACAAGGTTTTGATCGCGGACTCATCGTTGGTAAACTGCACCCGATTCCGGGTGGCTTTGCGCAGCTCGTTGTTCATCGACTCAATCGAGTTCGTGGTGTAGATCACCTTCCGGGCCATGGGAGGAAACTCCAGGAACGGGATGAACCGGTCCCACGCATCGCGCCACACCTTGACTGACTGCGGGTACTTTTCCCCCAGCTCGGAGGCCTCGAACTCCGCCAACGCCGCCAGAGCGGTCTGCTCGGTGGGGGCGGTGTAGATCTTCTTCAGCTGGGCGGACACCGCTTTGCGATCTCCGTAGGCCACCCACCGGTTCGCTGCCCTGATCAGATGGACGACACAGGTCTGGACCATCGAATCCGGCCAGGTGGCTTCCACAGCCTCCGGCAGGCCCTTGAGCCCGTCGCAGCACACGATAAACACATCGTGTACGCCGCGGGTAGCGAGGTTGGCGCACACCTGGGCCCAGAACGAGGCTCCTTCCTCTTTCGCCAGCCAGATACCGAGGATGTGTTTGATCGAAGTCCATGTCCACCCCGATAGCCAGGTACGCGGATTTGTTGACCACCCGGCCCCCGTCACGGACTTTGATGCGTAACGCATCGAGGAAGATCACGGGGTAGAACTCCTCGAGTTGGCGGTTCTGCCAGATCAGCACCTCCTCGAGGACCGCATCGGTGATCGCGGAGATTGTTTCATGGGAGATGTCCACGCCCATGGCGGTGACCATGTGGTGCTGGATGTCTCGGACGGTCATGCCACCGGCATAGAGACTGATGATCATGTCGTCGACGTCGGTCAGCCGGCGGGATCCTTTGGGCACCATTGTCGGCAGGAAGGATCCGTCACGGTCCCTGGGAACAGCGACATCGACCGGTCCGTAGTTCGAATCGACCCGCTTGGGGTAGGAACCGTTACGGGAATTGTTCTGACCAGCGGCTTCCTTGCTGTCCCGGTCACCGTGCTGGTAGCCGAGGTGGGCATCCATCTCGGCGTTGAGGCCGCGGTTGATCGAGGCCTGGAGCAGGCCCCGGACGAGATCGTTGGCATCCGTTGTGGAGGTGCCGAGCTCGTCGATCAGTTTCGCCATCTCAGGATTGGCCAGCAGCTTTTCCTCGATCGCTTTGATCTTTGCGGAGTCTTCTGGGTTTCGTCGTGCCACGGTAGTCATTCTGGTTCATCTCCTTGGTGTGAGGGGAATCCCTCACACACAAACCATCTGACACCCTCCGTGTGTATAGGGCACACGGCGGAAGGAGCAAGCCAATGGTACGAAAGATCAGAGCGAAGCTGATACTCCAGCTACGCTCCGAGGGCCTGTCAGGACGCACGATCGCCGCGTCACAGGGTATGTCCCGAAAAAGCATCACCGCTGTGCTGGAAGCAGCCGACACCGCGGGTGTGAGCTGGGATGATGTCGCCGAGCGTCCCGAGGACGAGGTCTATGACCTGCTGTTCCCGGGCCGGGGACAGCACCACAGCATCTTCGCCCAGCCGGACTGGGAGAACGTCCACCGGGAACTCGCCCGGGTCGGCGTGACCCTGAAGCTGCTGCACGGCGAGTACACCGATGAATGCGTCGCCACCGGAGCCCCGGCGATGGGCTACGACCGGTTCTGCCGGACCTACCAGCGCCACGTCCTGGTCACGGGAGCAGCGTCGCGGGTGGGACACAAGGCCGCCCAGAGCGTCGAAGTCGACTGGTCCGGGCCGACGATGACACTTCTCGACCCTGTCAGCGGCGCCCCGAGGCCGGTGTACCTGTTCGTCGGGTGCCTGCCCTTCAGCCGCTACTCGTTCGTCTACCCCAGCCTGGACATGACGCAGGAGTCCTGGCTGCGGGCCCATGTCGCAATGTTCACCGCCTTCGGCGGATCGGTACCGCGGATCGTGCCCGACAACCTCAAAACCGGAGTGATCACACATCCCCGCGACGGTGAGATCGTCCTCAACGACGCCTACCGTGAGATGGCCGCACACTACTCGGCCGCCGTACTACCGGGCAGGGTGCGCAAAGCGAAGGACAAACCGAGCGTGGAAAATACTGTCTGGCATGTCGCGATGCGGGTCATCGCGCAGCTACGTGACCAGCAGTTCACGTCGCTTCCGGAGCTGACGGCCGCGGTCACCGACCAGGTCGCGGCCTACAACGCCGAGCCTTTCCAGAAGCGGGACGGCTCCCGGGCCAGTGTCTTCACCACCGAGGAACACCCCCTGCTGACCGGGCTTCCGCAGGTCGCCTATGAGATCAGCCGGTGGGTCTACGGCCGGAGGGTCGGGCGCAACGGGCACGTGGTGTGGGAGAAGAATTTCTACTCGGTGCCAGTCACCCATATCGGTACGGGTGTGGATCTGCGGATCACCGACCGGGTGCTGCAGGTCTACTCCGGCCAGCAAAGGGTGAGCAGCCATGTGCTGCTTCCCGAGGGATCAGCCAATCAGTACCGCACCAACGACGCTGATCTACCCGCCGGGGAGCGCTACCAGCCGTGGGACGCCCCGCGCGTGCGGGAGTGGGCAGGCCGGGTGGGTCCGTCCGCGACGGTGGTGGTCAACCGGATCTTCGAATCGGTGGCCGTCGACGAGCAGGGCCTGAATGCCGCCCTGGCGGTGTTGCGGTTGACGCGGCGGTATTCCGCCGAGGGGCCCGACCCCCGGAAAGTAGACACGGGGGATGTGATCAGGAAGCAGATCTCAGCGTAACAGGACATTGCTCCTCAAACACTGCTGGAGCGAGATACCCGCACCAGGAATGCCGACGCGTGGTGTTGTAGCGGGTACACCAGCGGAAAACAACTCGCCGGCACTGCAACTGATTGGCAAACGTCTTTGCGTCCTGGAGGACCTCACGCTTCAACGCGGCGTTGAAGGACTCCGCCAGGGCGTTATCAGCGCTGCTGCCGATCGCGCCCATCGACTGCCGGATCCCCAGCTGCGTACACGTGTCCTGGAACGCATGGGAAGTGTAGACACTGCCATGGTCCGAGTGAAAAATTGCGTCGTCGAGACTTCCGCGCTGGCCCTTGGCCATCACCAGGGCGTCCTGGACCAGGGAAGAACGCATGTGATCGGCAATCGCGAAGCCGACCAGCCGGCGGGAGAAACAGTCGATGACCGTGGCCAGGTACATATTCGACCCGTCCGCGATCGGCAGGTACGTGATATCGCCGACGTAGACCTGGTTCGGTGCCGGGGCGGTGAACCTCCGGCCGACGAGATCCGGAAACACCGGCTTCCTCCCATCCGAGACAGTCGTGGTGACCTTGCGTTTCTTGGAGTAGCCAACCAGTTGCAACGAGCGCATGATCCGGGCGACTTTCTTGTGATTGACCGGACTGCCGGGCGAGTCGTCGTTGAGTTGCGCCGTGATGCGTTTGGAGCCGTAGCAGCCGCGTTCTGCGGCGAACACGGCCTTGACCCGTGCGCCGAGGATCGCGTCGCTGAGCAGGCGTTGTGTCCTGGCGGAGGAGGTGTTTCTCCATTTGTAATACGAGGACCGGTTGAGTTTCAGAACCTCACATAACCGCTTGACCGAATGGCTGTTCTTGGCGTCGTCAACGAACTGGAAGCGGATCACCAGGTCGTCTCTTCCGCAAAATATTTCGCGGCCTTGCGCAGGATGTCGCGCTCTTCCTTCAGTCGGGCGTTTTCCCGTTCCAGCTGGCGGATACGTTCGGCATCGGTCACCGATGTCGGGGTCTGCGAGGCGGCCTCGGTGCTGGTGGTGGTGCGGGCGCCGGTGCCGTATTTGCGGACCCAGATCTGGAGGGTGTTGCGGTTGACGCCGAGTTCGGTGGCGAGGGCGTTGATCGATACGCCGGGGGAATTCTCGTAGAGGGCGACCGCGTCGTGGCGGAATTCCTCGGTGTAGGTCTTGCTGGGCATGGTGGCAGGTTACCTTTCTTCCCCGGCAGAAAGCCGGGTTGTCGGGTGTCTACCAAACAGGGGTCAGGTCCGAGCGGGTCGAGGACGCCTGCAGGCTGGCGCTGGCCGGGCATGTCCGGTCCCCGCGGTACGGGCACCTGCACCCGATCCTGGCCACCGGACAGGATCAGGCCGCCCGGCAGCGTCCACCCCGGGAGGAACCGGTGGAGGAAGGCGGATTTGTCCGCGGCGCCGACTACTACGCAGGAGACGTGAAATGAGCGGCATCGACATGGAAACCAAACGCAAACTCCGCGACATGGGCGCGACCGCCCTGCTGGAGGCCATCGACGCCGAAGACGAGAACCTCGTCCTGGGGATGGGATTCGAGGAGCGGCTGCGACTGATCGTCGATGAGGCGTATGCCACCTTCACCCACGGCAAGGTCGACGGGCTGATCCGCCGGGCCGGCCTGCGCTATCCGGCTGCTGATCTGCGTCGGATCGACCTGGTCGAGCAACGAGGACTGAATCGCAACCTGCTGGCTACCTTGGCGACCTGCGGGTTCATCGAACGCCACCAGAATGTCGTGTTCCAGGGCTTCACCGGGTCGGGGAAGTCCTACCTGGGGTGCGCGCTGGCGAAGCAGGCCTGCCAGCACCGGTATCGGGCGCACTACATCCGGATGCCGGATCTGGAGGAAGCCTGGGCCACCGCACGCGACAAACCCCAGGGAGCGACGAAGTTCCTCAAGAAGTACGCCGCGTTCACTGTCCTCGTGATCGACGAGTGGCTGCTGGATCATCCGGATGAGGCCATACGCAGCATGCTGCTGGAACTGCTCGAGCGTCGCTACGACTCCGCATCGACGGTGTTCTGCACCCAATACGCCAAGAAGGACTGGCATCAAAGGCTCGGATCCGGGGTGCACGCCGATGCGATCATGGACCGGATCGTGCACAACACCATCTGGGTCGACACCGGCACCCACAACATGCGGGAGCACGTCACGATGAACCAGTAGGAAACACCCAGCGTCGGCCGGTGGCCCCCATCCCTACGGTCACCGGCCCCCGCAGGCAATACCGCTGGCCCCCAACCGCATGATCGGGTGGCCTTCACAACTGCGAATACTCAGTCGTCACCGGCAGCTACAGATACACCACGCTAAAGGACGCAACCGTGCCGGTCGATCACACCACGATCTACCGCTGGGTCCAGAAATACGCCCCTGATCTGGACAAGCAAACACGGTGGTACCGGCAGGTACCTGACTGGCAGGCCAGTTCCTGGCGGGTGGATGAGACCTATATCCGGGTCGGCGGCAGGTGGTGCTACCTCTATCGGGCGATCACCGCCGGTGGCCAGACCCTGGACTTTTACCTCTCTCCGAAGCGGAACGTGGCCGCAGCGAAGCGTTTCCTGGCCAAGGCCCTCAGATCCAATGCGTCAGCCGGGTATCCCAGAGTGATCAACACCGATAAAGCACCCTCCCTAGCCAGGGCAATCGCCGAGTTGAAGTCAGAGGGAATCTGCCCGCCAACAGTGGAACACCGGCAGGTGAAATACCTCAACAACATCCTGGAAGGCGACCATGGTCGGCTGAAGCGGATCCTCGGGCCGAAAGGCGCGTTTAAGAACCGGACATCTGCATATCGGACGTTGAAAGGGATGGAGGCGATGCACTCATTGCGGAAAGGGCAAGGCACGATGTTTGCCTACGGGCAACCGAACCCGGACGCGGTGATCGTCAACCGGGTCTTCGAGACGGCCTGAGAACGCCCACACGCAGCGGCCATCAGGGAATGAGAAACTGAGTCTTCGCTGCTCTCCGCCCAACTTTGCAACAGCACCCATTTTCAACCGGCTTGTCTCCGATTGACTGAAACCCCATTTCTCAATGTTGTTCTCGTTCCACCGCTGACGGTCATCCGGAAGTGAAAGCTCGACGGCGAATCCTTCCTTCCATGCTCGGGCAATGATGCCCTGGCCGTCGGGGTAACGTTTCCGTCCTATTTTTTGGAGAGTTGGATTGGATGACTCTCTACAAATCGGAACAAACTCGTGATTTTCACGGTCCCGGCAGTAAACGGTCAAACGGGTATGCCGTCGCTTATTCTCAACGTTGGCGCGAGGATCGACATCGTGAAATTCCTCTAAAAGAACCCGCGCGAGTCCACTGATAAGGTCGACGAGTTCTTCATGGTGAGCGGCGATGGCTTGATCGGCTTTCGCCACCTGCTTTGTCAGCATCGCATTCTCAACCTCAACCTTGTGGATGCTCTTCCGACGGTGCCAAGATAGCCAGCCGCCAATCCCCAGCAACAACAGCGAACACCCGAACAGGATCCAATGCAGAGGGATGAAGTCACCGTCATCATTGATTGTGAGCCTTTGGGGCAAGAGCGTTTGTAGCCACATAGGGACAGTCGCCAATGCAAGCAGGACGGCAGGTAAGACCTCGACGAAAGCGATACTGGGTGGAACAACCACCTTCGTGACACGCGATTCCAAGGTCACCGAGCTCCCCATCCCCTCTCCACGGGTTACGCCGGTAGAAGCAAATTGCTCCCCTGCTCGAAACGGTCCCGCGACGACGTCATTCGCCGGAGCATGTCTTCGATGTATTCGTCAAGTAGGTCCTGGGCTTCACCGTAACTCGAACCAGTTGCCCGAAGATAAATGACCAACTCACCTGGTCCTGGCCCTTCCGCAAGCCCCAGCCACTCGACGTTGGCGAACGCCATGATGCCGAGGACCTTCCGCAGCTCCACAGCGACTGACTCCCGTCCTGTCGAGGGAGAGACCACAATGGAAAGTTCCGATCGCAACTTCTTCATGGTGTGGCGCGGCATCGGAATCTCTCCCTCAGTATGAACGGCGGCTGGATACCCGCCATGGTAGGCCATCGACGCCGGAGAATCAGCACGAACTGGTCTACCTCTACCCCTCGATGTTGCGGAATCCGATCCCCAGCGGCAGGCCGACGTTGTCCAGCAGCCGCACCCCGCCGACCTCGGCGGCGACGAGCAGGCGGGCATCACCGGTGGCGGGCGCCTCCCCGAGGTCGAGACCCCGGACCTCCAGGTAGTCGGGTCGGATGCCGGCGGTCTCGAGCACGTCGCGGGCGACGGCGAGGACGGCGTCGGCACCCTGATCGGCTGCGTGTGCCCCGGCGGTCAGCGCCGCGGAGAGAACCAGGGCCTGCTCGCGGGCCTCCTCGGCGACATCCGTGTTGCGCAGGGAGACAGCGAGCCCGTCGGGCATGCGGACGGTGGGCACCCCGTGGAGGGTGACCGGCAGGTGCAGGTCGGTGACGGCGGACTGGAGGGCGCGGAGCTGTTCGTAGTCCTTCTCACCGACGACCACGTCCGAGGGACCGGCGGCGTTGACGAGGGTGAGCTGGCGGGTGAGGTGGCGGGCCAACTCGTCGACCGGCTCGAGATCATGGTCGACGGGCTGGACGAGGGTGCGCAGGCCCTTCGGCCACAGCTCGTCGTCGGTGTAGCGCCACACGGCGTCGACCTGCTCGGTGGCGAATGTCTCAGGGACCTCCTCCCCGGCCCAGGCAACGATCACGACGGCGCGGGGCAGGCGGCGGGCGGCGCGGATGAGGGCGGCATGGCCGGCGTGGACGCCGGTGCCGAGGGGCACGAGGACGACAGGTCGGCCGGTACGCCGCATCGCGCGGGAGAGGACGGCGACCTGGTCGGTGCTGAATTCGGTGGCCTGGCCGGCGGTGAAGCTCACAGTTTGTCCTCCTGGATCGCCCACAGTTCGACGTCGTCGACGGTGGTCAGTTCGGCGGCCCGACGGACCGTCTGACGGAAGGCCCGGGCCCGCCCCGGGTCCTGGATGGAACGCCACTGCTCCTGCAGCCCGCCGGATCCGGCGACGTCGGGGAAGCGGGTGAACAGGGACGCACGGTCCACGATGTCGTGGGATTCCTCGACGTTGTCCAGGACGCCGTCGAGAAGCTTGACGGCGTCCCGGCGCAGGAACGCCAGCGCATTCGCATAGGTGATCGCGGCGGCCAGCTGCAGGCGCTGCTGATCGGTGACGGTGATGATGCTCGCGCCGAGCTCACCGAAGAGCAGTTCCGCGATGGTGTGGCCGAGTTCATCGGCGGTGGCCACGGCCCAGCGGGTGGGGCTGAGCTGGCCGGCGGCGATGACGACGCCGCCCGCCGTCTCCGCGTCGTCGAGAATCTGGACGCCGTGGGCGAGGCTGGTGTGCAGAATGATCTGGCCTCGGCGCACACCGCCGGCAACGATCTCGACGTGAGACCGGAAGGTCTCCTCGTGGGCGGCGATGACGAGCATGTCCGGTTCCGTGGCATCCGGCGCATTCTCGTCGGTCATGTGGATGACCTCGTGGCCGACGGACCGGAGCAGGTCCGGCAACGGGTCGCTGTCGTCGTCGCCGAACACGCCCACCCGCATGCGGGGAGCCTGCATCCTAGGAGTCCCGGTTCTCTCGCGCGCGGGCCAGCAGCTCGGCGACGGACACCCCGCCGGAGTGCTCGTCACGGCGGCGGCGACCCCGGCGGGACCCCTCCGGCTGTTCCTCCGCCACGGGCTCAGTGGACTCAACCGGCTCAGCGGACTCAGTCGGTTCCGGGGCCCCGGTCCCCGTCAGGCCGCCGTCCTCCCAGGACACGGTCTGGAAGGAGCCGGTGTTGAAGGCGGGGGACGCGGTCGTCCCGGCCGGTTTCTGCTCGGCGGCGCGGCGCTTGTTCTCGGCGATGAGGTCGGCCAGCGGGTTGGGGTGCGGGCGGGAGGGTTCGTCCTGGCCGAGCTTGCCGGCGACCGCCGCGGCGGACGGGGCGCCGGTGATGCGGTGGGGGTCGGGGGTGGGTTCGGGGATGACGAAGTCGATGTCGGACTCGTCCTCGTCATCGGGGTCCGAGTGGTCGGTGGCACGGCGGGCGGCGTCCTCGATCTCGAGGATCTCGGCGGGCCTCGGCGCGCAGGGCGGCGGGCTCGTAACCGAATTCGCGGCCGGCGAGGTCCTCGAGCTGGGCGCGCAGGAGGCTGAGTTCGCGCTGGATGTCGGCGAGTACCTCGGAGTCGCGGGTGTCCACCTCGGTGGAGGTGGAGGATGCGGTGGCGGCGAGTTCGGCGCGGTGCAGTTCCTCGCGGTGGTCGAGTTCGGCGCGGGTGGCTTCGGCGTCCCTGCGGTAGCGGAAGACGAGGAAGGCGCCGAGGATCGCGGCCCAGAGGGCGGCGAGGAGGGCGAGTTTGAGGGCTCCGTCGCTGTCGGTGAACAGCATGACCAGGCTCGCGATGAAGGCGAGGGCGACGAGGACGATCAGCAGAATCTGGCCACGGTCCGACGGGGTTTCTGCACTCATGGGCTCCACTCTAACCAACCGGCTCGCCGTCAGCGGGTGGCGGCGTCTCACAGTGTCGTTCCAGGTACAACCCAGCTGCGGACAGGGCGATGCCGCCGAGGGCGCTGGCGAGGACGCCGGGGAGATCGTCGCCGGCGGCGATGAGTTCGTCGGCACGCGGGATGACGTAGCTGCCGATGCCGATGTACGCACCGCCGACGATCGCGCCGGTCCACGCGGACGCCTTGCCGATGACGAGGAACTGCGCGGCGGTGACGGGGTTGAGCTGGCTGCGGTCCTGGCCGATGCGCCCGTCCTCGAGCCGGTCACGCACCTTCCACGCGAGCACGACGCACACGATCGCCATCACCCAGAGGGTGACGGAGACGGTGACGGGGATGGCGATCATCGACCCGTAGAACGTCCACGTGATGATCGCGAGCACCGCGGCGGCGAATCCGCCGGCGGCGACAAGCCCGCTTATCGACGTCCTGGTCATCCCTCAGGCACCTCCCGCACGGCCGCGACGTCCCCGGCGTCGAGACCCGCCACCAGTTCGGCGACGGGTGTCCCGCGGAGCACCGCGTCCGGGTCGGCGGCGAGCCAGGGCACGAGGACGAAGGCGCGTTCATGGGCGTGGGGGTGCGGGAGGGTGAGCTCGGGATCGTCGGAGCAGATCTCCTCCCCGTCCCGGATCACCTGCACGATGTCGACGTCGAGGGTGCGTGGCCCCCAGCGTCGGACGCGGACCCGGTCGGCGGCTTCCTCCAGGCCCTGGCCGCGGCGCAGCAGGTCGAGCGGGCTGGTGTCGACGTCGACGATGAGCACCGCATTGAGGAACTCGTCCTGGTCCTCGACGCCCCACGGGGGCGTCGAAAAGACCGGTGAGGCGGCGACGGTCTCGGCGCGGAACTCGTCGACCACCGTCTGCAGGAGCGAGCGACGGTCGTCGAGGTTGGAGCCGATGGACAGGACGGCGCGCATCAGGCGTTCCTGAACTCGGCGCGGGTGCGGCGGGACCGGCGGGCGACCACGGCGACGTCGGCGAAGGTGTGCGGGATCGGCGCCGAGGGCTTGTGCACGGTCACCTCGACGGCGTGCAGCAGTTCGAAGCGGTCGAGGATGCCGTCAGCGATCTCGGCGGCGACGGTCTCGATGAGATCGCGCGGCGGCCCGGTGACCACGTCGACGGCCAGCTGCGCCAGCTCGGCATAGTTGACCGTCCTGGCCAGGTCGTCGTCGGCCGCGGCCGGGGCGGTGTCGAGCCAGCAGGTGACATCGACATGGAAGGTCTGGCCGTCGCGCTTCTCCTCGGCGAACACGCCGTGGTGGCCGAAGCACTCCAGGCCGCGCAGTTCGATCCGGTCAGCCACGGGAACCTCCCGCGCGCCAGGCGGCGGCGACGTCGACGGCGTCGCGGGAGACGGGCACGTTGTGGACGCGCACGCCCCACGCCCCCATCTGCGCCGAGATGGCCGTGACCGCCGCGGTGGCGGGATCCGCGTCCGCCGGCACCCCGTGCAGGCCACGGTCGTCGCGGACGGCGGAGAGGAAACGCTTGCGGGACGCACCAACGAGAACGGGAAACTCCCCGTCGATGAACTCGGGCAACGCATGCAGCAGCGCCCAGTTGTCCTCGCGGGACTTGGCGAAACCGAGCCCCGGATCCAGCACGATGTTGCCGCGGTCCACCCCGGCGGCCAGGGCGTTGTCCACCAGCGTGGCCAGGGTCTCGTGGACGTCCGCCACCACGTCCCCGCCGTGGTCGGCGGTACCGGCGGCGTCGCCGAAGCGGACGGTCCGCCAGTGCATGAGGCACACCGGCAGGTCCGTGTCCGCCATGACGCGGTACATCTCCGGATCGGCCAGGCCGCCGGAGACGTCATTGATCATGGCCACCCCGGCCTCGGCGGCGGCCCGGGCGACGGAGGCGCGCATGGTGTCCACCGAGGTGGGGATGCCCTCCTGGGACAGTGCCTCGATGACCGGGGCCACACGCCGGGCCTCCACGTCCGGGTCGACGCGGGTGGCGCCCGGGCGGGTGGACTCCCCACCGACGTCGATCATGTCCGCACCCTGGGCGACCAGCTCCCGGCCGTGCCCGATGGCGCGGTCGATGTCGAGCCACTGCCCGCCGTCGGAGAAGGAGTCCTCGGTGACGTTGACGATGCCCATGACCAGGCACCGCCCCGGGACCGTGAGATCAGCTACGCGCATGCCAGCCACTCTAACCCCCGCGCTAACCCCGGATGAGGCTGAGGACCTCGGCCCGGGATGCCGCGTTGGTCTTGAACCCGCCGCGCACCGCCGACGTCGTCGTCGTGGCACCGGGCTTGCGGATCCCCCGCATGGCCATGCACAGGTGCTCGCACTCGATGACCACGATCGCGGCCTGCGCACCGAGCTTGTTCATGAGCGCGTCCGCGATCTGCGAGGTCAGCCGCTCCTGCACCTGCGGCCGCTTGGCGTACATGTCCGCCAGCCGCGCCAGCTTGGACAGGCCCGTGACATGGCCGTCCGAGCTGGGGATGTAGCCGATGTGGGCGGTGCCGTAGAAGGGCACGAGGTGGTGCTCACAGGTGGAGTAGATGGGGATGTCCCGCACCAGGACCAGCTCCTGGTGGTTCTCCGAGAAGGTCTTGGCCAGCACCTCCGTCGGGTCGGTGCGCAGCCCGGCGAAGATCTCCTCGTAGGAGCGGGCCACCCGGGCCGGGGTGTCCTTCAGGCCCTCCCGGTCGGGGTCCTCACCGATGGCGATGAGCAGTTCCCGGACGGCGGCCTCGGCGCGCTCCCGGTCGAACTCGCGGGGGTTTACGCTCACTTAACTCTCCTTGGGGAACTGGGTGGTCGGCGCGTCCGACGGGGTCTCGGGCGTCTCCTCCGGGGCGGCGGCATCCGCAGCGTCGGCGGCGGGCTTCTCCTCCACGCCGTCCGTGGCCGGCTTCCGGTCATACTCCGGGCGCTCGTGCTCGGGCAGGCGGAAACCGATGACCTCGGTGTTCTGCGGCTTCCCGTCCTGCTGCTCCGACTGCTCCGGCTGACCTGTGGCCTCCGGTTCCGGGGCGCGGTCGGCCTCGTAGTTCTTCATGCCCGGGTGCTCGAGGGTGCTCGCCTTGGTGGAGCCGGCGCCGGCGTAGGGGTTGTCCTTCGGCGGCCAGCCGGGGGCGGACCAGTCGGCGGGCGGCGGGGTGCCGCCGTAGCGCGGGGCGGTGGCGGGGGCGGAGTCGCCAGGCTGCCCGGCGTCGGGGGCGCGGTGGCGGCCGGTGTCGGCCTGGCCGGCCTCCTGTTCTGCCTTGCGCTCGGCCTCCCGCTTCGCGCGGGCCTCCTTGGACATCTCCAGGAGGGAGAAGCGCTTCGGGGGTTCCTCACCGCGTTCGATGGCCAGCTCGACGGGGGTCTTCACCGGCTCGCGGTCGGCCTGGCGCGGGAAGTGGGCGTCCTCGCCGGGGAAGACGTCCTCGGCGGCGCGGGGCTCGATGCCGTCGAAGATCTGCTCCAGGTCCGGGCGGCGCAGGGTCTCCTTCTCCAGGAGCTTGGTGGCCAGGGTGTCCAGGTAGTCGCGGTGGTCGCGGAGGATCTCGTACGCCTGGCGGTGGGCGGAGTCGAGGAGGCGGTGGGTCTCCTCGTCGATCTTGGCCGCCACGGCGGGCGAGACCTCGAGGGTGCCGCCGCCGCCGCGGCCGGAGAACGGGTCGCCCTGTTCCTGGCCGTACTTGACCACGCCGAGGCTCGGCGACATGCCGTACTCGGTGAGCATGGCGCGGGCGATCTTGGTGGCCTGCTCGATGTCGGCGGAGGCGCCGGTGGTGGGCTCGCCGAAGACGAGTTCCTCGGCGGCGCGGCCGCCCATGGCGAAGACGAGGCGGGCGAAGAGCTCGTCGCGGTTGTACATGCCCTTGTCATCCTCGGCGGCGGTCATGGCGTGACCGCCGGTGCGGCCGCGGGCGAGGATGGTCACCTTGTACACGCGCTCGATGTCCTTGAGCGCCCACGCGGCGAGGGTGTGGCCGCCCTCGTGGTAGGCGGTGACCTTCTTCTCCTTCTCGGAGATGATCTTGGAGGAGCGACGCGGGCCGCCGATGACGCGGTCGGTCGCCTCCTCGAGGGCGTCGGCGGTGATGACGTTGCCGCCGATGCGGGCGGTGAGCAGGGCGGCCTCGTTGAGCACGTTGGCCAGGTCGGCGCCGGACATGCCGGCGGTGCGCTTGGCCAGGGCCTTGAGGTCGGCGTCGGGGCCGAGCGGCTTGCCCTTGGCGTGGACCTCGAGGATGTGCTCGCGGCCGGCCAGGTCGGGGTTGGTCACCGGGATCTGGCGGTCGAAACGGCCCGGGCGCAGCAGGGCGGGGTCGAGGATGTCGGGGCGGTTGGTGGCGGCCATGAGGATGACGCCCTCGCGATCGCCGAAGCCGTCCATCTCCACGAGCAGCTGGTTGAGCGTCTGTTCGCGTTCGTCGTGGCCACCGCCCATGCCGGATCCGCGCTGGCGGCCGACGGCGTCGATCTCGTCGACGAAGATGATGCAGGGGCTGTTCTCCTTGGCCTGTTTGAACAGGTCACGCACGCGGGAGGCGCCGACGCCGACGAACATCTCCACGAAGTCGGAGCCGGAGATGGAGTAGAACGGCACCGCGGCCTCACCGGCGACGGCTCGTGCCAGGAGGGTCTTGCCGGTGCCGGGCGGGCCGTAGAGCAGGACGCCGCGGGGGATCTTCGCGCCGAGGGCGTGGTAGCGGGTGGGGTCCTGCAGGAAGTCCTTGATCTCCTCCAGTTCGTCGACGGCCTCGTCAGCGCCGGCGACGTCCGCGAAGGTGTTGGTGGGCATGTCCTTGGTCAGTTCCTTGGCCTTGGAGCCGCCGAAGCCGAACATGCCGCCGGTCTGCATGCGGGTGAGGAAGAAGAAGAGGAGGCCGAAGAGGATGAGCATGGGCAGCAGGAAGCTGAGCATGCTGCCGAGGAAGCTGTCCTGGGTGACCTCGGTGGTGTAGGAGTCGGCGCCGGAGGTGCGCACGGCCTCGAACACGTCGGGGGCGGTGCGGGCCGGGTACTGGGCGAGGATCTCCTCGACGCCCTCGCGTTCCTCGTAGGTGATCGGCTCGCGCAGGTCGATGCGGACGCGCTGTTCGCGGTCGTCGATCTGCACCTTCTCGGCGTTGCCCTCGGCGAGCTGGCTCATGGCCACGGAGGTGTCCACGCGCTGGAAGGAGCGGGTGTCGTCCGTGAGCAGGGTGAACACGAACAGGGTGATGAGGAGGACCGACGCGACGAGGCCGATCTGGAGGATTCTCTTGTTCTTCATGGATGCAGTCGCTGGGCCGACTCGTCAGCCGCCCGCGACCTGTGCCTTTCGTGTGCGGAGAGACGGTCAGTCAGCTATGACTGCACAACGCGCCAGGTGCGCCTTTTGTTCCGGCGGGCCGTACCCGCCGACGGGTCAGGAGGAGTACACCTTGGGGTCGAGGGTGCCCACCCAGGGCAGGTCACGGTAGCGCTCGGCGTAATCGAGGCCGTAGCCGATGACGAACTCGTTGGGGATGTCGAAGCCGACGTCGAAAAGCTCGATGTCCGCCTTGACCACCTCGGGCTTGCGCAGGAGGGTGATCACCTCGAGGGAGCGCGGCTTCCGGGCCCTGAGATTGCGCATGAGCCAGGACAGGGTGAGGCCGGAGTCGATGATGTCCTCGACGATGAGGACGTCGCGGCCCTCGATGTCGCGGTCGAGGTCCTTGAGGATGCGGACCACGCCGGAGGAGCTGGTGGAGTTGCCGTAGGAGGAGACGGCCATGAACTCCATCTGGTTGGGAATGTCCAGCTCACGGGCGAAATCGGTGAGGAAGAACACCGCCCCCTTGAGCACGCACACGAGGATGAGGTCGTCGTCGGAGTCGCGGTAGGTCTCGGAGACCCTGGCCGCGAGTTCCCGGATCCGCGCCTTGAGATCCTCCTCGCTGATGAGCACGGCCTCCACGTCGCTGCCGTAGTTGTGGGCGGGGACGGTGAAGTCCTTCTTGTCGTGCATGCTCATGGCACCTTTCCTAGGCCTTTAGGGTTACAGCCAGTCTGCCACCTGACCGCGTCACTTCCAACCTTCCGCCCGTGTCCCCGCCGACGGCCACCCCGCCCTGCCCGTGCCAGTCCACGCACAACGCCTCGATCGCGCTTATCGACGCCCCCGTCACCTTCCCGCCGCGTTCCCTCACCCACGCCGCGATGCGGCGTCGCCGCAGCGGCCCCGGCTGGGCCGCGAGCTCCGCGCAGTCGTCGGTCGGCGGGCCCGCCAACTCCTCGAGCAGGGCGTTGTCGGCGGCGATCCGGTCGGCCGTCTGCGCGAGCGGATCGGTGGCGTCGCCGTGCAGCTGCCCGTCGAGGAAACGCCGGAGGGCCACCCGCCGGAAATCGGTGTCCTCGTTGAACGGGTCACGCCAGGGCTCGAGTCCGAGCTCCGCGCACGCCCCGACAGTGTCGGCCCGCCGGATGCCCAGGAAGGGCCGGACGATCCTCCCCGCCCGCGGGCTCATCCCCGCCGGGTTGCCGCGCAGGGCCCCGAGCAGCAGGGTCTCGGCCTGGTCGTCCCGGGTGTGGCCGACCCACACGTCCCGGCCGTCCGCGAGCAGGGCGGCGTAGCGGGCCCGGCGGGCCTGCGCCTCGAGGTTGCCCGGCGCGACATCCACGGTGCGAATCTCGGCCCGGGCACCGAGCGCCCGGGCCTGCTCGGCGGCCCGGTGAGCGACCTCCGCCGAGCCTTCCTGGAGCTGATGGTCGACGATGACGGCGCGGGCGTCGACGCCTTCGACGACAGCGGCGGCGAGCAGCGCCAGCGAATCCGGGCCGCCGGACAGGCCCACGGTGACGGCGGTGGAGCCACGGTGGGGACGGACGGCGCGTCGACACGCGAGGAAGTGCGGGCTGACGCGGGGAAAGTTCATGTCAGGAATCCCGGATGACGGAGGCGAACTCGTCGAGTGCGACGCGGGCCGGCAGAATCTCCGAGCCGTTGGACAGCAGGGTGAAGGAGTACACGCGGCCCGAATCGGCGGTGACCACCCCGGCGAGTGCCGAGGTCGCCGTGAGCGTGCCCGTTTTCGCCCGGACCCAGCCGCGACCGGACATGTCGTCATAACGGTCGGTGAGGGTGCCGGACCCGCCGGCGACCGGGAGGGTGGCCAGGAGGGGACGCAGCGGGGGGTGGGCGGCGGCGTCGTGAAGCACGTCGTCGAGGACCCGCGGCGGGATGAGGTTGAGGGTGCTCAGCCCCGAATTGTCCGCCAGGCTCACACCCGAGATGTCGATGCCGTGCTCACCCAGGACATCGAGCGTGGCCTGCGTCGCCCCCTGCGCGGTGGCCGGCAGCCCGCGGTGCAGCGCGACCTCATGCCCGATCGCCTCGGCCATGACATTGTCCGAGTGCAGCATCATCTCCGTGAGCCGGTCGATGAGCTCCGGGGACCCGGTCGTGGCGACCACCTCCGCGTCCGCCGGCGCCGGGCCGAGCCCGACCGTCTCCGCGCCGACGCGGTCCGCCAGCGCCCGGGCGACATCGAGAGCCGGGGTGTGCGAACGCGGCACATCGCCCTCCGTGTCCCCGATCCGCGCCCCGTAGAGCATCGCCGGCTCCAACGGGGCGATGTACCCCGCGTCAATGTCCTGCGGATCCCACCCCGGCATGAGCGGCTCCCCCGCCCACAGCGACGTATCGATGATCACCTGCTCCGCCTGCCCCACCTGCTCCGCCAGGTCATCCAGCTGCCCCGACGTCAACCACACATCCCCCGACGCCCGGATGACCACGGTGCCACCGGAACGCACCACCTCCGTGGTGAGCACATCATCCGGCCCCAGGGCCAGAATCGCCGCCGCCCCCGTGAGAATCTTCGTCGCACTCGCCGGCTGCAACGACGCATCCGCGTTGAGCTCCCACACCGTCTCCCCCGTCACCGTGTCCGTCACCTGGCCGTGCAGGGTGCCCAGATCCTCCGACCCCTCGACAAACCGGTCGAGCGCCCGCGCCAGCGCCACATTGTCCACCGGGACCTCCGCCTGCGCGGGCACCAGTGGCGGTTCCGGCTCCTCGATGGCGAAGGCCGGGGCGTGCGTGAGATCCCCGTAATGCTGCTGCGCGAGCACCCCCACCGTGGCGACCGACCCCGTGGCCAGCGCCACCACCCCGGCCGAGACGGCCCACCACAGCTTCTTTCCGCTCATTCTCAACAGACTAGTGGCCCGACCCGGGCCTGCAGCGACGTGGGCGGGCCCCGGCGGTAGGATGAGGAGAAATCGGCACACACTAGCTAGGAGACACGCATGGGCGTTGAAGTCATCATCGAGATCCCCAAGGGTTCGCGCAACAAGTACGAGGTCGACCACGAGACGGGCCGCGTCTTCCTCGACCGCTACCTGTTCACCCCGATGGCGTACCCCGCAGATTACGGCTTCATCGAGCACACCCTCGGCGAGGACGGCGACCCCATGGACGCCCTGGTCATCATGCCCGAGCCCGTCTTCCCCGGCGTGGTCGTCATGGCCCGCATCGTCGGCGTGTTCAAGATGACCGACGAGGCCGGCGGCGACGACAAGCTCCTCTGCGTCATCGACGACCCGCGCTTCGACTCCTTCCAGGAACTCGACGACATCTCCGAGTTCACCCGCGACGAGATCGAGCACTTCTTCGTCCACTACAAGGACCTCGAGCCCAACAAGGAGGTCACCGGCTCCGGCTGGGGCTCCCGCGAAGAAGCCGAGCGCATCCTCGACGAGTCCATCGAGCGCTACAAGCAGGTCGGCGACAACTCCCGCGAGGGCCTCGAAGAGGAGAAGGACGAGGAGAACGAGGTCGAGCAGCAGCTCGAGGAGAAGTAAGCCCCCTGCCCCGCTGTCGCGGCTGCCTTCAGCTCCGACCAGCCCCGATTCCCGGCCCATCCGGCCAGGTGTCGGGGCTGAATGCTGTATGCAGGGGTTGTCGGGGCCGGGCGCGACTGCAACATCATGCACGCCAGGAGGCCGCGGACTGTAACAGCCCTGCTCCAGATTTTCCGGGTGTCAGATGTTGCAGGCAGGCCCCGCCGACAGGGCCGGGCACTATAGTTCTGGGCACCATGACCACTCCGCAGCCTTCCCCCGCTGCCGAACCGCCCCGCCGTTCGGCGCAGCTGCTGCGGTTCACCACCCAGGGGCTCAACCCGGAGGCACGGGTGCAGTTGTGGGAGGGGCACAATGCGCGGGCGCTCATTCCGCTGGACATCCGGACTCTCGACGCCAGCCCCATGCGGTCGGCGCAGACGAATCTTCACCTGCCGTCGATCCGGATGGCGGACGTGAGCGGGACCTCGCAGATCGTGGAGCGTTCCGAGTCCTTCATCAACGACAACCCCACCGACCTCATGGCCGTGTTCTTCGCGTTGGAGGGTGACGCGTTCTTCTTCCACCGGGGCGGCCAGCTGGTTCTCCAGCCTGGTCAGGCCGTGGTCTATGACGCAGATCTGCCGTTCACCCGTGGGTTCTCCCGGGGTCTGCGGGAGGTGGTGCTCACCATCCCGAAGCCGATCTTCGAGGAGTCCGTCGGGCTGATCGGTCGCTCGCTGCCGACGGTCATCGATTTCGGGGACGGGCCCGGCGCGAGTACGCATGCCCGGTCATTGGCGCGGCTGCTGCGCACCACCATGACGGCGTTGGCGGATCCGTCCCGGGTCTCCACGCCTGACCTGGCCACCGTCGAATCCGAGGTACTCGCGTTGCTGCGGCTCATTCTCGCTGGTCCGGGCAGCAGCGCCGGTGGCCTGGTGGCATCGGCGAAGGACGTCATCGAGCGCAACCTCAGTAATCCGGATCTGAGCCCGGGGATGGTGGCGGCGGCGGTCGGGGTGAGCGAGCGTCAGCTGGGGCGCTACTTCTCGGAGGCGGACACGACCGTGGGGCGGCACATCCAGGCCCGTCGGGTGGCGTTGGCGGCTGATCTGCTGGCGTCACCGGAGCATGAGCAGTTGTCCGTCGCGGACATCGCGGCCCGGGCGGGGTTCGCCTCGCAGAGTCATTTCGGCCGGGTGTTCCGTCGGTATCACGAGGTCACGCCGTTGCAGTTCCGGAAGAACGCCGCACGCCAGCGGTTCGCATGACGCACCATCCGGGTCATTCTGGCCCGGGAGCGACACGTTTTCCACCATCCCCGACGTGATCCACTTCTCCTCTGGGCCCAGGGTGTGACCGGCAATACATTCTCCTTCGACGGGTCACACCCGATGGTCACCACTTCACTTCAAGGGAGAAGAACAATGCCTGCTTTCCACGACGGAATCGCCGCCACCGAGGCCCCGAAGAACTCCGACATCGTCACCACCGACGTCCTCATCGTCGGCTCCGGCCCGGCGGGCAGCTCGGCCGCGCTGTTCCTGTCCACGCACGGGATCGACAACATCATGATCACCAAGTACCGGTGGACCGCGAACACTCCGCGCGCCCACATCACCAACCAGCGGACCATGGAGATCATCCGGGATCTCGGCCTCGAGGCGGAGGTGCTGGAGAAGGCCGTGCCCCACGAGCTGATGGGTGACACCGTCTACGCCGAATCCGTCGCCGGTGAGGAGATCGGCCGCCGCCCCACGTGGGGATGGCGTCCGGACCGTCGCGCGGACTATGAGCTGGCGTCCCCGGCCATGCCGTGTGACATCCCGCAGACCATGCTCGAGCCGATCCTGCTGTCCAACGCCACGAAGCGGGGCACCCAGACCCAGTTCTCCACGGAGTACCTGTCGCACACGCAGGACGAGGAGGGCGTCAACGTCAAGGTGCGCAACCGGCTGACCGGTTACGAGTACACCATCCGCGCGAAGTACCTCATCGGTGCCGATGGTGCCCGTTCCCAGATCGCCGAGGACATCAACACCCCCTTCGAGGGTGCGATGGACATCGGCGGCTCCATGAACATCCAGTTCACGGCGGACCTGTCCCACCTGGTCGCCCACCGCCCATCCATCCTCTACTGGGTGTTCCCGCCCGGCTCCAACATCGGCGGCCTCGGCGCCGGCCTGGTCCGCTGTGTACGCCCGTGGAACGAGTGGCTGTGCGTGTGGGGTTATGACATCACCAAGGAGCCGCCGACGCTGGACGAGGAGGAGGCCAAGCGGATCGTCCGCAAACTCGTCGGCATCCCGGACCTGGAGATGGAGATCACCGGGTTCTCCCTGTGGGGCAACAACGAGCAGTGGGCCACCCACATGCAGAACGGCCGCGTGTTCATCGCCGGTGACGCCGCCCACCGCCACCCGCCGAGCCACGGACTGGGGTCCAACACCTCCATCCAGGACTCCTACAACCTGGCGTGGAAACTCGCCGCAGTGCTCAAGGGGCATGCGGGAGCGGAGCTGCTTGAGACCTACTCGGTGGAGCGGGCGCCGATCGCCAAGCAGATCGTCACCCGGGCCAACAACTCCTCCCGCGAGTACCAGCCCATCTTCGACGCCCTCGGCGTGGCCGACGCGACCACCGACGAGGAGTTCACCGAGCGGCTCAAGCTGCGGAAGGAGCCGACGGCGGAGGGGGCGCGGCGTCGAAGCGCACTGCGTGCGGCGCTGGACAACAAGGACTACGAGTTCAACGCGCAGGGCACGGAGATCGGCCAGTTCTACCAGTCCACCGCGGTACTCTGCGACGGCCTCGGGCGCCCCGAGGTGACGCAGGACCCGATGCTCCACCACCAGAAGTCGACGTACCCGGGGTTGCGCCTGCCGCACGCGTGGATCGGCGACGCGATGACCAAGCAGTCGACGCACGACATCGCCACCGGCACCGGCTTCACCCTGTTCACCGGCATCACCGGCCGGGCGTGGGCCGAGGCCGCCGAGCAGGTCGCCGCCACCCTGGGCATCGAACTCAAGGCCGTGGTCATCGGCGAAGGACAGGAGCACCAGGACCTCTACGGCGACTGGCTGCGCCAGCGCGAGGTCGAGGAGGATGGCATGATCCTCGTCCGCCCCGACAAGCACATCGCGTGGCGCGCCCACCACATGGTGGAGGACCCCCTCGACGTCCTGTCGGCCGTGTTCAACTCCATCCTCAGCCGCACCACCCCCTCGCTTCACGACGCCGCCGTCCTCACCGCCGGCCCCGCCGTCACCGCCCGATAGTTCCACCCCTTTTTCACGCGGATGGGCAACCCGCGTGAGTGGAGGGTGCAAGATCATGCACGCCGAGAGGGTGCGGACTGCAACAACCCTGCTCCAGATTCTCGGGGTGCGATCTGTTGCAGGCGGGGTGGCCTCAGCTGCGCAGGACGGCGACGGCCACGGTCGCGATGAGTCCGACGACGACGAGCCAGATGCCCACGGCGAAGATGATGACGGCGATCATTCCGGCCCGGCCCCACTGGATGAGCAGCCACGCCAGCCCGCCGACGGTGAGGGCGATGCCGGCCCAGAGGAGCCAGCGGGCGAGGACGGGGGCGGGGCGTCGTGAAGCGAATGCCACGGTGGCCACCACCGCGATGGGGAGGATGAGGACGGCGAGGGTGAGCAGTGCCATCCCGATGCCGATGCCGACCCAGGCCATGCCGGCGCCGACCGCACCGACGACGAGGAGCACCAACCAGAGGCGGAAGGTGATCATGCCGGTGAGGCGGCGCAGCTCATGGTCGTTCATGGGTGACAGTGTGCCTCATGGGCGGACCCGGGGCAGTGAGCGCCGCTAGACTCGCGGCCACACCCGAGTGAAAGGAACGCCCATGAAGAATGTGTCTGTCCAGGATGTGCCGTCGGATGCGCAGCTGATCGACTGCCGGGAGGACAACGAGTGGAACGTGGATCATGCGGCCGGTGCGGTGCACATTCCGTTGTCGGAGTTCGTGTCGCGGATCGATGAGATCGATCTGGACCGGGACGTGTATCTCATCTGTAAGGCGGGTGGCCGGTCGCTGCAGGCGGCGGAGTACCTGGAGCAGGTCAAGGGCATCACCCCGGTCAATGTCGAGGGCGGCACGGATGCGTGGCGTGAGGCCGGTCTGCCGATGGAGCACTGAACCGCCACGCAGAAAACGCGACACGAATTAATGGGATTTTCCCCATGATTTAACAGGGCCACCGTCCTGGAATACAATTGATGACATGTCAGACAAGGTTGATTCCGCCAACGGCGCCTTGAGCGTCGCCGATCTCGTTCCCGCCGCCCTGCTGGAGTCCCCGAGCTACCAACTGGAGCGCCTGCGTCGTCGTACCCGCGACGAGGTGGAGACCGCCCTGGGTGCGCAGGAGACCACGATGCGTGAGTACTGGGTGCTCACCTGCCTGGTCGACAGCGACGCCGCCTCCCAGTCGGCCCTGTCAGAGACGCTCGCCATCGACGCCTCCGACATGGTGCGGCTCATTGACTCGCTGGAGAAGCGTGGCTGGGCGAAGCGGGAGCGGGATCCGCGGGACCGTCGTCGCCAGATCGTCTCCTCGACGAAGAAGGGCACGAAGGCGCAGGCGGAGCTCGCCGGGCTGGTCGCCGACGCGGAGAGCGCGGCGCTCGACGAGTCCTCGAAGAAGCAGCTCAAGCACCTGCGCAAGCTGACGGTCGCGATCCTCAACACGGAGAGCACCGACGTCGAGCCGGCCGCCCCGGACGAGAAGGAGGCCTAGTCCCTCCGTGTCCATCCATGACGTCCCGCGCCAGTATCTCCGCGCGGGCGAGGCACCGCCGAAGCGGACCCTCTACGACATTCTCGCCACCACCGCCGCCACCTACCCGGAGGCGGCGGCCATCGACGACGGCGAGATCCTCACGTACGCCGAGCTGATCGAGGAGGTCCACGCCTGGGCCACCGAGCTGCACCGCAACGGCATCAGGCGCGGTGACCGCATCGGCATCCGCATGCCCTCGGGCACCCGGGACCTCTACATCGCCATCCTGGCGACCATCGCCGCCGGCGCCGCCTACGTGCCGGTCGACGCCGATGACCCGGATGAGCGCGCGGAGATGGTGTTCGGCGAGGCCGACATCAACGGGCTGTTCGAGGCGGACGGTTTCCGCATGCTCAAGCCCCGGGCGGGTGGCGACACCCGCCGCCCGCACCTCGACGATGACGCGTGGATCATCTTCACCTCCGGGTCGACCGGCAAGCCGAAGGGTGTGGCCGTCTCGCACCGCAGCGCGGCCGCGTTCGTCGACGCCGAGGCACAGATGTTCCTGGTCGATTCCCCCGGCGGCCCGCTCGGTCCGGAGGACCGGGTCCTCGCCGGCCTGTCGGTCGCGTTCGACGCGAGCTGCGAGGAGATGTGGTTGGCCTGGGGGCACGGCGCCTGTCTGGTGCCCGCGCCGCGCACCCTCGTCCGCTCGGGCATGGACCTCGGCCCCTGGCTCATCCGCCGTGACATCACGGTCGTGTCCACCGTCCCCACCCTGGCCGGCCTGTGGCCCGCCGAGGCCCTGGACAACATCCGCCTGCTCATCGTCGGCGGCGAAGCCTGCTCCCAGGAACTGGTCGAGCGCCTGGCCACCGAGGACCGCGAGCTGTGGAACACCTACGGCCCCACCGAGGCCACCGTCGTCGCCTGCGCCACCCAGCTCCACCCCGGGCAGCCGGTGTCCATCGGACTGCCGCTCGCCGGGTGGGACCTGATCGTGGTGGACGCCCAGGAACAACCCGTCGCGGTCGGGGAGGTCGGCGAGCTGGTCATCGGCGGTGTCGGCCTGGCCCGCTACCTCGACCCGGAGAAGGACCGGGAGAAGTACGCCCCCATGCGCTCGGTCGGTTGGGCGCGGGCCTACCGCTCCGGCGACCACGTCCGCCTGGAGGAGGACGGCCTCTACTTCGTCGGCCGCGTCGACGACCAGGTCAAGATCGGCGGCCGCCGCATCGAGCTCGGTGAGGTGGAGGCCAACGTCGCTGCCCTACCGAACGTGTACAACTCGGCCGTCGCCGTCCAGACCACCGGTGCGGACCAGAAGGTGCTCGTCGGCTACGTCTCCCTCGATGACCCGGCGGCGGGTTTTGATCACGATGCCGCCCATGAACGCCTCGCCGAGACCATGCCCGCCGCCCTCGTCCCCCGCATCTGCGTCATGGACGAGCTGCCGATCCGCACATCCGGCAAGGTGGACAAGAAGGCGCTGCCGTGGCCGCTGCCCGGTGTCGGGGTGAAGGCCACCGGCCTCAATCCGACGGAGGCGTGGCTCGCGGAGCTGTGGGTCGATGTCCTGGGCACCTCCGTCCAGGACGCCGACGCCGACTTCTTCTCCCTCGGCGGTACCTCGCTCGCCGCGGCGACCCTCGTCGGCCGCATCCGCGAGCAGGTCCCCACCGTCGCCGTCCGGGACCTCTATGATCACCCGCGCCTGGGCCAGCTCGCCGTCACCGTCGAGTCCATCGCGGCGGCCTCCGGCGTCTCGCTTGACGACGCCACCCCTCCCGAACCCCGCACCATCCGCCCCGTCGGCGCGGGCACCCGCCTGGCCCAGGTGGCCATCCAGGTCATCGCGATGACCCTGCAGGCCACCAGCTGGCTCGCCTGGCTGCTCCTCGGCTCCAATCTCGCCGACCTCGCGGGCATCGACTGGGCGGTGCACACCCCGTGGTGGGTGGTCATCACCCTCATCGTCATCTTCGCCACCCCCGTCGGCCGACTGCCCATCGGCGGTCTCGGCGCCCGCCTGCTCACCGCCGGCATCACACCCGGCGAGTATCCCCGCGGCGGGGCCACCCACCTGCGGATCTGGGCCGCCGAACGCTGGGCCGACGCCTCCGGGTCACGGTCGATCGCCGGTGCCACGTGGGTCAACTACTACGCCCGGACGCTGGGGGTGGCCATCGGCAAGGGCGTGGACCTGCACTCCCTGCCCCCGGTCACCGGCCTGCTCACCCTCGGCGACCACGTCGCCATCGAACCGGAGGTCGATCTCGCCGGCTACTGGGTCGACGGCGACATCCTGCGCGTCGGGGCCATCGAGGTCCGCGAATCCGCGCGCGTGGGAACCCGCTCCACCCTGCTGCCCGGCACCGTCATTGGTGTCGACGCCCACGTCGAGGCCGGTTCCACCGTCACCGGAGCCAAGACCATCAAGCCGGGCTCCCGCTGGTCCGGCTCCCCGGCCGTCAAGGTCGGGCGTTCCAAGCACCGCTTCCCCGACGAACACCCGCCGCGGCGCTCCCGCTGGGTGCCCATCTACGGCCTGACCTCCATCTGGCTCAGCCTGCAGCCGATGGTGGCCATCGCGCTCGGAGCCGTGCTCGTCGTCGCCCTCATCCAGGCCACCGGCGGTAACCCGCTGCTCGGGGCCGTGGTGTTCGCCCCACTCGGGGGCCTGGTCGCCTTCCTCACCTTCATGGTGTTCACGTGGATCGGCGTGCGGGTCCTCTCCATCGGCCTCAGGCCCGGTGTCACCCCGGTGCGCTCGGCCCAGGGTTGGCGCCTGTGGGCCGTCGAACGACTCATGGATGACGCCCGCACCCACCTCTTCCCGCTCTACGCCGGGCAGCTCACCCCCCTGTGGCTGCGCAGTCTCGGCGCGACGATCGGCCGGGACGTGGAGATCTCCACCGCCGTTATGGTGCCCACCCTCACCGAGGTCCGCGACGGTGCCTTCCTCGCCGACGACACCATGGTCGGCGGCTACGAGCTCGGCGGCGGCTGGATGCTCAGCGGCGAGACCCGCGTGGGCAAGCGCAGCTTCGTGGGCAACTCCGGCATCACCGGGCCCGGCCGCAAGCTGGCCAAGAACTCACTCGTCGCCGTCCTGTCGTCCACCCCGAAGAAGGCGAAGGCCAACTCCAACTGGTGGGGTTCCCCGCCGGAGCGGATGCGCCGCGTCCAGGTCGAGGCCGAGGGTGGCGAGGCACTGACCTACCATCCGGGTCGCCGACTGAAAATCTACCGCGGTTTCATCGAGACGATGCGCCTGCTCGCCCCGATGACCTCCGCCATGCTGCTCGCCGGCGTCCTCGGCGTGTTCATGGTCCTGCTCACCGAGGTCGGCCTGTGGGCGGCATGGCTGCTCGGCGGCCTCATCCTCATGGCCGCCGGACTGATCGCCATGGCCATCACGATCGTGGTCAAGTGGTTCTGCGTCGGCAGGCACACCCCCGGTGACCACCCGCTGTGGTCGGAGTTCGTGTGGCTCAACGAGCTGCAGGACGCCTTCGTCGAGGCCGTCGCCGGCCCCTGGTTCCTCGTGCCCAGCCTGGGCACGGGAGAACTGAACCTGGCACTGCGGGCGCTGGGTGCGAAGATCGGCAAGGGTGCGTGGATCGAGTCCTACTGGTTCCCCGAGACCGACCTCTGTGTCGTCGGCCGTGGCGCCACCGTCGGTCCCGGCACCGTGGTGCAGACCCACCTTTTCCAGGACCGCGTGATGAGCCTGGACACCGTCACCATCGCCGACGGAGCCACCCTCGCAGCCCACTCCGTGGCCCTGCCGGCCTCCACCCTCGGTGCCGCCGCGACCGTCGGCCCCGGTTCCCTGGTCATGCGCGGCGACCAGGTCCCCGCCAACACCGTGTGGCAGGGCAACCCGATCGAGCCCTGGGGTCTGTGATGACCACCCATCAGGACGAGAGCCGCCTGCTCATCCGCTTCATGTACCTGTCGGTGGCGGCGGCCGTCATCACCATCGTCCTCAAGTCCGCAGCCGCGGTGATCACCGGCTCGGTGGGCTTCCTCTCGGACGCCCTCGAGTCCGGGGTGAACCTGGTGGCGGCGGTCGTCGCCATCGTCGCCCTGAAGATCGCGGCGCGGCCCGCCGACGCCAACCACCCCTTCGGCCACGGCAAATCGGAGTACGTCTCCGCCCTGGTGGAGGGCATGATGATCTTCGTCGCCGCGGCATTCATCATCGTCACCGCGGTGCAGCGCCTCCTGGATCCGCAACCCCTGGAGGCGGTGGGGATCGGGCTGGTGCTGACCACGGCGGCGTCGATACTCAACGGCATCGTCGGCTGGTTCCTGCTGCGCCAGGGGCGGAAGTACCGCTCGGCCACCCTCTCCGCGGACGGGCAGCACCTGCTCACCGATCTGCTGACCTCCGTCGGTGTCATCGTCGGCATCGCCGCGGTGTGGCTGACCGGATGGGAGTGGCTCGACCCCGTCATCGCGCTGGCCGTCGGCGTCAACATCCTCATCACCGGATACCGGCTGCTCCGGGATTCCCTGTCCAGCCTCATCAGCGAGGCCCTACCGGAGGACGAACAGCGACAGATCAGGGACATCCTCGCGCGTTTCCGCGACACCTACCCGGTGGACTTCGAGAAACCCCGCACCGTCAGCTTCGGCCGGCAGCGCCAGGTCACCTTCATCATGACCACTCCCCCGGACTGGACCGTCTCCCAGGCCCACCGCGTGTCCGACGAGGTGGAGGCCGCCATCGACGCCCAGTTCCCCGGCACCATCTCGGTGGTGCACTTCGAGCCCCAGGGGCGGGTGCGGCGCGGCTGACCCCGTCAGGGCCCGACCTCACCGGGAAGATACGCGGTTGTGACGTCACTCCCCGCGTTCTCCCAGGTCGCGCCCGAACGCTGACCGCATCCGCGTGGATTCCCGGCACCCGCTCCCCGCCCCCTCGACGACAACGGCCCGCCTCCCCGAGCAGGGGAAGGCGGGCCGTCTCAGCTGACCTACAGAACGTCAGTCGCCGATCTGGTCGCGACCGCGGAGGACGATGAGCGGGTCGGGCTCACCGACGACCTCATGGTCCTTGTTGGTGTACTCGAACTTGGACAGGATGTAGCGCATGGCGTTGATGCGGGCGCGCTTCTTGTCGTTCGACTTGATGGTGATCCACGGGGACTCGTCGGTGTCCGTGTAGCGGAACTGCTCCTCCTTGGCGCGGGTGTAGTCGTCCCAGCGGTCGAGGGAGGCGAGGTCCATCGGGGACAGCTTCCACTGGCGGACCGGGTCGACCTGGCGGATGGCGAAGCGGGTGCGCTGCTCCTTGCGCGTCACGGAGAACCAGAACTTGGTCAGTGAGATGCCGGAACCGAGGATCATGTTCTCCAGCATGGGGACCTCGCGGAGGAACTCGGCGTGCTGGGATTCGGTGCAGAAGCCCATGACGCGCTCGACGCCGGAGCGGTTGTACCAGGAGCGGTCGAAGAATACGATCTCGCCGGCGGCCGGGAAATTGGCGATGTAGCGCTGGAAGTACCACGAGGTGGATTCGCGCGGGGAGGGCTTCTCCAGGGCGACGGTCCGGGCACCACGGGGGTTGAGGTGCTCGTTGAAGCGCTTGATGGTGCCACCCTTGCCGGCGGCGTCCCGACCCTCGAAGAGGATGATGTGGCGCTGGCCGGTCTCCTTGGTCCAGTTCTGCCACTTCAACAGCTCGATCTGGAGGGAGCGCTTGGTCTTCTCGTACTCCTCGCGGGACATCCGCTCGTCGTAGGGGTAGTTCTCGCGCCACGTCTCGATCGGGGTGCCGTCGGGGCGGATGAGAACCGGATCATCCTCATCGGAGTCATCGACGACATACCCTTCGGTTTTCGCGAGGTCGATGACGGGGAGCTCGTCGTCCTTGTGGTCAGCCATGTCCATAATCTTAGCCCCTACCCCGCCGCGGGGCGTCCCGAACATGAGCGGGGCGAAACTACAGGCTGATCGAGGAGAGCACCGACGACAGCGCATCCACCCAGCCGGACTCGCCCGGGCCGCCGAACGGCGGGGAGGTCGACGCGTTGGCCAGGATGGCGGTCGCCGCCCGCAGGGCATCATGGAGGTTCATGGTGTTGATCCTGCGTCACGAGTCACCGCGCGTCAATCGTCCGACAGTGCGTATCGACGCCCCGTCTCCCCCACGCAGCACGCATCTCACCCCTGAATCGCAGAAAACTCCGACCCGAAGGTCGGAGTTCTCAGGTACTGAGCAAGCTCAGCGAGGTTGATTAAGCAACCAGGCCGATCAGCTTGGACAGGGCGTCAGCCCAGGAGCCAGCGTCGCCCAGGAAGTCGAGGACGCCGCCGATGAGACCGGTGGAGGACAGGGTTTCGAGGCCGTTAGCGACATCAACGATGTAGGAAGACATGTGTTTCTCCTTCAGAAGAATTTAGATGGGAGGATGAACCACTCACAACGAGCAGTTAGGCAGCCTGAAGCTGAATTACTCAGCCTCGGAGGAGCCGGAGGACAGGACGGAGGAGAAGGAGTCGATGCCGTCACCGGTATCCTCAGCAGCGGAGGACAGGCCGCCGTCCAGGCCGTTGACGATGGTGACGACGAGGTCCTGCCAGTTCTGCAGAGCCGGGCCGATGTTCTTGCCGAAGGTAGCGAAGTCGCCGAGCAGGTCGCCGATGGTAGCGAGATCCATGTTGTGTCTCCTTGAGAGGAACCAGCAGGTGCTGGTGCGATTGACAGATAGTGCTGACTCCCCAAGAGGGCGTCACGGAGATCATTTTGTCATAGATCCGTGACCCGTCAAGCGTTATCGACGAGTCAGTTTTCCGCGCTCAACTAGACCTTTCATGACCGGAAAATGAGTCGTGGGTCACACTTTGTGCAGGTCAGCGCGTTGACCTGCATGAACGCCGTTTCGGAGATGAACAACAACTGAACCCCTCGTTACGGGCGTAACGGCTCCCGCCAGACCATCGATGAATGACCCTTTTCACTGGGCAACTTTCTTACCTATTACCCTCATGCGGGGGTATGTTTCCGAATCGCCCCAGCCCAACCGTCATCGCCGTGACCGTTGTTTTGTGCCCGAAACTCGAATGGTCACCAGCAGCCTACTGCCCGGAAAAGTCGAAAACGCCGCGCCCGCACCCGCCCCTGAGGTAGAGGGGACGGGTGCCGGCGCGGCGTCGATAAGCGGGGTGGGACTAGAAGCCCATGCCGCCCATGGCGTCGGCGTCCGGCATGCCACCGCCGGCACCGGCCGGCTGCGGCTTGTCGGCCACGACGGCCTCGGTGGTGAGGAACAGAGCCGCGATGGAGGCGGCGTTCTGCAGGGCGGAGCGGGTGACCTTGACCGGGTCGTTGATGCCCGCGGCCATGAGGTCAACGTACTCGCCGGTGGCGGCGTTGAGACCCTGGCCGGCCGGCAGACCGGCGACCTTGTCGGCCACGACGCCAGCCTCAAGGCCGGCGTTGAGGGCGATCTGCTTGAGCGGGGAGGACAGTGCCTCGCGGACGATCTTCACGCCGGTGGCCTCGTCGCCGGTGAGACCGAGGTCATCATCCAGGACGTGGGAGGCCTGCAGGAGGGCGACGCCACCGCCGGCGACGATGCCCTCGTCGACGGCAGCCTTGGCGTTGCGCACGGCATCCTCGATGCGGTGCTTGCGCTCCTTGAGCTCCACCTCGGTGGCGGCGCCGACCTTGAGCACCGCGACACCGCCGGCCAGCTTGGCCAGGCGCTCCTGCAGCTTCTCGCGGTCGTAGTCGGAGTCAGAGTTGTCGATCTCGGCGCGGATCTGCTTGACGCGGCCCTCGATCTGCTCGGTGGAGCCGGCACCCTGGACGATGGTGGTGTCGTCCTTGGTCACGACGACCTTGCGGGCGGTGCCCAGCAGCGGCAGGTCAGCGGTCTCGAGGGTGAGGCCGACCTCCTCGGCGATGACCTGGCCACCGGTGAGGATGGCGATGTCCTGCAGCTGTGCCTTGCGGCGGTCGCCGAAGCCCGGTGCCTTGACGGCGACAGACTTGAAGGTGCCGCGGATCTTGTTCACCACGAGGGTGGACAGGGCCTCGCCCTCGACGTCCTCGGCGATGATGAGCAGCGGCTTGCCGGACTGCATGACCTTCTCCAGCAGCGGCAGCAGGTCCTTGATGTTGGAGATCTTCGAGGAGACCAGGAGGATGTACGGATCCTCGAGGACGGCCTCGCCGCGCTCCAGGTCGGTGGCCATGTAGCCGGAGATGTAGCCCTTGTCGAAGCGCATGCCCTCGGTGACCTCGAGCTCGACGCCGAAGGTGTTGGACTCCTCGACGGTGATGACGGAGTCCTTGTTCACCTGGCCGTTGCCCACGGCGTACATGGCCTTGGCGATCTGGGCGCCGATGGCCGGGTCAGCGGCGGAGATGCCGGCGGTGGCGGCGATCTCCTCCTCGGTCTCGACCTCCTTGGCGGAGGACAGCAGCGCCTCGGTCACCTTGGCGGTGGCCTGCTCGATGCCGCGCTTGATGCCCATCGGGTTGGAGCCCGCGGCAACGTTGCGCAGACCCTCGCGGACGAGTGCCTGGGCGAGGACGGTGGCGGTGGTGGTGCCGTCGCCGGCGACGTCGTCGGTCTTCTTGGCGACCTCCTTCACCAGCTCCGCACCGATCTTCTCGTACGGATCCTCGAGCTCGATCTCCTTGGCGATGGAGACGCCGTCGTTGGTGATGACCGGGGCGCCCCAGCCGCGCTCGAGCACGACGTTGCGGCCCTTGGGGCCGAGGGTGACCTTGACGGCGTCGGCGAGGGTGTTCAGGCCCCGCTCGAGGCCACGGCGTGCTTCTTCGTCGAAGGCGATGATCTTAGCCATGTGGTTGTGCTCCTTATTGTTATAGGACGACACTCACGTCTGCACTCCAGTAGGCGCCCGCGACGGCACGGTCAGTGAGTGTGAACTAACCTCACCCGCTGAAGTCATCGTTTTCTGGCACTCAAACTATTCAAGTGCTAGACCCGTTTCTAGCACTCGCCGGGGTCGAGTGCAAGAAAGCGCGCCGCTGTAACGTGACTGCCATGAACATCGCAGAACTCCGATCCCACATCACCGGCCAGCGCGAGCGGATCTTCCGCGACCTCGCCGAGATCGTCGCCTTCGACTCCGTCCACGACGAGCCCGATCACGAGGCGGATGCCGCCGGCGCCGCGGAGTGGACGAAGCAGGCGCTTATCGACGCCGGGCTCGACGTCACCGCTCACCTCACCGCCGACGGCTCCACCGCTCTCATCGGCCGAAAGGCGCCGGCCGAGGGCATGCCCACCGTGCTGCTCTACTCCCACCACGACGTCGTCCCCGCCGGCGACCACGCGAACTGGACCACCCCACCCTTCGAGCTCACCGAACGCGACGGCCGCTGGTACGGCCGCGGCGCCGCCGACTGCAAGGGCAACCTCGTCATGCACCTGGCCGCCCTGCGCGCGGTCGAGCAGGCAGGCGGCACCGGGCTCGGCCTGACCGTGCTCATCGAGGGCTCCGAGGAACGCGGCGGCGAGGGCCTGGACCAGCTGCTCAAGGATCAGCCGGAACTGTTCCGGGCGGATGCCATCATGATCGCCGACTCCGGCAACGCCGCCGTCGGCGTGCCCACCCTCACCACCTCCCTGCGCGGTGGCGGTCAGGTCGTGGTCACCGTCGCCACCCTGCGCACCCCCCTCCACTCCGGCCAGTTCGGCGGCGCCGCCCCGGACGCGGTGGCCGCCCTGGTCCGCGTGCTCGATTCCCTGCGTGACGAACACGGCCGCACCGTCATCGACGGCGTGGACACCACCGCCACCTGGCAGGGCGAGCCCTACGATCCCGAGACCTTCCGGAAGGACGCCGGCATCCTCGACGGTGTGGCCATCATGGGCACCGACGACGACGCCCCCGCCGACATGGTGTGGGCCCGGCCCGCCATCACCACCACCGGCTTCACCTCCACCCCCGTGTCCGAGGCCGTCAACGCCGTGCCCGCCACCGCCCAGGCCAAGCTCAACGTCCGTGTGCCGGCCGGACTGGACGCCGATGACGTCATGGACAAGCTCGTCGCCCACCTCCGGGCCCACACCCCGTGGGGTGCGCACGTCGACGTCGAGGTGCAGGAGAAGAATCAGCCGTTCTCCACCGACACCTCCGGCCCGGCACTCGGCCTGCTGCGGCGGTGCCTGGCAGAGGCCTACGACGCCGACGAAGCCGTCACCGTCGGCTCTGGTGGCTCCATCCCGCTCACCCTCGCCCTGCAGGAGGCGTTCCCGGAGGCGGAGATCGCGCTCTACGGCGTGGAGGAACCGCAGTCGACGATCCACTCCCCCGACGAGTCCGTCGACCCGGCCGAGATCATCCACATCGCCACCGCCGAAGCCGCGTTCCTGTTGTCCTACGGGAAGTAGGGGGTAAGGCGACCTGCGGATTCTGACCATTTCCTCAGACATCTGACGTCAGGGGTTGCCTTTTTCCTGTGACGGTGGCTACTGTGTCCGTGTGACGTACAACATTGCTCTTCAGCGAGTAGCCGAGGCTACGTACCCCAGTGCGGGATAGGGACTGACTCCCCGCACCTGGGGAAGTAGTCGTTAAGCCACCCGCCGCTGAAGAGTCGGTCCACACTCACCGTTTCCCATCTGGAATTTCGAGGACCGAATCATGTTCAACTCCACCGCCACTCACACCCCCTCCACCACCGGCACCCGGATCGACGACCCCTTCCGCCTGCGCTTCGGATCCACCCACCGACTGCCCCGCGGACTGCGCGAGGAAGCCGCCGGAATGAGCTGGTCGCTGTTCATCGCCACCTACGCCCCCGCCGCGGACATCCGCATCACCGGGCTGGAGACCACGCCGGGGCGGGGCGGGAGGAACACCTACACCGCCGAACTGACCCACCTGAGCAAGACCGAGCCGCCGTTCACCGAGTCGCGGGAGATCTCCGCCATGGGTGTCGCCTCCGCCTGCACCCACCTGCTGGCCGACGCCGGACGCCACGTCGAGATCCTGGCCTTCCACCAGTTCCCCATCTTCGAGGCCACCGTCACCTTCGTCCGCCTCGCCCACCAGACGCACGACTCCCGCACCGGCTGGGCCATGGGCTTCGGCGGCACCCCGGAGGCCTCCATCGCCGCCGCCCTGTCGTCGGGTGCGCAGCGTATCCACGGCTGAGAGCGCCGGACACCCCCTGCCCCAGTGCACGGGAACCATATATAACTGTCGGCCTGTACACTGGTCAATCGTTGGCCGCGCCGTACACGACGCCGCCGTAATCATGGGTGTTTCTCAGTGACCTTTCGTGTGTCCGCCGTCACCACGGGGGAGACGATGACATAACTGCCGCTGGGGGCAGCACGCACGTTGGCGGTCGAGTGGACGAGCCGTGGCATTGTTCTGCCGTCCTGTCCGCTCACACGCGAAGGGGAACAACGCTCGCCGTGCTGTTACTACTTGGAGCCCTGACCGTCGCCGCCGTCGTCGCGCCGGTCCTCATCCGGACCATGGGCCGGTCCGCCTTCATCCTGCTGGCCGTCCCCCCGGCGGTCGGTTTTTTCTGGGTCCTGTCCCTGTTCACCGGCGGCACCTTCCATGACGGAGGTGACGTCCAGGTCACCATGGAATGGATGGCCAGCGCCCACCTCAACCTGGACTTCCGGCTCGATGCACTGGCTGGGCTGTTCAGCCTCATCATCCTCGGCGTCGGTGCCCTGGTGCTGTTCTACTGCTGGGGCTACTTCGACTCCAACCCCCGGCGCCTGTCCATCTTCGGCGCCCAGATGGTGGCCTTCGCCATGGCCATGTTCGGCCTGGTCACCTCCGACAACCTCCTGCTGATGTACATCTTCTGGGAGATCACGTCGGTGCTGTCGTTCCTGCTCGTCGGCTACTACGGCGAGCGTGCGTCCTCGCGGCGCTCCGCCGGCCAGGCACTCATGGTCACCACCCTCGGCGGCCTGGCCATGCTCGTGGGCATCATCCTGCTGGGCCGGCTCACCGGCATCTGGCGACTCTCGGAGATCCCGGCGTTCACCGAGTTCGCCACCACCCCGTACATCACCGCCGCCGTGGTGCTCATCCTCGCCGGTGCGCTGACCAAGTCCGCCATCGCCCCGGGGCACTTCTGGCTGCCCGGCGCGATGGCCGCCCCCACCCCGGTCTCCGCCTACCTGCACTCCGCGGCCATGGTGAAGGCGGGCATCTATCTGGTGGCCCGGCTGGCACCGGACTTCCAGGTCGTGTCCACCTGGCACCTCGTGGTCATCCCCCTGGCCCTGGGCACCATGCTCATGGGCGGCTGGATGGCGCTGCGGCAGAAGGACCTCAAGCTCATCCTCGCCTACGGCACGGTCTCCCAGCTGGGTTTCATCACCGCGACGGTGGCCATCGGCTCCCGGGAGGCGATGCTCGCCGGCCTGGCGCTGACCTTCGCGCATTCGCTGTTCAAGGCGACCCTGTTCATGATCGTCGGCGCCATCGACCACACCTCCGGCACGCGCGACATCCGGGAGCTGTCCGGCCTGGGCCGGAAGCAGCCGTTCATCGCGGTGCTGGCGATCATCTCGGCGGCGTCGATGGCCGGCATCCCGCCGCTGTTCGGTTTCGTGGCCAAGGAGTCGGTACTGGAGGCGGTACTGCACGAGGAGCTGCTCCTCGGCATGCCGCGCAGCATGATGCTCGTGGCCATGGTCGTCGGCTCGGTCCTGACCATGGCGTACTCGCTGCACTTCCTCTACGGTGCCTTCGCCACGAAGAAGCCCGGGCACGTCAGCGGGGGCGGCACCTCCGACGCGGTGGCGCAGATGCACACCATCGGCCCGAGCCTGTGGCTGGCCCCGGCGGTCCTCACCGCCTGCACCATCGTCTTCGGCCTCCTGCCCGGGCCGCTGTCGAACGCCATCACCCTGCACCTGGACAACGTGTTCCCGCTGCCCGAGGGGGAGAAGGGCGGTTACCTCGCCCTGTGGCACGGCTTCACCCTCCCGCTGCTGCTGTCCGCCATCATCATCGTCGGCGGTGTGCTCATGCACTGGCAGCGTGACGTGGTCTCCCGCGCGCAGTTCGAGACCCCGGCACTCGGCAGCGCCGACGCCGCCTACGACAAGGTCCTCGACTTCTTCCGCCGGGTCTCCCTGCGCCTGACGGCGTCGACCCAGCGAGGTTCGCTCTCGGCCAACCTGTCCATCATCTTCGGTGTCCTCATCGCCCTGCCGTTGGCCGCCCTGGTCCTCGGCGACCGCAACGACGTCCGGATGGTGCTGTGGGATTCGCCGTGGCAGGCACTGGCGTCGGTGATCATCATCGTCGCCGCCATCGCGGCCACCCGGATGGACAACCGCCTGTCCGGGGCCATCTTCGTCGGTGTCACCGGCTACTCCATCGCCGCGATCTTCGCGCTCCAGGGCGCACCGGACCTGGCGCTGACCCAGACGCTGGTGGAGACCATCGTCATGGTGCTGTTCATGCTCGTCCTGCGCAAGCTGCCCACCTCCACCGAGTGGACCCAGTCCCCGCAGGCCGACCGCCTGCGCGCCTGGCTCTCTGTCGCGGTGGGCCTGGCCGTCACCGTCGTCGCACTGTTCGCCATCAACGCCCGGACGGCCGAGCCGATCTCCGGTGCCATGCCCGATCTGGCGTACGAGATCGGCCACGGCGCCAACACCGTCAACGTCCTGCTCGTGGACCTGCGTGCGTGGGACACCTTCGGTGAGATCTCGGTGCTGGTCATCGCGGCCACCGGTGTCGCCTCGCTCATCTACCGCACCCGCTCCTTCGCCCGCCCTTCGCGCCGCCCGACCCTCCGGGTCACCGGCCGACGCTGGCTGGCCGCGGGTGTGGAGACGGAGAAGCAGCAGAACCGCTCCCTCATGGTGGACGTGGCCACCCGTATCCTCTTCCCGTCGATGATGGCCCTGTCGCTGTACTTCTTCTTCGCCGGCCACAACGCGCCCGGCGGTGGTTTCGCTGGCGGCCTCGTCGCCGCGCTGGCCTTTACTCTGCGCTACCTCGCGGGTGGCCGCGCGGAGCTCGAGGAGGCCCTGCCCATCGACGCCGGCCGAATCCTCGGCACCGGCCTCATCCTCTCCGCCGCGGCGGCCATCTGGCCGATGTTCCTCGGCTACCCGCCGTTGACCTCCGCGTACGACTCGGTGGATCTGCCGCTCATCGGCAACATGTCGCTGCCGTCGGCGCTGCTGTTCGACGCCGGCGTGTACGCCATCGTCGTCGGCCTGATCATGCACATCCTCAACTCCCTGGGCGGCCAGCTCGACATGGAGGAAGAGATGCGTAAGCAGCGCGCCCGCGACCGCGCCAGGTCCATGGCGCGCGCCGCGGAGCGGCGACAACAGCAGGCGGCGAAACCCCCTGCGGCCGCAACGAGCGGATCCACTGGATCCACAGCGGCGTCGATAAGCCAGAACCCCACCGGAAAGGAGAAGTAGATGGTCGCCAATCTCTTCCTGCTGCTGGCCTCCGGCGCGCTCATCTCCGCCGGTGTGTACCTCGTGCTCGACCGCGCGATGACCAAGATGATGCTCGGCCTCATGCTCATCGGCAACGGCGCGAACCTGCTCATCCTGCAGGCGGGCGGCGAGGCCGGCTCCCCGCCGATCGTCGGGCGCGACAGCGAGGTCTACGACGACGTCATCGCCGACCCGCTGGCACAGGCGATGATCCTCACCGCCATCGTCATCTCGATGGCCATGACCGCCTTCATCCTCACCCTGGCCTACCGCCAGTACCGCTACCGCACCGCGGACGTCATCGAGGACGACGTGGAGGATGCCGCCATCGCGGCACGTCCAGCCACCGCCAGCGCGGCACCGGACCACGACGCCTCCGACGACCCCGAGACCGGACGCATGACCTCCGAGGGCGACAGCTTCGGCCCGCGGTCCTTCGAGGCACCCGTGAAGGCAGGCGAAGATGACTGAGTACTTCACCGGCTACGTGGACACCCTCCTGCCCTACATGCCCTACCTCATCCCGCTGCCGGTCATCCTGCCGGCGGTGGCCGCGGCCCTGGCCCTGCTCGCCGGGCGCCACCCGCACATCCAGCGCACCATCGCCCTGGGCACCCTGCTCGGGCTCATCGTCCTCACCGCCTCCCTGGTGCTCGTCGCTGACCTGCAGGGCATCCAGACGGTGCAGATCGGCGGCTGGGACGCCCCCGTCGGCATCACCCTCGTGGCCGACCGGTTGTCGGCCCTCATGCTCACCGTCTCCTCCATGGTCCTGTTCTGCGTCATGTGGTACGCCATCAGCCAGGGTGTGCGCGACGGCGGCAAGGACGAACCCGTCGCGGTGTTCCTGCCCACCTACATGCTGCTGACCATGGGCGTGAACATGTCCTTCCTCGCGGGCGACCTGTTCAACCTCTACGTCGGCTTCGAGGTGTTCCTCGTCGCCTCCTACGTCCTGCTCACCCTCGGCGCCTCGCCCTCGCGCGTGCGCGCCGGCGTCTCCTACGTCATGGTCTCCATGGTCTCCTCCATGGTCTTCCTTTTCGGCCTGGCCATGGTCTACGCCGCGGTGGGCACGGTCAACCTGGCCCAGATCGGCATGCGGATGGAGGACGTGCCCACCGGCACCCGCGCCGCCATCTTCGGCGTGCTGCTCGTCGCCTTCGGCATCAAGGCCGCCGTCTTCCCCCTCGACGCCTGGCTGCCCGACTCCTACCCCACCGCCCCCTCCCTGGTCACCGCCGTCTTCGCCGGCCTGCTGACCAAGGTCGGCGTGTACTCGATCATCCGCATGCGCTCCACGGTGTTCACCGACGGCTCCCTCGACGGGCTGCTCATGTGGGTGGCGCTGGCCACCATGATCGTGGGCATCCTCGGTGCGATGGCGCAGAACGACATCAAACGACTCCTGTCGTTCACCCTGGTCAGCCACATCGGCTACATGATCTTCGGCATCGCCCTCGGCTCCGCCCAGGGCCTGTCCGGCGCCATCTTCTACGCCGTGCACCACATTCTCGTGCAGACCGCCCTGTTCCTCGTCGTCGGTCTCATCGAACGCCAGGCCGGCACCTCCTCGCTGCGACGCCTCGGCTCCCTGGCCTACACCGCCCCCGTCGTCGCCGTGCTCTACTTCATCCCGGCGATCAACCTCGGCGGCATCCCGCCCTTCTCCGGCTTCCTGGGCAAGATCATCCTCCTCGAGGCCGGCGCCAACGAGGGCAGCTGGCAGGCGTGGGTCCTCATCGGCGGCGCCGTGATCACCTCCCTGCTCACCCTCTACGTCATGGTCCTCGTCTGGTCCAAGGGCTTCTGGCGCGACCGCAAGGACGCCCCCGAGGGCAACATCGCCATGGCCCGCCCCGCCCCGCTGGCCGACGTCACCGACGAGGTGGAGTTCGGCGAGCGTGACGACGTCGGCCGCATCCCCGTCGGCATGGTCGCCTCCACCACCACCCTCATCGCCGCCTCCCTCGCCGTGTCCTTCCTCGCGGGCCCGCTCTCCAGCGTCACCGGCCGCGCCGCCGAATCCGCCCAGGACATCAGCATCTACCGCACCGCCGTGCTCGGCGAGGACTACGACAACCCCTCCCGCACCCTCGACCAGCAGCGCCTCGACGACGGCTCCGACGACCTGGAGAACCGCGACCACCGGCTGCCTGAACCGGAACCCGCCGTCTCCACCGCGCCGGCCGCGCCCACCGAGTCCCCCGCAGAGGAGGAGGAGAACTGATGCTCGCCGGAATCTCCCGCCGCTTCCGCCCCTGGTTCATCGTCTGGATCACCCTCATGTGGTGCCTGCTCATGGGCGAGTTCACCTGGGCCAACGTCATCAGCGGCCTGCTCGTCGGCTTCGTCGTGGTCATGGCGCTGCCCCTGCCGGCGATGCCCATCGCCGGACTCCAGGTCCGCTGGCTGTCCCTGGCCGGCTACCTGCTCATCTGGGTCAAGGACCTGTTCGTCGCCTCCTTCAAGGTGGCGTGGCTGGCCCTGCGACCGGCGGCCCCGCCGCAGACCGCCGTGCTCCAGGTGCCCATGCGGGTGTCCTCGGAGCTGATCCTGTCGTTCGCCACGGTGCTGTACAACCTGCAGCCGGGTGGTTCGGTCAGCGACATCGACATCGCCAACCGCATGTGGACCGTCCACCTGCTCGACGCCGGCACCGAGGAGGCCCTGGCCCGGGAGATCGCCGCCATCGCCACCCTGGAACGCCGCCTCATCCACATCTTCGAGAGGAGCTGACCCCATGGACCCCGCCATCTACAACGGCGTCCTCCTGGTCGCCGCCGTCATGTTCGCCCTGTCATTCATCATCATGACCTGGCGCATCCTCGTCGGCCCCAACTCACTCGACCGCATGCTCGGCCTCGACGGTTTCATCGCCATGCTGCAGTGTGCCCTGGCCACCTACATCTGCTGGTCGCTGGACACCACCGTCGCCAACGCCATGCTCGTCATCGCGCTGCTCGGCTTCATCGCCTCGGTGTCCGTCGCCCGCTTCCGCAAGAGGGACGGTAGCTGATCATGACCTACTCACTGTTCGCCGATGTCGCGTCCCTGGCCCTCATCCTCACCGGCGCGTTCCTGGTCTTCTCCGCGGCCGTCGGCGTCGTCCGCTTCCAGGACACCATGTCCCGGGTCCACGCGATCACCAAGCCGCAGACCACGGGCCTGATCCTCACCATCCTCGGCGCGCTGCTGCGGGTGACCGGTTCCGCGGACTTCGGCGTCGCCGAACGCGGTGACCTCGGGGTGCTCGTCCTGCTGGTCATCTTCGCGGCCCTGACCTCCCCGGTCACCGCCCAGCGCCTCGGCCGTGTCTCCCGCCGCGAGGGCCTCTACGGTGACGCCGACACCATGTCGCGCAACGACGCTCCCGCCGAGAAGTCCCTGCGCCGGCGATGAGCACACGGTTACGGGGAGCGCCGACGCTCATCGTCGCGTTGACGGCTCTGGTGCTGTGGATCCTCGACCGCGAGTCGACGGTGCCCGAGGGCTTCAACCTCGGCCTGCACACCCCCTCCGACCTCACCGTCTACCTCCTCGGCGGCCAACGCGTCAACGACGGCGGCGACCTCTACGCCACTCCCCTGCTCGGTGACCTGCCGTTCACCTACCCGCCGTTCGCCGCCGCGGTCTTCCGCTGGCTGGCCACCCTGAGCCCCGACCTGGCGACGATCCTGTGGCAGACCGCCAACCTCGCCGCCCTGGCCGGCGTCATCCTCCTCGTCCTGCACGAACGCGGCAAGCGTATCGACGCCCCCGCCATCGCCGTCGGTCTCCTCCTCACCGTCGCCATGCTCGCCTTCGAGCCGGTGCGCGGCAGCTTCTACTACGGCCAGATCAACCTGCTGCTCCTGCTGCTCATCGCCTGCGACATCCTGCCCCGCCACAACCGCTGGCCCGGCATCGGCGTCGGCCTGGCCGCCGGACTCAAGCTCACCCCCGCCTTCACCGGCCTCATCTTCCTGCTCCAGCGCCGCTGGTGGGCGGCGCTGATCTCCGTGGGCACCTTCCTGGTCACCGTCATCATCGGGTTCCTCTTCGTCCCCGACGCGATGACCTTCTGGCGCGAGGCGATGTTCAACTCCGACCGCGTCGGCGTGCACGCCAACCCCGGCGCCCAGTCGTGGCGGTCAGTCCTCGAGCGGGTCCTGGGTGTCGAGTCCACCGCGGTGTGGCTGGTGGCCGTGGTCCTCACAGTCGCGGCCGTCGCCCTGGGTGTGTGGGTGGCACTGCGTCGCGACAACCGCAGCATGGCCCTGGTCATCGCCGGCATCGGTTCCTCCCTGGTCTCCCCGTTCTCCTGGTTCCACCACTGGGTCTGGGTCGTGCCGCTGGCCGTGTGCCTCATCGTCGGCGTCACCGACCTGCTCGGCCGCACGTGGTGGTCCGCCCAGCTCGGCGCGCTACTCTCCCTGGTCGCCGTCGCCCTGGTGTCCCTGCCCTGGGCGAGTGCGATCCTCTGGCCGGACCTGTCCTTCCACGGCGCCGCCGACGACCCCACCGCCCCGTGGAACCTCGCCTTCACCCTCTTCGGGCTGCTGGTCATCCTCGGCTACACCGCCCTCGGATTCGCCGCCGAGGCATTCAGCGCAGGAAGTCGGCGACCTCCGCGGCGAAACGATGCGGATCCTGCTCGTACCACGGTGCCGGACCGGCCGGGACGGTGACGCTCGCGGCATCGCGAAGCGGGGAGGTCGTGCTGGTGAACACCAGGACCGGGATGTCCAGGCTCTCGACTGCGCCGCGCAGATCGGTGCCGCGGGCGGACTCGAGGCTCGCCAGCGCCTGATCCTTGTCCATGCCGCGCCGGCGGAACAGGAACTTCGGCACCAGTTTCATCGCGCGCAGCTGGGCACTGACCATCTCCTCGTCGACCGCGAGGACCGGCTCGGAGAGGATGAGGTGGCTGACCCGGCGCGGCTGGGCGACCGCGAGCCCCGCGGCGACGAGCGCGCCGATGCCGTGACCGGCCGGGGCGACCCGGCGCAGCTCGTTGCGGTCCAGGAAGGTCTCCGCCGCCTGCTGCTGCTCCGCCGGCGTCCCGGTGCCGAGGTTCGGCAACTTCGGGGTGATCCCGGCCGGCAGGGCCTGGACGACCCCGGTGAAGGTGTCCGGCATCCGGCCGGCCGGGTGCAGCAGGACCAGGGTGGTGGTGTCAGTGGCCACGGGGCTTCAGCTCCTCCATCTCATCGCAGGTGGCGTCGATGACCGGTTTCCAGTCACGGTGCACCAGGTACCCGCGGCGCTGCCGCTGGTAGCCGGCCCCGCGTTCGAGGATCTCCTCGATGAGCCGGAGCTCGTCGAGACAGCCCAGCTCAGCAGCCAGGGGCGAGAGCTCGTCGACGAGGTCGGTCAGTTCCTCGGTGACCCAGCGCTCGTCGGTCTCCCGGGAGGTGATCACCAGGGACTCCAGGCCGTAGCGGGCGGCGCGCCACTTGTTCTCCGCGACATGCCACGGCTGGAGGATCGGCAGCTTTTCCCCGCGGTCGATCATCCGGTCGTAGTGCACCACCAGGCAGTGGGTCAGGGCGACGACAGCGGAGAGTTCCCGCAGATTGGAGGTGGCATCGGCGACGCGGACCTCGATGGTGCCCCACTTCGCGGCCGGGCGGATGTCGAAGTGCATGGACCCGGTGTGGTTGATCACCCCGGAGATGCCCTGATCATGCATGTAGGACTCCCACTCCGCCCAGGTGGTGAACTGGTAGGGCAGTCCGGCGGTGGGAAGCTGCTGGTAGAGCATCGTCCGGTTGGAGGCGTAGCCGGTGTCGATCCCGTCCCATCCCGGCGACGAGGCCGTCAGCGCGAGCATGTGCGGGTACTTGGTCATCAGGGCGTTGATGATCGGCCACACCCGGTCCTCGTGGCTGATGCCGACGTGGACGTGCACGCCCCAGATGAGCATCTGCTGACCCCAGTAGCGGGTGCGTTCGATGATCTCGGCGTAGGTCATCTTCGCGGAGACGGGATTCTTCCGGAAGTCCGAGAACGGGTGGGAGCCGGAGGCCCACAGGCGCAGGCCGAGGGAGTCGGCGGCCTCCTTCACGCAGGCCAGGTCATGGGCGAGCTCGTCGATCGCCTCGGGCACGGTGTCGTGGACACCGGTGACCAGTTCGACGGTGTTCTGCAGGAATTCCTTCTCCAGGTGCACCTCGGGGTGGTGCGCCGCGACGTGGTCGATGACGTCGACGGCCTTCGGCGCCAGATCCCGGGTCTCCGGATCGATGAGCCCGATCTCCCATTCGACGCCCAGGGTGGGGGCCGGTGAGCGTCGGAACGGGATGGGCTCGATCGGCATGGGGGCTCCTTAGAGGGCGACCTGGTTCACCAGGACCAGGGTGATGTCGTTGCGGCCGTCGGTCTCCGCGGGCAGGACCGGGTCGTACTCGCGGGCGACGCCGCGGACCCGGTCGGCCAGCTCGCGGGCGCGCTGTTCGGCGTCCGGGTTGCCGGGCTGGAAGTAGACGGTGTTCTCGGGCAGGATCTGGTCGGCCAGGTTGCCGACCTCTCCGACATCGTAACCCTGGTCATCGAGGGTGGTGGCCACATCGTTGGCCAGATTCGGCACGGTGGAGTTGTTGAGGACGTGCAGGCGGGCCGGCTCGTCGGCACCGTCAGCGCCGCCGGTGGGAGCGGGAGCCGGCACCGGGGCGTCGGCGGACTCGCCCGGCCGGTCGGCCTCGTCCGACTGCTCGGCCTCCCCGGATTCCTCGGCCCGCTCGAGGTCGGCGGGTTCCTCCGTCGACTCGGCGGGCGCGGTCTCGGTGGCCGCGACGGTGGTCTCCTCGGCCGGGGCGTCGGCGGCGGTGTCACCCGAGTCGTCCCGGGTCATGGCGTAGAGGCCCCACAGGCCGAGCAGGACGGCGACGGCGATGAGCACCATCGCCAGGCCGCGCAGCGGCAGTCCGGCACCAGCCCCGCCGCCGGCAGCGGTGGAGCCGTCAGTGGTCGGCTGGTCGTGGTCGTCCCGGGGGTCCTGGTTGTCCTGATTCACATGAGTCACATCCGTCACTCTAGTCTCCGGCGCGTGCCGAACGCTCAACGGCACGCCGGTCACGGATACGGCGCAGACGCGCCGTGAGGGAGGGATGTGCGAACATGGCCGCGGGGACGTCGATAAGCAGATTGAGACGCTGGTAGTAACGCACCGGACTGATCCCCAACTGCGCCCGGATCGCCTCCTCCTTCGCCCCCGCCGACCTCGGCGCACGCTCCTCGAAGGCGAGGAGACGGGCGTCGGAATCACTGAGGTCGGGCATGCCTAAACTGTAGGCCATGACTGTCCGACCGATCGTGATCCACGGCGACCCCGTCCTGCACACGCCCACCGAGCCCGTCGACCCCGCCACCATCGGCTCCGACGAGATGCAGAACCTCATCGCCGACATGTACGAGACCATGGAGATCGCCCACGGCGTCGGCCTGGCCGCCAACCAGATCGGCGTGAACAAGCGCCTGTTCGTCTACCACTGCCCCGACGTCGACGGCCCCGACGGCAGCGAGAAACCCGACGGCGGCATGCGCAAGGGCTGCGTGATCAACCCCGTCCTGGAGACCTCCGAGATCCCCGCCACCATGCCCGCCGACGACGGCACCGACGACGAAGGCTGCCTCTCCGTGCCCGGCGAAGGCTTCCCCACCCCACGCGCCGACCACGCCCGCGTCACCGGCCTCGACGAGAACGGCGAGCAGATCAGCGTCGAAGGATACGGCTTCTTCGCCCGCTGCCTCCAGCACGAGGTCGGCCATCTCGACGGCTTCGTCTACACCGACGTCCTCATCGGCCGCTACAAGCGCCAGGCCAAGAAGGCCATCAAGGCCAACGGATGGACCGAGGCCGGCCTGACCTGGATGCCCGGTGAAGACGAGGACCCCTTCGGCCACTAGGCCCGGGCACCCCATGGGAATCTTCCGCTCCGACCAGGTCAACGTCGGCGACCGGGTGGTCGTCCGCCGCCTCCTGCCCGACACCCCCGGCCACCTCAGCGACATCATCGGCCACGTCCTGTCCGTCGATCCGCTCATCGTGCGCCCCCAGGCCGTCGGCGGGTTCGAATCCTCCGCCGAGGCAGTGGAGATCCCCGCTTCACTGATCAAGGTGGTGAAGAAACTATCCCCGCGGCGGGTACGCAACTCCGACATCCGCGCCGTCGAGGTCGCCACCGCCAAAGCTTTCCCCGGCATCGAACACACCTGGGCCGACGGCGGCCAGTGGCTCATGCGCGCCGGCGACGGCATCACCGAGCGCTCCAACTCCGCCGCCCCGCTCGGCACCTCCGCGGGTTTCGACGCCGTCCCCCTCGACGAGATCGCCGCGTTCTACGCCCGCCACGATCTGCCGGTCCGGCTGCTCATCCCCGAGCGCATCGGCGCACCGGCCGAGAAACTCATCAATGCCGGCGGATGGGACCTCGGCCCCGAAATCATCGTCATGACCAGGTCTCTGACGGATGTTCCGGAGGTGAATGCCGGTGACCTGTCATTCCGCATCGACGACCAGCCCGACGCCGACTGGCTGGACCTCTACCACTTCCGCGGCCGAGCGCTGCCCGTCCACGCCCTCGAGCTGCTGCGCGAACAGATCGACGGCCGCATGGGCTTCGCCCGCCTGCTCACCCCGAATGGCGAGACGGTGGCCATCACCCGCGGCACCCTCACCGAATCCGGCGACGGGCGACGCTGGCTCGGCTACTCTGCGGTCGAGGTCGCCGCAGCGTACCGTAGACAAGGCCTGGGCACCCGACTGGGCCAGGAGATGCTGCACTGGGGCGCGGCCTCGGGTGCCGATGGCGCCTACCTGCAGGTCATCGCCTCCAACGCCGCCGGCCGGGCGTTGTACACCAAGCTCGGATTCGTCGAGCACCACCGGCACCGGTACGCGGAACAGGTCGCGTCGTAAAAGTACGTCTCGTAATTACGAGACACTGAGGTCCCGTTAGCACCGAGCTTCCGGACCTAAGAGCGCCCGGGGACGTCGTAATTACGAGACCGACACATACGACCGCCACCGAGGTCAGGTCCGCGACCGTTTCGGCATCCTCAGGGCGTTCGATGTGGAGTAGGTAGTCTGTAGTGCATGCGCATCGTCACCTGGAACGTCAACTCCGTGCGCACCCGCGCGGACCGCATCGTGGAGTTTCTGCACCGCCACGACGTGGACGTCCTGGCGATGCAGGAGACCAAGGTCACAGACGAGAAGTTCCCCTACGACCGCTTCACCGACGCAGGCTACGAGGTCGCGCATGTGGGCCGCAACCAGTGGAACGGTGTCGCGATCGTGTCCCGGGTGGGCATCGCGGACGTCGAGAAGCAGTTCCCGGGCCAGCCCGGATTCGACAAGGACCCGGGGAAGCCGCAGGACGTCGAGGCGCGTGCCATCGGCGCGACCTGCGGCGGCGTGCGCGTGTGGAGCCTGTACGTGCCCAACGGCCGGGAGATCGCTGACCCGCACTACGACTACAAACTGCGCTGGCTGTACAACCTGCGCTTCCACGTGCAGGACCAGCTGCGCACCGACCCGGACACCCGGGCCGTCTACCTCGGCGACTTCAACATCGCACCGCTCGACCGCGACGTGTGGGACATTGACTTCTTCGACGGCAAGACCCACATCACCGAACCGGAACGGCAGGCGTTCGATGCGCTTATCGACGCCGGCCTCACCGAGGTCACCCGCCCCCTGACACGTGAGCACTACACCTACTGGGACTACAAGGGCATGCGGTTCCAGAAGGGCGAGGGCATGCGCATCGACTTCCAGCTGGCCACCCCGGCGCTGGCGGCGACGGCCCGCACCGGTTTCGTCGACATCGAGGAACGCTCCGGCAAGGGCGCCTCCGACCATGCCCCCGTCGTCGTCGACTACCTGCCGCGCGAGTCCTCGGCGGCCTTCGACGAGGTCCGCTGACGCCGCCGTGAACATCTCGATCGACCTCGACACCTGGCAGATGATCGGCCTGATCATCGACTACTCCATCAAGATCCTCGCCATCGGCTTCGTGCCGGAGGGCAGGCGCCCGAGTTCGTCGACCGCCTGGCTGCTCGCCATCCTCCTCCTGCCGTTCATCGGCCTGCCCCTGTTCCTGCTCATGGGCTCGCCCTACATCAACCGGCGCCGACACCGGATCCAGCAGGAGGCCAACGCCATGATCGAGGGCGTGCAGTCGCACGTCCCCGACTTCCCCGAACACGCCGACCTGTCCCGGGACGTGCAGTCCATCGTCCGCCTCAACCGGCACCTGACCAACATCCCCGCGGTGGCCAGCCACAACCGGGGCCTGCACGCCGACTACGAGGAGACCATGCGGCGGATGGCCGCCGCCGTGGACACCGCCACCGACCACGTCCACGTGGAGATCTACATCACCTCCTGGGACGAGACCACCGACGTGTTTTTCCGCGCCCTGGAACGCGCCGTCCAACGCGGCGTCAAGGTGCGCTACCTCTTCGACCAGATCGGCTCCCTCAAGTACCCCGGCTACCTCAAGCTGGGCCGTCGGCTCACCGAGATCGGCGTGGACTGGCAGCTCATGCTGCCCCTGAAGCCCTGGCGTTTCCGCTTCCGCCGGCCCGACCTGCGCAACCACCGCAAGCTGCTCATCATCGACGACCGGCTCGGTTTCCTCGGCTCCATCAACATGATCGACCGCTCCTACCAGCTGACGTCCAACATCCGGGCCGGCCGGCAGTGGGTCGACGTCATGGTCGAACTCACCGGCCCGGTGGTGGCGTCGATGGCCTTCGTCTTCGCCGTCGACTGGTACACCGAGACCGACGAACTCCTCGACATCGAACCACCCGAGGACGACGGCGACGACTCCGCCCTCGAGGAAGAGGAAGAACGCAACATCGTCCAGCTCGTCCCCTCCGGCCCCGGCTACACCACCGAACCGGTGCTGCGGATGTTCAACTCCATCGTCCACCTGGCCAAGGACCGCCTGGTGTTGTGCTCGCCGTACTTCATCCCCGACGAATCCCTCCTCGAGGCGGTCACCTCCGCCTGCTACCGCGGCGTGGACGTCCACCTGCTGGTGTCCGAGAAATCCGACCAGTTCATGGTCCACCACGCCCAGTCGTCCTACTACCAGGCGCTGCTGGAGGCGGGTGTGCACATCCACCTGTTCCCCAGCCCGTACGTGCTGCACACGAAGTTCATCCTCGCCGACCCGGATTCGGCGGGCGAGTCCCTGGGCACGGTCGGCTCCTCCAACATGGACATGCGCAGCTTCGGACTCAACTACGAGTCCACGCTCATGATCACCCACGGCGACATCATCGACGATCTCAACCGGCTCGCCGACGCCTACTTCGCCGTGTCCCGGGTCCTCACCCTCGAGGAGTGGAACAAACGCGGATTCTTCCGCCGCTACGTGGACAACGTCATGAAGCTGACGTCCGCGATCCAGTAGCCGTACCGGACGATCCCTGCCGGCCGGCGTAGACCGCCCCGGCCAGGGACAGCACCGCACAAGTGACCATGCCGATCGCCATGGTCAGGCCCGGATCATCCCCCAGCCCCATGAGCGGGCTGGTCAGCCCGGCGAGGCCGAACTGGGCGAACCCCATGAGCGCCGACGCGGACCCGGCGCGCTCCCGCACCAGACCGGTACCCAGCGCGGTGGCGTTACCCATGATGATGCCGTTCTGGCTCACCGCGATGAACAGCAGCACCAGGATCAGCCACGTCACCGGGGCGACCGCCATGACGATGAGCAGCACGATCGTGGTGGCCACGAGAACACCTAAGGCGGTGAGCAGGATGCGGTGGGTGGGCACCTTCCCGATGAGCCGCCCGTTGAGGAACGTGCCGGCGATGATGCCCACGCCGTTGAACCCGAAGATGAGCGCGTACTCGCGGGCCGTGAATCCCAGCTGCTCCTGGAACAGGAACGGGGAGGCGGAGATGTAGCAGAACATGGTGGAGAAGGCGAGGGCGAAACACACCAGATAGCCGCGGTAGCCGGAGCTGCGGAGCACGTAGGCGTAGTTGCCCAGGATGCCGCGGACGGTCGCGGGGCTGCGTTCCTCGGCCGGCTTGGATTCCCGGACCACGAACACCACGACGAGCAGCTGCGCCAGGGCCAGACCGGCGAGCACCCAGAACAGCCCGCGCCACCCGATCGGCTCGAGCAGCAGGCCGCCGGCCACCGGCGCGAGGATCGGGGCGACACCCTGGATGGTCATGAGGAGAGCGAACGCCTTGGCCGCCGCGGGCCCCTTCGCCAGGTCGGGGATGACGGCGCGGGAGAGGACGACGCACGCCCCCGACCCCAGGCCCTGGATGAGCCGGGCGAGAATGAGCACCTCGATGGTCGGGGCGAGGGCCGCCAGCACCGCCGCACCGAGGGCGACCACCGCGCCGGCGAGCATGAGCCGGTGTCGGCCGACCGCATCCGAGATCGGGCCGATGATGAGCTGACCGAACGCCAGGCCCGCGAGGAAGCCCGACAGTGTCAGCTGGACCATTGGCTGGGTGGTCGTCAGATCCGCCACGATGCCCGGCAGCGCCGGAAGGTACATGTCGATGGAGAACGGCGCCGACGCCGACAGCAGCGCCAGCCCCATGAGGAGCGGGATCGTGAGCTGCTGCTTTCCCGGCTGATCACCGGGGTGGGGCCGCGGAGCTGGGGTGCGTGTCATTCCGAACACCCTAGTCCACCGGCAACGGCCACCTCGGCCACGTGGGGCGGGCGGTGCTAGATTCAAGATGGACAGACCATTGAGATCAGGTGTCCGGCGGATGAACAGGGCGTGGAAGGGGTGAGCCATGGTGGCTGAACGGACCCGGTCCCGTCCCCTGCCCGGCACCCAGCACTTCATCAGCCCCAAGCGCATCCCCGCCGACGAGGACTTCGTCGCCCTGTCCGGGTTCGGGTCACTCGTCCGGTGGCTTGCGGTGGCCGCTGCGATCGCGAGCATGTTCCTCGCGGTCTACCTCATCTTCGACGGCGCCTCCGGCATCGGTTCCGGCACCGTCCACCGCCTGTTCGATCTGGCGACGAACCCGGTCATCGGCCTGCTCATCGGCATCGTGGCCACGGCGACGATCCAGTCCTCCACCACCGTGACGGCCCTGACCGTCGCCGCCGTGGGTACCGGCAGCCTGCAGGTGGCGGTGGCGCTGCCCATCATCCTCGGGGCCAACGTGGGAACGACGCTGACCTCGCTCATCGTCTCCTTCGGATTCGTGGGCAGCCGGGCCCGTTTCCAGCGGGCGTTCTCGGCGGCGTCGCTGCCGCGGCGTTCAACGTCGTCTTCGTCGTCATCGCCTTCGGGCTGGAGATGCTCTTCCACCCGCTTCGGCGGCTGGCGGAGCTGGTGTCCTCCTCGGTGCTCGGCGACGGTCCCGCCGACACCCCCACCGGTGACATCATCCTCGAGGCGATCTCCCCGATCATCGACACGGTGGGCATCCGCGGCTGGTTGGGAGAGCTCTTGGGCCCCCGCGGCGCGTCCGTCGTCGCCATCGCCCTGGGCGCGCTGGTCATCGTCGTCGCCGTGCGGGTGATCAGCCGCCAGCTGGCCGTCCTCACCGCCGCGACCACCCGCACCCTGCTGGAACGGTCCTCCGGGGCCTCCGACGCCCTCGGCCTGCTCTCCGGTGCGCTCATCACCATGGCCGTGTCCTCGTCCTCGGTGACCGTGTCCTCCCTGCTCCCCTTCGCGGCCACGAAGTCACTGCGTTACCGGGAGGTCCTGCCCGTCATCCTCGGCGCCAACGTGGGCACCACCCTCACGGCGCTGCTCACCGCTCTGGCAGTGCCGGGATCCATGGGATCCATCGCCGTGCAGGCCGCCCTCATCCACGTGGCCTTCAACGTCATCTCCGCACTGCTCGTGCTGCTCATCCCGCCGTTGCGCACCCTCATCCTCTGGATGGGTCAGGTGTCCGGCCGGGTGGCCGCCCGCGGCTACACCCTGGCCGCCGCGGTCCTCGCCGCCAGCTACCTCGTCCTGCCGCTGGCGGTCATCCTGGGATACACCCTGGTCACCTGACTGGTCACCTAACGCAGCGGATCGAACGGGGCGATCGCCGGGTGGACCTCGCCGGTGTCCATGAGCTGGGCGAGGTACCTGCCCGTGGCCGGTCCGAGCACCACGCCCCACATGCCGTGACCACCGGCGACGTAGATGTTCTCCGCGTTGGTCTGGCCGACCAGCGGCATCCCGTCCGGGGTGACGGGGCGGGAGCCGACCCACTCGTCCTGCCGGTCATCCAGGTCGACGCCCTGCATGATGTCGCGGGCCTTGTTGACGATCGCCTCGATCCGCCGCGGGTACAGCGGCTCGTCCGGGCGGCGGAACTCCATGGTCCCGGCGATGCGGAATCGGCCCTGGTAGGGGGTGCACGCCATGCGGTGGTACGGCAGGTAGACGGAGTGCTCCGCCGGTTCCTGCGTCGCCACGGTGAAGGAGTAGCCGCGGCCGGCCTGCACGAGGGTGCGCACGCCGAATTCGCGGGCCAGGCGGGACATCCAGGCGCCGGTGGCGATGACGATCTTGTCCGCCTCGATGCGCTCACCGCTGGCCAGGATGACCGCGGGGCGGCCCGGTCCGTCGGCGCGGGCGACGTGGGCGACGTCGGCGTCGGTGCGGATGTGGCCGCCGCGCTTCTCCACCGCCTGGGCCAGGGCCTCCATGTAGGGGCCCGGCTCGATGAAGCGCTGGCCCTCGAGGCGGTAGGCGACCTTGACCTTGTCGGAGAGCATCGGGGCGAGTTCCTGCGGGTCGGCCAGGCGCTCCATCGGCGCCTCCTGGCCGTGGCGGATAGCGCCCTCGATCTCGCGGAGGAAGCCAGCGGACTGGGACTCCTCCTCGAAACCGATGACGAAGGGCCCCTGGTGGGTGACCGCGTCGACACCGCCGAGCTCCAGCTCGTCGAAGGCCTCGAGGGCCACCTTGTCGATGGGGGTGAGGTTGGCCATGGTGTCGTCCCACGCCCGCTGGGTGGCCTGCGCCATGAAGCGGGCGAGGAACATCCACAGTTTCGGGTCGAAGCGGATGGGCATGGACAGGGCGGCGTCGGGATCGAGCAGGGCGGTCGGCCCGTAGCGCCACAGGCTCGGGTCCGACAGCGGGATGGTCTTGGCGGGTGCCAGCCAGCCGGCGTTGCCCCAGGATGATCCCGCGGCCACTCCCTCCCGGTCGAAGACCTCGACGTCGAATCCTCGTTCCTGCAGGTGCCAGGCGGTGGACAGGCCCACCATTCCGGCACCGATGACGATGACCCTGCTCATGACTTCCCCTTTACGCGGTGACGACGGTGGTTGGTAATACCACCCACCCTATGACCCGGCCGGGACAAATGTGTCGTTGACGGGGGATTCCGGCCCGTTCGGGGGTCAGGCGTCGCGGCGGTGCAGGGCGACCACGCCGAGGATCCACACGACGAGCGCCCAGGCGAGGAAGTACGCGCCGGAACCGTGGGTGCTCCAGGGCACGCCCTCGATGGCGATGTCGTTGATGAACGCGTTGAGGTTCTCGAAGGGCAGGAAGCGGACGATGTCGGATCCGATCCGGGGCACGAGCCGGAAGATCTGCTCCAGCCCCATGAACCAGATGAGCATGAGGGCCACGGCGCCGGCGGTCTGCCGCAGCAGCAGTGCGATGCCCTGGGAGAGCATGACCACCGCGGCCGCGGACGCCGGGTAGCTCCACATGATGTCCTTGGCGGCGTCGTCCTCGAAGGGCCGGAACAGTTCGGCCGCCGAGTCGGGGGCGGTGAGTTTGGCCACGTAGAAGCCGACGAGGATGGCGACGAAGGTCAGCGCGGCCGCGATGGCGGCGTAGAGCAGCAGTTTGGCCAGCGCCACGGTCCACCGCCGTGGGGTGGCCAGGTAGGTGGAGGACTGCAGGTTGTAGCGGTACTCGGTGGTCACGAGCATGACCGACTGGATCATGAGCACCGGGAAGCCCAGCAGGTAGACGACGGTGGAGATGGAGGAGGCCCACAGGGTGGGGAAACCTCCTCGGCGTCGACGGTGGTGTAGCCGCTCAGCGCCGCCCAGCCGAGGCCCATGAGGATGAACAGGGCGGTGGTCCACCAGAAGGACCGGGTGGTGCGCAGTTTCGTCCACTCCGCGGCGAGCGTGTTGATGAACATCTCCTACCTCTCCTCCGTGGCCCGGTACTGCACGTCCCGGCCGGTCGAGTCCATGAACGCGTCCTCCAGGCTCGCCTGCGTCATCGACAGCTCGGTGAGGGCGAATCCGCCCTCGAACGCGAGCGTGCCGACGTCGTCGGTGGTGGCGTCGGCGACATCGAGCACCGTCCGCCCCTCCGCGTCTCGACGCTCGCGTGTCTCCAGGCCGTGCCGCCCCAGCCACGCCGCCACCTCCCCCAGGCGGGGAGCGCGCACCACCACGGTGGACGCGGAATGCTCCCGGATGAACTCCCGGGTCGTGGTGTCCGCGACCAGCCGGCCGCGGCCGATGACGACGAGCCGCTCCGCCGTCAGCGCCATCTCGGAGAGCAGGTGCGAGCTGACGAGGATCGTCCGGCCCTCCCGTGCGAGCGCCTGGAGCAGGCCACGCACCCAGCGGATGCCCTCCGGGTCGAGGCCGTTGACCGGTTCGTCGAGGATGAGGACGCCCGGATCACCGAGCAGGGCCGCAGCCAGGCCGAGGCGCTGCCCCATGCCGAGGGAGAACCCGCCGGCCTTCTTTCCCGCCACGTCCGACAGCCCGACCAGGCCGAGGACCTCGTCGACCCGGCGGAGCGGGATGCCGTTGGACTGCGCCAGCCACCGCAGGTGGTTGGCGGCCGACCGGTTCGGGTGGACGGCCTTCGCGTCGAGGAGGGCACCCACCTCGACGAGGGGGCGTGCGAGGTCGCGGTAGAGGCGACCGTCGATAAGCGCGGTGCCTGCGGTGGGGGTGTCCAGCCCGACGATCATGCGCATCGTGGTGGATTTGCCGGCCCCGTTGGGGCCGAGGAAGCCGGTGACCGTCCCCGGTTGCACCTCGAAGGTGAGATCGTCGACGGCCTGGACCTGACCATACTGCTTGGTCAGCCCTTGAATCTGAATCATGACTCCAGCCTGCCACACGGCTCAGGGAGACAACCTGGCAACTTCCTGTCTAAGTCCCGTCAGTGATGACGCGAACGCCGGCATGAGCGGAAGCTCCTCCAGATCCGCGAGTCGCACCCACCGCAGCTCCAGCGACTCCTCGTTGGCGTGCGTGCGCAGCGGCTCACCCGTCGCCGTCCGCGCGATGACCGTGGTGTACGTCCAGTCCCCCGCCAACTCCGGGCGCGCCGGATCCGCCGGAAACGGCCCCGCCGTCACCTCCGCGTGGAGGATCTCCACCAGATCGGGGTCAATCAAACACTCCTCCACCGCCTCCCGCAACGCGGCCTCGGTCGGCGACTCATGCGAGTCCCGCGCCCCACCCGGCAGCGCCCACGTCCCACCCGCATTCGTCCACTGCGCCCGGTGCTGCATGAGAACCTGCACGTCAGCGCCGGTCCCGGCGAGCAACATGAGGCCCGCCGCCCCGAAGCGACCCCACACGCGCCCGTCCCCCGGGCCCGCGGCCCAACCGTTTCCGTCACCGTTCATGACCTCGACCCTAGCGCCTGTCACGGACTCCCACGCGGGTCCCGACCGACACCCCCGCGCGGGCATGGCATAGGGCACACCCAGGGGGTTATCATGAAGTAATGACCGGCGCGAAGGACTCCTCAGAGCCTGCGCATTCACCACCTGCAGGCGCAGCGCGGGGCCCCCTCCGCAGGCCCCTCTGTGGGCGCGTCCACGGGCTCTGGTCCGCTCCGCTACCGCCGCACCCGCCTGCGCGGCCCCGCCGTAGCCCGCGGCTCCCGGGGTTCCCGGGGCACTGCCCTCGTCGAGGACGACGGCGCCGACGTCCCCGAGGACACCCAGGACCACTGGCTCGACCAGGTCACCTCCGAGAGCGACCACGACCACCGCACCATGTCGCGCCGCATGCGCGGCACCTTCGCCCTCCCCGTCCTCTGGCTCCGTCGCGTCTTCTCCTACCTCATCACCACCCCCGGCCGGCTGGTGGCCATCACCGTCATCCTCTCCATGGCCATCTTCGCCGCCGGCTACTCCATGTCGCAGTCCTCCGCCGACCGGCAGTCCGAACTCGACGTCCTGCTCACCACCACCGAACCGATGAGCTACTCGGCGCACAACCTCTACACCTCCCTCTCCTTGGCCGACACCATCGCCACCACGGGCTTCGTCCAGGGTGGTGTCGAATCCGCCGGCACCCGCGCCCGCTACCACGCCGCCATCGACCGGGCGATGATGTCCGCCACCGAGTCCTCCGCCAGCGTCGGCTTCGATGACCGCCCCTCCCTCCTGCTCATCGCCGACATCGAACGCCAGATCCCCATCTACACCGGCCTCATCGAGACCGCCCGCACCAACAACCGGGTGGGCAACCCCGTCGGCGTGGCCTACATGGCCGAGGCGTCCTCCCTCATGCGCGAGGAGATCCTCCCCGCCGCCTCCCAGCTCTTCGAACGCACCAGCAGCAAGGTCCGCGAACAGCAACGCCAGCTCACCCGCCCCCAGTGGGTCCCCCTGTCCGGCCTGTTCGCCGCCGTGCTCTTCCTCCTCATCGCCCAGTGGGCCCTGTGGCGGATGACCCGCCGCCGCCTGAACAAGGGCTTCCTCGTGGCCACCACCCTCATGGTCACCGCCATCCTGTGGGTCGGCGCCTCCAACTTCACCGCCTGGCAGGCCGGCACCCGCGGCTTCGAGGAAGCGTCCATGCCCTGGGACTCGCTGACCGCCTCCCGCATCCAGGCCCAGCAGGCCCGCACCTCCGAGACCCTCGCCCTGGTCCGCCGCCAGTCCGTCGACGACTCCACCGCCTTCTTCGAGTCCACCACCCGCGGGGTGACCATCGCCCTCAACGACTTCGAGAACTCCGAGGGCCACCGCCCCCTCGGCGACGGCGGCCACAACCAGGTCCTCATCGACGAGGCCCGCACCGCCCTGCAGGAATGGGAGTCCGCCCACCAACGATTCACCACCGCCATGCTCAGCGGCGACTACACCGAGGCCGTCCGCCTCGCCACCACGACGACCGCCGCGCCCGGCCAACCCCCCACCTCCGCCGGCTCCTACGCGCGTCTCGACGGCGCCCTCTCCCGCCTCATCGCCGACGCCCGTTCCTCCATGCGCGCCTACATCAACGACGGCCTCGCCGCGACCCAGCTCGTCGCCGCCGGCGTCATGGTCCTGTCCATCCTCGCCATCATCGCCGTGTGGATCGGCATGCGCCCCCGCCTGCAGGAGTACCTGTGATGCGCCGCCGGACGGTGGGACTGGTGACGGCGTGCGCCCTCGCGTTGAGCAGCTGCGGCACCCCCGACTTCAGCTTCGGCACCGACGCCCCCACCCCCTGCCCGACCGGCCCGCCGCCCACGTCTACGGCCCGCCCCTGCCCGCCGGCTCCACCGTCGAGGACCCCGGCCAGTACGAACCCCGTGAGATCGACACCGACAACCTGCTCGGCTCCTTCCGCCCCGACGACGCCACCCCCGAGGAACGGATCCCCGCCATCGTCGAACGCGGCCGCCTCGTCGTCGGCGTCGACCAGTCCCAGAACCTGCTGTCCTACCGCGACTCCGTCACCGGCGACCTCCGTGGCTTCGAGATCGACCTCGCCCGCGAGATCGCCCGGGACATCTTCGGTGACCCCGACCGCGTCGACTTCCGCTTCGTCGAATCCGCCTCCCGCGTCTCCGCCCTGGACAACCGCGAAGTAGACATGGTCATCCGCACCATGACCGTCACCCGCACCCGCCAGGAAGACGTCCAGTTCAGCACCCCCTACCTGGCCACCGACTCCCGCCTGCTGGTCATGTACAACTCCGCCATCGACGGCGTCGACGACCTCCCCGGCCGCACCGTCTGCGTCACCGACGGCTCCACCGCCCTGGAGAAGGCCCGCAAGCACGCCCCCCAGTCACGCATCCTCAAGACCCGCAGCTGGGCCGACTGCCTCCTGGCCCTCCAGCAGCACCACGCCGACGCCATCCTCTCCGACGACACCATCCTCTCCGGCATCAACGCCCAGGACCCCTACACCGAGATCGTCGGTGAATCCCTCGCCTCCGAGCCCTACGCCGTCGCCATGCCCCACCCCGACTCCCACGACGACTCCATCGGACTGACCCGCCAGGTCAACTCCACCATCGAACGCCTCCGCCGCGACGGCACCTGGTGGCGCATGTACAACAACTGGTTCGCCCCCTACCTCGCCACCAGCGGCCCACCACCGCTGGTCTACCGGGAGGAAGAACCGGAACCGACGGACAGCCCGGACAACCCCTCGGAGACTGCGGAGGAGGAGCAATGACACCCAGGAACACCCCCGGCAACCCGGTGGATGAGCCGGTCGACGACCCGTTGCTCGACCATCCTGACCTGCCCGGCTCCGTCCGCAACCCCGGGGCCGACAAGACCCGCGCGGCGGACCTGAATGAGGACAGGGATGCGGACACCGAGGGCGCCGCCGAGAGTGTTCCCGAGGGGGGCGCCGAGGACGCCCCCGCCGGCACCCAGGCCGTCCACTTCGACCCCTTCGCCGACGACGATGACGACGAGGACGAGATCGGCCGGGACGACCCTTCCGACGACATCGCCGCCCTCCTCGCCGACCTCAACACCCTCCGCGACCAGCAGGACAACCGCACCGAACCCGCGACGGAAGCCGCCACCGGGCCGGCCGGACCACCCCGACTCGACGGCGAGACCGAACCCACCGCCGCCACCAGACGCGACGACACCTCCGCCCGCGCCCGCCAGCTCGCCCTGTCCACCTTCCGCAAACGGCGCGCCGCCGAACGCATCGGCCGCACGGTCGCCGACGGCATGGTCAACCTCCCCTTCCTCATCCCCGAGGACCCACGCACCGCCCTGCGCGACCCCACCGAGGCGATCGGGGAGAAGGGGATCCCCGCCCCCCAGCTCAACCCCGGCGACGTGGTCGCCGGCCAGTACGAGATTCTCGGCGTCATCGCCCACGGCGGCATGGGCTGGATCTACCTGGCCAACGACCACTTCGTCTCCGGCCGTGTCGTCGTGCTCAAGGGCATGCAGTCCGCGAAGTCCGCCGACGAGCACGGCGCCGCCGTCGCCGAGCGGGAGTTCCTCGCCGACATCACCCACCCCGGCATCGTCAAGATCTTCAACTTCATCGACGACCCCCGCGTCCCCGGTGGCTTCATCGTCATGGAGTACGTCGGCGGCCCCTCCCTGCGCACCCGCCGCAACGCCCACCCCGACCAGGTCCTGCCCATCGACCTGGCCATCGCCTACATCCTCGAGGTCCTCCCCGCCCTCGACTACCTCCACTCCCGCGGGGTGGTCTACAACGACCTCAAACCCGACAACGTCATCGTCACCGAGGACCAGGTCAAACTCATCGACCTCGGCGCCGTCTCCGGCATCGGCGCCTACGGCTTCATCTACGGCACCCGCGGATTCCAGGCCCCCGAGGTCGCCTCCGAAGGCCCCAGCGTGGCCAGCGACATCTACACCGTCGGCCGCACCCTCGCCGCCCTCACCGTCCACCTGCCCAAGGTCGACGACATCTACGCCCCCGGCCTGCCCAGCCCCACCGAGGAACCCACCTTCCGCCGCTACCTCAGCTACTACCGGCTCCTCCTCCGCGCCACCCACCCCGACCCGGCGCGCCGATTCGCCTCCGTCCAGGAACTGTCCACCCAGCTCTACGGTGTCCTCCGCGAGGTCATCGCCGTCCGGGACAACCTGCAGTACCCCTCCCAGCACTCCCTGTTCTCCCCACAACGAACCACCTTCGGCACCAAGCACCTGGTGTTCCGCACCGACCAGCTCATCGACGGCATCGACCGCACCGTCCGCATCACCGCCCCCGAAGTCGTCTCCGCTCTGCCCGCACCCCTCATCGACCGCTCCGACGTCGGCGCCGCCATGCTCTCCGGCTCCTCCTACACCGAACCCCAGGAAGCCCTGGAGACCCTCCGCCAGGCGATGAAGACCCCCGAATACGAGCAGTCCGCCGAAATCCCCCTCGGCGTCGTCCGCGCCATGCTCGACCTCGGCTTCACCGGCCAGGCCCGCACCTGGCTCAGCTCCCTCGAGGGCAGACTCGGCCACGACTGGCGTTTCCAGTGGTACTCCGGCGTGACCGCCCTGCTTCTCGACGACTACACCGGCGCCCAACGCCACTTCGCCGAGGTCCTGGGCACCCTCCCCGGAGAGCCCGCCCCCAAACTCGCGCTCGCCGCCGTCAACGAGCTCATCCTCCAGCAGCTCGGCTTCCACCACACCCAGCTCATCCCCGAGAAAACCGCCCGTGCCGCCTCCCACCTCGGCACCGGACTGGACACCATCGACGCCGAGTACTTCGAGGGCATGTCCACCACCTGGTCCTACATCACCCAGGAACCCCACTTCCTCCGCTTCGACTCGCTGCGCCTCTACGGCCTCGTCTGGGCCACCAACGCCACCACCGTCTCCTCCGCCTTCGGTCTCGCCCGCCAACTCATGGCCGAGAACCAGATCGAGATGGCCGTCGCCGCACTGGACAAGGTCCCCCAGGCCTCCCGTCACCACCGGATGGCGAAGCTGACCACCATTCTCCAGCTCATCTCCGGCACCCTCACCGAGTCCCGCATCCGCCGTGCCGCCCGCCGCCTCGAGGAGATCCCCACCAACGAGCCCCGGTTTCTGCAGATCAAGATCGCCGTCATGTCCGCGGGCCTCAACTTCCTCCGGGACGCCGGAGTCGAATCCTCCGCCTCCCCCAACGACCTGTTCGAGTACCACTTCACCCAGCGTGGCCTCCGGGCCGGTCTCGCCGAGACGCTGCGCCTGCAGGCCCGTCAGGCGCCCTTCGCCAAGCACCGTTACGCCCTGGTGGACATGGCGAATCAGGTGCGGCCGGTGACCTGGTTCTAGGCCGAACCCCCGGAAGTCACGCGGATTCGACAACGACGGGCACGTTTGCCCAGGTCGTGGCCGGAGACCGGTGACATCCGCGTGAATTCTCGGGAGCCTTGACGGCTCCGACAGGTACGACGGCGCTCACCGGGATACGGTGAACCCATGAGTGGAGCCGGGGGGCCTCTCGTCGACATCGTCACGCTGTCGGACGGGGAGCAGCGGAAGTTTCGACAGGGCGGGAATGCGGTCAGGTTGGCCCGGGGGATCTACATTCCCACGGACACCTGGCGGACGCTCGATCGCCGGTCCCGGGCCGTCGCCCGGATCGTGGCGGCCGGCCGCACCGCGCCGACGCTCATGGTCGCCGGGAAATCCGCGGCGGTCATCCACGGCATGCCGCTGCCCGGGTACGACGACACCCACGATATCGAGCTGGCGGGATGCGGCGCCACCAGCGGACGACGCAGCACCCGCGGATTCCGGTACCGGAACATTCCACCCGCCCACCAGCTGCTGGTGGAGACGGTGTCCACCCGCTTCGGCCCCGTCCACGTGTCCCCACCGTCGATGGCCGGCCTCGACGTGGCGAGATGGCACGACCTCGCCGCCGGTGTCCGCTGCCTCGACCACGCGCTGGCCACGGGCCTCACCACCCGGGAGGACATCGAGCGGGTTATCCAGGTGGGGAACAGGGTCACCGGGGTCGGCACCATGCGGGAGGCCGGGCGGCTCGCGACCCCGTGGTCCCAGAGTCCCCGCGAATCAGACCTCAAGGTCGCGCTCTGGAGAGCGGGACTTCCGCCACCGCAGCAGCAGGTCATGCTCTTCGACGCAGACGGGGTGTTCCTGGCCCGCCTCGACTTCTTCTGGCCGGAGATCGGGTTCGGGGTGGAGTACGACGGCCAGGGGAAGTTCACCGGGGAGTTCGGGGTCCCGGTGGAGGTGTCGGCCCGGCAGGACATGGAACGCCAGCACCGCATCGTCAACCTCGGGGTGCTCCTGTTCCGGGTGGACCGGAGCACCTACCTGGACGGTTCGGCCGTGGCCGGGATCGTCGGGATGCACGGCCGGGTGGCGGAGCGGGGCATCCCGCTGGCACCGGCGTTCTGGCGTGGCGGCGGTCTCGCCTGGACGCCCTGAAGTCACGCGGATTCCCCAGGGGCGGTCGCGTTTTCCCAGGTCGCGTCGGAGTACCGGGGGAATCCGCGTGACAACCGGGCACCTCGGCACCAACGGCAACGACGCCGCCCCTCCTGCGGGAGGGGCGGCGTCGATAAGCGGGGGTTACGCCTTCGCCAGCTCGGTGGCCTTCTGGGCGATGGCCAGCTCCTCGTTGGTGGGGACGACGAAGACCTTGATGGCGGAGTCGTCGGTGGAGATCTGGCGCGGACCGTCGTTGGGCAGGTCGTTGCGCTCGGGGTCGATCTGGATGCCGTACATCTCCAGGCCGGCCAGGGCGTCCTCGCGGACGAACTTGGCGTTCTCACCGACGCCGGCGGTGAAGGTGATCGCGTCGACGCGGCCGAGGGCGATCATGTACGAACCGATGTAGCGGCGCAGCTGGTGGATGTAGATGTTGTAGGCGGACCAGGCGTCGGTGTCGCCGTTGTCGATCATCTCGCGCAGCGCACGGAAGTCGTTGACACCGGACAGACCCTTGATGCCCGAACTGCGGTTGAGCAGGGTGTCGATCTCGTCGATGCTCAGACCCGCGGTGCGGTAGAGGTGGAAGATGATGCCCGGATCGATGTCACCGGAGCGGGTACCCATGACCAGGCCCGCGAGCGGGGTCATGCCCATGGACGTGTCGATCGCGTGGCCACCCTGGACGGCGGAGCAGGACGCGCCGTTGCCCAGGTGGAGGACGATCTGGTTGACGTCGGCCGGGTCCTTGCCCACCAGCGCCGGGACCTGCTGCGAGATGAACTCGTGGGAGGTGCCGTGGAAACCGTAGCGACGGACACCGTGCTCGCCGGCGACCTCGGCGTTGATGGCGTAGAGGGCGGCGGCCGGGGGCATGTCGGCGAAGAATCCGGTGTCGAAGACCGCGACGTGCGGGATGTCCGGGAGGATCTGGCGGGCGACCTCGATGCCGTCGACGTTGGCCGGGTTGTGCAGCGGGGCCAGCGGGATGAGGTCCCGGATCATCTCGACGACCTGGTCGTTGATGATCTCCGGCCGGGAGAACACCTTGCCGCCGTGGACGACGCGGTGGCCGACGGCGGAGATGTCCACGTCCTTCGGGCCGACGCCGTGCTCGGCCATCATGGCGAACGCCATCTCCAGGCCGGCGGAGTGGTCCGGGATCGGCAGCGTGGAGGTGACCTTCTCGCCGCGGATCTTGATGACGATGTTGCCCTCCGGCTCACCGATCTGCTCGACGAGGCCGGAGACCAGCGGCTCCGCGTTGGCGTCGAGCGAGGGGTCCAGCAGCTGGAACTTGATCGACGACGATCCGGAGTTGAGAACGAGTGCGTAGGTCATTTACTTTCCTCCGGCCTGGATGGCGGTGATGGCGACGGTGTTGACGATGTCGGGGACGGTGGCGCCACGGGACAGGTCGTTGACGGGCTTGTTCAGGCCCTGCAGGATCGGGCCGACGGCGAGGGCGCCACCGGTGCGCTGGGCGGTCTTGTAGCCGATGTTGCCGGCCTCGAGGTCCGGGAAGACGAAGACGTTGGCGTGGCCGGCGACGTCGGAGTCGGGCATCTTCTTCTTGGCCACGCCCGGGTCGACGGCGGCGTCGAACTGCAGCGGGCCGTCCACCTTGAGGGAGGGGTCGATGCGCTTGGCGTGGCCGAGGGCGTCGACGGCGCGGTCGACGTCCGGGCCGGAGCCGGAGACACCCGTGGAGTAGGACAGCATGGCCACCCGCGGGTCGATGCCGAACTGGGCGGCGGTCTTCGCGGAGACCACGGCGATCTCACCGAGCTGCTCGGCGGTCGGGTTCGGGTTGACCGCACAGTCACCGAACGCCCAGAGGCGGCCGCGCAGGACCATGAGGAAGATCGAGGACACCACCGACGCATCCGGGGTGGTCTTGATGATCTGGAAGGACGGCTTGATGGTGTGGGCGGTGGTGTGGGCGGCGCCGGAGACCATGCCGTCGGCCAGGCCCTTGTGCACCATCATCGTGCCGAAGTAGGAGATGTCCTGCATCGTCTCGCGGGCCTCCTCGAGGGAGACGCCCTTCTTCTTGCGCAGCTCGACGAAGTCCTCGGCGAACTCCTCTGCCAGCGGGGAGGTGTGGTGGTTGATGATGTGGGCCTTGGACAGGTCCACGCCCAGCTCACCGGCGCGGTTCCGGATGTCCTCCTTGTCGCCGAGGATGGTGATCTCGACGATGTCGCGCTCGAGGAGCTGACCGGCGGCGAGCAGGATGCGGTCATCGTCGCCCTCGGGGAGGACGATGTGTGCCTTGGCGTCCTTGGCGCGGGCGAGCAGCCAGTTCTCGAACACCGGCGGGGACATGACCGGTGCGACGTCCGCCTTGTTCAGCGCGTCCCGCAGCTTGACCACGTCGCGCAGTCCGTCCTCGGTGACCGCCGCGGCGATGACCGCGTCCAGCTCCTGGGCGTGGCGCTCGGCGAGCTGGACGTGGCGGCCCTGGGCGTCGGCGAGGAGGATGACGGGGACGCCGAGGGCGGCGGCGATCTCCGAGTCGAAGTGCAGGTTGCCGGTGCCGACGATCAGGGCGGGACCGTCATCCAGCAGGCCGGCGGCGACGATGGAACCGACCCGGGGGTCGTGGTCGTCGAGGCGCTGGACGGTGAGTCCGAGAGAGGCTGCCAGGCCCTCGATGTCGACGCCGTCGAAGTTCCGGTTGACGACACTGAGCAGTGCTGATCGTGGGTCAGACATGCGTTACCTTTCTGTCGCGAATGCGGTGCAGGCACGTGGTTGCTCAGGGTGAGGGAGCGTCACGGGACACCGGTCATGTGGGATCGGTCGCCATTCTATAACCAATGTCGCCTCCGCCACACTGGTAGCGGCGGAAATTTTCAGACTTAACAAGGCATAACCGGACTCTCCGCACCCGCACGCCTCGCCAGCGTAGCCCGGACCGCCACACCCCGCCGGGCCGGAACCAGTCATCCACACACGTCAACAGCAGTGACGGGCACCACATCGCCGTCCGGATCGGAGGTGTGGGATTCATGCCGATCCCCCGCCCGTCGACCTCCCCAGGGGGCCGAGATCACACGTCACAGACCTGCAAATGCCCGCGAATCCACCCGTCCAGGTATCCCCCGCCCCATCCCCCCGTCGCATTGTTGGCACCGTCCCCGATGTCCCCCGCCGGCGACCCCGGTCAGTACTATGGAGCGGAGGAAAACTCTGGAGAACACTCCCCCACCGTTATCGAAGGATGTCGTCTGATCATGTCCCGCCCCCTGCGTGTCGCCGTCGTCGGCGCCGGCCCCGCCGGCATCTACGCCTCGGATCTGCTCGTGAAGTCCGGTCAGGACGTGGCCATCGATCTCTTCGAGCGGATGCCCGCCCCCTTCGGCCTCATCCGCTACGGCGTCGCGCCGGATCATCCGCGCATCAAGGGCATCGTCAAGTCGCTGCACGCGGTGCTGGACAAGCCCGAGATCCGGCTGCTGGGCAACATCGAGATCGGCAAGGACATCACTGTCGACGAGCTGAGCGAGTTCTACGACGCGATCATCTTCTCCACCGGCGCGACCGGTGACAAGGAGCTGCGCATCCAGGGCTCGGACCTGCAGGGCTCCCACGGCGCCGGCGAGTTCGTCGGTTTCTACGACGGCAACCCCGACTTCTCCCGTACCTGGGACCTCACGGCGGAGAAGGTCGCGGTCATCGGCGTGGGCAACGTCGCCCTGGACGTCGCCCGCATCCTGGCGAAGACGGCCGACGAGCTCAAGGTAACGGAGATCCCGGACAACGTCTACGAGAACCTCGGCCGGTCCGCGGTCAAGGAGGTCCACGTCTTCGGCCGCCGCGGCCCCGCCCAGGCGAAGTTCACCCCCTTGGAACTCAAGGAACTGGACCACTCGGAGAACGTCGAGGTCATCGTCGACCCGGAGGACATCGACTATGACGAGGCCTCGGAGCAGGCCCGCCGTGACTCCAAGTCGGTGGACCTGGTGTGCCAGACGCTGGAGAACTACGCCATCCGGGAGCCGAAGGGCGCCCAGCACAAGCTGTTCCTCCACTTCTTCGAGTCCCCGGTGGAGATCCTCGGCGAGGACGGCAGGGTCGTCGGCCTGAAGACGGAGCGGACCGAGCTCGACGGCACCGGCAACGTCCGGGGCACCGGTAAGTTCACCACCTGGGACGCCCAGGCCGTCTACCGCGCGGTCGGTTACCGCTCCGAGGCCGTCGAAGGCGTGCCTTTCGATGCCGAGCGCGCCGTCATCCCCAACGACGGCGGCCGGGTCCTCGACCCCTCCACCGAGGCACCGGTCCAAGGGCTGTACGCCACCGGCTGGATCAAGCGCGGCCCCGTCGGCCTGATCGGCAACACCAAGTCCGACGCGAAGGACACGACGACCATGCTGCTCGAGGACTTCAACACGGGCCGCCTGAGTGCCCCGTCGAAGCCTGAGCCCCAGGCCGTCCTGGAGCTTCTCGACGCCCGCGGGATCCCCGTCACCACCTGGGAAGGCTGGCGCAACCTCGACGCCGCCGAGCGTTCACTCGGCGAGGCGGAGGGCAGGGAGCGCAAGAAGATCGTCGAGTGGGACGAGATGGTCGTCTCCTCGCACCCCGAGTACGAGATCTAGCGGCACGACGACGCCGGGCCGGGGACTTCTTTCATGTTCCCGGCCCGGCGTCGTTTTTTCTGACTGTTTAGAAGCGGATGCCCAGGTTGCCCAGGGCGTCTCGCAGCCAGTTGACAACGGGGGCGAGAATCTCGGGCACCGGGAAGGTCTGGCTGCCGATGCTCACGGTGTTGCCCTGGGCCTGGGCGGGAGCCTGTCCGGGGGCGGGGGCCTGAACCTGCTGGCCGCCCTGCTGGACGGGAACCGGGGCCTGGCCGTTCTGGGCGGCGGGGGCGGTTGCACCTCCCCCGATGAGGCCGCAGCGGTGGGCGGCTTCGTCGACACGTGCGAGCACGTCGCGGATTTCGCCGCCGCGCGGATGGAAGTTGGCGGCCAGCAGCGCCTGGCTGCGCTTACTCTGGTAATCGCCGGCGTCGGTCCAGTAGTTGTTTGCCTGCTGGCAGGAGATCTGGCCGGCGGGGATGGCCGCGAGGTAGGTGTCCACGACGTCCGCGTGGGCGACGGCGGGAGCGGCGGCAACGAGACCCGCGACGGCGAGGGTGGTCATGGTGTTACGGAACTTGCGCATGGCCACCATGAAACCTCACGCCGGGGAATCTCACACTCCCACCCTAATAATCTTCTACGGGTCCACGGCGGCTCAGACCAAGGTTATGAGGCCAAAACAGGTTGCAATGACTGTCGGGACCGCGCCGTCGACGAATGCGGCGAGCCAGTTCCACGGTTCGGGCGAGGCGCGGGTCGTGTCGGTGGGGCTGGCCAACTCGGTCACCCTGACGATCCGCGAACGCCGCCATGACCATGCACTTCTGCGGAACATTGGGGAGGGCACCGCGGGGCGCTCGTCCGCACCGGTCCCGTCGGGCTTTCCGCGGCCCCACCGACCCGGGGAAGCCGCCCCGGGGAAGACTGGCGCAACGGGCCGGGACCGGCCGCCGGAAAACACACCCGTACGCAATGTATACGGGGTATTTTGGTGATGGAGGTACTACTCGTAGACAACTTCATCCATGATGAGGTGAAAATCACATCCCACATTGCTTTGATCATTGAGCCCCTCGGAGTTCAATAAAAGATGTTATCTTCCGCTGGAAATGGAGCAGCCATGACGATCCAGAACATCGTTTCCCATCTCGACACCACCAGAAGCGCCCGCTAAGAGCTGTACAAGGAATTCCACCGAATCCCGGAGCTCTCCCTCCAGGAACACAAGACCTCGGCGAAGATCCGGGGAGAGCTCGACCGCATCGGCGTCGACGAGCTCAACACGGTCGGCAGGACCGGCCTGGTCGCCATCCTCCGCAACGGTGACGGCCCCGTTGTCGCGATGCGCGCCGACATCGACGGGCTACCCATGGCCGAGCAGTCCGGCAAGGACTACTCCGCCGAGGGAGTGACCCAAGTCGACGAGAACACCGGCGTGGAAACGCCGGTCGCGCACACCTGCGGCCACGATGTACACATCATGTCCCTGCTCGGCGCCCTCGAGGCCCTGGCCGCCGCCCGCGGAGAGTGGTCCGGCACCTTCGTTGGCGTCTTCCAGCCGGCCGAGGAGATCGCGGCCGGCGCCCAGGACATGGTGGACAACGACATCGCCGCCAAGATGCCCACCCCGGACGTCTAACTGGGCCAGCACGTGCTCGGGATGGTCCCGGGCGGGGCCGTCGGCACCCGCCGCGGCCCGCTGTTCTCCCAGGCGGCCTCGATCAAGATCACCATCTACGGCAAGGGCTCCCACGGCGCGATGCCCAACCTCGGCGTCGACCCGATCGTCCTGGGCGCATCCATCGTCACCCGCCTGCAGACCATCATCTCCCGCGAGGTCGCGCCCAAGGAGACCGCGGTGGTGACCGTCGGCTCCTTCCACGCCGGCACGAAATCCAACATCATTCCGGATTCGGCGATCCTGCTGCTCAACACACGCGCCTACAACGCCGAGGTCAGCGCCTCGCTGCACGAGGCGATCGAGAGGATCGTCAAGGCGGAGTGCGAAGCCTCCCGCAGCCCGCGGGAGCCGGAGTTCGAGTACTTCGACGTCTACCCGCTGACCAACAACGACGACGACGTGACGGACACTGTCGCCGCCGCCTTCGACGACTTCTTCGGCGAGAACTCCGTCGAGATGGGTCCCGTGCCCGCCTCCGAGGACTTCTCCGTCATCCCGGATTCCCTGGGCGTGCCGTACACCTTCTGGGGCCTCGGCGGGTTCGCCGACACCGCGACCGCGCCCGGCAACCACTCCCCCTTCTTCGCACCCGACATCCAGCCCACACTCGACCGCGGCGCTGAAGCCATCATCGTCGCCGCGTCCCCGTGGCTCCTGAAGGAGAACTGAGCATGACCACCACGACCACACCAGTCAGGACCGATTTCAAGGGCAACGACGCCTCCCTCTTCGGCATCGTCCTCGCGGTCATCACCTTCTGGCTCTTCGCCCAGACGACAATGAACATCGGCCCCCTCATGGCCGACGACATCGGCATGCCGATGGAGGTGATGAACATCGCGATTTCGCTGTCCGCCCTGTTCTCCGGCATGTTCATCGTCATGTGGGGCGGCTTCGGCGACAAGTTCGGCCTGAAGAAGATCGCCACCCTCGGCAATGTCTTCGGCATCATCGGCTCCCTGCTCATCGCCTTCGCCTTCAGCGAGGCCGCCTCCGGCATGGTTGTCACCGGCCGCGTGCTCCAGGGCCTGTCGGCCGGCGCCATCATGCCGACCACCATGGCGCTGCTCAAAGTGTACTGGGAGGGTCCCGCCCGCCAGCGCGCCGTGTCCATGTGGTCCATCGGTTCCTGGGGCGGCTCCGGCCTGACCGCCATCTTCGGCGGTTTCATGGCCTCCACCGCCCTGGGCTGGCGCTCGATCTTCATCATCAGCGCAGTCGTCTCCGTCCTCTCGATCATCCTCATGCGCCAGATCCCCGAGGCGGCGCCGGGCGCGGGCAAGCCCGGCCGGACCGACTGGATAGGCATCATCTCCCTGGCGGTCGCTCTGGCGTCCCTGCTCATCGTCGTCACCCAGGGTTCCTCCATCGGCTGGACCAGCTGGATCACCTGGGCCCTGCTGGCGGTTTTCCTCGCCGCGTTCGGCGTCTTCATCAACCAGGAACGCAACACCGGCACCCCCTTCGTCGACTTCGCGCTGTTCAAGAACACCGTGTTCACCGGCGCGACGATCTCGAACTTCCTCATCAACGGCACCGCCGGCGCCCTCACCGTCTCCCTCTGGGTCCTGCAGGGCGCAGGCAACATGTCGGCCGCCGAGGCGGGCTACCTGACCCTCGGCTACGCCATCTTCATCATCGCGTTCATCCGCGTGGGTGAGAAACTGCTGCAGAAGTTCGGTCCGCGGAAGCCGATGATCTGGGGAACCCTCATCGTGCTGGTCTCCATCGCACTGCTCATGGCCACCAACACCATGCAGGGCACCTACCAGATCCTCGCGGTGATCTCGTACTCCCTGTTCGGCCTGGGACTGGCGTTCTACGCCACTCCCTCGACAGACGCCGCACTGTCCAACCTGCCCAACGACCAGGTCGGCTCGGGCTCCGGTATCTACAAGATGGCCTCGTCCCTGGGCGCCGCTTTCGGCGTCGCCGCGTCCGCAGCCATCTTCACCGCGCTCCAGACCTCCGGCCTCGACATCGTCGGTGCGGCTATCGATTTCTCCGGCCGACAGGACAATGTGGCGGTCCGTGAAGCCGGCTTCGTCGGCCTCGCCTTCAATGCCCTGATGGCGATCGCCGCCCTCATCTCCATCACCTTCTTCATCCCCAAGGGCAAGAAGGCCGAGGCGGAAGCCTAGACTTCGGCGAGCTCCGGGCAATGACCGCCGCTGCGGGAATCACCTCCCGGGCAGCGGTCATTGTGGTTCGTCGCCCGACAACCATAAGGAATGCCAATGTCAACGCCCACCGCAGACACCGGCCCCACCGGCGCGGACCGTGAGTTCACAGGCACGAACCCGACCCTGCTCGGCCTGGTCCTGGCCGTCCTGACCTTCTGGTTGTTCGCCCAGTCGGCGCTCAACATCGGCCCCGTCATGGCCGGCGACACCGGCATACCGCAACCGCTGATGAACACCGCCATTTCCCTGGCAGCGCTGTTCGCCGGAATGTTCGTCGTCATCGCCGGCGGTTTCGGCGACCGGTACGGCCGGGTACGGTTCCTCACGATCGGGCTCGTCATCAACATCGTCGGTTCCCTGCTCGTGGCCGGAGCGTTCAGCGACCTGTCGGCGGTGATGATGCTGCTGGGCCGTGCGCTGCAGGGCCTGGCCGCGGCGTTCATCATGCCCACCTCTCTCGCGCTGGTGAAGACCTACTGGCAGGGTAAGGACCGCCAACGCGCCGTGTCGATGTGGTCGATCGGCACCTTCGGCGGGTCCGGGCTCGCAGCCCTGGTCGGTGGTTGGCTCACCGGCACTGTGGTCGGCTGGCGCGGGCTGTTCGTGCTCAGCGCGGCCGTGGCCGTCGCCGCGATAATCCTCATCCGGCCACTGCCGGAGTCCCGGCCCGCCGCGGGGCTGGAGCGCAGGCTCGATGTCGCGGGCATCGCCAGCTTCCTCGTCGCCCTCCTGTCCGCCCAGGTGGTGGCCACCCAGGGATCCTCCCTCGGTTGGGCCCACCCGATCATCCTCACGCTGGCAGCTGTCGCCGCCGCCGCGCTGATCGTCTTCTTCCGGGTCGAGTCCGGTAATCCGGATGCCTTCATCGACTTCCGGCTCTTCCGCAGCCGCTCCTTCTCCGGTGCCGTGCTGGCGAATTTCCTCATGAACTCCTGCGTGGGTGTGATGACGGTGGCGCTGTGGATGCTGCAGCAGGCGGGAGGCCTCTCCGCCGCCGACGCCGGTTACGTCACCCTCGGCTACGCCGTGTGCGTCATCGCCTTCATCCGCGTGGGCGAGAAGATGCTGCAGAAGCTCGGCCCCCGCAAGCCCATGGCGTTGGGCGCCGCGACGATGCTGGTGGCCATCAGTTTCCTCATGTTCACCAACCTCTACCAGACCTCCTACATCATCATGGCCGCGATCGGTTTCTCCCTGTTCGGGCTGGGACTGGCCTTCTTCGCCACCCCGGCGACGGACACCGCCCTCTCCTCGCTCCCGGACGAGTACGCCGGTTCCGGCGCGGGACTGTTCAAGATGGCTTCTTCCCTTGGCGCGGCCTTCGGTCTCGCGGGTTCCACCGCCATCTTCACCGCGCTGGAGGAGACCGGGGTGCCTGCCCTGCGGGAGCTGATCCCCTTCGTGGGCGTGCAGTACAATGTGGCGTTACGCGAGGCAGGCATGGTGGGCATCGGATTCAATGCCCTCCTGGCTTTCATCGCCCTCGTCGCCATCCTCGTCGTCGTGCCCCGCCAGAAGCGGCCGGCCGACCAGATCGCCGTCGATTCCCCCACGACCCACAAGAGTTGAGGCTCACCGTGCACACTCTCATCGCCGCCCACCCCCTCGCGGCGTTGTCACCGCTCGAGGTCCACAAACTCTACAAGCTGCGGGTGGACATCTTCGTCCACGAGCAGCGCTGCCCGTACGCGGAGATCGACGACGTGGACGCGGATCCGGACACCGTCCATCTGCTGGCCTGGGACGTCGCCGGGCGGCAGCTACTGGGGACTGCACGGGTCTTCCCCGACGGCGCCCGGCTGCGGCTGGGACGGGTGTGCGTGACGCCGTCGGCGCGGGGCACGGGACTGTCCGGACAGCTCGTTGAAGCAGCGACCGGGCTGGCCGAGGGCCGGGACGTGGTCCTGGACGCCCAGGTCCCGCTGGTGGAGTTCTACCGCGGGTTCGGGTTCGAGCCCGTCGGCGACGTCTTCGACGACGAGGGAATCCTGCATCAGCCGATGCTGCGGGTCGCCGCCTCCGAGGCCTGAGCCGCCCGGCTGCGGGCGCTGTCAACGGTTTCTGCGGTGACCAGGACCATGGCCCGCTCGTCGCGGTAGAGGCGGACGTCGGCCTCCGGAACCGCGAGAGCGGCGGCGAGGTCGTTGACCGGCCCGTAGAGCATCGTGCAGGCGCCCGGGGAGACGAGCGTGGTGTCGATGGGCAGCCCGAGGACCGCCCGTGCATGGAGGTCGTACTGCGAGAAACGCTGGGAACTCAGCGTCACCGTCGCCACGTCGTGCGGGCGGGGGGTGACCCCGGAAAAGTACACGTCGTCGCCGGACACGAACATCTCTACCGCGAAGACACCCCGGCCGCCGAGCGCATTGGAGATCCGCGCGGCCATGGAGCGGGCGTTGTCCAGCGCGGCGGGGCTCAGGGCCGTCGGCTGCCAGGATTCGAGCAGCCGACCGTCGTGGTTGATGTGGCCGATCGGCTCGCAGAACCAGGTGGCCAGTTTGCCGGTGGCCGGGTCGACGGAGCGCACGGCCAGGAGCGTGATCTCGGAGTCGAAATCGACGAAACGTTCGACCATCACGTCGTCGCCGTCGCCGCGCGCGTTGTCCCACGCCGCGTCGACTTCCCCTTCTCCGCGAATGACGGTGTGCCCGGGCCCAGCGGAGAAGGTCGCCGGCTTGACGATGCAGGGCAGGCCGAGGTCCGCGACCGCCTGATCGAAGTCCGCCCGGTTGTCCACGAAGCGGTATGCCGTCGTCGGCAGCCCCAGATCCTGGTTGGCGGTGTGCCGCAGCGTGTCGCGGGCGGCGGCGAGCTCGCAGCCGTGCGCGGAGGGTACGACGACGACATCGCCCGCAGCCTCCAGCTCAGCCAGGACCTCCACGGCGGTGTTCTCGATCATGGGGAGGATGAAGTCCGGGTGGTGCTCGTCGACGAGCGCCCGGAGCCCCTCCGGGTCGCGGGCGGCGTCGTTGTCCGCGGTACGGACCTCGACGCCGAGCCGGCGGAAGGCCACGGCGAGTTCCTCGGCGAACTCCCCGCTCCCGAGGAACAGTGCGCTGGTCGGTGGCATAGGCACTGAGTTAATCCGCCAGGACGTCGTGGCGCACGATCGTCTGGTCGCGGCCGGGGCCGACGCCGATGTAGGAGATGCGGCAGCCGGAGAGCGCCTCCAGGCGCAGGACGTAGTCCTGGGCCTTCTGCGGCAGCTCCTCGAAGGTGGTGCAGCCGGTGATGTCCTCGTCCCAGGCGGGCATGGTCTCGAAGATCGGCTCCGCGTGGTGGAACTGGGACTGGGTGAGCGGCATCTCGTCGAAACGCTCCCCGTCGACGTCGTAGGCCACGCAGATCGGGATCTCGCCGATGCCGGTGAGCACGTCCAGCTTGGTCAGGAAGTAGTCGGTGAAACCGTTGACGCGGGAGGCGTAGCGGGCGATCACCGAGTCGTACCAGCCGCAGCGACGCTTGCGGCCGGTATTCACGCCAATTTCGCCGCCGACGGTCTGCAGGTACTCACCCCACTTGTCGAAAAGCTCCGTCGGGAACGGGCCGGCGCCGACGCGGGTGGTATACGCCTTGATGATGCCCAGGCTGGTGGTGATGCGGGTCGGACCGATGCCCGCACCCACGCTGGCGCCGCCGGCGGTCGGGTTGGAGGAGGTGACGAACGGGTAGGTGCCGTGGTCGACGTCGAGCATCGTGGCCTGACCGCCCTCCATGAGGACGCGCTTGCCCTCGTCGAGGGCTTTGTTGAGCATGTACTCCGCGTCGACGACCATCGGGCGCAGGCGGTCCGCGTAGGACAGGAAGTACGTGACGATCTCCTCCGGGTCGATCGCCTTGCGGTTGTACATCTTCACCAGGACCTGGTTCTTGATGTCGAGAGCGGAGGTGACCTTCTGCCGCAGGATCGACTCGTCGAAGATGTCCTGCACGCGGATGCCCACGCGGGAGACCTTGTCGGCGTAGGTCGGGCCGATGCCGCGACCGGTGGTGCCGATGGCCCGCTTGCCCAGGAAACGCTCCTGCACGCGGTCCATGACCTGGTGGTACGGGGCCACGAGGTGGGCGTTGGCGGAGATCTTCAGCCGGGACGCGTCGGCGCCGCGGGCCTCGAGTCCGTCGATCTCCTCGAAGAGCGCCTCGAGGTTGATCACCACGCCGTTGCCCAGGATCGGGACGGCGTTCTCGGAGAGCACACCGGCGGGAAGGAGCTTGAGCTCGTACTTCTCGCCGCCGACGACGACGGTGTGGCCGGCGTTGTTACCGCCGTTGGGCTTGACCACGTAGTCGACCAGGCCGCCGAGAATATCCGTGGCCTTGCCCTTGCCCTCGTCGCCCCACTGGGCACCGACAATCACGATTGCAGCCATTTGTTTGCGTCACTTCCGCTCATTCGTCGACAACTCCAGGCCGTATGCAGCCGTGGCCGGAGGTTGATTCTACTCCCTACTCTCTCCGGCGTACTATCACACCTCATGCGAGTGCTTTACCTGCGCTGCGGGGACGCCTCCCCGCCCGCCCCTGCCGGTGTGGAGACCCACACGCTTGACGACGTCCCCTCCCGCCGCGCACTGCGCTTCCTCGACGAGGCCACCACCCAGATCCTGCCCGAGGATCCCACCCCCTCCCTCGACGAGATCGCCGCCCGGCCCGACGTCGCCCATCTGGGCACCCCCGGCCCGGCCCCGCAGGCACCGCACCTGCCCGAGCGGCTCCGCGTCATCGTCGCCGGAACGGATGCCGCCCTGTCCGCCGTGCTCACCCGCCTCATGCGGGCCGACCATCTCTGGGCGGAGGTCGGCTTCGTGCCCTCGTCGTCTGATTCCACGGCGGCCCGGAACTGGGGGCTGCCCACATCCGGCGAGGCGGCGCTGGAGCTGGCGATGACCGGGACGGTGCGCCCCGTCCCCCTCATCCGCACCGACGCCGGCGTGGCCGTCGCCGGTTCCGCCACCATCACCGACTGGGAGACCCCGGAAATCACCGGCGAGATCATCGTCGACGATGACGTCCTCGTGCGCCACGAAGGTGCCGGGGGTGTCGTCGGCGCGCGCCTGGTCCCCATGCTCGACGCCCCGGGCATCGTCGCCGGCCGGACCGTGCTGCCCCCGGCCGGATGGCGGGAGCGGATCACCACCTGGCCGGTGCTCCGCCGATTCTCCCGCGGGCAGGCGCGGACGCCGAAGGTGGACCCGGACACCCTGTTCACCGGCCGTGCCGTACAGGCAGGCGGCCCGGCCCTGGGCGTCACCGTCGACGGGGTACGTCACCCGCGCGCCCTGGAACGGGTCACCTTCTACCGCCATCTGCGCGATCTGCAGGTCGTGCGCCCCTGAGCATCCGCTGCCCGGCGTCCGACGGCGACGGCGGGCGACGCCGGGCCTCGGGAAAATGACCGCCCGCACCCCCGTGTGATAAAGCTCACATTCGGCGATTTTTAATAAATCTGAGACTTCATGTTCGACACATGCAATCTTCGACATGTCGTCTTTCCGCGCCCGGACCCCGCCGACCGATCGTGTCCGCAATACCCAGCGCATCACACATGAGCCTGGTCAGACAGTGTGACTCCCACCACGGCCACGACGGGCCACCACCGCGGTCCGGGACAAAACCAGCCATTGTAGGGATCTCGCCGACGACGTCAAGGAGAGTCAGGAAGAAATTACTTGATTCGTCAACCTTCGGCTGGGCACTCCGCCCCACCCCCGCAGATTTCCCTACCGTCGATGGAGCAACGCCACTTAAGACAAACCCACGCTTCCTCCCCGGCAACCGGCTGTTGCTCGACCGCCACACGGAGGGGGCAACAATCTTGAGAGGACACATCATGGTTAACCGCAACGTCCAGGATCTGACCAACGCCACCGCCTACGACAAGAACGGCGACAAGCTGGGCTCCGTCAAGGAGGTCTACATCAACGACGCCACCGGCCAGCCGGACTTCGTCGAGGTCGGCCACGGTCTCTTCGGCATGAGCTCCAGCCTGGTGCCGCTGCGCGGCCACCGTCTCGACGGCGAGGACCTCCGCCTGGCCTTCACCAAGGACCGCATCGAGGATGCCCCGAACATCGACGACGATGCCCACCTGTCCGAGAACGACCAGGACACCATGTACCGCCACTACGGCATCGAGGGCACGGAGAACGTCGAGACCTACGACTCCGACCGCCGCAACTGGGACCGCGACGACCGCCTCCGCGATGACCGCACCGCCGCCGCAGGCACCGCTGGTGCCGCCGGTACCGTCGGCGCCGCCGGGACCGTGGCCGACGGCTTCGACGCCCGCGATGACCGTGACTTCGTCGATGCTGACCGCAACCGCATCGACCGCGATGTCACCGACCGTGACCGCGACCTCACCGACGGCGACTCCATCGTCCGTTCCGAGGAGCGCCTCAACGTGGACAAGGACCGCGTCGAGACCGGCCAGGCCCGTCTGCGCAAGTACGTCGTCCACGACACCGAGACCGTCGAGGTCCCGGTCGAGCGCGAAGAGGTGCGCATCGAGCGCAACCCGATCGACGCTGACGACGCCCGCGCACACCGCGGTGGCCAGCTCGGCGACGACGAGGCTTCCGTGACCCTCCACGAGGAGCGCGTCAACGTCAGCAAGGAGACCGTCCCGGTCGAGGAGGTCCGCCTGGACAAGCAGACCGTCCGCGACACCGAGACCGTCCGTGAGGACGTCGCCCACGAGGAGATCGAGGTCGACGGCGCAGGCCGCAACGTCGCCGACCGTGACCGCGACCTGCTCGACGACAAGGATCGCCCGGTCACCGACCGCGACGGCCGCAAGAACCTCTAAGGTTCCGCAGCCCGTCCGGTAACCACCGGCAACAGAAGGCCCCCGGCGTCTGACCACCACGGTCAGACCCCGGGGGCTCTGTCATCTCCCGACCTCAGTCGTCGTCCTCGTGGATCCCCGGCCACCGTTCGTGCGGGTAGGCCGGGGTCTCCGATGTCGGGGCGAGGGCGGACATGGCGGATTCCCGCGACCAGCCGCAGACCTCGAGGAGGTCGACGGTGATGGACCGGGACTGGGCGAGGATGACGTACTCGGAGAGCACGCCGTTCTCCCGGATGGCGGACATGTCGGCGCTGGCGGCGAGGATCTGCAGGCGCCGGACCAGGCCGGGGATCTGGGTGGCCTCCACGGCGTCCGCCTCCCCGTCGAACAGGTCGGACAGGGAGGCGGCGATGTCCGCGAGCTCGTCGACGATGTTGACCAGGCGGGTGCTCACCCGGTCGCCGTCATCACAGAGGACCAGCGCACGGCGGGCGAGCACGCGGGCGTTGCGCATGGTCTGCTCGACGGCGGGCAGGATCCGTTCCAGCGACCGGACGCGGCGGCGGGCACCCCACATCAGCGGGGACAGGCTCGTCATCTCGCGGCCCACCTTGGCGGCCGCGAGCATGTTGTTGATGTCGGGCTGGGTGTTGTGGACGGCGTGGATGGCCCGGTCGAGCTCCCCCGATTCGCCCTTGTCCAGGGCGGTGGCCACGTCATCGAGGACGGAGGAGGCGATGCCGAGGAGTTTGGCCACCTCGTGGCGCCCGGAGTTCAGGGGTGAGGACGGGAGCAGGGCGATGGTGGCCAGGCCGATGATCGCGCCGATGATGGCGTCGAGCATGCGGGCGGGCCCGCCGCCCTCGGTGCCCGGCGGCATGATCGTGGCGATGAGGATGGCGCCGATGGCCACCTGGTTGCTCACCAGGGGTGACTTGGAGGCGAAGGAGGCGACCAGCAGGGAGATGCCGACGATGATGGAGATCTGCCACACGCCCGGCCCGAGGTAGAGGACGAGGAGGTCACCGAGGCCGACACCGATGGTGCAGCCCATGGCGAGTTCGACGGCGCGTCTGATGCGGTCGCCACCGGAGAGCCCGAGGATGATGACCACGGTGATGGGGGCGAAGAAGGGGGAGTCGTGGCCGAAGACGGCCTGCGCCACCCAGTAGGCCAGGCCGGCACCGACGGCGGCCTGCAGGATCGCCAGCCAGCGTTTGCGGACGCGGCGGGCACGCGACTCCAGGGATCCCTCAATCTGCCGGAGGCGTTCGAGGGTGCCGATTCTCAGTTTCGCCATGAATCACAACCTACCCGGGAACGCGGACAACCCCGCACGAGGCGGGGTTGAGCAGCGGAGAAGGGGTGTTACTTGGAGACGGACTTGCCCACGGAGTGGAGGTCCTGGCACGCCTCGACGACGCGCTCGGACATGCCCTGCTCGGCCTTCTTGAGGTAGGAACGCGGGTCATAGACCTTCTTGTTGCCCACCTCGCCGTCGATCTTGAGGACGCCATTGTAGTTCTCGAACATGTGGCTCACGATCGGGCGGGTGAACGCGTACTGGGTGTCGGTGTCCACGTTCATCTTGATGACGCCGTAGCGCAGCGCCTCCTCGATCTTCTCCTTCTCGGAGCCGGAGCCGCCGTGGAAGACGAAGTCGAACGGCAGGTCGTTCTCGCCGAGGCCGAGCTTCTTACGCGCAACCTGCTGGCCCTCGAGGAGGACCTCCGGGCGCAGCTTGACGTTGCCCGGCTTGTACACGCCGTGGACGTTGCCGAAGGTGGCGGCCAGCAGGTAGCGGCCGTTCTCACCGGTGCCGATGGCGTCAATGGTCTTCTCGAAGTCCTCGGCGGTGGTGTAGAGGTTGGCGCCGGCCTTGGCCTCGACACCGTCCTCCTCGCCGCCGACGACACCGATCTCGATCTCGAGGACGATCTGGGCCTTCCGGGCCTTCTCCAGCAGTTCCTGGGCGATCTCGAGGTTCTCGTCGATCGGCACGGCGGAACCGTCCCACATGTGGGACTGGAACAGGGGCAGCTCGCCGCGGTTGACGCGCTCCTGGGAGATCTCGATGAGCGGGCGGACGTACTCGTCGAGCACCTCCTTCTGGCAGTGGTCGGTGTGGAGTGCGACGTTGACGCCGTAGTGCTTGGCGGCCTCGTGCGCGAAGGCGGCGAGTGCGACGGCACCGGCGACCTTGTTCTTCACGTTCAGGCCCGAGCCGAACTCGGCGCCGCCGGTGGAGAACTGGATGATGCCGTCCGACTCCGCGTCGGCGAAGCCCTTGAGAGCGGCGTTGATGGTCTCCGAAGAGGTGCAGTTGATGGCCGGGAAGGCGTAACCGCCCTGCTTGGCCTTGTCGAGCATCTCGGCGTAGACCTCGGGAGTTGCGATAGGCATAGAGAGTTCCTCCGGGTTGTCGGTAGTGTCACCGTCCAGTATGCCCGCGTTCGCTCCCGCTCGCCGTGCTTATCGACGCCACGACTCCCCCGCCCGTGTCACCCCACCGTAGGGCCGGTGTCACCGGCCACCCGCGCCGCAGCCTCGAGCAGCATCCAGCCGGAGAGCTGGACGGAGAGGTCGCGTTCGTCGATGCGGATGACGCCGATGGCCTCCGGGAGGGTCGACGGGGCGAGGCCGTAGTTGTGGGGCAGGCGGGCGTCGGCGGTCCAGTCGGTGGCGAACACCGGCAGGCCGTCGACCTCGAGGCGGCGATTCCACACGGAGTGGGCGGAGGCGGTGACCAGGCGGGCGGCGATCTTCTTCACGGCCCGGTTGGCGGGGCTGTCGGCGGGCAGCCGGACCGCGACGTCGGCGAGGTAACGCACGAGGATGCCCTTGAACAGGCCGCCGTCACCGTCACCGGTGTCCCAGTCGATGACGCCGGCCGGGGTGGCCATGTGGACGGCGACGGCCTGGACGAGTCCGCGGATGCGGGTGAGGTAGATCATGGCCTCGTCGGCACGCTCGGCGTCGTGGACGTCGACGATCTCGTCGGTATGGTCGAAGCCGGCCTGCTCGCGCAGTGCCAGGGAGATCTCGAGGCAGGCGCCCAGCGCCACACCCTGGCAGTAGGGGTGGAGGTTCTCCACGATCTCAGGGCCGTGCATGCGCATGCGCAGCCCGTCCATCATGAGGCCGTCGTCGTTGAGCAGGTGGTCGAACATCCAGTCGGTGACCTTGCGTGCCTCGGCCAGTCGGCCGGTGCGCGCCATCATGATCGCGGCGGGCCCGTTCGAGGGCACGTTGTAGAAGGTCTCCCCGTCCGCCAGGGCAGGACGCCGGTGAGGGAGTCGATGCCGGCGACGATGTTCTCCTCCAGCGGTGCCAGCGCCTTGGTCGGCGAGACCTTGTCCAGGTGCCCGGCCCGGTCCATGGCGAGTGCGAGCCAGGCCTTGTCGTCGTAGTAGTTGTTCTTGGTCAGCTTCGACAGGTTGCGGATCCGGATGCCGGTGATGGTGTCGCGGATGCGGGTGCGGCGGGCGCGGGTGGCGCGGCGGAGGGCGGCGTCGACCTGGCAGTCGAGGTAGTGGGCCTGCCACCAGTAGTGCCAGTGGACGAAGAGTCCTTCCTTGGTGGTCGGCGGCCAGCTCACCACGGCGAGATTGGTGCGGGGAATGCCCCACAGCCGCGTCGCGTGGCGTTCGTTGATGGCGGATTCCGCCAGATCGGCGCGGTGCGCCCATTTCTCCTGCACAGTTGTCCTGTCGTCGTGGCCGAGATGAGTGTTACCCCATCGTAATCATGCTCACCAGGCCTGCGTGAGATCGCCGTGCTGGCGGATCCAGGCGTGCATGGCGATACCCGCCGCCACACCCGCGTTGATCGAGCGGGTGGAGCCGAACTGCGCGATGGAGCAGGTCATCAGCGCCCCGTCGGCGGCCTCCGGGGAGATACCCGGCCCCTCCTGCCCGAAGAGCAGGAGGCATTCCCGCGGCAGCTCGACGGTCTCCAGGGGGACGGATCCCGGGGTGTTGTCGATGGCCACGACCGTCAGGTCGTTGCGGATCGCCCACACGAGCAGCGAGTGGACGTCCGGGTGGTGCATGAGGTGCTGGTAGCGGTCGGTGACCATGGCGCCCCGGCGGTTCCAGCGGCGGCGGCCGACGATGTGGACGGTGTCGACGGCGAAGGCGTTGGCGGTGCGGACGACGGTGCCGATGTTGGCGTCGTTCTCGAAGTTCTCGATCGCGATGTGCAGCGGGTGCCGGCGGGTGTCGATGTCCGCGACGATCGCCTCGCGGGTCCAGTAGCGGTAGGCGTCGACGACGTTGCGGGTGTCACCCTCGGCGAGGAGGGCGGCGTCGTAACGCGGGTCGGTGGGGTGCTCCCCCTCCCAGGGACCGACACCGTGCCGTCCCTCACCCCACTCGGTGGGGCCTTTAAGCGAGTCCAAGATCGTCCAGGCCCAGCAGGAAGCGGTACTCGAGGCCCTCGGCGCGGATGACCTCGTCGGCGCCGGTCGCGCGGTCGACGACGGTGGCCACGCCGACGACATCAGCGCCGATCTCGCGCAGCGCGGCGACGGCGGTGAGCGGGGAGTTACCGGTGGTGGTGGTGTCCTCGACGACGAGGACCTTCTTCCCCACGACGTCCGGCCCCTCGACGCGGCGCTGCATGCCGTGCTTCTTGGCCTCCTTGCGGACGACGAAGGCGTCGATGTCCCGGCCGTCGGCGTGCATGACGGCGATGGCCACCGGATCGGCGCCGAGGGTGAGGCCGCCGACGGCGACATAGTCCCAATCAGCGGTGAGCTCGCGCAGCAGCTGCCCGATGAGGCGGGAGGCACGGTGGTGCAGCGTCGCGCGGCGCAGGTCGACGTAGTAGTCGGCCTCCTTGCCCGAGGACAGGGTCACCTTCCCGTGGACGATGGCCAGCTCCTTGACCAGCTCGGCGAGCTCGGCCAGGGCGGCGGTGTCGACATCGGTTCGGGTCATGGCGGGCTCCTGTGGTCGGGGTGGGGTCGTAGTTAAAGGTTAGTGGGTCGGGTCGTCGAAGATCGACGGGCCCTTCCTCAGGTCCCGCGGCATCCGGGTGCCGGGCACGTCCCCGGGGTGATCGCGGCGCCCCTCACCGATCGCGTCGACGTCGTCGGTGCCCACCTCGCGGGGCTCGACGACGCCACGGGCCACCGGCAGGACCCGCGACGGCAGATCGAGGGGTTCCTCGGGGCGCTGGACCAGGGGACGTTCCCCCTCATCGACGCCGGTGGAGCGGACGATCTCCAGCACGCTCACCCCGGTGACCCCGGGCGGCGGCATGTGCCGGGTGGGGTCGAGTCCGTCGAGGTTGAGCACCTGCGCCGTGGTGGATTTCGGTGGGAGGGCACGGGCGGCGTCGGCAAGCAGGGCGAGCGGGGCGAGCATCGCCTCCCAGTCCTCGGCGTGCGAGCCGCGGTCCGTCTGCGCGAGCACCCAGTCGGACTCCATCCACACGGCGGTGACGATCCCGGGCATGACCTCGAGCGCGGTGGACACGCGTTCCTCCACCAGCCGCTGCGCGACACCGGTGTCGGTGGCGAAGATGGTGAAGTCACCGACCCGCAGCGCCTCGATGAGATCCTCGGAGGACTCCGCCAGCGACATATCCCCACGACGCAGATCGACGACGACGTCCGACGCCGCGCCACGACGCATCGCCATGACGTTGACGCCGCCGAGATCCATGAGCACCATCTCGTGGCCGTAGGCCTGACCACTGACGATGTCGCGGGCGGCCGCGCCGGTGGCCGCCGCCCCGCGGGACCACTCGTCGTTGAGGTAATCGTCGGTGCGTGCGAAATCGAAACCCTTCTCCTCCGCCCAGGCGCGCCGCTCCCGGCGCAGCGCACCCGGCATGGCGAGACCGTGTCGACGCCGCTCCGGTGCTGCTTCCGAGGTGCCCTCGGCGTCCGGCTGTGGTTCCGGTTCCGGCTGGGCAGCTGGCTCGATGATCGACGCAGGCTCAGGGTCCGGCTCAGGGTCGGGCACGGCATCCGGCACGGTCGCCGGAACCGGCTCGGGCCCATCGGTGGCGTGGCGCTTGCGGGCATCCAGACGCCACAGAGCGGCAGCCCCGACTGCGGAGGCTGCTGCGAGGAGGAATGCGAGGGTGGCCATCCCCTACGACCTTAGTGGGCGGGGCTGCCTGCCCGGGCTGACGCACCAGGTGAATCGGCTTAATCGCCGTGCTCGACGGGGTTGCGGGGGTTGGCGGACCACTGGGACCAGCCGCCGAGGAAGTGGGCGGCACCGGTCAGCCCCGCCTCCTCCATCGCTGCCAGGGCGAACGCCGAGTGGTTGCCGGAGCCCGAGTAGACGATGACGTCCGTGCCCTCGGTGACCCCGACCTCGGCGAACACGGCGCGGATCTCCTCCGGGCTGCGCATCGAGTGGTCCTCGTTCTGCAGTTCCCGGACCGGCACGTTGACGGCACCGGGGATGTGCCCGGCCTTGAGATCGAGGATCTCGCGGCGACCGGCGAAGCGGTTGCGTTCGCGGGTGTCCACGAGGATGCCGCCGTTGCGGCTGTGGTTCATGGCGTCCTCGATGGTGGCCACGGGCATCTGCCCCTCGACGACCGTCGCGTCGGAGGAGGCCGCGAAGTTGCCCGGGCCGCCGACGACCGGCAGGTCGAGCTTCTCCCAGGCGCGCAGGCCACCGTCGAGGATCTGGATGTTGTCCACCCCGGCCCAGCGGAGGATCCACCAGGCGCGGCCGGCGAGGATGCCGCGGCCCTCGTCGTAGACCACGACCCGGCCGCCCTCGGTCAGTCCCCATTTCCGGAACCAGGACTGCAGGTGGTGGGACTCGGGCAACGGGTTGCGGCCGACGTCCGAACCCGGCACACCGGCGAGTGCGGCGGCGGGGTCGCAGAACAGGGCGGTGGGCAGGTGCCCCTTCTGGTAGATCTTCAGTCCCTCCCCCTCGCCCGGGCCCCACAGGGAGGCGAGGACGGTCTGTTTGTGGCCGTGGTAGATGTCATGGACGAGATCGGACGCGGACACGAAAATGCTCATGCGGATCAGTCTAGGGGCGTAACTGAGAATGCGCTGAGCCAGGCAGTCCCATGCGCAGGAGCACTCCCCGGAGCAGGTCGCGGACCCGTTCCTCGTCGGTGTCGGGGCGTTCCAGCAGGCGCAGGACCAGCCCGTCGAGGATGAGGCGCAGCTCGACGGCGTCGAAGTCGGCCGGCCGTGTCGACCACTGCCCGAGAGCCTCGCAGAGACGGTCCAGCCCCTCACCCGCGCGCCGGCGGGAGGACACGACGTCGGCGTTGCCGGAGTGGGCGGAGAGCACGGCGAGCTGGGACAGGGCCTCCAGGCGGGTGTCGTCGCGGGTGGGGACGATCTCGATGAGCGCGTCGACGGCGACGTCCACCGGGGCACGGCCCGCGGCGAAACCCTGCTCGATGATGGCGGTGACGCGGGGCTGGGCGTGGTCCGCGCCGTCGTCGAGAAGCGCGACGAACAGGTCGTCATGGAGGGGGAAGATGTGGCGCAGGCTGCCGGTGGACATGCCCGCCTCCTCCGCGACCTTGCGGACGCTGACCTGCGCGATCCCCTCCCGGAGGATGATGCGGCGGGCGGCGTCGAGGGCCTCGGCGCGGCGTTGCTCGGCGGACTTGCGGGACATGACAGTCAGCCTAGCCCCTTGACTTCTATTACGCCCGTGCTACTCTCGGCCAGACAGAGATTAATACAGTCGTGCTAGAAAGGGTTCGTCATGATCGTCGCCGCCATCATCGCCATGGAGATCACCTTCTGGATTCTCGTCGGCCTCGGACTCCTCCTCCGCTACCCGCTGCGCCGCCCCCGCGCCGGCCTGGTGGCCTTCCTGCTCACCCCGCTTGTCGACGTCATCCTTCTCACCCTCGTCGTCCTCGACCTGCGCGCCGGTGGTCACCCCAGCTGGGCCCACACCATGGCCGCCTTCTACATCGGCTTCTCCGTCATGTTCGGCCACCGCATGATCAGCTGGGCCGACCGCACCTACCGGGTCAAGGTCCGTGGCGAGCACGTCCCCAAGCCCGTCTCCACCACCCCGGTCCGCGACGAATGGCTCTCACTGTTCCGCGCCGTCGGCGCCATCGGCATCGCCGTCATCGCCATCGAGATCGTCATCGCCTTCGCCGCCAGCCCCGACGCGTACCAGCTCCGCGGCGCCTGGGTCACCGGTGGCATCATCCTGGTGATCTGGCTGCTCACCGGCCCGGTCTGGGAGATGCTGCGCGGTGCTCAGACCCAGCCGAGCTCCCGGGCGCGGGTGTAGGCCTCGAAACGGTTCTGCGCACCGACCTTGCCCATCGCCGAGGACAGGTAGTTGCGGGTGGTGCCCGGCGCGAGGTGCGCGGCGGCGGCGATGTCCTCGACGGATCCGCCGCGGCCGGCGATCTCCAGCAGTTCGGCCTCACGGTCGGTGAGCGGGGAATCGCCGGCGGAGATGGTCATGGCGGCGAGCTCGGGGTCGAGGTGCCGGCGGCCGGCGTGGACCGCTCGGATGGCGGCGGCGAAGTCCTCGGACGTCGATGTCTTGGGCAGGAAGCCGAGGATCCCGGAGGCCAGCGCGCGGCGGAGCTGGCGGGGACGGGCGTGGCTGGTGACGATGAGCGCGCCTGTCCCCGGCGTGAGTTCGGCGACTGCCAGGGCAGTGTCGATGCCGTCGATACCGCCGAGCTGCAGGTCACAGACGCACACGTCCGGCAGGTCACCGCCGGTGGTCTGCTGACGGCGCCACCAGTCGAGCAGCTCCTCCCCCGAGGCGCAGACGACGTCGACGGCGAGGTCCTCCTCCAGCCCGAGGAGGGTTCCCAGGGACTGGGCGACGAGCGATTCGTCGTCAACGATGGCGATGCGGATCATGACAGTCCCTCCAGGGTCACAGTGAAGTCCCCGTCGCCGTGCTCGACGGTGAGGTGGGCGCCGAGGTCGGCGGCGCGGCGTCGCAAAGCGGCGAGACCACCGAGCTTATCGACGCCCCCTCGCCCACCGTCATTGCGCACCCGCACCCGCGTGGGGCTCAGCGTCAACGCCACCGCGGTGGCGTCGGCATGGCGCAGGACATTGGTGGTGGTCTCGCGGACGAACCAGGCGGCCAGCTCACGGGCCGACTCCGGCACGTCGACGCTGTGGCCCGTGACATGCAGCTCCACCCCGGCGTCACGGAGCAGGGCGCGGGCCCCCTCGATCTCCGTGGCCAGGTTGATGGACCGGTAGCCCTGGACCACCTCCCGCATCTCGGACAGGGTGGTGCCGGTGAGGGCGCGGAGATCGGCGAGTTCGGTGAGCAGGCGGTCATCGCCCCGCTCGGCGAACTTCTGCGCCAGCTCCGCCTTGATGGACATCGCCGCCAGATGCTGACCGAGGGTGTCGTGCAGCTCCTGGGCGAAACGCAGCCGCTCCTCGCTCACCTTGAGGTCCGCCTCCAACCGGCGGGCGCGATCCGATTCCAGCATGAGCCCGGCCGTCCACACCGACAACGCAGTGAGCCCCACGAAGAAGACGGGCGACAACGTGAAATAGATGCTGCCAGCATTCGTCCCCATGGTGCGCAACAACGACCCGCCGACGATCACGGTCACCGCGAACGCCACCCACCAGCGGTGCGGCAGGAAGGGGATGAACGCCACCGAGACGTTCATGGTCAGCCCCATGATGATGAAGGCGCTGCCGATGAGAATGCCGTCGGAGACGTCGAGGTACTGCGGGACCAGGCAGACAGCCAGCACGAGAAGGTGCCCCGCCAGCCCGGCGAGGAAGAGACCACGGGTGTCGGGCCGGGGCTGATCAGTGAGCTCCTCCCGCACCTGGATCGCCGCGACAGCGGACACCGCCGACACGACCAGAACCACGGCACCGGTCCAGTGCAGCCAGCCCGGAACATCCGGGGAGCTGACCAGCGCCACCAGAAAGAGGAACGGCAGGAACACCACCGACAGCTGGAGGCTCAGCCGCGTGTACCACAGGAACTTCCCGGCCGTGCCCAGCTGACGCCAGGTACGGACGGGGTGGGGGAAGGTGTCGATCACGCCAGCCAGCCTATCGGTGCGAATCCCAGCGCATGGTCCGCCCGGCGGCCCACACGGCGGCCATGGCCCACAGGATGAGCACGAGGAACAGACGCCAGGTGCCATTGTCCGGATCACCGGCGGTGGTCGTGCCGATCCAACCGACCTGCATGAGATCGGAGGCCACCGCGAAGGGGGTGAGATCCAGGAGGCGGGCGACACCGTCCGGGAGCAGGTCACGGACGGCGGCCTGGGATCCCATCGCCAGCATGATCACCGGCAGCGAGGTGATCTGGGCGGCCTCGGCGTTCTGGGTGAACCCGCTGGTGATCAGCGCCAGAGCCGAGGAGATGACCAGGCCGAGGACGACGGAGGAGATCATCGGCAGCGGGGTGTTCGGCAACGGGGCGCCCGCGAGGGTGAGCACCGCGACGAACACCACCGAGAGAATGAGGGTGACCAGACTGCCGGGCAGGCAGATCGCCGTGAGGATCTCCCGGTCCCGGGCCTCACCCGTCCGCAAGCGCTTGAGCACCTTCTCGTCCCGGCGCGTCGTGGCCATGGAGAGCACGGAATAGAACTGCACGAGAGTGAGCGCGAACAGCAGGAAGATCTCGGCGGCGCTGGCGGTGGCGAAGTCCTCGCTCCCGCTCCCGCGGAGCAGGAAGTAGGCGCCGACCGGGAACACGACCGGCATGACGAAGGCCATGAACAGCAGCGTGCGGTTGCGGCGGAACTGCAGCCACTCGGCACGCCCCAGGGACGTGGTGCGCGACAGTGCGGTGGATCGGTTGGTACGGGTGGTGGGGGTGGTCGGTGTCTCGGTGATGGTGGACATGGGGGTCTCCTTCAGGTGTCGTTTCTCGGGCGGTGGCGAGTCTTAGACGGTGGCGTGCTCGTGGCCCGCGATGGACAGGAACACCGACTCGAGGGTGGCGGGGCGGGCGGCGAACCCGGCAGGTGCGATGCGGTGGTGTGCGGCCCAGTCGAGGACGGCGAGCGTGTCCTCCGCCAGGTGATTCGTGGCGATGGTGTAGTCATGCCCGGCCCGGGTGATCTGGGTGCCGGGCAGCTCCGGCAGCGGCGGATGACCGGCGGGCAGGGTGACGGTGATCTCGGCGGCGACCTCGGCGACCAGCTCAGTCGGGGTGCCCGCCAGGCGGATCTCGCCCTCATGCATGATGGCGATCCGGTCGCAGAGGTGGTCCGCCTCCTCGAGGTAGTGCGTGGTCAGCACCATCGTGGTGCCGCGCTCCTTGAGGCCGGTGAGCAGGTCCCACACATTGCGGCGCGACTCCGGGTCCAGGCCGGTGGTCGGCTCGTCGAGGATGATGATGCTCGGGTCCCCCACCAGGGCGCACGCCAGGTCGAGGCGGCGCTGCTCGCCGCCCGAGAGGGCACCGACCTTGACGTCGGCGCGGTGGGTGAGGTCGACGTCGGCAAGCACCTCATCGATGGGGCGCGGGGTGGAGCAGGTGCCCGCCCACATCCGCATCGTCTCGGCGACGGTGAGCTGGCTGGGCAGCCCGCCCGACTGGAGCATGATGCCCAGTTCCGGCCGCAGCTGCTGACGGTCCGCCACCGGGTCGAGGCCGAGGACGCGGATCTCACCGCCGTCCGGGGAGGACAGCCCCTCGATGAGTTCGAGGGTCGAGGTCTTGCCGGCGCCGTTGGTGCCCAGCAGGCCGAAGACCTCGCCGTGGTGGACGTCGAAGCCGATGCCGTTGACGGCGGTGAACGCCTGGTCCTTCTTCTCGGCACCGTAGGTGCGGGTGAGATCGGTGACGGTGATGGCTGGTTGGCTGTTGTTCATGCCTCAAGTCTCACCGATGAGAGAAACCGCAGGTAGGGCCGTACGTCAGTAGTTGGGATGACACTTGTCATACGCGCGGGGCCGCTGCGGCGGATGCCGCGAGTCCCAGATTCACCACCTGAACCCGCCGACGCTGATCCGGCGGTTGTCCGGGCCAGATGCGCGAACTTGGCACCGGGTGGGCCGCGCTGACCGGCTGAAAGTGCACAGATCCGTTCATCTGGGCCCCGAAAGGCACATTCGCGGCGGTTTTCCAGGCCAGATGAACGGATCTGTTGCACCCGGAGCAGCTACGGCGTGAGCGCGTCACCCTGATCGGTGGAGTCCTCGTTGACCAGGACGGTGATGTTGCCCGGGCCGGGCTTGGTCTGCCCGATGCGTGTGGCGGGGATGTGGACGTCGTGGTCGGCGACGACCGATTCCAGGTGGGCGCCGGCGGGGACGGTGATGTCGCCGAGGAGGACGGAGCGGTTGACGGTTGCGCCGCGTTCAACGGTGACGCCGGGGCCGATGAGGCTGTGGGTGACCTCGCCGGCGACGCGGGCACCAGGGCAGATGAGGCTCTCGGTGACGTCGGCGGTGGCGTCGATACGCGCAGGTGCGCAGGTGGTGATGTTGGTGAGCAGCGGCCAGTCGGGGCGGTCGAGGTCCACTCCCTCGCCGGTGATCAGTTCCATGTGGGCCTGGAAGTAGGCGTCGATGGTGCCGAGGTCGCGCCAGTAACCGTCCATCCGGTACTCGTGGACCCGCCCCTTGTCCACGAGGTGGGGGACGATGGTCTCGCCGTAGTCACCGAGGTCGCTGCCGTCGTCGTCGGGGCCGTCGAGCAGTTCGTCGATGGCATCCGCCAGGGCGTCGACCTGGTAGATGAACACCTCGGTGGCGACGATGTCGGTGGCGGGCTCATCGGGTTTGTAGGAGTAGTCGGTGATCACCCCGTCGGAGTCGGCGCGGACGACGCCGTAGCGGGAGGCGTCCTCGGCGATCTGCGTGGTGATGACGGTGAGGTCGCTGCCGCGGTCGCGGTGCTGGGCAAGGACGGGACGCAGGTCCAGCTGGTAGAGATGGTCGGCGCTGAGGACGATGACGGTGTCGGTGCCGTGCTCCCGCAGGGCGTCGAGCTGCTGGTAGAGGGCATGGCCGTTGCCCTGGGAGAAGCCGTCCTCCTCGTCGTCGTCACGCTGGGCGGGCGGCATGAGGCGCAGGCCGTGGCGGGTGCCGTCGAGGTCCCACGGGCGGCCGCCGGCGAGATGCCGGTTGAGCAGCCCGGGCCGGTACTGTTCGACGATCCACACGTTGCGCAGGCCCGAGTGGGCGAGGTTGGACAGCGCCACGTCGATGAGCCGGTAGCAGCCGGCGAGGGGGACGGCAGGCTTCGGGCGGGTGTCGGTCAGCGGTGACAGTCGGCTGCCCCGGCCTCCGGCGAGGATGAGGGCGACGACGTTGTCTGCGGATGTATTGCCGGTCATGCATTCATGCTACGGCGACAGGGTCCCGGCGTGCTGGCGTCCTTCGGTACTCGTGTCGATGGAGGTGCCGGCGATCGGTCCCAGCGGGGGCTGACCGCTGCGGGCCGCCCGGAGACCGTTGATGATGACGATGACCTCCGCCACCTCGTGGACCAGCACCACGGCGGCGAGACCGAGGACGCCGGTGATCGCCAGCGGTGGGAGGATGAGGATGATCAGCAGGGACAGGGCGATGTTCTGGTTGATGATGCGGTGTCCGCGCCGGGCGTGCCGGAGCGCCCGGGGAATGAGGCGCAGGTCATCGCCGGTGAAGGCGACGTCGGCGGATTCGACGGCGGCGTCCGATCCGGTCACGCCCATGGCGATGCCGATGTCCGCGGCGGCGAGGGCGGGGGCGTCGTTGATGCCGTCGCCGATCATCGCGACGGGTCCCCGGGGTGCCAGTTCCTTGACGGCGTGGGCCTTGTCCTCGGGCCGTAGTTCGGCGCGCACGTCCGTGATCCCGGCGTCGGCGGCCAGAGCCCGGGCGGTGCGGGCGTTGTCGCCGGTGAGCATGGTGACGCCGATCCCCTCGGACGTGAGCGTATCGACGACCCCCGTGACCTCCGCCCGCAGCTCATCCCGGACGCCGACGGCACCGACGGGGACGTCGTCACGGTGGATGATGACGACGGTCATCCCCTGCTTCTCCAGCTCCTCGACCCGGGCGGCCAGCTCCCCGGCGGCCAACCAGCGGGGATGTCCGACCCGGACGGCTGCACCGTCGACGAGTCCGGTGACTCCCCGGCCGGCGGTCTCCTCGATGGCGGTGGCCTCCGGAATGTCGTCCGCGGCGGCCGTGATGGCGGCGGCCAGCGGGTGAGTGCTGTGGTTCTCCAGGGCGGCAGCCCAGCGGAGCACGTCCTCCCGGGCGATCCCGTCGGCGGTGAGTACCGCGGTGACAGTGGGGCGGTTGCGGGTGAGCGTTCCGGTCTTGTCCACGGCCAGGTGCCGGATGGTGCCCAGGCGTTCGAAGGCGGCACCGGACTTGACCACCACGCCGAATCGGCTGGCTGCGCCGATGCCGGAGACGACGGTGACCGGCACGGAGATCGCCAGGGCACAGGGTGAGGCGGCGACGAGGACGACGAGTGCCCGTTCGATCCACACACCCGGGTCGCCGAGCAGGGATCCGATCGCCGCGACGGCGACGGCGAGGATGAGCACCCCGGGGACCAGGGGCCGGGCGATCCGGTCCGCGATCCGGGCGCGCTCACCCTTCTCGTGCTGTGCCTGCTCGACGAGGGTGACCACGGTGGTCAGGGAGTTGTCGGTACCGGCTGCGGTGGCCTCGACCTCGAGGACACCGGTGGTGTTGATGGCTCCGGCCGGCACCTCGTCACCGGGGCCGACCTCGACGGGGATGGATTCGCCGGTGATCGCGGAGACGTCGAGACTGCTGCGTCCCGTACGGACGACGCCGTCGGTGGCCAGTCGTTCGCCGGCGGCGAGCCGGAGCACATCCCCGACGGCCAGCGATTCGGCCGGGACGGTCTGCGGCTGACCGGCCACCACAACGGTGGCGGCGCGGGGGATGAGTGCCAGGAGGGCGCGCAGTCCCGACCGGGCCTTGTCCATGGCGCGGCCTTCGAGCGCCTCGGCGATGGAGTAGAGGAACGCCAGGACCGCCGCCTCCTCGACGAAATCGAGGAGGACGGCGCCGACGGCGCTGACGGTCATGAGCAGGCCGATGCCCAGCCGCCCGGAGGTGACCAGGCCGCGTACGGCGCCGGGAACGAACTGGGAGGCGCCGAGCAGCAGCGCCACCCAGAACAGGGCGGTGGCCGCCGCCCCGGCGGTGGTGAACCACTCGAGGAGGAATCCGGCCACCAGCGCCAGGCCGGAGGCGACGGGGATGAGGACCGACCGGTCCCGCCACCAGGGGGTCAGTGGCTCGGTCTCGAGGGAGAACCCGGCTCCCGGGGCGGCGGGCTCGGGGGCGGAGCATCCGCACGCGGAGGTCATGCCGGTTCCCCCACGGTGGTGTCGTGGCAGCCGTCGGGGCAGACCGGGTCGAGGCAGGGGGCGTCCTCGTCGACGGCGAGGGTGGTCTCCAGCAGGGCGGTGAGGGCGCGGCCCAGGTGCGGGTCGGCGATCTCGTAGCGGGTGCGACGCCCCTCCGGTTCGGTGACCACGATGCCGCAGTCGCGCAGGCAGGCGAGGTGGTTGGACACGTTGGTGCGGGTGAGGTCGAGGGATCCGGCCAGTTCGGCGGGGTAACCGGGGCGGTCCAGCAGGCTGAGGAGGATGCGGGACCGGGTGGGGTCGGCCATGGCCCTGCCGAGCCGGTTCATGACGTCGAGACGCGAGGCAATGGTCAGCATGCACTGACCATACAGCGAGCACTGAACTGATGGCAACAACCTAGGCTGGCGGGCATGGACCGCCACTTCTACGAACCCTCGGCCGGCACCGGACTGCCCCATTCGCCGTTCAACGCGATCATCGCGCCACGGCCGATCGGCTGGATCTCCACGCGCGGTACGGACGGGACGTTCAACCTCGCGCCCTACAGCTTCTTCAACGCGTTCTGCTACACCCCGCCGATCATCGGTTTCGCCAGCAACGGCCCCAAGGACACGGTGGTCAACATCGAGGAGACAGGCGAGTTCTGCTGGAACCTGGTCACGCGTGATCTGGCGGAGGCGATGAACGTGACGTCGGCGGGCGTCGATACGCATGTCGACGAGTTCGCGCTGGCCGGGCTCACGCCCGCCCCCTCCACGCTTATCGACGCCCCGCATGTCGCCGAAGCCCGCGTCTTCTTCGAGTGCCGCGCGACGCAGCTGCTGGAGTTGCGCGATGCGGCCGGCACGGGGACCGGCACCCGGATGGTGTTCGGCGAGGTTGTCGGGGTCCACATCGACACGGAGCTGCTCGTCGACGGGATCTACCAGACCACCCTGGCCGATCCGCTCACCCGTGGCGGCGGGCCGGACACCTACTTCACCATCAGTGACGAGGGCCGATTCGCCATGACCCGACCTGGGTAGCCTGGGGCCATGAACGCCAACGACACCATCACCGACCTCGCCGGCCGCGTCACCTGGTCCCTGGCCCAGCTGCGCGAGCTCTCCCCCGCCGAACTCAACGCCCACCCGCTCGGCCACCCCAACTCCCCCGGTTGGCTGCTGTGGCACACCGGCCGCGAACTGGACATGCAGCTCGCCCACCTGCGCGACAGTGATCAGGTGTGGACCACCCAGGGATTCCGGGACCGCTTCGATCTCGGTGAGATCGGCGACTCCCTCGGCTACGGCCACACCCCCGAGGAGGCCACGTCGATCCAGGTGGCCAACCAGGGCCTGGCCGCCGAGTACATCGAGGCGTGCGTCGAGGCCGTCCTGGACCACGCCCGGACGGTGCCCGAGGACGCCTGGGACGAGGTCATCGACGAGTACGACGGCGAGCCCGTGACCCGCCAGGTGCGGGTGACCTCCATTCTCATCGACGCCCTCGAGCACCTCGCCCAGGCCATCTACGTGGCGGGCATGCCGGACCTGGATCAGTAGAGGCAGGGCCGCAGGGCCGGGCACCTTTTTCGGGCGCCTGACCTGCGGACATATGCATGAAAACAGATATGGGATTGGACATCGCGCGGCACGCGGTCTAGCGTGGTCACAACTTGATAACGGAACGGTTACCTAACGGTCACCGATTCTGTACACATCATCACCAGTGCACCACCCGTACCAGCCAGAAAGTTGCCTCATGCGCTTGTCCACCTCGCGCCGGACCACCGGCCGTCACCGTAAGCCCAGCACCCTCGCTACCGCACCGCGCCGGATCGCCGTCGCCGCCGTCACCGCCGGCCTGGCCACCACGGGTATCGCCGGAGGCGCCACTGCCTCCGCCCAGACCTTCCCGGGCCTGTCCTCGACCGCCACCGAGCTGGTCTCCCAGACCGTCCAGGGCCCGGCCACCACCGTCAGGCCCGCCGAAGGCACCTTCACCTCCGGGTACGGCCCGCGCTGGGGCACCATGCACAGCGGCATCGACATCGCCAACACCATCGGCACCCCGATCCTCGCCGTCATGAACGGCACCGTCATCGACTCCGGACCCGCCTCCGGCTACGGCCAGTGGATCCGCATCAAGCACGACGACGGCTCCGTCTCGGTCTACGGCCACATGGCCAGCCTCTACGTCTCCGTCGGCGAGCGCGTCGCCGCGGGCCAGACCATCGCCGGCATGGGCAACCTCGGCTTCTCCACCGGATCCCACCTGCACTTCGAGATCCACCCCGACGGCGCCACCCCGGTCGACCCCGTCCCGTGGTTCAACGCCCGCGGCATCTACTTCTAGTGATTCCTCAGCGCCTCGATGAGCTCGCCCTTCTTCATGCCTGAGCGGCCCTCAATGTCGAGTTCGGCCGCCCGCTTACGCAGCTCATCGACGGTCCAGTCCTCGTAACTGCCCGCCTCACCGCCCTTCTCCCCCACCTTGCTGCGGGAGGTTTTCGCGGCGGCGTTGGCGATTCGGGCGGCCTTCTCCTGGCTCGCACCGTCGTCGCGCAGCGCCTCGTAAAGTTCCCGGTCCTTGATCGGATCCTTAGCCATGACCCCGAGGGTACGCCGGGATTGTGCAGTTCCGCCGGGATCAATCACGGCGGAACTGCACAATCCCGGCGACCCGGAAAACAGACCATCACACGACGACGCCCTCCGCGCCCCGGGTGAGGTACGGACGGCGTCGATAAGCGGACTAACCGCGGGAGACGTCCAGCGACTCGCCACCCTCGGCGACGTCGACGTGGACGGTGTCACCGTCGCGGATGTCGCCGGCGAGCAGCTCCTTGGCCAGGCGGTCACCGATCGCCTGCTGGATGAGGCGACGCAGCGGCCGGGCGCCGTAGGCCGGGTCGTAGCCGCGCTCGCCGAGCCAGGACTTCGCCGCATCGGAGACGTCCAGGGTCAGGCGGCGGCCCTGGAGACGGGCGGCCAGCTGGCGGATCTGGATGTCCACGATGTGGGTCAGCTGCTCCTGGGACAGCGGGTCGAAGATGACCACGTCGTCGAGGCGGTTGATGAACTCCGGCTTGAAGGCGTGCTTGACCGCGTCCATCATCTGCTCGCGGGTGCCTCCGGCACCCAGGTTCGAGGTGAGGATGAGGATCGTGTTGCGGAAGTCCACGGTCCGACCCTGGCCGTCGGTGAGACGACCCTCGTCGAGCACCTGGAGCAGCACGTCGAAGACGTCCGGATGGGCCTTCTCCACCTCGTCGAAGAGCACGACGGTGTACGGGCGACGGCGGACGGCCTCGGTGAGCTGACCGCCAGCGTCGTAGCCGACGTAACCCGGAGGGGCACCGACGAGCCGGGCGACGGAGTGCTTCTCGCCGTACTCGGACATGTCGATGCGGACCATGGCGCGCTCGTCGTCGAAGAGGAACTCCGCCAGCGCCTTCGCCAGCTCGGTCTTACCCACACCGGTGGGACCGAGGAAGAGGAAGGAACCGGTCGGGCGGTTCGGATCGGCGACACCGGCGCGGGCGCGACGGGTCGCGTCCGAGACGGCCTCGACGGCCTCGCGCTGGCCGACGACCCGGTTGCCCAGCACCTGCTCCATGGCGAGCAGCTTCTCCGTCTCACCCTGCAGGATCTTGCCGGCCGGGATACCCGTCCAGGCGGAGACGACCTCGGCGATGGTGTCCGGGGTGACCTCCTCGGAGAGCATGGCGTTGTTGGATCCGTCGGCGACCTCGGCCTCGGCCTCGGCGACCTCCTTCTCCAACTCCGGGATGCGGCCGTAGCGCAGCTCGGCGACCTTACCGTAGTCACCGTCCCGCTCGGCGATCTCGGATTCCTGGCGAAGCTGCTCCAGTTCCTCCTTGGCGCCGCGGACCTTGTCGATGGATCCCTTCTCGTTCATCCACCGGGTCTGCAGCTCACCGAGCTTCTCGCGTTCGTCGGCCAGTTCCTGGCGCAGCTTCTCCAGCCGGTCCTTCGAGGCGTCGTCGGACTCCTTCTCCAGGGCGACCTCCTCGATCTCCAGGCGTCGGACGACGCGCTCGAGCTCGTCGATCTCCTGCGGCGAGGAGTCGATCTCCATGCGCAGGCGCGAGGCCGCCTCATCGACCAGGTCGATGGCCTTGTCCGGCAGGAAACGGTTGGTGATGTAGCGGTCGGACAGGGTGGCGGCGGCGACCAGCGCGGAGTCCTGGATGCGGACACCGTGGTGGACCTCGTAGCGCTCCTTGAGACCACGGAGGATGCCCACCGCGTCCTCGACGGAGGGCTCACCGACGAACACCTGCTGGAAACGACGCTCGAGAGCGGCGTCCTTCTCGATGTACTTGCGGTACTCGTCGAGCGTGGTGGCACCGACCAGGCGCAGCTCACCGCGGGCGAGCATCGGCTTGATCATGTTGCCGGCGTCCATGGCGGACTCACCGGAGGCACCGGCGCCGACGATGGTGTGCAGCTCATCGATGAAGGTGACGATCTGCCCGTTGGAGTTCTTGATCTCATCCAGGACGGCCTTGAGCCGCTCCTCGAACTCACCGCGGTACTTCGCGCCGGCGACCATGGAGCCCAGGTCGAGCGAGATCAGCGTCTTGCCCTTGAGCGATTCAGGAACGTCGCCGGCGACGATGCGGCGGGCCAGTCCCTCCACGATGGCGGTCTTGCCCACGCCGGGCTCACCGATGAGCACCGGGTTGTTCTTGGTACGGCGGCTGAGCACCTGGACCACGCGACGGATCTCCGAGTCGCGGCCGATGACCGGGTCGATCTTGCCTTCCCGCGCGCGGGCGGTGAGGTCGGTGGAGTACTTCTCCAGCGCCTGGAACTGCCCCTCCGGGTCCTGGTTGGTCACCTTGGAGGCGCCGCGCACGGACGGGAAGGCGCCCTTGATGGCGTCATAGGTGGCACCCCGGCCGGTGAGCAGCCGGGAGGCGTCGGATTCACCGCGGGCGATGGCGGCGAGCAGCACCTCGGTGGAGACGTATTCGTCACCGAGTTCGCCGGCCAGTTCCTGGGCGGCGGTGAGCGCATTGAGGGCGTCCCGATTGAAGTTCGGGTTGGCCAGGTTGGTGCCTTCGGCCTTGGGGTAGGAATCGACCAGTTCGCGGGCCTCCTTGAGGACCGTGTCCGGGTCAACGCCGGTGGCCTTGAGTACCGGGGCGGCGATGCCGTCAGGCTGCTCCAGGATGGCGGCGAGTAAATGGGCCGGACGGATGTCCGGGTTGCCGTTCGCGGAGGCCTGCTGCAGCGCGGTCTGCAGGGCCTCCTGCGTCTTGGTGGTGGGGTTGAACGAGCTCATGTGGGCTGCGTTTCCTTTCTCTTTCATCGGTTATCTACTAGTAGTAACGCGTCAAGAGTTGAGTCTGTTCCACTCAAGGCAAACTTTTTTGAGTCGGGCACGCTCAAGTTTAGAACGTGGGGCAGGATGGTGCCATGCCGCTTCTCCCGCTTTTCGACGCCGCCCGCTCCCGCGCCGCCGAACTCCCCGGCACCGACAAGACCTTCCCCTTCGACGGCCACAACGCCGACGTCGAGGTGTGGAAGGTCCGCGGGAAGATGTTCGCCATGCTCACCCGCGGCGTGGTCACGCTCAAGGCCGACCCCTTCGAGGCTGAGATGCTCAGACACACCCACGCCTGGATCACTCCGGGCTGGCACATGAACAAACGCCACTGGATCTCCGTGGCCGACGGAGTCCTCAACGCCGAAGGAGCCGGTAACCAGTTCCTGGCGGATCTGGTCACCGACTCCTATCTGCTCGTCGTCGCCGGGCTGCCACGGGCGCAGCGACCGGTGGACCCGGCGACGTTCGGCCGGGGCTAACTTCCCACCGACGCCGCCTTCTTCTTCTGGCGGCCCGGGGTCTGTTTCAGGAAGATCGGCACGAGGATGACACCGACCGCGATGATGAGCGAGAGCCAACCCAGCCCGGCGGTGAGCCCGGCGAGGACGGCGATCGGCGCGAGGATGGTCATGCCGATCTCGAAGGGTGCGAAACCGACATAGGCCACGCCGTATTCGTTGAGCGTGCCGGACTTGAGCTTCGGGTCGACGATCTTGAGCAGCGCGATACCGGTGGCCACGGCCGCAGTGGCCCAGCCCCAGGAGAAGATGCCGCGCTCGAGCCACTTCTCGCCGAAGAACTCCGGCGAGAGGACGAAGAAGATGAAGCAGCAGTAGACGACGCCGAGGACGAAGAGCACGAGCAGCGGCACCCAGTAGTCGGCGATGGCGGCCGGGACGATGGAGGCGACACCGAAGGCGATGAGGTAGTCGGTGGCGGCACCCGACATGGAGCTGACGGTCTCCTTGTCCAGGTAGTCCTTCCTGCCCAGGGCACCCAGGAGGACACGGCCGAGCAGGCCGATGACGAAGGCCATGGCGAACAGCGGGATGGAGACGTTGGGGAAGATGCCGGTGATGAACCCGTTGACCAGGTAGGCGGCCAGGACGGTGAGCAGGACGAAACCGAGGTGCAGGGCCAGGGGCTCGATGGCGGAGGGGTTGGTCGTGGCCTTGCCGATCGAGGGGCGCTGCCTGAGGTCGTCGATGTAGCCGGACCGCAGGTCCCAGGGCAGCTTGTCCGGCATGGTGGAGGTGCGGCCGGTGCGGATGCCCCAGTTGGCGAAGATGAGGCCGCCGATGATGGCGGCGAGGGTGCCCACGGTGGCGGACATGAAGCCGAGCGAGCTGGCGGCGACGGCGCCGGCCTCCTCCAGCGAGGAGCCGACGGCGGCGGCGGTGCCGAAGCCACCGACGAAGCCGACGGGCAGCATCATGCCGAACCAGTCCTCGGTGTTGAACAACGGCTGGAACAGGTAGACACCGAGGAGGATGAACAGGCCCCACTGACCCATGAACATGCCGGTGGAGTACGACCACATCTGCCGGGCGCCGGTGCGCACCGAGGGGGTCAGGTCCATCGAGTACGCCATGGACGCGAAGACGAAGGCGATGAGGATCGAGGTGTAGGTGCCGATCTGGTCGGAGAAGTTGATCAGGCCGAGGACCTCGGGGCCGAAGAGAAGGCCGAGGAGGCCGGCGGTGATCGAGGCCGGCATGAGCAGACGCTGGAACAGGCCCACCTTGCGCCGCAGGACGTTGCCGATGACCATGAGCAGGGAGATCCAGCCGACGTCGATAAGCAGGCTGTACGGGGTGTAATCCACGGCGCTGTTCACTTCCTTCCGGTGCGCACCGGCCACCGGGTGGGGTGTGCGCTGCGCTGATGCAGTTGTACGGGTGTGCAGTTACCTTAACGCGTCCACCCCGCCATCCCCGACCCGGGCGGTCGGCGATGGCGGGGTCAGGCGTGCGACGCCGCTAGTAGCGGATGGACATGCGTCCGTCGACCTTGCCGTGGCGCAGCTCCTCGAACACGGCGTTGACGTCATCGAGCGAGCACTCGGAGACGGTGGGCTTGATCAGGCCGCGGGCATAGAAGTCGAGTGCCTCGGCCAGGTCCTGGCGGGTACCCACCAGGGAACCGCGGATGGTCAGGGCCTTGAACACGATCTCGAAGATCGGGGCCGGGAAGTCTCCCGGGGGCAGGCCGTTGAAGACGATGGTGCCGCCCTTGCGGGCCATGCCGATCGCCTGGCCGAACGCCTGCGGGTGAACGGCGGTGACGAGGACGCCGTGGGCGCCGCCGTCGGTGAACTCCTGGACGGCCTCGGCGGGGTCGGCGTGCTTGGCGTTGACGGTGAACTCCGCGCCGTGCTTCTTGGCCAGCTCGAGCTTGTCGTCGGCAATGTCGACGGCGATGACGCGCATGCCCATGGCCACCGCGTACTGGACGGCGATGTGGCCGAGGCCGCCGACGCCGGAGATGACCATGAACTGGCCGGGCCTGGTCTCGGAGACCTTGAGGCCCTTGTAGACGGTCACACCGGCGCAGAGGATCGGGGCGACCTCCACCGGGTCCGAGCCCTCGGGGATGCGGGCGCAGTAACGGGTGTCCACGAGCATGTAGGTGCCGAAGGAGCCGTTGACGGTGTAGCCGCCGTACTCGGCCTTGTTGCACAGGGTCTCCCAGCCGGTGCGGCAGTGCTCGCACTCGCCGCAGGCGGACCAGAGCCAGACGTTGCCGACGATGTCGCCGACCTTGACGGAGTGGTCACCGGGGCCCAGTTCGACGACCTCGCCGACACCCTCGTGGCCGGGGACGAAGGGCGGCTCGGGCTTGACCGGCCAGTCACCCTCGGCGGCGTGGAGGTCGGTGTGGCAGATGCCGGAGGCCTGGAGCTTGACCAGGGCCTGATGGCGGGCCGGCGTGGGCATCTCGACGTCACGGAGGTTGAGCTCGGGGCCGAAGTCCTCGACGACGGCGGCGCGGAAGGTGGTGTCAGTCATGGGTATCCAATCGTTGGGGGTCGGTCGGGGGTGCCCCCACCGTACATAAATGAACCTATGCGGTCCATCACTTTTTCTATTGAATATGGTTTCCATCACAGTGGTCATGCCACATACCTTGTTGACATGTCATATAACAGGCGTAGGATGACAGGCATGAACCCCGCCGACCTGCAGCACCGCCACATTCCCGCCGTCGTCATCGGCGCGGGTCAGGCCGGCCTCTCCGCCGCCCACGAGCTCCTCCGGCGCGGCGTCCGGCGGGACGACATGGTGGTTCTCGATGCGAACGACGGCCCCGGAGGCGCCTGGCGCCACCGCTGGGACTCCCTCACACTCGGCCGGGCACACGGCATCGCGGACCTGCCCGGCCTGCCCATGGACCGCCCCGATCCGGACGTCCCCGCCTCCCGGCTGGTCACCGACTACTACGGAGCCTACGAGGACACCTTCGACCTCGACGTCGCCCGCCCGGCCGCCGTCCACCGCGTCGAACCGACCGGCGACGACCCCACCGCACCCCTGCGGATCACGCTTGCCGACGGCACGAGCTTCACCGCCGACATTCTCCTCAACGCCACCGGCACCTGGGACAACCCCTACATCCCGTATGTGCCCGGCATCGAGACATTCCGGGGCCGGCAGCTGCACACGAAGAACTACCGGCGCAAGGAGGACTTCGCCGGCCTGCGCACCCTCATCGTCGGCGGCGGCCTGTCCGCCGTGCAGTTCCTCCTCGAACTGGCCCCGGTGACCGAGACGATCTGGGCCACCCGCCGCCCACCGAACTTCACCCGCCGCGAGTTCGACGCCGGCTGGGGCCTGGCCGTGGAGAAGGCCGTCCGCGAACGCACTCACTCGGGACAGGCACCCGCCTCGGTCGTCCGCACCACCGGCATCCCCCAGTGGCCCGCCTACCTCGACGGAGTGCGCGCGGGCACGCTCGTCTCCCGCGGCATGTTCGACCGCATCACCCCGGACGGCGTGGTCTTCGGTGTGCCGGAGAGCACGCAGGCCGGGGGACTCGGGCCGTCGAGAAGCGACAAGCTGCAGGTGCCGGAATCGTGGGACCCGCTGCCGGCGGGGACCACCCTCGACGTCGACGTCATCTTCTGGAACACCGGCTTCCGCGCCGCCCTGCGCCACCTCGCGCCGATGCGGCTGCGCGAGCGCGACGGCGGCATCCTCATGCAGGATGAGGTGACACCTGCCCGCGACCGGCGCATCCTGCTCGTCGGCTACGGCTCCACCGCCTCCACCGTCGGCGCCACCCGCGCGGGCCGGCTGGCCGGTAGAGTCGCCGCGCAACGACTGACACACCTGGTTTAGGAGAGACATGAAAGCCTTCGGATTCCTCAGCTTCGGCCACTACGCCATCGGCGGCCAACCCGGCCCCGGCGCCGCCGACACCCTGAAACAGGCCGTCGAGCTGGGCCGCGCGGCCGACGAGATCGGCGTCAACGGCGCCTACTTCCGCGTCCACCACTTCGCCCCGCAGGGCGCGTCCCCCATGCCGCTGCTCGGCGCCATCGCCGGTTCCACGACACACATCGAGGTGGGCACCGGCGTCATCGACATGCGCTACGAGAACCCCCTCTACCTCGCCGAAGAGGCCGCCGCACTCGACCTGCTTTCCGACGGCCGCGTCGCCCTCGGCGTCTCCCGTGGCTCACCCGAGCCCGCCCAGCGCGGCTGGGAATCCTTCGGCTACCGCGCCGAAGCCCCCAACGGCGCCGACCTGGCCCGCACGAAGTTCGAGACCTTCCTCAACGCCATCGACGGCTACGGCGTCGCCACCGCCGCCCCCGCCGAGGAGCAGTACCCGCGCATGTACCAGGCCGGCACCCCGCTGCCCGTCTTCCCCCACTCCCCGGCCTGCGCCGCAACATCTGGTGGGGCGCCGGCTCCCACTCCACCGCCGAACAGGCCGCCCGCGACGGCGTCAACCTCATGAGCTCCACCCTCGTCTCCGAGGCCGACGGCTCCTCCCTCGGCGACCTCCAGGCCGAGCAGATCAACCGCTACCGCGCCGCCTGGAAGGACGCCGGCCACGACTGGACCCCGCGCGTGTCCGTCTCCCGCTCGGTGTTCCCCATCGTCGACGACCGCTCCCGCGAACTCTTCGGACTCCAGGCCACCGGCCGCGACCAGATCGGCTCCCTCGGCGAGGGCACCCCGGTCACCTTCGGCCGCACCTACGCCGCCGAACCCGACCAGCTCATCGAACAGCTGCGTGCCGACGCCGCCGTCATGTCCGCCGACACCCTCATGCTCACCATCCCCAACCAGATGGGCGTGGAGACCAACCTGTCCATCCTGCAGGCCTTCGCCGACCACGTCGCCCCGGCCCTCGGCTGGATCCCGGCGGACCAGGGCCCGGTCTCCGGCTACGAGATCGACTAACCGCCAGGCTCGCGCATCCTGGCCTTCCAGGTGTCGGGATCAGTGCTGTTTCCGGCAAGGATGCGCGAGCCTGGCAGACGGGGTCAGGGTTTCTGCGCCAGCACCGCCTGGACAGTGGACGTTGGACCGAGGTGTTCCGCTACTTCGGGATTGATCATGCTTAAAACTCGCATGAGAGCGGGGTGAAGCTGACCTGGTTCCTGTTCCGGGTTCCCAGGACGATCGAAAATCGGTTCATGATGGGCGATTCTGTTCCTCACCGTGTTGATGGTGCCGATCACCTGGTCGACACTCGCACGATCAGTCTTCGCCGGGTACGCGTGATGGAGAAAGGGCACCCAGACCGACTTCTCATGTGATGCTGACGTGAGCTGCCGCCAGAACCCGAAACTAAGTTCAGCCATCACCTTTCCCGGAGTAGCACTGTTGCCACCACACTTTCTGATCGCCCCATCCACTGCCCGACGATTCTGATAGTTAACGTCGGTTCCCCGTTTGAGACCTGACCGGTCCTTCCTGATCCGCCAGATAGGGGTGACCGCAGGCGAGTCCGGGTCCAGCAACCAATGGCTTTTCCCAGGCCACCTAGATTCCATCGTCTCGTTGTATGCGTTACGCAGCGCGATCTCGAAATGTGAAATATCACGCATCAACGCCTGCCCTAAAGCCACGTTCCATTCGTACAGCTTCAACGCCTGTGCACGATCACCGTTACAGACATCTACATACCGTTGAAATCGAGGAGCCCCCAGCCATTGCTCGATCCAGGCGTCCTTCATGAACTCACCCCCGTAAGTCAAAGCCCCGGCGACGTAGCAAAAGCCAGCGGTCCACACGGGGCTAACAGGTCAAAGAATAGGACTACCCGCAGGGTCTGTCAATCGGACCTCAGATAACCAACTCGCCATCGGCGACGACGACCCGACCACCGGCGATGACGGTGTGCCGGGCCGGGGTGCGGACGACGGCGTCGGGGACGTTCTCGGCGTCGACAAGCACGAGGTCGGCGCGGGCGCCGGGGACGATGTCGTGGACCTCGCGGCCCACGAACCCGGCCGCCCGGGAGGTGGCCAGCTGGGCGACGGTGACAAAATCCTCGTCATGACGGACCCGGTGGAGCCGGGCGAAGGCGAGGGCTATTTTCAGCATGTCGCCGTCGCCGTAGGGTGACCACAGGTCACGGATGCCGTCGGTGCCCAGGCCGATGCCGATGCCGCGGTCGAGCATCTCCCGCCACGGCAGCGGGGCGGAGCTGACCGGGGCGACGGTGCTCCAGGTGATCCCCTGCTCGGCCAGGCCGTCGAGGATCCTTTCCTGCGCGGCGGGGTCCAGCTCGCCGAGGGCGAAGCCGTGGGAGATGTTCACCTTCCCCGCCATCCCGAGGGCGCGGGTGCGGTCGATGATGAGCTCGTACTCGAAGGCGCCGAGGTCTCCCCCGCTGTGCAGGTGGATGTCCAGGCCGCAGCCGTGGTGGTCGGCAACCCGGAAGATGCCGTCGAGCTGGGCGACAGGGTCGCGGTCGATGGCGCAGGGGTCGAGGCCGCCGATGTGGTCGGCGCCCTCGGCCGCCGCCTGTTCCAGCAGCTCGAGCACGCCGCCGCGGCGGATGACCCCGTCCTGCGGGAAGGCGACGATCTCCAGCTCGATCGCCCCGTCGAGTGCCGCGGCCGCCTCACGGGCGACGTGGATGCTGTCGAGCCCTACCCCGAGGTCCACGTCGAGGTGGGTGCGGGCGGCGGTGGTGCCGTGGCGGAGAAATTCGCGCAGCACCCGCTCGGTGACGGGGACGCCGGGGATGCCCAGCTCGTCGCGGTGTCGGCGTTCGTGGGCGATACGCCCCTGGGTGGAGTCCTCCCCGACGTAGGACACCCACGGCCGGCCCCACCAGCTCTTGTCCACGTGGGCGTGGGTGTTGATGAAACCGGGGAGGGCGAGCAGGCCGGGATTCCCGGCGCCGGCAGCCGGGGTGACCGCGGTGATGCGGTCCCCCTCGACGGTCACGTCGACCGGGTCACCGCCCCAGGGGCGGATGGAGCGCAGCTGCATCAGGCGTGCTCGTCGACGAAGTCGCGCGCGATGACGGGCGGCTCGGCCTTCTCCTCACCGATGTTGCGCAGGTTCATCGCCACGAGGGCGTCGGTGGTGATGTGCCCGTTGACGCCGGTGATGACGTCGATGGCGTCCTGGGGGACGTCGCCGGCGCGCATGAGCGGCAGGACGTTCTGCGGGAGGATCATGCCCTCCGGGTCCTCGAGGGTGACCAGGTCGACCTCGTTGCCCTCGGAGTCCAGGGACGGGGAGGTGGTGTAGATGTTGGCCACCTCGGCGGTGCCCTCGGTCAGCGCAGCGACGGTGAGCGGGCCGCCGCCGTCGGAGATCGGCACCATGGTGATCTTCGCGGCGTCGACGCCGTAGACGTCGGTCAGGCCGGGCGGGCCGTAGGGGCGCTCGGCGAGCTCCGGGTTGCCGGCGACGCGCACCTGGTCGAGGTTGTTCAGGTCGGCGAGGGTGCTCAGGTCGTGCTCGTCCGCCAGGTCGCGGGTGACGCGGTAGGAGTCCTTGGATTCGCCCTCGGCGTACTCCCCGGCGGTGATGCCCTCGGGCAGCACGCCCTCGAGGGCGGCGAAGACGTCGTCGGAGCTGGCGCCGGCGGCGAGGTCGGCCTCGTAGAACTGGGCGAGGTTGCCGGTGTACTCGGGAACGATGTCGATGCTGCCCTCCTCCAGGGCGCGGAGGTAGACCTCGCGGGAGCCGATGGCGGAGCTGACCTCGACGTCGAAACCGGCGTCCTCGAGGGCGGCGGCCCACACCTGACCGATGATCTCCGACTCGGGGAAGTTGGCGGTGCCGATGACGATGGTGTCCTCGTCGGCGGCGGCGGTCCCGGTCGAGTCGGTGGCCAGCGGGTCATCCGAGGTGGAGGAGCAGGCGGTCAGCGCGAGGCCCAGGAGGGCGGTGGTGGCGGTGACGGTGGTCAGGCGGATCTTCATGAGGCACGTCCTCGGGGTCGGAGAGTTCTCTGTACGGCTGCCAGGACGAGATCCACCACGAGTGCCAGCGCCGTGACCAACAGGGCGCCAGCCAGCATCTGCGGGTAGTCCCGCAGGGCCAGTCCGTCGATGAGATATCGGCCAAGTCCTGACAACCCAATGTAGGCGACCACCGTGGCCGTCGCCAGCACCTGGACCACGCAGGAGCGCAGGCCGCCGACCATCACGGGGGCGGCCAGCGGCAGTTCCACGCGCGTGAGGATCTGGCGTTCGTTGAAGCCGGCGGCCCGGGCCGAGTCGACGACGCGGGGGGACACGGAGACCATGCCGGCGACGATGCCGGCCAGCAGGGGTGGGACGGCTAGGATGACCAGGACGATGGTCGCGGGGATGACGGGCATGCGCACGCCGAAGCTCAGCTCGACGGTCAGCCAGGTGAGCAGACCGAGGGACGGCAGGGCGCGCAGGGCTCCGGAGACGGCGAGGACGGCGTCGGCGGCGCGGCGGGTGTGGCCGACCCACAGGCCGATGGGAACGGCGATGAGCAGGGCGAAACCGACGGCCAGGACGGTGTAGAAGAGGTGGTCGGCGGTGCGCTCGAGGATGAGGGCCCGGTTGGCGGGGTCGAGGATGTACTGCCAGGCGGCGGCGAACTGGTTCATCCGACCCTCCTCGCCCACGGCAGGAGGAGGCGGCCGAGGAGGACCAGGGCGGCGTCGAAAAGCACGGCGAGGACGACGGTGCCGAGCAGGCCCACCATGATCTGGGTGGGGAAGGACCGCTGGAACCCCTCGGTGAACAGGGTGCCCAGGGAGGACACGCCGATGAGGGCGCCGACGGAGACGAGCGAGATCGTCGACGCGGAGACCACGCGGATGCCGGAGAGCAGCGCCGGGCCGGCCAGCGGCAGCTCCACGCTGAGGACTCGTCTCCAGGCCGGGTAGCCGGTGGCCACGGCCGCCTGGCGAACGTCCTCGGGCACGGTGCCGAACGCATCCGCCGAGGAGCGGACCTGCAGCGCCAGGCCGTAGAGGGTCATGGCGACGATGACGTTGACCGGCGAGAGGATCGACGTGCCGATGATCAGCGGCATGACCACGAACAGCGCCAGCGAGGGGATGACGTAGAGCAGGCCGGTGGCGATGACCAGCACCTCACGGGCCGCCCGGTAGCGGTGCGCGACCCAGCCGACGGGCAGGGCGAGGAGGAAGGACGCGAGGATCGCCGGCCACGAGAGGTTGATGTGCGCCCAGGTCAGGTCGATGATCCGCCCGAGGTTGTCCCCGATCCACTCCCACCTCATTCGAGCACCCCCTGGACACGCCCGTTGCGGTCGACGACCAGCTGGCGGCCGTCGCGCACCTCGACCGAGAGCTGCCGGGAGTCCGCCCCGGTGAAGTCGCGCACGACATCGGAAGCCGGGGCGAGGATGAAGTCCGAGGGCGGCCCGGCCTGTTCCACGTGCGCACGGTCACCGAGGAGGACGACCTCATCGCCGAGGAGGAAGGCCTCGTCGATGTCGTGGGTGACCATGAGGATGGTGGTGGACATCGTTTCCTTGAGGGAGAGGATCTCCTCCTGCAGCCCGCGCCGGACCACCGGGTCGACGGCACCGAAAGGCTCGTCCATGAGCAGGATGTCCGGCTCGGCGACCAGGCCGCGGGCCACGCCGACGCGCTGCGCCTGCCCGCCGGACAGCTCTGAGGGGTACCGGTCACCCAGGGAGGGGTCGAGGCCGACGAGTTCGAGCATGGTTCCGGCACGTTCGCGGGCCTGCGCACGCCTTACTCCGTTGAGTTCCGCCACTGCGGCCACGTTGTCCAGCGCTGTCCGGTGCGGCAGCAGCCCCGAGTGCTGCATGACGTACCCGATGGAGCGGCGCAGCTTCACGGGGTCCACCCCGGCGACGTCCTCACCCCGGACCAGCACCCGGCCGGTGTCCGGGGACACCATCCGGTTGACCATCCGCAGCAGCGTCGTCTTGCCGCAGCCGGAGGGGCCGACGAAGACGGTCGTCGAGCCGGGCTCCGCGCGGTGGGAGAATTCCTCGACCGCCGGATGTGCACTCCCCGGGTAGGTGCGGGAGACGCGGTCGAACTCGATCATCGCGGGCTCCTCGGAGGTCGGGTACTTGTTCATGCAATTCTAGCCATGACATGACCCGCGCCGGCGTCACTCCCGGCGACAGGCGTCGAGGGCCTCCCCCATGAGTGTCTGCGCAGCCGCGGACGTGAGCATCCCGAGGTGGATGTGGAGGGTCAGGCCCTCGGCCAACGCGAGCAGTCGGGTCGCCGCGGACTTCCCCACCTCCCGGGCGAGCGCCTCGGACACCCCGGCGCGGGCGTCACGGAGGGTCCGGCGGATCTCGGGGTCGGTCGCCGACGCCGCGACGAACGCATAGTAGACCGCGGTTCCGGACCGCCGCCCCTCGGCACCTGAGAAAGGGTGGGTGAGCAGGGTCCGGGCGTCGGTTTCGGGGAAGGCCTCGGACGCGGAATCGATCATGTGGCGGGCCGCGGCGCGGATGAGGCCGGTGCGTGTCGGGAAGTGGTGCTGGACCCGCCCGACGGAGACGTCGGCGGCGGCGGCGACAGACCGGAAGCTCACGGCGTCGATACCGCGGGTGGCGATGACCTGCCACACGGCGACGAGGATATCGGGGGCGGAGCTTCGCATGGTGCCGATCGTAGCCGCCCGCAGGTAGAGTGAAGCGTGAAAGCAATACGAACGTATTGGACTTCCAGGAGGCCCCCATGACCTGCCGTCGCACTCTTTCCCGGGTGGCCGTCGCGATTATCGCCCTCATCGCGATCACCTCCACCACCGTCCTGCTGCGAGCTCACCCCGAGGTCGGCCACTGGCGCAGCACCGAGGCCCTCGCGGACTACCGCGCCGCCCACGCAGAGCTCCTCGCCACCCTGCCCGTGGCCCCCGAACGCCTCGACGTCCCCACCGACCACGGCGTCGTCCACGCCCTCCACTGGCCCGGCGACGGAGAACCTGTCCTGCTCATCCCGGGGCGCTCCTCCGGTTCCGCCCAGTGGGTGGAGAACCTGCCGGGGTGGATCGGCGACCGCCCCCTCTACGCTCTCGACCCGCTCGGGGACGCCGGGTTCTCCACCCAGCGGCTGCCCCTGGGTAGCGCGGATGAGCAGGCGGACGCCTACCTCGAGGTGCTCGATGAGCTGGCCATCACCCGCGCCCACGTCGTCGGGCACAGCTTCGGTGGGGCCCAGGCCGCCATGTTCGCCACCCGGCATCCGGACCGGGTCGCCTCGCTCGCGCTCATGGAACCGGTGCTCGTCATCTCCCCGCTGCCGGCCGCAACCTACTTCTGGGCGGCGGTGAGCACCCTGCCTGTGCCGGCGTCCTGGCGCGATCGGGCCCTCGCGGAAATCGGCGGCACAACCGTCGAGGAGGTCCGCGCCGACTCCCCCATGGCCCGGATGATCGACACCGCCTCGCAGGGGTACTCGGCGCAACTGCCCATGCCCCGCACCCTCGACGACGAGCAGTGGCGCGCCCTGGACATGCCCGTGCGCCTCGACCTCGGCGGCCGCCAGTCGTTGAGCGGAACGGACGCGGCCGACCGAATCCGGGCGTTGCTTCCCGACGCCACGGTCACCGTCTGGCCCGACGGCACCCACTCCCTGCCCATGGACCACCACACAGAGTTCGATCGGTTGCTGCCGGAGTTCTGGGACACGGCCGACACCCCTTGACCGGTCACGGCTGCAGCCGGGCACAATGGAGACCATGCAGACCCTGACCGAGACCGGCACCGTCCTCCGCGAGCGCAGCGCCGAGTTCCGGGATGCCGTCCAGCAGCGTCTCTACCAGGACGTCCTGGAGTCCCGGCAGGTCTTCCCCATCTCCCTGCGCCACACGCACCTCGAGCTCGCCGACGCCTGCGCCTGGGTCCTCGAACGCACCCCCGCTACCGGTGCCGTCCCGGCGGAGGTCCTCGACCGTCTGCGCGAGCTGGGGCGCGACCACCGTCGGCACGGGTTCCCCGCGGACATCTACCCGGCGTTCGCCGGCGCCCTCTCCCACGGCCTGCACTCCCTGGATATCCCCCGGGCCGATGCGGCGACCCGCGCCCTCGACACGGTGTGTTCCGTCATGGCCGCCGCCGCCCGCGAGGCGGACCTGGCCGGCACCGCCCCGGCGTTCTCCGCGGAGGTTCTCGGGGTGCAGCGTCGAACCCGCCGGATCAGCGTCGTCCGGCTCGAGGCCGGCCTGCCGGTGGACTACCGGGCCGGGCAGCACCTGCCGGTGACCACGTCGTACCTGCCCGGGGTGTGGCGGATGCTCTCCCCTGCCCTGCCGAGCAATGACTTCGGCCAACTGGAGTTCCACGTCCGGGCGTTGGATGCCGCAGACGGCAACGGTGCCCCGGACATCTCGCAGCTGCTGGCCACTCCGAAACCGGGTGACTACTGGACCTTCGGCGCTGCCCGCGGCACCCTGCATCTGAGCGGCGAGCGGGATGTGCTCATGATCGCGCACGGCACGGGCCTGGCGCCGCTGCGCGCGATGCTCTTCGACATGCTCGACTGGGAGCACCGTCCCCGCGTCCACCTGTTCGTCTCCGCGGAGTACCCGGGTGAGCTCTACGACCTCATGGGGCTGTGGGATCTGGCGATCGTCAGTTCCTGGCTCTCGGTCGTGCCCGTCGTCGAGCACGAGGAGGACACGTGGTGGGTCGGCGCGACGGAATCCTCCCGCGCCCCGCGTGGCCTGCACCTGCAGGTCGCCGGGCAGGTCGGTGACGTTGTGGCGTCCTACGGCGCGTGGGCGGACCGGGACGTGCTCATCGTCGGCGACGCCGCGGGGGTCCGGGCCTCCGAGGCCGCCCTCATCGCCGGTGGCACCCCGCCGGAGCTCATCCAGACGGAGGCGTGGGAGGCCACCAACGACTGGCCGCCCTTACAGCACGGGAAGTGACTTCCGGGCCTTGCCCACCTGCTCGAGGTCGATCTCGTGGAGCAGGATCTCCGGCCCGTACCCGGCCTCCGCTTCTCGACGCCCCGTCGGCCCCACCACGCACGAGTGCCCGATGCCGGTGGGCCCGCTGGCCTCCCCGGCGACGGCCTCCCCGCCGGGGCGGGCCTGGCCGGCCGCGACGATCCAGGCCGTGGAATCCAGGCCCCGGGCGGCGGTGAGGATGCGCCACTGGTCAAGCTTCTCCGGCCCGTCCATCCAGCTGGTGGGTACGACGATGACCTCGGCCCCCGCGCGGGCGAGGTCCCGGAACAGCTCCGGGAAACGCACGTCGTAGCAGATGGCCACGCCGACGGTGACGCCGTCGACGTCGAAGGTCACCAGCTCCTCACCCGGCCGGACGGTGTCGGACTCCCGGTAGCTGTAGGCGTCGAAGGTGTTGATCTTGTCGTAACCACGGTGCAGGTCCGGGCCGGTGATCAGCGCGGTGTTGGACACCCGGTGGATCGTCTTGCCGTCCCTCTCCAACGTGTCGGCGGGCCGGAACATACCGGCCACGACGGTCACCCCCAGTTCGCGGGCGGTGTCGCGCAGCCCGGTGGCGAACTCCCCGTCGAGATCCTGGGCCTGTTCATCCAGCCGCCCCAGAATCGAAGGCCTGGCTCGTGGCCTCGGGCAGGACGATGAGTCTCGCCCCGCGGCCGGCGGCCTCCCGGACCTTGTCCTGCGCGAGCGCGAGGTTGTCGAGGATAGCCGGGCCTGACTGCAACTGCACGATTCCGATGAGCATGGGCACCACGATATGTGGATAACGGGGAGTTATCCACAAGCCGGCGGGAGCGCGCTTGGCAGACGCCCCCTATTCGCCCACACTGACGCCATGAATCATCTCCTGCTCACCACCACCGCTCGCGACCTCATCACCTCCCTGCTCACCCGCCCGCTCGACGATCCGACCCCGCCGTCCCTGCCGCCGGGCAGTCGGACGGCGGCCGCCCTGCGCCGGGCCGCCGACTCCTGGTCGCTCGCGCACCGTCTCGCCGGGGATCAGCTGCGTGATCAGCTGCGGGACACCGCCCGCTTCGCCGCCCACGTCGACGCCCTGGACGCCTCCCTGGCTCGCTCGCTCGGCGGTGCGCCATGACGCTTCTCGACGCCCCCTCCCTCCGCACCGCCGCCGTCACCCTCACCGCTGACTCCCGTCGCCTGCTCGACCAGGTGTCGTTCCTGGGCCGGGAGTGGGAGGACATTCCGGCGGCCGGGTTCGCCGGTGACGCCGCCACCGCCACCATTGTCAGACTCCATCATCTCACTACCCCACTGTCTGTTCCCGCAGGTCAGATGCATGAGGTGGCCGATGTCCTCGATGTCGCCGCCGCCCTGCAGGCCGATCTGGACGAGGCCGTCGCCCGCGCCATCGAGGTCGCCGACCGGTTCACCGACACCGCTCCCCTGGTCACCCTTCTGCTCCGGGATCTCCGCGGTCTCGGCGACCTGCTCGACTTCACCTGCGCCCGCCAGATCGACCTGCTGTGCACGCAGCTGACCCCCGGCCCGGTGCGCCGCCTCGGGGATGCCGGGGAGCTGTCCGTCGACGCGATCCACGAACTGGCCCTCCTCGACGCCTCCCCGGAGATCGCCACCCTGGCCGCCGAGCACCCCGACCTGCGGCTGCTGGAGACCTCGGACGGCCACCTGGTGGCCGCGGTCGGCCCGCTGGACACCGCCGCATCGGTGACGACGATCGTCGCGGGCGTCGGATCCTCCGACCCGCAGGGCTGGCCGACCCAGATCCACCGCGCCCGCTCGGTTGCCGCCGCGACAGGTGGCGCCACCGTCCTGTGGCTGGGCTACACCGCACCCTCCTCGTTGGCGCACGGGGTGCCCCGGTCGGTGGCCGAGCACGCCGCCCCACACCTGCGGCAGTTCCAGGCGGACCTGGCGGCGCGCAACCCCGGACAGCACCGGACGGTGGTGGCGTGGAGCTACGGGTCCGTCGTGGCGGGGGAGGCGGCGGGAGGGGCGGCGTCGACACGCGGGCTGCACGCCGATGACCTCGTCCTGGTGGGCAGCCCCGGCGTCGGGGTGAACCACGCCAGCGACCTGCAGCTGATCGGCGAGGAACCGCAGGTCCATGCGGTGACCAACCCGCGCGATCCCATCGGGCTGGTGACCACCCCGATCGACGGGATACACGGAAAAGACCCGACATCCCCGGAGTTCGGGGCGCGGGTCTGGACCGGTGACCCCACCGGGGGTCACTCGAGCTACTGGGAGGACCCGGAGTTCCTGGCGAACCTCGGCTCCCTGGCGCGGGACTAGAAGAAGCCGGCGCGCTCCTCGGCGTAGGACACCAGGAGGTTCTTGGTCTGCTGGTAGTGGTCGAGCATCATCAGGTGGTTCTCGCGGCCGATGCCGGACTCCTTGTAGCCGCCGAAGGCGGAGTGGGCCGGGTAGACGTGGTACTGGTTGACCCAGACGCGACCGGCCTGGATGTCACGGCCGGCACGGTAGGCGGTGTTGCCGTTGCGGGACCACACGCCGGCGCCGAGGCCGTAGTTGGTGTCGTTGGCGATCTTGATGGCCTCGTCGTAGTCCTTGAAGGTGGCCACGGAGAGGACGGGGCCGAAGATCTCCTCCTGGAAGATGCGCATGGTGTTGTCGCCCTTGAACACGGTGGGCTCGATGTAGAAGCCGTTCTCCAGGCCGTCGATGGAGTTGATCTTGCCGCCGGTGAGGGTTTCCGCCCCCTCCTGCGGGCCGATCTCCAGGTAGGAGGAGATCTTGTCCATCTGCTCCTGGGAGGCCTGGGCGCCCATCATGGTCTCGGTGTCCAGGGGGTTGCCGATCTTGATCTTCTTCACGCGCTCGACGCCGAGGGCGAGGAACTCGTCGGCGATGGACTCGTGGACCAGCGCACGCGACGGGCAGGTGCAGACCTCACCCTGGTTGAGGGCGAACATGGCGAAGCCCTCGAGGCACTTGTCACGGAAAGCGTCGTCGGCGTCCATGATGTCCGGGAAGAAGATGGACGGGGACTTGCCGCCCAGCTCGAGGGTGACGGGGATGATCTTGTCGGCGGCGGCCTTGTTGATGAGCTTGCCCACGGCGGTGGAGCCGGTGAACGCGATCTTGGAGATGCGGTCCGAGCCGGAGAGGGCGACGCCGGCCTCCTCGCCGAGGCCGTTGACGATGTTGAGCACACCGTCCGGCAGCAGGTCGCCGATGATGTCCATGAGGTAGAGCAGCGAGGCGGGGGTCTGCTCGGCCGGCTTGAGCACGATGGCGTTGCCGGCGGCGAGTGCCGGGGCGATCTTCCAGGTGGCCATGAGGATGGGGAAGTTCCACGGGATGATCTGGCCGACGACGCCGAGCGGCTCATGGAAGTGGTACGCGACGGTGTTGTCGTCGAGCTGAGAGAGGCGACCCTCCTGGGCGCGGATGGCGCCGGCGAAGTAACGGAAGTGGTCGATCGCCAGCGGGATGTCGGCGGCGAGGGTCTCTCGGACGGCTTTGCCGTTCTCCCAGGTCTCGGCGACGGCGATCTCCTCGAGGTGCTCCTCCATGCGGTCCGCGATGCGGTGGAGGATGAGCGCGCGCTCGGCCGGGGAGGTCTTGCCCCAGGCGGGGGCGGCCTTGTGGGCGGCGTCGAGGGCCTTCTCCACGTCGGCGGCCTTGCCGCGGGCGACCTGGCAGAACACCTCGCCGGTGATGGGGGTGACGTTGTCCAGGTACTCGCCGTCGACCGGCGGGACCCACTGGCCGCCGATGTAGTTGTCGTAGCGGTCCTTGTAGTTGACGATCGAACCCTCGGTACCGGGGTTGGCGTAGACGGTCATGGTTGAACAGCCCTTTCGCTGGAGCGTGATGGTTGGTCCGTGTGACGGTACCCACACCCTACTGTGCTCCGCGCCACATTTGCGAAGATCTGTGCCACCCCTCCTGCAAAGGGGGGAATTAGCAACATTGGCAGGCGGTTCACCTGCGCTCCCCCGCAGGACCCGGCGTCAGCGGCCACCCCCACCCCCGCAGGGTTGGGAAGTCCCGCTTATCGACGCCCCGCCGCCCGCGGCTCCCACATCACCAGCGCCGTGGAGCGCGGGACGTGGACCAGCTCGCCGCGGCGCCGGCCGTTCTGCTGCCGGGCCACCCGGGTGCGCAGCAGCTGATTCTCCTCCCGTGCCTCGTCGAGCTCGGCCCGCAGGCGGTCATTGTCCTGGGTCAGTTCGATGATGGCCTTGATGCCGGCGAGGTTGACGCCCTCATCCTGGGACAGCCGCTGGATCTTCCGCAGCATGGAGATGTCCCGGCGGGAGTAGCGTCTGCCGCCGCCCCGGGTGCGGGCCGGGGTGACCAGCCCGATGCGGTCGTAGGTGCGCAGCGTCTGGGCGTGCATGCCCGCCAGCTCCGCCGCGACCGAGATGACGAACACCTCTCCGAGGTCGTTGGTCGCCGATTTATCCTGGTCCGCCATGTCCGTTCACCTCCTTCATCTGGTGTCTCAGGCGTTGCCGGCCCAGCCCGCGCGGGGGTTGAAACCGGACTCCTTCTCGGCCTGCGCGTAGGCACGCAGGGCACTGGTGGCGGCGGCGTCGAGATTCTTCGGCACCGTCGCCTCGACGGTGACCAGGAGATCCCCGGCGGCGTCGCCACGCTTGGGCACACCGCGGCCGCGGACCCGCAGGGTGCGGCCGTTGGGCGTGCCGGCGGGCACCTTGACCTTCACCGGGGCGTCGAGAGTCGGGACCGTGACGGTGTCGCCGAGGGCGAGCTCCGCGAAGGACACCGGGATGGTGATCTCCAGGTCGTCGCCCGAGCGGGTGAACACCTTGTCGGGCCGGACGTGGACGGTGACGAAGAGGTCGCCGGCCGGTTTTCCGTTCGGCCCCGCCTCACCCTGGCCCGCGAGGCGGACCTTCTGCCCGTCGATGACCCCGGCCGGGATGCGGACGGTGATGGAGCGGGTGCGGTGGACGGTGCCGGAGCCCTGACAGGTCGGGCAGGGGTCGGTGATGACCTCGCCGCTGCCGCCGCAGTGGGTGCACGGCGCGGAGAACCCGAAGGCGCCCTTGTTCTCGCTGGTGAAGCCGGTTCCGGAACACACCGGGCAGGTGGTGGGGTGACCGGACTTCGAGCCGGAGCCGTGGCAGGTGTTGCAGGGGGCCTCGCCGCTCAGCTGGAGCGGAAGCGTGGTCCCTGTGGCCGCTTCCCGGAAGTCCAGGGTGATCTCCGTTTCGACGTCGGCCCCCCGCGTCGGCCGAGCTGCGTGGCGAGGACCGCCGCCGCGGTTGAAAAGGCCACCGAAGATATCGCCCAGGCCGCCGTCCTCAGAAAATCCTCCACCGGATCCTCGCGATCCGCGCTGTCCGAAGATGTCCGAGACGTCGAAGTCCTCCGTCGTCTGACGAAACCCGCCGGGAAATCCGGCACCTCCGCCTCCGCCGAAGCCACCGAATCCGCCGCCGCGGAGCATGGACTTCAGCTCGTCGTACTCCTTGCGACGTTCCGCGTCACCGACGACGTCGTAGGCCTCGGCCGCCTTCTTGAAGCGGTCCTCGGCAGCTTTGTCACCGGGGTTCTTGTCCGGGTGGTTCTCCCGGGCGAGCTTCCGGTAGGCCTTCTTGATGTCCTCGGCGGATGCGGATGAGGAGACCCCCAGATCCGCGTAGTAGTTCTTGTCTGCCCATTCACGATGAACAGTCACTGGGCATCTCCTCCTTTCCTTGAGAGTTGGTGTCTTGAGTTGTGGGAATAGGGGCGCCGCCGCCGGTCAGCGGCGGCGCGGTGGTGAAGCAGGGTGGTGCTATTCGGCGGCCGGGGCCGGGTCCGCGATGATGACCATCGCGGTGCGGACCAGGCGGTCGCCGACGCGGTAACCGCGCCGCAGGACGGTGCCGACGGCCTTGTCCTCGCCGGCGGACAGGTCCTGCACGGCCTCGTGGATCTCCGGGTCGAAGGCGTCGCCCTCGGCGCCGAAGGGTTCCAGCTTGAAGCCGGTGAGGGTCTCGGTGAGCTTGTCACCGAGGGCCTTGAGCGGTCCGGTCTCCAGGTCGCCGTGCTGGCGGGCCAGGTCGAGATCGTCGAGGACCGGCAGGAGCTTGGTCAGCACCGACGCCTTGGCGGTGTCGATGATGCCCTGGCGCTCCCGCTCGGTGCGCCGACGGTAGTTGGCGTACTCGGCGCTCACGCGCTTGAGGTCGTCGGTCCGCTCGGCGAGCTGGGCCTCGATGTCGGTGACCTCTCCGTCGCCGTCGTGGTCCGGGTTGGTCCGTTCCTCGAACTCGGCGTCGATGTCCGCGAGGGCCTGCTCGATCTCGGCCTCGACGGCCGGGTCGACGTCACCGTCGGGCTGGCCGACGGTCGCCTCGGGATCCTCGTCGGCGGCCCGTGCCGCCTCGTCGGCGGCCTCCTCCGCACGATCCGGAGTGGTCACCTCCGGGTCAGTCTGGTCCTGGTCGCCCGGGTTATCGGGCATCGGGTCGGGTCGGGTCATTACTTCTTCTCCTCACCGGTGTCGGTGTCGGTGGTGTCGGTCGGGGTCTCGTCCTCGACGACCTCGGCGTCGACGACGTTGTCGTCGGCGGTCGGTGCGTCAGCCTGGGTGGCGCCGGCGTTGGCCTCGGCCTCGTAGATGGCCTTGCCCATCTCCTGGGACTCGGTGGACAGCTTCTCCACGGAGGCCTTGATGGCGTCGAGGTCATCGCCCTTGAGGGCCTCGTCGACCTCCGTGGCGGCCTCCTCGACCTTGGTCTTGATGTCCTCGGAGACCTTGTCCGAGTTCTCCTCCATGAACTTCCGGGTCTGGTAGACCATGGACTCGGCGTTGTTGCGGGTCTCCTGCTCCTCGCGGCGCTTCTTGTCCTCCTCGGCGTGGGCCTCGGCGTCCTTGACCATCCGGTCGATCTCCTCCTGGGACAGGCCGGAACCGTCCTGGATCTTGATCGTGTTCTCCTTGCCGGTGCCCTTGTCCTTGGCCGTGACGTGGACGATGCCGTTGGCGTCGATGTCGAAGGTGACCTCGATCTGCGGGACACCACGCGGTGCCGGGGCGATGCCGCCGAGCTCGAAGGAGCCGAGCAGCTTGTTGGCCGTGGCCATCTCGCGCTCACCCTGGAAGACCTGGATCTGCACGGAGGGCTGGTTGTCCTCGGCGGTGGTGAAGGTCTCCGACCGCTTGGTCGGGATGGTGGTGTTGCGCTCGATGAGCTTGGTCATCACGCCACCCTTGGTCTCGATGCCGAGGGACAGCGGGGTGACGTCGAGCAGCAGCACGTCCTTGACCTCACCGCGGAGAACGCCGGCCTGCAGGGCGGCGCCGACGGCGACGACCTCGTCCGGGTTGACGCCCTTGTTCGGCTCGCGGCCACCGGTGAGCTCCTTGACCATGTCGGTCACGGCCGGCATACGGGTGGAGCCGCCGACGAGGACCACGTGGTCGATGTCGGAGATCGACATACCGGAGTCCTTGATCACCTGGTTGAAGGGCTCCTTGGTGCGGTCCAGGAGGTCCTGGGTGATGCGCTGGAACTCGGTGCGGGACAGGGTCTCGTCGAGGAACAGCGGGTTCTTCTCGGAGTCGACGGTGATGTACGGCAGGTTGATGGAGGCCTGCTGGGAGGAGGACAGCTCGATCTTGGCCTTCTCGGCGGCCTCGCGCAGACGCTGCAGGGCCATCTTGTCCTTGGTCAGGTCGATGCCGTGGGAGGACTTGAACTTCTCCACCAGCCAGTCGACGATGCGCTGATCCCAGTCATCGCCACCGAGCTTGTTGTCACCGGCGGTCGCACGGACCTCGACGACACCGTCGCCGATCTCCAGCAGCGAGACGTCGAAGGTACCGCCACCGAGGTCGAAGACCAGGATGGTCTGCTCCTTGTCGCCCTTCTCCAGGCCGTAGGCCAGGGCGGCGGCGGTGGGCTCGTTGACGATGCGCAGCACGTTGAGGCCGGCGATCTGGCCGGCTTCCTTCGTGGCCTGACGCTGGGCGTCCTCGAAGTAGGCGGGGACGGTGATCACGGCGTCCGTGACCTCGTCGCCCAGGTAGGCCTCGGCGTCCCGCTTGAGCTTCATGAGGGTACGGGCCGAGATCTCCTGCGGGGTGTACTCCTTGCCGTCGATGTCGACGTTCCAGTCGGTGCCGATGTGGCGCTTGACGGAGCGGATGGTGCGGTCGACGTTGGTGACCGCCTGGTTCTTGGCGGACTGGCCGACGAGGACCTCGCCGTTCTTGGCGAAGGCGACGACGGACGGGGTGGTCCGGGAGCCTTCGGCGTTGGCGATGACGACGGGCTCGCCGCCCTCCAGAACGGAGACCACCGAGTTGGTGGTACCGAGGTCAATTCCTACTGCACGTCCCATGATGTGTGTTTCCTCCTGTTGTGGGTTTCGCTTGAAGTTGACTGCCTGCGGCTCAACTTTACGACGCCCACTGTACCAGGCGCCTTGAGTCGACCGCACTCAATCTGACACTCGGTACAACGGGCCACGCGCCGAAGTTGTTCCCGATCGACTCAACTTTCTTCTTCTCTCCAGGCCACAGACCCTAAATCAACCTCTCCGCCTCACCCCACCCGCTGCCCGGCGCGCAGATCCACGCCAGCGCCCGGGTCCAGGCACGGGCGACGAGCGGCAGGGAGCCGGTCGCCCAGTCATACTCCCCCACCCCGGCCCCTGCCCCCACCTCGAGGCTGTGGTGGACCACATGCACCAGGTCGAGGGCCTCGAGGATCCGGGACGGGTCACGCAGCACCCCGGTGCCGGCGAGCACGACGGCGCAGCCGGCGTCGAGGACCTCGCCCGGCAGGGCGGGGTCGGTGGCGTCACGCCAGTCGTCGGCGGTGAAGGACCAGGCGGTGGTGCGGGAGGGAGGGGCGTCGACAAGCGTCAGGGCCCAGCCGAGCGCCTCGGCGGCGAAGGCGGCGTCCCGGAAGGTGACGGCCTCGGCGGTCAGGGCGGGCGTGACCCCGGTGCGGCCGCTGAAGATCGCATCGAGAAAGCCCTGCTCCCGGGCGGTGAAACGCAGGTCCACCCCCGCGATGAGGTCGTCGGCCGGCGGGAGATACCCCCGGAGGAGGTGCCCTGCGGCGACCGCGATGACGGACAGCGCACACAGCCGGTGGGTCACCTCGGCGGGATCGCGGAGGATGAGTTCCGCGTCGGCGGGCACGGCCGGCAGTTCCTCGTTGAGGTAGTAGCCGGCCTCCCGCAGGCTCCGCAGGTTGCGCAGGCGCCGGTTGCGCGCCTCCGGATGGACGGGCACCTTGACCTCGTTGCCCGGCGCGAGCAGATTCTCGCCGTCGACGTTGCGGAAGGGGCCGTTGCCGATGCGGAACACACAGTTGAGGTCCATGGCCCAGGCGGCGAACTCCACGAGACCGCGGGCGGTGTAGTCCGCGGGGCGCTCGAAACGGTGGATGACCGCGGTGCGGGAGAGGTGCCGGGCCAGCGGATGCGTCATGGTCACCGACGGGCCGGTGACGGTGAGACCGGCGTCGGCCAGGTCGGCCAGCGCCTCACTGATGTGGGCGGCCGGCTCCGTGATCACCTCCACCCCATCACCCCCGTCGGGAACGGCGGGCACCGTGGAGAACGCGAGGACATCCATGGCCCCCATGAAAACAGACCAGGCCCCTCCCCGCCCACCAGCAGATGTGGATTCATCCGTATACTCGGCGGACAGTAACGCCCGTCACATATCTCGCCCACACCCAGGGGCGATCAGCGGGCGCGTGAACGGAAAGGCGGTGCACGGCCGTGAACGACCATCGAACCCGCACCCGACATGCCAGCGACCGTCCGCCGGTCGTGCGCTGAACACCCGTACCCACACCTGTTCAGCACACTTCCGAGAGGACCCAGCATGTCCACCGACAACACCACCAACAACCAGAACGACACCTACCGGGGCGACGTCGAGACCGTCCTGCCCGCCGCCGTGGAACGCGCCCGCGCGTGGCTCGAGGAGACCGACGCGGATGCCGGCGGCACCTCCGCCACCGAGCAGCTCGCCGCCCTGGTCCGTGACCCGGAGGGCGTGCAGTTCACCATGGAGTTCGTCGACCGGGTCGCCCGCCCGGAGGATGACCGCACCGCCGCCAGCGCCCTGGCCCGGATGCCCGCCGGGCCGGATTTCCTGGGCACGCTCAATAATTCCGCCCTGAAACTGGGCGGGATCATGGGCCGGGTCCTCCCCCAGGTGGTGATGCCACTGGCCCGGGCGAGACTGCGGCAGATGGTCGGCCACCTCGTGCTCGACGCCGACGGTAAGGCGCTGGACAAGCTGCTGGACAAGGCGTCCGACGAGGGCACGGAACTCAACCTCAACCTCCTCGGCGAGGCGGTCCTCGGTGACGAGGAAGCGGAGCGCCGCCGCGAGCGCACCCTCGCGCTGGTGAACAACCCGCGCGTCACCTACGTCTCCGTCAAGGCGTCGAGCCTGTGCGCGCAGCTCAACCCGTGGGACCTGGAGGGTTCCCTGGTGCGGCTCAAGGATCAGCTGCGCCCCATCTACCGGGCGGCCGCCGAGGCGGGCGTGTTCATCAACCTGGACATGGAGGAGTACAAGGATCTCCGCCTGACCATCCGCCTGTTCACCGAGCTGCTCGACGAGGACGAGTTCCGGGACCTTGAGGCCGGCATCGTGCTCCAGGCCTACCTGCCGGACACCTTCGACGCGCTGCAGGAACTGGCGGAGTTCGCCGCCACCCGTGTCGGGGCCGGTGGTGCGCCGATCAAGGTCCGCCTGGTCAAGGGCGCGAACCTCTCGATGGAGAAGGTCGAGGCGGAGGTCCACGGCTGGACCCAGGCCCCGTACCAGACCAAGGACGAGGTGGACGCGAACTACCTGCGTCTGCTCGACTGGGTCCTGCGCCCCGAGCACGCTGACAACATCCGCATCGGCGTGGCCAGTCACAACCTCTTCACCGTCGCCCTCGCCTGGGAACTCGCGGTCGCCCGCGGCGTGGAGCGCCAGGTCGACGCGGAGATGCTGCAGGGCATGGCCCCCGAGCAGGCCCGCGCGGTCCACGAGGTCTTCGGCCGGATGATCCTGTACACCCCGGTGGTGCACAAGGAGGACTTCGACGTCGCCGTGAGCTACCTGGTCCGCCGCCTCGAGGAGAACGCCTCGGAGGAGAACTTCCTCCACGCGATGTTCGCCCCCGAGGTGGAGGGCCCAGACCCTCCCCGCTCGACCTGCAGGAGGATGTGCTCCGCCGCGCCGTGGAGACCCGCTGGTCCACCTTCGCCGGTTCCCGCCGTACCCAGGACCGCACCGCCGAATCCGGCCGGCAGGCACCGAAGACGGGCCGCTTCGTCAACGAACCCGACACCGACCCCGCCCTGCGCGCCAACCGGGCGTGGGCCCTGGACGCGCTGGCCGCCGAGCCACAGCCGGCGGACGCGGAGGAGGTCACCGACCCGGCGCGTGTCGACGCCGCCGTGGGGCGCGCCGCAGAACTCGCGGAAGGGGTGGGCGTCGAGAAGCGGGGCCGAACGCGCCGCCGTCCTCGACACCATCGCCGACGAACTGGCCGACGCGCGCGGCGACCTGGTCACCGTCATGGCCCACGAGGGCCGCAAGACCGTCGACCAGTCCGACCCGGAGATCTCCGAGGCCATCGACTTCGCCACCTACTACGCCGAGTCCGCCCGCCAGCTCGACCGGGCACGCTCCGTGTTCACCCCGCACCAGGTGACCGTCGTCGCTCCGCCGTGGAACTTCCCCGTCGCCATCCCCACCGGCGGCGTACTCTCCGCGCTGGCGGCCGGGTCCGCGGTGATCATCAAGCCCGCCCCGCAGGTCGTCGCCTGCTCGCAGGTCATGGTCGACGCCGTCCACCGCGGCCTCGCCGCCCACGGCATCGACGAGGACCTGGTCCAGCTCGTGCGCGCCGACGAGGCCGACGCCGGCCAGCGCCTCATCTCCCACGAGGACGTCGACCACGTCATCCTCACCGGCGCCTCCGAGACCGCCGCCCTCTTCCGCTCCTGGCGCCCCGAGATGGAGCTGAGCGCGGAGACCTCCGGCAAGAACGCCATCATCGTCACCCCGGCAGCCGACCCGGATCTGGCGGTCGCGGACATCTACCAGTCCGCCTTCGGCCACTCCGGCCAGAAATGCTCCGCCTCCTCCCTGGTCATCCTCGTCGGCCAGGCCGGGGACTCCCACCGCCTGCTCTCCCAGCTCGTCGACGCCGTGTCCACCCTGCGCGTCGGCCCCGGCACCGACATCTCCACCACCATGAACGGTGTCATCGAACCGCCCGGCGACAAGCTCAAGCGCGGCCTGACCCGACTCGACGGTGAGGAGACATGGCTGCTCGAGCCGAAGCAGCTCGACGAGGAGGGCCTGTTCTGGTCCCCGGGCATCCGCGACCACGTCGCCCCCGGCTCCTGGTTCCACACCAACGAGTGCTTCGGCCCCGTCATGGGCATCATGCACGCCTCCTCACTCGAGGAGGCCACCGAGTGGCAGAACTCCACCGGCTACGGCCTCACCGGCGGCCTGCACTCCCTCGACCAGGACGAGATCGACTGGTGGATCGACCACGTCGAGGTGGGCAACGCCTACGTCAACCGCGGCATCACCGGCGCGATCGTCCAGCGTCAGTCCTTCGGCGGCTGGAAGAACTCCGTCATCGGCGCCGGCGCCAAAGCCGGCGGCCCGAACTACGTCCCCCAGCAGGGCACGTGGACCGAGGGCACACTCGACCACGCACAGCAGCAGCTGACCCCCGACGTCGCCGGCCTGCTCCGCGACTGGGCCGGCCTCGTCTCCGAGGACGACCTCGGGTGGCTGCGCGCCGCCGCGGAACTCGACGCCCTGGCCTGGCGCGAGGAATTCGGCGCCGAGCACGACCTCACCGCCCTGCGCTCGGAGGCCAACATCTTCCGGTATCGCCCACTGCTCCAGCCCCTGCGGGTGCGGGTGGGTTCCGGTGCCGTGCTTCGCGACGTCCTCCGTCTCCAGCTGGCAGCCCTGCGCACCGGCACCGCGGTGGACATCTCCGGCGACGTGGAGGCCGCGGCCGACCTGGCCCGCGCCGGCGTCCACGCCCGGACCATCTCCGACGAGGCCTTCGCCGCCGAGGTCAAGGGCTACGAGGGTGCCCGGATCCGTGCGCTCGGCTCCGTGGATGATGCGCTGTGGGCGGCGGCCGTCGAATCCGGCTCCGTCATCCTCGACCAGCCGGTGCTCGCCAACGGCCGCCGCGAACTCCTGCCCTTCCTGCTGGAACAGGCCCTGTCGGTGACCATGCACCGTTTCGGCGTCCTGGGCACGACAGGAATCGACCGCCCCTGATTCACCACTGACAAATATGGATTATCTGGCACAATAGGATTTCTCATGAACAATCCACTTGATCCAGATCCCCAGGTCCCCGGCGAGAGCGGCATCGACACGCGGGACGTCTCCGAGATCATCGGGGACGTCTCCGACGAGAAGCCGGAGCCCAACGACGCCGACGACGTCACCGACCGCGCGGTCTTCATCGGCCGCGACGGCCGGTGGGCCGCCGGCTGGGCGCTGCGCTTCATCATCTTCGTCATCGCCGCCTACATCGCCGGCAAGCTCCTCGGCGCCGTGTGGGCCGGCCTCCTGCCGATCCTGCTGGCCATCCTCGTGACCACCGTCCTGTGGCCGGTCTCCAGCTTCCTGCGCCGCAAGGCCAGCTTGCCCGCGGCGCTGGCCGCCCTGGCCACCCTCGTCGGCTTCTTCGCCGTCTTCGGCGGCATCATCGCCGCGATGACCCCCATCGTCCGCGACCAGGGCGCCACCCTCGTCGACCAGGCCTCCGAGGGCGTCGACCGGATCACCGAATGGGCGCAGGGACCGCCGCTCAACCTCGACCTCGGCGAGTTCCAGAACGCCCTCAACGACGTCGTCGGCTACGTCCGCGAACAGTCCTCCAACATCGCCTCCGGCGTGTTCACCGGCCTGTCCGCCGCCACCTCCATCGTGGTCACCATCGTGGTCATGCTCGTGCTCACGTTCTTCTTCCTCAAGGACGGCGAGAAGTTCCTCCCCTGGTTGCGCAAGTACACCGGCGCCAACGCCGGCTGGCACCTCACCGAGATGCTCACCCGTACCTGGAACACCCTCGCGAGCTTCATCCGCACCCAGGCACTCGTCTCGCTCGTCGACGCCGTGTTCATCGGCATCGGCCTGGTCATCCTCGGCGTCCCCCTCGCCTTCGTCCTCGCCGTGATCACCTTCTTCGCCGGCTTCATCCCCATCGTCGGTGCCTTCACCGCCGGTGCCCTGGCCGTCATCATCGCCCTGGTCACCAACGGCGTCACCAACGCCCTGCTCGTCCTGGCGCTCATCATCCTGGTCCAGCAGATCGAGGGCAACATCCTCCAGCCGGTCCTGCAGTCCAAGGCCATGAACCTCCACCCGGCGATCGTCCTGCTCTCCGTGACCGTCGGCTCCACCCTCTTCGGCATCATCGGCGCCTTCCTCGCCGTCCCCGTGGCCGCGACCATCGCCGTGTGGTTCCGCTACCACTCCGAACTCGTCGCCCTCCGCGCCGGCGAGATCACCATCGACGACATCGAGATCGCCACCGCCAAGGGCAGCACCATCACCTCCCGCGAGGCCTTCGAGAACGTCCGCGACAAGCTCACCTCCATGGGCCGACGCAACCCCTCCGCCCGCCCCTCCGGTTCCACCGCCGCCAGCAAGGCCGGCAGCCGCATTTTCCCGCGCCTGCGCCGCACCGAGGACGAGGGAACCAAGGAGGAGTAGCCGGTGTAGTTACCGCTCGGACAGCAGCAGGCGCACCGCGCCCGCCAGCTCCACCGCACCGCCCTCGACCGCATCGGCCCACGCCGGTGCGGTCTCCTCATTCGCCCGGTCACTGACCTGCTTGAGCAGCGTGACCGGCAGGTCGAAACGGTGCGCGACAGCCGCGACCGCGTACCCCTCCATGTCCACCAGACCAGCGGAGGCGGCGATTCGGTCCCGGGTCACCGAGTCCTCCACGAACGTGTCCCCCGTGGCCAGCTGCGCCGTCGGAAACAGACCCGTGGTCGCCGGCGTGATCTCCCGCGGCAACGCATCAAAGGCGATGTCCGACTCCATGACCACCTGGAAATCATGCTTGTGCACCCGGTCGATCTCGTAGACACCGTTCGGGATCTCATCCCGCAGCGCCCCACACGTACCGATGTTGACGATCCGCTCCGGCAGCCGCCCCTCCGCCCGACGCGTGCACAGCTCCTCCGTCAACGTGATCGCCGCCGGCAGCGTACCGATCCCCGTCACCAGCAGATCAGCCCCCTCCGGCAGATGAGCGGCTTCCTCGGACACGGCGGCGACAAACAGAATTCGATCCATGCCGGGAAGTCTACGGACTCGACCTCTGATGAACTCACGACGGCATCACAGAGCGGACCGGCGGACACCCCGACATGACAGTGTTACTTCGCGGCGGCGCTGGTGATCGTCAGTGCGAGTTCTGCCGTCCTGCGTGAAAAATGTCGGGACCTCGAAGTAGGACAACTGGGAGTGGAACGCGCCCGCCAGGCGGGTGTTCCATCGGTACAACTGGACGGCCTTTTCCACATCTTCGCCTGCAACGGCGAAGTACTTCTCGAAGCGGGCGGCTCCGAGCATGGCGTCCAATTCATCTTTTGCCCTCATTGAGATAGATGCTAGCCTTGACGTAGTGAGCGTCGATGTAGATCGACGCACTTTACCCCACGACCCCGAGCCTTGTGCTCGGGGTTGTTGCATTCTCGGGACCTACCCCAGTTCCTCCGCGACACTGAACGTCCCACCGGCCGCCTCAAATTCCTCCCGGGCTGCGCGGGCGAGGTCGTCATCGGCGAGGATGTCGAGCGCCACCTGCGCGAGTCCGGCCGCCGAGTCGACTGCCGCGTGGGTGGCCTCCGGGCTGGCGGCCCATTCGGCGAAGGCCGCGGTGTGGAGTGCGACGTCGGAGGGTGAGACCTTGACCATCGGGTGGATGGCCGGGACCAGCTGGGAGACGTTGCCGAAGTCGGTCGAGGCCGCGAGCGAATCCGGGACGATGCCGGCGGGGACGGCGACCCGACCGCGGAGGGCCTGGGTGTCGGTCCAGCGGGTGGCGAGCGCCTGGTTGTTGCGGATGGGCAGCGTCGCGGGGTGGACGTCCCAGGTCCGGTCGACAGTGCAGCCGGTCATGAGTGCGGCGCCGTCGAGAATGTCGTCGACGCGCGAGGACAGGTCCACCAGCGAATCGGTCAGCAGGGAGCGGACGTAGATGCTCAAGGTGGCGGTCTCCGGGATGACCGACGGGCGGTGTCCCCCGTCGGTGATGACCGCGTGCAGCCGGTCGCTCGGCGCCATCTGCTGTCGGAGCAGGCCCATCGCCTGGTAGGCGAGCGAGGCCGCGTCGAGGGCGTTGCGGCCCATGAACGGCTGCGAGCTGGCGTGCGCCGCGACGCCGTGGAACGTGGCGGTGAGGGTCCGTCGGCCGAGCCAGGCGTGGCTGGCGATGTCGTAGCCGAAGGGGTGGATCATGATCGCCATGTCGATGCCGTCGAGCATCCCTCCCCGGATCATGTACTCCTTGCCGGAGTGTCCCTCCTCCGCCGGGGTGCCCAGCAGGACGAGGCGGCCGTCGGTGTCCGACTCCGTGAGAGCCGACACCGCCGCCAGGAACGCCCCGACGCCGGCGGCGGCGATGATGTTGTGTCCGCAGGCGTGCCCGATGCCGGGCAGGGCGTCGTACTCGGCCATGATCGCGACGGTCCGGTGACGGGCAGGATCGAAACCTGCCGTGGAGTAGCTGGTGCGCAATGACGTGCCCACCCCGTGGACACCCTGTTTCACCGTGAAGCCGCGCGATTCCAGCAGCTCGACCAGCACCGCCTGGGAACGGTGTTCCTCGAAGGCGAGTTCGGGGTGGGCGTGCAGGTCCGTGAGCAACTCGGTGAGCGCAGGCTCCAGCGCGTCAGCGGCCTCGGTGGCCGCAGCCCATGTGCTGCGCTGGGCCGGATAGGCGTCGAGAAGCACGTCGGGTGCGGTGACCTGCGCCATCCGCGCGGTGATGCCGGCGGTGGCGTGGTCGAGGAAAGCGGTCGAGGGGCGGGTCCGGTCATCCATGACTGTCGACGCTACCTACTGCTGCAGGAAGATCTCTGCACCCGGTCCCAGCGGCAGATCCGCGAAGTACCAGATCGCCAGCAGACCGGCCCACGCCAGCCAGAACGGAATGACGAAGGGCACCAACCGGGACATCAGGGTTCCCAGGCCGGCCTCCGGCTCGTAGCGGCGGAGCAGGCCGAGGATGACGATCATGTACGGATTGAGCGGGGTGATCACCTGGGTGGCGGAGTCGCCGACACGGAAGGCCGCCTGGGTGAAGGCGGGCTCGAAACCGATGAGGGCGAACATGGGCACGAACACCGCCGCCATGAGCGTCCACATCGCCGAACCGGAGATGATGAGCAGGTTGAGCAGCGACGCAAGGACGATGAACGCGAGGATCGCGCCGAAGCCGGTGAGACCGATCGACTCGAGGAACGCCGCCCCCTTGACCGCGGTGTACGTACCGATGCCGGTCCAGGCGAACAGCGCGACGAACTGGCCGAGGATGAAGGCGAGCACCAGGAAGCTGAGCATGTCCCTGATGGCCAGCCCCATCATCTCGACGATGTCGGCCACCGACGTCACGGTGCCCACATACAGGCCGTAGACGATGCCGAGCACCATGAAGTAGGCGAAGACGATGAACACGATGGACTGCAGCAACGGGGACTGCGGGAGGAACGACCCCTCCTCATTGCGCCAGGGTGACTCCGGGATGAGGAACGCCCAGAGGAAGACCACCGTCAGGACCAGTGCCGCCACCAGGGAGGCGACGAGACCGCGGTTCTCCTGCCTGGTCAGCGTCGGGGAGAGCTCGTTGCCCTCGGTGTCACGGTCACCGCGCTGGGAGGCGTCCTCCCCCTCGAGGGACTCCTCGGTGGGGATGTCCTGACGGATCATGCGGGGCTCGAGGACCCGGTCGGTGATGAAGCCGGCGAGCAGGCCGAGGATGATCGCGGAGGCGATGTTGAAGTAGTAGTTGGAGACCGGGTTGACCTCGGTGGTGGCGATGCCCGGCAGCGTGGCCATGACGGCGTTGGTGATGCCCGCGAACAGGGCGTCGAGGCTGGTGGGGAACAGTGCCGTGGAGTATCCGGCGCCCACGGCCGCGAAGCCACCGAGCAGGCCCGCGACGGGGTGTCGGCCGGCGGCCTTGAACACCATCGCGGCCAGGGGCGGGACGACGACGAAGGCGGCGTCCGCCATGATCGACGCCGTCACACCCACCACGCCGACGGCGTAGGGCAGGATCCATTTCTTGGCGGAGCCGAAGAGTTTCCGGATCAGGGCCGACAGCATGCCGGTCCGCTCGGCGACACCGGTGGCCAGGAGGATCGGCAGGACGGTGACCAGCGGCGGGAATCCGATGTAGTTCTCACCCATGGTGGTGGTCAGCCAGGTCAGACCTTCTCCGGTGAACAGGCCCCGGATGGTGAGGTCCTCATCGGACCCCGGGACCGCCACCTGGATGCCCTGGATCGCCATGATCGTCGAGGCGACACCGGTGATGAGGAACAGGATGAGGAAGAGGGTGAACGGTTCGGGCAGTTTGTTGCCCAGGGTCTCGATGCCGGTGAGGATCCGGTCACCGATGCCACGGGACTTCGTCTCCCGTGGCCGTTCCTTCTCGGTGGTGGTGTGCTTCGTACTCATGATCTGTCCCTTCGGAGATCCTGGCAGTTGCGACATACTGTCGCACAGATCACAGCACATCGCCGGGCATTTCCCCGATTTATCATGACGGCTCCCCCATACATGTCACCGCTTCTCCCACGATTCCACGTCCCCCGGGACGGCTCGGAAGAGCGGGTGCGGTTCGGGTTCCTCCGGCAGCAGGTCACTGAGCGCGGGATCCCGGACGAGCAGCTTGGCTCGGAGGTGGTCGGCCTCGTAGCTCAGTTGCCCGGTGGTGACCTCCAGCTGTTCGGAGCCACCCGTTGTGAGGATCTTCGCGGCGTCGAAACGGTATCCGCGGTCCAGGGACTCCGCGTGGATCCCGCGGAGGTAGGAACCGATGGCGGCCAGCGGATCGGGAGCCGCCCGGAACCGTTCCAGCTGCGGGTGGTTCCGGTACCCGGTGGTGCCGCCCGCCAGGACCTTCTGGGCGAGCAGGGTCTCCCGCCAGCAGGCGACGAGTCCCTTCTGGTCGAGGTGGCGGGGGTGCAGGGACCAGATTCTCATGCCGGGAAACCTACCGCACCCGTCCCTCCGCCAGCTCCACCGTGGCCCCGGAGCCACCGGCCGGTTCGACGTCGACGCCGGTGACCACGACGGCGTCGAGGGCGTTACGGCGGGCACGGCGGGCACCGACCCAGCTGAGCGTCAGACCGACGGCCAGGACCAGGCCACGGACCACCCAGACGGCCGGCCCCTCCACCCCCATGAACGCCAGGACGGCGGGGAGGTTGAGTACGACGAGGAGGGTGCCCACGACGCCACCCAGGGCGGCGGGGTTGAGGCGGGTGACTATCCAGGCGGCGACGGGTGCGGCGATGGAGCCGCCGATGAGGAGCGCGAGGACGGCGGCGAGGTTGGCCACCATCTCGTCCCAGAGGCCGACGACGAAGCCGAGGGTGGCGCCGGTGGTGACGAGGAATTCGGCGGTGTTGACGGTACCGACGACGCGGCGGGGTTCGGTGCGTCCGAGGGAGAGGAGGGTGGAGGTGGTGACCGGCCCCCAGCCGCCGCCTCCGGAGGCGTCGATGAAGCCACCGAAGATGCCGAGGCCACCGAGGAAGCCGGTGGAGTGGGGGCGGTTGTCGAGAGAGCGGCGGACGCGGCCGCGGGAGAACCGCCAGATGAGGTTGACACCGATGGCGGCGAGGATGGCGGCGGTGAGTGGCCGGGCGGCGTCGGTGCTCAGGGAGGAGAGGACGGTGGCGCCGGCGAAGGCACCGAGGGCGCCGGGGACGGCGAGGCGGACGACGACGCGCCAGTCGACGTTGCCGAAGCGCCAGTGACTGACGCCGGAGACGAGGGTGGTGCCCAGTTCGGCGACGTGGACGGCCGCGGAGGCCTGGGCGGGGCCGAGGCCGGCGAGGAGGATGAGGATGGTCGTCGACGTGGCGCCGAAGCCCATGCCGAGGCCGCCGTCGACAAGCTGGGCCGCCAGGCCCGCGACCGCGATGAGGATGAGCGTTTTCATGGGGGACGACCTGTTCAGGTGAGGGCTGGGGCGACGGCGCTGTGGCGTCGGGCGACGACGCGGGCCAGGTCGGTGGTCAGGGGCGGGGACGAGGTGAGGCGGGTGCCGGTGGCGGCCTGCATTCGTCCGAGTTGCCCGGTGACCTGGTCGAGCAGCAGTCCGTCGGTGACGAACAGCGGCAGCAGGTGCACGGCGTCGTGACCGGTGGCGGCCTCCAGGACGCCCGCTCCCCCGCTGCCGCGCCCGCCGGTGGCGGGGACGACCTGGATGCTGTGTCCGGAGCGTTCCCCCACGTTTGCGGCGAGCTTCTCGACGCCCGCCGCTGCCGCCGCGTCCGAGGTTCCCACCGGGTAGAGCACGACGTGCGCGCCGTCCGGGGCGTCGAGGGCGAGGCGGGCGGTGAGGACCTCGGCGACGAGGTCGCCGGTGCCCAGCCCGTCGGCGAGGTGGAGGTCGAGGCCGCTGGCGTGACGGGCCTCGACGAGGGCGGCGGGGACGTCGTGGCGCGCGTGGAAGGCGTGGGTGAACAGGAGGGGGACGACGACCGCCGCGCGGTGACCACACTCCGCCAGGGCGCGGGCGGCGTCCGGGAGGGACGGCTCGGTGAAGTCGAGGTGGGCGGCGACCGCGGCGACGTCGAGAAGCTCGCCGGCGGCGCGGGTCAACCTGCGGACCCCGGCTTCGGCACCGGGGTGGCGCGAACCGTGGGAGAGGGTGATCAGGGCGGTCATGGTGGCTCCTAGCGCAGGCGGTGGCCGACGAGGCCGGCCGCCAGGGTGGTGCCCGCGGACTGGTCGATGAGCAGGAAGTTGCCCACCGCGCCGCGCGCTGCGTAGTCCTCGACCGGGAGTTCGGCGGCGACCTCGACGCTGATGTGCGCGATGTCGTTGAGGCCGAAGGTCTCGGGTGCCTCGGTGTCGCTGACGCCGTCGATGTCGAGGACGCGGTCGACGGCGGCGACCCGGCCGCGGACCAGCGAGGTGCCGTAGCGGACCTTCACGGGGGCGCCGGCCTTGACGGCGCGTTCGGTGAGGCCGACGACGGTGGCGTGGAAACGACGGACCGACTCGGGGTGGGACGGGCCGGAGATGAGGTCGCCGCGGACCAGGTCGATGTCGTCGGCGAGCAGGAGGGTCACCGAGTCGCCGGCGACGGCCTGCCGGACGGGGCCGTCGGCGGAGTCGATGCCGGTGACGGTGGTGGTGCGACCGTAGTCGAGGGTGACCTCATCACCCACGCTGACCTGACCGGCCTCGATGCGGCCGGCGTAACCGCGGTAGTCGCTGGCGTGCTCGCGGATGACCCACTGGATGGGGAAACGCAGATCCAGGTCATGGGCGCGGCCGCGGTGGACGGTGACGTTCTCCAGGATCTCCAGGACGGTCGGCCCCGGATACCAGGGCATGTTCGTGGAGGGTTCGACGACGTTGTCACCGCGCAGGGCGGAGATCGGGATGACGTGCGCGTCGTCGACGCCGAGTTCGGCGGCCTTGGCGGTGAAGTCGGCCTCGATGGCACGGAAGACGTCCTCGGAGTAGTCGACGAGGTCGATCTTGTTCACGGCGAGGATGACGGTCTTGACGCCGAGGAGCGCGGCGACGGTCAGGTGCCGGACGGTCTGCTCGACGACGCCGTGACGGGCGTCGACAAGCAGGACGACCACCTGGGACGTGGACATGCCGGTGACCGTGTTGCGGGTGTACTGCACGTGGCCTGGGGTGTCCGCGAGGATGAAGGTGCGCTTGTCGGTGGCGAAGTAGCGGTAGGCCACGTCGATGGTGATGCCCTGCTCACGCTCGGCGCGCAGGCCGTCGACGAGCAGGGACAGGTCGACGCCGTCGAAACCACGGTCGGCGGAGGTCTGCTCGACGGAGGCGAGCTGGTCGGCGAGCACCGACTTGGTGTCGTGGAGCAGGCGCCCGACGAAGGTGGACTTGCCGTCGTCGACGGAGCCGGCGGTGCACAGCCGCAGGGTCTCCCGGTCGGCGATGACGTCGGTGGCGGTGGGGTTGTGGGTCGGGGCGTTCAGCGTGGGGGCGGACATCAGAAGTAGCCCTCTTTCTTGCGGTCTTCCATGGCGGATTCGGACAGGCGGTCATCGGCGCGCGTGGCGCCGCGCTCGGTGAGGGTGGACGTGGCGATCTCCGCCAGGACCTGGTCGATGGTGGACGCGTCGGACTCGACGGCGCCGGTGCAGGACATGTCGCCGACGGTGCGGTAGCGCACGCGGCGGGTCTCCAGGGCCTCGCCCTTGCGCGGGCCACCCCACTCACCCGGGGTCAGCCACATGCCGTCACGTTGGAACACCTCGCGGTCATGGGAGAAGTAGATCTCCGGCAGCTCGATGCCGCGGGCACCGATGTACTCCCACACATCCGCCTCAGTCCAGTTGGAGATGGGGAAGACCCGAATGTTCTCGCCGGGCAGCTTCTCGCCGTTGTACAGGCTCCACAGCTCCGGACGCTGGCGGCGGGGATCCCAGCCGCCGAAGGAGTCACGCACGGAGAACACCCGCTCCTTGGCACGTGCCCGCTCCTCGTCGCGGCGGGCGCCCCCGAGGACGGCGTCATAGCCCTGCTCGGCGATGGTCTCCACCAGCGGGACGGTCTGCAGCGGGTTGCGGGTCCCGTCGGGGCGTTCGGCGAGCTCGCCACGGTCGATCCAGTCCTGCACCTTGGCCACCCGCAGGCGGGCGCCGGTCTCGGCGACGAGCCGGTCACGGAACTCCAGGACCTCGGGGAAGTTGTGGCCGGTGTCTACGTGGAGCAGTTCGAAGGGCACGGTGGCCGGGGCGAAGGCGCGACGGGCGAGCTCGAAGACCACGCAGGAGTCCTTGCCGCCGGAGAACAGCAGGCCGATCTTGTCGAACTGCCCCGCGACCTCCCGGAGGATGTGGATGGACTCGTTCTCGAGGTCCTTGAGGTGGGGGGAGAGCTGGGTGGAAAGTGCTGTGGTCATGAGTGGAGTCCGCATTCTGTCTTGGCGTTGCCGGCCCAGCGGCCGGCCCGGGGTCGTCGCCCTCGGCGACGGGGAGGGTGCAGGTGGCGCACCCGATCGACGGGTAACCCTGCGTGGTCAACGGGTGCCGGATGAGGTCATGGTCGGTGATGTAGGCCTCGGTCTCCGCCAGCGACCAGGTGATGATCGGCGAGATCTTCAACCGGCCGGTGGCGTCCAGGCTCAACGCGGGCGCCTGGGCCCGGGTCGGCCCGTCGGCCCGCCGCAGTCCGGTGACCCAGCCCGCGTAGGGGCTCAGGTTCACCGCGAGCGGTTCGACCTTGCGCATCCGGCAGCAGGCTGTCGGGTTGGCGCGGTAGAGGTCGCGACCGTAGGCCTCGTCCTGTTCCGCACGGCTGAGCAGCGGCAGGGCGGTGACCAGGCGCTGCGGGTAACGGGCATCCACCTCACCGGCGACGTCGAGGGTCTCCGGGAAGTGGTAGCCGGTGTCCAGGAACAACAGGTCCGCGTCCGGCAGGTGCCGGGCGGCCAGCTCCGCGAGGACGGTGTTCTCCATCGACAGAGTCACCGCGACCTGGCCCGGCGCGTGCTCCCGGACCCAGTCGAGGATGTTCCCGGCCGTCTCATCGTGGAGGCGGTCGGCCCACTCGTCGACCAGGTCGGTGTTGCGTCGGGCGGTGTCCTCGGCCAGCGGCTCGGTGGTCTTCGGGCCGGCGGGGCTGACCTCTGGGTCGCGGGGCGCGCCGGCGCCGGGCGCGCCTGTGCCTGTGCTGCCTGCGCCTCCCAGGAGGTTGATGCTGGTGCTCATCGGTTGCTCACCACTTTCTGTGCGTCCTGCCCGGCGTCCGGTGCCGGGGCTCCGGAAGAAGTCTCTCCCGATCCGGGCAGTACCGCAGTGTGACCGTGGCGGGCCAGGGACTCCTGCAGGGCCTGACTGGTGGAGCGGGCCGCCGCGGGCCGGTGCAGCGGGTCGTCCTGCCCGTGGTAGCGGACGGAGAACACGCGGGTGCAGTCGGAGCAGGACCACGCGAAGTCGTCCTCGACCGCCGGGAAGAGTTCCTCCCCGGCGCAGTAGGGGCAGAACAGCGGGTGGTTGCGGTTGGGGTTGGGGGTGCGGCGGAAACTCACTTGAGGTCCTCCTCGTCGGCGCGCTGGATCCACTCCTGGAAGGTCTCGCCCTCGGTGCGCTGCTGCTGGAAGTGGCTGACCACGCGGACGACGTAGTCCCCCACCTCGTCGGCGATGACCTTGTGGCCCTTGACCTTGCGGCCGAAGTTGGCGCCCACGTTCATCGATCCGCCGAGGTGGACCTGGAAGCCCTCGACGCGGTTGCCGTCGGCGTCGGTGACGGTCTGCCCCTTGAACCCGATGTCGGCGACCTGGGTGCGGGCGCAGGAGTTGGGGCAGCCGTTGAGGGCGATGCGGACGGGCACGTCGATGTCGCCGATGCGCTCCTCCAGCTCGTCGACGAGTTCGACGGCGCGGGACTTGGTGGTGGCGTGCGCCAGCTTGCAGAACTCCAGGCCGGTGCAGGAGATGATGTTGCGGCGCCATTCGCTGGGCTTGGAGAACAGGCCCGTCTCATCGAGGGCGGTGGCCAGGGGTGCGAGGTCGGTGCGCTCGACGTCGAGGAAGAGCAGCTCCTTCTCGGCGGTGGTGCGGATGCGCTCGATGCCGAAGCGCTCGGCGACCTCCGCAATGGCGATGAGCTGCTCGCCGGTGGTGTGGCCCACGGTCGGCTTGACGCCGAGGTAGAATTTGCCGTCCTTCTGCGGGTGCGCCCCGATGTGGTCTCGGTAGCCGGGGTTGATCGGCTGGTGGGGTCCGTCGATGAGCTTCCGGCCGAGGTATTCGTTCTCCAGGACCTCACGGAACTTCTCCACCCCCCACTGCGCCACGAGGAACTTCAGGCGCGCGCGGTTGCGCAGGCGGCGGAAACCGTAGTCCCGGAAGATCCGGGCCACGCCGGCCCACACCTCCGGGACCTCCTCCAGCGGGATCCACGCGCCGAGCGACTGCGCGATCATCGGGTTGGTGGACAGGCCGCCACCGACATAGCACTCGAAACCGGGGCCGTGCTCCGGGTGGACGGATCCGATGAAGGAGACGTCCTGGATCTCGTGGGTGACGTCCTGGCGGGAATGGCCCGAGATGGCGGACTTGAACTTGCGCGGCAGGTTGTGGAACTCCGGGTCGGGCAGCAGGTCGCGCTGGATCTTCTCGATCGCCGGGGTGGCGTCGATGATCTCCTCCGCGCTGACGCCCGCAACCGGCGAACCGAGGATGATGCGCGGCACGTCACCGCAGCCGAGGATGCTGGTCAGCCCGACGGAATCGAGCTTCTCCCAGATCGCGGGGACGTCCTCGATGCGGATCCAGTGCAGCTGAATGTTCTGCCGGTCGGTGAAGTCCGCGGTGGATCGGGCGTAGTCGCGGCTGATCTCGCCGACGGCGCGGAGGCGTTCAGGGGAGGCGAGGCCGCCGTCGAAACGCACGCGCATCATGAGGTACTTGTCCTGCAGCTCCGCGTCGGGCACCTGGCCGGTGAGTTCACCGCCGAGATCCTGGCGGCGCTGCGTGTAGATGCCCAGCCACTTGAATCGCGGCGCCAGGTCATCCGCCGGGATCGAGTCGAAGCCCTGCCTGGAGTAGATGTCGATGACGCGCTGCTTGACCGCGAGCACGTCCTCCTCCTGCTTGACCTCCTCGACATGGTTGAGCGGCGCCGTGCCGTCGATCTTCCACTGGCCTTCGGGCTTGCGCGCCCGCTTCGGCCGCTTATCGACGCCCGCGTCGCTGACCGTCGGCTTCTCCGTCACGGTGGTTGACATCGCTGTTCTCCTGAAAGGTTGTGAACTACTCGGTCTGTTTCCTGATGAACCAGGATGGTCCGGGTTACTCGCCGAGCCTGTTGCCGGGAGCCTATGCGGTTTCCCGCCGTCCAGAATTGAAACTAGGCGGACCACTCTGTCTGTTCAACCTTTAATTTCATCCGGACGGGATTTTGAGACGGGGAGGGCTGTCATTTCGCCGCTTTGACCTGCCCATATAGAACACAACCGGCCCTGTTCCAACTAGACCGATCTGTATACTTACATGCACGAAGATCTGAATAAATAGCCCGGAAGTCTTTACTCGCCCCGCACCCCCTGCTACTTTCACAGACCAAGCGGTCTATGAAGTGCCGCATGACGAACCCGAACCAGGCCTCCCGAAAGGTGAGCAGCATGACCGAACAGAACTCCTCCGCCCTGCGCGTCGCCGTCATCGGCGCCGGCCCTGCCGGCATCTACGCCTCCGATCAGCTCATCCGCAACGAGGAGCGTGAGGTCTACGTCGACCTCTTCGAGCAGATGCCTGCCCCGTTCGGCCTCATCCGCTACGGCGTCGCACCGGACCACCCGCGCATCAAGGGCATCGTCAAGTCGCTGCACAACGTGCTGGACAAACCGCGATTGCGCCTGCTGGGCAACATCGAGATCGGCAAGGACATCACTGTCGAGGAACTGCGCGAGTACTACGACGCCATCGTCTTCGCCACCGGTGCCGTCCGTGACCGCGCCCTGAACATCCCTGGTGTCGACCTGCCCGAGTCCTACGGCGCTGCCGACTTCGTCGGTTTCTACGACGGCAACCCGCGTTTCGACCGCGACTGGGACCTGTCCGCGAAGCAGGTCGCCGTCATCGGCGTGGGCAACGTCGGCCTCGACGTCGCCCGCATCCTGGCCAAGACCGCCGAAGAGCTCAAGGTCACCGAGATCCCGGACAATGTCTACGAGTCCCTGAAGAACAACCAGGCCACCGAAGTCCACGTCTTCGGCCGCCGCGGCCCCGCCCAGGTGAAGTTCACCCCGCAGGAGCTCAAGGAGCTCGACCACTCCGACAACATCAACGTGGTCGTCGACCCCGAGGACATCGACTACGACGAGGCCTCCGAGGAAGCCCGCCGCGCATCCAAGTCCCAGGACCTCGCCTGCCAGATTCTCGAGGGTTACGCCATCCGCGAGCCGAAGCTCGCCCCGCACACCCTGCAGATCCACCTGTTCGAGCAGCCCACGGAGATCCTGGAGAAGGACGGCCACGTCGTCGGCCTGCGCACCGAACGCACCGAACTCGACGGCACCGGCAACGTCCGCGGCACCGGGAAGACCACCGACTGGCCCGTCCAGGCCGTCTACCGGGCGGTCGGCTATCGCTCCGAGGCCGTCCCCGGTGTCCCCTTCGACACCACCACCAACGTCATCCCCAACGACGGTGGCCACGTCCTGGCGAACTCAGGTGCCGAGCACGTGCCCGGCCTCTACGCCACCGGCTGGATCAAGCGCGGCCCCATCGGCCTGATCGGCAACACCAAGTCCGACGCGAAGCAGACCACCGACATGCTCATCGCCGACGCCGTCGCCGGCAACCTCACCCCGCGCACCCACGAGGGTCCGGAGGCCATCGTCGAGCTTCTCGACGCCCGCGGCATCGCCTACACCACCTGGCAGGGCTGGTACCGCCTCGACGCCGAAGAGCGCGCCCTCGGCGAGGCCGAGGGCCGCGAGCGCAAGAAGATCGTCGACTGGGAGGAGATGGTCTCCCACGCCCGCGCGGTGCCCGTCTGCATCTAACCCTTACAGACCGTGGCCCAGGTCACTTTTCTGGACTAGGGTCGGAGGGACACCGGCACTTCCCGACTCTCGAGGGTGAGGCGGCCTGGGCAGGATCCTTCGGACCGGCAACGACCACGGTGATCACCATGGTCTTGGACCGCAACCGGGCGAGTGTGCCCCGCGGGCTGACACAGTCACGCAATATTCTGGCCAATCTTGGCCGCAAGCACGACAAGGCCACACTGGAACCGGCCTGCCAGCAGCTGGTGGACAAGAAACTCGCGCCGACGATGTCGGTACTCAAACGCCTCCAGGCCGACATCGCCCATGCCCGCCCCACCGCCACGCCGGAACACCCCGCATCCAACGCGCCGCGGCAGGTGGATCTGTCCCGGTTGCATGATGCGGTCTTTATCCGGCCTGGCAGCCATTTCGATGCCGATCAGGAGGACAGGTAACTCATGATCGACATCGATGAAACGACCCGTAGAAAACTCCGGTCACTGCGCTTGTCACGGTTCGCGGAGAATTTCTTCGACCTGGTCACCAGCGACGACTATGCCGACGCCCTGCCGGAGGAGGTGTTCCTGCGCGCGGTCGATGTCACCGATCAGCAGCGACGTGAACGTAACATCGCCAAAGCGATCACGCAGGCGCATTTCCGCTACCCGCGGGCCAGCCTGGGTGAGTTGATCAACGCGGCAGTACGCGGCATCAATGAGCGCCAGCTCAAACGCGTTGCCGCGACCAACTGGCGGGAGAATCCAGCGAATGTGCACTTGTTCGCCCCCGCCGGGGCCGGTAAGACCTATATCGCCTGTGCCATCGGCGTTGCGGCGTGCCAAGCCGGGTTCTCGGTGGCGTACTCACGGCTGGATCAGTTGGTGGGAAAGCTTGCGGTCTACTCACCGACGGATCAACGGTATGCCGATGCGATGAAGAAGATGATGAATGTCGATGTCCTCATCATCGACGACTTCCTCACCTTGAGCATTGACCAGCGTGGGCAAGAAGACCTGACCAAGGTCGTAATCGACCGGGACGGCAGACTCCCGACGATCATTTCGTCGCAGTCTTCCGCCTCGTACTGGGTGGAGGTCCTGCCCAATCGTGTCGGGGCGGATTCGTTGGTCAGCCGACTCAACAACGGGCGCCGAGTGCAGATAGGTGATTACGACATGCGCCGTCACTTAGCTCAGGCCGATCGCGAGAACGTCGGTCATGACGGCTAAGTAGTCCCGTCGCGAGCGCACCTGGGGGCCGGTATCCGTTGGGATATCGGCCCCTACCATGTGCGCGGAGACAGGCCCTACCACCTCATCGGAACACCCCGACCACAAACCCGCTCCTGGCAGCGCTGCTGGACCAGGTCATGCTCGGCGATGACCAGCCCGGTGTCCGCATCTGAGATCACGGCATGGTCGCCATCGGCGATCGTCAAGGTGGGTATGCCCTCCACTTCCGCCTGATCCCCAGGTAGCGCATCCGCCCGGCCCAGCGGATGGTGATTCTCCCGGCTTTATCGACACGACCGTTGCGGACCCGGTTAACGTCGGTGACGAACTCCTCTGGTCGAGCCTTGGGAACACCGATTCACCCCCTAAATCACGCTCGTCGCGTAATCCGTTCGACGACTTCGGTGTAAGCGGAATGGTCGACGGGGATCCCGCCGGCGAGAATGTGGATACTTGTGCCCTGCTCCAGCGCGGAAAGGAAAAAGCCAAGCTCTTCGGCGGTCAGGGGATCGTCGTCGGAACGGCTCTTTGCGGCATCGCGGGTGTAGGAATCAAGCTGGCGGCTGAGCCTGGCGGTGATCTGTGGGCGCAGCTCCGAGTCGCGTGCGGCCGCGGCGGTGAATTCTAGGGTGGCAAGCGCGAAGCCCTGGGCCGTGTCGATCAGCTTTTGAGTTTCAGGTGGAAGTGGGTACCGGCCATGATACGCGTTTACCACAGTCATGTCGGGGTTGTCCAGAGATATATCTAGGTTCGCATCGATCACGGCCAGGAAGAGCTCCGGTTTGCCCGAAAAATTGGAATAGACGGCCCCTTTCGTGAATCCCGCCTCGGTGGCGATCACCTCCAGCCGAGCGGCGTGGTAGCCATCGCGTGAAAAGACAGTTCGAGCCGAGTCAATTAAGAGCTCGCGCGTTTGGAGCTGCTTCTCCTCACGGGTCAGTGGTTTTTTCATCGTATCTCTCACGTGATGTCTTGCATTGGGGCGGTGCTGTCTTCTCGGGCTAACGTAGCCTTCTTTCATCAGTTTACCTGCTCAAAGTATTGTGCCGCGTTCAACATTCATCGAACGCGGCAAAGCTGTGGATTATCGGCTCATCCGGATCTGGAGTGCGTAATTAGCGGGAAGTGATATGTCGGGGTAGCACAACATGTAGGGGCCCTGGCCGGTACAAGATGAGAGTTACCACACAACCATCTGACCGAACCAGGACCCTACAATGCAGCCTACGTTCAACCTCGTCGCCGACACCATTTGCCGCACCGCGGAGCTGGGATTAACGATCACCGATGCCGCGGATGCCGGCGAGTTCACGGTCATCAGTGCTCGTCCCATCGACTCCTGCGACAAGTGCCCGGGCTGCGGACACACAGGCCGGCTGCGTGATCACGTCGTGCGCCGGCTGACCGATCTTCCCGTCGTCGGCTTCCCCACCAGGCTGCAGGTACGCGTGCCGCGGTTCCTGTGCCTGAATCAGTCCTGTGCCCAGCGGATCTACCAGGGCGAACTGGCCTGCGCCGAACGCGGGCGCACCGTCACTCGCCGGGTGACCCGCTGGATTCTGCAACGGTTGGCGATCGACAAAATGAGTATCTCCGCCACCGCCGAAGCCCTGGGCTTGGGCTGGGACCTGGTCAACGACCTCGCCCTGGATGCCTGCCGGCACCTGGTCTACGACGACCCCGGCCACCTTGCCGGGGTACGCGTGCTGGGCGTGGACGAGCACGTGTGGAAGCACACACACCGGGCCGGTGAGCCGGACTCGTTCGTCACCGTGCTCGTCGACATCACCCCCGTCATCGACGGCGCCGGACCGGCCCGGTTGCTGGACATGGTCCCGGGTCGTAGCGCCGCGGTACTGAGCGATTGGCTCAGCCAGCGTGGGCAGGGCTTTCGCGACCGGGTCGAGGTTGTCACGATGGATGGGTTTGCCGGCTACGCCACCGCCACCAAACAGGCCCTGCCGCGGGCGCAGGCGGTGATGGATCCCTTTCACGTGGTGCACCCGGCCGCCGACAAGTTGACCGTGTGCCGGCAGCGCCTGCAGCGGATGACCACCGGGCGGCGGGCCAAGAAAAACGATCCGTTGTATAAGAACCGGAAAACCCTGTTGACCAGGATTGACTTCCTCACTGATCGACAGCATCGGCGACTCGAGCAACTGTGGGCCACCGACGAAGACTACGTGGCTTTGGAGGTGACGTGGTCGGTGTATCAGCAGATCATCGCCGCCTATCAGCACCCGAAGAAAGCCGAGGGCAAGAAGCTAATGCGGAAGGTGATCAGCACGCTGCGTTCATCGACGATGCCGAAAGGGTTAGAGGAGATTAAGCAGCTGGGAAACACGCTGTACCGGCGACAGAAGGACGTGCTGGCGTATTTCGATATCGGCGCGTCCAACGGGCCCGTCGAGGCGATCAACGGGCGCCTGGAGCATCTGCGCGGCATCGCTCTGGGGTTCAAGAACCTCGGGCACTACATCTTGCGATCCTTGATCCACTCCGGACAGCTGCACACCAAGATCAACGCACTCTAAATCCTGAAGAGCCGGTAAAGGTTACGGCTGAGCGCTTCGAGGCGTAGCTGTGTTCGGGAACGTGCCCTCCCGGAAAACGATTCCATTAAAACTTGAGATACCGATGGAACTGTAATACCATAAGTATGTAAGTACCAAGAGTATCGGAATTGAGGAAGTCGTGAGGATGACTACACAGCATCCAGCAATTGTGGTGGACGACATCCACCGCTCATTCGGAAAAGTGAAAGCAAACAATGGCATCTCGTTGTCTGTCGAGCCTGGTCAGGTCGTGGGGCTACTCGGGCACAACGGTGCCGGCAAAACCACCCTGGTCTCCCAGATCGTGGGATTGCTCAAGCCGGATTCGGGTCGCATCCACGTCGCAGGAGTCGATGCGGTTGCCGATCCCGCCCGCGCTCGCCGACAGGTGTCGGTGCAGTCGCAGTCTCAGGCGCCGGTCGAGGGGCTTACGCCGCGCGGCGCGATCGAAATCAGCGCCAAGCTGCGCGGGGGCCGCAGTGAATACGTCGAGCAAGCAGTAGAAGCTCTGGCCGACGAGTTGGAGATTCGTCCTTGGCTAGATCGGCGAGCACTGCCGGAAGGCGCCGGACTGTCCGGTGGTATCCGTCGGTTGACATCCTTCGCGATGTCGGTGGTCGCCCCGACTCCAGTTCTGGTCCTGGACGAACCCACGAACGATGTGGACGCGCATCGTCGCCGCCTCCTGTGGTCGGCTGTGCGTCGTCGGGCTGACGAAGGCGCGGGCGTTTTGCTTGTTACACACAACGTCGCCGAGATAGACCAGATCGTGGACAAACTTGTGATCCTGGAGAAGGGTACTGTGATTGCGCAAGGAACGATCGACGAGTTGCGCGGTCCTTCGGATCTGGTTCGCCTGACGTACTCCGGAGGTGACGTAGATGGGAAAAAGCCGTTCCTGGTGGAAAAGGTGCACCACTCTGCGGGAAGAACTGCACTGACTTTGAGGATGGAACAGCTTGAAGCGGCGACAACCTGGGCAATCGCACAGCGGGCGGCCGGGCGCTTGGAGTCCTTCAGCGTGAGCCCGATGACCTTGGAAGATGTGTACCTGGACCTGACTGCCAACAAGGACACCGGTGCAAAGGGGCTCGCGAATGTCTAATGCAACCGCTGTGATTGTGGAACGTCCCCGCGATGGCGCTGTGTTCGTCGCTCTCTTGCGTCTTTACCTGGCGAAGGCCGGAGTCCAGATTCCGCTGATTGTTTCCGTTCAAGTACTCCTTGCGGTGGGGATGATCGTCGGGTTCGGATTCCTGATTCCAGATATCGCCACGGACGAAGCCACCTTCCTGACCACAGGCGTGCCGACAACGTTGTTATTGATGGTCGGACTAGTGTTCGTGCCCCAGGAGATAGTGAAGCGCCGTACAGACGGAACTATGACCTACCTGCGCTCGCTTCCTGTCCCGCGCTGGATGCTGCTAATGGGAGACTTGCTGGTGTGGTTAGTTGTTGCGCTGCCCGGTGTGGCGATTGCGATCGCGGTCGGCTCGCTGTACTTCGACCTCTCCTTGTCAATCTCCTGGGGTCTGCTGATTGGGGTATCATTCGTGATCGCCCTGATGGCGACCGCGGTAGGGTACGCCATGGCGGTGTCCTTACCGGCGTCCCAGGTGGTGTTGGCGGCGCAGGTGTTGGTTTTTGTCATTTTGCTCTTTTCTCCGATCGCCTTCCCTGCGGACCGCCTGCCAGGGTGGTTCCAGTCCGTCCACGACTGGTTGCCTTTCCGCCCGGCCGCGGACCTGATGCGGGCCTCTTTGACCGAGGGATCCGACTTTCAGGTGAACCAGCTGCTGGTGTTGGCTGTCTGGGCCGTCGTCGGCTTGGCTCTGAGCTTGGCGGCTCTCGCGCGGAAGAAATAGCTTCTCACTCCTGCTACTTCATGTGAGGGGATCTCGGTATCAAGGGCGCCGAATTCGCTGCGCCGATAGGAACAGAGTAGCTCCCCAGTCCTAGGGTACTTTCCCTCAGAATTGATATGTAGCTGTTCCACAATCACGTCAGAGCGGAGAATCGTGATGATTGAAATCTTTGCAGAATAGTTACTACCTGTGGTTGTTGTACAGAATGTTAATTTTGGTAGAAGACAGCACGGTCTGGCGGTTGATACCCATGCTGAAGTTAACTAGTGTCCTGCGTCGTTAATTCGTTGGTAGTTTCCAGTATGATTGGCGCATGGTACAACGAGGACCTGCATTAGCCGAGCTGCACCTGTCCGACGATGAACGCGCTCAGCTGGAGCGGTGGGTCCGACGACGTAAAGTGGCGCAGGACCTTGTGCTCCGGTCGCGGATCGTGCTGGAATGTGCGACCGGGGCCTCGAACTCGGAAGTAAGCAGACGGTTGGGGGTCTCGCTACCTACCGTGGGCAAGTGGCGCTCTCGCTTCATCGCCAAGCGCCTCGACGGGCTGGTCGATGAACCCCGCCCCGGCAGGCCAGCCACAATTGAATCGGCCTGAATTTTTGAGTGAGGCGGCCTGGGTTGGTCGGAGACTAGGTTTTACCCTAGGAGGAAGATCAGCATGGCACGACCCAGCAAGTACGACGCCGCCACCCAGGAGCGCGCGGTGCGCATGTACTTCGAGCGCGTTGAGGAAGGCGACATCTCCAAGGCCGGCGCCCGCCGGGAGATCGGCGAGCTGCTCGGCGTGAAGGAATCCACCCTGCGCAACTGGATCCGCAAACAAGAAAAGCAGGTCCCGGCTCCAAAGCCTGGGTCCTTATCCTACGCGCAGCTCCAGGCCGCCTATGAGGAGCAGGCCAAGGAGATGGCCAAACTGCGACGGGCCAACGAGATCTTGAAGACGGCATCAGCTTTTTCGCCCAGGCGGAGCTCGACCGCACACTTCGGTGATTGGGGACTTCATCCGCACCTACCGCCACCGCTTCGGGGTCGAGCCAATCTGCGCCACACTTTCTGCCCACGGCATTACGATTGCCCCGAGCACCTTCTACGCCCACCAGGCCCGCGACTTCGGCCCCACAGAAGCTGAGTTGGATGAGGCTTACGCCGCCCACCGCATCTTTCGGCTGTGGGAGGACAATCGCAAGGTCTACGGCCGGCGCAAACTCTGGAAGGCCGCCATTCGCGACGGTATGACCATCGGCCGGGACCAGGTCGAATGACTGATGAAGATCACCGGAATCCGTGGCGTCTCACGGGGGATGCACCGCAAGAAAACGACGGTGGCCAACCCCGAGCACCGCCGGCACCCGGACCGGGTCAACCGGCGGTGGACCTATCCGTCACACCCGGATCAGTGGTGGATCGCGGACTTCACCTACGTGTGGACCAGCAAGGGATTCTGCTACGTCGCTTTCATCGTCGACGCGTACTCACGGATGATCCTCGGCTGGGTCGTGACTCAGGTGATGGACACCCGGATGGTGCTCATGGCCCTGGAACACGCCCTGTTTTCTCGCCGGCGCACGAAGATGGACTTCACCTCCACCGGTGTCGTCCATCACTCGGATGCGGGTGCCCAAGGCGGATTCAAGTGGTCGTCGCAACACCTTGATCGCGGAGGTGTTCAACGATGGCAACGGCGGACTGGAGCAGGAAGACTAGTGATGTTCCGGAGGGGGTGCGTCGGCAGTGGCGTGCGGACCGGGCGTTGCGTCCGGCGATGCGTTCTCCGGGCAGGCCGGATCCGTCGCGTGTGGTGCAACGTCAGTTCTGGCACACAATCGCGAAGGGCGTCACGACAGCGGAAGCGTCGTTGGCTGTCGGCGTGTCGGTCCCGGTCGGCACCCGCTGGTTTCGTCACGCTGGCGGCATGCCCCCGATCTCACTGGCAGAGCCCACCGGCCGATACCTGTCGTTCGAGGAGCGTGAGGAGATCGCGATCATGCGCGCCAAGGACAAGGGGGTGCGCGAGATTGCTCGTGCCCTGGGGCGGGATCCGGGAACGATCTCACGCGAGTTGCGTCGCAATGCCGCCACGCGTGGCGGCGTGCAGGAGTACCGGGCGACGGTGGCGCAGTGGAAGGCGCAACAGGTGGCCAAGCGTCCGAAAGCGGCCAAGCTCGTCGTCAATGATCGACTTCGCGAGTATGTCCAGGAACGCCTCGACGGGTCTGTGAAGCGTGCTGATGGAACGGTCGTTGCTGGACCGGTGACCGCAGATTGGAAAGGTCGCAATAAGCCGCACCGGCAGGATCGTCGGTGGGCGACGGCGTGGAGTCCGGAGCAGATCTCTCATCGGTTGCGGATCGACTTCCCCGATGATGAGTCCATGCGCATCAGCCATGAGGCGATCTATCAGTCGTTGTTCATCGAGGGCCGCGGCGCGCTCAGACGGGACCTGGTCGCATGCTTGCGAACCGGCCGTGCGTTGCGCCAGCCGCGGGCACGATCTCAGAACAAGCCGCAGGGGCATGTCACCGCGGACGTCGTACTAAGCGAACGGCCTGCTGAAGCCGCGAATCGGGCGGTCCCCGGGCACTGGGAGGGGGATCTGATCATCGGCACCGGCCGGTCCGCCATCGGCACGGTGATCGAACGGTCCAGCAGGGCCACGCTGCTGGTCCATCTGCCTCGACTGGAAGGCTGGGGCGAGAGCCCACCTGTGAAGAACGGCGCGTCGCTGGGCGGTTACGGCGCCCGCGCGATGAACACCGCCCTGACCGCGTCGATGACGAAGATTCCCATCCAGCTACGCAAAACGCTCATCTGGGACCGTGGCAAGGAACTGTCCGCTCACGCGCAGTTCGCGCTGGACACCGGCACGAAGGTGTTCTTCGCTGATCCGCATTCGCCTTGGCAGCGGCCCACGAACGAGAACACGAACGGGTTGCTGCGCCAGTACTTCCCAAAGGGCACCGATCTGTCCCGCTGGTCCGCTGAGGACCTCGAAGCTATCGCTCTGGTGCTCAACAACAGGCCCCGCAAAGTCCTCGGCTGGCGTACCCCCGCTGAAGTCTTCGACGAGCAACTACAGTTGCTTCAAACAGGCGGTGTTGCATCGACTGGTTGAACGCGCCCAATACACCTCGCTGGCGTTGACCGATGCCCTTGTCGAGGCCAGTGTGCAGGGCTCGATCGGCTCGGTGGGAGACGCCCTGGATAACGCGATGATGGAATCAACGATCGGGCTCTACAAAACCGAGCTCATCGACTTCGACCCTGCACGAACATGGAGGGATGCCAAGGAGGTCGAAACGGAGACTGCATCCTGGATTTATTGGTATAATAATCAGCATCTGCACTCGTCGATCGGTGACGTTCCCCCGATCGAATACGAGCAGGACTACGAGACAAACAACACCACCCGAAAAGCCCAGTAAAGCTTTTAACCGTAGTCTCCGAAAAACTCAGGCCGATTCAAGGGAGCACCACATGAGAACCATGCGCCACCTCCGCACCTACGCCACCGTCCTCGCCCTCACCGCCGCCACCCTGGTCGGCTGCGGCAGCAGCGACGATGAGCAGGCGGCCCCGGTAACCGTCACGTCCACTGCGGACGAGACGACCACCGAAGCGACCACCACCGCCGAGACCCAGGCCTCCACGACCACCGACGCCCCGGAGGAGACCGCCACGGAGACGGTCACCGAGACCCCGCCGGGGGACACTCCTCCCCCGGGCGGTGGCAACCCGACGCGCGACGACCTTCCCTATGAGCCCGTCGGGTCGCAGGTGACCATCGACGGCCAGCCCGCCACGGTCTGCATCTACGGCGACGGCTGGGGCACGAACATCTGGGCAGCCAACTCGAACACGAGTTGTGAATTTGTTTCCGCGGTCCACAACACAGTCATTTCGGGACTCAACGCCACCACCGACAACATCCGGGACCATCTCCCGCCGAGCATCTCGGTGAGCAGCCCGGTCACCGGACAAACCTATGAACTGGGCTGTGAGCAGCGCGGAGACGTCCTGGTGGCGTGTACCGGAGGCGATGACGCGGCAGTGTACTTCTACTGATCGGTTGAGGAATCACATACGGCTTATGCCATACTGACGGGGCTAAGTTGTCCACAGAAAAGTTAGACGCACCCCGAAGGAGAAACATCATGCGCGGAAGCGGTTTGATCTGGACCATCGTCGGTATTCTGGCCATCATCGCTCTGGTGATCTGGATTATGTCGGCAATGTAAAAACTGCCCCTTAGTGGAACGGGCGCGATCCGAGGTCTCCGGACCACGGATCGCGCCCGTTTCTTCATACCCGCACCGGCACAGGTGCATGAAACCCCGTCATCGCTTCGGGGATGTCCCACCCCACCGATAAGGTTGACCATGACTTGATGAACCGTCACCTCGAAGGACCGTGATCGACCATGCAGCCCGACGCCATCACCCCCACCACGACCGTGCTGGGCATCATCGGCCTCGTCGTCGCGCTTCCGGCGTTCATCTATTTCCTCGTCGCCGCGCTGGGGGTGTTCCGCCACATCCGCTCCGGCCAGCCGCTGCCGTCAGGCAGCCACACCGACCGCCCGGGGCGTCGTCTGGCGCAGATGATCGTCGAGATCTTCGGTCACACCCACTTCAAGGGTCGGCCGATGGTCAACGTCGCGCACTGGCTGGTCATGGTGGGATTTCTCTTCGGTGTCATCGTGTGGTTCGAGGCGTTTATCCAGACGTTCAACCCGGTCGGCGGCTGGCCGCTGCTCAGTGACTGGACGGTGTACCACTTCGTCGAGGAGGTCCTCGCGGTGGGCACGGTCGCGGGCATCCTCGCCCTCATCGTCATCCGCCTCCGGCAGGGCACCACGTCCCGCGCCTCACGTTTCTTCAGCTCGAACGCGACGGCGGCGCGGACCATCGAGGCCATCGTGCTGCTCGAGGGCCTGGGGATGCTGCTGGTCAAGGCCGGCAAGATCGCCACGTTCGGTGGCGGCAGCCCGTGGGCGGACTTCCTCTCCGTCCACCTCGCCCGGCTCCTGCCCGCCTCCACCGAGATGGTCTCCGCGTTCGCTCTGCTCAAGCTGCTCGGCGGCATGGCCTTCCTCATTCTGATGGCCCGCAACCTCACCTGGGGTGTGGGCTGGCACCGCTTCCTGGCCTTCTTCACCATCTTCTTCCAGCGCAACGCCGACGGCCGGAAGGCCAACGGCCCCCTCAAGCCGATGAACTCCGGGCGGAAGGAACTGACGCTGGACAATGTCGACGACGAGGACATCCTCGGCGTCGGCACGCTCGGTGACGCATCGTGGAAGATGCTTCTCGACGCCTCCACCTGCACCGAATGCGGCCGCTGCCAGGATCTCTGCCCCGCCTGGAACACGGGGAAGCCGCTCAACCCCAAGCTGCTGATGACGGACATCCGGGACGCGGCCGTCGGCAATGAGTACGCCGGTGTCGACGTCCTCAGCATGGCGAACGTCATTCCCGACGACGTGCTGTGGGCCTGCACCAACTGCGGCGCGTGCGTCGACCAGTGCCCCGTCGACATCGAGCACATCGACCACATCGCCGACCTGCGCCGCTTCCGCGTCCTCGCCGACTCCGAGTTCCCCTCCGAGCTCACCGGCCTGTTCAAGAACCTGGAGACCAAGGGCAACCCGTGGGGCCGAAACAGCTCCGAACGCGCCTCCTGGGTCGAGGAAGCCCGCCGCGACGGCCTCACCGTCCCCGTCATCGGCGACGACGTCGACGACTTCGCCGACACCGAGTACCTCTTCTGGGTCGGCTGTGCCGGCGCCTTCGACGAGGCCGGCCAGCGCACCACCCGCGCCGTCATCGAACTGCTCCAGACCGCCGGCGTGAAATACGCCGTCCTGTCCACCGGAGAAACCTGCACCGGCGACCCCGCCCGGCGTGCCGGCAATGAGTTCCTCTTCCAGATGCTCGCCACCGAAAACATCGCCACACTCAACGACACCTTCGACGGTGTCCCCGCCGGCCAGCGCAAGATCATCACCACCTGCCCCCACTGCTTCAACACCATCCGCAACGAATACCCCGACTTCGGCGGCCACTTCGACGTCTTCCACCACACCCAGCTGCTCAACCGCCTCGTCCGCGACAAGCTGCTCACCCCCGTGCCGCGCGGCCCCGAGAACCGGAAGCCCGTCACCTACCACGACCCCTGCTTCCTGGGCCGCCACAACCAGGTCTACGACCCGCCGCGTGAACTCGTCTCCGCCGCCGGTGCCGAACTCCGCGAGATGGACCACTCCCGCGACACCGCCTTCTGCTGTGGTGCCGGCGGCGCCCGCATGTTCATGGAGGAGACCACCGGCCAACGCGTCAACGAATTCCGCACCGAACAGGCCCTGGCCACCGGCGCCGAGGACATCGCCACCGGCTGCCCCTTCTGCAACACCATGTTCACCGGCGGCGTCAAAGCCCTCGACTCCACCCGCACCGAGATCAAGGACGTCGCCGTCATGCTCCGCGACTCCGTGCTTGTCGACGGCGCACTCCCACCCGCCCGCGAACCCGCCTTCCTGGAAACCCCGCAACGCCTCGATCCTTCGCGCGATCTGGGCCTGACGCCGAAGAAGGAGGACACCACTGCGCCCAACCCGAGCTCGCTGGCTGCGCCGGCACCGGAGCCGGAGCCGGAGCCGAGCGCCCCAAGTACACCGTCTACACCGAGCGACCCAGCTGTACCGGGGGTTCCTGGTCCTCCTGGTGGTCCCGGCGCTCCTGGTGCTCCCGGGTCGGCCGTACCCGCGGCCCCGGGCGGGGCCACTCCCCCAGCGCCTGACGCTGCCGTTCCACCCGCTCCCTCAACCCCGAAGGCGCCAGGGGCAGCAGGACCGCCGGCGCCGGGTACTTCTGTTCCGCCTGCACCGGGCGCATCCGTACCATCAGCTCCTTCTGCCCCTAAGGCACCGGGGGTTGCAGTTCCGCCGGCGCCTGCGACACCCAAGGCACCGGGTACTTCAGTTCCGCCTGCACCGGGCGCATCCGTGCCAACAGCTCCTTCTGCCCCTAAGGCACCGGGGGCTGCAGTTCCGCCCACGCCATCTGCCCCCAAGGCACCCGGTGCCGCAGTTCCACCGGCACCCGGCAACGCCACCCCTCCGGCTCCGGGGGCTGCAGTTCCACCCACGCCATCTGCCCCAAAGTCACCCGGCGCGGCAGTTCCACCGGCACCCGGGGCGGCTGTGCCTCCGACGCCTCCAACTCCGCCGGCCCCACAGATCCCTGGTTCAGTTACGCCACCATCGCCCGCAGTTCCACCGGCCCCTGGTACCGCCGTCCCCCCTGCCCCTGGTGGCGCCGTTCCTCTGGCGAAGCCCAAGGAAGACTAGCCGGTTTCTCGAACGTTCCCAACCGACTGTCGGGATCAGTCTGTCGAAAGGGCGATTCGATGTATGGAGGAGGAATCATTAAACAGTGGTCCCGACGGGCTGATCCCGAGGTGAAGCTCGCTGAGGATCCACCGGTGACTGTTTAGCGCTGACAAAGGCACTTTTGTGTCTAGGTTGGTCGAAAATCGGGGCCGGGAAGGCCCAAAGTAGACAGAAAAGTGCCTTTGCCGGTCCAGTGCCGAAGTCGCGACCCAACGCCGCCCTGGCCACATCGTCGAGCAGGGCACGCACGCCGAGCTGCTCAAGGCGGAGGGCGCGTACCACCCCGCCTCCACCAGTCGCAGTTCGAATCGGACGAGTAGTTACCCGAGTAGTTACCCGAGCGCCTAGGTGAACACCTCGCCGAGGATCCGGGTGCCCTCGGCGATCTTCTCTTCGGTGGGGTGGAAGAAGGACAGGCGGGCCTCGTTCGCACCCCGGCCGTCGGTGTAGAAGGCGGTGCCGGGGCCGAAGGTGACGTTGGCGTCCTCGGGCAGCTTCTCGCGCAGTGCCTTCATCACCAGGGTCATGTCCGCCGTGCCCTCCCGGTTCTCCCCGGGGTTGGTGAAGGCGACCGTCGCGCGGTGCTCCTCAACGGCCGTGCCGGTCCATGCGCTCCAGTCGGTGGCGGGGTCGAGACGCAGGTCGGCGACGGCCCGGCCGAACGCGACCGGGGCGGCCACGAGGTGCCGGGTGACGGCGCCGCTGTGCTGGCGCAGCTCGGGGTCGGGGTTGATGATCCAGTTCTGCTCGTCCAGGCCCTGGCGGAGGGTGAAACCGTCGGTGGGCACGTCGGAGAGGGTGCCGCCGAGGATGAGGAGCAGGTCGGCGTCGTCAAGCATGGTGGTGGTGAAGCGACCGTGGCCATAGCCGGTTTCACCGGCCTTGACCGGGGAGTCGGCGGGGATGCGGTCGGCCGCGCGCCAGTCGGACAGGACGGGGATGTGGTTGTTCTCCGCGAAGGCGGTGACCTGGGCGGCGGCTTCGGGCGTCCACCGGGGTCCGCCGAGGAGGATGGCGGGGCGTTCCGCGGAGTTGAGGGCGGCGGTGAGCTCGTCGAGGTCATCGTCGCTGACCGCGCCTTCGGCGACCGGGATCGGCGGGATGACCGGGGCGTCGGCGGTGTGGGTGAGCACGTCCTCGGGCACGCCGATGATCACCGGGCCGGGCCGTCCGGTGCTGGCGATGTGGAAGGCGCGGGCGACGTACTCGGAGGCGCGGTCAGCCTCGTCGAGGATGAACACTCCTTGGCCTGGGTGCCGAACCACGCCCGGGGGTCGAACTCCTGGAACGCCTCCCGGTCGCGGTGGTTGACCGGGACGAGTCCGACGAACAGGACCAGCGGGGTGGCGTCCTGCCAGGCGAGGTGGAGGCCGACGAAGGAGTTGGCGGCGCCCGGGCCGCGGGTGACCATGGCGACGCCGGGTCGGCCGGTGGCCTAGCCCACGGCCTCGGCCATGTAGGTCGCGCCACCTTCCTGGCGGCAGACGACGTTGGTGATGGCGGAGTCGTGGAGACCGTCGAGAAGGTCGAGGTAGCTTTCGCCGGGGACGCTGAATACGCGGTCGACGCCGTGCGCCTCCAGGGATGCGGCGATGAGATGGCCTGCGGACTACTGGGGCATGGGCGGGGTCCTCCTTGGGCATTGTCGGGCGTTACTCGGATGGGCTGTTACCTCCACCGTAAGCCTCCTGGCAAGAGGAATGCCGGGCCCGACGCCTGCTCACCGTCTGCTGCGGTGGTGGCGTCGGGCCCGGCTGTCCTGGGGTTTCACTGTTTAGTCTGTGAACTCCCGGTCGTTGAAGCCGAGCAATGGTGATACTTATTTCCCAGTGGATTCACAGCTCTCGCGCTTCCCGGCGGCGTCCCGGCGGTAGTGGTCATCCGGATCCAGGCCGTCCTCGACGTTGTCGACCATCTCATCCCCCTCGTCCTCAGCGGCATCCTCCACCTCGGTCGGCTCGGTCCGCTGGACCGGAGCGAACTTCTTCGGGGCGTGATCCATGAGGTAGGCGATGATGCAGCCGAACACGATTCCCCAGAACGGGGCGGTGATGCCCAGCAGGGTCATCTCGGAGACGGTGACCAGGAAGCAGATGAGCGCGCCGGTGGAGAACGGGCCGGAGAACCCGGCGAGGAAGGCGTTCTTCAGCGGGGTGAGCATCGCGATGCCGGCCAGGGCGGCGATGAATGACACGGGCATGGCGAGCATGAAACCGACGAAGGCAGGTGCCAGGGCACCCACGACGATCGCCCCGACTGCGGTGACCATGGCAGCGGCGTAGTGGCGGTGCCGGTTGGGCCCCGAGGTGATCAGCGCGTTGGTCGGACCGGTGAGGCAGGTGGTGACGTTGCCGATGAACGCGTTGGGGATCGACCACAGGCCACTGGCCGCGGCAGCGAGGTTGACGCCCGGCTTGTGGCCGGCGGCGCTGAGCACCGCGACACCCTGGCCGTTCTGGACGATGACCACGGTGATCGCCAGCGGCAGGACCAGTTCGGTCATGGCCGCGAAGGAGAACTCCGGGGCGGTGAACACCGGGGCGGCGACGATGCCGTCGTCGAGGATCCCGGACTCCAGCCGCCCGGCGACGATGGCGATGGCCGTGCCCACCACGGCCGCGAGTGCGACGGGCGGAGCCACGGCCGCCACGCGCGGCATGATGCTCAGGCCCACGAACACCAGGACCATCGGGATGGCGATGAGCGGGTCGGTGATGGAGGCGTTAACCAGGTCCAGGCCGAAGCGGAGGAAGATGCCGGCGACCATGGCCATGACGATCGTCGGCGGCAGGGCCGCCATGATCCGGCCGATCAGGCCGGTCCAGCCGAGCAGGAACACCAGGACACCGGTGGCCAGGTATGCGCCGATGACCTCCCCGAAGGTGAGGTGGGTCAGGGCGTCACCGGCCAGGACGGTACCCGGGATGGTCCAGAAATAGGCCTGCGGGGAGCGGTAGAGGTAGGTGAGGAACAGCGTGAGAATGCCGTTGCCCAGGAAGGCGCCGAGGATCCACGATGAGGTCTGGTCCGGGGACAGGTTGCCGGCCGCGGCCGCCGCGAGAATGACCGCGATCGGCCCGGAGGCGGAGAAGATGAGCGCGACCAGGCCGTTGCCGATCTCCTGGGGGCCGAGGTCCCGGAGGATCTCCCGGAAGGTCGGTCGGGGCAGCTGCGGGCGCTCGATGGCGAGCAGGGGGGATACAGCCATGGAGGGCTCCTTGGAGGCGGTGATCAGGCCTGGATCAGGCCTGGTCGCGCGGCATGATGTGGATACGGTCGATGTTGACGTGCGCGGGCTGGGAGGCGGCCCAGCGGATCGCCTCGGCGACGTCGGCGGCGGTGAGGTTGAGCTTGTCAGCATAGACGGCGGCGGCTTTCTCCTGGTCACCCTTGAAGCGGACGAGGGAGAAGTCGGTCTCGACGCGGCCCGGGTCGATCTGGGTGACGCGGATAGGGTCGCCGACGTGCTCGAGACGCAGGACGCGGGTCAGTGCGCCCTCGCCGAACTTGGCGGCGTTGTAACCGGCCCCGCCGGGGTAGGCGGTGAAGGAGGCCATGGAGCCGATGTTGATGACGTGGCCCTCGTTGGCGATGAGCTTGTCCAGCAGTGCCTTGGTCAGGCGGACGGTGCCGAGGACGTTGACCTCGTACATCCAGGTCCAGTCGTCGAGGTCGGCGTCGGCGATCGAATCCATGCCCTTGGCGCCGCCGGCGTTGTTGACCAGCAGGTCGATGCGGTCGATCTGGGCGACGAAGGCGTTGACGGATTCCTCGGAGGTCACGTCGAGCTCGATGGCGGTGCCCCCGATCTCGGCGGCGACGGCGTCGAGTTTGTCCTTGCGGCGGGCGGCGACGATCACCTGCCACCCGTCCCTGGCCAGGGCCGCGGCGGTGGCGGCGCCGATTCCGCCGGAAGCTCCGGTGACGACGGCTACTTTCTGATCATGGGAGACAGTCATGACCAGAATTGTGGCACGGACCACCTTCGGGTGCATTCGCCGTACCCCCTCACAAACCAGCGGTCAGGCCCCTTTGGCGCCCCACACACCATCCCCGCTGCTCACCCCGACCTTCTCGCGTTCAATATGCGAACGTCCGTACCCCCGGCGAACAGGCTCAGGCGCGCTCGGGGAGCACCGCCGCGAGCGCGCGGGCGCAGAGATAGACCCAGATCGGACAGCCGAAGACGAGGATCCACACGACGGGTGAGACATCGGCGTCACCCCGACCGAAGATGAGGATCTGCCCGAAGGCGGCCATGGACTGCAGGGAATGGGCGACCATCGTCGCGGTGAGTGAGCCGGCGAGGACGTAGACGATGCCGAAGAAGGCGCCGGTGAGGATGTAGGCGAGGGCGTCGATACCCGTCAGGGAACCGCCGAGATGCGGGAAGGCGAAGGCGACGGCACTGACCGTCACGGCGACCGTGGTGGCCACCGCGGAGGAGACCCGGCCGCAGACGGAGTCATGGAGGGTGCGCACGATGATTCCCCGGTAGACCAGCTCCTCCACCACCGGCGCCAGGATGACACTGGCGAGCATGGCGGCGATGACGGTGGGCAGCGGGCCGGTGAAACCGGAGTCGGCGAACAGCTTCTCGGCGTTGTTGAGTTCGGAACTGCCGCCGATCCTGCCGAGCACCCAGAACAGGGCGTGGGAGATGAGGAACACGGCGAGCACCACAACGACATCCCGCCGGCTCAACCCACGGCGCAGCCCCAGATCCTGGACGGTGGGCCACCGGCGGGACACCACCCGGACCATGACGAGGGCGAAGATTCCCAGAAGCAGGAGGGTCAGCGGGCCGGCCCAGGCGGTGAGCACCCCGGGACCGGCGACGATGCCCAGCAGGGTGGCCGCGGCGCTGGCCAGCGGAAGTGCCAGGAACACCGGGATGACGTACCACCAACGCCAGGTGGTCACGTTCTCCGCCAGTTTGTTCCACATCGTCAGCACCCTCTCAGTTGATTTTCTCAGATTAATTTAAGCAATCACCTTCCGCGATACCCGGGAGCCTGCTGGACGTTTCCTGCCAGCACAAATCAGGGATGACCCCGATGGCAACCGGGAATCCCGGCGCTAGACTCGGACCCGTGACTGGCAGCTATCGATTCGACACCTCTGACCGTGCCCGCAGCGTCCGACTCAGCGACGCCGAGCGTTCCGCCGCCATGGCCTCCCTCGGCCGCGCGTTCGCCGAGGGCCGTCTCACCATCGACGAGTACGACACCCGCTGCCAGGACATCGCCGCCGCCCAGTTCCAGGGCGAACTCGAGCCCCTGTTCCTTGATCTGCCCCACTTCCAGGGCCCGGTGGGCCAGGAGGTCGACCAGCTCTACAGCGCCCAGGAGATCGAGGCCGCGCACCGCGACGGCCGGAAGACCCGCGCCGGCGTTCTCGGGCTGACCACCGTTGGCGCTCTCGCCGGCACCGGCGTCCTCGGGGCGATGGCCTCCCCCTTCGCCGCCGTCCTCCTCTTCCTCGTCCCCGTCGTGTGGATCCTGCTCTACGTCATGAAGGTGGGGCCGGCGGAGTGGCACGTGCCGAGTGCGCGCGCCGTCGATAAGCAGCGCATCCGGGAGCTGCGGACGGCGGAGAAGCTGCGGGCCGCCGAGCTGCGCCTGTCGGAGCAGGACCGGCTCGCCGAGCTGCGGGCGCAGCGTCGGGTGCAGACGGAGGAGCTGACCACGCGGGCGCTGGGATTCGTCAACAAGGCGATCGAGAAGCGGCAGAAGTAGCCCTGCCTTTCTTTCCTCCCGTCACCGCAGGTGGCAACATGGTCGTCATGAGTGAGACCGACTCCCCGAACCCGATCCGCCGACGCAGCCCGCGCGTCTTCGACCAGTCCGACAAGATGAAGGACGTCCTCTACGAGATCCGCGGACCCGTGGCGGCGGAGGCGGAGCGCCTGGAGATGGACGGCCACCGCATCCTCAAGCTCAACACCGGCAACCCCGCCACCTTCGGTTTCGACGCCCCCGACGTCATCATGCGCGACATGATCGCCGCCCTGCCCACCTCCCAGGGCTACTCCACGTCCAAGGGCATCATCCCGGCCCGCCGGGCCATCGTCACCCGCTACGAGCTCATCGACGGATTCCCCCACTTCGACGTCGACGACGTCTTCCTCGGCAACGGCGTCTCCGAGCTCATCACCATGACCACCCAGGCGCTGCTCAACGACGGCGACGAGGTCCTCATCCCCGCCCCCGACTACCCGCTGTGGACCGCCGCCACCTCGCTGGCCGGCGGCAAGCCGGTGCACTACCTCTGCGACGAGACCGACGACTGGAACCCGTCCATCGAGGACATCCGCGCCAAGATCACCGAGAAGACCAAGGCCATCGTGGTGATCAACCCCAACAACCCCACGGGCGCGGTCTACTCCCGTGAGGTGCTGGAGAAGATCGTCGAGATCGCCCGCGAACACCAGCTGCTCATCCTCGCCGACGAGATCTACGACCGCATCCTCTACGACGGCGCCGAGCACATCTCCATCGCCACCCTCGCCCCCGACCTGCTCACCATCACCTACAACGGCCTGTCCAAGGCCTACCGCGTCGCCGGCTACCGCGCCGGCTGGATGGTCATCACCGGGCCGAAGGACCACGCCCGCGGCTTCATCGAGGGCCTCGAACTCCTCGCCGGCACCCGCCTGTGCCCCAATGTCCCCGCCCAGCACGCCATCCAGGTCGCTCTCGGCGGACGCCAGTCCGTCTACGAACTCACCGGTACCGGCGGACGCCTGCTCAACCAGCGCAACATCGCCTACGAGAAGCTCAACGAGATCCCCGGCGTCTCCGTCACCAAACCCATGGGCGCCCTCTACGCCTTCCCCCGCCTGGACCCGAACGTCTACGAGATCCACGACGACGCGAAGCTCATGCTCGACATCCTCCGCGCCGAGAAGATCCTCCTCGTCCAGGGCACCGGCTTCAACTGGCCCGAACCCGACCACTTCCGCGTAGTCACCCTCCCCTGGGCCTCCCAGCTGGAGAACGCCATCGAACGACTGGGCAACTTCCTGGTCAGCTACAAGCAGTAAAGAAGCAGTTCGGGCCCGGCAGGATCTCTCCTGCCGGGCCCGTCCCGATCCCGCTCAGCGGAGCGCTATGCGCGTCCGCGGCGGATGAGGAACACACCGGCGACGCCGAGTGCGAGCGCCAGGGCGATCAGCCCGAGCACGGAGGCACCGGTCTGCGCCAGGGTGCGCTGCGGCTGAGCCTGGGGCTGCTCCTGCTTGCCCTGCTCCTGCTTGCCGACGCCCGGTTGCTCACCCTTCTCAGGTGCGTCCGGGGTGCCGGGGGTTCCCGGCGTGCCCGGCTGCTCGGGGGTCTCCGGCTGACCCGGCTGGTCCGGCTGGTCCGGCTGGTCCGGAGTGCCGGGGGCGTCCGGCGTGTCAGTAGAGGAGCCGGAGGAACCCTCGGACGAGCCGGAGGAACCGGCGGCGGAGGATCCCTCAGAGGAACCCGCACTGGAACCGATGATCGGGATGAGCGGGACGAGGATCCACCACCACGGCGGGTTGGCCGAGTTGGTGACGGTGACCAATGTGGCCTCGTCGACCGAGTCCGGCTGGATGGTCAGGGTGGCGGTGCCGTCACCGTTGTCCACCACGGCACCCGGGGTATTCGAGGAGAATGCCGGGGTATTCCAGCGGGCGACGAGGGTGTTGGACGGTGCGGTCTCGCTCAGCGTGACCTCGGTACCGACCGGGAGATCCGGGAAGTCGGTGTAGGTCTCGCCGGCGCGGACGGTGAACTCGCGGGTCTCCTCGACGCCGTCGACGGTCCAGGTGGCCTGGAGCTCGAACTCGTCGTCGCGGGCGGAGCTGCCGGTCAGGCCGCCGAGTTCCTTGGTCACGGCGAACGAGCCGAGCTGGGAGTAGGAGTTGATGACCTCAATGATGCTCTGCTCGCCGGCCACGACGGTGACGGCCTCGCCGCTGTTGATGGTCAGGGTGTAGCCGTCGACCTCAGCGTCGTCCTCACCGGTGACGCGGCAGGTGGTGCCGCCGGGGAAGTCGCCGACCTTGGCGGTCTCGCCATCGGCGACGGTGACGGAGTTCTCCTCGCCGGCGACGATGGTGCCGTCGACGCTGTCCGCGTCACAGACGTAGTTGATGGTGAACTCCTCCGGGGTGTTCTCCCCGGCATCGTCGGTGACGGTCTTGGTCACCAGGAACTCACCGGTCGCGACATCGGCGGTGTTGGTCAGCGTGACGTCGACGTTGTCGGACTCGATGATGGTGACGGTCGCGGTGCGGCCGTCAGCGGAAATCTCGACGTTCTCGTCATTGTCGTTGGTGGCGGAGAACCTCGGCTCACCGAAGGTCACGCCGGGGATCTCCGGGAGATTGATCTCGGTGAGGGTGACCACGGTGCCGGCGGGGAGGGACTCCTTGCCGGCGGCGGAGCCGTCGAGCGGGACCTGAATGGTCTCAGTCTGCGCCTCGCCGTTCAGCTCGTAGGTCGCCTCAACGGTGAACATGGTGCCCGCCGGGATGAGGGCACGGACGTCGTCGGGGGCGTCGAGACGCTTAGCCACCTCGAAGGACCTGCGGTCAACGCCGGAGATGGTGCCGTCAGCCTGGGAGACCCGCCAGATCCGGGAATTCACTTCTCGCCCGTCGACAGATGCGGAATTCGTGGTGGCTTCGTCGAAATCTGCCGGCTCCCCGTCGCTGGTCTCGGTCATGTACCGGACTCGGTAGACGTGGTCGGAATTCCAGCCACCGGCCGGCTCCTGGAGGGTGATGGTCATGGACTGACCGTCAGGGTCGAACGTCGCGTTGAGGTCGCCGACCTTCTCATCCAGCTGCAGACTGCCGTCATCTAGCGTGGTGAAGGTCCAGACGGAGCTCTCGCGGCCCCTATCCACGTACACGTGCTCAAGTCCGGAGAGGTCGTCCTGAATGACCAGGTCACCGCTGTATCCCTGGAGATCGCTACCGGGGATCCAGATCTGCCAGTTGCCGGTGATGCCGTCACCCTCGTACCAGCCCTGCTTGTACACCTCAGGATTAATGTCGATCAGCTCTGGGAGGATACCCTCTTCACCGAGCTCGACGACATGCTCAATGGAGTTGCTGTCGGTGAACGACACCTCGGTCACATCCGTCACAGTTTCGGCGTGGGCCCGGATCTCGATGGTTCCGTTGACGTCATCCTTGTCCACGAAGGCGTTGTTGAACGTGCAGGTGACGACGTCCGTGGCGCGCACAGCCACACACGTACCGCCGACAGTGCCGTCGGTGTCCACCAGAGCGAAATTCTCGTCGGCGGTGATTTCCAGCTCCACGGGGAAGGCCACCGAGAACTCCTGACCGTCCTGGACACCGTCGGGCGCGGACCAGTCCCATCCGATGATGATCCTCTCCCACTGACGGATCGGATCGTTGGATTCCAGGATTCGCACCCTGTCAATCACGACCGGCCCCGTCGTCTGCTGGAGCGGCATGATCATGTCGTTGATGTCCTCGGCGAGACCGTCCGGCTCAGTGCCGGGAGTGGCATCCGGAACGGTGGCCTCCGGATCAGTCATCGTGTCATCGATGACAACCTCGTCGGTTGTGGAGTCATCTTCGGCGACGGGGACGTCGGGCACCTCACCGTCCGAATTCTGTGCCTGGGCGACCGCCGGGATGAGTCCCAGGATGAGCACCAGGGTGGCCACGACGGCGACGATCAGTCGCAGGAGGCCCGCCCTTCTGCCCGCGAGGGAGCTGAGGTATATGGACATGATTCTCATTTCTGCCAGAGCCGATCTCGAAAGGTCCGGAGCGTGGGCGCGTCCATTTCCCCTGGGAAAACGGTCACAATTTCACAACATCTCCGAATCAAATTGACACTTTACCGGCAGGGATACATGACATAGCAAGTTGTGAGAGTAAAACTATACCCAACTCAGGTTCAGCTCAGGGCTAGTGTTGGTACTACGTATTCGAGCAGCTCATCGAGCATGTCCGGCGCCGGACGAGTGCCACGTTTAAACCCCAGCACAACGTGATCGACCCCCATTTTCTCCAGATCCATCAGGAGCTGAACCAGACAATTCCGCCCCACGCGGTAGCCGAATTTGATGGTGGCCGGCGGGGCGTCCGGATCGGGGTGCAGATCCAGCGACATCGACTGCGCGAACGGCTTGTCTGGGCCAGCGAGCTCGCGCCACTGCGCCAGATACTTCGCCTGCGTCACGGGATCCCGGTGATAGGTCAGCCACGCGTCGGAATGCTCCGCGTTCCACGCCATGGACTGCTGGCAGGATCCCACGGTGATCAGCGGCGGGCGCACGGCCGTCGGTTTCGGCACGATGTCACCGCCCCACATCCGTCCACCTGACCAGCGGATCCCCTTCCGCTCCGTCGTCCACGCGCGGTTCATCACGCCCAGGTGCTCGCGGAACACCTCGCCGCGGTCACCCTCCTCGACGCCGAACGCCGGAAACTCCGAACTCCGGTCACCCGTGGCCACGCCGAACAGGAACCGTCCTCCACTGAGCCGGTCCACGCTCGCCGCCTCCTTCGCCAGGTGCAGCGGATGTCGCACCGGCACCACCACCGCCGCGGTCCCCACCGCGATCTCGCTTGTCGACGCCGCCACGTACCCCAGGTAGACGAACGGGTCCCACACCTGGCCCACATCACCGAAGTCAGGGTCCCGCAACGGAATGTCCCGCAGGTACACCGCCGCCACGCCCGCGGCCTCCGCTTTCCGGATCAGGTCGATCTGGGTGTGCGGGTCCACGTCCGGGGTCTCCGGCCGCCCGGCGTCGATGGGCAGCATGAGCCCCAGGGTCATGCGGCCGGTACCGAAGGTCCGGCGATAGCCGGGCAGGGCGGTGACGGGGGCGTCGCTAAGCTCGAAGGGTGAGGCCATGCGGACCAGCCTAATGACGCCCTTCATTGACTATTTATCTCATCGTCACCGCACCGCCAGCCGAGGTCGCGACACTACGGCCATTACACCTCATCGCGCGATCCTCGCCACCGCCCTCCTCCGGGCTCAGCAGTGACCTGTCCTCCACCGTCCCAACCGTCGACCCGGCCGCCAACCTGCCACAGACCTTCGACCTCCAGTCCCACCGCTTCGGCCGCGGCGAATGGACCGAGGAATCCGCCCTGGGCCTGGTCGAATTCCAGAAGCTGGACGTCACCACCCTCGAGTTCGACATCGTCATCTCCGCCGACGGCGTACCTGTCGTGTGGCACGATCCGGTCATCCAGGCCGACAAGTGCACCGACACCTCCCCCGTCGGTGGTGACGACCCGGACTTCCCCTACGTCGGCGACCTGGTCAGGGACCTGACCTGGGCCCAGCTGCAGACGCTCAACTGCAACCTCCCGCTTCCGGGTCACCCGGACGCCGTCCACCCCGAGACGAACCAGCTCCTCCAGCTGCGCGACGTCTTCGAGCTGACCCGTGACGACGATGCGGTCCACTACAACATCGAGACCAAGATCGAGGGGGAGGACCGGGAGCGCTCCGCCACCCCGGAGCAGTTCGTCGACGCGATCCTCCCGGTCATCGAGGAGTACGGCGTTTCCGGACGCACCATGATCCAGTCCTTCGACTGGCGCTCCCTCCCCCTCGTGCGTGCCCAGGCCCCGGAGATTCCGCTGGTCCTGCTGTGGGACGAATCCACCTGGTTCGAGGGATCCCCGTGGATCGGCGAGGTCGACCACGCGGCCGTGGACGGCGACATCATCGCCGCCGCCAGGCAGCTGGACGTCCAGGTGCTGTCGCCGGGATACGCCCAGCCCTACGGTGCGAACGCCGGCGACGCGGACTACCACCCGGTGGCCACCCCGGAGTTCATCGCCGCCGCCCACGCCAACGGACTCATGGTCGTGCCGTGGACCATCAACGACGAATCCACCATGCGCGAGCAGATCGAGGCAGGCGTGGACGGCATCATCACCGATTACCCGTCCCGCCTGGCCGCCGTCCTCGACGAGCTCGGTATCGGGTACTGACCTACAGGTTGCGGCCGAGGGCCTGGATGTTCCAGCCCGCGTCCTGCCACGCCTGAACGGGCAGGACGTTCCGGCCGTCGATGATGACCTTGTTGTTCACCAGCTCGCCGGTGGCAACCGGGTCCAGGTCACGGAACTGCTGCCACTCAGTGGCCAGGACGACGATGTCGGCCTCGTCGAGGGCCTCCTCGACGGTCTCCGCGTAGTCGAGCGTCGGGAAGACCTTGCGGGCGTTGTCCATCGCCTCCGGGTCGTAGACGCTCACGGCGGCGCCGGCCAGGGACAGCGAACCCGCCACCGACAGGGCCGGGGAGTCGCGCACATCATCCGAGTTCGGCTTGAAGGCCGCACCGAGGACGGTGACCCGCTTGCCCAGCAGGTTGCCTCCCGACAGCTTGCGGGTCAGGTGGACCACGCGGTCCCGGCGCCGCATGTTGACCGCGTCGACCTCGCGGAGGAACGTGAGCGCGTCATCCGCGCCCAGTTCACCGGCCCGCGCCATGAACGCCCGGATGTCCTTCGGTAGACAGCCACCGCCGAAACCGAGGCCCGCGCCGAGGAACTTCCGGCCGATGCGCTCATCGAAACCGATGGCGTCCGCCAGGGCGGTGATGTCACCGCCCGAGGACTCGCACACCTCGGACACGGCGTTGATGAAGGAGATCTTCGTGGCCAGGAACGCGTTCGCCGAGACCTTCACCAGCTCCGCGGTCGGCAGGTCCATGACCAGGAACGGGGTGCCCTGGCTGATCGGGGTGGCATACACCTCGCGGGCCACCTCCTCCGCGCGCGACTCCTCCTTGCGCACGCCGAGGACGATGCGGTCCGGGGTGATCGTGTCCTTCACGGCGTAGCCCTCGCGGAGGAACTCCGGGTTCCAGGCGATCTCCACCGTCGTTCCCGGGCGGGCCAGCTCATCGGCCAGTTCCTGCAGCTCCGCGGCGGTACCCACCGGCACGGTCGACTTGCCCAGGATGATGTGGTCACCCTCGAGCAACGGCACCAGGTCCTGGACCACGGCGCGGACGTAGGTCATGTCCGCGGCGTAGGAGCCCCGCTTCTGGGGCGTGCCCACCCCGAGGAAGTGCACGTTGGCGAACCGTGCCGCCTCCGCGTAATCGGTGGTGAAGTCGAGTCGACCGGCCTCCAGATTGCGGGTGAGCACCTCCGGCAGCCCGGGCTCGTAGAACGGGACCGTGCCCGCCTTGAGCGACTCAATCTTGGCGGTGTCCACGTCCACGCCGAGCACATCATGGCCGAGTTCCGCCATGCACGCCGCGTGGGTCGCACCCAGGTATCCGGTGCCGATCACAGTCATACGCATGAGGAGGTACTGTACCCCGCTCACATGAACATGAGTTTAAATTGTGCTGAAACGATGGCGCGCTTCTCGCGACCGGATCAGCGGAAGTTGAGGTACGACTTCGACGGGGTCGGCCCCCGCTGCCCCTGATACTTCGACCCCAGCGCACCGCTGCCGTAGGGGGTCTCCGCCGGCGAGGACATCGTGAACAGCGCCAGCTGACCGACCTTCATCCCCGGCCACAGCGTCATCGGCAGGTTCGCCACATTCGACAGCTCCAGGGTGATGTAGCCCGAGAACCCGGGGTCGATGAACCCGGCGGTGGAGTGCGTGAGCAGGCCGAGGCGGCCCAGGGAGGATTTACCCTCCAGGCGGCCGGCGAGATCTGTCGGCAGGGTGAACTTCTCCAGGGTGGAGGCCAGGACGAACTCGCCGGGGTGGAGCACGAAGGACTCCCCCTCGGCGACCTCGACGAGGCTGGTCAGCTCATCCTGCTGCAGCTTCGGATCGATGTGGGTGTACTTCGAGTTGTTGAACACCCGGAAGAACTTGTCCATGCGCACGTCCACGCTCGACGGCTGGATGTTGGCGGGGTCGAAGGGCTCGATACCCAACGCGCCGGAGTCGACGGCGGAACGGATGTCACGATCGGAGAGAAGCACGTCGGTCAGTCTACGGTACCCGGCCCCTCGAGGACCCAGCTGTCCGCACCCCACGGGCACAGTGCTAAACTTCCTCGGTAGCTCCTCCCGAGCAGCTGCCGGCGTAGTTTAGTGGTAGAACATCAGCTTCCCAAGCTGAGAGTGCGAGTTCGATTCTCGTCGCCGGCTCCATTCACGGCCCGCATGCCCACCGCATGCGGGCCATTGTTGTGCCCCCACCCGGAAGTCACGCGGATTTCATCGCTCCTCGGCAAAAACCCAGGTGGATGCGGCAGGCCGATCAGATACGCGTGAATTCCGGGTGCCCCACCCCCACTGCCGGGCCCCGATATCCACCTTTCGAGCGCGCGGCGTACAACTTTCGAGTGCGCAGTCTCCACCTTTTTTGTGCGCAGCCGCGCACTGCGCACCTCGCCGGAAAGATCAGCCCCGGAGGATCTTCTCCATCTTCTTGCCTTTGGCCAGTTCGTCGACAAGTTTGTCGGCCCAGCGGATCTGCTGCATGAGAGGGTCTTCGATGTCCTCGACACGTACGCCGCAGACGACGCCGGTGATCTGGTCGACGTGCGGGGTCATCGCGGGTGCCTGGGCGAAGAAGGCCCGGAGGTCACCGTCGAAGGTGCGCAGCTGCTCACTGTCGTAGCCGGTGAGCCAGGTGAGCACCTCCTCGAGCTCCTCGACGGTGCGGCCCTTGCGCTCGACCTTGGCCACGTAGAGGCGGTAGATGTCGGCCCACGGGTAGGCGAAGACCTTCTCCGGGGAGGCCATCAGGAGCACCGCACGATCGGCTGCGGGTCGTAGACGGTGGTCTGGGTCTCGCGGGAGATCTCGTTGCCGGCGAGGTCGCGGATGATGCGGGTGTCGGAGGTGGTGAAGCCGGGGGCACCGCCGGAGGGGATGCAGTCGGAGCCGGAGACGCGCTGCTCGCGGGGCTGGGTGGGTGCCCAGCGGCCGCCGTTGACGGATTCGACGGTGACGGTCTTGACGCCGGTGAGGGAGACGGTGACGTCGCCACCGCCGACGGAGGTCTCGATGCGCACCGGATACTGCGAGTTGTTGCGGAACTGCAGGTCGATCGCGCCCTCGAAGACGGTGGCCTCACGGCCGACCGGGTAGCGGGAGATGTAGTAGCTGTGCGCGGTGTGGGCGACGTCCTCCATGCCGGCGAAGTAGGCGGCGTTGTAGAGGGTGGTGGCGAACTGGCTGATGCCACCGCCGACGGCCTCACCGGCGCGACCCTCGATGATGATGCCGCTCTCGACGTAGCCCTGGGCGGCTCCGCGGGGTCCGGTGTAGCCGTTGAGGGAGAAGGTGTCGCCGGGGGCGACGATCGCGCCGTTGACGGTGGAGGCCACGCGGGAGATGTTGATGCCGGAGGCCTCGGAGTAACCGGAGGTGGTGAAGGAGCCGACGGTCTCGTCGAAGGTGGCGGTCTGGGCCATCTCGGTGGTGAAGGTGGCCGGGTCGTCCTCGTAGGCGGCATCCCAGCGGCGCTGGTCCGGGTCGTCGGAGAGTACGCGGTCGGCGAAGCCTTCCGTGGTCTGCTCCCAGTTGATCTTCACGCCGTCGACCGACGGGGTGATCTGGCGGGAGCCGCCGGAGAAGCTGATCTGGGCGTTCTGGCGCTCGGACTCGGTGACCGCGAGCTGTTCCTCGAGGAGGATCTGGGCGGCCTCGGTGTTGACGTCGGTGCGCAGTGATTCACCGTCGGGGACGAAGGTGACCACGACGCCGAGGCGGTCCTGGGCGATGGTGCCGGTGACGTCGTCCCGCCCGACGACCTCGATGGGGGTGGAGACGGCGTCGGCGGCCGGGCCTTCGGCGGCCTCCGTGACGGCATCCTCGCCGATGGCGGGTTCGGTGACCTCCGGTTCGACGCTCACGCCCTCGGGCCTGAGCCAGTCGGCGGTGACGGCGGAGCGCAGCTCCTCGCCGTCGACGGTCTGGCCGTTGACAGGGTCGGTGACGTCGACGCGGCCGTCGACAAGCGCGACGGCGCCGTCGGCGGGTTCGCGGGAGAGTTCACCACGGACCCGGTCGAGCTCGGGGGTCAGCAGTGCCTCGTCGATGTCTGAGACAATCTCAGCTTCGCGCTCGGTGCCGAAGAGGCCGCCGAGGCGGACGAGCGGGTTGAGGGACTCGGTGCCCAGCTGGTCGACGGTCTCGTCCCAGTTGATGGACAGTCCGGCCTGCGCGGGGATGAAAGACGAGGTCATGTCCCCGGCGGTGGCCTCGGCGGGCTCGTCGACGACGCCACCGAGCTCGCGTTCAAGGGTCTCGCGGGCCCCCGACGGGCTCATACCGCCCACGGCAATCCCGCCGACGGTCGTGCCGCGGGGAACATCGCCCCTGGTCAGCGCGTAATCCACGCCGTAGGCGATGCCGAAGACGGCCAGCAGACCGACGATGACACCGATGAGGACCCGGGCACCTCGCCCGCCCGAATCCCGGCTCTTTGACTCACTCACACGTCTCACAGTAATTGCCGAAACGAGAAATACCTACTTATACGGGGAAAAACTAGAAGCCTGACTCACGCTGCTGGAGTCGGACCCGTTGCGCCGATTCGGCGATCTGCCCGGCGGGGATCTGGCCGGTGTTGATCGCCGCCACCACCGCGTCGATGACCGCCGGGAAGTCGGTGACGTTGGAGAACAGCGCCTGATCGGCTCCCGCGCCGAGTGCCAGGGACACCGCCAACGGGAGGGGGTGCCGGTCGGTGATGGCCCGCATCCCGGACAGGTCGTCGGTGTAGATGAGGCCGTCGAAGGGCACCCCACCCGGGTAGTCGCCGCTGCGGAGCAGGTCGTAGGCCGCCGGCTCGAGGGTCGAGGGGGTCTGGCCGTCACCGAGGCCGGGCACCACCATGTGGCCGACCATGACGGCGGCGGGAACATCCGCCAGCGCCACGGTGTAGGGCACGAGGTCGTGGGCCTTGAGCTGGTCCAGCGGCGGGGTCACCGCGAGCTCGTGGTGGGTGTCGCCGCTGGCCTGCCCGTGGCCTGGGAAGTGCTTGTACACCGGCACGATACCGGCGGCACGCAGCCCCTGGGCGAAGGCCGCACCGTACTCGCCGGCCACATGCGGGTCGCGGGAGAAGGAGCGGTCGCCGACGACCTCCAGGGCGGCGGTGTCCACGTCGAGCACGGGCGCGAAGTTGACGGTCACGCCGTGCCAGCGCAGGGAATTGCCCAGGTGACGGGCATGTTCCTCCACCTGCTGCGGCGTCATCGTCTCCGCGAGGTGGCGCGGGGAGTAGCGGGGTCCGAGGATTCCGGAGTGCCGCTGAACCCGCCCGCCCTCGAAGTCGATGGACACGGAGAACGGCCGGCCGACGGCTTCGCGCAGGGCGACGATGTTGCGCCCCGGTGTGGTGAGCAGCTCCGGGTTGGCCCAGCTGGTGATGAAGATGCCGCCGGCACCCTCCTGGAGTTTCGCCAGCGCGTCGTCGTAGTCGGTCACGCCGACGACCATGAGCGAGGCCACCTGCGCGCGCTGCTCCTCCGGGGTCAGGGGGACGCTTTTCTGCGCCGTCGTGCCCCGCCCCACCTTCGGCGCCTGCGGCGCCGCTTCGGGCGCCGCAGTGGCGCTGGTGGGGGTCGAGGGCGGCGTCGATACGCTGTCGGATCCGCCCGGGGAGCAGGCGGCCAGGAGGGTGGACACGGTGACGGCGGCGACGAGCCGACCTACGGCGTGGCGCATGGGGTCCCTCCCTCGTGACGGTGGTGCGGTGATATTCCAGAGGAGACTGTACCGCGCGGCATCGGCACGGCCCAGACCTGGCGATACACTTAAGCAGAAGACAAGTTTTCTCCTATCCGGGATTGAGGACCGCACGTGACCGACGACCAGAACCGGCAGACGACCATGCTCATCGCCTTCGACGGGTCACGGGAGGCGAAACGTGCCATGAGCTACGCCGCCCAGCTGCTCGTGCCCACCCACGTGGAGATCCTCACCGCCTGGGAGCCCCTGCACCGCACCGCCGCCCGCACCGTCGGTATGTCGGGCCTGCACCAGGCGGAGTGGGTGGCCAGCTCCGCCGAGGACGACCCCGCCTACGCCGACGCCCGGGAGACCTGCCGGGAGGGCGTCCTGCTCGCCGAGTCCCTCGGGCTGGAGCCGCGGGCCCACATGGTCGAGTCGGAGACGTCGGTGTGGTCGGCGATCGTGGATGCGGCCCGGGAGCTGCGCCCGGACGTCATCGTCACCGGCACCCGGGCTGTCAGTGGCTGGCGGTCCCTGTGGCAGCCGTCCACCGCCGGCAGTGTCCTGCAGAACGCCGGCATTCCGGTGTTCATCGTGCCGCCGGAGCAGGAGACCGAATCCGGCGCCGAGTCCTGATAGGATCTGCACCCATGTCACGCAGCTCCGAATCCGTCAACCGCCGCGCCCTGGGCTCGGCGGTCGCCAGCACGGTCGTCGGTGTGGCCCTCGGCGTCGTCTCCGTGATCGGCATCGCCTCCTTCTCCGGGCAGGACTCCGTGCCGCAGGGCAACGCCGTCCCCGCCGATGACGCCCTGCTCGGCGGCCCCGAGTACGGCACCCGCGGCTGACGCGGCGACTCCCCACCGCCATGAGGCACCGGGCGCAGCAGCGCCGCCTCCCACCCACCCTCCTGCCCCATGCCCTGGGCATCGTGGTCCTGGCGGTGGTGATCTTCCTCCAGTCCCCTGGTCTGACGGCGGCGGACACCAAACATGACCTCGCGGTCGACCCGGCCGGATTCCTCGTCGGCGCCCTGCACGCGTGGACCGACATCTTCCCCCTCGGCCAGCTGCAGAACCAGGCCTACGGCTACCTCTTCCCGCACGGCGCCTTCTTCGTGCTCACGGATCTTCTCCCCGACTGGGTGGCCCAACGCCTGTGGTGGACGCTCGTCCTGGGCGTCGGTTACTCCGGATTCCTCCTGCTGCTCACCCGCCTGCAGGTGGGCACGACCGGGTTCCGGGTGCTGGCGGCGTTGCTGTTCGCCCTGTCGCCGCGGTCGCTGACCACGCTGACGGCCATCTCCTCGGAGACGTGGCCGGTCATGCTCGCCCCCTGGGTACTCGTGCCGTTGTTCGGCCGGCTCGGCTGGCGGGCGGTCGCGGCGGCGGTGCTGCCGGTCGCGCTCATGGGGGCGGTCAATGCCACGGCCACCCTGGCGGCGTGTGTCCCCGCCGGCCTGGTCCTCCTGTGGCGGCTGCTGCGGCGGGACCGGTGGGCGGGCCGGGCCCTGGGCGCCTGGCTGGCCGGGTGCCTGGCGGTCAGCCTGTGGTGGATCGGCCCGCTGCTCATCCTCGGGCGCTTCTCGGCACCGTTCACGGACTACATCGAGTCGAGCTTCGTCACCACCCGCTGGCTCAACCTCATCGAGATCCTCCGGGGCACGACGAGCTGGGCACCGTTCGTCGACACCGAGCGGGTCGCCGGCAACGCACTCGTCTCCTCCCCGACGTTCGTGCTGTTCACCGTCGCCGTCGCGGCGCTCGGCCTGTGGGGGCTGACCCTGCCCACCACCCCGCACCGGCGGGTGTGGGTGGGCATGCTCCTGGTCGGCGTGGCCGTCCTCGGCGCGGCCCACGGCCCGTTCGCCGCCCAGTGGCTGGCCTTCCTCGACGGGGCCGGAGCCCCGCTGCGTAACCTGCACAAGTTCGACCCGCTGGTGCGCCTCCCGCTGCTCGTGGGGCTGGCCGGGCTGGGCGCCCAGCTGAACCTGCCGGTGACGCGGGCGCAGATGTGGTCGCCGGGACGCCGGGAAGCGGCCGGTGCCATGGTCGTCCTCGTCGTCGCCGCGGCGCTCGCTCCCGCCTGGTCGGGCCGGCTCCTGCCACGCGGGGCCTACGAGCACGTGCCGGCGTACTGGCAGGAGGCGACGAACTTCCTCAACGCCGAGGCCGCGGGCACCCGTACGCTCATCACCCCGCCCGCCTCCTTCGCCCGCCAGGACTGGGGGTGGACCCGCGACGAACCGGCCCAGCCGCTGCTCGACGTCCCGTGGGCCACCCGCGATGCCGTCCCGCTGGTGCACCCGGAGGCGATCCGGGGCCTCGACGGGGTGCTCGCCGTGCTCCATGACGACCCCGCCGCCGGCGCCGCCGCACTGACCCGGCTGGGCATCGGCGCCGTGCTCATCCGCCACGACCTCGCCGAGGGGGTCGCCGCGATGGACCCGCTCGACGCCGACGCGCTCGCCGAGGCCGGCGGCACGGTGCGGGAGTTCGGCGCGGACGGCCAGATCGAGGTGGTGATCCTCGACCCGTCCGCCGACCTCGCCCTCTCCGCAGCCGACCCGGTCCGCGTCGCCGGCGGCGGGGAGTCCCTCGCGCTGCTCGACGCCCACTCCGGCCCAGCTCCCCGCGAACTCGTGGCCGCCGACGCCGACGTGGTCACCGACACCCCGCTGCTTACCGTCCGCAACTACGGCACCCTCGACGGCGCGGTCTCCGCCCCGCTGGCCACCCTCGCCGAGGGGTCCGACGTCCGCAACGCCGTCCCCGACTACCCCTCCGCCGGGCCCCTGACCCGTGTCGTCGAACACGGCGGGCAGGTCACCGCCGCCAGCTCCGCGGCGGACGCCACCAGCTTCGGTGGGGCGGACCCGGCGCGCTCGCTCACCGCGGCCGTCGACGGTCATCCGGACACCGCGTGGTGGCCCACCCCGGCCCCGCCGAGGGTCAGTGGCTGCAGGTCCGCCCCGATCAGCCGTTGGTTGATCCGGTGGTCACGGTCACCGCCACCGATGACACGACCGTGCGCATCAACTCCGTCGAGGTCTCCCTCGAGGCCGAGGAACCGACCGAGATCGCCCTGCGCGGGCGCACCGACGCCCTGCGCCTCACCCTGGCGGAGCCCACCCCGGTGGGCATCGCGGAGGTGTCCATCGACGGCGCGCCGGTCGAACGGGTGGTCACCGTGCCCGACACCTCCCCGGACGTCCGCCAGTTCGCCTTCCAGCGCCTGGTGGTGGACACCGGCGTGCTCATCCGCGAGTTCACCGCCCCGCGCCCGATGACCGTGCGTATCGACGCCCCCACCGACCACGAGGTCCGCATCAACGACGCCGTCCACGTCTCCGGCGACCTCATCGACCTGCCCGCGGGCACCCACCGCCTGGGCACCGACGCGGAGTGGGTGACGCTGACCGAGGAGGGCTCTGAGCCTTCCCCACCGGCCACCTCCACCGGACGGGACATCACCGCGGCCGGGGAGGACCGCCTGCTGCTCACGGGCAGGGCCGCCAACCCTGGACTACGCGCCACCGTCGACGGACAGGCACTGGAGCCGGTGACCGTCGACGCCGCCAGCCAGGCCTTCCGACTGCCCGCCGGGGTGTCCGGCACGGTGGAGTTCTCCTTCGCCGGCGACCCCGCCTACCGGGGCTTCCTGTTCGGCGGCGGGATCCTCGCCCTGCTCACCGCGGTGGGGTGTGTCCTCGTCCTGGCCCGGACGCGACGCGGGCCGGCACCCGACCTGCCCGAGACGGGGTCCGGGATCGGCCTGCAGGTCCTCGGGGCGGCCAGCCTGGTCGTGGTCGCCGGGTGGCCGGGCCTGCTCGCCGGGGTGGTGGCGCTGGTCATCCGCCGGATCACCGTCTTCCCGGCCGGGCTGCTCGCCGCCCTGCTCGTCGGCATCGCCGGTGCGTGGCTGGCGCGTGGACCGTGGCCGAGCGGGACCTACGCCGGGGATTCGGACGTGCTGGCGTGGCTGTGCGCCGCGGGTCTAGCGTGCGTGCTGCCGGGCGCGTGGACAGGGACTGAGCCGCGGATCCGCGCCCGCAGTCGCCGGGTCCAGCGGGAGGACGGTTCCTCCACCAGCACATAGCTGGCGGCCGACACCGGGATCGTCAGCGCGAGGGTCACGGCGAGGACGGGGAAGAAACCGCCCTGGAAGGGGCCGACGCCCAGCAGGGGGAACGCCAGGGAGAGCAGGGCCACGTGCCAGAGGAAGATGCCGTAGGACCAGCGGCCGAGGGCCTGCATCGGGGCGGAGGTGAGCCAGCCGGTGCCGGGTGCGAGGGCGTGCGGCACCACGACGGCGGCGGCGAAGACTGTGCCGGCGAGCACCCGGCGGAGGAACTCGGCCGGTTCCGGGTGGGTGAGGCCGACGGGGCCGAACCATTCCTGCCCGGCCACCCACGCGGTGACCATCGCCACCGCCCACCACAGCCACCGCGCCCGCAGGAGGCGGTCCACCCGGGCGGGGACACGACCCTCCACCTCGGCGGCGAGCATCCCGACGGCGAACCACGCGCCGTAGGCCGGGGGCCAGATCTGCCGGTTGGGCACCCCCTCGGCGGGGCTGGCCTCGACGAAGGGGAGGAACGCCCAGGTGAGGCTGAGCACCGCCACCCCGAGGATCGCGAGGATCCGGCCGCGGCGGGGCAGACGGCCGATGCTCAGGGCGAGCAACGGCAGGGCCAGGTAGAAGCCGACCTCGACGCTGAGCGACCACAGGTGTGTCAGCCCCGGGGCCAGGGCGTCGGGGACGTAGACCTGGGTGAGGGTGAGGTTGGCCAGGATCTGCGTCCCGCTCATCGACGACGCCTCCGGCAGCAGGAGGATGACCGCCACCACACACACCAGGTAGGCGGGCAGGATGCGCCCGGCGCGGCTGAACAGGTAACGCCCGACCCGGCCCGCGGTGTGGTCGCCGCGGTGCCGGCGCCACAGGAGGAAGGCGGAGAGGGCGAAGAAGACGGGGACGAAGAAGTCGAAGCGCGCGAGCAGGGAGCCGGCCGGGCTGGTGGGGTCGAGGCCGGTCTGGAAGGCGACGTGGGTGAGCACGATGCCCAGGGCGGCGACGGCGCGCAGGCCTTCCAGCGAGGAGATGCGCCCGGCTTTGTAAGATGGGGCCGACACAGCAGGTGTCGTCGGTGTGCTCACGCCGTCACCTTTCCCGCTGTCCCGATGGCCTTTCCGGAGTTATCCGGCGATCTTAGTGGAAGGACCGGCCGTGCCCCAGACCCGGAAGACCCGGACTACCCGGACGACCCGGAGTGTCCGCCCGCGGTCCCGGCGATCCGTCGTCGTCGCCTTCCTCGTCGCGGCGCTGCTGTTCATGGCCGGCTCGTTCATCGCCCCGCTGACCATCCAGCTGCTCAAACCGCTGCCCACGGACTACGACGCCACCTTCCGCACCGCCGAGACCTCCGCCCTCGTCGCCGGCGACACCGTGACACCGGCGAACGCGGACCGCCCCGAGTGCGCCACCCCGGATCTCGCCCCGCACTCCTGCTTCGTCGACGAGGTGGCGGCGGTGTCCACGCAGCACACGACGACCCACCCGACGGACACCCGCACCGAGATCACCGCCGAGACCACCCGCGAGCTGCTGCTCGACGGTGAGCCCACGGCCCGCCTCGACGACGAGGTCCGTCTGGCCCGCTCCTCCGGTTACCCGGTGTCCGACCCCGTCAGCCGCCTGGTCATCGACGCCCCGGGACTGCCCGGCGAGCTGGCCCCGGAGCCGTTCATCCGCACCGGCCTGCAGTACTTCTTCCCCTTCACCCTGGAGCGCCGCTCCTACGACTACTTCGACACCACCGCGCAGCTGACCGTTCCCCTCGACTACGTCGGCGAGGGCGAACACAACGGGCACGAGGCCTACGAGCTCCACCACACCGTCACCGCCGTTCCCCTGGCCGAGGCCGTCGCCCGCGCCTACCTCCACCCCACCGAGCTCACCGCGGAGCCCCCGCCGTCCGGGGGCGCGTTGTTCGGCCTGCTCAGTGATGAGCAGCGGGCGATGACCCGCGCGGGCCACACCTCCGGGCCGGCCAGCCGTTTCTTCTCCGATGAGGAGCTGGCGCGTTTCGGCTTCACCGGCGGTGAGATCGTCGCGGTCAGCCCCTTCTACTCCGTCGAACGCACCCTGTGGGTGGAGCCGCGCACCGGCACGATCCTCGATGTCGCAGAGAACGTCCACGTCCAGCTGGCCACCGACCAGCGACAGGCCGAGGAGCTGGCGTTCGACACCTCCCCCGACCGGGTCCTCTTCGCCGCTGAGAGCCGCTGGGACGGGGACACGACCGCCCAGCAGCGTGCCGCCGCGGACGAGGTCGTGCCGTGGCTGCGGGTCCTGCAGATCTTCGCGGTGCTGATGAAGGCGGCGTCCTTCCTCGTCGCCGCGTGGGCCGTGGTCACCATCGTGCGTCACCGCCGGGAGCGTCCCTGAGCCCCGCCCGCTTGTCGACGCCCGCGGTCCCCCTCGCCGGCGTCCTCCTCACCCTGCTCCTGTGGCCCCTGGCCCTGCCGGGTGATCTCGCGCTGCGGGACATGCTCGTCCTCGACTCCCCCGCCCTGAGTCCGTCGGCCCTCGGCCTCGGCGACCTGGCCGCCCGCAACGTCCCCCAGGACGGCCTGCTGGCGGTGGCCGGCCTGCTGCTGCCCGCCTCCTGGGTCGCCCGCCTGCTCATCCTCGCGGGTGGCGTCGCCGGGGTGGTCGGCGCGGTGTGGCTGGCGCGACTGGTCGGCGGCGGCCGTCTCGGGGCGTGTGCCGCGGTGACGGTGGTGCTGTGGAACCCCTTCGTCGTTGAACGACTCCTGCAGGGCCACTGGTCGCTGGTCATCGCCGGGTGGCTGCTGCCGCTCATCGCCGCAGCCGCCCTCGCGGGCCGGTGGCCGGTGGCGTGGCTGGCCATGTGGGCCGCCTCGCTGACCCCCACCGGCGGGCTTCTCGCCCTGGTCACGGGCGTGGCGGTGGCGCGGGGGCGGCGGGGCTGGACGGTCCTGGTCGGGCTGGCGTGCTCTCTGCCGTGGATCATCCCCGGTCTGCTCGGCGGCTCCACCGCCGCCGGCGACTCGGTCGCCGCATTCGCCCCGCGTGCCGAGGCCCACGTGGGCACCCTCGGCGCCCTTCTCGGCCTCGGTGGGGTCTGGAACGCCGACGCCGTGCCCGCCTCCCGGGAGTCCGGCTTCGCCCTCGCCGGGGTGGCGCTCTTCGCGCTTCTCCTGCTCGGTATCCGTCGGGTGCCCGTCCCGCTGCTGGTGCTCGCCGGGCTGGGCCTCGGCGGGGCGGTGGCCGCGTGGCTGCTGCCTGGCCCGTTGGCGTGGGCGGTGGCGGAGATCCCGGGGGCCGGGCTGCTGCGCGACGCCAGCAAACTCACCGTCCTCGCACTGCCCGCCTATGCGGCACTGGCGGCGTCGTCACGTCCCTGGGCGGCCGGCCTGGCGATCGCCCTCGCGCTCCTCCAGGTCCCCGATGCGCCGCGGGCGCTGGCCCAGCTGACCCCGGTGCACCTCGACGTCGACGAGGAGCTGGTCGCGCGTGCCGACGGCCGCGACACCCTCCTCGTCGACCATCCCCCGCTCATCCACCGCCCGGACGGCCGGCCCGTGATCCACCCCCTGAACAAGGCCCTGGCAGCCGTCGAGTCGGGGGCGCTGGTGGTCGACGGAGAGGTGGTCGATCAGCCGTCACCCCGGTGGGTTGCCGCCCACCAGGCGTGGCGGGCCGGCGACCTGGACACCCTCGCCGATCTCGGCGTCGGGGTCATCGTCGACGGCGACCGGATCGTGGAGACCACCGCCCCCGCCCGCCCGATCTGGCCCGGCCTGCTCCTGCTGGCCGGGTGGCTGCTCATTCCGCCAGTTCTCGCAGCAGCTGCTCGAAACGCGCGCCCGTCGTCGCCCACGAGATGTCGGTGACCCACTCCCGCGCGGCGGTGCCGAGGCGGGTGCGCAGGGCGGCGTCGTCAAGCAGGCGGGCGGTGAACCGGGTGAGCTCGGCCGGGTCCGCGGCGAGCAGACCCGTCTCCCCGTCGTGGACGGAATCGCGCAGGCCACCGGCCGTGCGGTAACCGACCGTGGGCACCCCGTGCTGCGCCGCCTCCACCACCGCCAGGCCCCACCCCTCCTTACGCGAGGGCATGAGATGCACCGCCGCGCGGGCGAGCAGGGCGTGCTTGTAGTCCTCCGTCACCTGCCCGTGGAAGGTCACCCGGTCCGCGATGCCACGCCGGCGCGCGTACTCCCGCAGCTCATCCTCCCACCAGCCGGAACCGATGACGTCCAGGCACAGATCGCGACCCGGGGACAGCTCCGCGAGCGTGTCCATCGCGTGCTCCAGCTGCTTGTGCGGCACCAGCCGCGACAGAGTCACCAGATGCGTCGTCGGACTCGGCGCCAGCGTGGGCACGGACGCCGGCACCGGATCGATGCCGTTGCCGATGATCGTGATGTCGGCGGCGGTGACCCCGATGTCCACCAGATCATCCTTCGACGCCTGCGACACCGTCACATACGGCGCACCCCGGTACACCCTTGGTGCGACATGCCGCTCCAGGAACCAGCCCAGCCGCGCGATCAGCGGGCCCGCCACCGGCCACTGCTCCCGGTGGCAGTGATGGGTGAGCAGCACCGTCGGCGCACCCGTGACCAGGCGGGCGAAGAAGGGGATGCCGTTCTGCGTGTCCACCACCGCATCCAGGCCACCCAACGTGCCGATGCCCACCCGCCCCAGCAGGATCCCGCCCAACGCCTTCGGGTACACCGAGAACTTGCCCCCGCTGCGCGAGAACCGCACCCCGTTGCGTTCCGACCGGCGCGGCGCATCTGTGTGCCCCGCCGTCCGGTAGACCACCTCATGCCCCCGCGCCGCCAGGTACTCCCCGACCCGCTCGAGATAACGCTCGGAACCGCCACCCTGCGGATGGGTCGAGTCACGCCAGCACAACAGAAGGATCTTCATGACGACGGTCAGCCTACCCGGACATGGCACCATGGAGGAATGCTGTCAGCCACCCGTCAGCGCGCCACCCTGCGCCGCTCGTGGACCCTGCTGCGGGCCCTGCGCCACGAACAGACCACACCGGAGAAGTTCTACCGCCCCCTCGCCCGGGACACCGCCTCCCTGCTCGAGGCCCTGCACCGCGACCTGCTCGGCACCTCACTGCGCGGCCGCCGGGTCCTCGACGTCGGCGGCGGCCCCGGCTACTTCGCCGACGCCTTCGCCGCCCGCGGCGCCACCTATGTCCCCGTCGAACCCGACGTCGGCGAGATGGCCGCCGCCGGCATCACCGTGCCCGGCGCCGTCCGCGGCTCCGGCCTCGACCTGCCCTTCCGTGACGACGCCTTCGACCTCGTCTACTCCTCCAACGTCGCCGAACACGTCCCCGACCCCTGGGCCATGGGCGACGAGATGCTCCGCGTCACCGGCCCCGGCGGACTGTGCGTGCTCAGCTACACCGTGTGGCTCGGCCCCTTCGGCGGCCACGAGACCGGCGTGTGGGAACACTACGTCGGCGGCGACTTCGCCCGGGACCGCTACACGGCCCGCCACGGGCGGGAACCGAAGAACGTGTTCGGCCGGTCCCTGTTCGCCGTGTCCTGCGCCGACGGTCTGCGCTGGGCGCGGTCCGTGGCCGGTGCGGAGCTGGTGGCCACCTTCCCCCGCTACCACCCGTCGTGGGCGTGGTGGCTGGTCCGGGTGCCACTGCTCCGCGAGTTCGGTGTGTCCAACCTCGTGGTGGTGCTGCGGAAGAACTGACCACCCCCATTCCCGCCGGGTTTGTGCATTGTCGCCGGGATCAATCCCGGCGGAAGTACTCACACCCGGCGACCCGCCCGCAACCACCGGAGCCGGACAGAGAACCGCCCTCCCGGGACCGAGGTCAGCCGGGAGGGCGGAGGTCTTCACAGGCGTGTGAGGCTACTTCTTGGCGGCCTCGATGCGCTCCTTGAGCTTGCCCATCTGCTCGTGGACCTCGGAGGGGACGCGCGGGCCGAGGAAGGCGAGGTACTCCTCGTTGTCGGCGATGTCACGCTCCCAGTCGGACGGGGAGGTGGACAGGGCCTCCTCGACGTCCTCGAGCGGGGTGTCCAGACCGGTCAGGTCCAGGTCCTCGACGCGGGCGGTGTAGCCGACGACGGTCTCGTCGGCCTCGACCGTGCCCTCGATGCGGTCGACGACCCACTTGAGCACGCGGGAGTTGTCGCCGAAGCCCGGCCACAGGAAGCGGCCGTCCTCGCCGCGGCGGAACCAGTTGACCAGGAAGATGGCCGGCATGCGGTCGCCGCCCTTGTTGCCCATGTCGATCCAGTGCTGCAGGTAGTCACCGGCGTTGTAGCCCATGAACGGCAGCATGGCCATCGGGTCGTGGCGCAGGGAGCCGACCTTGGCCTCGGCGGAGGCGGCGGTCTGACCGGAGGACAGGGTCGCGCCGATCATGGTGCCGTGCTCCCAGTCGAAGGACTGGGTGACCAGCGGGACGGTGTCGGCGCGGCGGCCACCGAAGAGGATGGCGTCGATCTTGACGCCCTGCCAGTCGTTGAACTCCGGGGCGGCGACCGGGCACTGCTCGATCGGCACACAGTAGCGGGAGTTCGGGTGGGCGGCGTTGGTGCCGGAGTCCGGGGTCCAGTCGTTGCCCAGCCAGTCGATGAGGTGCTCGGGCTTGTCGCCGTCCATGCCCTCCCACCAGACGTCGCCGTCGTCGGTGAGGCCGACGTTGGTGAACAGGGTGTTGCCCGGCTCCATGGTCTTCATGGCGATCGGGTTGGAGGCGTAGTTGGTGCCCGGGGCGACACCGAAGAAGCCGTTCTCCGGGTTGACGGCGTAGAGGCCGTCCTCGCGCAGCTTGAGCCAGGCGATGTCGTCGCCGACGACCTCGGCGGTCCAGCCCTCGATGGTCGGGGTGATCATCGCGAGGTTGGTCTTACCGCAGGCGGACGGGAAGGCGGCGGCGATGTGGTAGCTCTTGCCCTCCGGGGAGTTGAGCTTGAGGATGAGCATGTGTTCGGCCATCCAGCCCTCCTCCTTGGCCATGACGGAGGCGATGCGCAGGGCGTAGCACTTCTTGGCCAGGATGGCGTTGCCGCCGTAGCCGGAGCCGAAGGACCAGATCTCCTTGGTGTCCGGGAACTGGGTGATGTACTTGGTGTCGTTGCACGGCCACGGCACATCCTCCTCGCCCGGCTCGAGCGGGGCGCCCACGGTGTGGAGGGCGTGGACGAAGTCGCCGTCGGTGCCGATCTTGTCCAGGGCGTCCTTGCCCATGCGGGTCATGACCTTCATGGAGAGGACGACGTAGGCGGAGTCGGTGAGCTGGACGCCGAGCTTGGGGTCCGGATCATCGATGGGGCCCATGCAGAACGGGACGACGTACATGGTGCGGCCCTTCATGGAGCCGCGGAAGACCTCGGTCATCTCGGCCTTCATCTTCGCCGGATCGGCCCAGTTGTTGGTCGGGCCGGCGTCCTCCTCCTTCTCGGAGCAGATGAAGGTACGGGACTCGACGCGGGCGACGTCGTCCGGGTTGGAGCGGGCGAGGAAGCTGTTGGGGCGCTTCTCCTCATTGAGTTTGATCAGGGTGCCGGCGTCCACCAGCTCCGCGGTCAGTCGGCCCCACTCCTCCTGCGAGCCATCGGCGAAGACGACCTTCTCCGGCTGGAACAGCTCCACTGCCTCTGCAATCCAGGAAAGGAGCTTCTCGTTGTCGGTCGGTGCAGGCCCCTGCAGGCCCTTGATGGCAGTGGTCATGTGTTCTCCTGACATGTGCGTCACTCGGCAGAGTTCTCTTTTTACAGGTTATCTATTTCGGGACGATCTCGGGCACCTCTCCCGGGTCCCGGATCATCCGGCGGTGATGACCAGCCCGTTTATCCTTGTTCAATTCGGAGCCATGTGCCGGTTTGTTGATCTACGCCACTACGCGGCGCCCCCTTTCCGGGGGTGGAATCGGCGGGCAAACCCCACGATGCGGCCCGTCCGTCCGCTCCGGTGTGGTCGTCGCCACCCGCCAGGCCCCAGGCCGCCCGGTGCGGGTCGGCCGAGTACACGTCAAATCCGCCGTCGCCGTGGATGCTGGAGATGTGGTCGATCTCTCCGTCCCCGTCCAGATCAGCGTAAATGGTAATTCCATTGCTGTCGCTGAGGGTGACGGAATCGGCGCCCGCCGCCCCGAGCGCGTACTCCTCCCCACCGAGCCGCAGGGTCAGGTCACCCTCCCCCGCGGGGGTACCCGCCGCGATCACCTCGAGCCCGTGCAGGCTCAGCCACCACTGCTCCATCGTCTCCTCCGTCTCCACTCAGTCCTGCGCCCGGGCCAGTTCCCGCCGCAGCCACGCACCAGGCCCGGTGCTGGTCATACCCGGCGCGGCGAGGTGTCGCCGGAGGTGGGCACCTTCCCGCTCCGCCCACCTCGCCCATGCGTATCGACGCCCCGACCGCCACCGCAGCCAGCCCGTCACCGCCGCCACCGCGCACCCGGCGACGACCGCCCCGGCCGGGTGCAGCGCCCAGGTGAGTCGGCCCACCGTGACGCCCGCGGCCGCGGCCACCAGCAGGGCCTGTGCCATGACCGGCAGCGGGTCGGGCCGCGGGCCGAGCATCCGCCCGTGGTCGGCGGCCAGGGTCCCGAGATCCGCGGCGACACCGGCCCCGTCCTCGCGGGCCCGGTCGAGCAGGCGGGTGAGCTCGGCGTCCGCGTGCGCGAGACGGCGTCGCTCCAGCCCGGCGGCCGCCCGCTCCCAGGCGCCCGGCCGGGCGGTGGGGAGGGTGCGGGGACGGGCGAGGGCGAGGTGGAGGGCGTCGAGAAGCGGGAGGCCGGGACGCACCACCGTGCCCTCGACGCCCGCGGGGAGCGGGGCGGTGGAGACGAGCCGGCCGGTCCGCCGGGCGGCGTCGGCGAGCGTGACGGCATCGGCGTCGGTCCAGCCGCCGGGCGGGGCGGCGGCGATGACGGCGTCGACCTCGGCGTGATCGACCAGGTCCGTCCCGGACAGGTCCGCGACCGCCACGGCGCGGGTCGCCGGGTCGGGGCCGATGACGGTGACCTGGGGGACCCGGGGTGTGGCGGACAGCGCCGGGGCCACGCCGGCGATGGCGGTCAGGGCCGCCGCATGTCCGGGGTGACGGCGCGCCAGGGCGTTCAGCTCCCCGGCGAGCAACCGGGTACGCACCGTGACCAGCGAGGCCTCGATCTCCGCCCGGAGCCGCTCCGGCGACCGGAGGTCGGGCACGACGAGGATGAGGCACGGCCCCGCCTCGACGCGGGCGCGGATCGCGGCGGTGAGGGGACCGGGGTGAGCGAGCACGGCGGCGTCGACACCCGGGCTCAGCGCCGGCCACGTGACGGTGACCTCCCGGATCCCCTCCCACCCCAGCGGGACCGGAGCGGCGAGGGTGCAGGCGCCGACCCGGGGCGGGCCGGTGAGCTCGTGCAGGACGCGGCGCAGCTGGACGCCGGCCGGGCAGCCGAACTCGCGCGCGTGGGCCCAGTCGGCTGCGCGGATGAACATGTCGGGTGTCTCCAACGGCCCTCCCCCGGAGCGTGTGGTGACCCCAGCATGACCCGTCCACCCGCCGCCCGCAACCGGAGCCCGGCTTATCCGAGCGCGTTGCGGGCCCGATGGGCCCGCGCGTGCGCCCATTCGCTGAGCCCGCGCACCGCACGCTCCGCGAGCAGGGACACCAGCGCCACCCGCCACGGGGCCGCCACGACCGTGCTCACATGGTACGACTGCGTCTGCCACGGTTCCTTGTAGTCACTCTCGCCGATCATGTGGTCGAACTCGGTGATACCGGCCTCCGCGCTGGCGTTGACCGTGTGCTCGATGAGCTGGTGGCCGACGGACAGATCGCGGTAGGCGGGATCGAATCGCGTCAACCAGGCCTCGGCCCGGCCACCGGAGAGAATCATGACGTCGAAGGCGGCGAGCTGACCACCCACCCGGAGCAGCACGATCCGCAGCGCGCCACGGTCCGCCTCCTCCGACAGGAACGACCGGGCGAACTCGCCGTGGACACCCGCGGTGAGATTGAGACGGGCCTCCTTCTCCGCCGCCTCGGCGACGGCGGCCACCCGGACCATCTCCGGCCACACCCGGGCGAAGTGCTCCGGTGACTGCACCACCTCGAAGGTCACCTCCCCCATCTCGCGGCCGGCCCGGTTGCGGGCGCTGCGCAGGCGCTTGAGAGAACGGCCGCTGCGCAGATCGGCGGCGGTGGTCCCCGGCGGAAGCACCGTGACAGGGCACACGTCATCGAGCTGATGGTTGAGGGTCCACCCGCCGTGATCCAGCAGGGCCCGCACCAGCGGAGAATCCTCCGGCAGGTGGGTCAGCGCCAGCGGGAGGCGTCGGCGGTGCAGGCCGTCGACCAGGGCCACCAGGGCGGCGTCATCCTCCGCGAGTGCCTCACCGACGGTGCCCAGGCCATGGCCCGTCAGCCGGCGCACCGTCACCGTGAGGCGGCTGCGGGTGTGCAGGGGCAGCAGGGCGACGAGCACGCCGTCCCGGTGGACCGTGGCCACGGACAGCCGCCCCTTACCCAGGGTGCGGAACCAGTTCAGGGCGTAGGAGGGGCGCGACGAGAAACGGGTGGAACACCGGTCCGCCAGCTCCCGCCACTGGGCGAGCAGCTCGTCGTCGACCTCGCGGTGCACACTGAACTCCATCGCGGGCCCCGGGGCCGCGGGCAGGTCCGCCGCCCGCGCCAGTTCGGCGAGGATCGTCTCCGCCGAGGCGGCCATGTCGTAGTGCGCGCTGGCGTGCCGGTGTCCGGCCGCCCCCATCCGGGCGCGCAGCTGCGGGTCATCGACGAGCCGGGTGAGGGCCTCGGCGACCGGCCCGGGGTGGTGGGCGTCGACGAGCAGCCCCGTCTCACCGTCGATCACCATCTCCGGGATCGCGCCGTTGGGGTGGGCCACCACGGGCAGGCCGGCGGCCATGGCCTCGAGGATGGCGTTGGGGGCCTGGTCGATGAGGGAGGGCAGGCAGAAGATGTCCGCGTCCGCGAGGATGTCCCACAACCGGTCCTCGCCCGGCTGGAGATCGTTGATCACCGTCAGCCCCTCCTCCGGCGGCAGGGTCTCCAGGGTGATGAGGGTGAGGTCGGCGCGGTCGCGGAGGTGGTTGCGCCAGACGTCGAGAAGCAGGGTGCCGCCCTTGCGTTCCAACGAGGTGCCCACGAACACGATCCCGGGGCGGCGGGCAGGGTCCCGGGGCGGGAGGGGCCGCGCGAAATAGGGCGAGTGGACGCCCATCTCCAGGTGTTCGACCTGCTGCGGTGGGAGTTCGTAGTCCGGGGAGGTCAGCGAGGTCTCGACCGCGCGGGAACAGGCGAACACCTTCGTCGCCGCATCGAGGACCGGGCGCTCGAAGGGGAGGTTGAACACGCTCATCGGCCCGGTGAACCTCGTCGGGGTGCGGTAGGGGATGCTGAACGCGTTGAGCCGCCCGGTGCTGTCGGTGGTGATGACCGACGGCAGGGAACGGAGCAGGTCGGCTCCACCGAGCAGGCAGTTCTGGGTGTAGACGTGCATGGCGTCCACCCCGCCCCGGGCGAGTCGCCGGCGGACCCGGCGGCGCATGTTCCACGAGTGCACGAGCTGCCCGCGAAGTGGTTGCAGGTCCAGGTCCAGGCGGGACAGCAGCGGCACCGGGGCCCGGAGGATCCGCCCGAGCAGCCCGGGATCCTCGCCGTCGATGAACTCCACGGTGACGTCGTCGCGCTCGGCGAGGATGGACCTGAGGGAGCGGTGGACGGTCCGGTGACCGCCGATGTTCTCGTTGACGAAGAGATAGTGCGGGACGCGGGCGGGGCGGGGCGACATTACTTTCCTTCGACGAGGACAGACACCGACAACTGTCGGCTGGCGGGGACGATTCGAATCAGTCTCCCATATATTTACTTTCAACGGCACACACCGGCGAACCTGTTACCCCCTTGTCACCTGCGCGGTCACCAGCGCGGGAAAATTGAAGTTTGACCATCACAAGGGAAGAATGGGACTGATGTCTATCTCCGATTCTCCTGACACTTCCGCAGCTGGTTCTGCCGCCGGTTCCGGCGACGGTCGACCGCTCGGCGACCTGCCCGCCGGCCGCCCCCTGCAGACCGACTTCGGCGACGACCGCGACTACCCGCGCCTCGGTGCCGTGAGCTTCCGTCGCGGCACGCTCACCGAGAACCAGGAGAAGCTCTGGGAGGAGCACTGGCCGCGCCTCGGTCGGCTGCTCGACGACGAGCTCATCGACCTCGACGCCTGGTTCGGCCGTTCCGGTGCGCGCACCATCCTCGAGATCGGCTCCGGCACCGGCACCTCCACCGCGGCGATGGCCCCGCTGGAGGCGGACACCAACATCGTCGCGGTCGAGCTGTACAAGCCGGGCCTGGCGAAACTGCTGGGGTCGGTGGTCCGGGGCGGCATCGACAACATCCGGATGGTGCGCGGCGACGGCGTGGAGGTGCTGGCCCGGATGTTCGAGCCGGCGTCCCTCGACGGCGTGCGCATCTTCTTCCCCGACCCGTGGCCCAAGGCGCGGCACCACAAGCGCCGCATCATCCAGTCGGGCACCCTGCACCTGATCGCCACCCGCCTCAAGCCGGGCGGGGTCCTGCACGTGGCCACCGACCACGCCGGGTACGCGGAGTGGATCTCCGAGCTCGTCGACGTGGAGCCGCTGCTGGAGTACCGGGGCTGGCCGTGGGCGCAGTGCCCGCAGCTGACGGACCGGCAGGTGATCACCAAGTTCGAGGGCAAGGGCCTGGACAAGGACCACACCATCACCGAGTTTCTCTGGCAGCGCAGCAACGCGCCTGCCTAACCCCTATTTTCTGTGAATTGAGACAACCGTGAGCGACCTTCACGAATCGACCCACCACTACGGCTCACCGGCCACCGGCGGCCCCGACAACCTGCTGCTCGTGTGGGACGCCCCGAACCTGGACATGGGCCTGGGCGCCATCCTCGGCGGCCGCCCCACCGCGGCGTACCGGCCCCGCTTCGACGCCATCGGCCGGTGGTTGCTGGCCCGCGCCGGGGAGCTCTCGCACACCTCGGGCACCCACGTCGAGGCGGAGGCGACCGTGTTCACCAACGTCACCCCCGGCGGGGCGGATGTCGTCCGCCCGTGGGTGGAGGCGCTGCGTAACGTGGGTTTCGCGGTCTTCGCCAAGCCGAAGACCGACGAGGATTCCGACGTCGACCCGGACATGCTCGCCCACATCCGCCGGCGTCACGCCGAGGGTGTGCTCAAGGGCCTGGTCGTGGCCTCGGCGGACGGCCAGAACTTCAAGGAGACCATCGACGAGCTCGTCGCCGAGGGCCTGCCCGTCACGGTCCTCGGTTTCCACGAGCACGCCTCCTGGGCTGTCGCCTCCGACACGATCACCTTCGTGGACCTGGAGGAGATCCCCGGGGTGTTCCGGGAGCCGCTGCCGCGCATCAGCCTCGACGCCCTGCCTGACGAGGGTGCCTGGCTCCAGCCGTTCCGTCCGCTGTCCGCACTACTGTCGGGGCGTTCGCACTAGCCCTGTCCGGAAGAGGAGACCATCGTGTTCCTGAAGTGGGGCTATCTTTCCTACCGGTACCGCCGGATCGTGCCGCTGATCCTCATCGCGGCGATTCTCGCGCTGTACGTCATCTTCGGACTGCGCCTCGGCGACCGGATGAGCCAGGAGGGCTGGGACGATCCCGGTTCGTCCTCCACCGCGGCCGCCGCCATCGAGCTGGACACGTTCGGGCGGGACAACTCGGGCGACATCATCCTGCTCTACGAGACGACCGAGGAATCGTCGACCACGCTCAATGATCCGGCGACCTTCGGCGCCATCGCCTCCCACCTGGAGGATCTGCAGGCGCAGTACCCGGAGCAGATCGACCATGTCACCAGTTACTTCGACACCCGCAACGCCCAGCTGATCACCCCGGACGGCGCACAGGCGTTCGCCGCCATCGGACTGAAGGGGGACGCGGAGCAGACGCTCAAGGACTTCCGCATCGTCGAGGACGCCCTGGTCACCGACGACCTGCCGGACCATGTGGTCACCCAGGTGGCGGGCGCCACGGCGGTGGCCGACGCCCTCGACGACGGTATGGCCGGCGACATCCTGCGGGCGGAGATCGTCGCCCTGCCGGTGGTGGCTGTCCTGCTGCTCGTCGTGTTCGGTTCGGTCGTCGCGGCGTTCATGCCGCTGATCGTGGGTATCCTCTCCATCGCCGGTTCGCTGGGCATCCTGTCCATGCTCGCCGGGGTGGTGCAGGTCAACGTCTTCGCCCAGTCCGTGGTCACCCTGCTGGGTCTGGGCCTGGCCATCGACTACGGCCTGTTCATGGTCTCCCGGTTCCGGGAGGAGCTGGACAAGGGTGAGGACGTGCCCACCGCCGTGGCCACGACGACGGCGACGGCGGGTAAGACGGTGGTGTTCTCGGCGGCGATGGTCGCCGTCGCGCTGTCGGGACTGCTCGTGTTCCCGCAGGCCTTCCTCAAGTCCGTCGCCTACGGCGCCATCTCCGCGGTCGGCCTGGCGGCGCTGCTGTCGGTGACGGTGCTGCCGGCGATCTTCGGCATGCTCGGCCACAACATCGACAAGTGGACCATCCGGCGGACGAAGCGCACCGCCCGCCGCCTGGAGGACACCATCTGGTTCCGGATCCCGGCGTGGGCCATGAAGCACGCCAAGCTGGTCACCGTCGGTGTCGCCGGCCTGCTCATCGCATTGACCATCCCGCTGACCGGCATCTCCTTCGGCGGCATCAACGAGACCTACCTGCCGCCGGACAATGACACCCGTGTCGCGCAGGACGAGTTCAACGAGAACTTCCCCGCCTTCCGCACCGAGCCGGTCAAACTCGTGGTCACCGGTGCGGACGAACAGCAGCTGGTGGACATCTACATGCAGACCCGGGAGATCACCGGCCTGTCGTCACCGTTCACCCCGGACTCGGGCACGGTCGACGGCACGACGGTGCTCTCGGCGGGCATCGAGGACCGTGACCTCAACAGCGACGTCGTGGAGCAGCTGCGTGCCATCGAGGTGCCCGAGGGGGTCACCGCCTACATCGGCGGCACCCCGGCGATGGAGATCGAGTCCATCGAGGCGCTCCTGGAGAAGCTGCCGTGGATGGCGCTGTACATCGTCGTGGCCACGTTCATCCTCATGGCGCTGGTGTTCGGCTCACTCATCCTGCCGGCCAAGGCCATCATCATGACGGTCCTCGGACTGGGGGCGACGCTGGGCATCCTCACCGCCATGTTCGTCGGGGGACTGGGCGCCGACCTGTTCAACTTCACGCCGGGCCCGCTCATGTCCCCGGTGCTCGTCCTCATCGTCGCCATCGTCTACGGCCTGTCCACGGACTACGAGGTCTTCCTCGTCTCCCGGATGGTGGAGGCGCGCGACCGGGGTGACACGACGGACGACGCCATCAAGTACGGCACGGCGCACACCGGCTCGATCATCACCGCCGCGGCGCTCATCATGATCGTCGTCGCCGGTGCGTTCGGCTTCTCCGAGATCGTCATGATGAAGTACATCGCCTTCGGCATGATCTTCGCCTTGGCGATCGACGCCACCATCATCCGCATGATGCTCGTCCCCGCCGTCATGCATCTGCTGCGCGAGGACAACTGGTGGGCCCCGGGCATCATCAAGAAGGCGTACGAGAAGCTCGGCCACGGGGCCACCCCGACTCCGGCGCCGGCCCAGATGCCGGCCCCCGTCCATACTCCGGTGGAGCCGGCGCGGGAGGAACCGGTGTGGGAGGAGCCGGCGCCGAGGCACGCGGGCGTCGACACGCATGAGGTCCACGAGGGTGAGCTCCTGCTTGACCACGCCGTCGTGGTCGACGAGTCCGAGGCCGCCCGCGGTGGCCGCACCACCAGCGAGGACGAGGAACTGGTGCCCTTCGCCGAGCTCATGCGGCGGCTGCAGGAGGACAGGGACACCAAGCGACTGGAGCGCTGATCACATGCGGTTTCTGCGGCAGCTGGCGGCGAACCGGTGGGTGAGATGGCTGGCGCCGCTGGCCGTGCTCATCGTGCTCGGCATCGCCTTCCGTGACCAGATGCCCTTCCTCGCCGACGGTGTGCGGCGCCTGCGTGACGCCCACCTCGGCGGGGTGCTCCTCGTTCTCGTGGCGTCCGGCGCCTCGCTGGTGGCGATGGCGGAGGTCATGCGCCTGCTCATGGGCGCCGGCGGCACCCGGGTCCCGCTGCGGGAGACCACCGCGATCACCCTGGCCTCCAACTCCTGGTCGACCACCCTGCCCGGCGGGCCGGCGTTCTCCGCGATCCTCACCTATCAGGTGCAGCGCGGCTGGGGCGCGAGCGTCATCCTCTGCGGCTGGTTCTTCCTGCTGTCCTCGGCGTTGTCGACGATGTGGCTCGTCCTCATCGGCGGCGCCGCCGTCCTCTTCCTCGGCGCCCAGTTCAGCGTGTGGTCGCTCGTGGTCACCTTCGTCGCCATGATCGCCCTCGCCGGCGCGGTGTACTGGGCCGCCCGCCACCCCCAGCGCCTCGAGGGGTGGGCCCGACGCCTGCTGCCCCGGGTCAACCGCCTGCTGCGGCGTGACCCGGCGGCCGGGCTGGAGACGGCGCTCGACCAGATCCACCAGCTGGAGACGGTGCAGCTCTCGCGGACCCGGTTCAGCGTCGCCGCCGGCTGGTCCCTGGCCAACCGGCTGCTCGACGCCCTGTCGCTGTGGGCGTGCATCTGGGCCGTCACCGGCGACCTGCCCTGGCTGGAGGCCCAGCCGGACCACACGACGATCATGGGCGTGCTGCTCGCCTACACCACCGCCAAGATCGCCGGCTCCGCACAGGTCACCCCGGGTGGGCTGGGCACGGTGGAGGTGACGATCATCGCCACGCTCGTGGCCTCCGGCATGACCGCCGTCGACGCCACGGGTACCGCGATCATCTACCGCCTCATCTCCTTCGCCTTCATCACCGCCGTCGGCTGGGTGGTCTACACCCTGCACTACGCCCGCCGGGGCGTGACGGCCCGCGCGGCAGACGGCCCACTACAGTAGGCGGCATGAACCGGATCACCGCCCTGCTTCTCGACGTCGTCGCCATCGCCGTCTTCGCGTTCCTCGCCCGCGTCGCCCACCAGACCGACGAGATGCCGCTCACCGTCGGCGGCTGGGCCTCCACGCTGTGGCCCTTCCTCCTGGGCGTCGGTGCCGCCGCACTCATCGGGGCCGTCGCCCGCTGGGACGCTGCCCGCATCGCCCCCGCCGGTGTGGCCACCTGGGCGATCACCGCCGTCGTCGGCCTGGGCATCTGGTCGCTGCGCAACGGCGAGCTGCCCCACTGGTCCTTCATCCTCGTGGCCACCATCATGTCCGGTCTGCTGCTGCTCGGCTGGCGCCTGATCGCGGGCCACCGGGGCCGCCGGGGTGGCCGGGGTGGCCGCGACCACCCGGGCCGGACGCACGAACGCCGCCGACCCCGGAGTGCGGGAGTCGGCGGCGTAGGTGACCGCGTCGGCGCTTAGCCGATCGAGTGGGTGATCTGGTTGATGATCATGACGACGAGGTTGATGATGTCGCCGGAGAGGTCGAGTGCGAGGCTCAGCATGGGGAGCTCCTATTCAGGCAGTGATGCCGTGGTCAACGTTGCAGTGTCATTAGGGTCTATCGGCGTACGGTAACAGAATCGTTACATCCCCGGGAAGTCGCAGGTGGGTGACGCCTCAGCGCCGGTGCCGGCCGCCAGCCGCCGGGCGATCTCCTTCGGCTCCCCCGGGGCATTCAGCAACCCGAAGTGGGATTCCGGATTGTCCTGCCCCAGATCGATGTCGTACATGGTGTAGAGGTAGGCCCGCCCGAGCCGGGGATCCTCGTCGATCAGCTCCAGGGCCTCGGCGATGAGATCCGCCTGCGCCGACTCCCCCACCCCGCGGTCACCGTCGGAGGGCGCGCCGATCTCCGTCACCCAGATCTGCGTGTCCGTGTCACCGGCCTCATCCATGAGGGCCGTCATCTGCGCCATCTGGCCGAAGGCGTTCCAGTCCGAACCACCCGAGGGTCGTTCCGGGTAGGAGTAGGGGTGCATGCCGACCACCGTGAAGTACTCCTGCGCGCCCAGCTCGTAGAGCCGACGGAGGAAGTCCACCGGTGCGACCGAGGTGTTCTCCCGGTTCGTCGCCGGGGACAGGCCACCGGAGACGATCTCCGCCTCCGGATCGGCGGCCGCGATCCGCGGGCCGGCCGCGGCGAGCAGCTCGGCGAACGCGTCCGGGTCCGGGTCCGGCCAGAACCTCTCAAGGTTCGGTTCGTTCCAGATCTCGTAGGCGTGGACCCGGTCCGAGTAACGGCGGGCGACCTCGCCCGCGAAGTCCCCGTAGGCCTCGGCGGCGCCGCTGCCGATCTCCCCGAACCCGGTCACCCAGTCGGGGTGGGTGTGGATGAGCAGCAGCGGAGTCAGACCAGCGTCGAGCGCGATCTGCAGGCGCCCGTCCAGCGCCTCCCATTCATAGTCGCCCGGGCGTGGCTCGATGTCCTGCCACACGGCGGCGAGACGGATGTCCCGGGCACCCAGGTACACCTGCTCGTCGATCATGGCCCGGAACTCGTCCTCGCTCATCTCCTCCCAGTCCGCGGGGGCGGCGACCCCGAATCGGGCGCACACCGGCGGGCCGTCCTCACTGCTCCGCGTGAGCAGCACCGCGGCGAGCAGTCCACCGACGAGCACCGACACCAGAAACACCGCCCATCCGAATCGTCGCCGACCGCGTTTCCGGTCACGCACGGGTCAGGGCCTCCAGCATCCGCGGCAGCGTGGTGGTGAGATCATGGTCGCGCTCGGCGACCTGCCGGGCCCGGTCACGCAGCCGGGCGCGGCCGTCGGGATCGTGGATGAGCTCCCGCATCGCCTCGGCCAGGGCGTCGACGTCGCCGGGCGGGACGAGCCGGCCGGAGCCACCGGCCAGATACTCGGCGGTCCCGCCGTGACCGGTGCCCAGCACAGGCACCCCGGCCGCCATCGCCTCAAGCACACCGAGGGGCCCCGCCTCCGGGGAGGTCGACGCCGAGACGATGAGATCCCAGCGGGGGAACACCTCCGCCGGGTCGGCGTGGCCGAGGAATCGGACCCGGCCGGCGAGATCCGGCTGAGCGGCGCGTCCGCGCAGCTGCCGTTCCCAGTCCTCGGATCCGGGGAAGGCGGTGCCGGCGATCTCCAGGTGCACCTCCGGCACCCGGGCGACCGCCTCCAGGAGCACGTCATGGCCCTTCCACGCCGCGAGGACGGCGAGGATGCCCACGACAGGCCGGGCCGGATCCGTGGTCGTGGCCCCGGTCGGGGTGGCAGGGATCCGGACCCCGTTGGGACGGGACTCGGCCCGGCGTACGAGCCGGCGGACGGAGGCGGCGGTGACCTCCGAGACCCCGACGGCCCGCGTGATCGCATGGGTTCCCAGCAGCGCCACCACCTTCTGCTTCGGCGAATGGATGGTGTCGTGGACGAGCCAGGTGACGGTGGGACGGCGGCGGCCGCTCCCCCGCAGCCAGGTGTGGCCGGGGAAGGCGAGTCCGACGGCCGGCAGGCCGAACGTGGAGTTGAGAATGACGGCATCGGCGTCCCGTGCGGCAATTCTCAGGATTCGGGCGGTGCGCCACCACGACACCGGCAGACCGGCGATGGCGGCCAGTCGCCCGAGCCGACCCCGGGAGCGTCCGAGCCGGGACAGCGGAACCGGGACGTGGTGGACGGCCGGGTCGACGATGTCGGGGAGATTTCCCTCCGGGCAGGCGAGGACGACCTCGTCGCCACCGGCCACTGCCACGGCGATGAGCTGTGCCAACACCTTCTCGGCGCCGGAGACGTCGGCTCCGGCATTGACCGCCACGATCTTCACCGGCCTGGCTCCCTTCCTCGGACAGCCCCGCCCGCCCGGGCTCCTGGCGGCGGCCGGCGGGGAGGAATAGATCTTCCACACCCTACCTGGGCGGGATCGGCATGAGGACCGGGAGGCACACATATGCGTATAACAGGTTACCTTTAGTTTTCTTGTACTCAAAAACATGCGCATTCTAACCCAGGGCGCACTTCCCGAGCATTGCGTTAAGGCTGGTAACAGCCGTTTTTGATGCCATTCACGATAACAACGCCTGAGTGTTATTCATTCATATATTCGCGCTTGCAAGTTGTTTCGCGGACGGGCATAGTCGGTTCGTCAAGACAAGTAGATCCGGAAGAGCTCGGACGCCTGATCGACCCACCGGGCCCAGCGGGGCGCACTGCGGTGGTGCCGGTCCAGACGACCGGAGCAAGAAAGGCACCACAATGAAGAAGCTGCTCACTCGGCCTGATCTCCCCACCACCGGAGACCACGGCGCAGAGCCAGCTGACTCTCCCGCCGACGCCAACACCGTCGCGCACACCCCCACTTCCCCCACCGTCCCCGGACAGGGCAGCCACCGCTCGATGTGGATGCGGCTGCACTCCTACGTGGCGGAGCCGTGGCAGCGCCTCGCCGACCTCACGGTCATCGCCCTGGTGTGCGCGGTGTCCGGCCTGCCGTACCCGATCCTCACCGCCCTGGCTGTGGGCATCGCCTTCTCGGTGTTCCCGCACATCTACCGTTTCCGGCTGGGCATCTCCTCCCTGGACGAGCTTCCCCGCCGCCTGGTCGCCGCGGCCGCCATCGCCACCATCGCGGTCTCGCTCATCAACCCGGGCCCGGAGTCCGGCGACATCCTCACCTTCGCCGCCCTCATGGCGGTGTCCCTCGGGGCCGTGCGCATCGTCGGCACCGTCGTCCAGCGCTGGATCCGCCGGCGTCGCCCGGAGCTGCTCAAGCGCACCCTCATCCTCGGCTCCTGTGACCTGGGCCGGGATCTGGGCACGACGCTGCGGGAGAACCCGGAGTACGGCCTGCGCCCGCTCGCCATCGTCGACCGGGCCTCCGCTCTGTCGCCGGACGTCCCCAGCATCGCCGTCGACGTCCTCGACTCCGACTTCCCCAAGCTGCTGCAGCAGCACCAGGCCGAGACGGTCATCATCGCGTTCTCGGACTACAACGAAGAGCAGCTGGTCTCCACCCTCCGGGCCTGCGTCCGCGAGGAGTCCGATCTCTACATCATCCCCCGCCTGCACCAGGTGCATGACCGGGATGAGCTCACCGAGTCCATCGGCGCCGTCCCGCTGCGCCGGATCAACCGCTCCGCCCACCGCAGTCTCGCGTGGCAGCTCAAGCGCCCCTTCGACATCGTCGTCTCCCTGCTGGCGATGATCCCGCTCGCGCCGGTCATGGCGGTCCTCGCACTACTGGTGAAGCTGGACAACCCGTCCGCCCCCGTCCTGTTCCGGCAGACCCGCATCGGCCTCGACGGCAAACCCTTCGAGCTGCTGAAGTTCCGCAGCATGTCGCCGGCCACGCCGAATGAGGGCGACACCCGGTGGAGCATCGCCGGCGACCAGCGGATCAGTAGGCTCGGTCGCATCATGCGACGATTCTCCCTCGACGAGTTCCCCCAGATCCTCAACGTCATCCGCGGCGACATGGCGCTGGTCGGGCCCCGACCGGAGCGCCCGAAGTTCGTCGAGCTCTTCGGCGAGGAGTACGCCGGCTACCACGCCCGCCACCGTGTCCCGGTGGGGCTGACCGGCTGGGCCGCCATCAACGGCCTGCGGGGGGACACCTCCATCGCCGACCGGGTCCTCTACGACAACGACTACATCGAGAACTGGTCTCCCTGGCTGGACCTGAAGATCCTCGTCCTCACCTTCCGCGCCGTCGTCGGCGGCACCGGCGCATGACCCGCCGCCTCGTTTTCGGGGCCCTGGCGCTGCGCCCCAACGGCAGCGGGGTCCAGACCTACCAGCGGGAGCTGGTCCGTGAGGTCGCCGCCCTCGCCGACGCCCGTGACCTCAGCCTGTCGGCGGTGGTGCAGGAGGACGCGACCACGGAACTGCCCGACACCGTCACCCCGGTCACCCGTCCGGTGGCCTCCGGCGTGCGCCGCGCCCTCGAGGGCCTGCGCCCGGTCGAGGCCGACATCTTCCACGGCCTCGACGTCGACCTGCCGCTGCGGCAGCGCTCGGCCACGGTGAGCACGGTCCACGACATGTCCGTCTTCGACACCCCCTGGGCCATGTCCCGCCTGCGAGCCGTGGGCGAGCAGCAGCTGCTGCGATCCTCCCTGCGGCGCGCCGATGCACTCATCGCGGTCTCGGAGTTCACGGCGGAGCGGATCCAGGCCTTGACCGGCCGGACCGCCACCGTCACCCCCCTGGCACCGGCACCGTGGGCCCGGATCCCCGCCGAGGAGGAGGTGACGCAGGTCCGGGAGAAGTACCGGCTGCCGGAGCGTTTCGTCCTGCAGCTGGGGACACTGGAACCGCGGAAGCGGCCGGACATCGTCAATGATGCCCTCAGCCGTCTCGGCGTGCCCCTCGTCCTGGCCGGCGGGAACACCGACAGCCCGCACCGCCCGGCGGGCTCGATCGGTCTCGGATACATCGACCTGGCGGACATCCCGGCGCTCTACCGGGCGGCGACGGTCGTCGCCTACGCGTCCTCCTACGAGGGGTTCGGCCTGCCCCCGGTGGAGGCCATGGCCTGCGGCGCGGTCGTCGTGGCCAGCGCCGTCGGCGGCATTCCCGAGGCCGTCGGTGACGGCGCGGTGGTCGTCGGCGGGCTCAATCCGGACCGCTGGCGTGAGGCGCTGTCCCCGGCGCTTGACGACGCCGCCTTCCGCACCGACCTGCGCACCCGCGCCGTCGAGCAGGTGGCCAGCCTGACGTGGGCGAACACCGCCGCAGCCACGATGGCCGTCTACGACACCCTGCGCTGAGCTACAGCACCTGCGCCACGACGTCGGCCATCCGACGCCGGAAGTTGGCGGGTGAGAAGTCCGCGGCCCACTCCTGCAGCCGGTCGGTACGGAACCTCGCGTCATCGAAGTCCCGCATCGCCTCGGCGAACCCGGCGACGATCTCCGCGTCCGTCTCGCCGTGGACGTGGACGCCGGTGTCACCCGGCCGGACGGTGTCCACCGCCCCGCCCCGACCCAGGGCGATGACCGGGGTGCCGCAGGCCATGGCCTCGACGGGCACGATGCCGAAGTCCTCCTCGCCGGGCATGAGCAGGGCGCGTGCCCCGCGCATGAGGTCGCGCATCTGCTCCCCCGGCGCCCGGCCGGTGAACTCCACGCCCGGGCCCGCGACGGCGCGGGCGGCCGCCATGTCCCGGCCGTCACCCACGACGATGAGCCGGACCCCGGCACGGACGGCGGCCTCGACCGCCAACGGCACCTTCTTGTACGGGACCAGGCGACCCACGGCGACGAAGTAGTCGCCCTTGGGCACGGCCGGGTCCGGGGTGAAGTAGCTCGTGTCCACCGGCGGGTGGACCACCTGGGCCTCGCGGTCCCACCAGTTCTCGATGCGGGCCTTCACCGCCGTGGAGTTGGCTACGACGGAGGTGACCTCCGGGGCCCAGCGGCGCTCGTTGCGGCGGGCCCAGGTGGACAGGGCGGTGAGGGCGGCGGACTTGACCCGGTTGTCGGCCTCACCGCGGCGGAACTGCGGATCCCACGCCCACCGGGCGGGGGAATGGACGTAGGCCACGGAGGGAACGTCCACGGCGCCCACCGCAGCGAGGGCGAAGGCGTGGTGGGAGACCACGAGGGCGTCGATAAGCGAGGAGTCCAGTGACGCATGCTGCAGGGCCCATGGCACCAGTGGCATGAGCGGGGCGTGACCGCGCTGCCCGAGCGCGTCGTAGAGGCGCTGGACGGGGCTGGTGTGGACGCGGCCGGTGATGCCCGGCGGGATGCCCTCCTCCCGGGCGAAGGGCACGTGGACGGTGGAGCCCGGCCAGGTCCGGGCGAGCTGCTCGACGACGTGCTCACTGCCGGCGACGTCGGTCAGGCGCTCATGCGCGATCGCCACTCGTGGCTGCATGGAACTCCTCCTCTTCCGTCGGTCGCGGGTGGTCCCGCCTCTTGCGGCGCATGACCAGGATCGTGGGGATGTCACTCTCCACGAGGCGCTCCACCGCGTCGGTGGCCATCTCCGCGGACCGGTCACCCTGGTCGATGACCACGATGCCGAGGTTGATGGCGTCCGGCGGGATCTCCCGCCACCACTTCGCGTCGAAGTCGGCGAGCTGGACCCGGTCCGGATCGTGGTCGCCGAACTCCTGGTGCGGATCGACCTCGCCGAGGATGATGACGGTGCCGCACTGCGACAGCACGCCCACCACCCGGGACTCGGTCAGGGGCGGCAGGCCGCCGTCGACGGCCTCCGCGATCTCGCTCTCCACCCCGAAGCGGCGACTGGTGACCCGCAGCCACAGGGCATCCGCCCGCCGCTTGCGCATCAGCCCCCAGATGGTCAGCGGGATCTGCAGCAGCAGGAACGTGGCCAGGCCGACGACGAGGCTGGTCGGAGCGATCTTCGGCCATGCCACCTCCCCGCCGTTGTTGTTCTGGGCGAACACGACCGGCTGCACCACCTGTGTGGCCTCGCCGTCACTCTCCCGGATCTGGTCGATCTGGCTCTGCAGACCGGACACGTCGGCGTAGGGGTCCGAGGCGAAGCGCTCCGCCATCTCCGTCTCCAGATCACGGATCTGCCGGGCCTGCCCCTCCGCGAGGACGCGGGAGGACTCGAGGTTGAGGTAGTCGCTGCGGTTCTTCATCGACTCGACCACGGCATCCGTGACCCGCTGCGCGTTCTCCGGGCTCTCCGCCCGGATCCGGACGTTGATCACGCCCGGCACCGAGGTCTTCTGGGTGGCCACCGTGTACTCGTCGATGCCGGTGGCTTCCCGGACGGAGTTCTGGGTGCCCTGGTCCTGGACGATGGAGGCGTAAAGTAGGCCGATGATGTCCCGGGACTCCAAGTCGAGGCTGCTGTCCATCGGGGAACCCACGGACACCTCGGTGTTGACCTCGTACTGCGGATCCACGCCCAGCAGAACACCGGCGGTCACCGCGCTCGCGAGGACCGCGCCGCCGAGGGCGAGGGGTGCTGTCCGGAGAAATGAACGGACAATGAGTCCTATGTCCAGCGGTGCGGACGCAACGTCCGCACCTGCGGACGTACGAGACTCCCCGGGGTTGTGTTCTGACATGTTGTTGCTCTCCTGAACGCTCACGGCCGATCACGGCCCCGTATATCGATACAAAGTTACTACAGGCTCACCTGTGGGTCACGGACGAATCATCGGTACGTACGTCCTGCCGCGTCTCACCTCCCCCAGCGCCTCACGTCTCTCCTGCCGCGCCCGGCGTTCCGGATTCCGTTCCCGTCGCCAGCCACCGACGGCCCTCGCCTCCTCCCGGGGCAGCGACGCCGCCACGGCCAGCAGGAACCAGAAGAAGAAGTCCATGGGGAAGATCTCCAGGTAGGTGGAGAAAGCCGCGGCCACGCACGCGGCGGCCGTCGCCGCCAGAACACCCGCGGCGACCCCCTGCTCGAGCGGATCGCGCACCACCCGGATCACCCGGCGCAGCACCACGATCGCCATGCCGATGGTGACGGCGTAGAGCGCCAGGCCGAGCACACCCAGCTCCAGGCCGACCTTGAGGTACTGGTTGTCCGGCTGGTACAGGCCGGTACGCGGGTAGAAGGCTTCGAGGACCTTCTCCGCCGCGGAGCCGGTGGTCCCCAACCCGTCACCCAACGGCCGGACGAGCATCCGCGGCAGCGTCGCCGCCCAGTGGCCGCCACGGTCCTCGAGACTGCTGGAGGAGAACAGGGCGGCGAGCACGCCCCGCTGATCGACCGCCACCGCGAAGGGGATGGCCACCACGACCGCCGCGAGGAGGATGCCGGCGTAGATGAGCAGGCGGCGGTGGATGATCACGCCGACAACGAACACCGCGACGATCAGCCCGACGAACGCGGCACGGACGACTGAGGACAGCATCGCCGCGACCAGCACCGGAGAAAGGAGCCAGAAGATCCGCGAGCGCAGACGACCCGGCTGCGACAGCGCCACCGTGCCCACCACCACCAGCACGAGCATGAGGTAGAGACCGAAGGGGAAGGGCTGGTTGAACGTGCCGAAGCTGCGCAGCAACGGGCCCGTCGTACGCAGTGACTCGTTCCAGTCATAGCCCATCTCCACGAGGCGTTCCCCGCCGAGGACCTGCTGTGCCAGGCCGAACAGGGCGCTGAGGGTGCCCGTGGTGAGCAGGATGGTCACCAGATGATCCTTGTCCCGCCGGGTGAACGGGTGGTAGTAGACGATGACGGCCACGAGCAGGTAGAAGAACGCGATCTTGATGGGGAAGCCGGCATTCGTCCGCAGAACCCACACCGTCGAGATCACCCCGAAGAGGACGAGCACCGCGGCAGGTGCCAGCCACGGGGCGACGGTCGCCCGGTCGCGGGCGCGGGAGGCCAGCAGCGCGGCCACCGCGACCGCGAGGACCGCCGCCTCCTTCCACAGGCTCAGCGCGACCGGCGCGATGATGAGCAGGCCGTGGAAGGGCACGAGCGCGGCGATGGCCAATACTCCCCACTGCGGTCGTTTGAGGGCGGCGAGGAAGATGAGTCCGCAGATCAGACCGGTGACAATGAGGGCGCTCATGACTGCTTCTCCTCTGGGTCGGTGGTGTACCCGCCGTGTCCGTCGGGCCGGGCGAAGCCGGGGTCGTGGTCGACCGGGGTGGGCCAGGACCAGGCCGGGCGCAGCAGGCTGCGCCACAGCAGCGAGGACACGACGTTCTCGTGCATGGCCAGCCGGCGCAGGGTGTACAGGTCATCGCCCGGGGCACAGCGGCCGTTGGTGAAGGTCCACCCCGTCCGGAATCCGGCGCGGGCGGCGTGGACACGGACCCGGGGGTCGGTGTGGCCGAAGGGGTAGCACAGGTCGAGGACCTCCCGGCCGGACCAGTCGGACAGCACCTGCCGGGAGGTGTGGAGTTCGGCGTGGAGTCGCTCGTCCGACAGGCCGGGCAGGGAGGCGTGGGTGGCGGTGTGGCCGGCCAGTTCCGCGCCGGCGGCGAAGGCCTCGTCGATCTCGGGGCGGGTCATGGTGCGGGTGACGCCGCGGGCCTCCGGCCACCAGTCGGGTGAGACGCCGGTGCGCTCGGTGACGGGCAGCAGGGTCCACGGGATGCCTCGCTCGGCGAGGATGGGCGCCGCGTGCCGGATGACACCGACGAGGGCGTCGTCGAACTGCACGACCGCCCGCCCGCCGACGCTGCGGCCGGCGATGATGTCGGCCGCGACGTTGGCGAAGGAATCGAAGCGGTACCCCAGCGCCGCCACGGCGTCGAGCTGCCGGATGAAGGTGGCGGCCCGCACGGCGTAGAGGTAGGGGGTCTCGTCGTTGGCGATGATGTCGTGGTACGCGAGGACGATGCCCGAGCGCGCAAACCGACTCCCGAAACTCCGTAGCCGACTCATCAGTCACTTCCCTTCCGCAGGGGTGCGAGCACCAGCGCCCGCACCTGCTTATCGACGCCCATCGAGATCACCAGGTGCGCCCCTCCCGCGAGCAGGCTCACCACCAGCCACGACCACTCCCCCGCGGCGTGCAGCGAGGTGGCGCTCACCGCCACGATCGCCGCCACCGCGCACTGGCGCAGCAGCAGTCCCCACGGGGCGACACCGGGGATCCCGAGCGTGAACTGCAGGAGCAGCAGCATGGACACGAGCATGATCACCTGGGTGGTCAGGGTGGCCGTGGCGGCACCGAGGATGGACCACTCAGGGATGAGCAACGCGTTGAGGCCGATGTTGAGGAGCAGACCCGCGGCGGCGATCCACGGGAACACCCGCAGCTTCCGGGCGGCGATGAGCGCGGAGACCACCACGTAGAGCAGGCCTGAGAGGGCACTCGCCGTGACGAGCAGCGCCGCCGCGGTGGCTGCCGGGGCGAACTGGTCACCGTAGAGCAGGGTGACCACTCCCCGGGCGGCCGGCCAGAAGACCACCACCGCCAGGCCACCGAGCAGCGCGGCGACGGCGATGGACTGGTAGACCCGCTCCCGGAACTCCTCGGTCCGGTTCGGCCACGCCTTGATGAGCACCGTCGTGTACGGAATCGCCAGCGCGCTGACCACCAGCGCCAGCAGGTCGGAGAACTTGTAACCCACCGCGTAGAGGCCGACCGCCTCGTAGGTGCCCAGCCGTTCGAGCATGAGCATGTCGATGCGTTCGAGCAGCGTGAGCAGGGCGAAACCGATGGAGATCGGGATGGCCTCCCGCAGCATCTCCCCCCAGTAGCGCGTGAGGTGGCGTCGCGACGGCCGCGCGCCCGGCGCGAACAGGCCCGGCACCCCCACGGCCCGGGCGATGATGACCACGACCTCCCGGAGGATGGCGGGCAGGATGAACCACAGCAGCGAGGGGTGCCACGTCGCGACCGCGAGGATTCCCAGGAACTGGATGATCTGGCCGATGATGTCCCACACCGCCACGTACGTCAGTCGCAGTCGACTCTGGTACAGCACGAACAGGGCGTTCGCCGGGGTGGCGAGCACCACCGTCGACCCCGCCAGGGCGGCGGCGAGCACGACGAGCGGAGCGAGGCCGGTGAGCCAGGCGTAGCCGACGGCGATGCCGTAGCCGAGGAATCCCAGGGTGGTGCGCAGCGCGATGAAGGACCCGGAGATCCCCGCGATCTCGTCGGGGTCCTCGGAATTGAGTCGGGCCAGTACGACACGGCCCACGCCCAGGTCGGTGATGACGGACGTGATTCCGAGCAGGGCGAAGACGAAGGAGTAGCGGCCCCAGTCATCGGGACTGAGGGTACGGGCGATGATGACGCTGCCGGCCCAGCCGAACACGGCGGTGGCCAGCCGCCCGATGATGAGGGCGGTGCTGCTGCTGAACAGCCGCTTCGTCTCGGACGCGGTCTCTTCTGTCCTGTCCTGCTGCATCAGCGTCGCAGCCTCCCCACCATATCGGTGGCGCGCGTGAGCGCATCCAGGGTGCGCAGCCGCGCCCGGGCCCGGCTGCGCCCGCGCCCTCCGGGGCGCACGGGGACGGCCCGGACCGTACCCACCTGGTACCCGCCGGTCTGCCAGTCCAGCTTGTAGGGGCTGGCGCCGATCATCTCGTCGATGAACGTCACCCCCAGCTCGTCGTGGTGGTCGACGATGTACTCGATGAGCTGGTGGCCGGGGATGAGATCCCGGAACTCCGGGTCGTGGCAGGTGAACCAGCCCTCGGCCCGGGCACCGGTGGTCACCATGACCGAGCAGGCGACCCACCGGTCGCCGACGGTCAGGCCGATGAGGATGAGGTGTCCACCGGCGGCCTCCCGGGTGAGGTAGTCACGGCTGAAGGGTTCGTGAGTTGCGCCGAGGAGGTTGAGGGTGCCGGGGTTGTCCCCCCGGGCCAGGTCCGCCAGGTCCCGGATCTCAGCCCAGTGCCGGTCCAGTTCCTCCGGCGTACGGACGACGACGAAGCCGACCTCCCCGTGGGCGGCCGCGGTGCGTTCCCGGGCCACCCGGAATCGTCGGATCGACTTGGCGCTGCGCAGGTCCCGGGCGATGACTCCGGGCGGGCACTCGATGACCGGGCAGCGCTCGTCGACGGTGAACTCGACCAACCAGTCGCCGGCGTCGAGCAGGCCCTGCAGCAGGGGTGAATCCTGCGGCAGGTGGGTGAGGTCGAGCATGACGTCGTTGTCGTGCAGGCCGGTGATGAGACCGCGCAGGGCGGCGGGATCAGTGGCCAGTGCCTCGCCGACGGTGCCCAGCCCGTGGCCGAGGAGGCGGTGGACGGTGTTCCAGTGCAGGGAGCCGCTGCCGCGGGCCTGGAGCGGGAGCAGGGCGACGAGCTCACCGGCGCGTCGGACGGTGGCGATCGCCGGCCGGCCTTTACCCAGGTGCTCCTGCCAGGTCGCGCCGTAGGCGGGTCGGGAGGCACTACGGCGGCCGGTGCGCTCCGCCAGGTCCGACCACTCCCCGAGGAACTGCTCCGAGAGGTCAGACTCGATGCCGAAGACCAGCTCATCCGCGTCGTCCCCGCCGCCGGCCGGCGGCGACACGGTGTCGGTGCGGGCGTGCGTCGCGGCGTCCAGCTCATCGAGGATCACCCGGGCCGAATCGACCATGTTGTAGCGCTCGATGACGCGCTCGCGCCCCGCCCGGCCCATCCGGGCCCGCAGCTCGGTGTCCGTGATCAGCTGGCGCAGGGCCTCGGTGAGGGCGTCGGTGTCCCCCGGCTCGACGAGGATGCCGGTCTCTCCGTCGACGATCATCTCGGGGATGGCACCGACCGGGTGCGCGACGACGGGCAGTTCCGCGACCATGGCCTCGAGGACGGCGTTGGGGGCCTGGTCAATGACCGAGGGGAAGCACATGAGGTCCGCGTCGGCGAGGATGCCCCACAGTCGCTGGTCGCCCTGGCGCAGGTCGTTGACCACGGTCAGGCCCGGTTCGGCGGGCACCTGCTCGAAGGTGATGAGGGGCAGGTCCGCCAGCTCCCGGAGGTGCTCGCGCCAGATGTCGAGCAGCACGGTCCCGCCCTTGCGTTCCAGGGTCGCGCCGATGAAGACGATGGTGGGGCGGCGGCCCGGGTCACGCGGGGCCGGGGGCTGCCCGAGGTAGGGCGAGAAGATGCCCAGTTCGAGGTGGCGGACCCGCTGGGCGGGAAACCGGTAGTCGGCCGAGCGCAGCGACTCGACGACCTGCCGGGTGTTGGCGAACACCATGTGCGCCTGCTCGAGGACGGGTCGTTCGAAAAGCAGGGCGACGCGACTCATGGCTGCGGAGAACCGCGTCGGCGGGCGGTAGGGCAGGCTGAACGCGTTGAGTCGGCCGGTGCTGTCCGTGGTGATGACGGTGGGCAGCTGCGCCAGCAGCCGGGACCCACCGAGCATGGCGTTCTGGGTGTACAGGTGGATGGCGTCGACGTTCCCGTCGGCCAGCCGCTTCTTCACCTGGCGACGGATCCCGGCGGAGTGCACGAGCTGGGAGCGGAGGGGCTGCAGGTCCAGGTCCAGCCTGGCGAGGCCGGGCACGGGGGCGCGGAGGATCCTACCCAGCAGGCCGGGCGGCTGGCCGTCGACGAAGTCGACCTCGATTCCCTCGACGTCGGCGAAGATGCGGCGGAGGGCTGCGTGGACGGTCTGGTGGCCACCGATGTTCTCATTGATGAACAGGTACCGCGGCACGTCGACCTCCTGGGGGCACGCCCCAGCGTCGACCGGATCCTGCTACCGGCCGACGTCGAGAGGGCAATCATCTAGATGTTCGCGTTCAGCGTAGACCCCTCAACCGTGCCCATCCTTAGAAATTCCTTACATGGGCATGATGGTGTGCTTCTTCGGCAGATCCTGCTCCACCTTGGTCGCCAGCTGACGCACCGCGCGGCGCAGTGCCAGGCGGGTGTCGCGCGGCTGGATCATGGCGTCAATGTAGCCACGTTCGGCGGCGACGTAGGGGCTGGTCATGTTCTCGTCGTAGAAGTCCATGAAGATCTTCTTCAGGTAGTCCCGCTGCTCAGGCGGGGCAGCGGCAAGCTGCTTGCCCTGGATCATCACCACGGCGGCCGCCGAACCCATGACCGCGATCTGCGCGCTCGGCCACGCGAGGTTGATGTCGCCCGAGAGGTTCTTCGAGCCCATCACGGCGTAGGCACCGCCGTAGGCCTTGCGGACGATGAGGGTGATCTTGGGCACGGTCGCCTCGACCACGGCGAAGGCCAGCTTCGCACCGCGGTGGATGAGGCCCGCCTTCTCCTGCTCCACACCGGGCAGGTATCCCGGGGTGTCCACGACGAAGACGAGCGGGATGTTGTAGGCGTCGCAGATGCGGACGAAGCGGGCGCCCTTGTCGGCGGCGTCGGCGTCGATGCAGCCGGCGAAGTGCATGGGGTTGTTGGCGATGAAGCCGACCGCACGGCCGTCGATACGCCCGAAGGCGGTGATGAGGTTCGGCGCGTAGTTCGCCTGGATCTCCACGAGGTTGTCGTCATCACCCAGCTGGACCAGCAGATCGTTCATGTCGTAGCCCGCGTTGGAGTCGTCCGGCATGAACAGGTCGAGGGCGGCTTCCTCGGCGACGTCCTCGTCACTGGGGGCGCCGAACACCGGGGCGGGGTCGTTGCAGGTCAACGGGAGGTGGTCGAGGAGGTCACGGACGAAGTCGAAGGCCTCGTCCTCACTGCCCACGACCGCGGAGATGTTGCCGTTGAGTTCCTGCTGGCGGGCGCCGCCGAGCTCGGCGGAGGTGACGTCCTCTCCGGTGACCTCCCGGATGACGGCGGGGCCGGTGACGTACATCTCCGTCTGGCCCTCGACGGCGATGACGAAGTCAGTGGTCACCGGGGCGTAGACGGCGCCGCCGGCGGACTTGCCCAGCATGATGGAGATCTGCGGGCTGCGGCCCGACAGGGGCAGCTGGCGGCGGGAGATCTCGGAGTACATGGCCAGTGAGGTCACCGCATCCTGAATGCGGGCACCACCGGAGTCCTGGATGCCGATGACCGGGCAGCCGATCTTGATGGCCATGTCCATGACCTCGACCACCTTGCGGCCGAAGGCCACTCCGACGGAACCGCCGTAGACGGTCTTGTCGTGGGCGTAGATGGCGACGGGGCGGCCGTCGATGGTGCCGTAGCCGGTGACCACACCGTCGGAGTAGACGGCGTCGGCATCCCCCGGGGTCTTGGCCAGGGCGCCGGTCTCCAGGAAGGAACCCTCGTCGAGCAGCGCGTTGATGCGCTGGCGCGGGGTGGTGTGGCCGGCCTCGTCGCGGCGTGCGCGGGCGCGCTCGCTGCCCGGGTCCTGCGCCTTCTCCAGGCGGGCCCGCAGGTCGGCGAGCTTGGAGGCCGTCGAGTCAGCCGGCGATTTCGCCGCAGAGCTGTCAGTCACTGATCACCACTCGATTCACCAGTCGATTCCATGTCTGATTTCTAGCTGTCCAGCTCCTCGATGCGCCGGGTCATGTGCGCGCCGACGACGCCGATGGCCGGCTCGTCGGGGACCGCGAGGTGGTCACCTGCAAGCTGGACGATATCCAGTTGATCAACGATAGCCGACCAGCCGCCGTCCGGGTCAATCGAGGCGTAGGCCGGTTCCAGTTCGATGGCGCCGTCGTGCATCCGCTCGGAGCGGAAGAGCAGGACGGGGACGTCGACATCGGCCCAGCGTCGGAAGTCCAGCTTGTCCAGGATGCGGTTGTCCACGAAGGAGGCGCGCTGGTGCTCGAGGACACCGGCGGCCAGGCCGTGGGCGGAGGCGTCGGTGGTGGCGAGGAACTGCTCGAGCATGCCGAGCATGGCCTCCTCGCCGGCGGTCTCGAGGATCTCGAAGGGGACGGGGAAGTCGAGGCCGTAGGTCTTCTTCGCGAACTCGCTGTAGCGGGTCCAGCGGGCCTTCGTCTCCTCCATGGTGTCCGGCACCGGCTCGGACGGCTGGGTGGTGTCGAGCAGCGCGATGTAGGCGATCTCGACGTCGGTGTCCTTGAGCTGGTGGGCGACCTCGTAGGCCAGTGCGCCGCCGAAGGACCAGCCGCCGAGGACGACTGGCCGACCGTCGGCGTAGCGGCGGATCTCATCGAGGTAGGCCGCGGCACGGTCCTCGAGGCTGCCCTCGAGTCGTTCGACGCCGTAGACGGGGACGTCCTCGGGCAGGCGACGCATGAGCGGCTGGTAGACCACGGTGGAGGCGCCGGCCGGGTGGAACATGAACACGCTCGGGCGGGTGGCACCCTCCTGGCGGGCGCGCAGGACACGGATGTTGCCCTCGACCTCGGTCTCCAGGCCCTCGCGGACGATGTTGGCCAGCGGTTCCAGGGTGGACACCTCAAGCACCTGCTGCGGGGTGATCTCCAGGCCGGAGCGTTCGGTGAGGCGCTGCGCGATCTGCGTGGCGGTGTCGGCGTCGATCGTCGGGAGTGCGCTGGTCACGCCGGCCGGTGCCGTGCCGGTGATGGACGCCCAGGCGCCGAAGACCATGCGCTCGGAGGCGTCACGCGGGGCGACACCGACGCCCGTGGCATCCTCCGGGCCGTCCTCGGCGCCGGGGGCCGGGTCGGTCGAGTCGGCGACCTCGCGGGCCTCGACGACGGCGTCGACGGACATTACCGGCTCCATGAGCGGGGTGCCCTCGCCGGCGGCGGTCTTCGCCGCCACGGCCTCCTCGACCATGGTGACGACGTCGGCCACGGAGGCGTCGCGAAGCGCCTGCACCTGCAGCGGCGGAATCTGGAAGTCGTTCTCCACGCGGTTCTTGATGCGCATGCCCATGAGGGAGTCGAGGCCGAGATCGATGAGCGGCAGCTCGCGCGGCAGATCATCGACGTCGTAGCCCATGGACTCGGAGACGATGGTGCGCAGGCGGTCCTCGACGGATTCGCCGGAGGCGGGGTCCCAGCGGACCTCCTCGACCTCGATCTCCTCGGGGAACATCGCGGCGGAGGCCGGGGACTCCTGCGGTTCCTGCACACCCGGGGTGGTGCGCGGGGTGCCGAGGTTGAGCGACGTCGCGAAGCCCTCCGCGAGCAGCGAGGTGACGCCGGTGTCGGTGACCTGGTGGACGGCGATGGACAGCCCGCCGATGGTGCGGGTGACCACGGTGGTGATCTCGCCGGCGGCCGGAAGCATGGCGTGCTCCTCGGCGGCGACGAGCTGGGCCTCCGGTGCGACGGTCTCGGCCGCGCGCTCGAGCAGGGCGAGGGCGGAGGGCACCTGGTCGGCGTTGGTGGTGAAGGCGGTGACGCCGCCCGGCAGGGTGACGCGGGTACCGGGCAGGTCGGCGCCGCGGTGGGACGACGGCCGCGCGTTGGTCCAGTAGCGCTGGTGCTTCCACGTCAGGCCCGGGGCCGGCAGAACCTCACCGTCGCCGTGGGCGAGGCCGAAGTTGACGGGCTGCCCGGCGGCGTAGAGCTTGGCCAGCAGGTCACGGACGGATTCGGCGGTGGGGACCTTGCGCTTGAGCACGTAGAGCAGCTGTGCGTCGGGCTTGCCCACACTGAACGCCGTGTTCATCATGCCCATGATGGCCACCGGGTTGGGGGCGATCTCCACGAGGATGGTGTGGCCGTGCGCGAAGGCCTGCTCGGTGGCGTCCTGGAAGAACACCGGCTGGCGGGTCATGCGCAGCCAGTAGTCGGCGTCGTGGACGGTGGTGCCGGGCTCGTGCACCACGCCACGGTCGACGGAGCTGTACAGCGGGACGGTCAGTGGCCGTGGGGTGACCCCGGCGACCTCGAATCCGAGCTCGCCGAGCAGCGGCTCGACGGCCGAGGTGTGCCCGGCGCCCTTGACGTTGAGCAGGCGGGCGAACTTGCCCTCCCCCTCGAGCTTCTCGACGAGCGCGGTGACCGCCGGCCGCGGTCCGCCCACCGTGGTCATCCCGGGGCCGGCGTACACGGCGGGTTCGATGTCGGCGAAGGTCTCGTCCGCCTCGCCGAGGGACTCGAGGTCGGCGGTGGACAGTTCCACGACGGCCATGGCGCCGAGCTGATCCTCCGGCAGGGACTTCTCGCCCTCGCCCATGAGACGGGCGCGGTGGCAGGCGATGAGCATGGCGTCATCGGCGGTGATGCCTCCGGCGGCGTATGCCGCGGCGATCTCGCCCATGGACATGCCGACGACGGCCGCCGGGGTGGCACCGTACGCGGCGAGCAGGTCGGTGAGGGCGATCTGGATGGCGGTGATGGCGACCTGGGCGGTCTCGGTGTCGTAGGTCTGCTCGTCGTCGCGGATCAGCTCGAGGACCGACCACCCGGACTCCAGGTCCACGCGGGCGTCGAGCTCCTCCATGCGCGCGAGGAACAGCGGGGAGAACTCGATGAGCTCCTTGGCCATCTTGCGGTGCTGGGACCCGAAACCGGAGTAGACGAACACGGGGCCGACGGCGGCCGGGGAGTCGGCGGCGGCGATGCCGACGGAGATCTTGCCGTCGGCCACCTGGCGCAGGCGCTTGACGGCGTCCTCCACCGTCTCGGCGCTGACGACGGCGCGGGAGCGGCCGTGGTTGCGGCGGGCCAGTGAGCGGGCCAGCGGCACGAGGTCGGTGTCGGGGCGGCCCTCGAGAAACTCGGCGAGATCCTCGGCCGCCTGTCGACGCCGCGACGGCAGCAGGCCGGACACCGGCAGCGCCACCGCGGTGGGGTGCTCGGGGTCGGTGAGCTGGGACTCCTGCGCCTGGGCGGGGGCGTCGTAGTCGGCGGGGTCGAAGGATGAGACGACGACGTGGGCGTTGGTGCCGCCGAAGCCGAAGCCGGAGACGCCGGCGATCCGGCGGCCGGAGTACTCGGGCCACTCACGCGGGTCCTGGACCACCTCGAGGCGCTCGGCGTCGAAGTCGATGTAGCGGTTCGGGGCGTCGAAGTGCGCCGACGGCGGGATGACGCCGTGAGTGAGGGCCTGGACCACCTTGATGAGGCCGGCAGCACCCGCCGCAGACTCGGCGTGGCCGATGTTGGACTTGGCGGAACCGAGCAGCGTCGGGTGCTTGAGCTCGCGGCCGCGACCGAGGACCTCACCGAGGGCGGTGGCCTCGATGGGGTCACCCAGGATGGTGCCGGTGCCGTGGGCCTCGACGTAGTCCACCTCGGCCGGGTCGACCCCGGCGTCGTCGTAGGCGCGTTCGAGGACGTCGATCTGGGCATCCGGGTTGGGGGCGGTGAGGCCGTTGGAGTGGCCGTCGGAGTTGACGGCGGACCCCTTGATCACGGCGAGGATGTCGTCGCCGTCGGCCAGTGCGTCGTCGACACGCTTGAGGATCACGGCACCCGCCGCATCGGCGCGGACGAAGCCGTCGGCGTCGTCGGAGAAGGCGTGGATGTGGCCGCTGGGGCTGATGACGCCGAGCTCGCCGAACGCCGTGGAGACGAACGGGGAGGCGAGGATGTTGACACCGCCGGCGACGGCGACATCGGCGTCACCGTCGCGCAGGGCACGCACCGCCTGATGGACGGCGACGAGTGAGGAAGAGCAGGCGGTGTCCACCGACACCGAGGGGCCGCGGAAGTCGAAGGCGTAGGAGATCCGGTTCGGGATGATGGAGCTGGCCGTGCCCGTGAGCGCGTACGGGTGCGCCTCCGCCGGATCGGCGGTGATGAGCATGCCGTAGTCGTTGTTCGAGGAACCGAGGAACACCCCGACCGGGGTGCCGCGCAGGTCACTGGGAGCCAGGTGGGCGTTCTCCAGGGCCTCCCACGTGACCTCGAGCATGATGCGCTGCTGCGGGTCCATGTTCGCCGCCTCCAGCGGCGACAGGCCGAAGAACTCGGCGTCGAAGGAGGAGATGTCGTCGAGGTAGCCGCCGGTGGTGTTCTGCTCGGCCATCTTCCGGGCCATGACCTCGTCGCCGAGGTACTCGGACCAGCGGCCGATGGGCAGCTCGCCGGTGCCGTCACGGCCCTCGACGAGCATGGTCCAGTACTCGTCGACGTCGTTGGCGCCCGGGAAACGGCCCGCCATGCCGATGATCGCGATGTCGTGGGTGCCCGGCGTCGCCGCACCGGAACCGGTGTGGCGGCTGCGGGGGCGGGTGCGTTCGCGGGTGGCCGGCTCCCCGTCGATGAGGCGCTGCGCGAGCGCGTCGATCGTCGGGTACTCGTAGGTGATCGTCGCGTCGAGCTGCACGCCGAGCAGGTTCTCCAGCTCACCGGACAGGACGACCGCGTCCCGGGAGGACAGGCCGAAGTTCTCCATCGGCTTCGCCCCGGTGATCTCCTCGACGGGCAGGCCGGTGGTGGCCGCGACCCAGTCGCGGAGCCAGCCTCGGAGCTGTTCGACGGTCATGGTTCCGACGCTCTCAGACGACTGGCTCTCACTCATGGGGTGTTCCTTTTCCAATGACGTTCCAACGGCGGTGTATTGGCGGGGAACCCGCCGGAAGGCCCGCCCCTGATGGGCGGGCCCTGATTATCCGCTGGAGAGTTGTATCGCCGGTGTGCTGCTGCGTGTTACACCGGCGGCGGTGCGGATCCGGGCCACTAGCCCGCGAGGTAGGCCTTCTGCACCACGCGACGGGCGATCTTGCCCGCGGAGGAGCGGTTGATCTCGTTCGGGCCGACGAAGCGGATGTCCGCCGGGGTGACACCGTGCGCGGAGGTCACCGCGGCACGCACGGCCTCGGTGGCCGCGGCGTCACCGGAGGCGTCCGCCTTGTCGTCGCGCTCGATGACCAGGATGAGCTTCTCCACGTCATCGCCCTCGACGGAGAAGGCCGCGACCGAGTCCGGGCGGACATGGTCGGTGGCGTTCATGACGGTGAACTCGATGTCCTGCGGGTAGTGGTTACGGCCCGCAATGACGATGAGGTCCTTGAGGCGGCCGGTGATGTAGGTGTGGCCGTCGACGATCACGCCGAGGTCACCGGTGGCCATCCAGCCGTCGTCCGGGGCACCGTCGACGCGGGAGCCGTCGGCCAGGCGCTCACCGAGAGTGTTGTGGAAGGTGGCGGCGGTCTCCTCCTCGCGGCCGAGGTAGCCGGCGGCGAGGTTGTCGCCCTTGACCCACAGCTCGCCGACCTGACCGTCCGGCAGCTCGGCGCGGGTGGCGGGGTCGACGACGGTCAGCGCCTGCGGGCGGACGACCTGTCCGTTGGAGGCGAAGGCGACGGCCTTGTCGGAGTCCTTGTCCACGGTGACGGCGGTGCCCTCGGCCAGCTGATCGCGGTCGAAGTAGGAGATGAGCGGGCGCTCCGTGGTCTGCGGGGTGGTCACCAGCAGGGAGGCCTCCGCCAGGCCGTAGGACGGACGCAGGGCGGTGCGCTCGAGCTGGTACTGGCCGAAGGTGGAGTAGAAGGACTCCAGGGCCTTCTCGGTGACCGGCTCGGAACCGATGATGATGCCGTCGACGGCGGAGAAGTCGTAGGTCTCCCCGTCCTTCGGGGCGCCGTAACGGGCGGCCAGCTCGAGGGCGAAGTTGGGGATGACGGTGTAGACGGACACGCCGTCGTCGCCGTCACGGCGGGTGAGCTGCTCGACCCAGCGCTTGGGCTGCTGGATGAAGTCACGCGGGGTCATGATCTCGTTGGGCAGGCCGAGGATGGTGACGAAGGTGGCCAGGATGATGCCCATGTCATGGTGCAGCGGCAACCAGGACACCAGGCGCAGCGGGGTGCGCAGGCGGGCCGCGGTGAAGATCTGCAGCACGTTGGTGAGGATGGAGCGGTTGGTCAGCAGCACGCCGGCCGGGGTACGGGTCGAGCCGGAGGTGTACTGCAGGAACGCCGGCTGGTCGACGGGCATGGTGGTCGCCGAGGCCATGAGCTGCTGGCCCTGCAGCGTCATCATGGGGTTCATGTAGGACGGGGCGAGGGTGTCCGGCAGGGTGTCCACGGCGATGATGCGCGGGCGCTCCCGGGAGGGGATCTCGGTGAAGTGTTCGCGCACGGCCTGGGCCGAGCCGGTGTTGGTGAGCACGAAGGAGGGCTCGCAGTCCGCGAAGACGGCCTTGAGGTGGTCCGCGTGGCCGGGCTCGGAGGGATCGTAGAGCGGCACGGGGGTCATGCCGGCGTACAGGGCACCGACGAAGCCGAAGATGTACTCCGGGGAGTTGTTCGCCAGGATGGCCACCCGGTCGCCGATCTTGCCCACCTGCTGCAGGCGGGCGGCGACGGCCTTGATGCGGGTGTTGATCTCGGTGCGGGTGAAGTCCACCGGGGCGCCCTCGCGGGATTCGGAGAAGTCCCAGAAGCGCAGGCAGGGTCGTTCACCGCCACCGAGCTGCAGATCGCCCTGGTACATCAGCTCAGCCAGTCCGGCGAGCGTGAGCTGGGGAGCGAGAACGATCTCGCCCTTGTCATTGAAGAACTGGCTCATCGCCGCTTTCAGATCCATGCTTCTCCTTCTGTGTGCCGTACCGTGCCTTGCCGGCGGCGGTGCGGTGCGGTGGTGCTGTGGTGGTGGTGAACTGTGTCTATATGGTTTTACGTGCCAACGTAACAGAGCGGTCCCGCCACCTGTTAGTCCATCGTCGTGACAGTTCCGTTACCTCTAGAGGTTACCTGGCTCACTGGTCGATGAGGCCGGTGGCCCAGTCAACGATCCAGGCGTTGGTGGTGGTGCCGGGAATCACGTTGGGGTTGCTGGCGTACTGGGCGTGGACCCCGTTCGCGGCGGCCAGCTGCTGGGCCCGCTCCAGAGCGTTGCCGACACCCAGCGGGGCATCACAGATGCTGTCGTCGGGGGCGCAGATGTCGAAGGTGCGGTCCTGCAGGGAGCCGAAACCGCCGTCGCGCGGGCCGCGCATGGTGGCACCGGGGACGATGGGCTGGACGAGCAGGTTGAGGGCCTCGAGGGAGACCTCGGCACCGACGCCGGCGACCGGGTTGCCGGGGACCTGGCCCACACCAGGTTCCCGTCGTCCGTCCGCGACCAGGGCAACACCCCTGATGCGGTCGGCCGGTACAGCGCCGTTGTCGTGGCCGATCCTGTTCACCGCGTCACCGATGATCACCGCGCCCTGGGAGAACCCGGCGAGGATGAAGTCGGTGTACGGACACTGGTCGTGCATGGTAACCAGCTCGGTTTCCAGGGTGGCCAGGCCCTCCTGGCGGGACTCGTCGTAGGTCATCTCGTTCGGCGAGTTCACGCTGCGGAACTGCGCGGTGTACGGCAGGGTCCACACCTTGACGTCCTCCGGGGAGTAGCGCTCCTGCAGCGGCTGGGTGACCGAGAGCATGAAGCTCCACGGGTTCGCGGTGGGGTTGACGGGATCGTCACCCTTGGCGGATTCCCAGGTGCCGGGCGCGGAGATGAACTCCACGGCCGGGCACCAGTCGGGCTGCAGCAGCTCCTCCACCGGTTCCTCCGCCTCCGGGGGCAGGGGAACGTCGGTGTTGGTCCGGAACCACTGGATGGCTCCGACGCCGAGGACGAGCACCAGGATCAGCACCGCCAGGACGGTGAGTACTTTTCTCATTGCTCTAGCAGTACGCCTGACGCGCGTTATCCACAATCAGCTGCGTCAGTTCCTCGGCGGACTTGTCGGTGCGGCCCTGTTCGACGAGCTGCCCGGCCACGGCCGGGACGGTGGCCTGGTCGATGCCGGTGCCCTCGGGGTTGCAGACGACGGTGGCGGTGCCGATGAGCTGGTCCTCGACTCCGGCGACGTCGATGTCCTGGTCGGTGAGGGCGCCGAGGTAGTCGACGTCCTGCGGGGACCGCGCGGCCTCCTGGGCGGGGACCTCGTCAACCTCGCGGGCGCCCTGGTCCTGGGGCTGCGGTGCTGCGGGGCGGTCGGGGCCGGGCTCACGTGAGGAGGATGCGGCGGCGGACTCGTCGGCGTCCTCCGCCTCCTTCTCGGAGGATTGTTCGGAGCTGGCCTCGGTGGACCGCGGGGCACGGTCGAGCGGTGCCACGGAGGTGGCGGTGGCCCCGGTGTCCTCGACGGTGGCTCCACCGCAGGCGGTGAGGCTGAGGGCGCCGATGAGGGTGGCGGCGATCAACCCGGTTGTTACCGGTGTACGCATGATTAGTTCAGATCCTCCTGGACTCGGCCGAAGATCTCGCGGATGGTGCCGTTCTGGAATTCGACGACCTCACCGCCGGCGGGGATGGCGGCGTGGTCGGCGGTCGGGTAGCCGAACTCGCCCTGCTCCCAACGCTTGGCACCCCAGGCGTCGAAGATCTTGCCGTACTTGATGACGTGGGCGCCGGTGCCGGCGGACCAGTAGATGTTGCCGTTCTGGAACTCCTGGAAGGCGCCGCCGCGGATGAGCTTCTCATCGGAGGTGGGGAAACCGAGTTCGTGGGCGGCGGTGCCCAGCTCGCCGTACTTGGCGGCGATGGCGCCGCGGACCCAGTGGTTCTCCCCCTCCGGGGTACGGACGACGGAGCCGTTCTGGAAGGGCTGGACGAATCCGCCGTTGATCTCCTCGGCTGCACCGGTCGGGTATCCCAGCGGGCCGCCCTCCCAGCCGGTGGTGCCCCAGTAGTTGAACATGTCGCCGGGGATCTCCCAGGCGTCGGTGCCCACGGTCCAGTAGATGGAGCCGTTCTCGAAGTGGACGTAGCGGCCCTTGCCGTCCGGGGTGGTCTTCTCCCCGGTGGTGGGGAAGCCGAGCCAGCTGGATGGTCCGCCGACCGCCTGGTAGCGGGCGTGGATACGGCCGAAGAGGGCGTGGGCGCCGGTGTCCGGGGACCAGTAGACGGAGCCGTTGCGGAAGTCCTGGCGGGCGCCGTCGTCGCCGACGGGGTATTCGTTGGTCACGCAGCCGCCGATGGTGCCGCTCACGTTCGCGGCCACCGGGGCGATGGCGCCGCCCGTGGTGCAGTCGACGCCGCGGTCGTCCTCGGAGAGCTGGAGGGCGTTGGCGATGTGCGGCCAGGCCTGGGACATCTCGAACTGCCAGTAGGGCCAGGCGTGGACACCGGAGGGGCGGAAGTGGACGATCGGCTCGACCCCGGCCTCCCGGGCCTTCCGGACGAAGGTGTCGCTGGTCATGCGGGACAGGACCTCGAGACCGATGCCGGCGGGGTTGGCCGGGCCGGTGGCCACGGACTCCGGTCGTCCGAAGTCGTCGGTGCCGGAGCCGGCGGAGACGTAGACGGACATGTCCTTGAGGTTCTCGATGCCGTACTTCGGGTCGTGGTCGATCCAGTCCTGGTGGTTCGGCGGGCCCCACATGTTGTCGGAGTTGTAGCCGCCGGCGTCGGCCTGGGCGGCCTTGATGGCGGCCGGCATGCCGGTGGAGGTGGTGTCCAGGTAGCCGGAGAAGGAGCCGACGAAGTCGAAGATGTGCGGGTGGCGCTGGGCGAGGTTCATCGCGGCGGTGCCGCCCATGGACAGACCGACGACGGCACGCTTCTGGTTGGAGCGGAAGCCGTTGTCCAGGGTGGGGATGAGCTCGTTGATGAGGAAGCTCTCCCACATGTAGTGCTTGCCGTTGTCGGGCCGCTGCCAGTCGGAGTAGAAGGAGGACTCGCCGCCGACCGGGAGGATGACGTTGACGTTCTTGTCGGCGTAGAACTGCGCGATGTTGGTCTCGATGGTCCAGCCGCTCTCGTCCTCGCGGGCGCGGAGGCCGTCGAGGGCCCACACCTCCGGGAAGTCGCGGTCGGGGCTGGAGTGCCAGTCTCGCGCGAGGAGCATCTGGACCTGGATGAGCTCGCCGGGCATGGCGGCGGACTTGATGAAGATGGCGATACGACGATCCGTGATCCACTCGACGCGGTCGACCTCGACGCCGGCGGGGAGGTTGTCCACGCTCGGGTACTCGGTGGAGATCGGGGTGCGCTGCGGCGGGTCGGACGGGCGGATCTGGTCCGAGAAGGAGCTGCCACTGCTCTGGGCCGTGGCGGCCGGGGCGAGCGAGACGCCGAGGGCGAGAGTGGTCGGGAGGACGGCGGCGGCCAGCCAGGCGCGGTTGCGGTGGCGGCGCTGTGGGGAACGGGATGCGGTGTCGCGCATGTGGAGGGTCCTGGTTCTCTGTGATGGAGGTCGGTGTCGCGGTTCCGCCCACGGACGAGGGCACGGGCCGGTGCAACGCCGCAGGGTGCGCGGGGCGTCAGCGTGGGCCCCGGGGTTCCCCTCCCCCGGGATCTCTCGCTTGTCGACGCCCGCGTCACTCACCGCGGTGCTGTCCCGGCCACCGTCGTGCGTGGTCGGATGCCATATTCGGTTCTGTCGCCTGTGCGGGATCATCTCCTCGACCGGGTGTGGGCCCGGCCGCGGGTACGTCCCGCAGGTCGAGATCAACTTTAAGTTGAACTTGAGAGTTTGGGTGGGGACACACCGACGGAATGTGCCCGAAAGAACAAAATGGCCCCGGAGGATGTCCTCCGGGGCCGTCTCGTGGCACTTACCAGGCGTTCATCACGTCGAGGACGCGCGGCTTGGTCTTGTGCAGCTGGCTACCGAACTGGGTCCAGTTGTGGATGCCGGTGACCGGGTAGTCGGCGGTCGGGTTGAGGCCCTGCAGACGGGCCTTGCCCTCCCACAGGTGGGTGGAGACGCGGGCGAGCATCTCGAGCGGTGCGCCGGAGAGCTTGAGGTTGGCCGGGTAGTGGGCGTCCTCCGGGCCGGGGATACCGGTGGCGGCGGAGATGTAGACGTCGGTGTTGGCCAGGCCGCCCATGTTGAGGAACGGGTCGTTCTCGTAGCGACGCGGCTCGATCATGGTGCCGTACATGGCGTTGAGGTTGAAGCCACCGGCGTCGAGCAGGGCGACGCGCATCATCGTCTGCATGCCCGGCATGGTCTGGGTGAGGTAACCGGACCAGGACAGGGCCTGACGGAACTGGCCCGGGTGCTTGGCGGCCAGGTTGAGGGCGGCGGTGCCACCCATGGACAGACCCGCGATGGAGTTGTTGTTCGGGGCGACGCCGAAGTGCTGCTGCAGGTAGCCCGGCAGCTCGTTGGTGAGGAAGGTCTCCCACTGGTAGGTGACCGGGTTGTTGAGGTCGTAGGTGGCCGGGCCCTGCCAGTCAGCGTAGAAGGAACCGGCACCGCCGACGGGCATCACGAGGGTGATGTTGGTGTCGTTGTAGACCTGCGGGGCGTTGACGTCCACGGTCCAGGCGTTGGCGTGGTTGGTGGCGCGCAGACCGTCGAGGAGGTAGAAGCCGGCGTTGCCGCCACGGCCGGCGGGCTGCACCTGGACGGTGATGTTGTGGCCGGTGGACGGGGAGTACACGTCACAGCGCTGGACGCCGAAGCCGACGGCGTCCCAGTCGCAGGAACCGGTGGCGTCGGGGCGCAGCCAGCCGCGGTTGTTCGCGTTGGCGGTGCCGGCGCCGACGGTCACCATGAGGGCGAGTGCGGTGGCGACGGCGGCGATCACCGCGATGATCATGAGGCCCGCGCGGCGGGCTCCGGTCTGGTAGGTCATTGTTCTCCTCGGCTCAACGGTCGTGCTCTGGACGCACTGTGGATCTATCGGGGTCTATCGGTGCCGGCTGGACATTCGTTAACAGTCCGAAACAGTCCCGGACGCTCCGGCCCACAGGCGGTTCCACAGTCAGCTGGAGACAGCATAGACCAGATTGTTTCCGATTACTCATTTGTTTGTTATCGGTTCGTGACCATTTTGCGGTCTCACCTGCGCGGTTCGGCATTTATATTCATCGGCCACGCCACGGGGGTGGCGGGGTCTGTGGGGCCGAAATCCTCGATGACCTCGTCTGCGTCGAGACTGAATTCCAACGTACGTCCCGCTGTGAGCGAAAAAGCCAGATTGTCCAGGAACCTGGACATGGTCATCGGCGCCCGGTAGGTGGCGAACAGCTCCGCCATCTCCGGGGTCTGCAATGCCTGGCGCGCCTTGGCCACGGCGTCACTGTCGTACCAGGGCGGCAGATCCTCGAGGGCCGTCGCCGTGTCCGCCGCCTGCCAGTCGAAGGGCAGCCACTTGTCGTGGCCGACGCGGGCGTCCGGGTCGCGGGGCTGCCGGGCGGCGAGCGGGGTGGTCAGGCCCACGGTGTCCAGGACGCGCAGCTCCAGCGGGGCGTTCATGCTCGTCATGCCCAGGTTGAGGTGGTAGACGGTGGGCGGCAGCTGGCTGAGCCCGGACGGATCCTCGGCGGGCGGCTCCGCGGGGCGGGGGCTGATCCCCCAGGAGTAGCTCTCCTGGTCCAGCCGGAACTGGTACATCAGGGCCGCGTCCTCGTCGACGGTGCGGGTGGCGGTGTCCACGTAGTCGTTCATCGCCAGGGCGCTGCGGAAGTCCTCGGCCACCAGCGGCGGGTCCCCCTGCTCTCGGAAGGTGGCGTAGGCCCAGAAGTCCCGTTCGTCGACGATGCCGAGGTCGCCCTCGTACTCCGTCTCCCAGTCGAGTTCGTGGCCGTCGATGACGGTGGCGATCCCCCACCAGGACACGGCCACGACACCGGCGCCGAGGAGCACGTCGAAGATCCGCCGCGGATGGGTCAGGTCGATGACGGGGACGACGGCCAGCGGGAGCAGCAGGGCGAAGATGGGCAGCAGCAGCATCCGACCGTGCATGAAGTCCCCGCCGACGCGCAGGACATAGAGCAGGTGCAGGGTGCCGGCGAGCAGGATGAGCACCACGCCGACGGCCGGGGTGCGCAGCGGGGAGCGGTCGTCTGCGGAAGCCGCAGGGGGCGCGTCAGAGACGGACAGTCGCCACAGCATCACGGCGGCGACGGCGAGCACCAGCGCGAGGGCGACCCACAGGTGGTAGGGGTCGGCGAGGTCGCGCAGATAGTCCCATCCTTCGGCCCACTGGGCGTCGCCGGCGGACTTGGCCACGGCGGTGTGCGGGGTGATCAGCCCGTAGTAGCCCATCCGGAAGATCTGGTACGCGGCCGGGATCGGCAGTGCGGCGGCGAGGATGAGGCCGCGGACCCGCCAGGAGCGGGCGGCGAACAGGAGCAGGAGGCCGACGAGACCGCCGTAGAGGGCGAGTTCCGGGCGGACGAGCCAGGACAGACCCGCCCAGGCGGCGACGCCGTAGACGATGAGGTCCCGGTCACCGCCGGCTTGGTGGCGGCCGACCGGGCGGGCGGGCTGCGCCCACGTCATGAGCAGGAGCCACATCACGGCGATCCAGCAGACGCTCAGTCCCCATTCCAGGCCGGAGGTGGCGAAGTCCCGGGCCGGCGGCAGCGCGAGGTAGACGAGGCCGCCGACGGGCAGGAGGACCAGGGCGCGGTGGCGGCGGTGGAGCAGGGTGGTGCCCCACGCGGCCGCGGCCAGTGCGATGGTGGTGAGGATGAGCGCGAGCCACATCGCGATGATCTCCAGGCGTGCGTCCGTGACCAGGGCGACCAGGTAGATCAGGTACTGCCACAGGGTGGAGGTGTTGGCCTCGACGCGTTCACCGGCGTTGAAGACGGGGCCGTTGCCGGCGAGCAGGTTGCGGACGGTGCGCAGGACGATGAGGCCGTCATCGCTGATCCAGCGGCGGGTCCAGCCGCCGGTGAAGGCGAGGACGCCCAAGATGATCGCACTGACGCCGCCGGTGAGGGCGGTGACGGATACCCGGCTCGCCCTCGTGGCGGACCTGGTGCTGCCCGCCCGGCGGCCGCCCTCCCGAACAGCTGTGGTCATGGTGGCAGATGTTACCAGGGGGAAATATCCCTACAGGTATCGCAGGAGCTACCTGGCCGGATCTAGAGGGCGGGCACGAGGTAGACCGCCATGACGATGCACACGATCCACAGCAGGGCCAGGGCCTGGAGCACCCGGTCGGACAGGGCCATCTCGTCCGGGGCGCCGCCGTGGCCGCGGTCGACGTCTGCGGCGTAGCGCAGGATCGCGATGGTGAACGGCACCATGGAGATCTGGTACCAGACGCCGGCCATGCCCTCGACGGAGTTGGAGAGCTGGAAGCCCCACAGGGCGTAGCTCATCACCACGGCGGTGGCGGCCAGGGTCCACACGAAGCGCAGGTAGGTCGGGGTGTAGCCCTGGAGGGAACGGCGGATCTTCTTGCCGGTGCGCTCGGCGAGCAGCAGCTCGGAGTAGCGCTTGCCGGAGGCCATGAACAGCGAGCCGAAGGCGGCGACGAGGAGGAACCACTGGGACAGGTCGATGCCGGCGGCGACACCGCCGGCCATCGCGCGGAGCATGAAGCCGGAGGACACCAGGGCGATGTCGATGACCGGCAGGTGCTTCCAGCCGAAGCAGTAGCCCAGCTGGAGGGCTATGTAGACGGCGACGACGGCGGCCAGGCCCCAGCCGGAGGAGGCGAAGAAGGACAGGCCGACGGCGGCGACGATGAGGATGACCGCCATCGCGTAGGCCAGGTTGATCGGCAGCATGCCGGAGGCGATCGGGCGGAAGCGCTTGGTGGGGTGCTCGCGGTCCGCGTCGACGTCCTTGGCGTCGTTGACCAGGTAGATCGACGAGGCGGCGAGACAGAAGACGACGAAGGCGAGGAGGACGTCGAGAAGCGTGCGCCCGTCGAGGAGCGCCTCCGCGCCGGCGGCGGCGGGGGCGGCGACGACGAGGACGTTCTTGACCCACTGCTTCGGGCGCAGCGACTTGACCATCGCGTCCGCCAGGTTCTTCGGGGGCTGGCGCTTACGGGTGTTGTCGATGCCCTCGGTGTGCGGCTCGGAGTAGAACAGCCCGGTGGGCTCCTCCTCGCCGTTGGGGCCGGCGATCTGGCTCGCCGGGGTGGATCCCGGTTCGTTCTCCCTGCTCACGCTCACGCGGTCTTCCTCTCAATCGTGTGGACGGCACGGCTGGTCGCGATGCCCAGGGCGGCGCCGACGATCGTGTCGGTGGGGTAATGCACTCCCAGGACCATACGCGAGATCATCATGACCGGAATCCAGGCCAGCGGCACCGTCGAGCCGGTGATCTCCGTCAGGGAGGTCATCGCGGCGGAGGTGGAGGTCGCGTGGGAGGACGGGAAGGACAGCCGGGACGGGGTGCCCACACCGACGCGGATGCGCGGGTCGTGGGGGCGGGTGCGGCGGACGATGCGTTTGATCACCACGGATGCGGCGTGCGAGGTGAACGCGGAGACGCCGAGGGCGGCCCACTGGCGGCGGCGCTCCCGGTCGGCGGCCATGCCCACGGCGGACAGGGCGAGCCAGCCGAGGGCGTGCTCGCCGACGTGTGACAGGGCCCGCGCGGCCGGTAGGACGCCGGGGCGGTGGGCGATGGTGCGCTGGAGACCCAGCAGGAGATCAACCTCGGTGCTCACCGGAAGATCTCCCCCCAGGACTCGCGGCTGACCAGGTCCGGCAGGGCGGCGCGGTAGGCGTCGCGGAGCTCGTCGAAGCGCTCGGCGACCTCGTCCTGCAGGCCCCAGGTCTCGGCGAGGAGTTCTTTCGCCCTCGCGCGGTCGCGCTTGCGGTAGGCGACGCCGTTGTTGCCTGCGGTGGTGACGGTCGCGCCGTCGAGACGCGAGAGGGTGAACCAGCGGGCCTGGTCCGGGGAGAGGTTGGCCTGCGGTACGTCGTGGTGGCGCGGGTCCTCCTTGCGCAGCGAGTGCTTGAGGCCCTTGAGCAGCCAGTTGACCTTGCGGACCTTGTTGAGGCGACCGCCCTTGTCCTTCATGGGCACGCCCGGCGCGCCGGAGGCGGTGGGCAGGTCGGCGGCGGTGGGCAGGACCACGGCGTCCGGGTACTCCTTGCGGATCGCGGCGATGCGCGGCAGGGAGGACTCGAGGATGTCGAAGAGGTGGTCCGGACCGGCGAGGAAGTCCCGCATCGCCTCGATCTGGATGGCCAGGGTGGAGTACTCCAGGCACATGACGTGCTTGAAGGTGGACTTGCGCAGGGAGGTGATGAGGCCGTCGACGGGGCCGTCATGGTTGAGGGCGGCGACGATGAGGCGGTTGCGCAGGTGGAAGTAGGCCTGCCAGTCGATGGCGTCGTCCTTGTCGGTCCACGCCATGTGCCAGATGGCCACGCCGGGCCACGTGACGGTGGGGAATCCGGCCTTGGCGGCGCGCAGGGAGTACTCGTTGTCGTCCCACTTGATGAACAGCGGCAGCGGCTGGCCGTTGGCCTGTGCCACGACCCGCGGGATCATGCTCATCCACCAGCCGTTGTAGTCGACGTCGATGCGGCGGTGCAGGTCGCGGGAGTTGACGGCGTCCGGGTCCTTCTCGTCGCGGGGGTCGCCGAGGTAGTTCAGCGGGTAGCGGGCGAAGTCGTGGTCGGTGACGGCGTGCTGGGCCGGGCCCCACATGAAGTCGGCGCGGTTGACGATCTCACCCATGGTCCGCAGCTGGCTGCGTTCCTGCAGGTTGAGCATCTGGCCGCCGACGATGATGGGGCTGGCGGCGTAGCGGGCGACCTGGATGGAGCGCAGGATCGACTCGGGTTCGATCTCGATGTCGTCGTCCATGTAGAGGATGAACGGGGACTCGGCGGCACCGGCCGCGCCGTCACCGAGGGCCTCGTACATGATGCGGGAGTAGCCGCCGGAACCTCCGAGGTTGCCCTGGCGGAACTCGTGGAAGCGGTCACCGAAGTGGGCGACGGCCTCGTCGTAGCCGGGCTCGTCGGCGGGGTGCTGGTTGCCCTGGTCAGGCATGATGACGGCGTCGATGGCGGCGTCGACCAGCGGGTCCTCGGCCAGGGCCTGCAGTGCCGCGACGGCGTCGGCCGGGCGGTTGAAGGTGGGGATGCCCACGGTGGCGCGCTTGTCGAAGGGCCCGACCTGCGTCCCGTCCGGCATGGTCTGCGGACCGGGGGCGACGTCGGCGTACCAGCCGGCCTCGGTGATGGTGGTGGTGGTCTCCGCGGTGACGTCGAACCACAGCCAGCCACCGTCCTCGAAGTGGGACAGCGGGATGCTGAACTCGACGATGTCGTCGGTGACCAGCTGCCCGTCGACGGACACGCGGGTGCCGTCGATCTTCGAGCGGTAGACGTCGACGCTGGCCTGGCCCTCGACGTTCATCCGCAGGAGCACGTGGTCCAGCTGGGACCAGCGGCGCCAGTAGCTGGCGGGGAAGGCGTTGAAGTAGGTCTCGAAGGAGACCTCCGCGCCCGCCGGAACGGTGACGGTCACGCGGTCCGCCCAGGTCAGGCGCTCCTTGTTCTGCTCGGCCTCCTGCAGGTAGAGGCTGCGCACGTCATGCGGCTCGCCGCGCCTGGGCAGCAGGATGCGCTGGAGCATCTCCCGCATGTTTCGGTCTCCGGTGTCGTTCACGGTTGGTTGACTCTGCCTTTCGACGACTGATCTTCGCATCAAGGGTAATGGCCCCGGCCCGTTTTCCGCGCTGCACACGCTCCCCCCGGCCCCGTATCCTCGGGCGCATGAGACGTCTCCTCCTCGCCGTGGCAGCCGCTGTCACCGTCGCCGCGGGTTCCGCTCCGCTGCTTGTCGACGCCGCCGTGCCCGCCACCGCCGCCACGCCTGCGCCGGCATCCGGGCAGGTGACGGCCCCGGCGGCCCAACGGTCGGTGGAGATCGTCGACCTGGCGGGCGAGCTGTCCGAGTCCGATGAGCGGATGCTGGGCAACAAGACCCCGGAGATCACCCTGCCCGCGGATGTGACGCAGGTGACCTACATTCTGTTCCCGGACAATGACGACAATCTCAATGACACCGTCCGCGCCTTCGCCGAGGATGAACGCTCCGACCTCATCACCGCCGAACGGGACAAGTGGGCCGAAGGCCAGCTCATCGTCGCCGTCGGCCTCGACCCGCGTCGCATGGGCGTGTACTGCGGTGATGACGTCTGTGCCTCGGTGGGCATCTACGACTCGGGGCGCCTCGACGGCATCCTCGACCGGATGGAGGGCCCGCTGCGCGACGGCAACTGGGCCGCCGGCCTGCTCCAGGGCGCGATCGCCTCGGGTGACCCGTCCGCCCGGCGCGACGGCGGTTCCGGTGGTTCCGGTGGCTCCGGTGACGGCGGTGCCGGCTGGCTCGGCTGGGCCATCGGCGGCGGCACCGGCGCCCTCGCCCTTGGTGTCGGCGGTGTGGCCGTCGCGTCCATGCGGCGCAAGCAGGTCGCCGACGCCCGGGACCAGTTCGACGAGGTGCAGCGGGACTACGGTCGCGTGGCCCAGGATCTGCAGGCCATCGACGTCCGCGCCCACTCGTTGACCTCTCCCTGGCCAATGACGCATTGCGCGGGCAGTGGGAGGACGTCAAGACCGGCTTCCTCGGCCTCAACACCACCTTCGACGAGCTCGACGGGTTGACCGCCGACTCGGACGACGCCGAGTTCCGGCGCCGTCGCACGGCGATCGCCACTGCCCACGAGCAGGTCACCCGGATGAGAACCGCCGAGGAGAACATCGAGACGCTCGCCCGGATGGAGCACGGCGACGCCGAGGTCCGCCGCCGCGAACTCACCGAGATGCACGAGGACGCCCTCGCCGCGCAGGTCTCTCTCGAGGATCCCACCCTCAAGGAGCAGCTCGGGGCCCTGGACTCCCGGATCCTCGACCTGCGCTCCCGACTGGATTCGCCGACGTTCATGGACGAGTTCGCCGACCTCATCAGCGCACACCGCGTCTTCGTCGAGGCCGCCCAACGTCACCTCTACGCCGAGTCCGGGGTCGACGAGTCCGAGGATGAGGACCGCCGGGCGCCGGCAGTGTGGGAGTCGAGCTGGCGGCCGGGCTACGGCTACGGCAACTACATCCCCTTCGGGATCGTCCACTCGTGGCACTCCCAGGACCAGCAGGCCGCCGAATCCGCGGCCTCCTCATCCTCTGCGACGACCGGGTACTCGGGCGGCAGCTTCTCCGGCGGCGGCGGGTCGCGGGGGTTCTAGCTACTTCCAGCCTGGTTAAGCCGCGAGGCGCTCGGCGTCACGGGAGACGACCCGGACGTCCAGGTCGGCGAGCAGACGGCCGACGGCGCCCTCGAGCTCATCGGCGAGGCGACGGCCGGTCTCGATGTCCATGCCCTCGGTGGAGGCGACGTGCCAGTGGACGTAGCGGCGCCCCGGCAGGTCGGCCTCCTCGTCCATGCCCAGGTAGACGACGACGTCGGGGGCGTCCAGGGTCCGGTCCTGGCGACGGGTGACGGTGGAGGCGTGGTCGAGGCCGCGCTCGTCGATGATCCACTCGATGAGGGAGTTCTCGCGGTTCTCCGGGTGAGTGTCGGCGACGGTGGCCACGACGGCGTTGTCGGAGAGGCGGCGGGCCAAGCCGGCGGCGAGGACGGCGACGGCGGCGTCACCGCGGTGGGCGAAGAGGATCCGCTTTCGTGGCGTACCGACGTCCCCGTGGGTCCACAGGTAGTGCTCGATCCGCTCGGACGCCTCCCGGGCGACGAGGACAGGCAGGAAGTCGGTGACGGTCGCGGTGGCCTCGTGCTCGGCGATGACCTCGTCGAGGATGGTGTCGATGACCTGCGAGGCGCAGGTGTGGCCGTAGCGGCCGTAGAGGTCGCGGCGGACGAGGGAGAAGGTGGTGTCGATCATGGGGATCACTCGCTTTCGTTTCAGTGTCTGCTGGGTCGGTCCGGGAGGTTAACTCCCGGCACCTTTTGTTAACCTAGCGTTCACCTTAGCCGAGCGAGCTGGGATTCTTCAACATCCGTCCTGGGAGTTTCGGCACGCGCTCCACATTTTCGCAGGTCACAGCCGTTCATTTTTCGTTAACTTAAGCGACACGTCACGTTCCCCTTCGGCGTGTCGCCGGTCACGCCACATCCATCATCCCGCAGCGAGATTGAACATCCACCGAATGCCGAAGCGGTCCCGGACCTGCCCGTACACCGAACCCCACGCCTGATCCGCCAACGGCATGAGTACCTCACCACCGTCCGCGGCCAGCGCCTCGAACCACTCGAGCGCCGCCGGGGCGGGCACGTCCGAGCCGATGCACAGGCTGCGCGAGGGGTCCCCGTCGCCGGTGCCACCGGTGTCCTCACAGTCCGAGGCGAGGACGCTCCATCCGCCGTCGATGGTCAGGTGGGCGTGCATGATCGTCTCCCCCGCGTCCGGGATGCCGAACTCGGCACCGGTGAGCAGGTCGAGGTGTCCGCCGAAGACGGAGTGGTAGAAGGTCATCGCCTCCCGGGCTGTGCCGGGAAACTGCAGGTAGGGAGTCATCCAGGTGGTCATGCGCCGATTCTAGGCCGCCACATCCACCCCGTGACGGCGAGCGCGACCCCGGTTCCCAGCGCGATGCCACCGACGATGTCGGTCAGCCAGTGGACGCCCAGGTACAGGCGCGTGAGGCAGACGATCCCCGCGCCCACCCACACACCGGTGACTCCCCGGCGGTGTCGCGGCCACCACCACAGGGTGAGCACCGCCGCCACCGCCGCCACCCCGGTGGCGTGACCGGAGGGAAACGCCGGGCTCGTCTCCACGATGAGGCGGTACACCTCAGGTGGGCGTTCCCGGCCGATGAGTGCCTTGAGCAGGTGGCTGGCCAGGTTGGCGGCGAGGACCGCCGCCGGCAGGAGCCACACCGCCCACCGCCGGGTGCGCCCGTAGTCGACCATCGCGATGAGAAGCGCGAGGACCGCCATCGCGGTAGGGCCGGTCACGGTGGTCACAGCGACGGTGACGTCGGTGACCATCCCCGGCAGCTGCCCGGGCAGGGGCGCGAAAAAGCCCCAGACGGCATCGTCTGGGGCGAATCCGGAACCGGGGTACACCGGTCAGAGTGTAGATCAGGCGGCGTTGAAGTTGGTCTTGCCCAGCTCGTCGAGCAGGTTCTTGACGTGGGCCTCCACGTCGTCGGCGATCTCGCGGACCTTCTCGATGGGCTGGCCGGCCGGATCGGCGATGTCCCAGCGGACGACGCGGTCACCCGGGATGCCCGGGACCTCGTCCACGCCCATGAGCACGACGACGGACGCGCGGTGGACCGTGCGCGGCACGATCTCCTTCTGGTACATGTGCCCGGTGGGCACGCCACGCTCCTGCAGCACCTCGAGGACCTGCGGGTCGATGCCGCCGGAGGGATTGAGTCCGACGGAACGGACGAACACCCGGTCACCCACCGCCTGGTGCGTGATGGCGGAGGCGAGTTGCGAGCGGCCGGCGTTGCGCTCACACACGAAGAGGATCTCCGGACGCGCGGTACCGCTACGACCGGCGGCCTCGGCGCGCTGCTCCAGCTCGGAGGAGACCTCGCGCTCGACGGTGACCGGGAGGAACGTCTCGATCTTGGCCGTGGCCTTGGCCTGCGCGATCTTCTCGTCGAGCAGCGCGTCGATGGTGTCGGCGTAGAAGTACTGACCGTAACGGCGGTGCATGTCCTCGCGGACGATGGCGAAACGGTCGGTGATGTTGCTGCCAGGAGTGATCATAATGTTCACGCTTTCGTTGTTGTTAACCTGGCGTTAACTTTACCGTCCCGGCACGTTCACCCACAAGTCCAACCGGAGCAAAGAACGAGCCCTTCAGAATGGGCTCCCGGGATTACCCCCAGGGACCGCCCTCTGGCGCTCGAAAACTAGCCATACGATCGCAGCAACGGACGGTTCCCGCCCTCCTCAGGGCACCACAGACTGACCTGGTGGCACCCTCCACGTGTTTCCATACCTGGCCGGACTCCCCCCTTCAATCGAGCGAGAGTACGCAGCTGACGCGGTGGTAGCCGACCATCCGCTTCTGGCCACACACAGGACGAAGCTCCCTACAGTCCGTGTTATGGGACTGTTGAGAGCGATTGATTCACTGACTGAAAAGGCCGACCGTCGCATGCGGAGAACCGCCTTCTACCAGCCGGAGATCTCAGCCAGTAGGGAAGTAATCGGAGAAGACCCCGGGAGGACCAGGGAAGAGATCGACCAGGATTTGGCGGAACTGGGACTTCCGTCGGTCATGGAGAATGGAAAGGCCTTCGTGAAGTCGCTTCCAGTTCTGGTCCCTCTCGTTGTGGGCCTCGCTGCCCTGAGCAGTATCAGAAGATTCTTCGTCCGCCGACAACAGTGACCAGAACGTCGGGGCAGCCCGGGCCGCCGACATGTACTGATTTCCCAGATCTGGGCACGTTGATCGTCCCGTGCAGATGCCCGGGCGGATCAGTGACCGCACGTCGAGTGCGGTGCCCTTTATCGGAACTGCAACGCAGACGCGCATGAGGGCGGTGATTGCATGACCCGCTCACCACCGACCCCCTTCCGCATGCGGCGGGCCGCCACCGGAGACCCGGTCAGCCAAGAGCAATACGGCTAGTGCCCTCTCTCCTGCTCCAGGGCCACGCCCTCCTCATAGAACGGCACGAGCTTGTTCTCGAACAGGGTGAGCGCCGACGCGATGGCCATGTGCATGTCCAAGTACTGGTAGGTGCCCAGGCGGCCACCGAACAGGACCTTGTTGTCGCGGGCCTCGGCGGCGGCGAGCTCGCGGTAGGCCAGGAGCATCTCGCGGTCGTCGGGGGTGTTGATCGGGTAGTACGGCTCGTCGCCTTCCTCGGCGAAGCGGGAGTACTCCTTCATGATCACCGTCTTGTCCTTCGGGTACACGTCCTCCCGCTCGGGGTGGAAGTGACGGAACTCGTGGATGCGGGTGTAGGGGACCTCGGCGTCGTTGTAGTTCATCACCGGGGTGCCCTGGAAGTCGCCGGTATCGAGGACCTCGGTGTTGAAGTCGAGGGTGCGCCAGCCGAGCTGGCCGGCGGAGTAGTCGAAGTAGCGGTCGAGCGGGCCGGTGTAGACCACCGGGGCGTCCGGGGACGCCGAGCGGAGCTCATCCCGGACGGAGAACCAGTCGGTGTCCAGGGAGACGTCGATTAGCTCGTGCTCCGCCATGCGCTCGAGCCAGGCGGTGTAGCCGTCGACGGGGAGCCCCTCGTAGGTGTCGTTGAAGTAGCGGTTGTTGAAGGTGTAGCGCACCGGCAGGCGGGTGATGTTGGCGGCCGGCAGGTTCTTCGGGTCGGTCTGCCACTGTTTGGCGGTGTAGTCGCGGATGAACGCCTCGTAGAGGGGGCGGCCGATGAGCGAGATCGCCTTCTCCTCCAGGTTGGTGGCGTCGGCCGAGTCGATCTCGGAGGCCTGCTCCTTGATGAGCTCGCGGGCCTCGTCCGGGGAGTGGTAGCGGCCGAAGAACTGGTTGATCAGGCCCAGGCCCATGGGGAACTGGTACGCGGTGCCGTCGTGCATGGCGAACACGCGGTGCTGGTACCCGGTGAAGTCGGTGAACTGGTTGACGTAGTCCCACACCTTCTTGTTGGAGGTGTGGAACAGGTGCGCACCGTACTTGTGGATCTCGATGCCGGTCTCCGGCTCTGCCTCCGAGTAGGCGTTGCCGCCCAGGTGGTTGCGGCGCTCGACGATGAGCACCCGCTTGCCCAGCTGGCTCGCCGCCCGCTCCGCCACGGTCAGGCCGAACAGGCCCGAGCCCACCACGATGAGGTCATAGGTATCCGTCATGCGGACCAGGCTAATCGACGCCCCACCCCCGCACCGTGCGCAACACCCACCCCGCGTCCGCACGCCCGCGCCTGCGGCGCGACACGCCAGACGTTCTGAGTCACACCAGTACCACTGAGCACATTTGTGTACTAGAGTTCACTGTTGACCTCACGGATAACACGTGTATCAGCTATTGCAGGGAGTTCCCATCGTGCAGCAACGACGCCGAATCGCCACGTCCCGGCAGGCCAGCGTCAGTCCGACGCTGGCTGTCGTCCTGTCCATCGCCCTCGTGGTCACCGCCGCGTTCGGTGGCAACCAGATCCTCCAGACCCAGGACGCCGGCTCCGGCCCCATCGACGTGTCCCAGGCGACCGCATCCTTCGCCTCCGGTGACAACGTCGTGGTCGACGATGCCGCCATCGCCGCCCAGGGCGGCGAACCTGGCCCCCGCACCGTCAAGGAATTCACCCGCGACGAAGAATTCTCCATGTTCGCGGTGACCTGGACCGGCGACCGCGACATCGCCGCCTTCGTCCGCTCCCAGAACGCCGACGGCTCCTGGCGCCAGTGGTACCCGGCCGAGCCGGTCGGCCAGTCGGGCCCCAACGGCGAGAACGGCACCGAGCTGCTCTTCGTCGAACCGACCAACACCGTCCAGGTCTCCATCACCGGCGTCGACATCTACGGCGACGCCCCGGCCCCCGAGATCGAGACCTACGACCAGGCGCCCGCCGAGCAGGCCCCGGCCGCCGAGGCTCCCGCCGCCGCCCCGGTGGCCGGCATTGAGGCCCCGGCTGCGCCGATTGCTGATGACGCGCCCGCGGAGGAGGCCCCGGTCGAGGAAGCCCCGGTCGAGTCCGCCGACGACGGACTGGCTCCCCTGCCCACCAACTACGGTGACATCCAGCCGGTCGCGGACATCGCGTCCCCGGACGATCTCGACGTGGTGTTCATCGACGGCAACGCCCAGGAGGGCGGCATCGACCTGGCCACCACCTCCACCTCCTACGGAATGCCCAACGTGGTCTCCCGCGCAGGCTGGGGCGCCAACGAGGGCATGCGCTGCCGAGGCACCACCATCGACCCCAAGGTCGTCGCCGCCACCGTCCACCACACCGCCGGCTCCAACAACTACACCCCGGCCCAGGCTGCCGGCATTATGCGCGGCATGTACGACTACCACGCCCGCCAGCTCGGGTGGTGCGACATCGGCTACAACGCCGTCGTGGACAAGTACGGCACCATCTACGAGGGTCGCTTCGGTGGCCTGGACAAGGCCGTCCAGGGTGCCCACGTCGGCGGCTTCAACAAGGGCACCTTCGGCATCTCCATGATGGGCAACTACGACGTCGCCGAGACGACCCCCGCCATGATCAAGTCCGTCGGCGAGATGATCGGCTGGAAGGCCGCGATCTCCGGCTTCAATCCGACCGGCCGCAACCAGTACTACACCCAGGGCTTCCAGGGCTCGAAGTACCCGGCGGGCACCACCGCCAACCTGCCGAACATCTTCGCCCACCGCGACGCCCACAACAACGCCTGCCCGGGCCGCTACGGCTACGCCCAGATGGACAACATCCGTGCCCACGCGATGACCAAGTACAACGCCATCAAGGGCGGGGCGGTCGTCCCGGATCAGCCGACCAACCCCACCCCGCCGAGCACCCCGTCGAACCCGGGAACTCCGTCGAACCCGGCACCGAACCCGCCGGCCCCGACCCAGCCCGCTCCGACGCGCCCGGCGCCGTCCCCGAACAACGCGCTGGCCACGCTGAGCAGCGCCGCCAACGGTGACACCAACGCCATCCTCGCCGTGTTCGGCACCGTCGCCGCCATCGCCGTCACGGCCCTGGCCGCCGGCGGTTCCCTGCCCGACGGCGTCTCCCGCATCGGTGACGTCGAGGTGCTCGACGGTGTCAAGATCACCGACCTCAAGCCGGTCGTGGACACCCTCGTGTCCATGTCGGGCGACTCCGAGATCGAGCAGACCTGGAACCGCGTCTCCACCACCGTCGGCCCGGTCCTGGGTAACCCGCGCGGCGGCATCACCCCGACCGCCGGTGCCGCAGGCACGCAGTACGCGCTCTTCGACAACGGCATCATCCTCGACTCGGACGAGACCCAGGCGCGCGCCCTGTGGGGCACCGTCGCCGACACCTGGGCCGCCCAGGGCTTCGACCTCGGCCCGCTGGGCCTGCCGCTCAGCGACCAGTACTCCGAGGGTGACCTGGTCCGAGTGGACTTCCAGGGTGGCTACATCACCGTCGATCCGGCCACCGGTGACGTGGACGTGAAGCTCACCTAGTTGGACGCCTGGCCCACCGGGTCAGGCTCCCCGGACTGTTCCCAGTCCAGGGAACGCTCGACGGCCCGGTTCCACCGGGCCACCATCTCCTCCCGCTCCTGCGCCGTCCACTCGGGCGACCAGGAGCGGTCGGCTTTCTGCAGGCCGCAGACCTCGTCGAGGGAGCCCCAGTAGCCGACGCCCAGGCCGGCGGCGAAAGCCGCGCCCATGGCGGTGGTCTCGATGTTGGCGGGGCGGATGACCTCGGCGTCGAGAATGTCGGCCTGCAGCTGCATGAGCAGGTCGTTGGCGGTCATGCCACCGTCGACACGCAACTGGGTGAACTCGATGCCGGAGTCGGCGACCATCGCGCTGGCGACCTCCCGGGTCTGCAGGGCGGTGGCCTCCAGGGCCGCGCGGGCGAGGTGGCGACGATCGGCGAAACGGGTGAGACCGACGATGACGCCGCGGGCGTCGGAACGCCAACGCGGAGCAAACAGTCCGGAGAACGCCGGGACGATGACCACTCCCCCGCTGTCCTCGACCTCGGCGGCCAGCCGTTCCACCTCTGCGGCCGAGGAGATGATGCCCAGCTGGTCGCGCAGCCACTGGATGAGGGAGCCGCCGACGGCCACCGAGCCCTCGAGCGCGTAGACGGGATCCTCCCCGTCGATCTCGTAGAGGACGGTGCTGAGCAGCCCGTGCTCGCTGACCGTCGGTTCTGTACCCGTGTTGAGCAGAAGGAACAGGCCGGTGCCGTAGGTGTTCTTCGCATCGCCGACCTCGAAGCAGCCCTGGCCGAACATCGCCGACTGCTGGTCGCCGAGTACACCGGTGATGGGGACCCCGGACAGGGTGCCTCGGCGGCGGACGTGGCCGAACTCGCCGACCGAGGGGCGGATCTCCGGAAGAATCTGCGGTGGAACACCGAGCTCGGCGCACAGTTCCTCGTCCCACTGCCGCGTGCGCAGGTCCATGAGCAGGGTGCGGGAGGCGTTGGTGACGTCGGTGGCGTGGACGGCGGGTTCGCCGTCGTCACCGCTCGCCCCGCCCGTGAGGTTCCACAACAGCCACGTGTCCATCGTGCCGGCGAGCAGCTCCCCGGCCTCGGCGCGCTCACGGGCCCCGTCGACGTGGTCGAGGATCCACGCGATCTTCGGGCCGGCGGAGTAGGAACTGGCCAGCAGGCCGGTGCGGTCGAGCCAGCGACGGGGATCATCGCCGGCGACAGCGGAGGTACGCGTGTCCTGCCACACGATCGCGTGATGGATGGGGCGGCCCGTCGACTTGTCCCACACAACAGCGGTCTCGCGCTGGTTGGTCAGACCCAGCGCCACCACATCGGCTGGGGAGACGTCGATGTCCACCATCGCCTCGGCGACGGCGTGGCGGGTGTTCGACCAGATCTCCATCGCGTCATGTTCGACCCAGCCCTGGCGCGGCATGATCTGCCGATGCTCCACCTGAGCGGAAGAGACCACCTCCCCGTCGTGGTCGACGATGACACAGCGTGTGGAGGTCGTCCCGTGGTCGATCGCGGCGACATACTTCTTCGGATGCGGGCCCGTCATGGCTCAAGTGTGCCAGAGGGCCCGGCAGTCATGGCCCCGAAAATCGGGCGGAAAAGCTCAGGTGGTGACCCGCCGATGAGGTGATGGGGGTACACCCTGCTCACGGTCCATTTTCCCTTCCCTGTTGGGCAGATTCACCACCTAGAACCAACGTTCCAGCAGCTGTGCCACCCCGGATTCCTCGTTGGTGCCGGTGACCAGGTCGGCGGCGTCCTTGACCTCGGGGCGGGCGTTGCCCATGGCCACGCCCAGGCCGGCCCACTGGAGCATCTCGATGTCGTTGGGCATGTCGCCGACGCAGACGACATCCGCCTGGTCCACCCCGTGCATCTCGGCGAGGGTGGCCACGCCGAGGGCCTTGGTCACGCCGGGGGCGGCGACCTCGAGCAGTCCCTCGTTCATGGAGAAGGTCACGTGGGCGACCTCCGGGTCGATGAAGGGGAAGAGCACCTCGTACATCTCGGGCGCGGTCATCGACTCGTTGCGGAGTATCAGTTTCACCGCCGGGGCGGCGATGACCTCGTGGGCGGGCTGAACGCCGAAACCCTGGGCTTCCCAGGTGTGGAGGAAGTTCGGGTCGACGACGAAGCTCTCCTCCTCCGGGTCGAAGGCCGATTCCCCGGCGCGTTCGCAGCCGATGGAGATTCCGCCGAAGGGGGCGAACGCCTCGCGGGCGGATTCGAGGATCTCGGCCATGGTGTCCGGGTCGAGGACGTGGGAGCGGATGACCCGGTCATTGGCGGAGTCGTAGAGCACGGCGCCGTTGGCGGTGACGCACACCGGGCGGATGGGCAACTGATCGAGGACGGGGAAGATCCAGCGGTGCGGTCGGCCGGTGGCCAGGGCCACCTCGGTGCCCTCGCCGACGGCGCGGACGATGGCGTCACGCACCCGCGGGGTGATCCGGTCCTGCGGGGTGAGCAGGGTGCCGTCGACGTCGCTGGCGATGAGCCTGGGGGTGTTCACGGTCGCATCACTGTTTCCGGAACTTCTGTTTCACGCCGTCGATGAAGGTGCGGGCGTTGCCGAGTGCGGCGTCGGCACGTTTGTCCAGCTTCTCGGCGGCCTTCGCCTCCTTCTTCGCGGCCCGCGCCGCACGCTCCTCGGCGTCGAGCACGGCGGCGTCGGCAAGCGTGGGGGCGGAGCCGCCCTGGGACACCGGACGCCAGAACGCACCGGCCGGGAACGGGCCGTACGCGCGGTCGTAGTCGCGCCGGACCTGGTCGAGGAGGACGCCCATGGCGGTCTTGAGGCGGTCAGTGGCCTCGTCCGGATCGCCGGAGGGGTCGACGGGGGTGCCCACCCGGATGAACACCGGGATGTTGCTGCGCCCCAGCTTCTTCGCGTTGTCCTTGGTCCAGATGCGCTGGGAACCCCAGATGACCACGGGGATGAGCGGCGCGCCGGCGGTGTCGGCGATGCGGGCCGCACCGTTCTTGAACTCCTTGAGCTCGAAGGCCCGGGAGATCGTCGCCTCGGGGAAGATGCCCACCAGCTGACCCTCCTGCAGACGCTCGACGGCGACCGGGAGGGAGGAACCGCCCGCGGACCGGTCCACCGGCAGGTGCTTCATGGCGCGCATGAGCCGGCCGGCGACGGGGGCGTCGAAGATCTCCTTCTTCGCCATGAACCGGACCAGGCGCCGGCCCCGCAGGTAGGCGGGGATGCCACCGAAGATGAAGTCGTAGTAGCCGGTGTGGTTGATGGCCAGCAGGGCCGGACCGTCCGTGGGGATGTTCTCCGCCCCGAAGACCGTCAGGCGGACACCCTGCGCCTTCAACAGTCGTTTGACCAGGGGGATGATGACCCGACCGTAGGGGTTTTCCGCCGCCTCGGTCGGGTGATCCGGCACCTCGGGCAGGTCGGCGGGGACGTGGAATCCTTCTCGCTTATCAAAACCGCTGGTGATGGCCATGGGACCACGCTCCTATTTGCCGGACTTACGGACGGGCTCGAGGACGTCCTTGCCCACGAACGGGCGCAGCGCCTCCGGGACGACGACGGAACCGTCGGCCTGCTGGTTGTTCTCCAGGATGGCCACGAGCCAGCGGGTGGTGGCCAGCGTGCCGTTGAGGGTGGCCGCCACCTGCGCCTTGCCGTTCTCGTCGCGGTAGCGGGTCTGCAGGCGGCGGCCCTGGAAGGTTGTGCAGTTCGAGGTCGACGTCAGCTCACGGTAGGTGTTCTGGGTGGGCACCCACGCCTCGGTGTCGAACTTGCGGGCCGCGGACTGGCCGAGGTCGCCGCCGGCGATGTCGATGATGCGGTAGGGCACCTGGACAGCGGAGAGCATGTCTCGCTCCATGTCGAGCAGGGCCTGGTGCTGGGCTGCCGCCTCCTCCGGCTTGCAGTAGACGAACATCTCCAGCTTGTCGAACTGGTGGACGCGGATGATGCCGCGGGTGTCCTTGCCGTAGGAACCGGCCTCCCGACGGAAGCACGACGACCAGCCGGTGTACTTGACCGGGCCTTTCGACAGGTCGATGATCTCGTCCTTGTGGTAGCCGGCCAGAGCCACCTCGGAGGTGCCGACGAGGTAGAGCTCGTCGCGCTCGAGGTAGTAGATCTCCTCCGCATGGTCACCGAGGAAACCGGTGCCCGCCATGATCTCCGGACGCACGAGCACCGGCGGGATCATGAGCTGGAAGCCGGCGGCGCGGGCCTTCTGCGCGGCGAGCATCATCATGCCCAGCTGCAGGAACGCGCCGTCGCCGGTGAGGTAGTAGAAGCGGGAGCCGCCGACCTTCGTGCCGCGCTCCATGTCGATGAGCCCGAGCGAGGTGCCCAGCTCCAGGTGGTCCTTCGGCTCGAAGTCGAAGGAGGTCGGCTCCCCGACGTGCTCGAGCACGACAAAATCGTCCTCGCCTCCGGCCGGAGCGCCCTCGACGACGTTGGACAGACGCATCTGCAGCGCGTTGACCTGCTCCTCGGCGTTCTTCTGGCTCTCCTCGGCCTCCTTGACCTTCGCCTTGAGCTCGTTGGAGCCCTCGAGCAGCGCCGGGCGGTCCTCCGGTGCGGCCTGGCCGATCTTCTTGCCGAAGGCCTTCTGCTCCGACCGCAGGGCGTCCGCCGCCTGGATCGCCTCGCGGCGGGTCTCGTCGGCGGCCAGCAGCTGGTCAACCAGGTCGGGGTCCTCGCCCCGGGTCACCTGGGAGGCACGGACGGCATCGGGATTCTCGCGGAGGAATTTGAGATCAATCACGCCGTCGAGCCTACCGCGCGGGACGTGGTGATGTCCCCCTGGCCCGGTGGCTGCGGTGGGGGTCACGGTGAGCGCGATCCGTGCCGTAGCCCTCACACCCGCGCGGGCCGCGCCACAGCGCCCCGGGACCGTGATCCCGCCCATGTTTTCCCAGTTCAGATTACTGGTAATAACCAGAGGCGTTATGATGGACAGCATGGTCACAGGATCGAGCGCCACCCCTTCCGCGGAGCTGCCCGTCCGGTCTATCACCGACGGCCCCACCCCGAAGCACGCCCAACTCCGGGCGATCCTCGAGGACATGTGCACCACCGATCTCAACCCCGGCGACCTGCTCCCGGGTGAACGTGTTCTGGAGGAGACCTACGGCGTCTCCCGCATCACGGTGCGCCGGGCGATCGGGGATCTCGTGGCCACCGGCCGGCTGCGTCGCGCTCGCGGCAAGGGCACCTTCGTCGCCCCGAATCCGCTGGTCTCCCGCCTGCACCTGGCCTCCTTCAGCTCCGAGATGGCGGCACAGGGGGTGACGGCGTCGTCGAAGATCCTGCTCTCCGGGCGGGCCCCTGCGCCGGCGGAGGTGGCGGAGTTCTTCGGCCCCGACACCGACAACCTGCTCCACACCCACCTGCGGCGCCTGCGCCTGGGCGACGGGGAGCCGTACTCCATCGACGACGGCTGGTACAACGCCGCGCACGTGCCCGATCTGCTGGAGAATGACGTCTACAACTCCGTCTACTCCATCGTGGAGATGTCCTACCACCTGCCCATCACGGAGGCGGACCAGGTGGTCACCGCGGTCTCCGCCGACGAGCGTCAGGCCTCGCTTCTCGACGTCCCCGTGGGCACCGCCCTGCTGCACATCGTGCGGTTCTCCCGCTCCGGGTCCCTGCCCATCGAGTGGTGCTCCTCCCTGTACCGGACCGACCGCTACCACCTCAACACCCGCGTCACCCGGGCGTTGGACCGCTGACACCTGCCCCTTGATCGGCATGGTCGTTGGTATGACGGCCAATTGAGGGGCACAATGGGGGGACTATGACGAACAGGACCACCCGCTCAGCGGCCGCCGTGCGCACCGGCCTCGTGGCCGCGCTCGCCGCGTCCGTGGCCATCGGTGCCTATGACTTTGTCTCCACCAGTCAGGACGGCGGGACCTCCGCCTCCGGTTCCCAGACCACCGGCCCGGGCGGTGGCGGCACCGACCCGGAGACTGGCGAGGCGGCACCGTTCACCAGCGCGGACGTCGGGGCGTGCCTGACCTGGGACATCGGCGCCGACGGTGAGGTCACCCAGTTCGAGCAGGCCCCCTGCGAGGGCGAGCACCGGTTCGAGATCTCCGCCCGGGAGAACCTCGCCACCTACCCCTCCTCCGAGTTCGGCGAGGACGCCCCCATGCCGGACCTGACGCGCCAGGCCCAGCTACGCGAGGAGCTGTGCCACTCCCCCACCCTGCGCTACCTCGACGGCCGCTTCGACCCGGTCGGCCGGTACTCCATCGCCCCCATCCTGCCGTCGGCCGACGCGTGGGAGAACGGCGACCGGACGATGCTGTGCGGCATCCAGTCCACCGACGCCGACGGCGTCCCTCAGCTCACCACCGGCGCCGCCGCCGACCAGGACCAGGCCCGGGTCGCCGAGCCCGGTGAGTGCCTGTTCGTCGACGGTTCCCGTGCCCTGCGCACCGTCGACTGCGCCGAGGATCACCACCTCGAGGCCACCGCCACCGTCGACCTGGCCCCCGTGTTCCCTGAGGGCACCCCGTCGGTCGCGGACCAGGACACCCACCTGGCCGAGGTGTGCACCCAGGCCGCCATCGACTACCTCGACGGCGAGGAGAACCTCTACCAGTCCACCTTGCAGCCCTACTGGACCGCGCTGGAGCAGGCCTCGTGGATCGGCGGTTCCCATTCCGTCAACTGTGCACTGACGCACGCGAACTCGAATGGCGGTTTCTCCGTCCTCAACGGCACCGCCACCGCCGGCCGGGACGGTTTCACCATCGACGGCCAACCCCCGGCGGAGCAGCCGCCACGGGACCCGCTGCGCGAACCCCCGGTCGCCCCGCCGAACCCCGGCGCGCTGCCACCCACCGTCCCGCAGGTCTGACGGCCGGGCGATGGTGCACGTCAGCGACGAGGTCTTCGATGACATGGTCAACGACGCCCTCGATCTCATCCCCGAGGAGTTCGCCCGCCGCATGGGCAATGTCGTCGTCCTCGTCGGCGACCGCAACGAGGACAACCCGGAGATCCTCGGCCTCTACGAGGGGGTGGCTCTCACCGAGCGCACCTTCGACCACACCGGGTACCTGCCGGACACCATCTCCATCTACAAGGGCGCCCTCGAGGACGTCTGCGACACGGAGGAACAACTCGCCCACGAGGTCATGGTGACGGTGTTCCACGAGGTGGGGCACTACTTCGGTATCGAGGAGGACCAGCTCCACCACCTCGGCTGGGGGTGAAGGAAGCTCAGATCTGGTGATCCAGGTCCGCCCAGCGGAGCAGATCCCACTTGCCGAAGGGCCGGCCGCCCGGTTCGAGGACGATGTAGCGGCAGTTGCCCAGGTAACCGGCGAAGGCGAAGTCCGGGTCGACGTCGGCAGCATGCGTGGCGATGGTACGGATCGCTGCCCCGTGGCTGACCACGAGGACGTCGCCGTCGCCGTCCCCGTCCTCCCCGAAGTGCTCGAGCACGAGGTTCTCCAGCACCGGCTGGTAGCGGCCCAGCAGGTCGGGGAGGGTCTCCCCGCCCGGCAGACAGGCGGTCTCGTCCCGGGACAGCCAGCCGCGCAGTCCGGTGGTGTAGATGCTGTGGGACTCCTCGTCGCCGAGGAGTTCATGGTCGCCGGCGAAGATCTCGTGGATGTCGGGCAGGACGGAGATACGGGTGGACTCCTCCGGCAGGGCGGCGGTCTGCTCGAAGGACCGCATGGCCAGCAGGGCAGTCTGCTGGGCGCGCAGTGCGATGGAGCAGCCGACCATGGTCAGACGCCCGGCGCTGCCGCCGCCGGCGCCGCAGTACTCGGCGAGCTCGGCGCCGACGTCGCGGGCCTGCCGGCGGCCCAGCTCGGTGAGCTCGGCACCGGGTGGCCGGGTGTCCAGCTTGTGGGCGACGTTGCTGTGGGTCTGTCCGTGCCGGAGGAGAATGAGGCGTCCCGCCATCTAGAGTTCCTTTCCTTCCCGGGCCGCGATGACCCAGTCCGTGGCCTGCTGGAGTTTCTCCAGGTTGTCGTCGAGCCCGTGGGGATCCGCCTGCCCCCGCACGGAGGGCCAGGATCCCAGGTAGGAGATGTCCTCCGCGCGCAGCCACAGGGCGCGTAGCGCCTCGGCCAGGGGGGCGTCGTCGATGTGGCCGACGAGGTCGGCGTAGAAGTGGTACGTGCCGAATTCCCGGCGGGTGGGCCGGGACTCGATCCGGGACATGTCCACCCCACGCAGGGAGAACTCCGTGAGCGCGCCGACGAGGGTGCCGGGTTCGTTGGGGAGGGTGAACACCACGGTGGTGTTGTCGTGCCCGGTGCGCGGGGTGGGCACCCCGGTGGGGCCGACGACGACGAAGCGGGTGCGCGCCCCGGCCATGTCCGCCACCTCGGAGGCGAGGACGTCGAGGCCGAAGAGGGCGGCGGCCCGGTCGGGGGCCGCGGCGGCGTCGGCCCGTCCCTCGGCGACGGCCTCGGCGGCCGCGGCGTTGGAGGAGGCGGGCACGAAACGGGCGTCCGGGAGGTGGTCGGCCAGCCAGCGACGCACCTGCTGGTGGGCGACAGGGTGGGTGGCGAAGGTGCGCACGTCCTCGAGCGCGGTGCCGGGGCGGACCATGACGGAGAAGGCGATCTCGATCTCCAGCTCGTGGTAGATCTGCACCCCGCCGCCGTCGACGAGCGCATCGAAGGTGGAGGTCACGGCCCCGTCGACGGAGTTCTCGATGGCCACGCACGCGAACTGCGCCCGCCCGTCCCGCACGGCGTCGAGCGCCTCACGCGGGGAGGCGACGGGCAGCTGGGTGATCTCGGGGACGCCGAACGCCCCGGCGTCGGCGAACCTGAGCAGGGCCGCCTCGGTGAAGGTGCCGGCCGGCCCGAGGTAGGCCACCGTCACACCACTGGGTTCAGTCATGACCGCCAGCCTATCCAGTCGTATTCTGGTCCGCATGACCACGACCGCCGACCAGCAGACCAGCCTCGCCGACCTGGCGGCGGCCCTGCGCACCGGCGAGGTCACCGCGGTCTCCCAGGTGGCGGCGTTGGCCGACCGGCTCGCCGGCCTCAGTCCCGCCGAGCACGGCTTCAGCCACCTCGCCCTGGAGCGGGCCCACGACGCCGCCGAGCGCGCCGACCGGGTCCCGCCACCGCAGCGGGGTCGGCTCCACGGGCTGCTCCTGCCGGTCAAGGACCTCACCCACGTCGAGGGCATGCCCACGACCTTCGGGTCGGCGCTGCGGACCCGGCGCGCCGCCGCCACCGACACCGTCGCCGCGGAGCTCATCAACCAGGGCGCGATCATCCCCGGCAAGTCCGCCGCCGCGGAGCTCGGACTGACCATCTACACCGAGCCGCCCGGCCTGCCCGTCCCCGACAATCCGCTGTGGCCCGGACGCACCCCGGCCGGATCCTCGGGTGGGGCGGCCGTCATCGTCGCCCGGGGCCTGGTGCCCGCCGCCCACGCCTCCGACGGCGGCGGCTCCATCCGTGTCCCCGCCGCCGCGACCGGCATCGTGGGATTCAAGCCGTCCGCCCCGCGGCTCGCGGCGCAGGGTTTTCTCACCACCTCGCTCGCCGACACCGCATTCCTCCATCAGCTCGACCCCGCTCCCGGCCGGCGTCGGGTCGGCGTGCTCACGCAGCCGTTGTTCTTCGGCACGGACGTCGACGAGGTCATGCTCACCGCCGTCGCCGGGGCCGCGGACCGCCTGCGCGAGGCCGGCCACGAGGTGGTGGAGGTCTCCGCCTACCCGGGCAGCGAGGACACCTTCGCCGCGTTCCGCACCATCTTCACCGCCAAGCTCGTCGGCCTGCCCGGCCCGGCCGACGGCATCGTCGGCTGGCTGCGTGCCCACGGCCGCGCCGTCACCCGCGACCGGCTGGTCGCCGCCGAGAAACATGCCGACCGGCTCGGACCCATGCTCGCCGACCACTGGGGCGTCGACGCCCTGCTCACCCCCATGACCACCACCGACCCGCCACCGATCGGCCACTTCGCCGCCCTGCCGCCGGAGGAGAACTTCCTCGCACAAACCCGCTGGTCCCCGTGGGGTTCCCTGTTCAACGTCACCGGCCGGGCCGCGGTGTCCCTGCCCTGGCCCGTCCCCGGCCACCCGCCGGTGGGCGTCCACCTGGGCGCCCTGACGCTTGACGACGCCGCCCTGCTCCACCTCGCCGGGGAGCTGCACCGGTGAGCGGGGGCGGCGTCGATACGCGGCGCACACGGGCCGAGATCCTGCTCGTCCTCGCCGTCACCTTCGGCATCTCCGGGATCCGGGCACTGCTGCGTCTGGCCGATGCCCTCATCGACCCGGTCCCGCTCAACGAGCAGCAGGTCGCACTCAGCACGACGCAGTCGCACAGCCTGTGGCTCGACCTCGGACTGCAGTTGTGCTCGGCCGGTGTGCTGCTCGCCTACGGCGGCCTCGCCCTGTTCCTCCTCGCCGGCGACGGCATCCGGCTGCTCGCCCCGACGTGGCGCGATCTCGGCTGGGGCGCCGTCCTCGCCGCGGTCATCGGGCTGCCCGGCCTCGCCCTTTACGCCGCCGCCGTGCACCTCGGCCTGTCCCGCGAGGTCATCCCCACCACGCTCGAACACCCCGGTTCCGAGATCCCCGTGCTGCTGCTGTGGTCGGCGGCCAACGCCTTCGGCGAGGAGATCGTCGTGGTGATGTACCTGCTCACCCGCCTCCGCCAGCTCGGCTGGGGACTGCCCGCGGCCCTGGCCGCCTCCAGCGTGCTGCGCGGTAGCTACCACCTCTACCAGGGGATCTCGGCGGGCTTCGGCAACATCATCATGGGCGTAGTCTACGGCTGGTTCTACTGGCGCACGGGACGGGTGTGGCCGCTGGTCATCGCCCACTTCCTCATCGACGCCGTCGCCTTCGTCGGTTACTCCGCCCTCGGCGGTGACCTGTCTGTGCTGGGCCTGTGAGGTGTGCGGGTGTGTCGCCTGTGACGGGTGTGGGTGGCTACGCTATGACGCATGACTGATCGCGAGCGGCGCCATGACCGACAGCGGCCCCTGCCCGACGACATCGTCCGGGGCCGCGACGGCAAGCCACTCGTCGACCGCTACGGGCGCCCCGTCCGCCGTCGCCCCACTCCGCCGCGGCAGGAGGATCCCTGCCGCACCCCGCAGCGTCGGCCCCGCCGGCAGGAGCCGACGTGGTCGGAGCGCCCGCGGGTGGAGGCACCTCGCGCTGTGCCGCCCCGGGCCGATCAGACCCGCTACGACATGCCCCGCCAGGCACCGTCCGGCCGGCCCGGTGAACGCCCCGGTGAACGCCCCCGGCAGTACGTCCCGCCCCGCCAGCCGGTTCCCGAGCGTCGTCCGCTTCCCCCCGCAGCCGCAGCAGCCGGTCGAGGTACCGCGACGGATCAGCCGTCGCACCGCCGCCGGCGCCGCCGGACATTCCGGAGGTGGCCGACGCTTCCGCGCCCCCGGGTGCCTCGGCGCGTTCGGCTGGGTCGTCGCCATCGTTCTCGTGCTCACCCTCGCGGTGACGCTGTGGGCCGACGCCCAGCTCAACCGCGTCGAATCCACCCCGTCCCAGCAGGTGGCCGACACCCGCGGCACCAACTGGCTGCTCGTCGGCTCGGACTCCCGGCAGGGGCTTTCCGACGAGGACGTCGACCGCCTGGGCACAGGCGGTGACATCGGCGTCGGCCGCACCGACACGATCATGCTGCTGCACATCCCCACCGGTGGCCAGGCGCGCCTCGTCTCCCTGCCGCGGGACAGCTACGTCACCATCCCCGGTTACGGGGAGGACAAGATCAACTCCGCCTTCACCTACGGCGGGCCGACGCTACTGACCGCCACCGTCGAACAGGCCACCGGCCTGCACATCGACCACTACGCCGAGATCGGCATGGGTGGACTGGCCAATGTCGTCGACTCCGTCGGCGGGGTCGAACTGTGCCCCGAGTACCCCATCGACGATCCCCTGGCCAACCTCAACATCCAGGCGGGCTGTCAGGAGATGGACGGCCCGACCGCCCTGGGATACGTGCGCACCCGCGCCACCCCGATGGGCGATCTCGACCGGGTGGACCGGCAGCGGGAGTTCTTCGCCGCGCTCATCGACACGATGACCAACGCCTCCACCCTCCTCAACCCGGTCCGGATCGTTCCACTGGTCACCAGCACCGCCCGGTCCTTCACCGTCGGCGACGGCGACCACGTGTGGCACCTGGCCCGCGTCGCCCTGGCCATGCGCTCCGGTGTGGAGACCGAGACCGTGCCTGTCGCCGGATTCGCCGACTACGCCGTGGGCAACGTCGTCCTGTGGGACGAGGCCGGCACGCAGGCGCTGTGGGACTCGATGAAGTAGACGGGAAACAGTGAAGGGGAGTGCGCGGATGCGCACTCCCCTTTCTTCGGCGTCGCCGTGACGCCTACCGGATGGTCACCTGACGGGACTTGATGTTCTGCAGCTGCTTGCGCTCGTCGGCGCTGAGCTGGGCGTCGTTGTCCAGTTCGGCGGCGATGGCCTTGTCCAGGCGGGCGAGTTCATCGTCGTACTCGCCGCTGGTGACGGTCGGGTCGAGGTCGAAGACGGGGACGAGGATGCCGTGGGTGCGGAACACACCGGCGAACTTCGTGTCCTCGCCGAGGTTGAGCTCACCGCGGGCGGCGATGCGGGCCAGGGCGTTGAGCAGGGCGTCCTCGTTGTCGTCGGTGCGGACCCAGCGGATGTGGGCCTTGCCACTGCCCGGGTCGACCCACCACACGGCGCCGGGGACGTCGGCGTCGACGCGGTGGGACTCCACGACGGCGTCGTTGGCGGTCTGCAGGGCCTGCGCGGTCATGGCGTCGAGGGTGCTGCCCTCCGGGAACCACCAGTTGAAGTCCTGGTGTTCGGTGATCTCCAGCTCCGCGTCGGCGGCGATGAGGTCGGTGAGCTTGGGCTCGCTGCCGTCGGCGACGGCGGAGTCGAGGGTGGAGCCGGGGGCGGCGTCCTTGACCCAGGCGAGGGCGTAGGCCAGGTCGCGGCCGGGGTTGTGGCTGCGGGACTGGGTCTGCAGGGCCACGAAGGCGTCGCCGTTGTCACGCACCATCGCCGGGCCGCCACCGGGGAGGACGGTGGCGACGTAGACGTCACGGTCGACGCCGGTGATGTCCAGCTTCGCGACGGCCGAGGGCACGAACTCCTGCAGCGCCACCAGGTCCGCCTCGGCGGCGAGGCCGCCGTAGGGGCGGGGATCGCGGTCCAGGGCGGCGCGCTCGGCGGCACGGGCGGCAAGCTTGGCCTGCCGGCGGCTCATGCCCTCGGGCAGAACCTCATTGTTCTTCTTGTTCTTCTTGGCCATGGCGTCCAAGATACCGGCTCACCCGGTGCCGAGGACGCTCAGTGCCAGTTCGGGCTCGTCGGTGGCGATGATGTCCACACCCGCATCGCGGGCCCAGCGCATGTCGGCGGGTTCGTTGACGGTCCACATGTACGTCGGGACGTCGTAACGCCCGATGAGGCCGGGGTTACGGTGGGCGCGGGCGAGGGAGAGCCCCAGGCCGGTGGGGCTGCCGGGGTGGGTGTCCACGGGGTTGAGCCAGCGTTCGATCTTGCGCCGCAGGTGGATGCGGTCGATCTGCGGAGCCAGGTGATGCATGCGGACGATGGCGGAGGCCGCGAAGGACATGACGTGGATCCGGGGGTCATCGGCCAGACCCCGGTGCTGGAGGCAGCGGATGACCTGCTCCTCGAGGATGCGGCCGTAGCGCATGGGGTGCTTGGTCTCGATGTAGATGTGCTTGTCGTCGTGCTCGGTGACCATGTCGAGCAGGTCGCCGAGGGTGAGCACCTCCTGCGGGTCGTCGGCGGTGCCGAAGTTGTAGTCCCGCAGGCGGGGCAGGGTATGCGTGGACACGCGGCCCCGGCCGTCGGCGACGCGGTCGATGACGGGGTCGTGGATGACCACCACCTCGCCGTCGAGGGTCAGGCGGACGTCGCATTCGACGCCGTGGATCGGCAGGTCGAGCGCCGCCTCGAAGGCGCGGCGGGTCAGCTCGGGGTAGCGGGCGGAGTACCCGCGGTGGGCGACGATCCTCATTCCGAGACCGCTTCCTGGGGAACCCAGCTGCCGATACGGCGCAGCAGCTGGCGGTTCTTCCGCTGGGACCGCCCCAGCTTCTTGGACAGGGTCTCCAGGATGCGGATCGCGTCGGTGATGTGCGGGCCCTTGTTGAGCATGACCGCCTCACTGCGCAGGGCGTAGCCGGCGTCGGTGATCTCCGCCCGCGACGGCAGGCCCGACTTGGCCAGATTCTCCAGGACCTGGGTGGCGGTGATGGTGGGCACGTGCGCGGCCTCCGCCATCTGGGCGATCAGGCGCGGGACCTCGGCCATCCGCTCGAAGCCGAGTTCGACGGCGAGGTCACCGCGGGCGATCATGATGCCCAGGTTGGCGTGGCGCATGCCCTCGAGCAGGACCTGGGCGAGGTTCTCGTAGGCGGGGATGGTCTCGATCTTGAGCACCAGGCCGAGCCCGCGCACCCGCTCCGGGTCCTCGGATTCGCCGGCGATCTGCTCGAGGGTGTCCAGGAGGAACGCGACGTCCGCGGCGTTACGGATGAAGGAGACGTTGGCGATCTCCGCGTGCGCCGCCACGAAGCGCAGTGCCTCGATGTCCTCGTCCGTCAGGCTCGGCAGCGGCAGGTCGGTCTCGGGGAGGTTGATGCCCTTGTAGGCGGCGAGGTTGGTGCCGTTGCCGCTGGCGTAGGTCACCTCCAGGGTGATGCGGGTGTGGCCGTCGGCGTCGACCTGCTTGTCCAGGGCGGTGGCGGCGATGGACCCGTCGTCGAAGAGGACCCGCTGGCCGACCTCGATGGCGGCGACCGCCTCGGGGAGGGTGCAGCTGATCGTCGGGGTCCATCCCGGCGCGGGTTCGGCGGGTGCCTGGTCGTCGGTGAGGATGAGGTGGTCGCCGACGTGCATGCGCAGCTTCTGCTCGGTGGCGGGCACCCCACTGACCCGGGTCTTCTCCCAGTCGTGCTCGAGGAGGGTGGAGTTGGAGATGTAGGCGTTGCGCTGGCCCTCCGCGAGGACGGCTGCGGGCACCCCTGCACCGTCCTCTCCCGGGATGACCCGGGTGACGGTGAACTGGCGCTTCGCGTCGCGGTTGTCGTGGAGGTTGATGGTCGAGTCCACCTCGAGGCGGGACAGCCAGGCGGGGTCGACCTGCAGCGGCAGGGTGGGGCGGCCGGGCAGCTCGGGGATGGGCGGGACCTCCGCGCCGACCGGGGTGAGCCACAGCTTGGCGGGCGTGAGGACGTGCCCGGTCTCCAGGCGGGTGACGCGGGCGCGGCCGACCTCGGGGCCCGGCGCGATGGCCCCGGTGCGCACCTTCGGGCCGGCAAGATCCATGGCTACCTTGACCTCCCGGCCGGCCTCCTCGGCGGCGGTGTGGACGTGGTCGATCATCCGGGTCCACACCTCGGGCCCGTCGTGGGCGCAGTTGATGCGGGCCAGTTCCATGCCGGCCTCGACGAAGCCGCGGACGAGGTCGAGGTCGTCGCCGGCCTCGGTGGGCAGGGTGACCATGATGCGGGAGTGGGTGTCCTCGGAGGAGTGCCCGAAGAGGAGGTCGGCGTGGTCCTCGAGGATGTCGTCGGCGAGGGCGAAGGCGTCGCTGACCTCGGAGCCGGCGAATCTGAGGTCCTCGCCGGCGTAGGCGGACAGGACGTTGCGGGCGGCCTGGAGCCGGGGCAGGACGGCGGGTTCGGTGGTGGTCAGGCGGGTGGCGCCGATGGCGGCCAGTCCGCCCTGGATCTTGCGGATGTCGTGGCGCCGCAGTTCCAGGTAGTGGACGAGGTTGCGGGCGCCGTGGCGGTGGGTCTCGGCGACGCGGGAGATGGCCTCCGACTGGCGGTCGGCCGCCTTCTCCAGCGTGTCGATCAGTGCATCGACGTCCTCGATGAGTTCTGTCAGCCTGGCGTCCACGTGCCGTCCTTCGTCAGTGGGCCCGTCCCCGGGCCGGGGTTGCTCCGTACCCTCCTCATTGTGCCCGCGTTCCGGTGGGCGGGCATCTCGAGCGGACTCACTGCCGCGGGAAGAACTCCTCCTGGATGGCGCGCAGGGTGTCCACGGAGTGGCGGAATCGTTCGGACTCGTGCTCGTTGAGGTCGAGTTCGACGACGCGGGCCACGCCGGTGCGGTTGATGATCGCCGGGGTGCCGATGTAAACGTCGTCGACCCCGTACTCACCCTCCAGGTAGGTCGACACCGGCAGCGCGACGTCCTGGTTCCGGATGATGGCCTTGGTGATCCGCGCCAGGCCCATGCCGATGCCGTAGGAGGTGGAGCCCTTGGCGTCGATGATCTCGTAGGCGGCGTCGCGGGTCTCCTCGAAGATCCGCTCGATCCGCTCGCCGAAGTCGGGTTCCTTGGCGGCGCGCACGCTCAGCGGCACGCCGGCGACGGTGGCGGAGGAGACGACGGGCAGCTCCGTGTCGCCGTGTTCGCCGATGATGTAGGCGTGGATGGACATCGGCGAGGTGTGGTCGAGTTCACCGAGCATGAAGCGGTAGCGGGCGGAGTCGAGGATGGTGCCGGAGCCGATGACCCGGTGGTGGTCGAGGCCGGAGTACTTCCACACCCCATAGGTGAGCAGGTCGACGGGGTTGGTGGCCACGATGATGATCCCGTCGAAGCCGTTGGACATGATCTCGTCGGTGATGGACTTCATGATGTTCATGTTCTTGTCCACCAGCTGCAGGCGGGTCTCGCCCGGCTTCTGGGCGGCGCCGGCGCAGATGACCACGATGGCGGCGTCCTCACAGTCGGCGTAGGTGCCCTCGGTGACGCGGGTGCGGGAGCCGGCCCACACGACGCCGTGGTTGAGGTCCATGACGTTGCCGCGGAGCTTCTTCGCGTCGATGTCGATGATGGCCAGGTGGTCGACGGTGCCCTGGTTGACCAGTGCGTAGGCGTAGGCCACGCCCACGTCGCCGGCGCCGATGAGCACCACTTTGTTGCCGATGGTCTTGCGCATGAGATCCGATCCTTAGGATGGGGGTGGAACTGCCTCGTCCCATTATCCACTGACCTGCACCGCGCTGCAGGACGCCTGATCCTCTGCCACACTCGGGCGCATGAGGCTTCATCGTCGGCTCGCGCTCCGGGCCCTGTCGGTCGCCGTCACGGGGGCCGCCCGCGGTGCGTTGTTCGCTCTCGATGTGGCCCATGACCTCACGCCGGGGGTGCGGATGACGCGGCGTCGTCGCCTGCCACGCAGCCTGTTCGCGGGCGTCCTCGGCGCGGAGGTGGCCACGTGGTGGGCGGTGTCGCCGTCGCTGCTGCCGCGCCCGTGGTGGGTGACGGCGGCGAACGTGGCCATCTGTCAGGGCGTCGGGCACGTGGTGGCCACCGGCCTGTCCTTCAGCGTGTCCCGGACCTTCGACCGGTTCGGGCGCCGCCCGCACTACCTCATTACCGTGGCGTCGATGCAGCTCACGCACGCCACGTTGGCGGCGATCACCACTGCGGCGATCGCGCTGAGCCTGCGCCGTCAGCCGGAGCAGGCGCGCCTCGTCGACCTCGGCGGGCGTCGCGGCGCGCGCCACGCGCTCATCGGGGGTGTCGTGGGTACCGCCGGTTACGGTGCGCTGCTGCTGCTTGGCGACGCCGCCCAGGTCAGCGTCGACCGCCTCGGCGCGCGGCTGTCCCGCTACATGCCGATCTGGGTGAGCTGGCCCTGGCCGCCGGCCTGGTCGGCTATCTCGCGGCGCTGCTCAGTGACCGGGTCCTGGTCCGCCGGACCCTGCACACGCTCTCCCGCAACGCCGCCGAGCTCAACCGGTCCGTCTTCCCCGGGACGATGATGCCCTGGGAGCCGGAGCGTTCCGGAAGCCCCTGGTCGTATGAGGCGTGGTCGAGCGTCGGGGCGCAGGGCCGGGCGGTCCTGGCGCTCGGCCCCCGGGCCCGCGACATCACCGACGTCACCGGGCTGGCGGAGGTCCACGAACCCATCCGCATCTTCGCCGGGCTGGTGCCGGGCCGGTCGCTGGCCGCGTCGGCACGACGGGTGCTCGCGGAGATGGACCGGACGGGGGCGTTCCGACGGGACACCATCGTCATCCAGACCTCCGCCGGCACGGGCTGGATCACCGACTGGTCCGTGTGCGCCTATGAATTCCTCACCGGTGGCAACTGCGCGACGGTGTCCATGCAGTACTCCTACCTGCCCTCGGCGGTGTCCTACGTCATGGACCGTGACTCCCCGATCCTCGCCTCCCGCGAGCTCATCGAGGCGGTGCTCGGCCGTATCGACCAGATGCCCGCCGACGACCGTCCGAAGGTCTACGTCGCCGGCGAGTCCCTCGGCGGCTACGGCATCGCCGCGTCCTTCGACGACCTGGATGACCTGCTCACGCGTACCGACGGCGCCGTGTTCTCCGGTTCCCCCCGCTTCACCCGGCTCGTCCGGGAGCTGACCGCCGCCCGGGACGCCGGCACCCCGGAGCGCCTGCCCGTCGTCGACGGCGGGCGACATGTCCGCTTCGTCGCCCACCCCGATCACCTGCGCAGAAACCACAGTGGCGTGAACTACCCCCACCGTTGGCGCCACCCACGGGCGGTCATCGCCCAGCATGCCTCCGACCCGATCGTGTGGTGGAATCTGCGTCTGGTGTGGCAGCGGCCCGACTGGCTCACCGAACCCGGCTCCCGTGGCGTGCGGGCGCCCCGCGGGCAGCGTCTCGACGTCGTCCACGGCATGCGCTGGGTGCCCTTCATCACCGCCTGGCAGGTGGGCCTGGACCAGCTGACCTCACTCCACGTTCCCGGCGGCCACGGACACAACTACCACGACGAGATGCTCTGGTACTGGGACGCCGTGCTCGGCGACCACGCGGCGGTACGCATGACCGACGAGATCGCGTCCCGGGCGCGCGAGTTCATCGTGACGGATTCGGTCAGGAGGTGACCGCGGCGGTGAGCCGCGCGCCGTCGTAACGCATCCTGGGGCCGTCGTCGACACCGGTGCCGGCGAGGTGGACGTCACGGACGCGGTGCCACGCCATGTCCGCACCGTCGGCGGTGACGGTGAGCGTGCTGAAACCGTGGACGTCGAGGTTGACGTGGGTGATGTGGGGATTCTGGGCGAGCACGTGACCCTCGGCGGCGCGGGAGACGACGTTGCCCTCCTCGAGCCGGAGAATCTCGTCGACGTTCGGGGCGGTGACGGAGGTGCAGACGAGCTCGGCGGCGATGACGCGGTCGTCGATAAGAATGTGGTTCGCCCATTCCGAGTGGATGTCCCCCGTGAGGAACACGGTGCGGCCGTGACCGTGCTGCGTGCCGAGCTGACCGAGCAGCCGGTCCCGGTCCGCCGCATACCCGTCCCACTGGTCCGCGTTGACCGGGGTACCCGCGATGTCCACGCCGACCATGTCCAGCAGGGGACGGCGCACCACCTGCTCGACGTTGACCAGGTTGAGCGGGGCCATCATCACCGACGTGCCGACGAGATTCCACCGCACATCCGTCGTGGCCAGGCGCTGGGAGAGCCACGTGAACTGCTCCGACCCCATGATCGTCCGGTCCGCACTCGTCCGCTGCCCCTGCCGCAGCACCCCCGGCGCGCTCCGGTAGGACCGCAGGTCCAGCATGTGCAGCTCCGCCAACCGGCCGAACCGCAGCGTGCGGTAGATGTGACCGCCCCGCGACGGCGACGTGCCCCGCACCGGCAACCACTCCAGGTAGGCCTGCATCGCGGCGTCCCGCCGGGTACCCCACTCGCCGTGGACGTCGCCGTGGTTGACCGCACCACCCGACCAGGCGTCATTGGCGATCTCATGATCGTCCCACGTCACCACCCACGGCGCCGCCGCGTGCGCGTCCTGCAGGGCCGCGTCCCGCCGGTAGTGGCCGTGCCGGGAACGGTAGTCCGGCAGCGTGCGAATCTCCCAGGTGGGCACATGCGGGCGTACCACCCCGTACTTCCCCGCGTACTCCCCCGACGCGTACTCGTAGATGTAGTCACCCAGGTGGACCACCACGTCAATCTCATCCGCCCACGCCCGCCGCGCGATGTCGGAATAGGCGCCGAAGTAGCCGGACTCGAAGTTCGCGCACGAACAGACCGCCAGCCGTACCTGCCCGGGTATGGCGTCGTCCGGCGGTGCCGTCCTGGTGCGCCCGAGGCGGGAGACCCGGCCGGCGTGCTCCCCGTCCAGCACGGTGAATCGGTAGAAGTACACCGTGTCCGGCGCCAGGCCGAAAGGATCGACGTGGACGGTGTGATCCGTCGCGGCCGTCGCGGTGGCGACCCCGCTGCGGACCACCTCCGTGAACTCCGGGGTGGTGGCGACCTCCCACCCGACCCGCACCGCGGGACCCGCGCCCGATCCCGGTACCGCCTCCGGGGTCGGGGTCACCCGCGTCCACAGGATCACCGACGTCGGCAGCGGGTCACCCGAGGCCACCCCGTGCATGAACACATGATGCTCGGCGTCCGCGTATGGCACTGGGGCATGGAGCTCCGCCAGGTCCGCGTCGGTGTAGGACTGGAGGCCGGTGGCCTGCACCTGACTGAGGGAACTCGGGGCGACCGCGGCGGCACCGGCGATGAGGGAGCCCTGCAACAGGCTCCGTCGGGTGATCTGCCTGGTGGTCTGCCGCCGGGTCAATTCCGTCACAACCCGCATTGTCGCCCCCACCACCCGGCCCCGCTACCTGGGCAGACAACATTTCACATGCGCGTAACTTCGGGGCCACCTGGCGGGCCCCGTGGCGGGCCCTAGACTGACCGGCATGCTCATCCCGGCCGGAACCCGCGCAATCCTCTACGACCTCGACGGCACTCTCGTCGACCATGACCACGCCGCCCGTGCCGGTGTCGACGCCTGGTGCGCCGAACTCGGTCTTCCCGACGGCCAGTGGGACCGCTGGCGCGACATCGAACGGCGCTGGTTCACCCGCTTCGAACAGGGCCGGGTCAGCCACCTCGGCCAACGCATCGAACGCTGCCGGGAGTTCCTCGGCCGCCCCGACCTCAGCGACGAGGAGGCCCTGGCCTTCTACGAGCGTTACCTCACCGTCTACCGGGCGAGCTGGCGCGCGTTTGACGACGCCCTCCCCTCCCTGACGCAGGCCCTGAGCCGGGGGCTGCACGTGGGCATCCTCACCAACGGCGCCGAGACGATGCAGCGCCGCAAACTCGAGGCCACCGGCCTGTGGCTCGACGGCATGGTCATGCTCGCCACCGTGGAACTCGGGGCCCCGAAGCCCAGTCCGGAGGCGTATTCGGGTGCGATGAGCGCTCTGGGGGTCGGGGCCGGGGAGACGGTGATGATCGGCGACTCCTGGCCCAATGACGTCGCGGGTCCCCGCCGGGCCGGGATGTCCGCGATCTATCTCCTCCGTGACGGCGTGGCACGCGAACGCCACGTGCCCCGGGATGAGCCGGTGGTCTCGTCACTGGAACAGATCGTCTGGGAGTGAACCCCTACCCGGGCAGGCGGCAGGCCACCCCGGTGGAGTGGTGCGGGCAGTACCCGTCGGGCACCTTGTGCAGGTACTGCTGGTGCTCATCCTCGGCGAGGTAGTAGGTGCCCGAGGTGGTGTCGGCCAGGGTCTTCACCTCAGTGGTCACCTCGCCGAAACCGTGACCGGACAGCTGCTCGGCGTAGGCGTCGACGATCGCCTGGATCTCATCGCGCTCCTGCTCGGCCTGCGGACCGACGGTGTAGAAGCAGGAGCGGTACTGCGTACCCACGTCATTGCCCTGGCGCATGCCCTGCGTCGGATCATGCGCCTCCAGTGCCTGCTTGACGATCTCCGCCAGCGTGATCACCTCCGGGTCGTAGACCACCTCGACCACCTCGGCATGGTTGGTCCGCCCGGAACACACCTCTCGATAGGTGGGATTCTTCGTCGCGCCTCCGGCGTAGCCGACCGACGTGGAATCCACGCCCTCGGTCTCCCAGTACATCCGCTCCACACCCCAGAAACAGCCGATGCCCACCAGCACCGACTTCTGATTGTCCTTCCACGGACCCGTGATGGGAGTGCCCAGCACGGCATGGTTGGCCGGGTGGGGCAGCACGGGGGCGCTGCCGCCCGTGAGCGCCTCATCGTCGGGGACCAGTTCCGGGGTTCGCGCAAACATCCAAGACATGGCGCCACTCTACGCCTCACACTGCTTCACGACACCGCGTGCAAGCGCCGCCACCGCCTCCGCCCCGCCGTCCCGGTCACCGTAGTCAAGGAAGTTGAGCAGCCTCAGCGTCTCGTTCCACGGCGGGACCTCACCGCCACCGTCCGAAGCCCAGCCCAGATCGGTGAGCAGCGCCCGCACTGTGGCCACCCAGGAGCCCTCCGGCACCTCGGATCCGACGACGACCAACGTCATCCACCCCGCGTGCTCCTGGAACTCATCCGGGAACGTGGACAGGGAATCCACGAGCGCATCCCAGACCACCAGCGGATCGTCCGCAGCCCGCAACCCGATCCTCGTCGGCTTGAGCACCCCCTTGTACCTGCGTGCCAGCCCGAGCCGCTTCGTCCAGTCGTGGACATCACCGGCCGGCGGGAACAACGACTCCCGGTTGATATTGCCGATCCAGCTCTTGTGGTAGCCCATTCCCTCACCCCATGCCTGCACGATCGCAGGCGGGAGATACCCCTGAGCGGTGAGCTTCACCCCTTCCTGGCCGATGATCTGCAGCAGCAACTGGAAGGGAGCGGCGATCTCCGCCACCGCCCTCGGGTTCGGCTCTTCCGGTGTCGTCCATTCCGGTCCCCGGAGAAACTCCTCCACGAGCAGCGGACGTCCGCGGAACATGTCGAGGACTCCCTGGAACCCCGCCGCCAGGGCGGGACGGGGCCCGAACAGCGCAGCCAGATTCACATTCACCCTGTCCGCGTCGAACTCGTCCGGATGCCAGTCCTCGTCCAACCAGTCCCGCAGCTCGACCGGATCGAACCACGCACTGTCAAAGGTGTCGGGTCGGCCAGCCCGGACCCACCGCGCCATCTCCGCATAGCCACCGGTTCCGCCGCAGTCCTCCGGGGGACACGCCTTCCGGCCGGTGACACAGAGGGGGACCTCGGGGACGTCCGCGACACCGACAAACACCTCCTCCACCTTGATCCGGTGATCCCATCCGTCCCCGAAGTCATAGTCATAACGGAGGATGTCGCCGACCTCGTGGATGATCTGATCCAGCCGCACCTCACCCTCCCAGACGCCCTCCTCCTTCTCGGAGACCTGGAAATTGTTGAGCAGCTCCCGACGATCGAACTGCGTGCCCGTCCAGAACTGGTGCAGGTGGGAATCGAACCAGCCCATCGCCTCCTGCAGCACCTCATGCACCCGGTCCATGGTCAGTGCCCCGGGGATGACCAGGCGACGCCACACCGGCGGGCTCGTGTCCAGCAGATCCACCCGAACTCGGAAGGCCACCGGACTCGATGGCGGATCGGCTATCTCAGGACTACGGCGGGGAGGCAGATCAAACCAGAACGAGGTCGGTGACGTCATGCCCCAAGCACACCACGGGCCAGCACTGTGCGCCACCACCTCCGCCGCCACGCCCATTTTCGGAACATCATCGTTGCCGAATCACCGAAAATGCCTATCATGGGGGACAGCGCACCGCCGAGACGGTGGGTGCGACAACGACGAAAGGATCGAAGAAACCATGGCAGTCTACGAACTTCCCGCACTTGATTACGCTTTTGATGCGCTTGAGCCGCACATCTCCGCCGAGATCATGGAGCTGCACCATGACAAGCACCACGCCACCTACGTGGCCGGTGCCAACGCAGCTCTCCGAGGCTCTCGAGGAGGAGCGCAACGGCGAGGCCAACCCGGACAAGATCCGCGCCCTGTCCAAGAACCTGGCGTTCAACCTGGGTGGCCACACCAACCACTCCATCTTCTGGAAGAACCTCTCCCCCAACGGTGGCGGTGAGCCGACCGGTGAGCTGGCTGACGCCATCACCCGTGACTTCGGTTCCTTCGACAAGTTCAAGGCCCACTTCACCGGTGCCGCCATGGGCCTGCAGGGCTCCGGCTGGGCCGTCCTCGGCTACGACCACATCGCCGGTCGCCTCATCATCGAGCAGCTGACCGACCAGCAGGGCAACATCTCCATCAACTTCACCCCGCTGCTCATGCTCGACATGTGGGAGCACGCCTTCTACCTGCAGTACAAGAACGTCAAGGCTGACTACGTCAAGGCAGTCTGGAACGTCTTCAACTGGGACGACGTAGCCGAGCGCCTCGCCGAGGCCGCCAAGTAACCCGTTCCACCGCTGACCGCCGTTCCCCTTACCGGGGGCGGCGGTTTCTGCGATTCACGGGTCCCGTTATCCCGCTGCTGTCCCAGGCCCGCGCATCCTGTCCCGAAAAGACGGGATTCCGCCGTCAGTCAGAGCCAGGTGCGCGAGCCTGGGACGGCGGTGCCCGGCCGTTCAGCCAACCCCCATGACGAAGGCCCGGAACTGGTCCACGGGTGGGGCGGGGTCGGACCCGGCGCGCCACACCAGGCCCAGTTCCCGGTGGGCGGGCGGGTCGAGGGGGCGCAGGACGATGCCGTGGGGCGCGAGGTAGGGGTCGTCGAGAGGGAGGAGGGCCACGCCGAGGCCGGCGGAGACGAGGCCGGCGACGGTGGTCAGCTCCATGGACTCGAAGACCAGGCGCGGGGTGAAGCCGGTGTCGCCGGCGAGGCGGTCGAGCAGCAGGCGGGTGCCGTAGCCGGGGAGCATGCCGATGAAGTTCTCGCCGGCGGCGGCCCGCAGGTCGACCGGTTGGGGCCCGGCCTCCGCCAGCGGGTGGTCCTCGGGGACGGCGAGGGCGAGGCGCTGGAGGCGCAGCTGGTGCCAGCCGAGGTCCTGCCCGACGCCGGCCGGGCGGGGGCCGACGAGGGCGACGTCGGCGGCGTCGGCACGCACGCGGTCGACGAGGTCTAGGGAGGCGCCCTGGTGGAGGCGGAAGTCGACGCCGGGGTGGAGGGTGCGGTAGTCGCGGAGGAGGTCGGGGACGAGCCAGGTGCCCAGGGAGTGCATGAAGTCGAGGCGGACGGTGCCGCGTTCGGGGTCCATGAGGCGGGCGACCTTGGCGGTGCCGTCGGCGAGTTCGGTGACCATGGCCCGGGCGTGCGGGAGGAAGGCACGGCCGCGGGTGTTGAGTGTCATGCGGCGGCCGGCGCGGTCGAAGAGGTCGGCGCCGAGGGCGCGTTCGATGCGCCGGATGCGGCGGGTGAGCGTGGGTTGGGGGACGGCGAGGGTGGCCGCGGTGTCGGTGAGGTGGCCGGATTCGGCGACGGCGATGAATCCGCGCAGGTCGGTGGGGGTGAACTCACTCATGCACAAAGCGTATCCAAACCAACGAGAAATGTCATTTTACACATGAGACTAGGTGGGGGACGATGGTGGGCATGAGTGAGACGTATGAGGGCCTGCGACGGGGCGACCGCGATTACCGGCGGGCCGTCCTGGCCATGCTGGCCGCCGGCCTGGCCTCCTTCAACGCGCTCTATGCCACGCAGGCGCTGCTGCCCATCCTCGTCGACGACCTCGGCATGACCCCCACCGGCGCGGCGCTGACCGTGTCGGCGACGACGGGCATGCTCGCCATCTGCATCGTCCCCGCCTCGATCCTGTCCGAGCGTTTCGGTCGCGGCCGGATCCTCGTCATCTCCGCGCTGCTGGCCACCGCGATCGGCCTCGGCCTGCCGCTGGCCCCAGACGGCGCAACCCTCATCGCGCTGCGCGCACTCCAGGGCATCGCCGCCGCCGGCGTCCCGGCCGTGGCCATGACGTGGCTGTCCGAGGAGATCCACCCCGCCGACCTGGGGCGGGCGATGGGTGTCTACGTGGCGGGCACGACCGTGGGCGGGCTCACCGGCCGTCTCATCCCGGCGGGCATGCTCGAGCTCGTCGACTGGCGGGTGGCGGTGCTGGTCAGTTCCAGCGTCGCGCTGGCGATCGCACTGGTCATGGCGGTGCTGCTGCCCCACCAGCGGCGTTTCCACCCGAAGAAGATCCGGTTCGGGTCCGAGCTGGCGGCGATGCTCGGCCATCTGCGCAATCCGCAGCTGGTGGCGTTGTTCGCCACGGCGTTCCTGGGCATGGGTGTGTTCGTGTCCATGTACAACTTCTTCGGTTTCCGCATGATCGACCATTTCGGGCTCTCCCCCGCGCTGGTGGGTCTGGTGTTCGTCATGTACCTGTCCGGCACGTGGAGTGCGGCGCGCGCCGGTGTCATCGCCGACCGGCACGGCCGAGGTCCCACGATGACGATGTGCACGGTCCTGTTGCTGGTCGGTGCGCTGGCGTGTGCGTCCGGTTGGCTGCCGCTGGCGCTGTTCGGGCTGCTGGTGTTCACGGCGTCGTTCTTCGCCATGCACTCCATCGCCTCGAGCTGGATCGGGCTGGCGGCGACCTCGCACCGCGCGGAGGCCTCCAGCATGTACCTGTTCAGCTACTACGCCGGTTCCTCGCTCATCGGCGCGGCGGCGGGCCTGGTCTTCGCCCGGTTGTCGTGGACCGGGTTCGTGCTCACGCTGTCGGCGGTCCTGCTGCTGCTCGTGGGTGTCGCGCTGCTCGCGGGCCGCCGCGAACGCCGCAGCACGATCCTCTCGGACTAGAGCCGGGGAGTGCCCGGCGCACCGCGTCGCAGCCAGTCCCGCACCGCCGCGGTGGCCCGGCAGTCGTCACCGTTGTAGCGCAGGAGGCGTTCGCGCATCTCCATCGCCTGCGTATCGACGCCGCGCGCCAACCTCCGCGCATTCACCGATTCCTCCCCGTCGAAATCACCGTCCGCCCACGTGTACCCCGCCTCCGGGGCCACGACCTTGAGGCCGAGGCCGAAGGGGCCGATGAGCTGGGAGCGCACCGTGCGGAACAGGTCGATCCACTCGTCGGAGGCGATGAACTCGGCGACCTCCTGCTCATCGGGCACGACCACGTCGCCGTAGCGGCGACCGCCGAAACGCCGGGCGCTCATGGTCAGCCAGTGGTTCTCGCCGTGGTTGGACCAGCAGTAGGCCGCGAAGCTCAGTCCCAGGTCGTGTGCCTGCGCCCGGCGGGCCTGCAGCCAGGCCCAGAAGCGGGCGAAGTTCTCCGCCTCGTCGTCCCCGCCGAGCGGGGTCCACGTGGCGAAGGGGTGGTACTCCGCCCCGTCGAACGCTCCCCACAGGTAGGCGCCCTGGTCGAGATAGGCCTCCATGTCGACGTCGATCTCGACGTCGGCACGCGGGGCGGTGACCGTGTCCGTCCGGCGCAGCAGGGGCACCCCGTCGCGCCACGCCCGGGCCAGGCGGCTCGGTTCACCGAGGTCCGCGTCGATGAGCCCGGTGACGGTGGTGATGCCCCGGTCCCGGAAGGCCCGGGCGCGGTCGCCGGGCAGGAACAGGCTGATGTCGTCCATGGCGACGAGCTCAGGTTCGCACATCGGCCAGAACCGGCAGCTGGCGCACTCCTTGACCCGGCGCGGCACGGTGGGCAGCCGCTCCGGGGTGATCTCGGCCAGGGCGGCAGTGAGCGCAGGCTGCAGCGGTGCGGTCGGGGTGAGGAAGGCGCGGGTACGGTCCTGTCCGATGGCCGCGCCCCACCCGCCGTCGACGCCGAGGTCCTCGAGCGCCCGGGCCGCCAGGGCCAGCCGGTAACCGTCGGCGACGTGGTGGCGCAGGCGGTAGGGGGCGTCGAGCGGCCCGCCGAGGCCGAGGCGGGCGGTGGCGATGACGGGGGTGGCCTCACCCTCGGCAGAGCGGGCCACCCGGTGATTGCTCACGATCACCGGCAGGTAGGTCCCGTCCGGTTGCCGGGCGAGGATGTCCACGTCCACCCGCCAGCTGTCGGTGGCGAACACGGCACCGGTGATGAGGGTCGCCTGCGCCGCGACGGCCTCCAGCGTGGCGAGCTCGGCGCCGAAGGAGTCGCCGTCGAGGGGGACGGGCGGGATGTCGATACGCAGGAAACGCCGGGCCCGGCTGTCACCGCGGGCGGGGCCCACGGGCAGGCGCTCCCACACGGCGCGGCGGGCCAGCCCCGCACGCTCCCCACGCATCAGGGCGGGCCGGGTGCGGGGCACCTCCGGGTGCCGACTCCGCTGCACCAGGCGGTACCGGCAGCCGACCAGATCGGCGGCCGTGACCCGGCGGCTGGAACCTCGTGCACTCACAATGGCGTGAGCATAACCCACCGGCACAGGTAGTGTTGAACCAGAACAACCAGTCCGCACTGAACTTCAGGAAAGTAAGGTCCCGAACACCATGGGCATTCTCGAGACGATCCGCAAGAGCCGCGCCAGGACCAAGGCCGAGATCAAGGCCGCGAAAGTCCGGGCACGCAGTGAGACCAAGGAAGCCGCGAAGCTCGAACTCAAGCGGGAACAGTTGTTGGCCAAGGCCGAGAAGAATCTTCTCAAGGAAGAGAAGAAGGGCCTGAAGGCGAAGCGCAAGCACGAACGCAAGATGGCGGAGAAGACCCTCGAACAGATGAAACAGGGCCGCATCAACTCCAACAACTTCAAGCGTTACGCCGGTGTCGCCCGCCTCGCGCTACCGATGCTGCTGCCGCTGCTGTACCGGGGCGTCACCGTCGCCCGCGAACAGCTGGTCGGCGCGAAGGCCCGCCGGGTCGGCGTCACCACCGACCAGCTGGCCCGCTTCTCCGGCCACGGCGCGGAACTCAAGGCCCGCATCGACGGAGTCCGCAGCACCCTCGACGAGGACTACCACGCCCACGGCTTCGTCCTCGACGTCAGGGACCGCCTCGATGAACTGGACCGGGCGGTGGACAACTCCGAGTTCATGACCGCGGATCAGCGCCGCCGCGCACACGACGCCATTTCCCGGGACATTGATTCCGTGACGCAGGAGATTCAGGATCGCATTCGCCGTCCGTAGGTTTCTCACACGTTATTGACGGGGTTGTGTCAGTTGAAACAGCCCCGTCAATCTATCCCCGAATAACAGATGTGCATGTTGAATCAAATTAGTGCACAATGGGGCAGAACAATGAACACCCTGAGTGAATAAACCACGAAGGGCCCCTACGGAAACTCCAGGAGTATCCCCCATGGCACGTCGCGAAATCACCCAGTTCATCGATGACATTGACAACACCCCCCTGTCGGAGGACGAAGTCAACAGCATTCGTTTCAGCATTGACGGTTCGAACTATGTTCTGGATCTCTCCGAGAAGAACGCCGCCGAGTTCCGCGAACTGCTCGCACCCTACGTGAAGGTCGCCAGCCCGGCCCCGAGCTCCCGTCGTTCCGGCTCCCGTTCCTCCGGCGGTGCCAAGCGTTCCAACTCCCGCGCCATCCGCGAGTGGGCCCAGGCCGAGGGCTTCAAGGTCGCCGACCGGGGCACCATCCCCGCCAACATCGTCGACGCCTACAACGAGGCGCACCAGAAGTAGCGGTCAGAGCATGCCCTGTTCCCGGGCGGCGGCCACGGCCGAGGTCCGGGAACGAACGCCGAGCTTGTCGTAGATGTGCACCAGGTGCGACTTGACCGTCGCCTCCGACAGCATGAGGGAGTGCCCGATCTCCCGGTTGGAGGAGCCGGCGGCCACCAGCTTGAGCACCTCGAGCTCGCGGGGGGTCAGCGACGTGCGCGGGGTGCGCACGCGCGTCATCAGCCGGTCGGCGACGATCGGCGACAGAGTCGAATCACCCTCGGCGGCCGAACGCACGGCGGCGAGCAGCTCCGTCGGCGGGGCGTCCTTGAGCAGGTAACCCACAGCCCCGGCCTCGATGGCGCCGAGGATGTCGGCGTCGGTGTCGTAGTTGGTCACGACGAGCACCTTCGGCGGGGTGGACATGGTGGAGCGGATCTCCGCGGTCGCCTCCGCGCCGTTCATCACCCGGGTGCCCTCCACGCCGGCGCCGAAGCGCAGGTCCATGAGCAGAACGTCGATCCCGCCGGCCTGCGCGGCGGCGATGGCGGCCTCCGCGGTGGCGACCTCACCGACCACCTCGATGTCGTCAGCGTCCTCGAGCACCGCCCGCAGTCCCAGCCGGACAATTTCGTGATCATCTGCCAGCAGCACCCGGATCATGCCTGCCACCCCTCGTCGGTGTCGTCCTCGGTTGATTGCGCATTCAGTGTAGACGGCGGGTCCCCGGTGACCTGATCACCGGTGGGGCCCGCCGCGTCGTCGGCGAGCGGGATCGCCACCGAGACCGCGCTACCCGCGCCCGGCGTGCCCTCCACCTCGAGGACGCCGCCGAGTTCCACGGCGCGTTGCCGCATGGCGGCCAGGCCGATGTGGCCGAGCCCGGCCGGGCGGGTCTGCACCTCCGCGGGGTCGAAGCCGCGGCCGTTGTCCACGACGTCGAGACGCACCTCATCAGGCTCATAGGTGACAGTCACCCGGCACCGGGTGGCCCCGGCGTGCTTGGCCACGTTGCCCACCGCCCCCTGCGCGATGCGCAGCAGGGCGGCCTCGGTGCGCATGGGCAGCTGCCGGCCGTCCCCCTCGACGTCGACGACGATCGCCAGCTCACCGGCCGCGGCGAACCCGGCCGCCATCCGCTCCAGGGCATCTCCGAGGGAGGTCTCCGACAGGGACGCCGGCTGCAGCGTGGCGATCATCGCCCGGGTCTCCCCCAGGTTGTCCGCCGCCGTGGTCCGCGCGAGCTCCAGCATCCGCAGCGGTTTCGCCAGCCGATCCTCCGCCAGACCCAGACCGGTAAGGTCCCGTTCCACGGAGTGCAGCAGCATCTGGATACTCGACAGGCCCTGGGCGACGGTGTCGTGGATCTCGTGGGCCAGGCGCTGCCGCTCCTCCGCGACACCCGCGGCGCGCTCGGTCTCCGCGAGCTGGCTGCGGGTGGCGATGAGTTGGTCGATGAGTTCCTCCCGCTCCCGGTTGATCCGCCACAGCGTGCGGAACGCGTAGTGGATGGCCAGTACCACCGCCGCCGACACCGCCGGCCCCATGACCCCGCCGACGGTCAACCCACCGGGGATCTGGGTGATCACCGCGATCGCCGTGGCGAAGATGACCGAGACCACCCCGCGGATGTCATCCATCACCCGCAGATAGAGGAAGAACAGGGAGAACACCAGGTAGATACCCACCGGGGCGACGAGCATCGCGATGATCCACAGGCCCGTGAGCGCCATGAGCCACACCATCCGGGCGGGTTCCCGCCACTCCGGCAGCTGCGCCGAACCGTAGAAGTACAGCACCGCGAACCCCGAGCACAACAGCAGGTTGAGCGCCGCCTCCCCGAACGGCAGCTGCACGGACGACAGCAGCGCGACGACCAGGAGCACCGCCGTGAGGATGTGGACCCCGTCAGTGAGGACATCCTCGTCGGGCGCCACGGTGCGTGCCGGGGTGGACCCACCCGCGTGGGCATCTAGGCTGGTCTCCATGCGTTCGAGCCTACCCAGCCCACACCGGGGTTCTGCCGCCGGTGCAGTCATCGTCGGCACGTCCCTGTTCCTCGGCGGCTGCGGCGTCGCCGCACAGGACCCGGGGACCCCCGGCACCGCCGCGAACTCCACATCGGAGGCATCCCCGCAGGTGACAGAGGCCGCGCCCGCCGACTCCGGCCTGCCGCACGACGCCCTGCCGGAGATCCCCGGCGGCCGGGAATCCTGGGAGGACTGCCCCTACCTGGACACCGCGTGGGTGGAGGAGACCAACGGCCAGCGCGTCCTCGGCGTGGGCACCGACCCGCGTTTCGACACCCCCGCCTGCGTCTACTGGTCCTACCCGGACGCCCCGCAGCTCACCGTCATCGTCCGCGACATGCCCGACGAGGCCGCCGCCATCGCCGTCGTCGACTGGGCCGCCCCCATCGACTCCACCGAACCCGCCGAGGAACCCGAGGGCTGGTCCGGCGGCCGCGCCGGCGCGGGCATGGTGCCCGGCGGGCTGCCCACCGGCCACGACGGCGCCCTCTACGCCGTGCAGAAGGACAACCGGGCGGTCGTGGTGTTCACCAACCAGGACCAGTCCCTCAAGGCGGAGCTGGTGGCCAAGGAGGTCATCGACACCCTCGGCGGTTAGTTGCGGTCAGACAGCCACGTCGTTGTAGGGCATGAGAGTGGTCACCCAGGGGAAGACCACCTCCATGAGCAGGAGGAACACCGCCGCCACGAGAACGAGGGTGATCACGAGCTTGAGCGGCCACGGCCCTGGCAGGGCCCGCCACAAAGCGGCATACATCTAGGTCTCCTCCAGTACGGCCGGGCGCTGTCCCGGTATCTTCGGGGTCGACTCGACCTCCATGGCGTGGACGATCATCCGCTCCGCGTTGGAGAACTGCGGGTGGCAGGTGGTCAGCGTGATCAGACCCTCGAGCCCGTCGGTGGGGGCGGCCTCCGGGCCGCCGGGGACCGGCGAGATCACCTCGATGTGACCGGGCAGGGTGATGTGGCGGCCCAGCACCCCGGCGTAGTCGCCGGTGGTCACCCGTTCCGCCTGCTCCGGCGTGAGACACTCGGCGGCCTCGGCCCGGCGGGCGTCACCGTCCGAGTCGATGGGCAGGATCCGGTAGGTGACCCACTCGGTGCTGGTCTCCACGACGATGGCGTCGCACACCTCGAGGTTGTCCAGGTCGTTGAACGGGGCGCCCTTGCCCACCCGGTGACCGGCGACAGCGAAGTTTCCGGCCTCCCCGGGCATCTGCGTCGTGGTGTAGCGGCCCGGACCAGCCATGAGGTCGGCGTCCTCCGTGCCCTCGACGATGGCGAACTGGAAGTCCGAGCCGAAGGAGGGGATGTACATGCGGGCGAACGCCTCGCCCAGTTCCGGGGTGAGCTTCTGGCGGGGGTTGACCCGCTCGCCGGAGTCATCCTCACCCCAGCGCTCCGCCAGCTGCTCGTCCGCCTGCGACTGCAGGCGTGCCGAATTCAGGTTGGTCCAGTAGGCCTCATAGAACGCGAACAGCAGGAGCAGGACACCGACGGTGAGCAGCAGTTCCCCGAGGACCTGGCTGGCGCTCAGCCTGGACCTGACCGGGGTGGCGTGACGGCTCATTCGTTTCTTCCTCGCGGGCGACGATAGGATCGGGGCACAGCTCAGCCTACTGGGCCGTCCCACAATGTTCCGCATCTTCCGCTCGTGTAAGGATGGTCACCGCACCGTGCTGGATCCGTTCATCTACCTGGTCTCGGGGGTGCTGAAACTCTGGCACCTGCTGCTCAACTCGGTCCTCGGTCTCGACGACTCCACCGCCTGGGTGCTCGCGCTCATCGGCCTGGTGGTCACCGTGCGCGGGCTCATCGCCCCGTTCTCGTGGATGCAGATGCGGACGGCACGGACGTCGGTGATCATGCGGCCGGAGCTGGCCGCCCTCAACGCCGAGTACGCCGACCGCACCGACAAGGAGTCCGTCGCCGAGCACGAACGGCGACGCAAGGAGCTGTCCCGGCGGTACAACCACCGGCCGGCGGCGGGCTGTGTGCCCATGCTCATCCAGATCCCGGTGTTCATCGGCCTGTACCGGACGGTCCTGCAGATGGCGCGGCCGTCGGAGAACCTCGAGGTCGCCCCCGACACGCGGATCGGCTTCCTCAACGCCGAGGAGATCACCGCGTTCCTCAACGCCGAGATCCGCGGCATCCCGCTGCCCGCCTACCTGTCGATGCCGCAGGAGATGCTCGCCCAGCTGGGCACGACGCGGGATGAGGTCCGCGGGTTCATCCTGCCCATCGTCATCCTCGCCGTCATCTTCACCACCGCCAACCTCGCAGGTTCGATCTACCGGAACCTCGAGACGCTGGACTGGGAGTCCTCGCTCGCGCGTGGCACGCAGAAGATGCTCATCGGCATGACTGTGCTGGTGCCCTTCCTGCTGCTCAGCCTCACCTTCTTCGGGCCCATCCCGGTGGCGATCGTCCTCTACTGGTTCGCCAACAACCTGTGGACCCTCGTCCAGACCGCCCTCATCCGGGTGGTGGTCAGCCGGAAGATGCCCCTCGACGACGACTACCGGCGCGAACACCGTGCCACCCGGGAGAAGGTCCGCGGTGAGCTGCGGGAGAGGCGCACGCAGAAGTGGGACGTGCGACGTCGTCAAGCGGCGGGCGCGGTGCAGCCGTGGAAGATCCCCGAGATCCGCCGCGAACTGCAGGCCGAGCGGGTGCAGCAACGGGAGAAAACCGCCGCGGAGAAGGCCCGCCGCAAGGAGATCGCCCGGGCGAAGCAGGAGGCCCGTAGCCAGCTGACCAAGGAGAGGCTGGAGGCCAACCGGCGGAAGCGGCAGGAGAAGAAGGCTAGATCGAGTAATCAGCCGGCGGAGCCAGCAGCATCTGACGAGCCAGATCGCGGGCCGTCTGCAACGGACTGACGTCCCGGACGAACCGCGCTCCCGCCAGGCCGCCGTCGAGGAAGATGAGCAGCTGGTTGGCCTGCGTCGCCGAGGGATAGCCGTTCTTGGCGGTGAGCAGGTCCGTCATGGTGCGGTGCATCCACGTGCGGTGCGCCATGCACGCGGCGATGATGCCCAGCTCCGACTCCGTCTCCGGGCGCGGGTACTCGTTGGAGGCGTTCTGGAAGTGCGAGCCACGGAAGTCCTTGTCCGGTTCCTCCGCGATGGCCAGGTCGAAGAACGCGAGGATCTTGTCCTCCGCGTCGGTCATAGCCTCGGTGCGCTCCGCCCAGCGCCGGCGGTACTGCTCGTCGAGATTCTCCAGGTACGCGATGACCAGGGCGTCCTTCGACCCGAACAGGGAGTAGAGCGAGGCCTTGGCCACGTCCGCCTCCCGCAGGATGCGGTCGATGCCGATGACCCGGATGCCCTCCGTGGTGAACAGGTTGGTGGCCGAGTCCAGCAGGCGCTGCCGGGGGCTGGGCCGGTTTCGGCGGCGGCTGCCGGCGGACTTCTTCGGGGCGGAACCTTGGGCCACGGGAAAACCCGTCCTTCCTGACGGTCTAGCGGTGAGGTGTCTCCCACCACAATAGACAAACCGGTACGTCCAGCAACAGGCAGGGTGCGCCGGAGGGCACCGCGACCCCTCCCCCGGCACCGGCGCAGCCAACAGGAAACACCCGCCCTTCCCGGAGGAAGGAGCGGGTGTGACCTGCTTGTTCGCAGAGGTTACTTGCGGACGGCGTTGACGATCGTCAGCAGGATGACCGCGCCCAGGAGGCAGGTCAGGAAGCTGAAGATGAGACCGCCGCCGACCACGTCCACGCCGAAAAGGCCGAGGAGGAAGCCGCCGAGGAGGCCGCCGACAACGCCGACGATGACGTTGAGGAGGATGCCCTGCTGAGCGTCGGTGCCCTTAATCTTGGAGGCGATCCAGCCAGCCAGGCCGCCGATGATGATCCAGCCGAGGATTCCCATTCCGAGCATGTTCGTTTCTCCTTGTTAGTCTGGTGGATAGACCCCACGAGCGCGGGGCTGCGACTGCCGGGATCCGGACGAGCCGGTACCGCAGCACAATCACATGACAAGTATTTCATGGATACGTCTACAATGCCTACTCGGACAGTCCGACTTCACCGGATTGTTTCCGATCAGTGAACAAAGTTTAACCGAACCGACATCAACCCGTCATGGCCCCGTCCCCAGGACACTCCCGGGAACGGGGCCACAGGGCAACGGTTCCGCCGCCGGCGACGGAAGCCCGTCACATGTCTTGCCTACTGGTCGTCCGGGCGGACCACCATCATCGGGCAGGGAGCCGACTGCAGCAGGGCGCGCGAGGTCGAGCCGAGCAGCATGCCCTTGAAGCCACCGCGGCCGTGGGAGCCGACGACCAGGAGCTGGGAACCCTCGGAGTTCTCCACCAGGGCGCGGACCGGGCGGTCCCGGGTGATCACCTTGCGGACCTGCACGTCCGGGTACTTCTCCGTCAGCGGGGCGAGGCGCTCGGTGAGCATCTCGATCTGCTCCCGCTCGACATCCTCCCACTGCTGCTGGGCGGCGGACAGGCCGGCCAGGGACGCCTGGACCTGCATGTCCATCCAGGTGTGCACGGCGACGAGTTCTGCACCCCGGGCATCCGCCTCAGCGAAAGCGATCTCGGTGGCCTTCTGGGACACGTCCGAGCCGTCGACACCGACGACGACGGGGCCGTACTTCGTGGACTCGTTGACCACGTTGTCCTCACGGACGACGACGACCGGGCAGGTGGCGTGGGAGACCACGGCGGCGGAGACCGATCCCATGACCATGCCGGACAGTCCGCCCAGGCCACGGGAACCCATGACGATCATGGTGGATTCCTTCGCCATCTCCAGCAGCATGTCGATGGGGGAACCTTCGGCGATGGTGTGACCGATCTTGATCTCCGGGGCGACCTCGTGGGCGATGGCCCGGGCCTCGTCGATCTTCTCCATGGTCTCGGCCTGGAGATCATCGAACAGCTCCTGCGGCGGCACCATTCCCTCGGCGTAGAGGAACTGGGGCATGGTGTACGAGGAGGCCAGTCGCAGCGGGATGCCCCGCTTGTTGGCGGTGTTAGCGGCCCACCGCACGGCGTTGTGGGAGGCGGGGGAGCCGTCGACGGCTACGACGACGATGTCTTCCTGGGTCATCTCGATCGCCCTTTCAGTTAAGGATCGAAGGTTTTCGTGTCACCTTCAAGTGTAGCTGTTGGTATGAGGTTTCAGTGGGTTGTTACAACCAGTTGATACCCCGTACCGGGCGATGACGCCAGCGATCTAGAATGGGATCTCCACCGGCGTCGCGGCATCGGAGTTGGACGGGTACAGGATGGTGTAGAAGGCCTGGGCGATCTGCAGCAGGACCTGACCGATACCTTCAGAGGAGAAGGCAGTTGCTTGAGCGAGAATGTCGTCGATGTTCATGAAAGACACAGTAGTACACCCGCGCGGGCAGAAGTCACCGTTGCCGGTGAAGAACGGTCTCACCGCCACCAGGGCGCGAGTCCCCGCCGACGTCACCGACATGACCGCCGCCGAGTTCGTCGGCCACCTCATCGCCACGCAGCGTCACCGCCACCCCGACGATGACGCCACGGCGCTGCAGGAGCGTTTCGACGCCGGCGAGGTCCTCCTCCGCGGTGGCCTCCACCTGGCACCCGACACGGTCCTTCTGCCTGGACAGGACGTCTTCTTCTACCGCACCCCGGCCCCGGAGACCCCCGTCCCCTACCGCATCGACATTCTCCACCGCGACGACGACATCCTCGTCGTGGACAAACCCCCTACCTGGCCACCATGCCCCGCGGACGTCACATCACCGAAACCGTCACCGTCCGACTGCGCCGCGAGCTCGACCTCCCCGACCTCGTCCCCGCCCACCGCCTCGACCGGCTCACCTCCGGCGTCCTGCTGTTCACTCTCCGCCGCGACGTCCGCGGGGCCTACCAGCGACTGTTCGCCGACCGGCAGGTGACCAAGACCTACGAGGCCATCGCCCAGACGTCCCCGTCCCTGATCCCGCCACTGGAGTGGCACAACCGCATGATCAAGACCCCGGGGGACATCCAGGGCTTCATCGTCGAGGGCGCACCCAATGCGCACACCACGCTTATCGACGCCCTCCCCCTCACCGATGCCGAACATGCGGCGCTGGAGTCGGTCCACGGGCCCCTGCCTGCGCACTCCCGGTACATTCTGCAGCCCACCACCGGACGCACCCATCAGCTCCGCCTCCACATGTGGGCCGCCAGCGTCCCTATCCTCGGGGATCCCGTGTATCCACGGATCCACACCGAGGAAGAGGAGGATATGTCCGTTCCGATGCATCTCACCGCCCGGACACTGGCGTTCACCGATCCGCTGAGCGGCAAGCCCCGCAGCTTCACCGCCCCGGAACGCCTCTTCCCGGAACGTGCCTGAATCGCGGGAAAGCCCGGTACGGATCAGATCCGTACCGGGCTTTCCCGTCGTTCGATTAAGTTTTTGGTCGGCGGCAACTTACTCTCCCACACCCTCCCAGGTGCAGTACCATCAGCGCGAACAGGCTTAGCTTCCGGGTTCGGAAAGGGACCGGGCGTTTCCCTGCCGCTATCAACCACCGACACACATGCGGGAACAGTACCGTTCCGGTGCGTGTGTCGTGTCAGACACTGCATAGTGGACGCGAACCACACCATCACTGGTGCGATCAAATAATTTGTTTTGTTACAAACGCAAGCAACACATCACCAACCCAACAGGGTGTGTGTTACGTCGGTAAATTAGTACCGGTCACCTCCACACATTACTGTGCGTCCAGATCCGGCCTATCAACCCCGTCATCTCCAGGGAACCTCAAAAGAAACCTCATCTCGAAACAGGCTTCCCGCTTAGATGCTTTCAGCGGTTATCCCTTCCGTACGTAGCCAACCAGCCCTGCCCCTGGCGGAACAACTGGCACACTAGAGGTACGTCCGTCCCGGTCCTCTCGTACTAGGGACAGCCTTCCACAAGTTTCTACGCGCGCGGCGGATAGAGACCGAACTGTCTCACGACGTTCTAAACCCAGCTCGCGTGCCGCTTTAATGGGCGAACAGCCCAACCCTTGGGACCTACTCCAGCCCCAGGATGCGACGAGCCGACATCGAGGTGCCAAACCATCCCGTCGATATGGACTCTTGGGGAAGATCAGCCTGTTATCCCCGGGGTACCTTTTATCCGTTGAGCGACACCACTTCCACAAGTAGGTGCCGGATCACTAGTCCCGACTTTCGTCCCTGCTCGAGCTGTCACTCTCACAGTCAAGCTCCCTTGTGCACTTACACTCACCACCTGATTGCCAACCAGGCTGAGGGAACCTTTGGGCGCCTCCGTTACTCTTTAGGAGGCAACCGCCCCAGTTAAACTACCCACCAGGCACTGTCCCCGACCCAGATCATGGGCCAAGGTTCAGGTATCCAATCCGATCAGAGTGGTATTTCAACAACGACTCCCACACAACTAGCGTCATGTGATCACAGTCTCCCACCTATCCTACACAAACCGAACCGAACACCAATACCAAGCTATAGTGAAGGTCCCGGGGTCTTTTCGTCCTGCCGCGCGTAACGAGCATCTTTACTCGTACTGCAATTTCACCGGGCCTGTGGTTGAGACAGCAGGGAAGTCGTTACGCCATTCGTGCAGGTCGGAACTTACCCGACAAGGAATTTCGCTACCTTAGGATGGTTATAGTTACCACCGCCGTTTACTGGGGCTTAAATTCTCCGCTTCGACCACCGAAATGATCTAACAGGTCCTCTTAACCTTCCAGCACCGGGCAGGCGTCAGTCCGTATACATCGACTTAAGCGTCTTCGCACGGACCTGTGTTTTTAATAAACAGTCGCTTCCCTCTATTCTCTGCGACCACCACCAGCTCACCATGCAAGATGGGTCACCGACAGTGGCCCCCCTTCTCCCGAAGTTACGGGGGCATTTTGCCGAGTTCCTTAACCACAGTTCACCCGAACGCCTTAGTATTCTCTACCTGACTACCTGTGTCGGTTTAGGGTACGGGCCATATATGTACATCGCTAGAGGCTTTTCTCGACAGCACGGGATCACCGACATCACCCCACAAGGGGCTACGCATCACGTCTCACACATCCAAGGGGCGGATTTACCTCTCCCCTCGTGCTACACGCTTACACCACAATCCAATAAATGGCTCGGCTACCCCACTGCGTCACCCCATCACTTGGCTACTACCAGTTCAGGCCCCACGCACGCACACAACACGACAAGCAAAGCTTCCCGTGATCGTGATTGTGGGTGGTTAGTATCACTGATTCACACATGGGCGCACATACACGGGTACGGGAATATCAACCCGTTGTCCATCGACTACGCCTGTCGGCCTCGCCTTAGGTCCCGACTCACCCTGGGAAGACGAACTTGACCCAGGAACCCTTAGTCATCCGGCGGACAAGATTCTCACTTGTCTATTCGTTACTCATGCCTGCATTCTCACTCGCACACACTCCACCGCCCCTCACGGTACGGCTTCACAGCAGTGCACGACGCTCCCCTACCCAACACCTGCCTCAAGGACAGGATTGTTGCCGCGGCTTCGGCGGTGTACTTGAGCCCCACTACATTGTCGGCGCAGAACCACTCGACCAGTGAGCTATTACGCACTCTTTCAAGGATGGCTGCTTCTAAGCCAACCTCCTGGCTGTCTTCGCGATCCCACATCCTTTTCCACTTAGTACACGCTTAGGGGCCTTAGCCGGCGATCTGGGCTGTTTCCCTCTCGACTATGAAGCTTATCCCCCACAGTCTCACTGCTGCGCTAACTTAAACCGGCATTCGGAGTTTGGCTGACATTGCTAAGATTGTAGTCCCGCTCAACCAACCAGTAGCTCTACCTCCGGCAAGCACCACACAACGCTGCACCTAAATGCATTTCGGGGAGAACCAGCTATCACGGAGTTTGATTGGCCTTTCACCCCTACCCACAACTCATCCCCTCAGTTTTCAACCTAAGTGGGTTCGCGCCTCCACAGAGTCTTACCTCTGCTTCACACTGGCCATGGGTAGATCACTCCGCTTCGGGTCCAGGACATGCCACTAACAACACCCTCGTTAGGATTCGCTTTCGCTACGACTACCCCACACGGGTTAACCTCGCGACATGCCGCTGACTCGCAGGCTCATTCTTCAAAAGGCACGCCATCACACACAAGAGGTGCTCTGACGGATTGTAAGCACATGGTTTCAGGTACTATTTCACTCCCCTCCCGGGGTACTTTTCACCATTCCCTCACGGTACTATCCGCTATCGGTCACACTGAGTATTTAGGCTTACCGGGTGGTCCCGGCAGATTCACAGCAGATTTCACGAGCCCGCTGCTACTCGGGAAAAACAACAACAACCAGCAAGCGCCCTACACGTACAGGACTCTCACCTACTCCGGCAGGCCATCCCAGACCACTTCCGCTAAACACTCAACTGGTCGCCCCAGGCTGACAGACCCAGGCCGTTGCATCCCACAACACCGCATGCGCAACCCCTGTCAGGTATCACACACACACGGTTTAGCCTCATCCACGTTCGCTCGCCACTACTAGCGGAATCATTGTTATTTTCTTCTCCTACGGGTACTGAGATGTTTCACTTCCCCGCGTCAACCCCCACAACAGCTATGAATTCACTGAAGGGTGACCACCCATAACGATGGCCGGGTTTCCCCATTCGGACATCCTCGGATCAACGCTCAGTTGACAGCTCCCCGAGGCATAACGCAGTCTCTCACGTCCTTCATCGGCTCAGTATGCCAAGGCATCCACCATGTGCCCTTACACAAACACACAACAACCACACCACCAGACCCCACAAAAAGGGAACCCGACGATGCGACTGGTGAACATGACTTACTCACAAAACAAAAAATAAAGATGCTCGCGTCCACTATACAGTTCTCACACAACACACCACCCCACCCACACCACACACCTGCGTGCGCGATACGACCTGGGGTGATCACCGGGAACAATGTTGCCCCAGACACCCAACAGCATGCCAACGCACCCCACCCACCACAACGGGCACGATGATGTTTTCTGATAACCGATCATGCATTTTTTGTGGTCACCCACACGGTACGCGTCCACCCGATTCATTGATGCCGGCGGGTCAACACGCGTGACCACCAACCAGCAGATGCCCACATCACACAGTGACGCAGGACTTTTTTATGCTCCTTAGAAAGGAGGTGATCCAGCCGCACCTTCCGGTACGGCTACCTTGTTACGACTTCGTCCCAATCGCCGATCCCACCTTCGACAGCTCCCCCACAAAAGTGTTGGGCCACTGGCTTCGGGTGTTACCAACTTTCATGACGTGACGGGCGGTGTGTACAAGGCCCGGGAACGTATTCACCGCAGCGTTGCTGATCTGCGATTACTAGCGACTCCGACTTCATGGGGTCGAGTTGCAGACCCCAATCCGAACTGAGGCCGGCTTTCAGCGATTAGCTCCACCTTACGATGTCGCGACGCGTTGTACCGACCATTGTAGCATGTGTGAAGCCCTGGACATAAGGGGCATGATGATTTGACGTCATCCCCACCTTCCTCCGAGTTGACCCCGGCAGTCTCTCATGAGTCCCCACCATCACGTGCTGGCAACATAAGACAAGGGTTGCGCTCGTTGCGGGACTTAACCCAACATCTCACGACACGAGCTGACGACAACCATGCACCACCTGTACACCAGCCACAAGGGAAAGACCATCTCTGGCCCGGTCCGGTGTATGTCAAGCCCAGGTAAGGTTCTTCGCGTTGCATCGAATTAATCCACATGCTCCGCCGCTTGTGCGGGCCCCCGTCAATTCCTTTGAGTTTTAGCCTTGCGGCCGTACTCCCCAGGCGGGGCGCTTAATGCGTTAGCTACGGCACAGAAGTCGTGGAAGACCCCTACACCTAGCGCCCACCGTTTACGGCATGGACTACCAGGGTATCTAATCCTGTTCGCTACCCATGCTTTCGCTCCTCAGCGTCAGTTACTGCCCAGAGACCTGCCTTCGCCATTGGTGTTCCTCCTGATATCTGCGCATTTCACCGCTACACCAGGAATTCCAGTCTCCCCTACAGCACTCAAGTATTGCCCGTATCGCCTGCACGCCCGGAGTTAAGCCCCGGAATTTCACAGACGACGCGACAAACCACCTACGAGCTCTTTACGCCCAGTAATTCCGGACAACGCTCGCACCCTACGTATTACCGCGGCTGCTGGCACGTAGTTAGCCGGTGCTTCTTATACAGGTACCGTCACAAAAAGCTTCGTCCCTGTCGAAAGAGGTTTACAACCCGAAGGCCGTCATCCCCCACGCGGCGTCGCTGCATCAGGCTTGCGCCCATTGTGCAATATTCCCCACTGCTGCCTCCCGTAGGAGTCTGGGCCGTATCTCAGTCCCAATGTGGCCGTCCACCCTCTCAGGCCGGCTACCCGTCGACGCCTTGGTAGGCCATTACCCCACCAACAAGCTGATAGGCCGCGGGCTCATCCTGCACCGAAAAAACTTTCCACCCCCCACACTAAAGGAGGGTCCTATCCGGTATTAGACCCAGTTTCCCAGGCTTATCCCGAAGTGCAGGGCAGATCACCCACGTGTTACTCACCCGTTCGCCACTCGAGTACCCCCAGCAAGCTGAAGGCCTTTCCGTTCGACTTGCATGTGTTAAGCACGCCGCCAGCGTTCGTCCTGAGCCAGGATCAAACTCTCCACAAAAAACTTCTGATAGAAGAAAAAGGCTGTGAAAAGCCCAAACCCAACCAAAAACAAACAACCGACGATTCAAAAATGATTCATCAATTGTCCGAAAAATCACGAACCACCACACCACCCACACCACAAACAGCAGTATGAGCGGATCAGCTGGTGATCCGGCCACCGGTGCCTGTCCCGACGGGGATTAGCAGACACCAGGTAACAAATAACAGATGAGACCAATGCTGCATCCGCACCCGAAACAGTTCACCACACACAGTGTGGCGCGTTGTTTACAGTGGCACCCATTCCAAGTGAACATCAGGTACCACCCGGCACGCACCACCCACAACCAGTATCAGACCGGCTACAGGGGGTTGACCAGCACAATCATCATCAAAAAACAAAAGTACATTGGCACACTATTGAGTTCTCACACAACATCACCACACCACGACACCAACCACATGTTCGTGGTCAATCCGTTGGCGGGATATTTTTCGTCAGGGCCTGTTTTCCTCTCGCCTGCTCGCATCTCTGCGGGGCGCTGTCGGTCGCGCTGACTCACATAAAGTTACACACCACGACTGACGGACACAACTCCCCAGGTCAGAGCCCGTAAAACCCGCCCCTTCAACACACTAGGAAACACGCTCTATGCCGTCGCGTGCTTCCGCAGTCCGAGCTAAGCACTCGCGCCGGAGGATCCGGGTACCGCCTGTCGGGCCACCGCGGGCAACGTGAGGGCGTGGAGCAGATACAGCACGATGCCGGACGCCAGCACCATGCCGACGGGGAGATGGCCTGTGGCCCAGAGAACGACCACGCCGACCCCGGCACCGACATAGGCGATCGGTACCCACCAGGTGCGTCCGCTCGCCAGTTCGGCGAGGACCACGACTATCGCCAGCAGCAGGGCGCCGGCCACCGGCACCACCACCATCTCCGTGGTCAGCAGCTGACCGGACACCAGTGCAGCGAGGACACCGAGAACCAACGCGCAGACCGGGCTGATGAATCCGATGACAGCTGTTTCCCGTGCCCAGACGGCACGGTGGCCTCCGAAGCCGACCCATTCGCGGAAGCTCCGGCCGAACTCGCCCATGATGACGAACACGCCCTGGACGAAGACGACGGTGAAGAAGATCCCCGCCAGGTCCGACTCCAGTCGGGCGTATTGCACGAGCAGCCCAAGAACAATGACCAGTACGGGTGCGCCACCCCAGAGGAATGCCCAGGCCGTCACCTGAGGCTCCCGGATCATCTGTACGACCGGGGTGAGGGGGAAGCGGGAGCGCTCGGGCATCGCCTGCCCACGATGCTGGTGAGCACCGTCTTTCCGCAGTAGAGCAATTCCGCCACCGACGACGAGACCGAGGAGGAACACCGGCTGGATGTGGATGGGCGTGAGCGACCACATCACGACCGCCAGCAGAAGGAGCACGATCACGGTTGCGGAGACGAGTAACCGGTGGTGGTGGCGCCAGTACCGCGTGTCAAGCCCAATCGCCCGGTAGCGCTCCCACGTGGGAGCAAGGGGGGCCAGGAGTGCGGTTACCGCCGCCGACCATCCCATGCCTGCCAGTCCGAATCCGTCGGCGGAGGCCGCGGCGAACGACAGGATCACCAGTGCCACGAGGCGTGACACCACCGTCACGTCGGTGAGCGTGAGCAGTCGGAACAGTCGGGCGTTGTCGGCGACGTGGTTCATCGGTGATCACCTCCAGGGCGAGCACGGCCTGTTCGAGGGTGACTTCGGAGACACGCACCTTGCCGCCGGTCTGGCGGGCGGTGTCGAAGGCGGCGTCGGCACGCTCGGGAGTGGCACGCAGGTCGATGATGCTGCGGCGGCCGATGCTCATGTCTTCACGGCGCAGTTCGGGGACGTTGCCCAGGCGGCTGATGACCCGGTTGACCTCCTCGGCCGGACCGGTGAGCTCGAGGATCTGCTCGGCAAGGTCCTCGACGGGGCCGGCGAGGGTGAGGTGCCCGTCCTCGAGGTAGAGGACGGTGTCGAGAAGCCTCTCCGATTCGTGCAGGTGGTGCGTGGACATGGTGATGGTGCGCGGAAGGCGCTCCATCTCCTCCCGGATGGTGCGGTAGAAGGCCTCCCGTTTTGCGGTGTCGAGGCCGAGGTACGGTTCGTCGAGAAGCATCAGTTCGCAGCCGGAGGCACAGGCGAAGACGAGGGAGGCGGCGGATTTCTGGCCGCGGGAGAGTTCGGAGTAGTTCCGGCCGGTGGGCAGGTCGAACCGCGTGACCAGCTCCTCTGCGCGGTCCGCATCCCAGGTGACGTGGCGGGCGCTGCCCACCGCGAGGATCTTGCGGACCGGCCAGCTGGCGGGGATCGGGGCGTCGATACCCGCGAGAACGGCGCGGTCGAGGACCTCCGGGTTGTCGAAGGGGCGCTCGCCGAAGACGGTGAGGTCTCCCTCGGAGCGCAGCTGGCCGGCCAGGACCCGGAGGAGGGTGGTTTTGCCGGCACCGTTGGGGCCGATGAGGCCGTGGATGAGGTCGGTGGTCATCGGTAGAGTCCTCGGCTTTCTGCGACGGCGTCGATGAGGCGGTGGATGTCGGCCCGGGTGAACCCGAGGATGACGGCTTCGTCGATGAGCGGGGCGAGGTAGGCCTCCGCGAAGTCGTCCCGGCGACGGGAGATGATGAGGGTGCGGGCCTCGGCGGTGACGAACATGCCGATCCCGCGTCGTTTCTCCAGGACGCCGTTGTCCACGAGCAGAGTCATGCCCTTACGGGCGGTGGCGGGATTGATGTGGTGGAACGCCGCCAGTTCGTTGGTGGAGGGCGCACGGTCCCCGGGGGAGAGGGTGCCGTCGACGATCGAGTCCTCGACGAACGTGGCGATCTGCCGGAACAGTGGCGCGGTGGCCTCGTCCACGGGACCTCCTCCGTTAGTTGGTTAGTTACTTGCCTAATCAACCGTAGAACCTATGGCTCAGATCGGCAACCCCTGTCACCTCCGCATTCCCTCCCCCACCTGCGAATCTGCCGGGAAAATGTGGTTCGACATCGACGTGACCGCAGTTGTTAGGGCATGCTGGTGTGGAAGAAAACAACTTAGATTCACCGACAACCACAGAAATTAGGAGCCATGCTTGAACGCACACTCGTCTTCGTCGACACCTCTTACCTCCTCGCGAGCTTCTACAACTCGTGGGAGACGGGAGCCCGCTCCCAGTTAGAGATCGATCTGCCCGAGGTGGTCAACGTCCTCGGGTCCATGATCCAGAACCAGCTCCACCAGCCCATCCACCGCCAGCTCTGGTACGACGGCATCCCCGACTCCGGCCCCCACCGTTACCAGCGCGCCCTGCGCACCTGCGACGGCGTGCAGTTGCGCGCCGGCCAACTCATCGAGTGGGGCGACCGCCGCACCCAGAAAGCGGTGGACACCCGGCTGGTCGCCGACATGGTCTCCACCGCGGTGCGCCAGCAGTTCACCGACATGGTGCTCGTCTCCGGGGACGCCGACATGATCCCCGGCGTCCAGGAGGCCACCACCAACGGTGTCCGCGTCCACCTCTACGGCTTCGGCTGGGACTCCATGTCCTCCGCCCTGCGCCACGCCTGTGATTCGACCACCATCCTCGATCCGCGCGAGGACTTCGCCGACGCCATGCAGCTGCAGGTCCTCGAGGGGCCCCTGCCGCCGGTCGTCCGTTCCCGCCCGCTCGGCGACGCCGAGCCGATCGAGGAACCGGGCATGACCGCCGTCAGCGACGGCGAGATCTACGCCCCGCAGCCCCCGGCCCCCCGGACCGAGGACGCCACCACATCCGAGGACACCACCACCGTCGAGGCCCCGAACGTTGAGACCGGTGCCGGCGAACACGGTGATGACGCCCCCAAGCCCAGCGCGCAGCGCACGGCCCACCCCGCCACGCCCACCGCCCGGGCCGCGGATCCCGACGTCTCCGCGGCAGCCTCGGTGTCCGTCCGGGAATCCGTCGTCGAGGCGGAACTCGCCCGCGACATGGAGGAACGTCAGCAGACGGAGGAACAGAACCGCAACGAGCACAGCCGACCCGCTCCGAAACCCGGCGCTCCCCGCCCCGGTCCCGCACGGGCGGCGGCCGGCCCGGAACAGTCCGGGACCCCCACCCCGGAGGCGCCGAAACCGGGCGTGCCCAAGCCGTCGATGATGGCGCCGCGCCGCAAGCTGCGGTCCCGTTATGTGCCGCTACCGGAGGAGGTCTGGTCCTCGGCCGGGTTCCAGACGCCCTTCGACGTGGGTCAGCAGTACGCGACGTGGTGGTTCGAGAACGCCGCCTCCGTGGAACAGCGCGACCAGGCGCACCTGCTCTCCGGCGGTGGGCTTCCCCCGGAGATCGACCGGCCGCTGCTGCAGTTCGCATGTGAGACGCTCCACGAGTACACGCTCAGCGAGACGCAGCGGGTCAACCTCCGGGACGGATTCCACTCGGGAATCCGCGGGGTGCTGATCAACTACCGCGTCGGACCCTGATCCTCGACCGGCTCGCCAGCCTCGGCGTCCTGCTCGTTCTGCTCGGCGCCCGGGGCGGTGCCCATGCCCTCTGCGGCGGCGTCGGCCTCCGCGGTCTCATCCTCGGTCGCCTTCTCAGCCGTGGCATTCTCGGCCACGGCATTCTCAGCGGCGACATCCTCACCGGTGGTCAGCTGGTTGGCCCCGGCGGCTGCGGCGCCGGTGCCCAATGAGGCGCGGATCTCAGCGAGGCGCTCAGAAGCACGGAGATCGGTCCCGGCCTGGGAGATCTCGGCCATCCGGTCACTGACGGAGTGCTGGGTGAGTTCCTGTGCACCGAGGGCGTCTGCGTAGCGACGCTCGATCTTCTCCCGCACCGAGTCCAGCGTCGGGACATTGTCGTCCGGACGCAGTTCGTTCATGGTGTCCATGGCGCGCGTGGTGGATTCCTGCATGGCGGCCTGGTCGGCCTGGGCCCGGAGCTCGTCGATCTGGCCGAGCTGCTCCTTGAGGCGGACCTCCGACTCCTTCTGCTGGCGCTGGGCCTGCTCGGCGGCGGTGGTCGCCTGGGCGTGGAGCTGACGGGTCTCCTCGATCTGCTGCTCGACGGCCACGAGCTGGGAGGCGAAGATCTCGGCGGTGTTGTTGAGTTCCTGCGCCTTCGCGCTGTCCCCGCCGGCGGCGGCCTGGTCAGCCGCCTGGATGGCGGTGCGGGCCTGATTCTGGTGCTCCTCCTGCGACTTGAGCAGGCGGTTGAGCTTCATCTCCAGCTGCTTCTGGTTGCCGATGACGGCCGCGGCCTGCTCCGTGATCTGCTGGTGCTGGCGCTTGGCGGCGTCGGTGGCCTGCTGGATCTGGACCTTCGGATCAGCATTCTCGTCGATCTTGGAGTCGAAGGAGGCCATGAGGTACTTCCAGCCCTTGCTCAGTGGATTAGCCATGTCGAGGGTCTCGCTTTCTGTTCTGCTGGTGATCGCGGAGCGAACCGTGTTGTCCCCCACAGTTTACGGAGAACACCCGGGCCGTGCCGGGCACTGTATATATGACCCCGCATATGTGAGCCGCCCAGTGTCCGCCCCCATCCCGCCATGTCCCCGGGGCAACACGAAACCCCGGCCCGCCCTCCCGAACAGGGAGGGCGGGCCGGGGTCAGGTGCCGGTGAGGTTACTGGCCGGGCTGCTCGGCGTCGCGGGCGGAGTTGGCCTCGGCGACCTGCCGGCGGACATCGTCCATGTCCAGGCCCTTGACCTGGCCGATGAGGTCTTCCAGGGCCGCGGGGGGAAGGGCGCCGGCGTCGCGGTAGACCATGATGCCGTCGCGGAAGATCATCAGCGTCGGGATGGACTGGATCTCCAGGGCGGCGGCGAGGTTCTGGTTGGCCTCGGTGTCCAGCTTGGCGAAGGTGGCGTCCTCGTGCTTCTCGGAGGCCGCCTCGTAGGTCGGGGCGAAGGAACGGCAGGGGCCGCACCAGGAGGCCCAGGCGTCCACGAGGACGATGCCCTCGCCGGTAACGGTCTGCTCGAATGTGGACTCGGTGACGTCAATGGTTGCCAAGGGAAGCTCCTAGAAAGTCATTTTGTAAGGTCGTACACAACAGCCACCGTCAGGCGGCTTCGCTATGTACCAACACTACCCGGCCACTCCCTATTCCATCAGGGCCACGGGGGCCGCCGATCGAGAGGATCCTCCATGATCAAGCACTACGTCGTCGAGGGCATGACAGGCGAGAACTGCAGGGTAAGCGTCGAGGACGAAATCAACGAGCTTCCCGGCACCCAGGGTGTCGAGGTCGATGTGGAGACCGGAAACGTGACCGTCACCGGTGAGGTGTTCACCGACGCAGACATCATCCGTGCGGTGGAGAACGCCGGCTTTACGGTCCAGGAGGAACCGGACGTCGCCGGACTCTGATCCGCCCCACCCCTTGCCCGATACCCCCAAGGGGTATATGCTCGGCGATACCATCACCGAGCGAAGGGACCGTTCCATGAGCGCCATCACGAAGAACTACATGGTCGAGGGCATGACCTGCGGCCACTGCGAAGCCTCCGTCACGGAGGAGGTCGGTGAGATCGCCGGCGTCACCGCAGTCGAGGCCAGCGCCGCCAACGGCCGCGTGGCCGTGACCGGCGACGGCTTCACCGACGAGCAGGTGGTCGCCGCCGTCGAGGAGGCCGGTTACACGGTCAGGAACTGACCTCACCCGGCATGACCCGGCCCCGGACCCCGCGTCCGGTGGCCGGGTCTTGCCGTTTCCGCGGCACCCGCCCCCTTGCCATATACCCCATGGGGGTATATGGTGAGGGCATGACACAGACGCACCCAGCCACGGATCTGCTCCAGATCGACCTCAGCGTGACCGGCATGACCTGCACGTCCTGTTCCGCCCGCGTCGAACGCAAGCTCAACAAGGTCGACGGTGCCGACGCCACCGTCAACTTCGCCACCGAATCCGCCAGCGTGTCCTACGACCCCGCCAAGGTCGACCCGGACGCCCTCATCGAGGTCGTCCGGGGGGCGGGCTATGACGCGTTCACCGTCGCGGACTCCGACGCGGCCTCCGAGGATTCCGCCGAGGAGGGGGACGCGGGGGCGTCGATAAGCGAGAGCCCCCAGGATGCCGCCCGCGCCCGGGAGGCGGCCGATCTCAAGCACCGCGTCACCGTCTCCGCGCTGCTCACGGTGCCGATCGTCCTGCTGAGCATGATCCCCGCGCTGCAGTTCACCAACTGGCAGTGGGCCGTGCTCACCATGACCACCCCGGTGTTCTTCTGGGGCGGTGCCCCCTTCCACCGGGCGACGTTCATCAACCTGCGGCACGGGTCGTTCACCATGGACACCCTCATCACGCTGGGCACCTCCGCCGCCTACCTGTGGAGCCTGTGGGCGCTGTTCATCGGCAACGCCGGCCATCCCGGCATGACCATGGAGATGCACCTGTTCCCCTCGGACACGACGATGGACGAGATCTACCTCGAGACCACCGCCGTGGTGATCACGTTCCTGCTGCTCGGCCGCTGGTTCGAGACGAAGGCCAAGGGTCAGTCCTCCGTGGCGCTGCGCGCCCTGCTCGACATGGGCGCCAAGGACGCCGCCGTGCTTGTCGACGGCCGCGAGACCCGCGTCCCCGTCTCCCGCCTGCAGGTGGGGGACACCGTCATCGTCCGCCCGGGCGAGAAGATCGCCGCTGACGGCCGTGTCATCGACGGCACATCCGCCATCGACGAATCCATGCTCACCGGCGAGTCCGTGCCCGTCGAGGCGACCGTCGGCTCCACCGTCACCGGCGCGACCGTCAACACCTCCGGCCGCCTGCTCGTCGAGGTCACCCGCGTCGGCGCCGACTCCACCCTGGCCCAGATGGCGAAACTGGTCACCGACGCCCAGGCGAAGAAGGCCCCCGTCCAGCGCCTGGTGGACCGGATCTCCCAGATCTTCGTGCCCGTCGTCATCGCCGTCTCCCTCATCACCCTGGCCACCCACCTCGCCCTGGGCAACGGGCTGGCCCCGGCCTTCACCGCCGCCGTCGCCGTGCTCATCATCGCCTGCCCCTGCGCCCTCGGCCTGGCCACCCCGACCGCTCTGCTCGTGGGCACCGGCCGCGGCGCCCAGCTGGGCCTGCTGATCAAGGGCCCGGAGGTCCTCGAGTCGACCCGGCGCGTGGACACCATCGTCATGGACAAGACCGGCACCGTCACCGAGGGCGCGATGTCCGTCACCGGCGTCACCGCCGCCGCCGACCGTGCCGACGACGACGTGCTCGCCGCGGCCGCCGCCGTCGAGGCTGCCTCCGAGCACCCCATCGCCCGGGCGATCGTCCGCGCCGCCCGCGGGGAGGTGGCTGAGGTGACCGACTTCCGCAACCTCGCCGGCTCCGGCGTCACCGGCACCGTCGACGGGCACACCGTCACCGTCGGCCGGCCCGTCGAGACCCTGCCGGCGCAACTCCGGGTGGCGTTCGATGATGCCCAGGAGCAGGGCGGCACCCCGGTCGTGGTGACGATCGACGACCAGCCGGCCGGCGTCATCGCTGTCCGCGACACCGTCAAGGCCACCTCCCGGGAGGCGGTCACCGGCATGCGGGAGCTCGGGCTGACCCCCATGCTCCTCACCGGCGACAATTCCGGCGCCGCCCGCGCGGTCGCCGCCGAGGTGGGCATCGACGCCGACCACGTCATCGCCGAGGTCATGCCCGACGACAAGGTCTCCGTCGTGGAGCGCCTGCAGACGGAGGGCCGCAACGTCGCCATGGTCGGCGACGGCGTCAACGACGCCGCCGCCCTGGCGCGGTCCGACCTCGGCCTGGCCATGGGCGCGGGAACCGACGTCGCCATCGAGGCCTCCGACATCACCCTCATGAACAACGACCTGCGCTCCGCCGTCGACGCCATCCGCCTGTCCCGCCGCACCCTGGGCACGATCAAGGGCAACCTGTTCTGGGCCTTCGCCTACAACGTCGTGCTCATCCCCGTCGCGGCCGTCGGACTGCTCAACCCCATGCTCGCGGGTGTGGCCATGGCCTTCTCCTCGGTGTTCGTGGTCACCAACTCCCTGCGACTGCGCAGCTTCCGCTCCTCCCACGAACAGTCCTAACCGCGGTCGGAGTACAGTTTCCTCCAACCAACTGTCGCTCTGACCCCCGCGAAGGGAAGCCGCATGGACGCCGCGAGCCCGCAGCCGACCACCGAACTCACCCGGAATCAACGCCTCGACCGTCTACCGGTGACCGCTAAGCACCGTCGTCTGCTCGTGGGCTCCGGCATCGGCTGGGCGCTCGACGCCATGGACGTGGGCCTCATCTCCTTCATCATGGCGGCCCTGACCGTCCACTGGGGGCTGACCCCGACCGAGTCCTCGTGGCTCGGATCCATCGGCTTCGTGGGCATGGCCCTCGGCGCGACGTTCGGCGGCCTGCTCGCCGACCGCATCGGCCGCCGCCAGGTCTTCGCCCTCACCCTGTTCGTCTACGGGCTGGCCACCGGCGCCTCCGCGCTCGCCGGCAGCCTCGCCGTCCTCATCGCCCTGCGTTTCATCGTCGGCCTGGGCCTGGGCGCGGAACTGCCCGTCGCGTCCACGCTGGTCTCGGAGTTCGCCCCGCGTCGTATCCGTGGCCGCATGGTGGTCATCCTCGAGGCGTTCTGGGCCATCGGCTGGATTCTCGCCGCGATGATCGGTGCCTTCGTGGTCACCGCCTCCGACGACGGCTGGCGTTGGGCCCTGGCCCTGGGCACCATCCCCACCGTCTACGCCCTCGTCGTGCGTCACGGACTCCCGGAGTCCGTCCGATTCCTCGAGGACAAGGGCCGGCATGAGGAGGCCGAAGAGGTCGTCTCCTCCTTCGAATCGCAGGTCCCGGCCGAGGACCTCGCGCGTATCGACGCCGCCACCACCGCATCCCCCACCGCAGGCCGCCCCGAGGTCGAGGGCGCCACCTCCATCTGGGACCGCGTCCTGCGCCGCCGCACCGCCGCCCTGTGGGTCGTGTGGTTCTGCGTCAACCTCTCCTACTACGGCGCGTTCATCTGGATCCCGTCCCTGCTCGTCGCCGACGGGTTCACCCTGGTGAAGTCCTTCACCTTCACGCTCATCATCACCCTGGCCCAGCTGCCCGGCTATGCGGTGGCCGCCTGGCTCATCGAGGCCTGGGGGCGGCGCTCCACCCTGGCGACGTTCCTGGCGGGATCAGCGGCCTCCGCGATGTTCTTCGGCACTGCGGACTCCGAGGCGATGATCATTATCGCGGGCTGCCTGCTGTCCTTCTTCAACCTCGGCGCCTGGGGCGCGCTCTACGCCATCGGCCCGGAGCTCTACCCCTCGCACATCCGTGGCGCGGGCACCGGTGCGGCGGCCGGTTTCGGTCGGCTCGCGTCCATCGCGGCTCCGCTCATCGTCCCCCCGTTGCTGGCGTTCGGTGGCTCGATCCTGTTGTTCGGGCTCTTCTCGCTCGCCTTCGCCATCGCGGCGGTGGCCACGCTGACACTCCCCGAGCAGCGCGGCAAGGTTATCGACTAGTGGGGCGCTAGCTGAAGGAGAACATCCGGGCCAGGCGGTCGCCGAAGGTCGGCTTCGTCTGGACGGCGAAGGCGTCGAGCTCACGCGGCACGTTGAGGATGGTCGCGCGTTCGGTGCGTTCGACCGAGACGTGGTTGGTGAAAGCTGCGGTCCGGGGGTCGAAGGTACGGCAGGTCATGATTCACTCCTTTTCTGGTCCACGACGGGTGGTCGTTCAATGAAGGTGAGTCTAGGAAGTTTTCGCAGCTCAGGCACCATTGGTAAGCCAGTCCTTAGTAACCTGGCCCTTATATAGGTCAGCCTAAAGCGTGGGAATCCGCAGGAAATCAAGGGCGATCGGCGTGACCCTCCTCACTTATTGGCGACTTTCCTGGAGGTGGGTCACACCTCCGGCCACCCCATTCCGGGGGTGACCCGGCGCCAGGGCAATCCCCTGGCTTGATTAGGGGTCACCGTGCGCCCGTCACTCCGGGTGGTAACGTACCCGCGTCGCGGACCACACCCGGTCCGCGTTCGTGCCGCCGATCACAGGCGCGTGGGGGAAGAGGAGACACCGATGGGACAGCGCAGCTGGATGCGCGTCGGATTGGCCCTATTCATCATCGCGTTCGGCGCGAACCTCTTCGCCCCGCTGCTGCCCGCCTACCGCGCCGTCGCCGGACTGAGCCAGTCCCACGTCACCTTCCTCCTGGCCATTTACGTCGCCGGTCTCGTACCCGCCCTGCTCATCGGTGGGCCGCTGTCCGACGTCCGCGGGCGTAAGGCCCTCATCCGCCCCGCCCTCGTCCTCTCCGCCGTCGGTTCCCTCATCCTCATCCTCGGCGTCACCGGGTCGGTGCTCGTGCTCGCGGTCGGCCGCTTCGTCGTCGGCGCCGCCATCGGGCTGGTGATGGCCGCAGGTGCCGCCTGGCTCCAGGAACTGTCCACCGGACCACCTCATGTCGGCGCCCGCCGTGCCACGGTCTTCCTCTCCGCCGGGTTCGGGCTCGGCCCCCTGGCCAGCGGGCTCGTCGCGCAGCTTCTGCCGTATCCGGACCTCCTCCCCTATCTGGTCCACCTGGTGCTGCTCGGGCTCATCTCCCCCTGGTCCTGGAACGCCGCAGGCGGCACGGCCCACCCTGACGCCCAGCGGCGGGCCTGGTTCCCCCGCAGCGTTCTCACACCACGCTTCCTGTGGTCCGTCGCCGCCTGGGCACCATGGGGCTTCGGCGCGGTGACCACCGCCTTCGCCACTCTGACGGACCTGGTTCTCGACGAGGTGACCTGGCCGGTGGCGTTCACCGGGATGATCGCCGCGGTCACCATGCTCACCGGGGTGCTCATCCAGCCGGTGGCCACCCGCTTCGGCAGCGATCTCGTCCCGCCCGCCGTCCTGGGACTGGCGCTGGTCATCGCCGGCATGCTCGCCTCCGCCGCCGTCGCCGCCACCCGACTACCGCACCTGGTCATCCCGGCCGCGATCCTGCTGGGCGCCAGTTACGGAATCATTATGGTCTCCGGGCTGCGCGAGGTCCGGGCGATCGCACCGCCCGAGGACCTCGGCGCCGCCACAGGCGTGTTCTATTCGCTGACCTACGTGGGCTTCTTCGCCCCGTTCGTCATGTCGGTCGTCGGCCCCTTCATCGGCTACCAGACCGTCTTCCTCATCGGCGCCGTCGTCGCCGCGGCGTCGATCATCCCGGTCACCCGCGTCGCTGCCCGGCCGACCGACACCGACTAACCCCGGGCCAGATCCACGAAGCGGGAGTAATGCAGCTGGTGGGCCACGGTGACGGTGTCGATGGGCCCGCCACGGTGCTTGGCCAGGATGATGTCGGCCTCGCCCGCGCGCTCGTTCTCCTTGTCCTGGGAGTCCGGGCGGTAGAGCAGCATGACCATGTCGGCGTCCTGCTCCAGTGAACCGGACTCACGCAGGTCGGCCAGCTGCGGGCGCTTGTCCGTACGCGCCTCGGGTCCACGGTTGAGCTGCGAGATGGCGATGAGCGGCACATCGAGTTCCTTGGCCAGCAGCTTGAGCTGTCGGGAGAACTCCGAGACCTCCTGCTGGCGGGACTCGACCTTCTTGCCGGAGCTCATCAGCTGGAGGTAGTCGAGCACGATGAGCTGCAGGTCGTGCTTCTGCTTGAGTCGCCGGGCCTTGGAGCGGATCTCCATCATGGTGAGGTTCGGTGAGTCGTCGATGAACAGCGGCGCCTCGGAGATCTGGCCGACCCGGTTGGCCAGCTTGGTCCACTGTTCGTCGTTCATCCGGCCGGCACGCATGTCGGAGAGCTTGATCTCCGTCTCGGCGGACATCAGTCGCATGACGATCTCCGACTTGCTCATCTCCAGCGAGAAGATGGCCGAGGCCTTGCCGTGCTTGATCGAGGCTGAGCGCATGAAGTCGAGCGCGATGGTCGACTTACCCACACCGGGTCGGGCGGCGACGATGATCATCTGCCCGCCGTGGAGGCCGTTGGTGAGGTTGTCCAGGTCGACGAAGCCGGTGGGCACGCCCTGGGCGAGGCCGCCGAGGTTGGCGATCTTGTCCAGTTCCTCCATCGTCGGTTCGATCATGTCGGCCAGGACCGCGTAGTCCTCGGTCTCCGTGCGCTGGGCGATGGCGAAGACCTCCTGCTGCGCGAGGTCGAGGACCGTCTCCACCTCCGCGCCCTCCGTCCCCTCATAGCCGAGCTGGACCACGCGGGTACCGGCGTCGACGAGGCGGCGAAGAATGGCCTTCTCCGCGACGATCTCTGCGTAGTAGCGGGCGTTGGCGGCCGTGGGCACCGAGGAGATGAGGGTGTGCAGGTACGGCGCCCCGCCGACCCGCTCGAGCTCGTTGTGGCGGTCCAGTCGCCCGGCGACGATGACCGGGTCAATGTCCTTGCTCTCGCCGAACAGGTCGATCATCGCGGTGTAGATCAGCTGGTGCGCCGGGTGGTAGAAGTCCTCCGGGTCCAGATCACCGATGATCTCCACCACCGTGTTCGGGCTCAGCAGCATGGCGCCGAGGACGCCCTGCTCCGCCTCCCGATCATGTGGTGGCTGGCGAAACTCGCCGTAGTTCGTCGGGGCGGCCGACTTGTCACGGTAGCGCCGGGACGGCCCCTCCCCGACTGGGCCTGGGGAACGGGCAGGGCGGAATCGTCCGGCTCCGAGGGTTCCGTCGGCGGAACGTAGTCGTCGTCGAAGCTTGCTCCGCCAAATCCCGTGGTCATGGGCACTATCCTTCCTTGCCGCCGGCTGGTCGCCGTGCTGTCCGCAGTGTATCCCCGTGAACCCCGGCACGCCCAAGCGAATCCGGGGTCGGCTGTGGGTAACCACCCCTCCCCGCAGGCGTCCCGGAGCGGTTGTCCACAGCCGGATCACCCCCGGGGATCCGCCGGTTATCCACAACCCCTGTGGATTATTCAGGTTAACGGCGGTGAACGTTCCACCGGGACCCGGCCGCCTTGTGGACAACCTGTGGACAAACCAACCTCTTCCCGGCGCCGTCGGGGCGGAAACCGCAGGTCACGGGGACTGTGACACCTGTGACCAACGAGGTCTCCACAGTGGACAACTGCCCCTACCAGCCTGTTTGACAGACCCCGGAAAGACCGCTACTTCATTCATGAAGAATGCCGGGACACATCGTGGGGGCGACGCGGGGGTGGCCACCAGGTGAATCATCCCCAGTTCTCCACAGTTGTCCACAGCCGGAGATCCGGTCGGGTCCACCCGTGGCAGACCAGCGGCCCCGGTCCGGCACCATGGGTGTCGGAGCGGGGCCGCGGGCCTGCTGTTGTCGTTGGGCCGAGTCATCCCCGGTGAGGGGCTCAGCCGCCGTCTGGCGCGTGAGTTACGCGGCGACGACCTCAAAGTTGATCTTGCCGGTCACGTCGTCGTGCAGCTTGACCTGAACCTGGTAGTTACCGGTCTTCTTGACCAGTCCCTTGGGAAGCTCGATGTTGCGCTTGTCCAGGGTCGGGCCGCCTGCCTTCTTGACGGCGTCGGCGATGTCGTCTGCCTTCACGGAGCCGAAGAGCTTGCCGCTGTCGGAGGTGCGGACAGCGACGGAGACGCCGGTGAGGCCCTCCAGCTGCTCGCGGACCTCGCGGGCGTGATCGAGGTCGCGGATGGCGCGAGCCTCCTGGGCACGCTGGATGCCCTCGATCTGCTTCTCGGCACCGCGGGTGGCCACGATGGCCAGTCCGCGGGGAAGCAGGTAGTTGCGTCCGTAGCCGTTCTTGACCTCGACGATGTCGCCTGCGACTCCGAGGTTCTCAACGGCAGCGGTGAGGATCAGCTTCATGATCCCTGCCTTTCGTTGTGGGTCCCACCAATACGCACGCCGATCCGGCGGCGGGGCGGGACAAATGATGTGTGGGAATGCTTGTCGATCAGAACGGAGGCTCGTCGTCGGCCGCACCACCGAAACCACCGGCCGGCGGGGCGGAACCCCACGGGTCGTTGTTCGGCATCTGGTTGCCCTGGTTGCTCTGGTTCCGCTGGGGCTGGTTCTGGTTTCCACCGAAACCGCCCTGGTTACCCTGGCCACCGCCGAACCCGCCCTGCGGCTGGCTCTGGGGCTGACCCTGATTCTGGTTCTGGCCGCCGCCGAAGTTGCCGCCACCCTCACGAGGGTTGCGGTTGACCTGGGCGGACGCGTACTTGAGGGAGGGGCCGACCTCGTCGACCTCGATCTCGTACACGGTGCGGTTCTCGCCTTCCTTCGTCTGGAAGGAGCGCTGACGAAGGCGGCCGGTCACGATGATGCGCATGCCCTTGGAGATCGTCTCGGCGACGTTCTCCGCGGCCTGGCGCCACACGTTGCAGGTGAGGAACAGGGCTTCGCCGTCCTCCCACTGGTTCGTCTGGGAGTTGAACTTGCGGGGGGTGGAGGCGATACGGAAGTTGGCCACCGCCGCACCCGAGGGGGTGAAGCGGAGCTCCGGGTCGTTGACGGCGTTGCCGACGACCGTGATGTTCGTGTCTCCCTGTGCCATGTGTTACTGCCTTCCTGCTGCGCGGTGGTCGTGTCCGTTGGTGACGTGCCTGTCGGGGCGACGGGCGTGGTGCTCGTCTCCCCAGTATCCGCTCTTAGGCGTCGTTGCGCAGCACCTTGGTGCGCATGACGTCGTCGTTCAGGTTGAGAACGCGGTCGAGTTCGAGCACGGTTGCGGACTCGCACTCGAGGTCGACGACGGCGTAGACGCCCTCTTCCTTCTTGTTGATCGGGTAGGCAAGACGACGCTTGCCCCACACATCAACCTTGGCTACCTTGCCGTTGTCCTTGCGGACGATCTCGAGGAACTTGTCCAGGGACGGGGCAACGGTGCGCTCATCCTGGCTAGGATCCAGAATGATCATGATTTCGTAGTGACGCACGGACCTCATCACCTCCTGTGGTCTTGGTTTTGAATCGGCCACGCCCCTTGTGGGCATGGCAGGAGGGTCTGTTGCGTCAAGCAACCCCACCACCGTACCCCAGTGACGGGGTGGGCCGAAATCCACCGGGCCGGACCTAATCGGCGACCCGGGTCACCACCCCGTCGGACTGCATCCTGACCTCCACACCGTCGTGCTCGAGGTCCCAGTACCCCTCCTCGTCCCACTCCTTGTCACCGCCACCGGCGCAGGTCTCGGCGACGACGGCCGCGACCTCTTCGGCGGAGACACCTTCATCGTCGAGCTGCTCCTGGGCGTCCTCGGTGTAGCTGGCGACCTGGCAGGGCTGCTCGGGCCCGGCGTTGTCGTCCGAGCCGGAACAGGCGGTGAGCAGGAGGGCCCCGGCACCGGTGAGGGCGATGGCGGTGAGGCGGAGCGGGCGGTGGGTGATCGTCGTGGTGGTCATGCCCGCCAGTGTAGAGATTATCCCGGCGATGTGGCGTAGAACACAGCCAGGAAGACCGGGATGAGGGTCAGCGTCACGAAGGCGACGATCCCCAGGGCGACGGGGACGTACGTCGGTTTCTTGTACATGTAGGCGGCGAAGGCGCTGGCCACGCAGACCGCGCCGATGGCGATGGAGATGATGCCGATGATCGTCGCGGTGTTCATGCCCTCATCCTCCCATCATCCGCGGCCGAGAGGGCCAGCGGGTCGCGCCCGTGGTGGGCGTCGGCGACCGGGTCGGCCTCCCGGCCGAGCATCTGCCGGATCACCAGGACCACCATGACGGTGAGGAGGAGCAGGCGGGTGAGCAGGGCGGCGTCGAGAAGCTCGTGGGGGATGCCCTTGTTCTCGGCGCCCAGCATGTACCACATGAGCAGGGGCCACACGGCGGCGTCGAGAAGCATCCAGGTGAGCAGGAGCCGCCAGCGGGGGAGGGCGAGCACCGCCGGGACGAGCAGCCACAGCGAGTACTGCGGGGACCACACCTTGTTCACCACGAGGAAGGCCACGAGGATGAGGAAGACCAGCTCGGCGACGCGGGGGCGGCGGGTGACGCGGACACCCAGGACGAAGATCGCCAGGCACAGGACCGCGAACAGCGCGAAGGTGACGGCGTTGAGGATGACGGGTACACCGTCGCCGTCGAAGCCCGACCAGCCGGTGCCACGGGCGAGCATCGCGTAGATGGTGGTCCATTCCCAGCTGCGTTCCCGGTTGAGGCGCAGGAACTCACCCCAGGCGGCGGGGTACGCGAGCATGACCGGCAGGTTGACGGCCAGCCAGGTGGCCACCGTGGTGGCGAGCATGAGCAGGAACGGCCGCCACCGGGAGCTGCGGACGGCGAGGATGAGGTAGGCACCGAGAATGAACAGCGGCCACAGTTTGACGGCGGTGCCGATCCCGATGAGCACACCGGCCCAGCCGGGACGGCCGTGGCGCACCGCGGAGAGGGCGGCGGCCGTGGCGGCGATGGACGGGATGTCCCAGTTGGTGAAGGCGTGCACGATGACCAGCGGGGACGCGGCGACGAGGACGACGTCCCACACCCGGTTGCCGGCCAGGTCCACGACGAGCCGGATGGTGAGCACCCACAGCGCCGACATGACCAGCGCGGTGACCGCGAAGTACCAGGCGGCGGGCGCGACGGGGAGGGGCAGGACGTCAACCAGCGGGTAGGTGAGGCGGGAGACCCACGCCATGGCGCCCTGGAACAACCCGGCGAGGACGGGGTACTCCATGTACCGGGTGAGATCACCCTCCGTCCAGGACCAGGCGTAGGGGAATCCGCCCTGGCTGAGGCCGCGGCCGTCGAAGAGCGGGGCGATGTCGTTGTAACAGGCGGAGGTGTACTGGCGGTTGCCCGACCAGTCGAGGCTGACCGTGCCGTCCTCGGCGACCGCCGCACCGAGGCAGTTCGCCTTGGACAGGTAGCCGAAGGACAGGAAGATCAGGGCGGTGAATATGAGGGTGCGCAGTGGCGTCCACCACCGCTGGCGGCCGACGGCGGCGAAGTACCCCACAGGGCCGCCGAGGAATCCGAGAAACCCGCGGGCCACCGGCTCGGTGTGGGCCGGGGACACGCGGGATCTGCGCACGCGCGAGGGCGTGGGCACCGGGGTGCTCATCAGGCGACGCGGCGCTAGAGCAGGTCCGGCAGGACGATGCCCGGCGCGATCTCCACGCCGCCACCGTCACCCGGCGGGGGCGGCAGCTCGGGCAGCTGGATCTCCGGCGCCGGCTCGGGCTCCGGGGCCGGCTCAGGTTCCGGCGACGGCTCCTCGGCCGGGGCGGGTTGTTCGGCCGGGCCGGTGGCCACCGGCGGCGGGGTGTAGGCGGGGGCCGGGGCGTAACCCATCGGGCCGGTGCCGAAGTTGATCGGTGCGGGCGAGGCGAACTGCTCGATCTCCTTGCCCTCCAGGGCACCGTCGAGGGTGGACTTCCAGATGCGGGCCGGGGTGCCGGAGCCGAACATGTTGCCGCCCCACTCGTTGAAGATGGCGGTGGTGTTGTCGGCGGTACCCACCCACACGGCGGTGGCCAGCTGGGGGGTGGCGCCGATGATCCAGGCGTCCTTGTTGTTGCCGGTGTCGCCGAGCTGGGCGGTACCCGTCTTGGCGGCGGACGGGCGGCCACCGGCGAGGGAGTTGCCGTTGGAGTAGGCGGCGAGCGGCCCCATGGCGGAGAGCAGGTTGTCGGCGACGACCTCGGAGACGCGGCGCTCACCGTCACCCGCCTGGTGCTCGTAGAGGACCTCACCGGTGCCGGTCTCGACCCGCTCGACGAAGTGGGTCTCGTGCCACACGCCACGGTTGGCGATGGTGGCCATCGCGGTGGCCAGGTCGATCGCCCGGGACTGGTACTGGCCGAGGATGATGCCCTCGTAGGGCTGACCGCCGTTCTCGGTGAGCGTGGCGGGGATGCCGGGCAGGCTGCGGGCGACACCGAGGGCGTGGGCCATGTCGGCGGTGTCCTGGGTGGTGTTCTCCAGGTCGTCCTGCAGGCGGATGAAGCTGGTGTTGTAGGAACGCTTGAGCGCCTCGGCGATGGTGGTGTAACCGGCGGAGGAGTTGTCCCAGTTGTTCACGGTGATACCGCCCGGCAGCTGCACCGGGGAGGAGTCGTACTGGGCGCTGAGCGGGATGCCCTGCTGGAGGGCAGCGGCCAGGCCGAAGATCTTGAAGGTGGAGCCGGTCTGCAGGGCGGCGTTGGCGTAGTCCCAGCCGGCGGCGTCCTCACCGCCGTAGTAGGAACGCACGGCACCGGTGCCCGGCTCGACGGTGGCCACCGCGGCCCGCGCATCCTCCTGCAGGCCGGCCATCTGCGTCTCCACCGCGTTGAGGGTGGCGTTCTGCGCCTGCATGTCGATGGTGGTGGTGATCCGCAGACCACGGGTGGTCACGTCGTCCTCGGTGATGCCGACCCGCTGGAGCTCCTCCATGACGTGGTTCTTGATCATGCCGTTGGTGCCGGTGGCCTCGGTGTAGGCGGAGTACTCGGCCGGGTCGCGGGTCTCGGGGTAGACCATGCCGGTGCGCTGCTCCGCCGGCAGGGCGTCCATCTCGACCATGCCGTCGAGGACGTAGTTCCAACGCTGTTCCGCCCCCTCCGGGTTGGTCCACGGGTCGAGCTGGCTGGGCAGCTGGATGGTGGCGGCCAGGACCGCCCCCTCCTCGGGGGTGACCTCGGCGACGGGCTTGTTGAAGTAGGCGTGGGACGCGGCCTCCATGCCGTAGGCGTTGCGGCCCAGGTAGACGGTGTTGAGGTAGGCGGAGAGGATGTCCTCTTTGCTCCACTCGTTGGTCATCTTGATGGAGTACACCAGCTCACGGGCCTTGCGGACGTAGGAGTGCTCGTCGCCGACCAGGGCGTTCTTCACGTACTGCTGCGTGATGGTGGAACCACCGCCGGCGGAGTCGTTGCCGGTGAGCTGGCCGATGACCGCGCGGCCGAAGCCGGTGAGGGAGAAGCCTCTGTTGGTCCAGAACTCCCGGTCCTCGGCGGCGAGGACGGCGTTCTGCAGGTGCTCCGGCACCTCATCCAGCGGCACCTGACGGCGGTTGCCCTCCGGGGGGACGACGCGGGCGAGCTCGGTGGAGGCGTCGGAGGCGTAGATGGAGGAGACCTGCTTCGAGGTCAGCTCCTCCGGCTCCGGCACGTCATAGGTGGTGTAGGCGACGACGAACACACCCAACGGGATGAGGATGATCGCCGCGAGAATGCCCAGCAGCCACAGGAGCACGGTCCTGCCGCGGCTCCCGGAGCGCGTCTCCGCCGACGCCTTCGAACTGCCCCCACCCTTCCGGCTGGTGGAGGGCTTCCTTTTATCTTCAGACACCTGTCGACCCCGCTGCTATTGCTGATGACACTGATACAACTGTGAACACTACTTCCAATGCAGGCATTCGTGGAAACTTTTGTACCCGGCGACACATCGCCGGCGCCCCGTCCCCGCCGTGCTTCACGACGCCGTCGCCGTCACCGCAGTGAGCAGATGGTTCCACCGGCAGCGCGGGCACACCTCCACGGTGTGGACGGTGGCCTCTTTCCCGGTGGCGACGATCCGGTCGATCTCCTCGTCGCTGCGGGCGGTGCCGGACATCCGGCCGAGCTGCTCACCGTGGATCCACCGCACCACCCGCAGGTCGTCTCCCCCGCACACCGGGCAGGGTCGGTCCGCCGGGCGACCGTGGTGGGTGGCGGCGGTGACGAGGAGGAAGTCCGCGTCGCAGATCTCCGCCCGGGTCACCGCGCCGGCCCGCCACCGCCGGAGCAGGTCGCGCCGTTCCCATTCATGGGACACCTCATTGCGATAGACAGCCACGCCCGCCATCGTAGCGCCCGACGCCCGGGGCCGTGACCAGGCTTCTTGATCGATCAGGCGGGGTCGGAATGCGGGTTTGACCACACACCCGGCCTACGATGGCCGTTTATGTGTGGGGCACACCCGTGCCCCGTAGCGGTACCCCCAAAGTACGAGGAGTGGATCCATCCATGAGCAAGGTTCGCGTAGCGATTGTGGGCGTGGGCAACTGCGCCACCTCGCTGGTCCAGGGCGTCGAGTTCTACCGGAACGCCGCTGTCGACGAGAAGGTCCCGGGCCTCATGCACGTCAAGTTCGGTGACTACCACGTCAGCGACGTCGAGTTCGTCGCCGCCTTCGACGTCGACGACAAGAAGGTGGGCAAGGACCTCGCCGAGGCGATCGATGCGTCCCAGAACTGCACCATCAAGATCGCGGACGTCCCCACCTCCGGCGTCACCGTCCAGCGCGGCCCGACCCTCGACGGCTTGGGCACCCACTACCGCGACAGCATCGACGAGTCCGCGGCCGAGCCGGTGGACGTCGCTGCCGCGCTTCGCGACGCCGAGGTGGACGTCGTCGTCTCCTACCTTCCCGTGGGCTCGGAGCAGGCCGACAAGTTCTACGCCCAGGCCGCCATCGACGCGGGCTGCGCCTTCGTCAACGCCCTCCCGGTGTTCATCGCCTCCGACCCGGAGTGGGCCCAGAAGTTCGTCGACGCCGGCCTGCCCATCGTCGGCGACGACATCAAGTCCCAGGTCGGTGCCACCATCACCCACCGCGTCATGGCCAAGCTCTTCGAGGACCGCGGCGTCCGCCTCGAGCGCACCATGCAGCTCAACGTCGGCGGCAACATGGACTTCAAGAACATGCTCGACCGTGACCGCCTCGAGTCCAAGAAGATCTCCAAGACGCAGGCCGTGACCTCCAACCTCGTCGACTCCCCCATCGCCGGCAAGACCGCCGACCGCAACGTCCACATCGGCCCGTCCGACTACGTCGAGTGGCTCGACGACCGTAAGTGGGCCTACGTCCGCCTCGAGGGCACCGCCTTCGGTGAGGTGCCGCTCAACCTGGAGTACAAGCTCGAGGTGTGGGACTCCCCCAACTCCGCCGGCATCATCATCGACGCGGTCCGCGCCGCCAAGATCGCCCTGGACCGCAAGGTCGCCGGCCCGGTCCTGCCCGCCAGCGCCTACCTGATGAAGTCCCCGCCGGTGCAGCTCGGCGACGACGAGGCCCGCGCCCAGCTCGAGGCCTTCATCATCGGTGCCGATGACTAGGGACACCCACCCCGCATGTGGTCCCCTGGACAATTTCAGGGGCAAACATGTCTATCATGGTTGCCATGACTAACCCGACCCCTGAGGACATTGCCGCCCGGATCCGCCCGGCACTGACGAAGCTGTACGTGATGTATTTCCGCATCGCCGAGCAGTCCGACCTCACGGGCCCCCAGCTGTCGATCCTGGCCCGCCTCAAGGACAACGGCCCCTCGCGCATCAGCCACATCGCCAAGCAGGAGGGCATCCGCATGCCCACCGCCTCGAACGCGCTGCACCAGCTGGAGCAGCGTGAGCTGGTCGAGCGGGTGCGCGACGAGTCGGACCGGCGCGGTGTCCGCGTCACCCTCACCGACCTCGGGGCCAGCGAGCTCCAGCGCGTCGGTGAGGAGCGGACCACGTACCTGGCGGAGATGCTGGGCACCCTCGACGAGGAGGGCCTCAAGCGGGCGGACGAGCTCGCGGAGGTCATCAACGAACTGGCGGACGCCTACGGCGCGAACCTGATTGACACGACCACGGAGTGACCGGGAATAATGGGCTGTGACACCACGTCCGCCGACCCCATCATCCTGAATGGCATCCACTCTCCCTGCCTCTGACTCTGACGCCCCCGCCCGTCTCCTCATTGCCTGGCACCCGGACACCCCGGGCACCGAGGCACTGGAACTGGCCGCCTGGCTCAGCCGCACCACTGACGTCCGCATCCGCGTCGTCAGTACCTTCGTGCGCCCGTGGCCGTCCTCGTCCCTGAGCAAACTGGGCGGGAAGTACCGGAAGTGGGTGGCCCGGCAGGCGGCGGCCGCAGAGAAGGCGGTCAAGAACGCGCTCACCGATGCCGGGGTCGACCGGGAGTTCTGGGACGAGGAGATCTCGGTGTTCGCCGACGGTCCCTCCGAATCCGTGCTGCTCACCGAGGCGGCCAACGCCTTCGGCGCCCAGCTGGTCATCCTCGGTTCGGACGCCGCCGCCCCCAAGGGACGGTTCCTTGCCGGGACGACCGCGGACTCCCTGCTCCACTCCTCCCCCAAGCCGCTCGGCCTGGCGCCGCGCGCGGTGAAGCTGTCCAAGCGGGGCGTGACCCGGATGAACTTCGCGTTCCTGGAGAGCCTGGGCACTGAGAATGACCCCTCCCTCCACTTCGCCGCCGGCCTCGCCGCGAAGTGGGGCGTGAGCCTGCGGATCCTCGCCTTCTCCCCCTCCGGGATCGCGGACATGCCGTTCAACGACAAACTCGATCTCTCCCGGGAGCTCGTGGACGAATGGCGGGAACACTCCCTGGCCATGCTCGACCGGGCCCATGACGCCGTGCACGACGCCTACCCCGATCTGCCCGTCGAATCGGAGATCGGCACCGGCGTCGGCTGGGCCGGAGCGATCGACGCCCTCAAGTGGAAGAAGGGCGACCTGCTCATCCTCGGGTCAAACCCGATGGGCGCGATCGAGCGGGTCTTCGTCGGCTCGACGGCCACGGAGTTCCTCCGCCACGTCCAGGTGCCCGTGGTCATCCACCCCTCCCCCAACGCATAAGTTTTCTGCCCGCCCGGGGACTAGGCTCGAGGGCATGACTGGCGCACACCCGGACGACCCCCATGATCCCACCTCCCCCGATTCCGGCCGCCGGAACGGGCGGTGGCGCGGATTCCTCGAGCACCCCGAGAATGATCTGACCGCGGACGCCGACTTCGCCAACCGTCGCCGCCCGGAACCACACTCCCCCGAGGAGCTGGCCTCCTCCGTCGACCCGGCCGTGCAGGCGGCGCGCAACACGCAGTCCACCCGACAGGCCATCCAGTGGCTCATCGCCATCCCGGCGGTCACCTTCGCCCTGGCCCTCATTCTCGGGATCATCTTCCGGGTCATGGGCGGGCCGGCCTGTGACGCCGGGCAGGCGGCGTTCCTGTGCACCCGGGACGCGCAGATCTGGTGGTCCGTGATCACCAGCATCCCGCCGATCGTCGGCGTGCTGGGCTGCGCGTTCATCATGAACCACAAGCTGAAGAACTACACCCGCTGGCGCCCCTGGATGGGCGTGTTCTGGGTGATGATCCCCTTCTGCATGATCTGGCTCATCACCGCCGGCCAGATCCTCATCACCGCCCTGAACAGCTAGGCCCGGGCGAGCTCGGCGGCGACCTCCGCGCAGTCGGGGCGGCCACAGTGCGCGGTGGCCACCCCGGCGGCGCAGGTCTCACACACCAGGGCCTGCTTCCGGCAGGTGTCCTCGTTGACGCAGTTGATGAAGTTGTTCGTCGCGGCATCACAGTGGATGCAGTGCCCGAGCTCCGTGTAGTCCTCGCCGAACTCGACGTGCATCCGCTTGTCGAAGACGTAGAGCGAGCCCTCCCACAGACCCTTGTTGCCGAACTTCTCCCCGTAGCGGACGATGCCCCCGTCGAGCTGGTAGACCTCCCCGAACCCGCGGTTCTTCATCAGCGTCGACAGCACCTCGCAACGCACCCCGCCAGTGCAGTAGGTGACCACGGGACGGTCCTTCATCCAGTCGTACTTGCCGGACTCGATCTCCCCGATGAAGTCATGGGTGGTGGCCACGTCCGGGACCACGGCGTCGCGGAAACGGCCGATCTGCGCCTCCATCGCATTGCGGCCGTCGAAGAATACGACGTCGTCGCCGCGGGCGTCGACAAGCTCGTTGACCTCCTCGGGGCTGAGGTGGACGCCGCCACCGACGACCCCGTCCTCATCCACCTTCAGCTCACCCGGCGCGCCGAACGCGACGATCTCGTCCCGGACCTTCACCGACAGCTTCGGGAAGTCCTCCGCCCCGCCCTCGGACCACTTGAACTCCATGTCGTGGAAGCCCGGGTAGTCGCGCGTCTTGCGGATGTAACGCTTGCACGCGTCAATGTCGCCGCCGACCGTGCCGTTGATGCCGTGCTCGGAGACAAGGATCCGGCCGCGCAGCCCGAGGGACTCGCAGAGGTCACGCTGCCAGAGCATGACCGCCTTCGGGTCCGCGACGGGGGTGAAACGGTAGTACAGGAGGATTTTGCTGATGGCCACGGCAGAGAGTCTAGTCGGCGTCGTCGGTGCTCTGATCGACCAGGCGGTACCGCTGGTTCGGTGACCGAGCCGGTTCGGTGAACTCCACCACCCCTTGCTTCCTGAGGTCCTGGAGAATTGGGTTGATCTGCCCATCCCTCAAGGTGGTTGCCTCTTTGAGCTCTTCCTTGGACAGCGGCTCAGATGCTCCGGTAAGGGTGTCCACCACTCGCCGTCGCCGCTCCCGAGCTGGGACTCGACCAGTCCCTCCGGACTTGGGGAGATCGGGCTGGTCGATGCCGGTGGATGAGGAGGCGTCCCGATAAACGTAGACAGTGCCACCGCGCTCGCCACGGGCACGAGCAAGGCCGAACTGGACTAGTTCCTGTAGCTGGCGTCGAGCTTCAACCGAGTCCATCGTCGGAAACTCGGCTCGGAAACTGGCATTCGTGATCTTCTCACCTTTACGCAGCGCAACCAGTGCCACGCGCTGCCCGACACTAAGTTGAGAGAGTCCGGGAACGGACTGGAGCCACTCCAGCTCCTCTGCGGAGAACAAGGAAACTGACGACAGCTCAACCTCGAAAGAGACGACCTTGTCCCGAAACCTGGGTTCCGGAAGGTGCGCCCTCTCGAGTTCGGAACGTATCGAGGGTATGCCCGTCGCGCTCGCTTCGATAACTCGATTGCCATCGCTCGTCGTAATGGATCTGCACATCTCATAGAGCACAGGATTCCTCGCGCTGGGCCCGGTTCTACCCAACTGCCTCACTGTCAGCCCCCAAAGGCCGCCTGGGTTTGTCACAAAGAGTTTGCCCGGCTTCTTCACGACGTTGATGTAGGAATTCTGCGAAGCAGCTGACAGATCCCGATGAACGAGTGCGTTTGCGACGATCTCCCGTAGAGCCACCAGAGGAAGGTCGTGTATATCGCGACCATGACCGCTTTCCGGATCAAAAACCACTGAAACGCCGGAATTCTCCGCCAACCAGTCCACCGTGGACTCCAGGAGATCAGGGATGGGACCGGCGCCCTCCCGCTGGTTCCGGAGCCGAAACTGAGACTCACTACCCTCGCCGGGGATGACTCGGGCCTTGACCGACAGCGTAGGGAGGAACTGCTGTGGATGAATGCCCATCGCATAGACCGCTGCCACGGTAGGCGACCCCGATTCCGGATCCACAACATTGGTCCTGACAAGAAGGGTCTTTCGATCAAGTCCATCTAAACGCGGTGCACGTTGACGCTGCCGCGAAAGGTACTGATCCAGTAACTGTGGATCCAGATCTCGATCCACGTCAGCACCGTGCACCGGCTGTACATCGAATCGCGGTGCCATCTGGTGTGCCACCATGATCCGCACTTCGTGCTCACTCAGTTGGTGGTCACCGTCACCAGAGCGAATGTACGCGGGACCATTTTCTCCGACCCTGTAGGGCCGAAGTTCAGGCGCCTGAGGTGGCACGACACAGGCGACGACGTCTTTCCCGTCGATGACATGCTTTTCGACGGCTCCGAGCCTGATGGGTGGATTGATCCTCCCTCTAGCTTTCGCTCCGAGCGCATCCATCAATGCACCGGCATCACCGACTCCTGTGACATCGATGACCCCAGGGCCCTCCGAGATTCCAAGTAGTATCAGTCCACCTTCGGGCATGTTGGCGAAAGCACTGAGGGTTTCATCCAAGCTCTCCGGATAACCGTCAGCCGCCTTCTTTGCCTCTATATTCCAGGTATCACCGCCCGTTTCCTGGAGAAACTCTATCTGCGCCCGGACATTGATGCTGTGCATACGCCCAACATAGCTAACATATATGGAACATGCATGGAAGCATTCATCCATCCATGTTTCATATATGTTTTCCTATCGCTTCCGGTACAGCGACTTGCGCCAGAACTGCGGCTCGGAGGTGACCAGGACGCCGAGGTTGCGGAAGATGCCCTCGTCGACGGAACCGAGGATGGTGGTGGTGTGGGCCTCGCAGCCGGCGAGGTTCTTCAGCTGCGCCAGGGCGCGGCGGGCCTCCTCGGAGCGGGCGGCGGAGACGGACAGGGCGATGAGCACCTCGTCGGTGTGCAGTCGGGGGTTGCGGGAGCCGAGGTGGTCGGTCTTGAGGGTCTGGATCGGTTCGATGGATTCCGGGGAGAGCAGGTGGGTCTCCTTGTCGATGCCCGCCAGCTGCTTGAGCGCGTTGAGCAGCATGCCGGCGGAGCAGCCGAGCAATTCGGTGGTCTTGCCGGTGATGATGGTGCCGTCGGCGAGCTCGAGGGCGGCGCCGGGCAGGCCGGTCTGCTCGGCGATGGCGAGGGCGGGGGCGACGACGGCGCGGTCGTCGACACGGCAGCCGGCCTTGCTCATGACCATGGCGACGCGGGAGGAGAGGGTGTCGTCGAGTTCGTCACGCCGCTCGTCCACCTGGGCCTTGAAGTAGCGGCGGATGATCTCCTGGCGGGAGGCCTCGCGGCACACGTCGTCGTCGGAGATGCAGTAGCCGGCCATGTTGACGCCCATGTCGGTGGGCGACAGGTAGGGGCTGGACCCGGCGAGGGTCTCCAGCAGCGTCTTGAGCAGCGGGAACACCTCAACATCGCGGTTGTAGCTGGTGACCTGCTCGCCGTAGGCGGCGAGGTGGAAGGGGTCGATGACGTTGATGTCGTCGAGGTCGACGGTCGCCGCCTCATAGGCGAGGTTGACGGGGTGCTCGAGCGGCAGGTTCCAGATGGGGAAGGTCTCGAACTTCGCGTAGCCGGCGGTGATGCCGCGCTGGAACTCGTGGTAGACCTGCGACAGGCAGGTGGCCAGCTTGCCGGAACCGGGGCCGGGGGCGGTGACGACGACCACGTCGCGGGAGGTCTCCACGTACTCGTTGACGCCGAAGCCCTCCTCGGAGACGATCCGGCGGGTGTCCGTCGGGTAGCCGGGGATGATGCGGTGGCGGGCGACCCGGATGCCCAGGCGTTCGAGCCGGTCGATGAAGGCCTGGGCGATGGGGTTGTCGTCGGTCAGCTGGGTCATGACGACGTTCTCCACGAGGAAACCGCGCTCGCGGAACACGTCGATGAGCCGCAGGGCGTCCTCCTCGTAGGGGATGCCGAGGTCGGCGCGGACCTTCTGTCGTTCGAGGTCCTTGGCGTTGAGGCAGACGACGATCTCCAGGTCGTCCCGGATGCGCTCGAGCATGGCGATCTTGTTGTCCGGGGTGAACCCGGGCAGGACGCGGGAGGCGTGCATGTCGTCGAAGAGTTTGCCGCCCATCTCCAGGTAGAGCTTGCCGCCGATCTCCCGGCGTCGGGCGTTGATGTGCTCCGACTGCATCTCGATGTACTTCTCGCGGTCAAAGCCGATCTGGTGCGGCATGCGTGCATCCCCTGGTGAGACTGAGTGAGACTGTGTGAGGCCTGAAACTTACCGGTCCGACTCTACCGCGTGGGCCAATCCGCGGCGTCTACACTGTCGCCATGCCCGAAGGTCATGTGATCCACCGTCTCGCCCGCGAGCTCAACGCGCGTTTCACGGGCCGTGACCTGCAGGTCTCCTCCCCGCAGGGGAGGTTCAGCGCGGAGGCGTCGCTTATCGACGCCGCCCGGATCCACCATGCGGAGGCCATCGGCAAGCATCTGTTCATCGACTTCGCCACCGACCACCCCGAGCACATCGTCTACATCCACCTCGGCCTCATCGGCCAGCTGCGTTTCGAGCCCGTCGAGGACGTGTGGGGGCAGATCCGACTGCGCATCGACAACGGTGAGCAGGCGGCGAACCTGCGAGGGCCGCAGTGGTGCCGCCTGATCACGGACGCGGAGTATGACGCGGCCGTCGCGAAGCTGGGTGAGGATCCCCTCCGTGACGACGCCGACCCCGATGCCCTCTGGGCCCGCGTCTCCCGCTCGCGGCGGAGCATCGGCTCCCTGCTCATGGACCAGAAGCTGTTCGCCGGGGTGGGCAACATCTACCGCGCCGAGACCCTCTTCCGCCTGGGCATCTCCCCTTTCCTGCCCGGCGCGCAGCTCGACCGCAACGAGCTCGACAGCATCTGGCTCGACCTCGTCGGCCTCATGGCGGACGGGGTCCGCGACGGGCGGATCGACACCGTCCGCCCCGACCACACCCCGGAGGCGATGGGGCGTGAACCCCGCAAGGACGACCACGGTGGCGAGGTCTACGTCTACCGCCGGGCCGGCCAGCCCTGCCACGTCTGCGGCACCCCGATCAGCGAGCAGGTGATGGAGGGACGCAACCTCTTCTGGTGCCCGACGTGTCAGCCCGGCTGAGCCGTTCCCACGGCCAGGTCATCACCCCGGCCCACACCACCCCGAGGAGGCCCAGTCCGGTGACCAGGTACCAGGGCCACGGGCCCAGGTGGTCGAGAAGGGAGGGGCCGGGCGGAAGGCCGTTGAGGTAGCCGTAGTTGCTGCCCGTGACCGCGTTGACCAGCATGGTCACACCGATCCACCCGGCGGACCAGCCGGCGGTGACCCGCAGCCAGCTCCAGCGTGGCCGGTGGCCCATCCCCCAGACGATGACGATCGGGGCGGCGAGCACCGCGATGTGGAGGAACCAGTACATGGTGAACTCGAGCGGCGGGTGGATGAAGTAGCCCAGGTCCGGGGTGAGGATGGACTGCGTGTTCAGCGTCAGGCCCCAGTAGTAGGTGGGGGCGATGAAAATCCGGTGCCGGGTGATCAGCGCGAGGGAGGCGGTGAGCCGGGCGAGGTCGGAGAGCTGCAGCGGGAGGGAACGCTGGACGTCGAAAAGCGCCGGGTGCATGTCCCACAGCGCCCACGCCGAGGACACCAGGAGGAGGACCCAGCCGGCGGCGGTGACCTGCCGCTCCCGCCCACCCCGGCGCACATAGGTGAGCAGCACGGCGGTGACCACCACTGTGGTGGTCAGCGCCGCCCAGTGTTCGGCACTGTAGTGCTGCATCATGCCTCCACAGACTACCGGCCGGAACGTGGCTAGCCTGGGGCCATGAGCTACGTGTTCACCGTCGACCAGATCCGCGCGGCCGAGCAGGTCCTCCTGCGGGCCGAGTCCTCCCCCGATGAGCTCATGCGGCAGGCCGCGCACCTCGTCGCCCTCACCGCCGAGGCGATGTGCGGGTGGGAGATGTCCCCGGTCCAGCAGGTCCAGGCCACCGATGACCGGATCCTCCTGCTCGTCGGCGCGGGCGGCAACGGCGGGGACGCCCTCTACGCCGGTACGGAACTGCTGCGCTCCCGAGGAGTGGACGCGGTCCTGCTCGGCCGCGACGGCCGGGTGCATGAACGTGCCCTGGCAGCCTTCACCGACGCCGGCGGCACCGTCCTGCCGGAACTGCCCCGTGACCTGAGGGTCTACCGCCTGATCGTCGACGGGATCCTCGGTATCGGCGGTGTCGGCGGCCTGGGCGAGGACCTGGCCCTGTGGCTGGAGCTGGCACGGCAGATGTCCACCCCCATCCTCGCGGTCGACGTGCCCTCGGGCGTGGCCGCGGACACCGGCGCCCTGCCCGAACCCGTGGAGACGACCCGGATGGACCTACACCCGGGCCTGCCCGCCCCTGATACGGACGTCGATCCCGCCGACTTTCTGGGGCGTCGACTCCCCCAGCACGTCACCGCGGACGCCACCGTCACCTTCGGCCAGCTGCGCCGGGCCCACGCCGTCAGCCCGGCGTGCGGCGAGGTGGTCTACGCGGACATCGGCATCCACGACCTGTCCCTCCGGGAGGAACTGCACCGGCGTGTCGTTGACGGGGGCAGCGTGCTGGCGTGGCGGGCGGTCCACCCCGAGCAGGCCCCGTGGCCGGAGCCGCTGAGCACCCTGAGCACCACCCACGTCCCCACCCCGGAGCCCGGCGTCGACGACGACAAGTACTCCGGCGGGGTGGTCGGCATCTGCGCGGGCAGTGCCCGCTACCCCGGCGCGGCCGTCCTCACCACCACCGCGGCGGTCCGGGCGACCAGTGCGATGGTGCGCTACGTCGGATCACAACGCCAGGAGGTGGTCCGGGCGCTGCCGGAGGTGGTCGCCTCCGCCACCGTCGCCGACACCGGCCGCGTCCAGGCCTGGGTCGTCGGACCCGGCCGCGGCACCGACGACACCGCCCGGACCGAGCTGGCGGAGCTGCTGGCCCGCCCGGAGGCACTGATCATCGACGCCGACGCGCTCACCCTCCTCGCCGAGGATGCTGACCTGCGGGAACAACTCCGACAGCGGGACCCCGCCGTGCTACTCACCCCGCATCTCGGGGAGTTCCGGCGGCTGTCCGCGACCCTCGACTCCCCCGTCCCCGACCCCGCCGACGACCGGATCGGCGCGGTGCTCGCCCTGTCCGGGGCCCTCGACTGCGGGGTGCTGCTCAAGGGGCGGCACACGGTGATGGTCACCCGCGGGTCGGGGACGGACATCGTCACCGTCGACGCCGGGTCCTCGTGGGCGGCCACCCCCGGCTCCGGGGACGTGCTCGCCGGCCTGATCGGAGCGTGGACCGCCTCGACGGTCGCCGACACGGATGCCTTCCGGTCCCGGTATCCCGGGCTCGACGATGATCCGAATCTCCCCCTGTCGCTGGTCTCCACCTTCGAGGCTGTCACCGTCCACGGGATGGCTGCGTGGCTGGCGGCACAGACTCCGGACGGCCCGGGACCGACGTCGGCCCTACCCATCGCTGAAGCGATCCCCCGCGCCATCGCCCGCCTGAGCAGGTAGGACGGGAACAGACAATCATGGAATCCGCCAACCGTGGGTGGGATACGGGTTAAAAAGTGGCAATCCCGTATTGCCAGCAGTGCATACATGACTGTTATAATTGTGTCCTTGACAACGAAAGTTACTATGAAAGGACACTGACATGCGCGGAAGCGGACTTATCTGGACCATCGTGGGCATCCTGCTGATCATCGCCCTGCTGATCTTCATCCTCTAGTAGCAGGGGAGACCCCTCGGGTCCCCACCCCGGAAACCACGTCAGGCACCGCCTGACGTGGTTTCTTCTATTCCACCCGGCCGACCACCATGCCGCCTGACATCCGGAACGGCCAGCTCAAGCCGTTCTTCGTGAGCACCCGGGGACGATGCTCGTCCGGCAGGATGAGGGATTTGTCGCCGTAGCCGAGGAGGATCTCGTCGAAGGCGGGAAGCTCATAGTCCCGGTCGAGGGCCGCCCGGAGTTCCGCCGGGGTGACGTCGGCCTGCCAGTCGGCCATGAGGTGCTCGTCGCCGAACCCGATCACGCCCTGGGCCAACCCGAACGCCTTCTTCGCCTGCGCCACCGTCAGCGCCGACCACCACACCAGGTCCTTCATGGACACCGGGCCGTGGGAGCGGATGTATCGGGTGGCCAGCTCCGCCAGCGCCTCATCGCCGGTGATCTTCAGCTGTGGCACGGGCAGCTGATCGACATGGAGAAAAGTCTCCTTCGCCCCGATCTTCGGGCCCTGGACCACCTCGCCCTCGCCGCCGAACAGTCGCAGCAGGTGTGGACCGCGGCCCTCGGTGGGGTCGACGCCAGCGGCGGCGAAGACCTCGTAGGCGACGGGGCGGGGGAGAGGATCGTGCAGGTCACGGGCCCGCAGCTCGTCGTGGAAGGCCCGGCGGGCGGTGGCGACGAGGTCGGCGTCCAGCCCCAGGCCGGCCCAGTGCCCCGCGGCGGACCGGGCGATCCGCGGGCTGCACAGACGCATCATCCACCGCACGTCCTCGGCGGACAGGAAGTGCAGGGTGCCGCGCTGTGGCCAACCGCGCACCACCTCGTGGCGGTCGACGGCGGCGAGCACGGCGGCGTCATCACCCGAACAGCGCAGCGCGATGGCGCGGATACCGGCGGGGTAGGTCTGTCCCTGCAGCGCCAGCAGGTGGCGGGTGACGGCGGCTGGGGAGTCCAGTGTCGGGGCGGCGGCCGAGGGGGACAGGCCCTGAGCGATGAGTCGGCGGGCGCGCAGCTCGGAGACGGGGTCCATGTGCTCCGTTATACGCGCCGGGCAGAATCCTCGAACCGGACATAGGCTGGGCCCCGGAACACACACCCCACACAACCTGAGGAGAGAGATCATGACCTTACCCCGTTCTCGAGGGTAAGACCGCCATCGTCACCGGAGCCGCCATGGGCATGGGTGAGGCCACCGCCCGCCTGTTCGCCGAGGCCGGCGCCCATGTCGTCGTCGCCGACTTCAACGAGGAGAAGGGCCGGGCCACCGCCGAGGCCATCGCCGCCGACACCGGGGCGGAGGTGATCTTCCACAAGGTGGACATCTCGGACTCGGCGCAGGTGCAGGAGATGGTGACCGCGACCGTCGAGAAGTTCGGTGAGCTCAACGTGGCCGTGAACAACGCGGCGCTGACCCCGGACCAGGCCCCGTCCGCCGAGTTCGACGAGGAGTACTTCGACCGTCTCATCGCCGTGGATCTCAAGGGCACCGCACTGTGCATGAAGTACGAGCTGCAGCAGCTGATCCGGCAGGGCAAGGGCGGTTCCATCATCAACATCTCCTCGGTCTCCGGGTTCCGCCCGCAGCCGAACAACATCGCCTACGTCGCCGCCAAGCACGGCGTCGTGGGCATGACCAAGGTCGCCGCCATGGAGTACGGCTCCCAGAACATCCGGGTCAACTCGGTGGCGCCGGGTGCGATCAACACCCCGATGCTCGAAGGTGCGCTCAAGGAGGCCGGCATCGACCCGGTCGCATACGCCCCGCAGCTGTCCCTGCTCGACCGCTTCGGCGAGTCCCGGGAGATCGCCGAGGCCTCGCTGTGGCTGGCCTCGGACGCCTCCTCCTACATCACGGGAACCACCATCCACGCCGACGCCGGCTACGTCGGCCGCTAATTCGCCACCTCGGCGACGACCCGGCCGTCGGCGACCGTCACCACCTCATCGACGGCATCGAGCAGGGAACGGTCGTGGGTGACCATGACGGTGGCGACCCCGGTGTCGTCGGTGAGCCCGCGCAGCAGGGTGACGATGTCCCGGGACAGGCGGGCGTCGAGCGCGGCGGTGGGCTCGTCGGCGAGCAGCAGCACGGGCTGCCCCATGAGGGCGCGTGCAATGTTGACGCGCTGGCGCTGCCCGCCGGACAGCTGGCCCATGCGTCGGTCGCCGAGACCGGCCAGGCCGACCCGGTCGAGCAGCTCGTCGGCCCGCCCGGCCCGTTCCCGGAGGGCCCGCCCCCGCAGACCCCGGATGTGGTCGGTGACCAGCAGCTGATCCCGAACCGTGAGGGAGGCGAGCAGGTTGGCCTGCTGGAAGATCATGCCGACCCTCTCCCGGCGGACATCATCGGTGACCACCACGCCGTCGACGCGGGCCTCGCCGGTGGTGGGGGAGATGAGTCCGGCGGCGACGGAGAGCAGAGACGACTTCCCGGACCCGGATTCGCCGACAACGGCCGTCATCCGCCCGGCGGTGGCTGTCATGGTCACGTGGTCGAGGGCGGTGACCCGGCTGTCACCGTCGGGGTAGGTCAGGCTGACATCGGTGAGTTCGAGGGTGGTCATCAGGCGTGTCCTCCGAGGGCGTCGAGGGGATCGGCGGCGGCGACCCGCCGGGTGGCCACCAGTGCGCCGAGGATGCCGAGCCCCCAGATGCCGAGGGCGGGCGCGAGCACGGTGGTGGGGGTGAGCAGGAAGGGCAGGACCTGTCCAGCGAGCGAACCGAGCGCCCAGCCGGTGAGGGCGCCGGCACCGACGCCGACGGCGAGGATGAGCCCGGCCTGCCCGAGGGCGTCGGTGACCAGGTAGCGGGCGGAGGCACCGAGGGCCCGGAGGATGGACAGGTCTCGGGTGCGCTGGATGGTCCACACGGTGAGGAAGGACACCGTGACCAGGGCAGAGATGGCGTAGAGGAAGCCCTGCATGGTGAGCAGGGAACCCTGTTCAGACCGGTAGGCGGGCAGACCGGCGAAGGCATCACGGACGGTGACGGCGGTGGTGCCGGTGCGTGTCGACGCCGCCTCCCACCCCGCCGCGTCCAGTTCCCCGTCCGCGGCGAGCACCGTGCCCACGACGTCGTCGGGGGAGTGGGTGACCCGTCGCCAGGTGTCGGTGTCCACCCACACCACCGGAGCGTGGGAGTAGTACTCGTCGGGTGCCGTGTCGACGATGTCGACGGGGACGCCGCCGAGGGTGACGGTGGCGGGGGCGTCGAGAAGCGAAGCGGAGGCCACCGCCGACCCGCCGGGGCGGCCGATGACGGCGACCGAGGTGACGCCGTCGGCCGTCTCGAGGCGGGTCATGCCCACCCCGACGGGCACGGCGCTGACGCCGTCGATGTCGTTCCACGCGTCGACGTCCTCCCCGGTCATGGTCGATTCGGTGAAGGAGACGGTGGGGGAGAAGACGTAACGGTCGGGGTCCAGTCCGCTCAGGGCGGAGGTGTTCTGGGCACCCAGGCCGCCGGTCAGCCCGGTGAGCATGACCAGCAGCAGGGTGATGAGGCCGACGACGGTGCCGATGAGCGTGAAGCGGCCCCACGCGTGGGTGATGTCCCGGATTCCGAGGAACATGCGGGTCCTTTCTCTGCAGGTGTCCCCACCGATCCTGCTGCGACCCGGCGCGGGATCCATCGGCTGAGGCACTGAACCTCGTCTCAACCGGTTGGTTGATGCCGCCTCCACCGGCGGGCGACTAAGTTCGGGCGGGTGAGCACCGAACTGCCCCCGCCGACCCCGCTGTCCCGGGTCCTGGCGACCCTCCGGGTGGGGCTGCACGTGCTTTTCGTCTTCCTGCTCACTGTCGGCGCGGCCCGGTTCCTCACCGCCGACCCGGACCGGGCGCGCACCACCCCGGTGCTTGTCCTCGTCGCCGCACTGGCCGGGGTGTACCTGGCCGGCACGGTCGTCGAGTCCCGCTATCCGGTGATGCTCGGTTGGCTGGCGGTGGTGACGGCACTCTGGTTCGGGCTGGTGGCCCTCTCGCTCGACTTCGTGTGGCTGCTGTTCCCGCTGGTCCTGCTGTTTCTCCACCTCCTGCCACGGGCCGCCGGCCTGGTCGCGGTGGTGGTGCTGTGGGCCATTGCCGCCTTCGTCCCCGCGGCGCTGCACCCGGCGGACTGGTCGGCCGGGTCGGTGCTGGGGCCGGCGATCGGCACGGTGCTGGCGGTGGCGATCTACTACACCTACCTCGCCCTGCACCGGGAGGCGGACCACCACCGGGCGGTGGCCCAGGCGCTGCGTGCGGCGCAGGACCAGCTCGCCGCCTCCGAGCACCAGGCGGGCCAGCTGGAGGAACGCGAACGGCTGTCCCGGGAGATCCACGACACCGTCGCCCAGGGACTCAGCTCCATCCTGCTGGTGTCCCGTGCCGCCCGGGGCAGCCTGCGCCGGGGCGACACTGCGGCGGTGGCCGGTCAGTTGGCCACCATCGAGGAGCAGGCGACCGACAACCTCGCCGAGGCCCGCCGTTTCGTGCGCGACCTCGCCTCCCCGGTGTTGGCCGGGTCCCTGCCCGACAGCCTGCAGCGCATCATCGACCAGGCCCGGGCCCGGCAGGACGCCCTCGGCGAGCCGGTCGATCTCTCCCTCCAGGTCGCCGGCGACGCCGAGCGACCCCTGGCTGAACCGGTGCGCCGGACCGTGCTGCGGGCCGCGCAGGAGGCGGTGGCCAACGTGCTGCGCCACGCCCGGGCACAGACGGCCGTGGTCACCCTCACCGTGTGGGACGGGGAAGTCAGCCTCGACGTGGTCGATGACGGCCGCGGTACCAGCGGCGACCGCAGCTACGGCCTGCGCGGCCTGTCCGACCGGGTCGCGGCGCTGGACGGCACCCTCGACATCGACAGCGGGGACGGCAGTCCCGGCACCACCCTGACCGTACGACTTCCCCTGACAGGACACCCATGACCATCCGTGTGATGCTGCTCGACGACCACCCCGTCGTCGGCGCCGGGCTCCGCGCCATCCTCGACGGCTTCGACGACATCACCGTGGTCGGGGAGGGGTCGGACGGTTCCGCGGCCCTGGCCGAGGGGGCGCTCGACGGGGTGGATGTGGTGGTCTGTGACATCCAGATGCCCGGTCTCGACGGCATCACCACCACCCGCCGCCTCCGCGAGCTCGGCGGCCCACCGGTGCTCATTCTCACCACCTACGACACCCAGGCCGACATCGTCGCCGGTCGCCGCACCCTGGCACCCGAGGTCGCCGCCGCCCTCGCCGAGCGCATCGGACGGCCCCAGGTGGCGCTCACGACTCGGGAGATCGAGATCCTCCGCGCCCTGGAGTCCGGGGCGGGCAACCGGGAGCTGGCCCGGCAGTTGTTCATCTCCGAGGCGACCGTGAAGACGCACCTGGTGCACATCTACCAGAAGCTCGGGGTGGACAACCGCACCGCCGCCATCACCACCGCACGGGACCGGCGGCTGATCTAGGCTGGACCGCATGCTCGACGCGATCATCATCGGGGCCGGCCAGGCGGGCCTGGCCACCGCGTATTACCTGCGCAAGGCGGGGGCGGACTTCCTGCTCCTGGACAACCAGGTCGCCCCGGGCGGGTCCTGGCAGCAGATGTGGCCGTCGCTCACCCTCTTCTCCACCCACGAGTTCTCCCACCTGCCCGGATGGCCCATGCCCCCGTACAACGGTTTCCCGCCGGCCTCCCACGTGGTGGACTACCTCACCCGCTATGAACAGCGCTACGACCTCCCCGTCGAACGCCCGGTCACCGTGGACACCGTCGAGCCCGAGGGTGACGGTTTCGTGGTCCGGGCGGGGGAGCGGGAGTGGCGGGCCACCCACGTCGTCGCGGCGACGGGCACGTGGGCCGCGCCCTTCGTCCCCTCCTACCCGGGGTCGAGGATCGGCGGATTCTGGCACGCGGCGAACTACCCCGGGCCGGAGACGTTCCGGGGCAAGACAGTCGCGGTGGTCGGCGGGGCGAACTCGGGCGCCCAGATCGCCGCGGAACTCACGCAAGTTGCGGACGTCACCTGGTACACCCGCGGGCAGCCGCGGTGGATGCCCGACGACGTCGACGGCCGGGTGCTGTTCCGCCGCAACCGGCAGCGTGCCCTGGCGATCCTGCGCGGCGAGCCGGATCCCGGCGCGGATTCCAGGCTCGGGGACATCGTCATGGTGCCGGAGGTGCGTGCTGCCCGGGACTCCGGCCGGCTGCGGGCCACCCCGATGTTCACCTCGCTCGACGAGGTCGACGCCGACCACCTCATCTGGTGCACCGGCTTCCGCCCGGCATTGGGGCCGGTGCGCGGGCTCCTCGACCACCCCGACGTCCACCTGGTCGGCTACGGCGACTGGACGGGCCCGGGGTCGGCGACGATCACCGGGGTGGGCCCGTACGCGAAGGAGGCGGCGCGGCGGATCACGGGCGCCTAGGAGTGGGAGTCGGTGCCCTCGATGCCGGTGACGGTGGTGAGCAGGAAGACGGCGTCCTCCTCGGCGGTGACGGAGTGACGCTGATGGGTCAGTGCCACGAGCTCACCTTCCCCGACGTCGACGACGTCCTGCCCTGAGACCGTCACCTTGCCGCGGAAGACGAACAGCGAGGCCGCGGGTGGGGAGTTGTGCTCCTGGAGCTTCGTCCCCGACTTCAGGGCGATGACCGTCTGGCGAAGCGGGCCGTCGTTGACCAGCAGTTTCGCGGCGCGGCCGTTGTCGGCCCCCTGGGCTTTCTCGAGTAGTTGGCGGACCTTCTCATCAACAATGGACATGGGTTCTCCTCGTCGGTTCGGTTACCCCGAGCCTACCCAGCGAATCAGTGGCACGTGTCACAATTGCTGGTTCTCCACGATCTTCGCCGGGTCCCCGAGGCGTTCGCCGAGGCCGACGAGCACCGCGAAGATCGCGCCGACCACCAGGGCCAGGCGCACCCACACGCCGTGGAACCGGGGGCCGAAGAGGCGGGCGATCCACGCGCCGAGGAAGCCGCCGAGGGTGTTCATGAGGACGTCGTCAATGTCGGTGTAGCCCAGCGCGAAGAGGAACTGGGCGCATTCGATGGCCACGCTGAAGCCGAGGCCCGCGAGGGTGGTGAAGAGCAGCGGTCGGGAGGTGCGGAACAGCAGCACGTAGACGACCAGGCCGAAGGGGACGAAGAACGCCAGGTTACCCAGGTAACCGAAGACGGGGATGAACCAGTTCGTCGTGTCCCCGATCTCCCCGAAGGGGGTCAGCCGCAGTTCGCGGCGGCGGTGGACCTCCGGGTCCCACAGGTAGCCGATGCGGTAGAAGGACTTCAACGTCGTCAGGGTGATCATGACGGCGCTGTAGATCAGCAGGGCGGCCACGGTGAGGGCTCGGGAGGGGCGGAACATGCGGACCACGATACCGACGGGCGGGCGTCGCTAGGCTGGGGCGCATGACCACGCCGCACCCCGCCCACCGTGCCCTCATCGTGGAGAAGACCGACGACGGCACGCACGCCCGCATCGTCACCGGATCCGAGGACTTGCTCGGCGACGGTGATGTCCTCATCGACGTCACCCACTCCAGCATCAACTACAAGGACGCCATGGCGCTGGCCGGCGACCCCGGGGTGGCACGCACCTTCCCGCTGGTCCCGGGTATCGACGCCGTGGGGGTCGTCGTCGAGTCCGACTCCGAACGCTTCGCCCCGGGCGACCGGGTCATCGTCAACGGGGCCGGCCTCGGCGAGTTCCGCCACGGCGGCTGCGCCACCCGCCTGCGGGTCGACGCCGCCTCCACCATCGTCCTGCCCGACTCCATGAGCTCCCGGCACGCCGCCGCCCTGGGCACCGCCGGGTTCACCGCCTCTCTCGCGGTGGCGGCGCTGGGGAAGTACGGCATCCATCCCGGGGAGGACATCCTGGTCACCGGGTCGACGGGCGGGGTCGGGTCCATCGCCATCCACCTGCTCTCCCAGGCCGGGTACCGCGTCACCGCCGCGACCGGGCGGGTCGAGGAGTTCGGCGACAACCTCCGTCGGCTCGGCGCCTGGGAGGTCATCGACCGGGCGGAACTGTCCAGCCCCGGTAAACCGCTGCAGAAGACGCGTTTCGATGGCGTCGTCGACGGCCTCGGCTCCCACACCCTGGTCAACGCCATCGCGATGACCCGGCGCTGCGGCGTGATCACCAGCTACGGCCTGGCCCAGGGACCGGACCTGCCGGGCACCGTCCTGCCGTTCATCCTCCGCGCGGTCAACCTCGTGGGCATCAACTCCGTCGACGCGGACCTCTCCGAGCGCATCGACCGCTGGCGCGACCTCGACGAGCACGTTGACCGCTCCGTCCTCGACCGGCTGACCAGCACCATCACCCTCGACGAGGTGATAGACGCCGGCCGTGAACAGCTGACCGGCAACCGCAGCGGACGGACCGTCGTGGAACTGGGCGACCGATAACCCGGCCTGCATGATTGGCCGGACCTGCCTAGGCTGGGTGGCATGACCTCACAGAATCGCTCCCGCATCATCGGTGCGACGTCCGCGGCCGTCCTCGGCAACGCGGTCGTGGGCACCCTGGCCACCGACACCTCCTCCTGGTGGTACCGCACCCTGAAGAAGCCCGCCATCCAACCACCCACGTGGGTGTTCCCGGCCGCGTGGACGCTGCTCTACGTGGACACCGCCGCAGTGGTCGGCCAGAGCCTGGCCGACCTCGACGAACGGGGTGACACGGAGGAGTACGAGGCGCTGAAGAAGGCCCTCGGCATCAACATCATGCTCAACGCCGGCTGGAGTGCGCTGTTCTTCCGGGGGAAGAAGCCCGGCCTGGCCACCCTCGAGGCCGGGGCGCTCGCCGCCTCCACCGCCGACCTGGTCCGTCGCAGCCGGGCGGTCAACCGGAATCGGGGCACCTGGCTGGCGCCCTACGCGGCCTGGACCGCCTTCGCCACCGTTCTCACCGGCGCGATCTGGTGGCAGAATCGTTAGCCACCCGGCGCAGGAACGGCGCCACCACCTCCCGGGAGACGCGGCAGTCGAGCACGAGGGTGCCGTCCCGGTGATCACGCAGACTCTCCAGGTCATCGAGGGTGCGGACCACCTGCGACCGCGCCCCCAGTGACCCGAGCAGGGCGGCGAAGTCGACCTCGGGGATGAGCATCGCCGCCGGGTCCACCCCGCGGGTGGCGTACTGGTGGATCTCGGCGCCGTAGGCGGCGTCGTTGACCACCACGATGACGCACCGCCCGCCCGTGTCCCGGACCACCCGGAGGAGGCTCTCCGCGTCCGCGAGCCCCATGAGGCCACCGCCGTCGCCGGTGACCAGCACGGTGGTGCACCCCGCCGCCGCTGCCGCGACGCCGACGGCGGAGGGGAATCCCAGGCCGATGGAGCGGAACGCCGTGCCCACGAGGATGAGGTGCTCGGGCCCGGGTACCGACAGGTAAGTGCAGGGCCAGGCGAGGAAGTGGCCGCCGTCGGTGACCACGATACGGTCCGGCGGCAGCAGCGCGTCCAGCCGGGTGAACAGGCTGCGCGGGTCGAGTCGCCCGTCCGGGGCGAGCGGATCTCCGGCCGGGTGGCCCACCACCGGTTCGGGGGTGGGATCCCGGTCGACCCCCGCCAGCGCCGACAGCAGCGCCCGGCACACCACCCCGGCATCACCGCGCAGGAACAGATCGACCCGCGGGTGCGTCGGCCCGTCACGGCGGTCGACCTGGATGACGCGGGCGTGTCGGCCGAAGGCCGCCCCGTGGGCCATGGTGAAGTCGTTGAGGCCCGCCCCGGCGACGAGGACGACGTCCGCCGCCGCAATCGCCGCCGCCCCGCCGGGGGAGGCGAAGCCACCGCAGATTCCCAGGTCACGGACTCCATCGACCCCGCGGAAGAACCCGGTGGCCGGGGCGGTGGTGGCCACGTCGGCACCGAGACGTCGCGCAAGAGCAGTCAGCGAATCATCCGCACCCCGGCCGGCGAGCACGAGTGGGGACTCCGCCTGCGCGAGCAGCCGGGCGGCCTCGCGCACGTCCGGCCCCGGATGATCCTCCGGGGCGGGCGCCGGCTCCTCCGACGACACGGTGGGCAGCTCCGCCTGGTCGTCGGGGAGCAACAGCACCACGGGGCCGTCCGCCACGGCGTCCAGGGCCTGCCGGGTCACCGTCGCGGCATCGGCGGCGGTGGCCGCGAACACCTGCGCGCCGCAGGCCCGGGCCATTCCCATCTGGTCGACGTCGAAGTCACGGAGCCCGGAGGTGGGCGGGCCACCGGCGACGAGCAGCAGGGGAGTGCGCGCCAGGGCGGCCTCGGCCAGCGGGGTCAGGGCGTTGGTGAAGCCGGGGCCGTAGGTGGTGGTGGCCACGGCGAGGCGCCGGGAGGCGCGACCGTAGGCGTCCGCGGCGGCGACGGTCGCGGCCTCGTGGCGGACGGGGACCACGGCGATGCCGGCGGTGGGGAGGGCGTCGATAAGCCAGGCATTGCCGTTGCCCATGAGGGCGAAGGCGGTGTCCACCCGGGTGCCCAGCATCGTGGCGACGACCCGGGACACCGACCCCGGCATGGGGCTACTTCACCACCAGGTTCACCATGCGGCCCGGGACGACGATCTGCTTGACCAGGTTCTTGCCCTCGAGGTGGGACTGGACGGCCGACTCGGCGAGGACCTTGTCCAGGACGGCGTCCTGGGCGGCGTCGGCCGGGACCATGACGCGCGCGCGGACCTTGCCGTTGATCTGGACGGGCAGCTCGACCTCGTCGTCGACCAGCCACTGCTCCTCGGCGACCGGGAAGTCGACGAACGCGACGGTGTCGGTGTGGCCGAGCCGCTTCCACAGCTCCTCCGCGATGTGCGGGGCGACCGGGGCGACCATGACCACCAGCGGCTCGACGGCCGCGGCGGGGATGGTGTCCGGGTAGGTCTTGGTCAGGTAGTTGACGTACTCGATGAGCTTGGCCACGACGGTGTTGACCCGCAGGTGGGTGTAGTCGTCGCGCACGCCGTCGATGGTGCGGTGCAGCTGCTTCTTGTCCTCGTCAGTAAGGGCGGCGTCGGTGGTGAGCACGTCGCCGGTGGATTCGTCGACGATGAGACGCCACATTCGCTGAAGGAAACGCTGCGCGCCGACGACGTCCTTCGTCGCCCAGGGGCGGGAGGTGTCGAGCGGGCCCATGGACATCTCGTAGACGCGGAGGGTGTCAGCGCCGTAGTTGTCGCAGATGTCGTCCGGGGCGACGGCGTTCTTCAGGGACTTGCCCATCTTGCCGTACTCCTGGGTGACCTCCTCGTCGCCGTGGAAGAACCGGCCGTCGCGCTCCTCGACCTCCTCCGCCGGGACGTACACGCCGCGGGCGTCGGTGTAGGCGTAGGCCTGGATGTAGCCCTGGTTGTACAGGCGACGGTAGGGCTCGACGGAGGTGACGTGGCCGAGGTCGAAGAGGACCTTGTGCCAGAACCGGGAGTAGAGCAGGTGCAGCACGGCGTGCTCGACGCCGCCGACGTAGAGGTCGACGCCGCCGCAGTCGCCGTCGAACTGCGGGCCCGTCCAGTAGCGCTCGTTCTCGATGTCCACGAGCGCGTCATCGTTGGTTGGGTCGATGTAGCGCAGCTGGTACCAGGAGGAACCGGCCCACTGCGGCATGACGTTGGTGTCGCGGGTGTACTTCTTCGGGCCGTCACCCAGGTCGAGTTCGACCTCCACCCACTCGCGGGCCTTGGCCAGTGGGGGCTGCGGCTCGGAGTCGGCGTCGTCCGGGTCGAAGGAGACGGGCTTGTAGTCCTCCACCTCGGGCAGCTCGATGGGCAGCATCGACTCGGGCAGCGCGTGCGCCAGGCCGTCGGCGTCGTAGACGACGGGGAAGGGCTCGCCCCAGTAGCGCTGGCGGGCGAACAGCCAGTCGCGCAGCTTGTACTGGATCTTCTCCTCGCCCTTACCTTCGGCGGTGAGCCAGGCGATGGTCTTCTCGATGGCCTCGGCCTTGTTCAGGCCGTTGATGTCCAGGCCCTGCCCGCTGGCGGAGTTGACCAGCACCCCGTCACCGGTCCACGCCTCCTCGGCGATGTTGCCGCCGGAGACGACCTCGACAATGGGCAGGCCGAAGGCGGTGGCGAACTCGTGGTCGCGGGTGTCGTGCGCCGGGACGGCCATGATGGCGCCGGTGCCGTAGCCGGTGAGGACGTAGTCGGCGATGAAGACCGGGATCTGCGCGCCGTTGACCGGGTTGGTGGCCCAGGTACCGAGGAAGACGCCGGTCTTGTCCTTGTTCTCCTGGCGCTCCAGGTCGGACTTCGCGGCGATGGCGGCACGGTAGGCGGCGACGGCCTCGGCCGGGGTGGCCTGCCCGTTGGTCCACCGCTCATCGGTGCCGGCGGGGTAGGCGTCGGCCACGAGGGTGTCGACAAGCTCGTGCTCCGGCGCCAGCACCATGTAGGTGGCGCCGAACAGGGTGTCGGGGCGGGTGGTGAACACGCGGATGTCATGGCCCTGCGCGTTGAAGTCGACCTCCGCGCCGCGGGAACGACCGATCCAGTTGCGCTGCATCGACTTGACCTTCTCCGGCCAGTCCAGCAGGTCCAGATCGTCGATGAGGCGGTCGGAGTAGGCGGTGATCCGCATCATCCACTGCGACAGCTGCTTACGGAACACCGGGAAGTTGCCGCGCTCGGAACGCCCGTCGGCGGTGACCTCCTCGTTCGCCAGCACCGTGCCCAGGCCGGGGCACCAGTTGACCATGGAGTTCGAGCGGTACACCAGGCGGTACTCGTCCACCGCCTGCTGCTTCTCGACGTCCCCGAGCTCCCCGTAGGCACGCCCGTCCGGCGTCGGCAGTTCACCGGACTCGAGCAGGGGAATGAGCTCCGCGATGGGGCGGGCCTTCTGCTGCTGCGTGTCGAACCAGGAGTTGTAGATCTGCAGGAAGATCCACTGCGTCCAGCGGTAGTACTCCGGATCCGTGGTGGCCACGGAACGGCGCTGGTCATGGCCCAGGCCGAGTGCGCCGAGCTGACGACGCATGTTCTCGATGTTGGCCATTGTCGTCGTCCGCGGGTGCGTGCCCGTCTGGATGGCGTACTGCTCCGCCGGCAGACCGAATGCGTCATACCCCAGGGTGTGCAGCACGTTCTTGCCCAGCATGCGGTTGTAGCGGGCGTAGACGTCGGTGGCGATGTAGCCCAGCGGGTGGCCGACGTGCAGGCCCGCGCCCGAGGGGTAGGGGAACATGTCCTGGACGAAGAGCTTGTCCTCCGGCAGCTTCTCGCCGTCCGCCGGGGCGAGATCGCCGACGGGGTTCGGCGCATTGAAGGTGCCGTTGTCGGTCCAGTACTGCTGCCAGGCCTGCTCGATCTGGTTCGCGAGCTGCGGCGTATACCGGAACGCGGGAGTGGAGTCGCTCGGGTTCGTCATGGTTACGCAGTGTAGTAGGCGCTGTCCCGCGCACGCGGGTCAGGCGCGTCACGCGCCGGACGGTTGCGGGCGTTCCTCCGCACTCTCCCGGACATAGGGGTTGTACAGATCATTGAGGCAGGCACGGATCCGGGCGACGCCGAAGAAGGCGGCGAGGATCACCCACAACACGGACGGCCAGATGACCAGCCGTTCCAGCAGGCCACCGAACTCGCGGGCGCCGAGCGACATGGTGAACCACACGCCCGCGGTCAGCCCGACGGCCCCGATGACGAAACCCAGCCGGGCCACCCACCCCCGCAGCTGGCCGGAGCCGACGAGCACGGCCACCGGCCACGTGATGAACAGCGGCAGGGTGACGAAGCTGTGCCACTCGCGGCTGACATCGATGGGGATGAGACCCGACAGGGTGGTGCTCACACCGGTGATCACCCACATGAGTCCGGCCCAGCCGGTGAATCCGGCGATGCGGCGGCCGGCGACGGAGATCCCGAGCATGGCCAGGCCCGCGAGCACCAGGGCGGTGTTGACCCACACGTGAGCGGGGGAGCACACGTCGAAGATGCCGACGGGATAGACCAGCGAGGTGCACGTCGTGGCGCCGAGGGCGCCGATCGTGTTGTGTACCCAGTCATAGGGCGGGCTGAACTGCGCAGCGGCGATGAACTCACCACCGATGACCAGGGTGAGGATCAGCGAGAAGCAGCAGAGGGCGATCCGCCCACCTGTCCATTTCATATGAGTCCGGCCTTAGTTGTTTGTATAACAAATCAATTTTCGCATACCCTACGCCATTCCCGCACTAATCTCGGGCGTATGAGTCAGATTGTGTCCTCGACCAACGTCGCCGTCCCCCGGACCGACCCCGGTGGGGCGGACCGGATCAGCGGCATCGACAAGCAACCCGCACCGTTCATCGAGGTCAGCGCCCCGGGACCGGACTACGGCGACGGATCTGGCGTCGCCGACGACACCGTCGGGGATGACGCACATCACGGCGGCGCGCAGAAGGCCGTCTACGCGTTCTCCCGCGAGGAGCTCGACTTCTGGGAGCATGACCTCCACCGCGGCCTGCCCGACGGCACCTTCGGCGAGAACCTCACCACCACCGGCATCGACCTGGAACGCCTGCTGGTCAACCAACGCATCCGCGTCGGCACGGCCGAGCTCGAGGTCTCCGTCGTCCGCCACCCCTGCCGCACGTTCGCGGCCTGGCTCGGTGAACGCGGCTGGGTGCGCCGCTTCTCCGACCGCGGCCGCTGCGGCACCTACCTCCGGGTCACCGTCCCCGGCCGCATCACGCCCGGCGACGAGCTCACGCTTGTCGACGCCCCCGCCCACGACATCGACATCCTCACCGCCTTCCGCGCCGCACAGGGTGACAAGGCCGCGGCCCGCCGCGTCGTCGACGCCGGCTGCCTGCCGGAGATGTACCACCGGCGCCTGGTGGCGCTGCTGCGGTGAGCGGGGCCTAGGGTGGAGCCATGCTCCGCCCCCTGCTCATCGCCGTCGGGTCGATCAGCCTCGCCCTCGGCGTCGTGGGGATCGTGCTGCCCCTGGTGCCGACCACCCCGTTCCTGCTGCTCGCGGCCGCCTGCTTCGCGCGCAGCTCCGGCCGGTTGCATGACTACCTGGTGGGCCACAGGGTGCTGGGCACCTACATCTCCAACTACTACGAGAAGGCGATGACCCGGAAAGACAAGGCGCGCACCCTCACCGTCCTGTGGGTGGGCATCGGGTTGTCGGTGTGGCTCATCGGCGAGCCCATCCCCGCGATCATCCTGCCCCTCATCGCCCTCGCGGTGACCATCCACATCCTGCGGCTCAGTCCCCGAGGCTGACCCACACCTGACCATCCCGGACCTCAACAGCGTGCACCGTGGCGGGCGTCCGCGCCGGATACCGCCGCGGCTCACCGGTACGCAGGCACCACAATCCGTGGTGCAGCGAGCACTCGATGACCGCGTCCGGGTGCACACTGCCCTTATTCAGTGGCCACCCCACATGCGGGCACGCGTCATCGATCGCGTGGAACCCACCCTCCAGATCGCGGACCACCGTCACCTTCCGACCGTCGATCGTGATCACCAGGCTCTCACCGGGAGAGAGATCATCGACGGCACACGCAATGTCACCCATGACCGACACGTTAGCGGGAAGCCGGGTGCCGGTGGGCCGGGTTGGGTACCATCCAACGGGCCGTTATCGGACCATCCCGGGAGACCCCGACATGCCCAGAACCACCGCCACATCGGCGGAACGACGCCGCGTCGTCGCCGCCACCACCATCGGTACCGCCATCGAGTGGTACGACTTCTTCCTCTACGCCTCCGTGGCGGGCCTGGTGTTCAACCAGGTGATGTTCGGCGACCTGGACGCCGGCCTCGCGCTCATCGTCAGTTTCCTCTCCGTCGGGCTGTCCTTCCTGTTCCGCCCCCTCGGGGCTGTCCTTGCCGGACACTTCGCCGACCGCTTCGGCCGCCGCGTCGTCCTCATGGTCACCCTCCTGGCCATGGGTGGGGCCACCACCCTCATCGGACTCGTCCCCACCTACGACACCATCGGGGTCGCGGCCCCGATCCTGCTGGTCCTCTTCCGCATCATCCAGGGCATCTCCGCCGGTGGCGAATGGGGCTCCGCCGTCCTGCTCTCCGTCGAACACGCCCCCGTCTCCCAGCGTGGCCTCTTCGGCGCCGGCCCCCAGGCGGGCGCCCCCGCCGGCCTGCTGCTCAGCTCCGGCATGCTCGCCCTGATGAACATCATCGCCCCCGGTGACGCCTTCCTCGACTGGGGCTGGCGCGTCCCGTTCCTGCTGTCCATCGTGTTGGTGGGCATCGGCTACTGGATCCGCCGGGGCGTCGACGAATCACCCGTGTTCGAGGAGATCGCCGAACGGAAGGAGACCGGCACCCGCAACCCCCTGGGCGCACTGTTCCGCAACTTCACCCCGGTGGTCTTTGTGGGCGCCCTCGTGTTCGCCGGCAACGGCGTCGTCGGGTACATGATCGCCGGCGGCTACGTGCAGAGCTACGCCGTCACCGAACTGGGGCTCGAGCGCGGGGCCGTCCTGTGGGCGGTGGCCGGTGCCGCGATCACGTGGCTGCTGTCGACGGTGGTGGCCGGCCGGATCTCCGACCTCATCGGACGGCGCCGGATGTACCTGGGCGGCTTCCTCATCCAGGCTGTCGCCGCCTTCGCCCTGTTCCCCCTGGTCAACACCGGACAGCTGCAGTGGCTGTGGGTGGCCATGCTCCTGCTGGGGCTGGGCCTGGGAGTGACCTACGGGCAGCAGGCCGCCATGTACGCCGAGCTGTTCCCAGCCTCCGTGCGCGGGTCCGGCACCTCCATCACCTACGCGCTGGGGTCCATCATCGGTGGTGCCTTCGCCCCGACCATCGCCGCCGCCGTCGTCCAGGCCACCGGCTCCACCACCGGCGTGACCGTCTACCTCCTCGTGGCCACCGCCGTCGGATTCCTCGCCATGGCCGCCCTACGTGACCGGACCGGCATCCCGCTGGGCCCGGAGCATGAGGCCGAGCAGGCACGAGGCCACTTCACCCTGGTGAAGTAGACAGCTTGGTCTGTGAGGTGTTATTCTCGGCACCACGATCCAGAAGCTCAGCCCACGAAGGTCCCTTGACCGGCTGACTGGCAACCGTGTCTCGCACAACGGTGCCCTCAGGGGAAGATCGGCCCGCACCGAATCCGGCGGCGGGAAATCCGCGAGATCTTTTCAGGAGTGATTCTCATGCACCCCACCTGCACCTCCTATGCCCCCGGGCACAACGTCCACTTCGTCCAGGCGGGACTGGCGCACCGCCAACCCGGCGAGATCAAGAAGTTCGACGCCCTCGCCCACGACGGCAACTGGCTCACCCTCGAGATGGACGGCGAGATTCACCGCGCGTGGAACCACGACCCCGACAGGGTGCGCGACATCTACGACGCTGCGGTCGCCCTCCGGGCGACGCCGCACACCGGACAGGTCCCGCTCTACTTCACGTCCGTGCGGTTGTTCTCCGTGCGTTCCGGGAGGAGCAACCTGTTGATGTATGCCGGGTGGGACGGGCACACCGAGTGCTCACAGCACGAGACCACCACCTTCCTGAACCGGGAGCCCTAGAACGGCGGGGAAGTGTCCGCCTCTTCCCCGGTGGTGCGTGCGTTGTGGAGATCCAGGTCCTCGAGCAGGTGGTGAACCTTCTCCTCCACGACCCGGCCCCGTTCCCGCAGGCGGGCCCGCTCCGCGCGACGGAGGCGGCGTTGCGCCAGAGTCTGCACCCACGTCCGTTGCCGGGGGGCCAGCGGCCCCTCGGCCCGGTCCACACACCAGGTCCCGTCGGCTAAAAGCCAGTAGACGTCCCCGGTGGCCTCGTCGAACTGGTAGAACACCTGCCGGTCCGTCTTCCGGTTGTGGTGGTGCTGGCACAGCGACACCAGGTTGTCGGCCGTGGTCTCCCCACCGTCCTCGTGGTTGATGCGGTGATCCTTCTGAGTGGTCACGGCCGGCCGGTTGCAGCCCGGCCACCGGCACACCAGGTCGCGTCCGTCGAGATAGACCCGGACGCCCTCCGGAGTGCGGTAGGAGTCCACGGTCAGCTTCGCGGCGGTGCCCATGTCCCGGGTGAGGGTGATTTTCCCGGACAGACTCGCCGCAGCGGCCCTGGTCAGAGCCCCGGCGATGAGGCTGAAGGTCGGGGCGTCCGGTACATCGGTGGCCCGGTAGAGGTTCATGGCCACCGACACGTGCACCTGGCCCAGGACCAGGTCCGCGAATGCGGCGGCCCGGGTCATCCCGGTGGTGGTGGCATGGGCCTTGACGGCCTCGTCGACGAGCAGCCCGGTGGCCTGGTCGAGGGTGATGTCGAAACCGATGTCACCGCCGGTGCGTGGATGGGTGGTGTAGGTGCCACGCTCAGCTGGTGGCTGGTCCGCGGCCTCGGCGACCTCCTCGTCGGTGATGTCCTCGTCGAGGTAGGGGCGGGTGGCATCGGCGATCAGCCGGGTGATCGCCCTGATGGAGGGGCGGAGCTGGTGCGGCCGGGTGGGGGAGAGCAGTTCGACGAGCTCCCGGTCGATCAGTGCCTGGAATTCCTCGTCTCCGACCAGCGCCGCGGGTGTGGCGGTCAGGGCGGTGTCGATGGCACGCAGGTGGCGCATCTCCAGGTGATGGAGGTCCTCGACCAGTGCCCTGAGGCGGGGGAGCTGGTCGAGGGTGTGCAGGGCGTCGAGGTTGGCGGCGATGAAGCCGGGGGAGTGGCCGGTGGAGCGGGTGAGAGTGGCGGCGTGGGTGGTCCAGTCCACCGGGTCGGGGCCGGGCTCATGATCTGCCGGGAGGCAGGCACGCCAGGCGGCGTACTCCGCGATGCGGGCCTGGTGGTGGGCAGCGGCGACGGGATCGGTGGGATTGGTGACGGTGAAGGTGGCGGTGGTCATGTCGGTGGGTTCACCTCCTGACGGGTCGGTGTCGTTCAGGTGTTCGAACCCCACGTTAGGCCATGCTCCAGACATGTACGTTGACCTGCCGAAACAGTGTCCCTGAACACGTGTGAGGCGCGACCCCGATCCAGGGTCGCGCCTCACTGATTCCGGAGGTTACTTCTCGCCTCCGATGGCGGCGTCGAGGTCCTCACGATCCTCGTCGTCCTCCGCGACGGCGGCGGGAATCCGACCCTTGGCGTACTTGTTCACGATCATGGCGATCGCGCCGTCGCCGGTGACGTTGGCGGCGGTGCCGAAGGAGTCGACGGCGATGTAGGCGGCGATCATGAGGGCGACCTGGGAGTCGTCGAATCCGAGCATGGAGGCCAGCAGGCCGACGGCGGCCATGATGGCTCCGCCCGGCACGCCCGGGGCGGCGATCATGGTGATACCGAGCAGGAGGATGAAGCCGATGGCCAGGCCGACGGAGACCTCGATGTTGGCCATGTAGACGATGGCGAAGGCGTAGAGCCCGATCTTCATCATCGAGCCGGCGAGGTGGATGGTGGCGCACAGCGGGACGACGAAACCGGCGACGTTGACCTCCACGTCGTTCTTCAGGGTGGAGGAGTAGGTGACCGGGATGGTCGCCGCGGAGGAGGAGGTACCCAGCGCGGTGGCGTAGGCCGGCAGCATGTTCTTGAAGGCAACGAACGGGTTCCGGCCGGTGACGGCACCGGCGATGCCGTACTGCAGGGCGAGGTAGACGAAGGTCATGCCCACGGACAGGAGCAGGACCTTGCCGAAGGCGACGAGGGTGTCGGCGAGGTTGCCGTTCATGCCCAGGGACAGGAACATTCCGAAGATGTAGATCGGCAACAGGGGGATGATGAAGGCGGTGATCACCTTCATCACCACGCGCTCGAGGTCGCGGGAGCCCTTGTACAGGGTGTCCGACTTGACGGTGGTCATGGCCAGGCCGACGGCGAAGGCGAGCAGCAGGGCGGTCATCACCTCGAAGGGCGGGGACATCTCGATGCTGAAGAAGGGGGCCAGTGCCCCTTCGTCGATGTCCACGGCCTCGACGGCCTGCTGGTCGGCGAGCAGCCACGGATACACGGCCTGGGAGACGCCGTAGGCGATGAAGCCGGAGACGATCGTGGACACGTAGGCGATGCCGGTGGTGATGCCCAGCCACTTGCCGGCGCCGCGACCGAGGCCGGCGATGGCCGGGGTGATGAGCGCGAAGATGAGGACGGGGACGAAGAATCCCAGGAAACCGCCGAACAGGCCGTTGAACGTGACGAACACGCGGGCCAGCCAGTCCGGGAAGAAGAAGCTGCAGATGATGCCCAGGATGATCGCGATGATCACTCGGAACAGCAGCGAGGACGTCAGACGCCGGAGGTCCATGAGGCCTCTTTCAGGTGAGCAGGACAAGGTCGAGCATGACGTTACTCCCGCACCCTGGTCAGGGCCGGATTCGCCTGCGGATTTCGGGGGGATAGACTGCAGCCATGACCGTGATCGGCGTTATCCTGCTCGTCCCTGCCCTCATTCTCCTCGTGGTCGGCGCCCTCGCCTGGACCCGGAAGCTCCCCGGCAACTCCACCGTGGGCCTGCGCGTCCCGGAGGTCCGGAAGTCGCAGGAGGCGTGGGATGCGGCCCATGCCGTGGCGGGGCCGTTCTGGGTGCTGGCGGGTGTGACCATGCTGTTCGGTGCGCTCATCTCCTTCGTGGCGTCCGGCTGGTTCTGGGTGCTGCCGGTGCTGGCGGTCCTGGTGGCGGTGCTCATCGTCAGTGTCGGGGCGAACACGGGCGCACGGATGGCCGTGCTCTTCGATCAGCAGGCTGCGTCGTCGGACGAGGGGTGCGGGGAGAACTGCAACTGCGGTTCCGGGGGCCATGCGGAGCCTGCACAGGTGGATCTGGATGCGCTGCGGCGGGCCGCGAACGCCGCCGATGAGCGCTAGGGAATAAAAGTTGCACTTCCCGTCGTGCGGGATTAACGTTTCACAGTGTGAACAACATCTCTTCCTTCCGAAGCACCAACTGGTGGTGGCGCGCGTAGTCGGCGTGCCACGTATGTTGCAGCAATCAGGGCCCGCCAGCTTCCCTCCGAAGCGTCGCGGGCCTTTTCTCATGGTCGGCCGGCGGCGCACAACCGAAAGGTCCGTATGAGCTCCCCGACCGTCATCACCCGTGAAGTGCGGTATCACGCCGACGCCTCCGGCCTGTTCGCCCACATCGGCGGCACCACCGCGGATGACTCCGTGCTGTTGGAATCCGCCGACATCACCACCCGCTCCGGCATCTCCTCCGTCGCGGTCATCGCCGCGTCGGTGCGGTTGACCTGCGTCAGGAACACGGTGACGGCGGTGCCGCTGACGGCGTCGGGGCAGGTGGTCGTCGATAAGCTGGATGCCCAGCTGGCCGCGTACGCGGACGGTGCCCACCGCTACACCTTCCCCGCCACCGACGCGGTGGATGAGCGGGAGCGGCTGCAGGCCGTCAGCCCGGTCGAGCCGCTGCGGGCGTTGACGCGGGACGCGGGGTACCAGGATGAGACGCTGCCCATGCTCGCCGGCGGCATCGCCTTCGACTTCCTGGCCACCTTCGAGGAGCTGCCCGCCGTCGCCGACGGCCCGAACACCTACCCGGACTACCAGTTCGTGCTCGCCGAGATCGTCCTCACCATCAACCATGAGTCGCAGACCGCATCCCTGACCGGCGTGTCCTTCGGGGACGAGGGCGTGGCGGAGCGCATCGAGGACCTCGTCGCGCTTATCGACGCCGCCGAACCCTCCGCCGAGCACGCCTACGAGGTGACCGAACATCCTTCGGATGTTCTCCGCGTCGAGGCCGACATCGCCGACGACAAGTACTGCTCCTGGGTCGGTGACCTCAAGGACAACATCCACAACGGCGACATCTACCAGGTGGTGCCGGCCCGGACGTTCTCGGCGCCCTGTCTCGACGCCTTCGCCGCCTACCGCCAGCTGCGGGAGACCAACCCCAGCCCGTACATGTTCTACCAGCGCGGCATCGACGAGACCGGCACCGCCTACGAACTCTTCGGCGCCTCCCCGGAGTCCAACCTCAAGTTCAACCCGGCCGACCGGGAGGTGCAGCTCTACCCCATCGCCGGTACCCGTCCCCGTGGCATGAACCCGGACGGGACGATCAACGACGAGCTGGACATCCGCATGGAACTGGAGCTGCGGACCGACGCCAAGGAGATCGCCGAACACACGATGCTCGTCGACCTGGCCCGCAACGACCTCGCCCGCGTCGCCGTCCCCGCCACCCGGCGGGTCGCCGACCTGCTGCAGGTGGACCGCTACTCCCGGGTCATGCACCTGGTCTCCCGGGTGACGGCCACCCTCGACCCGTCGCTCGACGCCCTGGACGCCTACCGCGCGTGCATGAACATGGGCACGCTGTCCGGGGCGCCGAAGATCCGCGCGATGGAGCTGCTGCGCGGCGTCGAGAAGCAGCGCCGCGGGTCCTACGGCGGTGCCATCGGCTACCTCCGGGGGGACGGGACGATGGACAACTGCATCGTCATCCGCTCCGCCTTCGTCCGTGACCGCACCGCCCACGTGCAGGCCGGCGCCGGCGTCGTCCGTGACTCGAATCCCCAGTCCGAGGCCGACGAGACCCTGCACAAGGCCTACGCCGTGCTCAACGCCATCGCGCTCGCCGCGGGCTCCACCCTGGAGGTCATCCGATGACGCACATTGTGCTGATCGACAACCACGACAGCTTCGTCTACAACCTCGTCGACGCCTTCGCCGAGGCCGGCTACCGCTGCACCGTGTTCCGCAACACGGTGTCGGTGGAGGATGTCCTCGCCGCCGGACCCGATCTCATCTGCCTGTCCCCCGGACCCGGTTACCCGGGGGACGCCGGCATGATGATGACGCTCATCGAGCGGGTGATCGGCGAGATCCCGCTGCTGGGCATCTGCCTGGGATTCCAGGCGCTGCTCGAGCACCTCGGCGGCACCGTCGAACCCTGCGGCCCCGTCCACGGCGTCTCCGTACCCATGCGGCTGACCGAGGAGGGGGTGACCCATCCCGTGTTCGAGGGCCTGGCTGTCGACGCCGGCCCCGACCTGCCCGGGGTGGTCGGCCACCTCGTGCCGGTGGCCCGCTACCACTCCCTCGGCTGCATGAGCGCCCCCGAGGGGCTGCGGCCGCTGGCGGTGACGGAGACGGGGATCGGGGACGTGGTCATGGCCGCGGAGACCACCGACGGCACCGCCCTGGGACTGCAGTTCCACCCCGAGAGCGTGCTCAGTCCGTCCGGCCCGATCATGCTCACCCGTAGCGTCGACCATTTGTTGAATAGTGCAATAAAGGAAGGTTCCCACTAAATGACCAGCGACAAGACACTCCAGACCCTCATCTCCTACCTGGACAACCCCACCCCGACCGTCGAGGAGGCCGTCGAGGCCTTCACCCCGCTCACCGTCGGCGAGTACGACGACGTCCACATCGCCGCCCTGCTGGCCACCATCCGCACCCGCGGCGAGACCTTCGAGGACATCGCCGGTGCCGCCAAGGCCTTCCTCAACGCCGGTCGGCCCTTCCCCGTCGACGGCGAGGGTGTCCTCGACACCGCCGGCACCGGTGGCGACGGCGCCAACACCATCAACATCACCACCGGCGCCTCCCTGGTCGCCGCCGCCGGCGGCCTCAAGGTGATCAAGCACGGCAACCGCTCCGTCTCCTCCAAGTCGGGTTCCGCGGACGTGCTCGAGGCACTCAACATCCCCCTCGACCTCGACCCGGACCGCGCCGTCCGCCAGTTCGAGTCCTCCAGCTTCACCTTCCTCTTCGCCCCGGCCTACAACCCGGCCGTCGCCCACGTCCAGCCGGTGCGCAAGGCCCTCAAGGTGCCCACCCTCTTCAACGTCCTCGGCCCGCTGCTCTCCCCGGTCCGCCCCGAGTTCCAGATCATGGGCGTGGCCAACCCGGAGCAGGGACAGATGATCGCTGAAGTATTCCGCGAGCTCGGTCGTTCCCGTGCCCTCGTGGCCCACGGCTCCGGCACGGACGAGATCGCCGTCCACGGCCCCACCACCATCTGGGAGCTTCATGAGGACGGGACCATCGAGAAGTACGAGATCACCCCGGCTGACCTGGGCGTGTCCGAATGGGCGCTGTCCGATCTCGTCGGTGGCGACGGTGAGGAGAACGCCACCCACATGCGCGCCATCTTTGACGGCACCGGCCCGCAGGCCCACCGCGACGCCGTCGCCGTCAACGCGGCCGGCATGTTCTACCTCAACTCCCGCGTGGACAGCCTCCGCGATGGCACCGAACTCGCCCTCTCCCTGCTCGAAGACGGCACGGTGCGCGACTGGCTCGCCCGCCACGAGGGGACTGATTACGGTGTCTAAGCTTCCCACCGTCCTCGAGGGCATCGTCGAGGGACGCCGCGGTCACCTCCCGGAGATCCGGGAGCGCATCAGTCACGTCGACGTCTCCGCTCTGCCGGCCTCCACCCGTTCGCTCTACGACGGCCTCCGCGGCCGGGGGAGGGGAGAGGCCGCCCCCGCGTTCATCATGGAGTGCAAGTCCTCCTCCCCGTCACTGGGGATGATCCGGGAGCACTACGAGCCCGGCGCCATCGCCCGCATCTACTCGCGCTACGCCTCCGGAATCTCCGTGCTCTGTGAGCCAGACAAGTTCGGCGGCGACTACGACCATCTGGCCACCGTCGCCTCCTCGACGCATCTGCCGGTGCTGTGCAAGGACTTCATCGTCGACGAGGTGCAGATCCACGCCGCCCGCTACTTCGGCGCCGACGCGATCCTGCTCATGCTCTCCGTGCTCACCGACGAGGAGTACGCGTCCCTGGCCGCGGTGGCGGAACGGTACAGCCTGGACATCCTCACCGAGGTCATCGACGAGGACGAGGTGGCCCGCGCCGTGGCCCTGGGTGCGAAGATCATCGGCATCAACCACCGCAACCTCCACGATCTGTCCATTGACCTGGGTCGATCCGCCCGTCTCTCCGCCCTGCTGCCAGCCGACGCGGTCGTGGTCTCCGAGTCGGGTATCCGGGACAATGCCACCGTGCGTGAGCTCGCCGGGCACTCCAACGCCTTCCTCGTGGGCTCCCAGCTCACCTCGCAGCCGGACATCGACCGCGCCGCCCGCGAGCTGGTGTACGGCGTGAACAAGGTATGCGGCCTCACCACGCCGACCGCGGCCCAGGCTGCCCGCGCCGCCGGTGCACTGTACGGCGGACTCGTCTTCGAGGACGCCTCCCCACGCAATGTTTCACGTGAAACCGCCGCCGAGATCATCGCGCACGAACCCGACCTGACCTACGTCGCCGTCTCCCGCCGTACCGACGGCTACGCCGATCTCATCCAGGAGGGCATCGGCGTGGTGCAGGTCCATGCCCCGTACCAGGGCTCCACCGACGCCGAGATCGCGCTTCTCGACGCCGTCACCGACAACGTCCCCGAGAACGTCCAGGTCTGGCGCGCCGTCTCCATGACCGGTGACCACGACGGCGCGGCCCTCGCCCGGGCACTCGTCGAATCCGACTCCGTCGACGCTCTCGTCCTCGACGCCGGCGACGGCGGCACCGGCACCAGCTTCGACTGGTCCGGCATCCCCGACGACGTCAAGGACATCAGCTTCCTCGCCGGTGGACTGACCCCCGACAACCTTCCCGCCGCCCTCGCGATCGGATGCAACGGCCTCGACCTCAACTCCGGGGTGGAGTACCCCGGCCAGGCCGGCCGTAAGGACGCCGGGGCCCTGCGCCGCGCCTTCGAGACCATCCGCCGATTCGCAACCCCCAAGGACCCCTCATGACCGACACAACCAAGCTCCCCGCCTACTTCGGCGAGTTCGGTGGCCAGTTCGTCCCCGAATCGCTCATTCCCGCCCTCGACCAGCTCGAGCAGGCGTTCATCGACGCGCAGAACGACCCCGAGTTCCGCGCCGAACTGGCCGACTACTTCCGCGACTACCTCGGTCGGCCCACCCCGCTGACGGAATGCTCCAACCTCCCCGTTGAGGGAAAGGGGAAGGGACACGCCCGCATCTTCCTCAAGCGCGAGGACCTCGTCCACGGTGGCGCCCACAAGACCAACCAGGTCATCGGCCAGGCCCTGCTGGCCAAGCGGATGGGCAAGACCCGCATCATCGCCGAGACCGGCGCCGGCCAGCACGGCACCGCCACCGCCCTGGCCTGCTCGCTGCTCGGCCTCGAGTGCGTCATCTACATGGGCGCCAAGGATGTCGAGCGCCAGCAGCCCAACGTGTACCGCATGAAGCTCATGGGCGCGCAGGTCATCCCGGTCGACGCCGGGTCCGGCACCCTCAAGGACGCCGTCAACGAGGCGCTGCGGGACTGGACCGCCACCTTCCACGAATCCCACTACCTGCTCGGCACCGCGGCCGGCCCGCACCCGTTCCCGACTATCGTCCGCGAGTTCCACAAGGTCATCTCGGAGGAGGCGAAGGCGCAGATGCTCGACCGCGTCGGCGCGCTTCCCGACGTCGTCGTGGCCTGCGTCGGCGGCGGCTCCAACGCCATCGGCATGTTCGCCGACTTCCTCGACGACGACAGCGTCGAGCTGGTGGGCACCGAACCCGCCGGCCAGGGCATCGACTCCGGAAAGCACGGTGCGACGATCAACAACGGCCAGATCGGCATCCTCCACGGCGCCCGCAGCTACCTCATGCGCAACTCCGACGGTCAGGTGGAGGAGTCCTACTCCATCTCCGCCGGCCTGGACTACCCGGGTGTCGGCCCCCAGCACGCCCATCTCCACGAGTCCGGCCGCGCCACCTACGTGGGCATCACCGATGCGGAGGCCCTCGAGGCCTTCCAGCTGCTCTCCCTCCACGAGGGCATCATCCCCGCCCTCGAGTCCTCCCACGCCATGGCCTACGCCCTTAAGCGGGCGGCCCTGGCGGAGGAGGAGGGCAGGGACATCACCATCCTCGTCTCCCTCTCCGGCCGCGGCGACAAGGACGTCGATCACGTCCGCCGCACCCTCGACGAGAACCCCGAGCTCAAGCTCAAGGAGGACAACTAGCCATGACCACCCGCTATGAGAAGCTCTTCGCCGACCTCGCCGAGAAGAACGAGGGTGCCTTCGTCCCCTTCATCATGCTCGGTGACCCCACGCCGGCCGACGCCCTGGAGATCATCCGCACCGCCGTCAACGCGGGTGCCGACGCCCTCGAGCTCGGCGTCCCCTTCTCCGACCCGGTGGCCGACGGCCCCACCATCCAGAAGTCGCACATCCGGGCACTCGATGGGGGAGTGACGGTCAATGACGCGATCGACCAGATCCGCACCATCCGGTCGGAGTTCCCCGATCTGCCCATCGGCATGCTCATCTACGGCAACGTCCCCTTCACCCGCGGGGTGGACAAGTTCTACCGTGAGTTCGCCGAGGCTGGTGCGGACTCCGTCCTGCTTCCCGATGTCCCCGTGCGCGAGGGTCAGCCCTTCGCCGAGGCCGCGGAGGCCGCTGACATCCATCCGATCTTCATCGCGCCGGCACAGGCCACCGAGGAGACGCTCGAGGGGGTCGCCGCGAGCTCCAAGGGTTACATCTACGCCGTCTCCCGTGACGGTGTCACCGGCACCGAGCGTGAGTCCTCCATCACCGGTCTCGAGGACGTGGTGAACAACGTGAAGCGTTTCGGGGGTCCACCGATCCTCCTCGGGTTCGGCATTTCCTCGCCCGATCACGTCCGCGATGCCGTGGCGGCCGGTGCCGCCGGCGCGATCTCCGGGTCGGCGATCACGAAGATCATCGACAAGCACGTGGAGGGGGAACACCCGAACCCCGGTCGCGTCACCGACATGGACGCCCTGAAGAAGGAGCTGATTGCGTTCGTCTCCGCCATGAAGGACGCGACGAAGAAGGCCTGATTGCTTCGTCCCGCTCATCGAACGCCCCGACTTCGGTCGGGGCGTTCGATGTTTCACGTGAAACACCGCCCCTGCCGATCGTCACCGTGACGAAACACTCCCGCCCCGCCAGAGGTTCCCTGCCAGTCCCATAACGCTTTGGATTCGGCTTGCCTGTGACGCTACGTCACGGTGTTCACTGAGGGCATGAGAATCAAGGAACTCGCGGATCTGGTCGGCGTGACCCCCCGGACCATCCGCCACTACCACCACGAGGGTTTGCTGCCCGTGCCGCCGGGTGATGGGGTGCGGGACTACGGACTCGACCACGCCGTCCGACTGGTCTGCATCCGCCATCTCACCGAATCCGGCCTCTCACTGTCAGCCATCAGGGGAGTGGTTGATGACCCGTCGATGAGCCTGGCGGATGAGCTCGCCGTGGCGGAGGAGGCCATCGATAAAGAGATGGTGGCACTCGCCCGCCAGAAGAAGCGGCTCCGGCAGCTCCGGGACCAGGCCGACCCGGGCACGGGGTCGGACCCTCTCGCAGACGTCATCCCGGTCCCGTCGAGGATCGCCTGGTTCTACGAACAGGTGGGGCCACGTTTGCCGGACGCGGCCCTGCCGCTGTTCGAGCAGGAACGCCGGGCGATGGAGGTGTTCTTCCGTTACCCTCCCCTGGCCCGTCTCCTGGAGGACTGGCTCCAGGATTTCTCTCCCGAACGCATCGACGCCACCGTCGCCATCTACGAGCTCTTCGCACGTGTCCCGGACATGCCTGCCGCGGAGACGGAGGAGGCCATCCGGGGGCAGCTGGCCGCGTTCCGGAGTCTCTTCGGCCCGAACTGGGGATTCCGGAAGTCGGCGTGGTCGACCTCCATCCAGGCCACCCTTCTCGCACCCGGCGTCCTCAGTCTGCACCGCCACACCTACCCGCACCCCAACCACCAGTTGTTCATCCGGCTTGTCCTTTCGGAAGCGGCAGAGATTATGCAATGCCACAGACACCCCGACCAGGTTTCACGTGAAACATCAGGAGTTGATCCCTTGTGACCACCGTCATCAAGACCACCGATCTGGTGAAGAAGTTCGGTTCCTTCACCGCCCTCAACGGTTTCACCCTCGAGGTCGACGAGGGGAGCATCCACGGATTCCTCGGCCCCAACGGTTCCGGAAAATCGACCACGATCCGCATCCTCCTCGGGGTACTGCACGCCACGGCAGGCACGGCCCGGGTACTGGGGGAGGATCCCCGTCGCACGCCCGCCGTGCTCCGGCGCGTCGGGTACGTGCCCGGTGACGTCGCCCTGTGGCCGTCCCTCACCGGCCGGGAGGTCCTCCGCGCCCTCGAGTCACTGCGCGGCCGGCCCGTGGACCGGGGGAGGGAGGAGGAACTCATCGACGCATTCAAGCTGGATCCCGACAAGAGAACCCGCGACTACTCCACCGGCAACCGGCGCAAGGTCAGCCTCGTCGCCGCCCTGTCCTCGGGCGCCGACGTCCTCATCCTCGACGAACCCACCGCCGGGCTCGATCCCCTCATGGAGAACGTCTTCATTGAACAGGCACTCCGCGAACGCCACCGCGGCGCCACCATCCTGCTGTCCAGCCACATCATGAGCGAGGTGGAGAAGCTCTGTGACGCGGTCACCGTCATCAAGGCCGGCCGGGCGGTGGAGACGGGCACCATCGCCGAGCTCCGGCATCTCTCCGCGCATGAGGTCTCCGCCACCGTCCCGACCCTCACCCGGGAGCTCCGCATGCTTGCCGACGCCACCGTGGACGGCCACCGCCTCCACGTCACCGCCACCCGGGAACAGGTCCCCACCGTCCTCCGGATGATCCTGGATGCCGGGGGAGAGGACATCACCACCACCCCGGCCAGCCTCGAGAAGATGTTCCTCAGCCACTACGGCGATGACGAGGCGGTGGCGTCATGATCCGCCTCAACCTGCGGCTGCGCAGGCGCTTCATCATCATCTGGTGTCTCTGTCTCTGGGGCCTGCTCACCGTGTTCCCACCCGCCTACGAGTCCTACTATCCCACCCCGGAATCACGGGAGACATTCCTCGCCGGCATGCAGGCCAACGCGGGAATGTCGGCCGTCTACGGCCCCCTGGAGGCACCGGCATCCCTGGGCCAACTCGTCGCCTGGGAGGCCGGCGGACTCCTCCTCATCCTCGGTGCCGTCATGGCCGTCCTCATGGTGACGGGACTGCACCGGAAGTCCGAGCACCTCGGGTACACCGAACTCCAGCTGTCCACCGGGATCAGCCGACTCGCACCGGCCGGCGCGGCGCTGGCCGCAACCACCATCGCTGCCGTGATTATGGGGCTGGGATGCGGCATCACCCTCTGGGCCAGCCAGCTGTGGGTACCGGAGATGACGACATCAGGAGCCGTGGCCTTCGGAGTGACCACCACCCTGGCCATGGTCGGCTCGGCCCTGCTCGCTCAGATAGCCATGCTCTTCGTCAGCAACGCTCACTCCGTCGGACGTGTCGGGCTGCTCACCGTCGCACTGTCCTTCCTCATTCGTGCGGTCGCCGACGCACAGGAACTGGGATGGCTCAACTGGTTGTCCCCGCTCGGGTGGAAGACGGTGATCGCCCCCTACCTCGACGACGATCTCGGATCGGCGGCGCTCCTGGCGCTCGTGTGCCTGGCCGCCGGTGCCGTGGTTCTCGGGGCCGAACGCACCCGGGACAACGACACGGCCATGATCCACGTGCCTCACCGGACCCGCCATCGTCCTCGGCGCATCAACGGTATGGCTCACCTGGCGACGATCCTCAGCTGGGCGAGCATCCTCACCTGGGTGATCGTCATCTTCGGGCTGGCGGCGTTCCTGGTGGCCCTCACCGGGTCGTTGAGCGGGTGGATGGAAGCGGACGAGAGCATCGGCCAGGTCTTTGATGAGATGTTCGGTTCCGGCGACATGAAGACGGAGTTCATCGTCTACGTGGCCAAGCTCCTCGGCATTCTCGTGGCGACCACCGGCATCCAGACCGTGGTGTCGTTCCACTCCGGCGAAAAGGACGGGACCGTTGACCTGCTTCGGTCCACGGGTATCCGACGGTGGGCGCCGTACGGCTCGTACACCCTGGTGGCCTGCGTCGGTGTCCTCCTCGCCACCGTCGGCCTGTGGGCCGGCTCCTGGCTGGGTTTGGTCACCCAGGACAGCACGGTGGCCCAGGACTTCGACACCGCGGTCCCGGCGGCCTGGTCCCAGGCCGGGCCCGCTCTGCTCCTCACCGGCATCGCGGTCGCCCTCGTGGGACTGGCACCCCGCCTGGCTCAGATGGCGTGGGCACCGGTCGCCGCAGCCACCCTTCTCACCCTCTTCGGGCCCCTGTTCAAGGCACCCCAGTGGATGATCGACCTGTCACCGTTCGAGTATGTCGTGCGGCCGGATGAGGGATCCTGGGGCGTGCACGGTGCGATGGTCGCTGCAGCAATCGCCCTCATCCTCATCGGTCTCTACGGGGCACAACACCGCGAAGTTCACTGACGGTTTCACGTGAAACAATGGGGTAATGACTGACAAGTTCACGACGGGTACGGGCCGAGACATCGAGGAATGGATGGAGTATCTCCGTTCCCATGACAAGGGAGCGGAGGATCTGCACAAGCTCACGCATCAGCAGATGGCTGTCCTCGCCGTCGATGGCGGCGCCTCGGAATGGTGGGCGCAGGGCATCGCCGTGGAGATCGAGAGGATCATCGGGCGCCGACAGGTCGGCCAGACGGTGACGGGTTCCGTCAACGCGGGTGCGAGCAAGACCGTGCCGGGGGAGTGGCGGGAGGTCTTCGAGAAGTTCGCCACCTTCATGGCCGAAGGCGGAGAGGAGGTGCTTCCGGTGGAGCTCGACGGTGAGCCCTCGACGTCCGCGACGGAGAAATGGCGTTACTGGCGGGCGACGTTCGCCGACGGGTCGTCCGCGACACTCGACTGCTCGGACGCCCCCACGGGTGACAGGAGGAAAACCCGGTTGAGCATGAAGCACGACAAGATCCCGGCGATGGATCAACGCGACTCCGTGAAAGCCCACTGGAAGCATGTCCTGGCGTCATTCGCGGATTCCCTCTGACGTCACAGTGACGTAATGCCGACTCGCCCGGGCCCAGCGCAAAACGTCACCCATTAGTCACGTCGCTATTAATGACCGTACGCCCATGACTGGCCACGCCAACGATAGGGTTACCCCGGTAACGTCCCTACCCCCGGCGGTGCGTCGACCGGTCGACAGCAGGCATACTGACACCATGACCTGTAACCGTCGCATGTTCCTGCTCGGCACCGCCACCACCTTCGCCGGTGCCTTCCTCGCCGCCTGCGGCTCGGCCCCCACCGCAGAGGTCGCCGCCACCGAGGTGCCCGTCGGCAGCGCCGTCATCATCGATGACTTCATCATTGCCCAGCCGACCGAGGGCACTTTCGTCGCGTACTCGACGACCTGCCCCCACCAGAACAACCCCATCACCGAGGTTGAGGGGGACACCGTCCGGTGCACCCATCATGACTCGGTGTTCAGCATCAAGGACGGCTCGGTCGTCTCGGGTGTCGCCCGGGATTCCCTCACCACCAAGCCGGTGGTGCAGAACGGCGACACTCTGACCGTGGGTTAACGCCAGGCGCCCCGGGCGTAGGAACCGGGGTAGGGGATCTCCTCCCGGGGCACACCGAGTTCGTGGGCGGCCCGGAAGGGCCAGGCCGAGATCCCGCAGTGCGGCACGGCCGAGCAGGACGGCGTCTGCGGCGGCGTCGTCAAGAATCTTCTCGGCCTGTGCAGGTTCGGTGATCATGCCCACCGCGGCCGTCGGGATGTCGGCCCGCCGGCGTATCTCGGCGGCGAACTCGACCTGATAGCCGGGTCCGACCGGGATGTCTGCGTGGGAGGCGCCACCGGTGGTCACGTCGATGAGGTCGACGCCCTGTTGCCGCAGTAGTGCGGCCAGTTCGACGGTCTGGTCAAGATCCCAGGCGCCGTCCACCCAGTCGGTGGCAGAGAGGCGCACGAGCAGGGGCATGCCTTCGGGGATGACCGCCCGGACCGCGTCGACCACTCGTCGGATGAGGCGGGTGCGGTTGTCGAGGGACCCTCCCCACTCATCGGTGCGGTGGTTCGCCAGGGGAGTGAGGAACTGGTGGAGAAGGTAGCCGTGGGCGCCGTGGAGCTCGACGGTGTCGAAGCCGGCGCGGACCGCCCGCTCCGCCGACGCCGCGAACTCGCCCGGGACCGCCTCGATCTCCTCGACCGTCATCTCCCTCGGCACCGCGAGGCCGTCATTGGCCACGGCGGAGGGGCCCACGGGAATCCAGCCGCCGTGCCCCGGCGGAATGGTGTCCGTGTCGTCGACCGGCTCCTGTCCCGGACGGGCGGGCACAGTGGAGGATTTCCGGCCGGCATGGTTGAGCTGGATGCCCATCGACGCCCCCTGGGAGTGCACGAAACGGACGATGCGCGCCCACGCCTCCTCCTGCCGGTCGTTCCACAGTCCCGTGCACAACGGGGAGATGCGACCCTCGGCGCTCACGCCGGTCGACTCGGCGATGATGAGCCCGAACCCGCCGGCCGCCCGGGCACCGTAGTGGACGAGGTGCCAGTCCTCGGGTGTCCCGTCGGAGTCGAAGCAGTGGTACTGGCACATGGGCGGTAACCACATCCGGTTGCGGATGGTCAGGTCGCGGAGCGTGATCGGTTCGATGAGGGAGGTCATGGTGCCCATGGTAGGACGGAACGGGTCGTAGACTGCTAGGCATGCTGTCCCGTCTCAAGCGGACTGACCCGCTCATCGTCCTCATCATCCTGGCGGTCATCGTCGCCATCATCGCCCCGGCCCGGGGGGAGTTCGCGGAATGGTTCGCGGTGGCCACGAACCTGGCCATCGCGCTGCTGTTCTTCCTCTACGGTGCCCGTCTCTCGACGCGGGAGGCGCTCAACGGTCTACTGCACTGGAAGCTGCACCTGACCATCCTGGTGTTCACGTTCGTGGTGTTCCCCCTGCTGGGATGGGCGTTGCAGCCCTTGACGCTGGTCATCTCGGAGGGGCTCTACCTGGGCATTCTCTATCTCACCCTGGTGCCGTCGACGGTGCAGTCATCGGTGGCGTTCACGTCCATCGCCAAGGGCAACGTGGCGGGGTCGATCGTGGCGGCGAGTGCGTCGAACCTGGCGGGTGTGTTCCTCACGCCGTTGCTGGTGCTGCTGTTCATGTCCGCCGGTGACGGCGTTCACGTAGACGCCCAGGTGTTCATCGACATTGCGCTGCTCCTTCTCCTGCCGTTCGTCCTGGGGCAGCTGCTGCGCCGGTGGGTCAAGGGGATCGCGGCGAACAAGGCGACGAAGGTGGTGGACCGCGGGTCGATCACCATGGTCGTGTACTCGGCGTTCTCGGCGGGCATGGTGGACGGCGTGTGGGGTCAGGTGACGGTGGGGGAGATCATCTTCCTCGTCGTGTTCTCCACCATCTTCGTCGTGGTCATGCTCTGGCTCACCCGTTTCACCGCGCTGCGGCTGGGCTTCAACGACGCGGACATGAAGGCCATCCAGTTCTGTGGCACGAAGAAGTCGCTGGCGACGGGTCTGCCGATGGCCTCGGTCATCTTCGGCGGCGCCAGCCTCGGCCTGCTCATTCTGCCGTTGATGATCTTCCACCAGATCCAGCTGATGATCTGTTCCTGGCTTGCCGCACGCTACGCCCGCGAGCCTGCCGCCTGACCGTCGTTTGCCCTTCCGGCCGAAACCGCGCACGATGTTTCACGTGAAACCACACATCTACGTCCGCATCGACATGACCATCCCCGGCGCCGGCTCCGTCATCCATCTGGCCGAACTCGCCGAGATCGACGAGGCCACCTGCCGGATGGTCCGCATCATCGAGCTCGACCCGGCGGAGACGATCCGGGGTGCCGCCACGCAAAGCACCGTTGCCGGCATGGCGAACAAGCCGAATGACGTCGTCCCGCATCCGGACTCCTACACGGATTTCCCGGACATCGAGTCCCGCCCCATCGATGCCGAGGAGTTCGAGGGGCTGTGGGCGGAGGCCACCACGGCGTTCCCGGAGCTCTAGAAGACCAGGTTCACCAGGGCCATGTAGGCGACAGTGCCGCCGAGGATGGACAGGCCCGAATCCCGCTTCCAGGCGTGCAGCCCGAGGGTGACCGCCACCCCGCTGAGCGCAGCCGGCACGCCCCCGGGAGCTGATGCCTGCCCGAACAGTGTGTAGACCACGAGCACGGCCATGACCCCCACCGGCATCATGAGGCCCAGCAGGGCGAAGAACTGATTGCCCTTGAGCGCACGGACGAAGGCGAAGGGCAGCCATCGCAGAGCCACGGTGATCACGGCGATGGGGATGAGCACGGCAAGGGTCTGCGAGAGGGTGACGCCGTCGGGCAGTCCGTAGTCCATCACACCCGCCATTCCAGGACGCGGTCCAGTCGCGGTGAGAGGTAGCGGGCGATGAGGATGAGGAAGTAGGCGCTCAGTGCGACCATGAGCAGCTGGCCGGGTACCAGCAGACCCGCGACGATGGCCAGCGCCCCCGCGATGAGGACCAGCGAAAGATCCCGGTTGTTCTGGAACGTCTCCCACGCGAGGACGACGAACAGGGCGACGAGGGCGAACTCCATGCCCTGGATACCGGCCGGGATGATCTCACCGACCAGGGCACCGACGATGCCCGGCACCACCCACATGGTCTGACAGAACAGCTGGATGGTCAGCAAGCGGGGCCCGGAGATTCTTCCCGGCGGTCGGGCCGAGGCGATGGCGTAGGACTCGTCCGTCAGGGAATACGTCGAGTACGCCCTGCCCGCGGGGGAGGAGATGGCGTCCCGGGGGAAGGTGAGCCCGTAGAAGATGTGCCGGAAGTTGACCATCAGGCCGGTGATCGCCGCGGAGACGGGGCCGACGCCGGCGGTGACGAGGTTGATGGCCAGGAACTCCATGGAGCCGGCGTAGATGACGATGGAGAAGATCGGCGTCCACCACCAGGCGAATCCCACCTGGGTCATGAGCAGGCCGAAGGCCAGGCCCAGCGGGATGAGTCCGAGGGCCACGGCCCAGGCCTCGCGGATCCCTCCGCGGATCTCCGGGAGGGCGGATCCGCTCATCAGTTGTCCACCAGCTCCGCGGGGAAGGTGGAGAACAGTGGCAGGGGCATCTGCTGGCGGCGCATGACATCTCCCCAGAGGTCGGCTCGGCCGGGGGCGATGACGTCGGTGGGCAGGGCGGGGGCGACGAACCAGTCGCCGCGCTCGATCTCCTCGGCCAGCTGACCGGGCTCCCATTCGGCGTAGCCGGCGAACAGGCGGATGCCCTCCACGAGGTCGACGATCTCCTCGGGCTCGGCCCGCAGGTCGACGTGAGCGAGGCGGTTGGCCAGTCGGTTGAGCTGGGGGGACTGCTTCGGGTCCACGCCCGCCTTGGTCATGGCAAGGCCGACGACGGACTGCTGGTTGAGCGGGCCGCCGATGTAGAGGGCCTGGGGTTTGGCCACGGCGGGGAGCCATTCGGGCATGACGTTGAACACTGCGACGTCGCTCCGCGAGGCGAGGTTGACGCCGAAGGTGAGGTGTTCGTTGTGCTCGATGATGAGCACGACGCTGCGGTTGAACTCGTCCGACATCATGCCCGGGGCGGCGACGAGCAGCATGCCGGGTTCCGGGTCGTTGCGCTCGAGGGCGTTGAACAGACGGTCGGCGTAGAAGTCTGGCGTGGACACGCGGCGCCCTCCTTTAGTTGGTCTCCTGTGACTGTTCAGCTTCCCACCATGCCCGGAGTTCCGCAATTGCGTCGTCCCGGTCGAGCGGTCCCCGTTCGAGGCGCAGCTCCTTGAGGAAGGCCCAGGCCCGGCCGACGTCGGGGCCGGGGCGCAGGCCGAGGATGGTCATGATCTCGTTGCCGTCGAGGTCGGGGCGCACGCGGGCGAGGTCCTCCCGGGCGGCGAGGTCGTCGATACGCTCCTCCAGGTGGTCGTAGGTGCGCTGGAGGCGGGCGGCCTTCTTCTTGTTGCGGGTGGTGCAGTCGGCGCGCACGAGCTTGTGCAGGCGGGGCAGGAGTTCCCCGGCGTCGTTGACGTAGCGGCGCACCGCGGAGTCGGTCCACTGGCCCTCGCCGAAGCCGTGGAAGCGCATGTGGAGGTAGACGAGTTGACTGACGTCGTTGGTGACGTGCTTGGGGTACTTGAGCGCCCGGAGGCGTTTGCGCACGAGTTTGGAGCCGACGACCTCGTGGTGGTGGAAGGAGACGCGGCCGTCCTCGGAGAAGTCGCGGGTGGCGGGCTTGCCGGAGTCGTGGAGCAGGGCGGCCCAGCGGAGGACGAGGTCGGGGCCGTCCTCCTCCTGGTCCATGGCCTGGCGCAGGACCTGCATGGAGTGGGCGTAGACGTCCTTGTGCTGGCGGTGTTCGTCCTGGGTGAGCCGCATGGCGGGGATCTCGGGGAACACGTGCTCGGCGATACCGGTGATGACCAGGAGGTTCATGCCGGCCCAGGGGGCGTCGCCGAGCATGAGCTTGTCCAGTTCGACCTGGATACGTTCGACGGTGATCCGGTTGATCTCGGTGGCCATGTCCGTCATCGCCGCCTTCACCCGGTCGGCGACACCGAAGCCGAGCTGGGAGACGAAGCGGGCAGCCCGGAGCATGCGCAGCGGGTCGTCGTGGAAGGAGATCTCCGGGGCGGCCGGGGTGTCCAGGCGCCGGCGGGCGAGGTCGTCGAGGCCGCCGACGGGGTCGTGGAAGCGAGCGGCCAGCTCCCCGTCCGACAGGAGCAGTTCGACGGCCATGGCGTTGACGCGGAAGTCGCGGCGGACGAGGTCGCCCTCGAGGGTGTCGCCGAAGACGACCTCGGGGTTGCGGGAGTCGCCGTCGTAGGTGTCGGAGCGGAAGGTGGTGATCTCGATCTGCTGGCCGGACTTCACGGCGGAGACGGTGCCGAACTCGATGCCGGTGTCCCAGACGGTCTCGGCCCAGGCGTCGAGGATCTCGTGGACGGTGTCGGGGCGGGCCGGGGTGGTGAAGTCGAGGTCGTTGCCCAGGCGGCCGAGGATGGCGTCGCGGACGGAGCCACCGACGAGGTAGAGGGGGAGCTCGCGGCGGGTGAACTCGGCGACGAGGTCGGTGAGGACGGGGGCGAGGCCGACGATGGTCTGCTCCGCCCGCGCCAGGAGGGCGAGCGGGGGCAGGGGAGTGGATGCGTCAGCAGTCTCGGTGGGGTCCTCGTCAATCACATCGTCCGAGTCTACCGGGGAGACACGGAGGTCCGGGAATTCGAAACAGCCGCACCACGGGTTACGATCAGGGGAATGACTGACAATGAACGACCCCAGGCGGGATCCGGATCCTCCGGCTCATCCTCCGGGTCGGATTCCCAGGGCCCGAAGCGCCGGCGTCGCCGTCGGCCACGTCGTCGTGCCCAGGGGGAGCAGGGTCAGCAGCAGAAGTCCGGCCAGAAGGCACAGCAGAAGTCCCAGCCCGCCGAGGGTGAGGAGTCCCGCAAGGGCGGGAACCGGGGGCGTCGCAAAGCGGGGGGCCGTAACCGCCGCCGCTCGCCGCAGCAGACGCAGCGAGGGCGGCAGCCGCAGAAGCGACGGAATCAGAGCAACAGCCGGATGGTCACCCGGGATGAGACGTCCGCGGGTGGGCTCGTCGTCTCCGGCCTGGCCGAGGCGGTCAACGATGCCGGCGATGTCGATCTGACCAGGGTGTATGTCGCACTCATCGGCCGGCTGGACCGGCGTGGGCGACTGCTGTGGTCCATGCCGAAGGGGCATGTGGAGCCGGGCGAGGACCGTCGCGCCACCGCCGAGCGCGAGGTGTGGGAGGAGACCGGCGTCTACGGCGAGGCGTTCGCCGACCTGGGTGTCATCGACTACTGGTTCGTCTCCGAGGGGGTGCGCATCCACAAGACGGTGCACCACCACCTGCTGCGTTTCGTCGACGGGGACCTCAATGACGAGGATCCGGAGGTCACCGAGGTCGCCTGGATCCCGGTCGCCGAACTCATCGAGCATCTCGCGTACGCGGATGAGCGCAAACTGGCGCGCACCGCGCATGACCTCCTGCCGGACCTCGCGCGGGAGGAGAAGGCGGCCGGAAGGACCACCCCGCGGTGAGGTGGCGCGTCCTCTCCGCCGCGACCGTGGCGGGCGTGTGCTTGTCGACGGCCGCCCCCCTCGCCGTGGCACTTCCCGCCCCGGTGTCCCCGTCGGACCCCTCCGTGGCGGAGCAGTGGGTCAACCCCGCCGCCCGAGCCGATGAATCCGCCCAGATCGGCCTGCGCGTCATCGACGCCCCCGCTCTCGGTGCGGCGCAGCTGTCGCCCGATCAACCGCTCCGGGTGACCCTCTCGGTGTTCAACAACTCGGATGAGGAGGTCACCGACCTCTCCATCGTCGCCCGCCGCGCCGACGCGTCCCCGTCGGTGGGGGAGGCCCGCCGGATCCTCAGCCTGTCCCGGGAGGCCTACCCCTACTTCGGGCCCGACCTGGACCTGTCGGATCCGCTGGCGGCGGGCGAGCGGCGCGAGATCTCCTTCACCGTCCCCGCCCGTGAGCTCTCACTGACCCCGGGGGCGACCTACCCGGTGATGTTCTCCCTGTCCGGGTCCACCGGCGAGGGACTGCAGCAGCTGGGCACCGAACGGCTCCTGGTCACCGTGGGGGAACAGGCCCCGGCCGAGGACGTGGACACCCCGCCGGAGCAGATTCCCGGCCTGAGCCTGATCTATCCGCTCACCGCCGAGGTGGACATCGTCCCCGGTGAGACGGGCACGGCACCCGAGGACCCCCCGTTGATCCTCGCCTCCGACCAACTGGCTGGCCAGCTCTCGCCCGGCGGACGACTGAGCGAACTGCTCGCGGACTGGCGCACGACCACCGACGAGGTGCGGTCCAGTTCCTGCCTCGCCCTCGACCCGGCGCTGGTGGACACCGTCGCCCGGATGGCCGAGGGTTACACCGTCTCCGACACCCGGCCCGCGCTGGTGACCGAGCCGCAGCGCCTGCGCGACAGCTGGTTCACGGAGCAGGGCACCGAGGTCGGACAGCCCGGCCGGGGGGCCGCCGACGCCGACCGGTGGTTGAGCGATCTCGCCGAGACCGCCGCCACCGGCTGCACCGTCGCCCTGCCGTGGGGCAACGCGGACCTCAACGCCGTGGCCGCCACCGGTGACGAATGGCTGTTCCGGGAGGCCGTCCAACGCGGGCCGGCGACCCTGCAGTCGGTGCTCGGGGTGGTGCCCGAGGGCAACATCGTGGTCCCCGGCCCCGGATACGTCACCGAGCAGGCGGCCCCGCGGCTGGCGTGGGCGGACCAGAGCTCCTCCGACATCCTCACCACGGGCATGCAGCAGGCGTGGGAGGAGTCCGTCGCCCGCCTCACCCCCCGCGACCCGGGCGGTGACGACGACTCCGCCCTCGAGTCCACCGACGTGCCCACCCCGTCCCCGGCCGGCCCGCCCGCCCCGGAGGAGCCGGTGCGGGTGCTCGTCGCCGACAACACCGTGTGGTCGGCCCCGCAGGCCGGCCCGTTCGCCAGCCTGGCGCCGGGCATCACGGCGGTCACCTACCCGGGTGCCCTCGGCGCCGTCCTGGCCGCCACCGGTCCCGCCCCGGTGACCACCGGTTACTCCAACCCGGACAGCCGCATCGACTACCGTGCGGACTCCACCACGGCGCGGGCCGTCACCGCCGGGGCCGCGCTGCGCCTGGCCGTGGACCGGCAGACCCTGCCCGGTGACTGGGCCGAGAGCCCCGAGCCCGTCCTCGCCGTGCCACCCACCCACCTGGACCCGGAGACCGGGGCGGTACTGCTCGACACCGCCGCCGAGCTGCTTGCCGACGACCGCGCCCGCCCCGTCCCCCTCACCGAGGCCGTCACCCCGTCCCCGACGCAGCAGGCCGACCTCGACGCCCAGCAACCGGTCCCGCCGACGCCGGGCAGTGCCCGCTTCGGCTCGCCCTACCCCGATCCGGCCGTGGTCACCGACGCGGAGACCCTGCGCGCCGGCCAGCAGGCCCGCTACATCGATGACCTCACCCGCATGGCGGTCAACGATCCCGCCATCTCCCTGTCCCGCTACGGTTTCACGCTGCCCCTGCGCCGGGACGTGCTGACATCGTTGACGGCGACGTCGAGAAGCTCCTCGGCACCCACGAGGACGCGGTGGAGCGCACCGACGCCCGGCTCGACGGCAACCGGCGCACGCTGCAGGAGCTGCGCGGGTCGGTGGCGCTCATCCCGCCGGGCAACGTCTACACCCGGGTGTCGGAGAGTTCACCGCTGCTCATCGTCGCCGAGAACGGCCTGCCACTGCCCGTCGAGGCCGAGCTGGCGTACTCCGGGCCGGACGGCGCGCGGATCTCCGTGCCCGAGCGGGTCCACATCCCCGCCCACGGCTCGATCACCGTGCAGATGACCGCCGACCTGCCCACCGCCCGGGACCAGACACAGCTGACCCTGTGGCTGGCCACACTCGACGGCTCACCGATCTCCACACCGGTGGATATCACCGTGCAGACGCGGGCCGGTATCGTCGGCACGTACGGAATCGGCCTGCTGCTGGTCGTGGGGCTGTCCCTGGCACTGTTGTTCCGGGTCGGCCGCCGCCGTAAACAGCAGAGACAACACCGGCAGCACCGCCGCAGACGTGGCTGACCCACGGATTGGACACCCCTGAGAATGGTGACGCAGTGACCCCCACCGACAACGCCCCCGCCGCCGGCCACCGGTCGCGCTTCGTCGAGCCCTCCCCGCCGGCCCCGGTCCCCGAGGCCCGCACCACCGGAGCGGTGACACCGGCGGCGGACCAGGACCGCTCGACGCTGACCACCGCCCCCGGGATGGACGTCCCGGCGGTGGCGGACAACGCCGTCGTGGAGACGCAGGTCGCCTCCGACGCCGACGTCGTCCGCGCCGGTGGCTCCATGGCGGTGGCGACCCTCATCTCCCGCATCACCGGGTTCCTGCGCAACCTGCTCATCGGTGCCGCGCTCGGCTCGGCGATCGCGTCGGCGTTCAACACCGCCAACACGCTGCCCAACCTCATCACCGAGATCGTCCTCGGCGCCGTCCTCACCTCCCTGGTGGTGCCGGTGCTCGTCCGCGCGGAGAAGGAGGACCCCGACCGGGGTGCCGCCTTCTTCCGCCGACTGTTCACCCTCTCGGCGACGCTGCTCATCGTGGTCACGCTGCTGGCCACCTTCGCCGCGCCCTTCCTCACCCGGCTGGCCCTCGACGAGGACGGCCAGGTCAACGTCATCCAGTCGACGTCCTTCGCCTTCCTGCTGCTGCCGCAGATCTTCTTCTACGGCATCTTCTCTCTGTTCATGGCGGTGCTCAACACCAAGGGCATCTTCAAACCGGGTGCCTGGGCGCCGGTGGCGAACAACGTCGTCTCCATCACCGTCCTCGTCCTCTACTGGACGATCCCCGGCTCCCTCAACCCCGCCGCCCCCTCCGGCCTGAGTGACCCGCACGTTCTGCTCCTCGGCCTGGGCACCACCCTCGGCGTGGTGGTCCAGGCCCTGATCATGCTGCCGTACCTGAAGAAGGCCGGCGTGGATCTGCGGCCGCTGTGGGGGCTGGATGACCGGCTCAAGCAGTTCGGCGGCATGGCCCTGGCCATCGTCGTCTACGTCGCCGTCTCCCAGGCCGGCTACCTGGTGACCACCCGCATCGCCTCCATCTCGGACGCGGCCGCCCCGAACATCTACCAGCAGGCGTGGCTGCTGCTCCAGGTGCCCTACGGCATCATCGGCGTCACCCTGCTCACCGCGATCATGCCGCGGCTGTCGCGCAACGCCGCCGACGGTGACGACGCCGCCGTGGTCGGCGACCTCAACCTGGCCAGCAAGCTCACCTTCATCGCCCTCATCCCGGTCGTGGTGTTCTTCACCGCCTTCGGCCCGCAGATCGGCAACGCGCTGTTCGCCTACGGCAAGTTCGACACCGAATCCGCCACCCTGCTCGGCCTCACCCTCAGCTTCTCCGCCTTCACCCTCATCCCCTACGCGCTGGTCCTGCTGCACCTGCGTGTGTTCTACGCCCGCGAGGAGGCGTGGACCCCGACCTTCATCATCGCCGGCATCACCGCCACGAAGATCCTGCTGTCCATGCTCGCCCCGCTCGTGGCCACCTCCCCGTCCCGGGTGGTCATCCTCCTCGGTGCCGCCAACGGCTTCGGCTTCGTCGCCGGCGCGGTCATCGGCGCCCTGCTGCTGCGCCGCAAGCTCGGGCACCTGGGCACCCGCTCCCTGCTGCGCACCACCCTGTGGGCCGCCGCCGCGTCCCTCATCGGCATCGCCGTCGCCCTGGTCACCGACTTCCTCCTCCTGCTGCTCGCCGGCGGCATCCTCGAGCCGCTGGGCTCCGTCGGCTTCCTCCTCCGGATCGGTGTCGACGGCGTCATCTTCCTCATCGCCACCGGCATCGCCCTGTCCTTCTCCGGGCTGCCGGAGGTGCAGAACCTCGGTCGCGCCCTGGCCCGGATCCCCGGCCTGTCCCGCTTCGTCCGCCCCGACACCAGCCTGGCCATCGAGGTCGAGGCCCCCAGTGCCACGGAGCGCTCCGCCCAGCTGCTGGCCATGGACGCCTTCAACTCCTCGCCCGTCCCGCCGCCGATGTCCGCCGGCGTCGTCCGGGGCCCTCGCCTGGTGCCCGGTGCACCGGTCTCCGACGGCCGTTTCCGGCTCCTCGCCGACCACGGCTCCGTGCCCGGCGCCCGCTTCTGGCAGGCCAAGGAGCTGGCCACCGGCCGGACCGTCGCGCTGACCTTCGTGGACACCACCGGCAACGCCCCACTCGCCCCCGCCAGCCCCGCCGCGGCCGCCGGCGTCGCCGCCGAGGTCTCCCGCCGCACCCGCAAACTCACCGAGATCGACGGCGTGGCCGCCGACATCGAGGTCCTGGCCTACCGTTCCGGCTGCCTCGTCGTCGCCGACTGGGTGCCCGGCTCCGCCCTCAAGGCCGTCGCCGAGGCCGATGACCGCCTCGACCCGCAGGCCGTCGCCCTGGCCCTGGCCCCGCTGGCCGACGCCGCCGCCGAGGCCCACGCCCGCAACACTCCGCTCGGCCTGGACAACCGCGCCCGTATCCGCATCTCCACCGCCGGTTCGGCCGTCCTGGCCTTCCCGGCCGTGCTCGCCGACTCCTCGCGCGACCGCGACCGTGCGGCCATCGCCTCGGCCCTGACCCTGCTCGCCTCATCGAGCACCGGCCTCGATGAGCTGGTCGAGACCGCCCGCGACGAGGACACCGACATGTCCACCCTCGCCACCCGTCTCCGCGCCTTCGGTGGGGTCGAGGAAGAGTCCGTCCCGCCGACGGAGGCGGACGCGGAGAGCACCGGGGAGATCCTCGTGGTCACCGAGGATTCCGCCCCGAAGCCCTCCGAGCGCCCCGGCTTCGGCTCCAAGTCCTACTCCGGGAAGATGACCGCGGTCATCGCGGTGCTCGCCATCACCGCCGTCGTGCTCGTCGCCGTCCTGACCACCTACGTGGCCAGCCTGTTCAGCACCTCCGACGACGGCCCCGTCAACCCCGAGTCGATCCAGGGCTCCCGGACGGAGACCGCCCCACGCGCCCTGCCGGTCATCCTCCCGCTGGCCGGTTCGAGCAGCCCCGAACTCGTCGACGACGACCCCACCACCGGCTGGCGCAGCGACACCGTCCCCGCCGGCGTGAGCCTCACCCTGGAATCCCCGGCAGACCTGCAGCACCTCGTCGTGGAGACCGACTCCCCGGGCGCCACATTCCACGTCTACGAGCTTCCCGCCGGCACCGACCCGGCCACCGTCGACACCGCGTCCCTGCCGGAGCTGGCCGCCGGCACCTTCATCCCGGGCACCAACAGCATCGAGCTTGTCGACGCCGCCGACGTCCCCGGCGTCCTCCTCTGGGTCACCGGTGGACCCGCGACCGGTGACCCCGTCACCGTCGACGACGCACAGGTCATCGGCTTCGACTGACCCTCATGCGCCCACTGTGGTGGGCGTCATATCCCCTCGGGTGGCGGGGACCCCGGGCGTGGGTTGAAATTGGGTCGAGGTGCGGACGCACCATTTCCGGGGGGAAATAATGACACAACCAGACGGCGAACTGGTCGACGCCTATGTCGCAGGTGACATGCGGGCATTCAGCGAGATCGTGGAGCGTCACCGGACACGACTGCTGTGGGTCGCCCGGAAATATGGTCACAATGAGGATGATGCCCAGGACATCGTCCAGGAGGCCCTGCTCCGCGCCAGCCGCAAGCTCCACACCTACCGGCACGAGTCGAGCCTGAGCACCTGGCTGCACCGCCTGGTGATGAACACCGGCTGGGACTTCCGCAACCACCGCCGCCAGGTGGAGACGACCACCCTCGACGAGGAGGCGGTGCCGCATGAGATCAACCTCCGGCTGTCCATCGACCCGATCCGTCAGCGCGAGGTGATCCTCCAGCTGCGGGAGGCCCTCGACCGGCTGCGCCCGGACCAGCGCACCGCGCTGTGGCTCATCGACGTCGTGGGATATTCCGTCGCCCACGTCGCCGAGCAGGAGGGCGTGCCACCGGGCACGATCAAGTCCCGTCGGGCCCGGGCCCGGACCGCGCTGCGGGAGGACATGTGGGGCGCCGCCGCCCAGGCGGTGTGAACGCACGGGTGACGGAATGTTCCCGGGGCGGGCAGGGTTGCAGTGGGAGGAGCCGGGCGGTGAGCCGTTAGACTTGCCCCCGGACGAAGAATGACATCAACCCAGGAGAACCCCACCATGACGGCACCTGCCACCATCCACGACGTGGCCATCATCGGATCCGGCCCCGCCGGTTACACCGCCGCCCTCTACGCGGCGCGTGCGGAGCTCAAGCCCATCGTCTTCGAGGGGTACGAGTACGGCGGCTCCCTGATGACCACCACCGAGGTGGAGAACTTCCCGGGTTTCCAGAAGGGCATCATGGGCCCGGAGCTCATGGAGGAGATGCGTGCCCAGGCCGAGCGTTTCGGCGCTGACCTGCGCATGGAACTGGTGGACAGCGTGGAGCTGGCCGGCGACGTCAAGCGCATCCATGTCGGCGACGAGGTCCACGAGGCCCGCACCGTCATCCTGGCCACCGGTGCCGCCCCCCGCCTGCTCGGTGTCGAGGGCGAGGACACCCTCATGGGCCGCGGCGTGTCCACCTGCGCGACCTGCGACGGTTTCTTCTTCAAGGGCAGGGAGATCGCCGTCATCGGCGGCGGTGACTCCGCCATGGAGGAGGCCACCTTCCTCACCAAGTTCGCCGACAAGGTGACCATCGTCCACCGCCGTGAGGAGTTCCGCGCCTCCGCCATCATGCTCGAGCGCGCGAAGGACAACGACAAGATCGAGTTCGCCCTCAACAAGGTCGTCGACCACGTCATCGACGACGGCGGCAAGGTCGGTGGCATCATGCTGCGCGACACCGTCACCGGCGAGGTCTCCGAGCTGCCGGTCGCCGCCATGTTCGTCGCCATTGGCCACGATCCGCGCTCCGCGTTCCTCGAGGGCCAGGTGGCGCTCAAGGAGGGCGGCTACGTGGAGGTCGCCGAGCCGTCCACCGCCACCAGCGTCCGCGGCGTGTTCGCCTGCGGTGACCTGGTCGACGACCATTACCAGCAGGCCATCACCGCGGCCGGTTCCGGTTGCCGCGCCGCCATCGACGCCGAACACTTCCTCGCCGCCCTCTAGAGAAAGGCACACCGCCATGAGCACGAACAACGTCGTCGACGTCACCCAGGACACCTTCAAGTCCGTCGTCATCGAGTCCGACAAGCCCGTCATCGTCGACTTCTGGGCCGAATGGTGCGGTCCCTGCAAGAAGCTCAGCCCCATCATCGAGGACATCGCCGCGGAGATGGGTGACCAGGTCACCGTGGCCAAGGTCGACGTCGACTCCGAGCGCACCCTGGGTGCGATGTTCCAGATCATGTCCATTCCTTCTGTGCTCATCTTCAAGGACGGGGAGAAGGTCGACGAGTTCGTCGGGCTGCGTCCGAAGAAGGAGATCGTGGCAAAGCTGGAGTCACATCTGTAACTGGTAGCCTGAACAGACGACAAACGAGCAGCACCGGCCGACTCCTGACGGCTGGGATAAGATCTGTGGCATCTGACCCAGGGAAGGAGTGTCGTAGTGAAGACATTTCATGTCGGCGACCGCAGCCCCCGAGTGGCAGAGGCTCGCTCCACCCTGGCCAGGCTCGGCCTTCTGCCCGATTTCCAGGACGATCTCACGGACTGGAACTCCCAGAAGTACTCGGAGGATGACAAGCTCTTCGACGAGCACCTGGCTGAGGTTCTCAAGGCCTTCCAGCAGTCCCGGGGCATCGTCCCCAGCGGCGACATCGACGAGCTGACCCTGCGGGAGCTGCGCCTGGCCTCCTACAAACTCGGCGCCCGCGTGCTGGCCTTCCAGCCGGGCAATGAGTTCGTCGGTGATGACGTCTCCCAGCTGCAGCAGCAGCTGCAGGAGCTCGGCTTCTACGCCCACCGCATCGACGGCCACTTCGGTGAGGCCACGCACGCCGCCCTGGTGGAGTTCCAGCTCAACTCGGGCCTGCAAGATGACGGAATGTGCGGTCCGGACACGATCCGCGCCCTCAACCTCCTGGGCCGCCGTATCACCGGCGGCAACCCCCAGGCGATCCGGGAGCGGGAGCACGTCCGCAGTGCCGGTCCCCGTTTGGCGGGCAAGCGCGTGGTCATCGACCCGGCGCTCGGTGGCGCCGACAAGGGCCGCACCGTCACCGGCATGCACGGTGCCATCTCCGAGGAGGAGATCCTGTGGGATCTGGCCTCCCGGATCGAGGGTCGCATGATCGCCGCCGGCATGGAGACCATCATCTCCCGGCCCCGGATGGATTCGCCGTCCCCGAAGGCGCGGGCGGAGATCGCCAACGCCTTCGGCGCGGATCTCATGATCTGCCTGCAGTGCGACAGCTACCAGAACGAGCTGGCGGAGGGTGTGGCCACCTTCTACTTCGGCTCCGAGTTCGGGGCGAGCTCCCTGACCGGGGAGACGCTGTCCGGGTACGTGCAGCGCGAGATCGTCGCCCGCACGGAGTTCCTCAACTGCGGTAACCATGCCCGCACGTGGGAGCTGCTGCGTCTGACGCAGATGCCCACCATCGAGGTCGTCGCCGGCTATCTCACCAACCCCGGGGACGTGGAGAAGCTCACCGACCCGTCGGTGCGTGACGCCATCGCCGAGGCCATGGTCGTGGCGGTCAAGCGCCTGTACCTGCTCGACGAGGACGATCAGCCGACCGGCACCTTCAAGTTCGCGGAGCTGCTCAAGGCCGAGAACGGCCTGTAGTCAGCACACGCTCGCCCGGGTGAGCAGTTCCTCCACGTCGGCCGCGCTGAGCAGGTCGTGCTGCGGGGGCAGGTCGAGTCGCAGGCGGGGCAGGACCGGATGGTCGGCGACGACGCGGAATCCGGCGGCCTCCAGCACGGGGACGGACATGAGGCCGATCTCCGGGGCGGAACGCAGCAGGTCGCCGACGGGGCCGCACAGGAGGCTGTCCACGTCGGTGCGGGCGAAGAAGTCACTGCGCCAGCCGAACGCCTCCACGGCGGAGGCGTCCTTGTCGGTCAGTTCCATGATCGCGGCGTCGAGAAGCACGCTCTCCAGGCCGATGCCGGCGAAGCCGGGATCGATGTAGAGGGAGGTGAGGAGCTCGGCGTCGTCGGAGACGGGGGCGGTGGGCAGCTGATTGGCACCGGGGGCGTCGGTACGCGAGCAGTAGAGGATCGTCGCGATGGTGTGGCGGGTTTCGGTGCGGACCAGGGAGAAACCGCAGCAGCCGTAGTCCATGAGGATCCGGGCGAGCCAGGCCTCCTTCTCGAAGGCAGGATCGCCGGTGCTGAGCACGGTGGTGGCGGTGTCCGCGTCGAGTTCCCAGAAGATGCTGCGCGCGGCCTGGGCGTGGATCTGCCCGAGGGTGTCCTGGCTCAGGGGGACGAGTGACGTGTACACCGCCGGCCCCGTCCCTAGTCCCGACCCTCGATGAGGCCGAGGATGCGCTGGAAGTCCTCCTCGTCCCCGAATTCGACGACCATGCGGCCCTTGCGACGGCCCATGGTGACGGTGACGCGGGTGTCCCACTCATCGGCCAGGCGGTCGGCCGCGCGGGTGAACACCTCGGCCTGCGGGGCCGGGGCGGTGGGTTTCTTCGCCTCGGGCAGGCCGGAGCGGTTGAGCAGGGTGACAGCCTCCTCGGTGGCACGCACGCTCATCCCCTCGGCGACGACGCGGTCGGCGAGCTGCTCCTGCGCGGCCGCGGTGTCCTCACCGAGTTTCACGCCGGCGAGTGCCCGGGCGTGTCCGGCGGTGAGCACGTTCGCCGCCACCCGACGCTGCACCGGGACGGGCAGTGCGAGCAGGCGCAGCGCGTTGGTGATCACCGGGCGCGAACGGCCGATCCGGTCGGCAAGCTCGCCCTGGGTGACACCGAACTCCTCGAGCAGCTGCTGGTAGGCGCTGGCCTCTTCCAGCGGGTTGAGCTGGACGCGGTGGATGTTCTCCAGGAGGGCGTCGCGCAGCATGGCGCCGTCCTCCGTCTCCCGGACGATCGCCGGGATGGACTCCAGTCCCGCCTTCGCGGACGCCCGCCAGCGGCGCTCACCCATGATGAGCTCGAAGCCGGTGCCGGTGGGGGACCGGCGCACCACGATCGGCTGCATGAGCCCGAACTCACGGATGGAGTGGACCAGCTCCTCGAGCGGTTCCTCGTCGAAGGTGGTGCGTGGCTGCTGCGGGTTGGGGACGATGTCACCGAGGGGAATCTCGCGGTAGGTGGCCCCGAACTCGACCGCCGCAGGCGTATCGACGCCGCCGTGGTCCGCCCCTTTCTCCGGCCCCTTCTCCGCCGCCTGCCTCTGCTTCTTCTTCGGCTTGCTCTTGCCCGGCTCCTTCGCGGATTCCTTCACCGTCTCCGGTGTCGGACCGGTGCCCGGCAGGCCCGGCTTCGGGGCACCGGGGACGCGCTCGGCGGCGGTGTCCCGGGCACCCTTGGCACCCTTGGTGCCGCCGAGGATGACGTCGGCCGCGCCGTCACCGAGACGGGGTGAGCCGTTGGAGGGACCGGAGGGGATGAGGGCGGCGAGACCCCGGCCGAGGCCACCCTTGCGAGTTTCCTGGTTCATTGCTCCTCCGTCTCTTCCTGTGGTTCTTCTGCCTCCGCCGTCGCTTCCGCGATGAGTCGGGCGGCGGTGGTGGGGCTGACGCCGATGGGGCCGGTGGACTCGACCGGCTGGTAGTCACCGCGGCTGGCGAACTCGCGCGCGGCGTCGAGGTAGGCCAGCGCGCCGCGGGAGGAGGGGTCGTACTCGATGACCGTCTGGCCGTAGCCGGGCGCCTCGGAGACCTTGACCGACCGGGGGATGACGTTGGTGAGCACCACGTCGCCGAAGTGGTCCTTGACCTCGGTGGCCACCTGCTCGGAGAGCTTCGTGCGGGCGTCGTACATGGTCAGCAGGATCGCCGAGATGTGCAGATTGGTGTTGAGGTGCTGCCGGATCATCGAGATGTTGTTGAGCAGCTGGCCCACGCCCTCGAGTGCGTAGTACTCGCACTGGATGGGGATGAGCACCTCGTCGACGGCGGTCATGGCGTTGATGGTGAGCAGGCCGAGGGAGGGCGGGCAGTCAATGATGACGTAGTCGAATCCGTGGGTCTCGATGAACTTCCCCCGGAGTGCATCATGGAGCCGGTACTCGCGGCGGACCAGGCTGACCAGTTCGATCTCCGCACCGGCGAGATCGATGGTGGCGGGGACGCAGTAGAGGTTCTCGTTGAACGGCGACTGCTGCAGCGCCTCATCGGCGGTCGCCTCACCGATGAGCATCTCGTAGCTCGAGGTCGTTCCGGCCCGGTGTTCCGCGCCGAGTGCGGTGGAGGCGTTACCCTGCGGGTCGAGGTCGATGACCAGGACCTTCTGGCCGTGCATGGCCAGTCCGGCGGCGAGGTTGACGGAGCTGGTGGTCTTGCCCACCCCGCCCTTCTGGTTGGCCACGGTGATCAGCCGGGGCTGGTCCGGCCGGGGCAGCTTCCGCACGTTCAACGTCATCCCGGGTGTCCTCACCTGTGCGTCCTGCTGGTCATCCATCGACGTGACCTGACCTCTTCCTGGCTTCACTCCACATAGCTCTTCCTACCTTAGTGCGTCCCACTCACCGCACCCGCGAGATACGGATGAGTGTGGTGGGTTCGCTGAGCAGATCGGCTCCGACGGTGAGGATCTCAGCCTTCCCGCCGCCGGCGCGGGTGATGTCGCGGGCGTCACGCTGCAGTTCCTCGGTGACCGAGGAACCCTTCATGGCGATCATGTGTCCGCCGACCTTCACCAGGGGCAGCGACCAGCCGGCGAGCTTGCCCAGCGGGGCGACGGCGCGGGAGGTGACCACGTCCACGGTGCCCACCTGTCGGCGCACCGCCTTCTCCTCGGCCCGGCCCCGGATGACGGTGACGTTGGCCAGGCCGAGCTGCTCGACGACCTCGCTGAGGTAGACCGAGCGCTTGAGCAGCGGCTCGATGAGGGTGATGTCGAGGTCGGGGCGGGCCAGGGCGAGCGGGATGCCGGGCAGCCCCGCGCCGGAGCCGATGTCGACGACCACGGCGCCGTGGTCCATGGCCTCACCGATGACGGCGCAGTTGAGGATGTGGCGTTCCCACAGTCGTGGTACTTCTCGGGGGCCGATGAATCCGCGGGTGGATCCGTCGGTGGCCAGGGAGCGATGGTAGGCCTCGGCCAGGGGGAGTCGGTCGCCGAAGACGTCGGCGGCTTCCGGTGGCGCGGGGATCTCACTCATGCCCATGAGAGTACCCGGCCCCGGAATCGGGACAGCCACCGCTTCTCCCGCGGCGGGCGGGATAACGGTGGCTGCGGTGCCTCGTGGTCTACTTCTTCTTTTTCTTGTTCTTCTTCTGCACCCGGCGGGCGCCCGGGGCGGGGGCGGTGGAGCGCTTGAGGGCGCGGCGGGCCTCCTCCTCGGCCTCTTCCTCGGCGTCCATCTTGGCGAAGACGATGCGCTGCTGGAAGAAGGTCCAGATGTTGTTGGAGACCATGTAGAACAGCAGGCCGATGTGCCAGAGGACACCGGTGAACAGGATGGTCAGCGGCATGAACCACAGCATCATCTTGTTCATCATGGCCATCTGGGTCTGCATCATCTCGGCGTTGTCGCCGGAGGGGGCGGCCTGCTTGCCGGAGGCCAGGCGGGCCTTCTGCCGGTCGATGGACATCCGGGCGTTGAAGTGGGTGGCCACGGCGATGATGAGGACCAGCGGGATGGCCACGAACATGATGTCGGTGCGGGTGAAGTCCACCTTGGGGAACGCGGCGTACATGTCGGCCGGCATGGAGATGTAGGCCGACAGCGGGACGCCGAAGAGGGTGGCGTCGAGGAAGGACTGCACGTCGTCGACGGAGAAGATGTAGTTCGGGGTGTTGTAGTTCTGCTCGATGGACAGCCCCAGCTGGCCGACGCCTTCACCGGTGCGGTTGAAGGAGCGCAGGACGTGGAACAGGCCGATGAAGACGGGCAGCTGGATGAGGACGGGCAGGCAGCCGAGGACCGGGTTGACGCCGACCTCCTTCTGGAGCTTGCGCGTCTCCTCCATCATCTTCTGCTGGTCGTTCTTGTACTTCGACCGGATCTCCGCCATCTTCGGCTGCATTTCCTGCATCTTGCGGCCGGAACGCAGCTGGTTGATGGTGGGTTTGACCATGATCGCCTTGACCGTGAAGGTCAGGAAGATGATCGACAGCACCCAGGTGACGCCGGAATCCGGGTCGAGCACAAAGCTGAAGACCTTGTGCCAGAACCACAGGACGGCCGAGATCGGCCAGTAAATGAAGTTGAGCACTGTGTGTCAGAACTCCTCGAGGTTGGTGGATGTCAGGTCGCGTCGGCGCTCGGGCCGCACGGGGTCGTACCCGCCCGGGTGCCACGGACCACACTTGCTCAGCCGCGCCATCGCCATGACTGTGCCGCGCAACGCCCCGTGTCGGGCGACCGACTCCAGGGCGTAGGCGCTGCACGTGGGTTCGAAACGGCAGGTCGACCCCATCTTAAGGGGGGAGATGTAGTTTTGGTAGAAGCGCACCGCCGCCACGAGGGCTTTCGCCATCGGGCCCCGCGGGGCCGGCATCTCATCGCACATCCGGAATCCCGACCTTGCGCAGGGCCTTGCGGATGTCCCGCGTCAGCTCGCTTGTCGACGCCGTCCCTGCCGCAGGCAGGGCCCGGATCACCACGTCGCAGGTGCGGGGGATGGTGGGGGAGGGGGCGTCGATAAGCGCGGCGCAGACATGCCGAAGCCGCCGGGACGTGCGGTGACGGATCACCGCGTTCCCGACGGCCTTGGAGACGATGAGCCCGACGCGCGGACCGCCGGTGACGGCGATATCGGCGTCGGGCGTGCCGGAGCGGTCCAGGAGATGGACCACGACGGTGCGGGATCCGGCGCGGCGTCCACGCTTGATCGTCCGAGAGAACTCGGCCGGTGAGGTGAACTTGTGCTGCTTCGGAAGCACCGTCGGTGTGCTCCTTTACGCGGTCAGCTTTGCGCGACCCTTACGACGACGTGCCGAGACGATTGCGCGACCGGCGCGGGTGCGCATGCGAGTACGGAAGCCGTGCACGCGCGCGCGACGACGGTTGTTCGGCTGGAACGTCCGCTTGCCCTTTGCCACGGTAAAACTCCTCTGTGTAACACGGTGACCGAGCGGGATCGGCCGACCGAAGCTATGAACATGACGGTTCGAGATGCCCCCGACGGAAAATGCTCTTCCGTCCGTGGCGTGCAGGGCCCGCACAGACGCGCAGCTGGATGGGGCCGGAAAGGCCCAGGGTGCCGCGGCCCGGATTCGGTGCCGACTCTGCTCTCACACACAACCGCCGGCGGCCGAGTGATCGGCCTGCCCGACGGTGTGACAGACCATGCCAGACTACGCGACGGCAACCATGGCGGACAAATCGACACGCGGAGCCGAACCGGGGGTTCCCGTGGGTGCCCCTGAAATGACAACAATGAGATTATCGGCTGGTCACCGGGGACTTTGGCCATCGGCCCAGCGCGCCTTCGCGGTCGCCCGCGCCGAGCCGGGGACGTGACGACGGGGTCGCTAGACAACGCTTCCGGCGGGCGGGTAACAATAGAGCAATCAGCACAACTCACAGCCGGTGAATCAACAGGCCTGTGGATAACCTTCAATCTCAAGTTGAGACTTTCTCATCTTGACGGGAAATCTGCAGGTCACAGCCTTAACGGCGGTCGACGTCACTATCCACAGCCCATCGACTAGGCTGTGGATAAGTTTCATCGTCGGCGTTGTCCACAGCTGTGGACAAGATTGTGGATGGCGAGGTCGAGGCCATGATTCCCACCGGGAAGGCCTGTGAATGACACGGTGCACAACCCTCCGACGGACGGCGTCACCCGGGTCATGTCTGTCATTCACCCACCCGCACGACCGGCAGGGCACCCCGCGCCCACACGAGAAGTAACAACCGAGGAACGAGGACGACGTGGCGGATCAGCAGCCATCGCTGGCGCACACCTGGCAGGACATCAAGGGCGAACTCCTCGCCCGCTCGGAGGACCCCGCCTCCGACATCCCCGCCTTCACCCACCAGCAACGTGGCTTCCTCGGCCTGGCCCAACCCATCGTCCTGGTCGACGGCTACGCCCTGCTGGCCACCCCGCACGCGATGGCCAAGGAGGTCATCGAGGACGTCTTCGGCGACCACATCGTCAAGGTCCTCTCCGAACGCACCGGCCGCCCGTGCAGTCTCGCGGTCAGCGTCGAGCCCGAGGCGATCCCGGCTGTCCCCGCCACGCCCGCCACTCCCGAACCCCCGGCTCCGGCACCGGTCGAGCAGCCCGCCCCGCAGGACACCGGCTGGACCACCACCCACGCATGGGTCGACCAGCCCGTGGAGACCCCGGTACCTGCACCTGCACAGACGCCGGTCACCGCCCCGGAACCCGCCGCACCCGTCTACCACCAGAGCCAGCGCCTCCACCGCGAGAAGCCGGCCCACGACCCCAACCGGGACAAGTCACTCAACCCGAAATACACCTTCGAGAACTTCGTCATCGGCTCCTCCAACCGCTTCGCCAACGGTGCCGCCGTCGCCGTCGCCGAGAACCCCGCCCGCGCCTACAACCCCCTGTTCATCTGGGGCGGCTCCGGCCTCGGCAAGACACACCTCCTCCACGCCGCCGGCAACTACGCCCAGGTGCTGCAGCCCGGACTGCGGGTCAAGTACGTCTCCAGTGAGGAATTCACCAACGACTACATCAACTCGGTGCGCGATGACCGCCAGGAGACGTTCAAGCGGCGCTACCGCAACCTCGACATCCTCATGGTCGACGACATCCAGTTCCTCGAGGGCAAGGAAGGCACCCAGGAGGAGTTCTTCCACACCTTCAACGCCCTCCACCAGGCGGACAAGCAGATCATCCTGTCCTCCGACCGCCCGCCGAAGCAGCTGACCACCCTGGAGGACCGGCTGCGCACCCGCTTCGAGGGCGGCCTCATCACCGACATCCAGCCCCCGGACCTGGAGACCCGCATCGCCATCCTGGAGAAGAAGGCCCAGGCCGACGGCACCCACGTCGACCGCACCGTCCTGGAGCTCATCGCCTCCCGGTTCGAGTCCTCCATCCGCGAGCTCGAGGGCGCGCTCATCCGCGTCTCCGCCTACTCCTCGCTCATCAACGAGCCGATCAACCAGGAGATGGCCGAGGTCGCCCTCCGCGACATCCTCCCCGACGCTGCGGACATCAAGATCACGGCCAACACGATCATGGAGGTGACCACCGAGTACTTCGGCATCACCATGGACACCCTCACCGGGGCCGGCAAGACCCGCGCCGTGGCGCACGCCCGCCAGCTGGCCATGTACCTGTGCCGCGAGCTCACCGATCTCTCCCTGCCCAAGATCGGCGCCCAGTTCGGCGGCAAGGACCACACGACCGTCATGTACGCCGACCGGAAGATCCGCAAGGAGATGACCGAGAAGCGGGACACCTACGACGAGATCCAGCAGCTGACCCAGCTGATCAAGAACCGCGGTCGCGGCTGACCTGCCCGCCCAGTCTCCAACCCCGGTACTGCCCTCGCGGTGCCGGGGTTGTTCTCTGTCTGGATGCGTGAGCCCGAGTGCATCAGCTCCAGCGTCTGACACGGGGCCGAAAAACACCGGAAAACCGGCCCGGTGTCAGACGTCGCTGCCACTGTGCACGGGTGCCCGGTCGCGGCACCGGGGGAGGGGCACCGGGGGCGCAAGATTGTCCCCAGGGTTATCCACACCTGTGTAATTACGCTGATGTAATTCAGCGATTCGCGTCACATAACGGCGGATCACAGTGGTCAGCGGGCATGTGCACAACTCACCCTCCGCTGTGGAGCGGTGGTGGAACAACGAATGACAGAATGTGGAGAAATCAGCGCCGCCCGGAATTGTCCACAGCCAGCCGATGTTGTCCACAGGAATCCGACACCCCTAATCACAGGACGGATCGCCGATGCCACCAGTCGATTCAGGTGGTTTCCCACAGAGTGCACAGGACTTACTGTTACTCCCATCTTTTAACTTGTAATTCAACTAGAAGAAAGAGGATGTGGGGAGAAGTCACCGTCACCCCTCCGGGCCGTCACCTCCCGGAGGGGCAAATGACAAACTCCGACATCGGGTTGCCCCCGCCATGAGGTACGTTGGTGTTTGTTATTCGCCCGATGTTCGAGGAGACCGCAAAGCATGGAGTCACAGGCAGTGTCATTCCGGGTAGCCAGGGATGACCTGGCCAACGCCGTCGCCTGGGTGGCAAGAAGCCTGCCCACCAAGGTGACCCAGCCCGTCCTGCGTGCCATGCTCATCACGGCCGATGACGCCGGACTGGAGTTCGCGGGATTCGACTATGAGGTCTCCACCCGGGTCCGCATCGCCGCCGAGGTCGCTGAGCCCGGTCGCATCGCGGTGGCCGGCAAGCTCATCGCGGAGATCGTCAACACGCTGCCGAACAAGCCGGTCGACTTCAAGGTCGACGGCTCGAAGGCCCTGCTGGCCTGCGGTTCCTCCCGGTTCGAGCTGCCGCTCATCCCGCTGGATGACTACCCGCAGATCCCGGCTCTGCCCGAGGTCACCGGCACCATCGACCCGCGGCTGTTCTCCGAGGCGGTCACCCAGGTGGCCTCCGCCGCGGGCAAGGATGACACCCTGCCCATGCTCACCGGCGTGCACATCGAGGTCGACGGCGCGAACCTGCGCCTGGCCGCCACCGACCGTTTCCGCCTGGCACTGCGCACCTGCGAGTGGAACCCGACCTCCCCGGACGTGTCCGCGAAGCTGCTCATCCCGGCGAAGACCCTCTCGGACAACGCCCGCACCCTCGACTCCCATGTGTCGGATCCGGTGGAGATCGCCGTGGGCACGGGCGACCAGGTCGGCGCCGCCGGACTGTTCGGCATCCACACCGAGAACCGGGAGACCACGACACGCATGCTCGACGCGGACTTCCCGAACATCCAGCCGCTGCTGCCGAAGTCGCACACCTCCATGGCCTCGGTCGAGATCGCCCCGCTCCAGGAGGCCATCCGCCGCGTCAGCCTGGTCACCGAGCGCAACGCGCAGATCCGGATGGAGTTCTCCGAGGGGGAGGTCATCCTCTCCGCCGGCGGCACCGACTCCGGTCACGCCGAGGAGCGCCTGCCCTGCGCCTTCGTCGGCCGCGACGAACTGACCATCGCCTTCAACCCCGGCTACCTGCGGGACGGCCTGGGTGTCGTCCACACCAACCGGGTCGTCTTCGGATTCACTGAGCCCTCCCGCCCGGCGATCCTCATCCCGGAGCCGGAGGAGCTGCCGGAGGCCGACGCTGACGGCACCTTCCCCACCCCCGAGACGGAGTTCACGTACCTGCTCATGCCGGTCCGTCTGCCGGGCTGATCGCACGGCGTCCGGGAGGTGACCGACCATCTACATCAGGACTCTCGACCTGCGTGATTTCCGGTCCTGGCCGCAGCTCTCGCTGACCCTGGAACCGGGGATCACCCTGTTCGTGGGACGCAACGGCTTCGGCAAGACCAACATCGTCGAGGCCGTCGGATATGTCGCCCACCTGTCCTCGCACCGGGTCTCCCATGATGCGCCGCTGGTGCGCGCCGGTGCCACGAGCGCCCGGATCTCCTCGACAGCCGTCAATCAGGGCCGGGAGTTGACGGCGCACCTGCTCATCAAGCCGCACGCCGCGAATCAGGCGCAGATCAACCGCACGAAGCTGGGCTCCCCGCGCGAGCTGCTCGGGGTGGTGCGCACCGTGTTGTTCGCCCCGGAGGACCTGGCCCTGGTGCGGGGCGAGCCGGCGGAGCGACGCCGGTACCTCGACGACATCATCGCCACCCGCACACCCCGGCTGGCCGGGGTGAAGGCGGACTACGACAAGGTCCTGCGTCAGCGTAACGCCCTGCTCAAGTCGGCCGGCGGCTCCCTGCGCCGGGGTTACCAGGACGCCGACGGCGCCAGCGCCCTGGCCACCCTCGACGTGTGGGATGCGCAGCTGGCGGCCCTCGGTGCGCAGGTCATCGCCGCGCGTCGCCGGTTGCTCGCCGAGCTGGGTCCGCACATCGACGACGCCTACTCCGGGTTGGCCCCGGAGTCGCGGAAGGTGAAGGTCAGCTACCGCTGCACCGTCGAATCCGACACGGATGAGGCGGAGGTCCTCGAGGCGGAGATGCTCGCCGAGCTCGCCCGGAAACGACAGCGGGAAATCGAGCGCGGCATGTCCCTGGTGGGCCCGCACCGTGATGACCTCATCCTCGAACTCGGTGATCAGCCGGCCAAGGGGTTCGCCTCCCACGGGGAGACGTGGTCTTTCGCCATCGCGCTGCGGTTCGCGGAGTTCTCGCTGCTGCGCTCCGACGGGACCGATCCGGTGCTCATCCTCGACGATGTCTTCGCCGAGCTCGACGCCCGCCGCCGGGAGAAGCTCGTCGAGTTGGCGGCGGATGCGGAGCAGGTGCTCATCACGGCCGCGGTCGACGGGGATCTGCCCGGCAACCTCGGTGAGGCCGTGACCCGTCACACCATCACCGTCGCCGACACCGATCAGGGACGCATCAGCGTCCTGGAGGGCGGCGACGATGACTGACAACCACGATCCGGTCAACGAGGCCTTCGAGAAACTCCGCTCCGCGGCCCGACAGCGCAACGGCGGACAACTCCCGCCGGTGGGGCGCACGCCCTCGCCGAGGAGGACGAAGGCGGTGGGGACGGGGGGCGTCGCCAAGCGGGGAATCCCCAGTGGGCCGGACGGGCGCAGACGACGTCGACCCCTGGACGTGGACACCTTCGGTGCCCTGCTCGGCGGCGAGATTCAGCGCCGTGGCTGGGAGAAGGGCATGGCCGGCGGCTGGGTCAACGGGCACTGGGATGAGCTGGTCGGCGAGAAGATCGCGCAGCACACGACGGTGGAGATGATCAAGGACACGACCCTGTTCATCACGTGCGACTCCACGGCGTGGGCGACGAACCTGCGGATGATGCAGCGGCAGATTCTGCAGGCCATCGCCGGAAAGGTCGGCCCCGGCATCATCACCGAGCTGAAGATCTTCGGGCCGAAGGCACCGAGCTGGCGCAAGGGGCCGCTCCACGTCAAAGGCCGCGGTCCGCGCGACACCTACGGATAGTGTCCGGGGCAACCCTGTCAAAAACGCGCGAGAAAGGCCTTCCGACGCGTGCGAGCCCGTTACTGGTAGGCACCCACAGGGTGTAGACTGGGGAGGTCTGAAATTACCTGCTAGCGAGGAGTGCCGTTTCACGTGGCTACCGCTGAACACAACTATGACGCGTCGTCGATCACCATTCTGGAGGGGCTCGAGGCCGTCCGCAAGCGCCCGGGCATGTACATCGGCTCCACCGGCGCCCGTGGCCTGCACCACCTCGTGTGGGAGGTCGTGGACAACTCGGTCGATGAGGCGATGGCCGGGGAGGCCACCCGCGTCGATGTGACGCTGCTCGCCGACGGTGGCGTCCAGGTCGTCGACGACGGCCGTGGCATCCCCGTCGAGATGCACCCCTCGGGTGCTCCGACCGTCCAGGTCGTCATGACCCAGCTGCACGCCGGCGGCAAGTTCGACTCCGACTCCTACGCCGTCTCCGGTGGTCTCCACGGTGTCGGTATCTCCGTGGTCAACGCCCTGTCCACCCGTGTCGAGGCCGACATCAAGCGCGACGGCAAGCACTGGCTGCAGAACTTCAACGCCTCCGTGCCCGAGGACCTCGTCGAGGGCGGCAACGCCCGCGGCACCGGCACCACCATCCGGTTCTGGCCGGACGCCGAGATCTTCGAGACCACGAAGTTCGACTACGACACCATCGCGCGTCGCCTCCAGGAGATGGCCTTCCTCAACAAGGGCCTGACCATCACCCTCAAGGACGAGCGGGTCACCGAGGAGGAGCTCGAGCTCGAGGCACTCGCCGAGGAGGGTGACACCGCCCAGTCCCTCGACGGCCCGTCCTTCGACGACACCGAGGTCGAGGAGGCCTCCGCCGGTGAGGCGCCGAAGCCGCCGAAGAAGCGCGAGAAGAAGGCCGTCTACCACTACCCGCAGGGCCTGGTCGACTACGTCAACCACCTGAACAAGGGCAAGACGGTCATCCACCCCTCCATCGTCGGGTTCGAGGCCAAGGGCGAGGACCACGAGGTCGAGATCGCCATGCAGTGGAACTCCGCCTACAAGGAGTCCGTCCACACCTTCGCCAACACCATCAACACCCACGAGGGTGGCACCCACGAGGAGGGTTTTCGTTCCTCCCTGACCTCGCTGGTGAACAAGTACGCCCGCGACCACAAGCTCATCAAGGACAAGGACCCGAACGTCACCGGTGAGGACTGCCGTGAGGGCCTCGCCGCCGTCGTCGCCGTCCGCGTCGGCGACCCGCAGTTCGAGGGCCAGACCAAGACGAAGCTGGGCAACACGGAGATCCGTTCCTTCGTCCAGCGCATGGTCAACGAGCACGTCGGCCACTGGCTGGAGGCCAACCCGGCGGAGGCCAAGGCCATCGTCAGCAAGGCCGTCTCCTCCTCCCAGGCCCGCATCGCCGCCCGCAAGGCCCGTGAGCTGGTGCGCCGCAAGTCCGCCACCGACCTCGGCGGTCTGCCCGGCAAGCTCGCCGACTGCCGTTCCAAGGACCCGAGCGCCTCCGAGCTCTACATCGTCGAGGGTGACTCGGCCGGTGGCTCCGCCAAGGCTGGCCGTGACTCCATGTACCAGGCGATCCTCCCGCTGCGCGGCAAGATCCTCAACGTGGAGAAGGCCCGTCTGGACAAGGTGCTCAAGAACGCCGAGGTCCAGGCCATCATCACCGCACTGGGCACCGGCATCAACGAGGAATTCGACCTGTCGAAGCTGCGTTACCACAAGATCGTCCTCATGGCCGACGCCGACGTCGACGGCCAGCACATCGCCACCCTGCTGCTGACCCTGCTGTTCCGTTTCATGCCGCAGCTCATCGAGGAGGGCCACGTCTACCTGGCCAACCCGCCGCTGTACAAGCTGAAGTGGCGGGGCGGGGAGCCCGGTTACGCCTACTCCGACGACGAGCGCGACAAGGAGCTCGCCGAGGGCCTGGCCGCCGGCCGCAAGATCAACACCGACGACGGCATTCAGCGCTACAAGGGCCTCGGCGAGATGAACCCGTCCGAACTGTGGGAGACCACCCTCGACCCGCACACCCGCCTGCTGCGCCGCGTCGACCTCCACGACGCGCAGCGCGCCGACGAGCTGTTCTCCATCCTCATGGGCGATGACGTCGCGGCCCGCCGCTCCTTCATCACCCGCAAGGCGAAGGACGTCCGCTTCCTCGACGTCTAGTTCGCTTTTCGACGCCCCGGACACACCGCGACCCGTCCCCTCACCGAGGGAACGGGTCGCGGACTCCGCTTGTGGGCCGTTCTAGCTTGAGCGGCGGCGCACGAGTAGGAGCACCGCGCCGACGGTCGCGGCGATGAGTCCGGCGAGCAGGACGTACATGACGCCGCTGACACCGGTGTTGGCCAGCTAGTCCTGATCCTGTGCCTGACCATGGGTCTGTGCCTGGTTCTGTGCGGTACCCGGTCCACCCTGTCCGTCATGGATCGGGGTGGTCGCCTGTCCCGGAGCCGGTGCTGGTGTCGCGGGGGCGGGCGCGGGTGCAGGAGCCGGTGCCGGGGCGGGAGCCGGTTCCTCTTCGGCGTCGACGACACCCGAGGAGCCGGATGAGCCGGTGGAACCACCGGTCAGCAGTGCGATGACACCGGCGACACCGAGGATCGGGACGAGCACCAGCCCTGCGGAATCGCCAAAGACTCAACCCTCAAGTAAGGGTTGAAAGTTTACATACCCTCGTTATGGGGTGGCGTGTCGCGCCGCCGGAAGGTCGAGCTCGAGCATCGAGGCCATGCCGACCCACCCGATGAAGGGGGCCTCGTGCAGCGTGACGGGTTGGTGGACGTGGCCGAGCAGCCAGGTGTCGTAGCGGTGGCTGAGCAGGGCGTCGACGGTGGTCGGCAGGCACGGGTTCTTCGTGTACTGGCCCTCGACCTCGCTGTGGAGCAGACCGACGTGGCCCGGGCCGGCGGCGGTGGGGAAGTGGGAGACGACCTCACGAGGGTCCGGGTCGGCGATGACGTTGGCGGCGTGGAAGACGGCCGGGACTCCCGGGACGGTGATCGCGGCGATCTCCGCACCGTCCGGGCGGTACACGCCGTCGAGGGCGGGGAAGGTGTCGACGATGCCGGCGCCGACGTCGTGGTTGCCCCACACGTGGATCAGCGGCAGGCCCAGGTCTTCGGTGATGAAGCGGAACAGGGCGATGGCGTCCTCGATGTCGCCGGGCCCACCCTTCTTCTTGTCCACCAGGTCGCCGAGGCAGACGAGGACGTCCGCTCCCCGGGTGGCGGCGCCGGCACACGCGGATCGGGCCCAGTCGAGGCCGGGCCCCTTCTTCTTCCCCAGGTGGAGATCGCTGAATGCGGCGAGCCGGAACGTGCCCTGCGGCATCAGTTCATGTGGCGCTGGAGGATGCGGCCGAGCTCCGGGATGGTGGGTTCGATGATGCCGGCGCCCTTGCCGCGCAGGGCGTTGTACGCCTTGGCCAGGGCGGGGACGTTGATCTGCTCGGCGTTGCGGTCGGCGACGGCCATGAGGGCGTCGACGACCTGGTCGCTGCGGCCGGCGAGGAAGTTGCCGAAGTCGGCCGAGGGGTCCGCGGTGAAGGCGGTCCAGTGCGGCTGCAGGTCGCCGAGGATCTCCGGGAGCATGCGGTTGACGCCCTTGGTCACGATGTCCGAGTCGAGCTTCTTCGCGGTGCCCACGGCGGCCTTGACGGCGGCACCGGTGATGCCCTTCTGGGCCGCGACGGTGTCCTCCGCGAAGGTGGCCAGGTCCGCGGTGACGGCGGGGCGCTTCTCATCGGTGAGCAGCTGGGAGAGGTCAGACATCGGTACGGCCTTTCGGGGCGGGAGGACGGGCTGGTGGGGTCCAGCTTAAGCAGAAAGCGATCACCATTGTTGAACTCACCGAGGGATGGGGCCCCTGTGGGAACAACGACGGAGATCGCTGCCGTTGCGGCTCTTCCGCCGCAGTCACACCAGTTACATTGAGTCACTCTGATTGACTGCAGCCACAACGTTCACTGACTTTACACATCCCCTCCGATCGCCGCCAACCGATTCGGGATTCAGGTGTGCAGCCGCCGGAACACCTCGCGGGCGACCTCCGCGAACTCCTCGTTCCGGGCGGTCAACGGGGCCAGCCGCACGACCGATTCGGCGAGTGCCCGGCCCGCCGCGGCCTCGTCGGCGTGGACGGGGATGCCCTCGATCCGTGCCGTGGCCACCGCCGCGGCGCCGACGAGAGCCCCGAAACTGCGCACCCGGACCCGGTGGACGGCGCAGAACTCCTCGGCCACCCGCAGGAGCTGTTCCGGGGTCACGGCCGGGCCTGTCGGATACGCGCCTCCAGGGCGGCCCGGCCCGGGATGACGTCCCGGGCGAGTTCGGCGACGGCGGCGTCGGCGACCAGTCGGGAGGCGGCGGCGACGATGGCGCGCACGGCCGCCTCCTGCTTGCTCGACCCCTGCGCCTGGGCGAGGAGGGTGAGGGCGCGGTCCTGTTCGGCGGTCAGTCGCAGAGTCATGGCCATGTCCACCATGATGGCACGTGGACGGTGAGATGGTGGCATTGTGGTACCATCGCGACGTCGACAAGCGTCGCAGAAGGCCTCAGAGAGGCTGCGGGAGAGTAGAATGGACGGGTCTGAACCCCCCGAACGAATAAGGTGACAATGAGCGACGACAACACCGGAGGAGAGACTCTCTTCGACCGGATTCTCCCCATCGACATCAATGAGGAGATGCAGACCAGCTACATCGACTACGCGATGTCCGTCATCGTCGGTCGTGCGCTGCCCGAGGTCCGTGACGGCATGAAGCCCGTCCACCGCCGCATCATGTACGCGATGTTCGACTCCGGCTACCGCCCGGAGCGCGGCTACGTGAAGTCGGCCCGCCCGGTCTCCGACACGATGGGCCAGTTCCACCCCCACGGCGACACCGCCATCTACGACACCCTCGTGCGTCTGGCCCAGCCGTGGAACATGCGCTACCCGCTGGTTGATGGCCAGGGCAACTTCGGTTCCCGCGGCAACGACGGCCCCGCCGCCATGCGTTACACCGAGTGCAAGATGTCGCCGCTGGCCATGGAGATGGTCCGCGACATCCGCGAGAACACCGTCGACTTCTCCCCGAACTACGACGGCAAGACCCAGGAACCGGACGTCCTGCCCTCGCGCGTGCCCAACCTGCTCATGAACGGCTCCGGCGGCATCGCCGTCGGCATGGCCACCAACATCCCGCCGCACAACCTGGGCGAACTGGCGGAAGCCATCTACTGGCTGCTGGAGAACTTCGACGCCGACGAGAAGGAGGCGCTCGAGGCGTGCATGTCCTTTGTCAAGGGCCCCGATTTCCCCACCGCCGGCCTCATCGTCGGTGACTCGGGCATCAAGGACGCCTACACCACCGGCCGTGGCTCGATCCGCATGCGCGGTGTCACCGCCATCGAGGAGAACAACAACCGCCAGACGATCGTCATCACGGAGCTGCCGTTCCAGGTCAACCCGGACAACCTCATCGCCAACATCGCGGAGCAGGTCGCCTCGGGCAAGCTGGCGGGCATCTCCAAGATCGAGGACGAGTCCTCCGACCGTGTGGGTCTGCGCATCGTGGTCACCCTCAAGCGTGACGCCGTGCCGCGCGTGGTCCTGAACAACCTGTTCAAGCACTCGCAGCTGCAGACCAACTTCGGTGCCAACATGCTCTCCATCGTCGACGGCGTGCCGCGCACCCTGCGCCTGGACCAGATGCTGCGCTACTACGTGGCGCACCAGATCGAGGTCATCATCCGGCGCACCCAGTTCCGCCTCGACGAGAAGGAGGAGCGCGCCCACATCCTCCGTGGCCTGGTCAAGGCCCTCGACATGCTCGACGAAGTCATTGCCCTGATCCGCCGCTCCCCGACGGTGGACGAGGCCCGAACCGGCCTCATGGAGCTTCTCGACGTCGACGAGACCCAGGCCGACCACATCCTCGCCATGCAGCTGCGCCGCCTCGCCGCACTCGAGCGCCAGAAGATCGTCGATGAACTCGCCGAGGTCGAGCGCATCATCGCCGACCTCAAGGACATCCTGGCCAAGCCGGAACGTCAGCGCGCGATCGTTCACGACGAGCTCGAGGAGATCGTCAACAGGTACGGCGACGAGCGACGCACCCAGATCATCGCCGCCACCGGCGACGTCTCCGAGGAAGACCTCATCGCCCGTGAGAACGTCGTGGTCACCATCACCTCGACCGGCTACGCCAAGCGCACCAAGGTCGACGCCTACAAGTCGCAGCGCCGCGGCGGCAAGGGCGTCCGTGGTGCCGAGCTCAAGCAGGACGACGTGGTCCGCCACTTCTTCGTCGCCTCCACCCACGACTGGATCCTCTTCTTCACCAACTTCGGCCGCGTCTACCGCCTCAAGGCCTACGAACTGCCCGAAGCCTCCCGCACGGCCCGCGGTCAGCACGTGGCCAACCTGCTGGAGTTCCAGCCGGAGGAGCGCATCGCCCAGGTCATCCAGCTCCAGTCCTACGAGGACGCCCCCTACCTGGTCCTGGCCACCGCCCACGGCCGGGTGAAGAAGTCCCGCCTGACCGACTACGAGTCCGCCCGCTCCGCCGGCCTCATCGCCATCAACCTCAACGAGGGTGACCGCCTCATCGGCGCCGCCCTCTGCGGCGACGAGGACGAGCTGCTGCTCGTCTCCGAGCAGGGCCAGTCGATCCGCTTCACCTCGGACGACGACCAGCTGCGCCCCATGGGCCGTGCCACCGCCGGCGTCAAGGGCATGCGCTTCCGTGGCGACGACCAGCTGCTCGCCATGTGCGTCGTCCGCGACGGCGACTACCTCCTCGTGGCCACCTCCGGCGGCTACGGCAAGCGCACCCCCCTGAGCGAGTACTCCACCCAGGGCCGCGGCGGCCTCGGCGTGGTCACCTTCAAGTACACCCCCAAGCGCGGCCGCCTCATCGGCGCCCTCGCCGTCGAGGAGGACGACGAGATCTTCGCCATCACCTCCACCGGCGGCGTCATCCGCACCGAGGTCAACCAGATCCGCCCGTCGTCCCGTGCGACCATGGGCGTGCGCCTGGTCAACCTCGAGGACGGAGTCGAGCTGCTGGCCATCGACAAGAACGTCGAGGGACAGGGCGAGGAAGAGGCCGAGGCCGTGGCCAAGGGTGAGACCGACGGTCCCGCCGAGCGCGCCAAGAAGGCCGCCGAGTCCGGGAATGCCGACGCCGAGACCGACATCCAGGACGAGGGCATCCAGTCGCTCGACGACCCGGCCGACTACGAGGAGTAGGACATGACCTCACGTGACGTCGCAATGACCAGGATCTCGCCACTGTCCGCCTTCCGCGTCGGACTGGCCATGTCCCTGGTCGGCCTGGTCGCCTGGCTGCTCATGGTCGCCCTGCTCTACATCGGCATGAGCGCCGCCGGCATCTGGGACCAGGTCAACTCCCTGATCGGCGACATCGGCGGTGACCAGTCCATCACCTTCGGCATGGTCATCTCCGTCGCCGCCCTCCTGGGCGCCATCATGGCCATCCTCACCACCATCCTGGCCCCCCTGTCCGCCGTGATCTACAACGCCATCGTCGACCTCTTCGGCGGCCTGCAGATCAGCCTCCACGAGCAAGCCGATCTGGAGTAGCGCACCCCGTGACACGATCGTCTGGATCACCGCATTTATAGCGTGTGACCAGGCGATTTGTTATTACGCAGACCCACTGGGTAATGTTACTTTTCGTTCCCAGGGCCTATAGCTCAGTCGGTTAGAGCGCATCGCTGATAACGATGAGGTCGCAAGTTCGATTCTTGCTAGGCCCACCAGGAACATGGGGCATTAGCTCAATTGGTAGAGCATCTGCTTTGCAAGCAGAAGGTCAGGAGTTCGATTCTCCTATGCTCCACAGCTAAGACCGCATGTGAGGACCACCCGCCAGGAATGGAGGGTGGTCCTTGTGCGATCTCGCCACCCACGACACCAGCAGTCCTGACTGACATCGCCATGGTGTTTTCCCAGGTCGCGTCGAAATGGGCCGGCTGGTGTCAGACGCTGGTGCTGATTCCCGGGTCTTCGTGAGGCCCTGTTTTCAACTGCTTTTCATTTAACGGGAACGGGGTTACGCTCAGGGCATGGGCGGCCATCACCATCACCACCACGGTCACGGACACTCGCACGTGTCTGGGGCTGGGGCTACGGGCGCGCTCGGTATCGCCTTCGCCATCACGGCGACGGTGTTCCTCGCGGAGCTCATTGCCGGCCTGGTGTCCGGGTCGCTGGCGCTGCTCTCGGATGCGATGCACATGCTCTCCGATGCGGCGGGGCTGATCATCGCGCTGGTGGCGTCGGTGGTGGGGCAGCGGGCGGCGTCGTCACGCGCCACCTACGGGTACCGCCGGGCGGAGGTGATCGCGGCGCTGGTCAACGCGGTGACGGTGACGGCGGTGGTCATCTGGATCGTCATTCAGGCGGTGGGGCGGATCGCGGGGCACGGGGACCATGACATCGACACGACGCTCATGCTCATCGTCGCGGCGATCGGTCTGGTGGCGAACGCGGTCTCCGCGTGGGTGCTGTCGCGGAAGCAGGGGGACAGCCTCAATGTCCGCGGGGCGTTCCTGCACGTCATGGCGGATCTGCTCGGCTCGGTGGCCGTCATCGTCGCGGGCCTGGTCATCCGCTACACGGGGTGGCAGGCGGCGGACACGGTTGCGTCACTGGTCATCGTGGCGCTCGTGCTGCCCCGGTCATTGAGTCTGCTGTGGCATTCGGCGGAGGTGCTGCTGGAGCGGGTGCCGCGGGGCGTGGACACGCAGGAGGTACAGGACGCCCTGGAGGGGTTGCCCGGGGTGGTCGGCGTGCACGACCTGCACATCTGGTCCACCGACGGCATCACCCCGTTGGCCACGTGCCACCTCGTCGTCGCCGATGACCACCTGCCGAGCTGCGGCGTCCTCGACCGGGCGCAGGGGAGGCTGCGGGCCTTCGGTGTCGAGCACTCCACGATCCAGCTGGAGTACCCCGGACACCGGTCCCACGAACAGGTCTGCTGACCCTACTGTCCGTCCGCGGGCTCGATCTCCTCGAGTTCGTAGCCGGCGATGTCCTTCGCCGCGACGGAGCGCTGCTCACCGTCGAGGTCCTCGGCCTCGAAAGCGGCGTCAGGGTCCTCGGATTCGAGGACGGCGCGGATCCGCTCGACGTAGTTCACCTCCGGCAGGCCGTTGACGTCCTTCTCCTCGGACTGGGCGGGGAAGCGGAAGGTGAGATCGTCGTAGGTACTGATGATTAGGGCGCTCTTCGGCATGGGTTGATCCTTTCCTCGCGGGCTGACTTGCGCGAGTGTAGTGGGGGAACGGCGAACGCGGCACCGGACGTGGGGTCCGGTGCCGCGCGGCGTCGATAAGCGGGGTGAGGCTCAAGCCTTCTTGTCGTCGTCCTCAGCCAGCTCCGGGGTGACGTCCGGGTCGGTGAGCTCGTCGACGCTCTCGGTCTGGGGAGAGACTCCTCGTCCTCCTCCACACCGGCCTCGTCGAGGGCGGCGGAGCGGTGCTTCTGCAGCTGCTCATCGAGGTTGCCCAGCAGCTCCTCGTCGCGCTCGGCCGGATCCTCGGCCAGCGGGCCGGCGGCGCCGTCGGTCGGGGTGGTGGTGGAGTAGACGAGGGTGGACTCGATCTTCTCCACGGTCTCGTCCGGGCTGCCCGTGAAGTCCTGGACGCGCGGCGGGGTGGTGCCCGGCTGCTGCTTCGGACGCTGGACGAACCAGTAGTACGCGGCCGCCGCGAGGGAGGCGAGCAGGGCGAGGACGCCGGCGACACCGAGGCCCTTGCGGCGCTTCGCCGCCTTACGACGGTTGGCCGGCAGGTTACGGCGTGCCTTCTTCAGCTGCTTGCCGGTCTTCTTCTCCACCTCGCCGCGGCGGGAATCGAACTCGTCGAGGGCCTTCTCCAGGCGGGCGCGCGCGGCCTGGGTGACATTACCGGCTTCCTTGCGGGAGTCATCGAGCAGAGCGGAGGAACGCTTCTTCAGGTCATCGACGTCGACGTTGCTGGCGGCGTCGGAGAGCAGGTCGTAGGCCTCGCGGGCCTTCTCCTCGCGGTAGTCCTTCACACGCTCGCGGATGGCGATGGCCGTGTTGAGGGCCATCTTCAGGGTTGCGGGGTTCATGGTGACTCCTCTGGTGATGTGGTCAGTTCTGGCCTCCAGAGTAGCGGCGAACGCAGGTCTGCCGCCGGAGTCCGACAAGCCTGCGTCAGCGACGGGTGCTGCGGGCGATGTCCGTTCATTGACGATCACGTGGTGACGGTGTGGCCAACTCACGGAGCTTTGCTGCGATCGTGTCCACATCCGGGTGGTCCGCGGCGACGTCCACCACCAGATCACACCACTGGTCATCGGAAATGCTCTGGTCATCAACCCCATGTGCCCGGAGCATCAGTGAGACCAGCAGGACTCCGAGACGTCTGTTGCCGTCCAGCAACGGGTGGCCGGATTCGATGCTGTCGAGCAGTGCTCCCGCCTTGTGCCAGACATCCGGGTAGAGCTCTCGACCGGCGAACGTCACCCACGGCCTATCCGAAGCTGAGGCCAACAGTCCCCAATCCCGGGAATGGAACTCGTGGTCCTCAAGCCAGGGGCGCAGAACATCCAGCCGAAACAGATCTCTGGGATCCGTCATGCGTCTTTGAGACGTTCCATCAGACCACCACGGGCAGCCAGAATATCGTCCAACTCCCGGGCGGCCACCTGACATGCCTGGTTGCTCTCCCACTGCTTTCTGATCAAACCGGTGATGATTTGCTGCTTGGAACTGCCGGCCGCCGATGCCAGGTCTGTGAGCTGTCGATCTTCTTCCGGGGTCAGACGGACATTAATTCCCATGACAAAACGGTACCATTTCAGTACCGCCGACAACAGGATGGGGAAGTAGGAAGATCGCCGTCACCGAACGCCCGGGGTATGGCGGCGATGCAGTGATCGAGGAAAGGCCGGGAGACGATGGTCACCGACCGTCGCGGTGATCGTTCGGCGGGTTCCGAGACGGCCCGAGCGGTACGCAAGCTGGGCCATGATGCCGGTCAGTCGACGTAGAATGGGTTGTTCGTGGCCCTACGCCCACCTGTGCACCAGCACCTTTGAAAGTACCTGTGGGAGCGGGGTTCCGGCCGCCTATTCGCAGGTCAGATAACACTATTGGGAATGGACAGCTTGGTTCATTTTCGACGATTTTCCGACCCGATCCGACTAATTTTATTCACCCGATCGCCGGCCTATACCGCCAGTTCACGCCCTTAATAACACGTATTATCAATAAAAGACTCTCCCGGGGGCTTCCCCCGCCTTGCTACATTCACGACAACGTCCCAGATACCGGGCACCACCAGCGAGAAAGGAGAGCCGATGAACCGCACCGCACCCCGCCACCGGGCCCACACCCGCTTCTCGGCCTCCGCTCCGCTGGACACCCTTGACCAGCCCGGCACCGAGCCCGCCGTCACCGGCCGGGTCATCCCCCAGCGCACCGCCCTGTCCTTCGAGGTCATGCCCCCGCGCCACGACGCCGACCAGTCCCTGGTCGACGAGCTGCTGGCCACGCTCGAGTCCTACAACCCCGACTACGTCTCCGTCACCAGCTCCCGGAACTCCGGCTGGCTGGAGGGCACCGCCGAGTTCATCGCCCGCATCACCGCCACCACCCGGATGCGCACCTTGGCGCACCTGGCCTGCACCGCCGGCACCCGCGAGGAACTGATCGGCTGGATCGACCGGCTCATGGACGCCGGTGTCCGCGGCTTCCTCGCCCTGCGCGGCGACTTCGCCGAGGGCCAGACCGCGATGCCCGCCGGCTACCTCCCGCACGCCGACGCCCTGCTGCGCCTGATCCGGGAGATCGAGGGCGATCAGGCCGCCCGCTTCGGCGCCGGCCGTCTCGCCCTCGGTGTCGCCGCCTACCCGAGCGGCCACGCCGAATCCGCCACCCCGGACGAGGACATCGACGTGCTACTGGCCAAGCAGCGCTGCGGCGCCGACTTCGCCATCACCCAGCTGTTCTTCGACGCCGAGGACTACCTCCGCTTCCTCGAACGCGCCCGGTTGGCCGGTGTACGCATACCGCTCATTCCGGGCATCATGCCCATGACCTCGCTGGCGAGGTTGCGCCGAATGGGCCAGCTCTCCGGACTGACCGTCCCCGACCGTCTGATCAGGCGGTTGGAGGCGGCCGGCCCGGAGGGCGAATACGAGGCCGGGCTCGACCTCACCGTGGACCTCGCGCGGACCGTGCTGGCGGCCGGCGCCGGAGGCCTGCACGTCTACACCTTCAACCGGCCCGACACCACGACCGAACTGCTCCAGCGGATCGGCATCGACCCCCGGCCCTCCGGCTAAACCCGCCAGGCGGGCTGTCCCCAGCCCCGCCGGACCGGCCGGAACACCCTCACCTGACACCTCGTGCACCCGCCACCGCGGGTGACACGGCGAGTCCGGCATGCCTGATCAGCCCCTAAAACCCAAAGAATCTCCGTGAATCCCCAGGAAAGGCTCCACCCCATGTCTCCCGTCTCCTCCGCACCGTTTCCCACCTTCACCATCGAGGGCTACCCGCGCGTCGGCGCCAACCGCGAACTGAAGAAGGCCCTCGAGTCCTTCTGGGCCGGTCGCATCGACGAGGCCGCCTTCACCTCCGCGGCACACTCCATCCGCCTGGACAACTACGCCCGCCTCCGTGACCTGGGCCTGGACCAGGACTACGCCATCCCCGCCGACGTCGCCCTCTACGACCAGGTGCTGGAGACCGCCGTCACCGTCGGCCTCATCGGCGGCGAGGCCGCCGACATCGACCTCACCGAGTACTTCGCCCTGGCCCGCGGTAACGCCGAGCGCGCCCCGCTGGAGATGACCAAGTGGTTCGACACCAACTACCACTACCTCGTGCCCGAGGTCTCCGACGACACCGTCATCACCCCGCGCCCGCAGCGCATCCTCGACATCGTCGACGAGGCCAAGGCCGCCGGCCACGTGGTCCGTCCCTTCCTCGTCGGCCCGGTCACCCTGCTGGCCCTGTCCAAGCCCACCGAGGACGCCGCCGCCGACTTCTCCCCGCTGGCCCGCCTCACCGACCTCATCGCCGCCTACACCGAGGTCCTCGCCGCCCTGGCCGAGGCCGGAGTCGAGTGGGTCCAGATCATCGAGCCGGCCCTGACCGCCGACCTCACCGTCGCCTCCGACGCCGACCTGGCCGCCGACGCCGCCATCGCCTACGGCGCGCTGCTCGCCGAGGTCGACCGCCCGCAGGTCCTGCTGTCCACCCCCTACGGTTCCCTGCGCCAGGGCCTCGACGCCGTCATCTCCGCCAACCCGGAGGCCCTCCAGGTCGACCTGGCCCCGGTCACCCTCACCGCCGACCCGGAGTACCCGCAGCGCGTGGCGGCCGCCGTCGCCGGCACCGACATCACCCTCGCCGCCGGTGTCATCGACGGCCGCAACATCTGGGCCGCCGACCTGCGCGAACGTCTCGAGGTGCTGGAGACGCTGCGGAAGGGCGGCGTCGACAAGCTCGCCGTCAGCTCCTCGGTGTCCCTGCAGCACGTGCCGCACACCGTCGCCGTGGAAACCAACCTACCGGTCGACGTCGCCGGCTGGCTCTCCTTCGCCGACGAGAAGATCACCGAGGCCCAGGCCCTGGCCACCGCCGTCGGCGGTGACACCGTCGACGCCGCCGACGCCTTCGCCCGCTCCGACCGCGCCGTGCGCACCCGCCGCGAATCGGCCCGCACCCACAACAGGGACGTCCAGGACCGCGTCGCCGCCCTGCCCGACGGCCAGGTCGCCCGCTCCCCGGAGTTCGCCGAGCGCGTCGAGGTGCAGAAGTCCCTCGGCCTGCCCACCCTGCCCACCACCACCATCGGCTCCTTCCCGCAGACCCCGGAGATCCGCAAGGCCCGCGCCGACCACCGCGCCGGCACCCTCACCGACGACCAGTACACCGAGGCCCTCAAGGACGAGGTCCGCCAGGTCATCGAGCTGCAGGAACGCCTCGGCATCGACGTCCTCGTCCACGGCGAGCCCGAGCGCAACGACATGGTCCAGTACTTCGCCGAGCTCCTCGACGGCTTCGTCACCACCGAACACGGCTGGGTCCAGTCCTACGGCTCCCGCTGCACCCGCCCCTCCATCGTCGTCGGCGACGTCTCCCGCCCCGAGGCCATGACCGTCGAGTGGGCAAAGTACGCCCAGTCCCTGTCCGAGCGCCACGTCAAGGGCATGCTCACCGGCCCGGTGACCATCCTCGCCTGGTCCTTCACCCGCGATGACGTCCCGAAGTCCGTCTCCGCCGACCAGATCGCCCTCGCCCTGGCCGACGAGGTCGCCGACCTCGAGGCCGCCGGCATCGACATCATCCAGATCGACGAGCCCGCCCTGCGCGAACTGCTCCCGCTGCGCGAGGACGCCCGCCCCGCCTACCTCGACTGGGCCGTGCGCTCCTTCCGCCTCGTCGCCCTCGACGCCAAGCCCGCCACCCAGATCCACACCCACCTCTGCTACTCCGAGTTCGGCCAGATCATCGACGCCGTCGCCGCCCTCGACGCCGACGTCACCTCCATCGAGGCCGCCCGCTCCCGCATGGAACTGCTCACCGACCTCGACGAGTCCTTCCACTCCGAGATCGGCCCGGGCATCTGGGACATCCACTCCCCGCGCGTCCCGGACGTCGCCGAGCTCTCCGAGCTCATCAAGGCCGCCCTGGTCAACGTGCCCACCGAACGCCTGTGGGTCAACCCCGACTGCGGCCTGAAGACCCGCGGTTACGCCGAGGTGGAGCCGGCCCTGCGCAACATGGTCCTGGCCCGTGACCTCGTCGTCGAGTCCCTGGCCGGCAAGGTCTAGTCGCACGTGATCTGGCCGGGCCCGGTATCCGCTTCCCGCGGGTACCGGGCCTGATCCGTTAGGATGGCTCGCATGACCAACAAGACCGCAACTGCCACTCTGCACACCAACCGCGGTGACATCGTCATCGAGCTGTTCGGCAACCACGCCCCGGCCACCGTCGAGAACTTCGTCGGCCTGGCCCAGGGCACCAAGGAGTACAAGACCGAGAACGCCGCCGGAGAGAAGTCGGGCCCGTTCTACGACGGTTCCGTCTTCCACCGCGTCATCGACGGGTTCATGATCCAGGGCGGCGACCCGACCGGCACCGGCCGTGGCGGCCCCGGCTACATGTTCGCCGACGAGTTCCACCCGGAGCTGCGCTTCGACCGCGCCTACCTCCTGGCCATGGCGAACGCCGGCCCGGGCACCAACGGTTCCCAGTTCTTCATCACCGTCGGCCCGACCCCGCACCTCAACAACGCGCACACCATCTTCGGTGAGGTCACCGACGCGGCCTCCCAGAAGGTCGTCGACGAGATCGCGAAGACCCCGACCGACCGCATGGATCGCCCGAACGATCCGGTGATGATCGAGTCCGTCACCATCTCCGAGTAAGTCCCTCCAGGTCCGACCCGCGCCGCGTCTGCTTATCGACGTCGCGCGGGTCGTTTCCTGTCCCCACCCTCCTTCTCTCCCCGTACCCCAGGAGTCACCGTTGGACACCCTGCGCCGTTGGTACCACGACGTCCCGGTGACCACCCTGGCCACCCTGGCGGCCGTCGTGGTGTGGATCATCACCGCCGCCCAGTCCGGCTCGATCCGCAACAGCATCGCCGGCTCCTCCCTCGCCGAGTCGTGGCTGCTGTGGGGGCCGTACGTGTCCACCGACGGACTCGACTGGTTCCGCGCCCTCGGTGCGGTGGGACCTGACCCCTGTTTGGTAGACACCCGACAACCCGGCTTTCTGCCGGGGAAGAAAGGTAACCTGCCACCATGCCCAGCAAGACCTACACCGAGGAATTCCGCCACGACGCGGTCGCCCTCTACGAGAATTCCCCCGGCGTATCGATCAACGCCCTCGCCACCGAACTCGGCGTCAACCGCAACACCCTCCAGATCTGGGTCCGCAAATACGGCACCGGCGCCCGCACCACCACCAGCACCGAGGCCGCCTCGCAGACCCCGACATCGGTGACCGATGCCGAACGTATCCGCCAGCTGGAACGGGAAAACGCCCGACTGAAGGAAGAGCGCGACATCCTGCGCAAGGCCGCGAAATATTTTGCGGAAGAGACGACCTGGTGATCCGCTTCCAGTTCGTTGACGACGCCAAGAACAGCCATTCGGTCAAGCGGTTATGTGAGGTTCTGAAACTCAACCGGTCCTCGTATTACAAATGGAGAAACACCTCCTCCGCCAGGACACAACGCCTGCTCAGCGACGCGATCCTCGGCGCACGGGTCAAGGCCGTGTTCGCCGCAGAACGCGGCTGCTACGGCTCCAAACGCATCACGGCGCAACTCAACGACGACTCGCCCGGCAGTCCGGTCAATCACAAGAAAGTCGCCCGGATCATGCGCTCGTTGCAACTGGTTGGCTACTCCAAGAAACGCAAGGTCACCACGACTGTCTCGGATGGGAGGAAGCCGGTGTTTCCGGATCTCGTCGGCCGGAGGTTCACCGCCCCGGCACCGAACCAGGTCTACGTCGGCGATATCACGTACCTGCCGATCGCGGACGGGTCGAATATGTACCTGGCCACGGTCATCGACTGTTTCTCCCGCCGGCTGGTCGGCTTCGCGATTGCCGATCACATGCGTTCTTCCCTGGTCCAGGACGCCCTGGTGATGGCCAAGGGCCAGCGCGGAAGTCTCGACGACGCAATTTTTCACTCGGACCATGGCAGTGTCTACACTTCCCATGCGTTCCAGGACACGTGTACGCAGCTGGGGATCCGGCAGTCGATGGGCGCGATCGGCAGCAGCGCTGATAACGCCCTGGCGGAGTCCTTCAACGCCGCGTTGAAGCGTGAGGTCCTCCAGGACGCAAAGACGTTTGCCAATCAGTTGCAGTGCCGGCGAGTTGTTTTCCGCTGGTGTACCCGCTACAACACCACGCGTCGGCATTCCTGGTGCGGGTATCTCGCTCCAGCAGTGTTTGAGGAGCAATGTCCTGTTACGCTGAGATCTGCTTCCTGATCACATCCCCCGTGTCTACTTTCCGGGGGTCGGGCCCGTGTTCCTCCACATCGACGCCGGCCACCTGGCCATCAACTGCATCATGCTCGCGCTCATCGGCCGGGAGATCGAACGTCACCTGGGAACGGCCCTGTACGCAGCCGTGTTCCTCACCGGCGGGATCGGCGCATCGGCCGCGGTCCTGTGGCTGGACTATGACACCCCCACCGCCGGCGCATCCGGCGTGGTCTTCGCCCTCATGGTGCTGCTCGTCGGCGTCAACCGCCTGCGCGGTGGTGATCTGCGTGCCCCGCTGGCCCTCATCGCCGTCAACGTCGCCTACACCTTCCTCGCCGCCAACGTCTCCCTCTGGGGCCACCTCGGAGGTCTGTTGTGCGGCCTGCTCATGATGATGCTGGTCTTCCAGCCCCGCCGCGAGGTGCGCTGGGGTGGCGTCCTCGTCCTGCTGGCCATCGCCTGCGCGCTCGTCGTCGCCGTGTGATTCCCGGGGACTGTGGGGGAAAAGTTATCCACAGGGTGTGAAACATTCTGTGGAAAGTGTGACGAAGTTTATGTGTCCCAACTTTCCCACACCCTGTGGATAACCCTGTGGGCAGTTTTCCCCACCTGCACGAATGTTCGAATACCTGTGGAAAACCGCACCGTCCAGGCATGGTTCTCGCCATCGACGGCGTGCCATTCGAGAAATGACATCACTGTAACTATCCACAGTGTGGATAACTCCTGTGGACAGATTCCGCGCCGACCGCCGGTGGAGAAACGGTGAATAACACGCCGGGGTTGTCCACCGGGGTGGGGACAACCCCGACGTGTCGGGGTCGGGGGAGAGCGCAGGGAATTGCACGGTGACGTCCCGCAGTGGCGGCGTCAGTGGTGGCAAGCCGGCTCAGTCCCGGTTGCAGGGTGACGGCAGGGGTGACCCCTGACGATCGGCGGGCAGCAGTCAGGGTCGCCCGGGTGAGCGTCATAAGCCGGTCGACAGGGGAGAAAGCCGGAAGATCACCGTCTGGGCAACGACGGGCTGTCGGAAGCCGGTGGCGCCAGGGCGACCATGCCGCCGAAGGCGGGCCACGGCCGACGACGGGGGCCAGGTAGGCGGCGCCGAGGGCGAGGGAGACGACGGTGAGCGGGCCCACCCGGCCGTCAGCGCCGGGGACCTGCGGGAGGATGGGCAGGCTGTAGGTGAGGACGACGGCGACCAGGGCGACGTCGACAAGCAGAGCGTGCCGGCGCCACCACCCCCACGGTGCCCGGTCCACGCTCACTCCCGGTGGGTCAGCGCCAGCCCATGGTCATGAGCAGACCGATGACGAACAGGCCGAAGCCGATGCCGTAGTTCCACGCGCCGAGCTCGAGCATGAACGGGATCTGGTCGCCGGCGAGGTAGTTGACCACGAGCCACACCAGGCCGAGCAGCATGAACCCGAACATGAGGATCTTGTACCAGAGCGGGGTGCCGCCGGTGTTGATCTTGACCGGGGTGCGGTTGGTCGGGGTGGTCGATGTGGGGATGGAGCTCTTCGTGATCTTTGCCTTGGGCATGTCTCGCCTTTCCGTACGTCAGGTGGATTCAGGGTAGCAGCGCCACCCGGTCAGGGGCGCGTGCCGGGGATGAGGGTGCCCACGTCGAACTCCCAGTAGCGCACCGTCACCGTGGCGTCCTTGCGTATCGACGCCCCGTTCGCCGGCTCCTGCGCACCGATGAGACCCTGGTCCACCAGCGCGCCGGTGGGGACCGGATCGCCGGTGCGCAGCTGCGCATCGGTGCCCTCCCAGCCGGCCTCACGCAGCGCGGCCAGCGCGTCGGCCTGCGACAGGCGGGTGAGATCCGGCATGGTCACCAGCATCCCGTTGGACACCTCGAGACCCACCGCGGTGCCCGGGGCGACCATCGCGCCCTCGTTGGCCACGCTGAGGATCTGGCCCTCCCGCTCGAAGGAGTCGACGGAGGTGACCTGCGAACTCAGGCCCACCGACGCCAGGGTCTCCTCGGCCTGCTCGAGCTGCATGCCGGTGATCGACGGCACCCGGACGAGCGCCGGGCCGGTGGACACCGCCACCGACACCCGTGACCCCTTGGACAGCTGGGAACCCGGGGCCGGCGACTGCTCGGCGATCCGGCCGGCGGTGACGTCCTCGGAGGAGACCTCCCGGACCTGCTGCTCCAGCTGCAGGTCCACGGCCGCGAGGGCGTCGGCCGCCTCCTGCGGGGTCATGCCCCGCACGTCCGGCACGTCGGTGATCTCCCGGCCCGAGGACACGGTGACGGTGACGGCGGTGCCCTTCTGCAGCTGGGACCCGGCGGTCGGGTTGGTGCGGATGACCTCCCCGCGGGGGATGTCGGGGCTGGGTTCCTCGTTGACGTCGACCCGCAGCTCCAGCTCCTCGAGCTGGGCGACGGCCTCCGCCCGCTGGGTGCCTGTGACATCCGGGACCGTGACCAGCTGGCTCATGGTGACCTCGTCGTCGCGGCCCTGGACCAGGTCCCACAGGAACGCGCCGCCGACGCCGACGGCGACGAGGGCGAGCAGGGCGGCGACCCACGCGAGCCAGCGGTTGCCGCGGTCCTCGCGGCGGTGGCTGCCACCCGACGGGGCTGCCTGGGCAGCCGCAGCGGTGGCCGGGGCCGCTGCGGGGGCTGCACCGGCGACCCGGGTGGGGCGCACCGGGGGAGCGACGACGGTGGGGGGCTCCTCCTCCCGCGCCCGGTCCTCCTCCGCGGCGATGTGGTGCCGGGCGGCGTCGGTGACCGCGTTGCGGCCCAGGCGCTGCAGGTCCTCGCCCATCGCGGCGGCCGACTGGTAGCGGTCGGCCGGGTGCTTGGCCATGGCGGTGAGCACCACGGCGTCGACGTTGATGGCCGCGGTCGGCGACAGCGGCTCCGCCACAAGCTCCGACGGCGGGGTCGGATTCTCCTGCACGTGCTGGTACGCCACCGCGAAGGGGGACTCGCCCTCGAAGGGCGGGCGGCCCGTGATCGCCTCGTAGAGCACGCAGCCGAGACCGTAGACGTCGGAACGTCCGTCGGCCGCCTTGCCGCGGGCCTGCTCCGGGGACAGGTACTGGGCGGTGCCGATCACCGCGGAGGTCTGCGTCATCGCCGAGGTCGAGTCGTCGAGCGCCCGGGCGATGCCGAAGTCCATCACCTTGACGTCACCGGTGTTGGTGATCATGATGTTCGCCGGTTTGATGTCCCGGTGGATGATGCCCGCGTCGTGGCTGGCCTGCAGCGCATGGCACACCGGGACGAGAGTCTGGGCGGCGCGCGCCGGGCTCAACGGCCCGCCCTCCCGGATGACCTCCCGCAGGGTGCGGCCGTGGATACGCTCCATGACGATGTAGGGCACGTCGATGCCGTCGACGACCGTCTCACCCGTGTCGTAGACCGCCACGATCGACGGATGGTTGAGCCTGCCGGAGTTCTGCGCCTCCCGGCGGAACCGCTCCCGGAAGTTGACGTCGCGGGCCAGCTCCAGGCGGAGCATCTTCACGGCCACGCCCCGGCCGATGAGGGTGTCCTCGGCGGCGTAGACCTCGGACATGCCGCCGGTGCCGATGACCTCACCGAGGGTGTAACGGTCGCCGATGAGGGTCATCAGTTACCTCCGAGACCGGGAAGATTCCCCGGCAGGGCGGGCAGCCCCGGGGCCGGGGCGTCCGTGGGGGTCGCCGGCGCCGGCTGGGTGGGCTGGGCCGGCGGGCTCGGCTGGGCCGGCTGCGTGGGTGCCGGCTCCGGGGTGGGTTCGGGCTCCGGGGACGGCGAATCCACGGTCGGGGTGATCCACTCCGTGATGGCCTCCGGGCTCGGCTCCGGGGTGGGCTCGGGCGCCGGGGCCTGCTCCGTCGGGGTGACCCACTCGGTGATGATCTCCTGCTCGGAGGTCGTGGTCTCCGGGGTGGAGGTCTCCCCGCCGCCGGTGACGCCGTCGAGCAGTCCGGACTGGTAGGCCAGGTAGATGCCGCCGGCCAGCAGTGCGGCGATGATGACGGCCAGGGCGATGCCGGCGCCGAACCCGCCGCCGCCGGAGCGCCGCGCCGGGACCACGGCCGGGGTGGGGACGGCGGTGATGCCACCGGGCGAGGTGACGGGGCGTCGAGAAGCGGTGGCCGGACGCACCGTCGTGGGATGCGTCGCCGCGCCGAGCATCCGGGTCGACTCGGTCGGGGAGGGCTCCCGGGCGACCTGGGTCATGGCCGCGGACTTCGGCTGCGGCGGGCGTTCGCCCAGACGGACGGCGGAGACGGCCAGCGCCATCTCGTTGCCGTTGGCGTAACGCTGCCCCGGCTCCTTGCGCAGGGCGATGCCGATGAGCTCCCGGGTCGGGGCGCTCACCCCGGTGGACAGGGCGGGCGGGGCGTGGCTGATGTGGGCGATGGCCACGGAGACGGAGGAGTCACCGGTGAAGGGGCGCTGTCCGGCGAGCATCTCGTAGCCGACCACGCCGAGGGAGTACACGTCGGACGCGGCGGTGATCTCCCCGCCCTGCGCCTGCTCGGGGGAGACGTACTGGGCGGTGCCCACGACCATGCCGGTCCGCGTCAGCGGAACCGCGGCCGCCGCCTTGGCGATACCGAAGTCGGTGATCTTCACCTCGCCGTTCTGCGTGATCAGCAGGTTGCCCGGCTTGATGTCGCGGTGGACCAGGTCCATGCGGTGGATGATGGACAGACCGTGGGCGGTCTGCTCGAGGACGTCGAGCGCGAGTGACTCGTCGAGCTGCTTCTCCCGCGCCAGCAGGTCCGCCAGGGACTCGCCGCGGACGTACTCCATGGCGATGAAGCAGAAGGTGTGTCCCGACGGGTCGGGGACCTCCCGGTAGTCGTAGGTGCGCACGACATTGTCGGAGTCGATGAGCTGGGCGGTCGTCGCCTCGTTGCGGAAGCGGTCGAGGAACTCGGTGTTGTCGGAGAACTCCGGGCGCAGGACCTTGATGGCCACCTCCCGGTCGTTGACCATGTCGTCGGCGAGCCACACGGTGGACATGCCGCCGTGGCCGATGATCCACTGCAGGCGGTAGTCGTCGCCGATGAGGCGCTGGAGGCGGTCGAGACCCTCGGTGTCAGCCATTACTGTCCTCCCTCGTTGCGGGCGGCGTCGAGGACGGCCCGGCCGATCGGGGACGCCACCTGCCCGCCGGTGGCGGTGGTGCCGTACCCGCCACCATTCTTCACGACGACCGCGACCGCCACGTCCGCGTCCGGGTCAAAGGCCACGTACCAGGTGTGCGGCGGCGTACCCTCCGGCCCGTGCTCGGCGGTGCCGGTCTTCGAGGCGAGGCCGTTGTCCCCGCCACCGGCGGTGTTGCGCTCGGAGGCGAACATGAGGTCGGTGAGCTGGTCGGCGATCTCGGGGCTGACGGCCTGGGTGACCTCGTGGGTGTCGTGGCTGCGCAGCTCCCGCAGGTCGGTGCCGGTGATCCGGTCCACCAGGTAGGGCTCCATCCGCAGGCCGTCGTTGGCCACCGTGGCGGCCATGACCGCGGCCTGCAGGGCCGACATGGTGACGTCGTACTGGCCGATCGCGGACTGGCCGAGCGCCGCGGCATCCGGCAGTTCGCCGAGCGAGCCGCTCGCCATGGGCACCCCGAGATCGTAGGTCTCGCCGACGCCGAAGGCCTCCGCGGACTGGCGCAGGGCGTCCGGGCCCATGTCCACGCCCATCTCCACGAAAGCGGTGTTGCACGAGAGCGCGAAGGCGGTCTCCAGCGAGACCTCCTCCGAACCGCCGCAGGTCTGACCCCGTAGTTGGTCAGCGTGGTCTCCGTGCCCGGCAGGGTGATCTCCGAGGCACCGGTGACCCGCGAATCGGCGGAGTAGCCGTTCTGCAGGCCGGCGGCGGTGGTGATGATCTTGAAGATCGACCCCGGCGGCAGCGTCTCCTGGCTCGCGTGGTTGATCAGCGGGTTACCCGGGCGGTTGTTCACCTCGGCCCACGCCTGCTCGGCGGTGGCGTCGTTGACGATCGGGTTCGGGTCGAAGCTGGGGGACGACGCCATGGCCAGCACCTCACCGGTGGAGGGCCGGAGTGCCACGGCTGCACCCTCGTAGCCGTTGGCCACCAGCTGCTGGTGGGCGACCTGCTGGGCGTTCGGGTTGAGAGTCAGCTCCACGTTGGCACCGGCGGTCTCCTTGCCGGTGATGGTGTCCCACCACCGGGAGGTGGCCAGCGCATCATCCGTGCCGTTGAGCACCTGGTTGTAGGAGGCCTCGATGCCGGAGGCACCGTACTGGTCAGAGAGGTAACCCACGACCGAGGCATAGGCGGCGGGGTTGTCGGCCGGGTAGGAACGGTCGTAGAACCCCTCGGCGCCAGCCCGGCTGGCGGCGAGCACCACCCCGCCGGTGGAGATCTGGCCGCGCGGGATGGACTTCATCTCCAGGAAGCCACGCTGGTTGAGGGCGTTGTTGGCGTACTCGTCCTCGCGGAAGGCCTGGATGACGGTGAGGTTGGCCAGCAGGACGAGAGTGAGCAGGAGGGCGAAGCCCGCGACGAGACGGATGGAACGGTTCATCTAGCGGGTCACCTCCCCTGGTCGGGGCGCCGGGAACAGGCCGGTGCCGTCGCCCGCCTTCCCGGACTCGAGGGCGGCCGGGTTCTCCGTGGCGCCAGTGCTGTCGGCCGGGCGGCGTGCGGAGTTGGAGATCCGCAGCAGCAGACCGAGCAGGATGTAGTTGGCCATGAGCGAGGAACCACCGGCCGACATGAACGGGGTGGTCAGGCCGGTCATGGGCATGAGCGCGGAAATGCCGGCGGTGACCACGAAGATCTGGATGGCGATGGTCAGCGACAGGCCCGCGGCGACGAGCTTGCCGTAGGAGTCACGCACCGTCAGGGCGGCGCGGAAACCCCGGGAGACCAGCAGGGCGAAGAGCACGAGGACGGCGGCCAGGCCGATCAGGCCCAGCTCCTCGCCGACGGCGGCGAGGATGAAGTCCGAGTGCGCCACCGGCACGATCTCCGGGTGGCCCTGCCCCAGGCCGGTGCCGGTGATCCCGCCCCAGGACAGGCCGAACAGGGACTGGGAGAGCTGGTAACCGGTGGAGTCGTAGTTGGCCACCGGGTCGAGGAAGTTGGTCACGCGCTCCTGGATCTTCGCGGACACCTGGTAGACGGCGAACGCGCCGACACCGACCATGGCCACGCCGATGAGCAGCCAGGACGCCCGGGCGGTGGCCAGGTACATCATGCCCAGCACCGTGGTGAACAGCAGTAGGGCCGGGCCGAAGTCGTTGGAGACCGCCATGATGAGGATGGCCACGGCCCACACCGCGAAGATGGGGGCCAGGTCACGCAGGCGGGGGAACTCCAGGCCGAGGAAGCGGTAGCCGGCGACGTTGAATAGGGCACGCTTGCTCACCAGCAGCTGCGCGAAGAACAGCAGCAGCAGGATCTTGGAGAACTCACCCGGCTGCACCGAGAACGGGCCGATGCTGATCCAGATGCGGGCGTCCGCGTTGATCGAGGTCGGCCACACCAGCGGCAGGGCCAGCAGGACGAGGCCGATAAGTCCCAGCAGGTAGGAGTAGCGGGTCAACGACTTGTGGTCACGCAGCACCACGAGCACGCCGATGAGCAGGACGATGCCCACCAGCGTCCACATCACCTGGCGGGTGGCCATGCCGGTGCCGTTGGCGATGTCGAGCCGGTAGATGGTCACCAGCCCCAGCCCGTTGAGCACCGAGGCGACCGGCAGCATGATCTGGTCGGCGTGCGGCGCGAGCAGACACAGGGCGACGTGCGCGATGGAGAAGACGACGATGAATCCGCCGATGAGCCACAGCATGTCGGTGGTCAGGGCGTTGCCCTGGCTGAGCTCGAGGTTGGCCAGGGTGACGGCGAGGAAGACCGCGGCGAGGATGAGCAGTCCCAGCTCGGTGCGGCGACGGAAGAGGGCTTTCATCTACGCCACCTCCCGGCAGTTGACGCCGGGTTTGGAGAGGTCACCGTCGCCGTTGCCCGCCTCGTCAGCGGTGTCGGCGTCCCCGGCCGGGCGGTCCAGACAGACGGGCAGGGCCTCGTCTGCCAGGCGGCGCAGCTGCTGGGTGACGTCGTCGTAGGAGCCGCTGTCCAGGCCGTCGACCGACGAGCGGACGGACTCAGGGAGGTCGGTGGTTTCGAAGGGGGAGCATTCCTCGGCGCTGCCCACGTCCACCATCCGCAGGTCACCGCGTTCGTCGAGACAGGCCTCCTGGTACGGGGAGTGCAGGTCGCGGCCGAAGACGGAGTAGTCGATGCCACGCTCGACGACGAGGTGGTCGTTGTCGGCGGTGGCGATGAAGTACGTGCGGTCCATGGCGGAGTACGCCCACCAGCCGGCCAGTGCCAGGCCGATGACGGCGAGCAGGGCGAGAATCAGGGCGGAGAGACGAAACGTCCTGGCCCTGCCACCACCTCCCGCCGGCCGCTGGGCGACGGTCGCGCCGGTGGCCGGCGGGGCCATGGTGGAGGCGCCGATGTCCTGGGTCTCCACCTCCCCGTCCGGGGAGATCTTCTTCGGCTGGCGGCCCAGCAGGGCGGCCCGACCGGCGGAGGTGTCCGGGTGCGAGTTCTCCTCCGACTCACCCAGCAGGGCGCCCGCGGTGACGGGGACGGAGGGCAGGGCGGCGCGGGCGTCGTCATCGAGTGCGTCGTCGTCGAGGACATCGGCGACGACCACCGTGATGTTGTCCGGCCCGCCGGAGCGCAACGCCAGCTCGATGAGACGGCGCGCCGCATCCGCCGGGGTGCCGGTGGCCAGGGTGGACTCGATGGTGGAGGCGGTCACCGGGTCGGACAGGCCGTCCGAGCACAGCAGCAGACGGTCACCGGGGCGGGCGTCGAGGGTGGCCAGGGTCGGTTCCACCGGCCGGCCCGTGTACGCCTTGAGGATGAGTGACTTCTGCGGGTGCGAGGACACGTCCGCCGGGTCGAGCTTGCCCTCGTCCACCAGCGACTGCACGAACGTGTCGTCGACGGTGACCTGGCTGAGCTTGCCGTCCCGCAGCCGGTAACCACGGGAATCACCCACGTGGATCATGCCGAACTCCCGGCCGTTGAACATCAGCGCCGTCAGGGTCGTGCCCATGCCGTCGGTCTCCGGATGGTCCCGCACCGCCTGCGCGATCTCACGGTTCGCGTCATCGGCGACCCCGCCGAGCAGGGCGAGCATGTCATTGTCCGCTGGGTCGGCGTCGAGCCGCTCCAGGTGCGTGACCATGAGCTGGCTGGCCACCTCACCGGCCGCGTGCCCACCCATGCCGTCGGCGATGATGAGCAGATCTCGGCCCGCGTACGCGGAATCCTCGTTGTTGCCGCGGACCAGACCCCGGTCCGACTGGACGGTGTAGTTGAGTCGCAGAGTCGAATTCGGTGTCACGGAACCAGCCTCACAGTCGTCCGGCCGACCTTGATGTCGGTGCCCACGCCTACGCGTTCAGGCTGGTCAATACGGTATCCGCCGACGAACGTGCCGTTGCGTGAATCCAGGTCCTCCACGAACCAGTCAGAGCCGCGGCGGAACAGGCGGGCGTGGCGCGACGACGCGTAATCGTCCCCCACCTGGAAATCACTCTCCGGGCTGCGGCCCAGCACCACCTCCGACAGGGTCGCCACCTCCATGTGGGACCCCGTCAGCGGTCCGTCCACCACCGTCAGCTGTCGCGCCGCTTCTCGACGCCCCGGCACCACCGCCGCGGCACGTGACCGCGGCGCAGCGTTCCCGGCGCCCGTGGCGACCGGACCGGCCGCCACCTTCACGTCATTGCGCATCGCACGCAACGCCATGAGCACGAACAACCACAGCAGAACGAGCAGACCGATGCGGAACACCAGCAACACGATCGAATCCACGGCTACCTCCTCTGTGGTTGACTAGCGGTGATTCGGGTCCACAATGCGGACCTCAATATGGGAATGGCCCATCGTAATGACATCGCCGTCCGCGAGCAGCCAGTTCTCCACCGGAGTGTCATTGACCGTGGTGCCGTTCGTCGACTCCAGATCCACCAGCACCGCATCCTGACCATCCCACGTCACCTCCGCATGCTGCCGAGACACACCCGTGTCCGGCAGCCGGAAATGCGCGTCATTGCTGCGGCCGATGATGTTCGACCCCTCCTGCACCAGGTACGTGCGCGACGAACCGTCCTGCAGCAGAAGGCTGACCACCGGATCCTTCGGCACCTCCGTCAGCTCGGTGGGCACGTCGTGATCGTTCATGTTCTCCTCCTGGGAAACATTCGCGCGGCTGACCGCACCATCCTTGTTCACGGCTGCGGCCTGCGGATCAGTCGCCGGATCCCCGGCACTGATCGCATCGAACCCGCTGCTGTCGGCCGGATTACCGTCCGCATAGGACGACACCCGCAACTGACCCGTCCGCAGACCGGACTCCTCCGCGATCCGCACCACCACCGGGCCGGCCAACTGCCACCCGTGGTTACGGCAGAACCGTGACATCTGATCCGCGAAACCGGTCGGCAGATGATCATTCGCCTGGGACAGCGACTCCAGATCCTTCGACGAGACACCCACCACGTACACATTCGGTGCTTCCGTACCAAACTCCGTGACCGCGAGGTTATCCTCCGCCTCCTGCTTGAGCAGCTCCTCAATCTCCGCCGGGACCACCCGGCCACCGAAGACAAAGGCGAATCCGTTGTCGAGGCCGCGCTGCAGAGCACTGTCCAACTTGGCGAAACGAGCCATCATGGCCATGATGCGCGACCTCCTTATCCGTCCTGCTTATCAGCCGATTCGGCAACTCCAATTGGCGCGGGATGTAACGCCCGCGCCCATGACGGACACTAGTATAAGGGGCACACCCCGTAGTTACGTAGACGAGAGTATCCGGAACGCGACGAAACTCACGTTCCCTCCCCCGGCGGAAACGTTAGATGACCTGCTTGTTTGGGAAATTTCCGGCAGGCTGTTATCTTAATGAAGTCGCACACCGACCGGCGGATTTAATCACCGGGCAATGTAGAACCACCCAGCCCGGGTGGCGGAATTGGCAGACGCGCTGGCTTCAGGTGCCAGTGTTCGTAAGAACGTGGGGGTTCAAGTCCCCCCCGGGCACCACGAGCGGTTCTCGAACCGCAACGACCGGAGGTCACAAACTCGAAGGGGTTTGTGACCTCCGGTTTTTCGTCATTTCTGGGTGGGGTGACGGGAAATGTGGGGGAGGAGGAGTTGCGGGTGCAAGTCCTTGTTCTGGTGCTGAGATCAGTTACATGGCAGGGGTTCGGGCAAGATGCTAAAGGGGGTGAAGGGAAGCTGGAAAATTTCTTCGCATAAAACGTAGTTACTGTCGCTCAACGTAAACGGGCCCTTCCGGTTTTAGAGTGCGTTGATCTTGGCCTGGAGTCCTCCGGAGTGGATCAGTGACCGCAATATGTAGTGGTTGAGGTTCCTGAACCCGAGTGCGATGCCACGCAGGTGCTCCAACCGTCCGTTGATGGCCTCGACGGGGCCATTGGAAGCGCCGGTGTCGAAGTACGCGAGGATCTCTGCCCGTCGTTTCCACATCGTCCGACCCAACTGCCCCAGCTCCTGCACCCCCGGCGGGGAGATCTTTCCGGATCCGGCACATGATTTTGTACATCCAGCGTTTCCCGACCCGACGGTCGGGATGTTCATAGGCTGCGATGATGTCCTGATACGTCCAATGCGTGACATCCACAGCCGTGTGCCGCTCATCAGCGAACACCGCGTCCAGCTTCGCCTTCTGCTTGTCGGTCAGCAGTCCCATCCTGGTCAACAGGATCCGCCGCACCCCGTACAACGGGTCGCCTGACCTGCCGCGATGCCCGCACGTGTCCTGCTGGATCCGCTGCCGGGTCATAGTCAGCTTGTCAGCGGCCAGATGCACCACATGGAACGGATCCATCACCTTCCTCGCCTTCGGCAACTGCTCGGTGGTGGCGGTGTGGTAGCCGGCGAATCCGTCCATCGACACGACTTTCACCCGGTCGCGGAAGGACTTCTCCCGGGCGGCGAGCCAGCGGCGCAGCACCTCAGCGGATCTGCCCGGCACCATGTCCAACAGCCGGGCGGGCCCGGTGCCGTCCACGTTCGGCGTCAGGTCGACGATGACGGTGACGAAACCGGGAGTACCGTCGCCACGGCGGTGTTTCCATTTGTGCTCATCGACCCCCAGCACGCGGACTCCGGCCAGGTGGGTGGGATCAGCGTAGATCAGCTCCCAAGCCTGTTCGAGGGCTACCTGGTTGACCAGATCCCAGCCGATGTCCAGGGACTTCGAGATCGCGGCAACGCTCATGCGGTCAATCGCCAGGCGCTGGAGGATCCAGCGGGTGCAGCGGTCGGTGAGCTTGGCTTTCGGTTTCGCGCACACGAGTTGCTGTTGAAAGATCTTTGTCGCACAGGCGGTGTTGGTGCAGGTGAACCGGGGTAGCCGGATCCGTAACCGGGTGGGATGCCCGACGACGGGCAGGTCCACGAGTTCACGGATCCGGTGATCACGCAGTCGGCCTTCGTCACCGCAGGCCGGGCAGGAGGCATCCTGTTCCACCGGGCGGCAGGTGATCCACGTGTGGCGCTCATCGATCGCGGCGCCCGTGATGGTCAGGCCGAGTTCAACGGTCCGGATGATGGTGTCAGCAATAAGAGACGTAGAATCGGGCATAGGTCCTCGGGGCGAAAGATGGTTGTGTAGGAGCTTTCATCTTCGCACCGGGGACCCCTATATCTTGTGGTGGGTCCCGATCCTCATGCTGGCTCTCTCATCCCGGCTACGCACCCCAGATCCGGAAGAGCCCCTAATCCGTTTTCTCATCGACTCGGAGAAAAAGATAGAAACCCAACTTGACGTTGCCCGAAAAGGAGGTCTCATTGTATTTTCGACTAGAGAATGCGCACAATAGACCCATGCCTGAATTGGAAGCCTTGTTCGAAGCCGATACGCCTGCCCTGAGAAAGGCACGCGGCGCCTTCTTCACCCCGGAAGGCATTTCTCACTTCATCTCCACCTGGGCTATTCGCAACGCTACTGACCGAGTCATGGAACCCTCTGCCGGCGATGCCGCGTTCATGGTTGCTGCTGTGGATCGATTAAAAGTCCTCGCGGGTAATCCGGCAGCGGTCCCTCGTATCGAAGGTGTGGAAATCCACGAGCACAGCGCCACGATCGGACATGAGCGGGTCGTGGCCGCAGGGGGCCGCCCGGAGATCACCATCAGTGACTTTTTCACTGTGTCCCCGCACCCCGTCTATGACGCGGTGATTGGTAACCCTCCGTATATTCGCTACCAGGATTTCTCCGGAGTCTCCCGTATCAGGGCAGCTGAAGCTGCTCTGAAGGCGGGAGTACGCCTCTCCCGGCTGGCCTCGAGTTGGGCAGCATTTGTTATCCACTCCGCCCTATTCCTCAAACCCGGAGGACGACTCGGGCTCGTGTTGCCTGCGGAACTGATGAGTGTCAACTACGCAGCCCCCGTTCGCCAGTTCCTGTTCGATAACTTCGCGAATATCCAACTCGTCTTGTTCGACGAACAGGTTTTCCCCGGTGTTGAAACAGACGTCGTGCTTCTGTTAGCTGATGGCTACGGACAGGGACCCACCACCGAGGCCACCATGCGGTTGACGAAAAATGCTACTAGCCTCGCCTCCCTCAGTGAGGAGTCGGTCTCCTGGACCCCTCCCACTGCATCCGGGAAATGGACGGGCAGCCTCGCCGGGGCAGAAGCACTCGTAGCCCTGCAGGCACTATCCGCGCAAGAAGCCTTCTCTGGTCTCCAGACATGGGGTAAGACAACCCTAGGAATTGTCACCGGCAATAACAAGTACTTCGCGCTATCTCCCCAACGAGTCAAACAAGTAGGCCTTGCACGCAGCGAGACCCTCCTGCTGTCCCCACCCGGTAGTGCCCACCTACGCGGGTTGGAGCTGACCACAAAGCAACTGCAACGCCTTGGCCAAGAGGGAAAATCCACGCGTCTGTTCCACCCCAGCGAACACCACTCCGAAGCCGCAGCCGCCTACATCCAAGCCGGCCACGACACCGGAGTTGATACCGCCTACAAATGCCGAGTCCGCAAAACCTGGTACCAAGTACCACTGATAGCTCCGGCAGACCTACTACTGACCTGTATGAACGCCGATACCCCACGCTTGACAACCAACGAAGCCAAGGCCTACCACCTGAACTCAGTCCATGGCGTCTACCTAGCAGACCAGTACCAGGAGCTCGGACGTGAGCTGCTTCCCCTGGCCAGCTTGAACTCCATCACACTCATGCACGCCGAGATTGTCGGACGTGCATATGGCGGCGGTGTCCTGAAACTAGAACCCCGAGAAGCCGATATATGGCTGACGCCTTCCCCGCCCTGGTGGACACCCACGCAGACGCACTGAGGAAGATCAAAGATCAAGTAAGAAAACTCCTAGCTACCAGCAGACTCCTCGATGCTGTCCGCCTTGTCGATGATGTGCTCTTCCACAACATCGATGCAGATATACTTCGACATCTCGGTGCCGTCCGAGAAGCTCGTGAGCGTATGGCTCACCGACGTAGTGCAAGGGGGATCAGTGGCCGCTGAATCAAGTGCCAAAGACAAAGCGTGGATCCTGTTCGACGAGATTGTCAAGCAGGCAGCACCCGGAGGAGAGCACAGCCATCCATGGGCAACAAATGATGACGGGTCCCTACGCTACGAACCTGACTTCGATACGCTGACACACTTACTCGGCGTTCCACTGCAGCTGAAAGCCACGTCCCAAAGTGGTGTCCCGGCTTTGGCTCTGGACGTATGGCTTAGCTATGAGCTCCGACGAGCCGGCTTTCACTCGGACCACACATGGCCCCGAGCCGAACACCCCCGCATCCTGCCGATGTCGATTTCTCATCTACTTGCGGCCCTACCCCGTGCAGAGCGAGCCTCCCTACAGGAGCGACTGGCCTCAAAATCCTCCATCCGGGGAGTGACCGCTGCAAGCGCAAACATCCTCGGTAAGAACTATCTCAAGCAGGTGGATGTGATCATGACGGACTGGGCGACAGGACCTGAGCTGTTGATCTCCACCAAGCGTATGGACTCCTCCTACGGAAAAAACGCCGCCAACAGAATTGAAGAGTCTTACGGTGACGTGAAGAACCTAAGGATGAGACATCCCCAGGCTGCACTCGGCTTCGTCTACGGGCTGCGATCAGACATTCTCACCAAAGAACCTGACACCGCAGAATGGCTGATCGACCTACTCGGAAAACTCGGCAATGAAGAAGACGCCTACCACGCGACCTGTCTGATCATGTTCGACTATGACGACCTCATTCAAGACTCCGATGAAGAAGAATCAGAAATTTCAACACTTGCTGAACCTGGTGTCGACGGAGCCGAGAATAATAGTGATACTCCGGTATCCACACCACAAGACGACGTAGCTACCTCCCCGGCTAATTTTCCCCGTGTTGATCTACTCCACAGAGAAGTACCAAGAGCACTGTCTGCAGGGCGGTTTCTATCGATTATGGTGAACCGAGTACTGGATGCAACCCCCATTACCATGCATAAGGAGGCCCGCAATCGACGCCGCGCAGCCGCTCCGAACCCCACAGCCGTAGGCGAAATCGGCAGCACCCACAACTCAATTGTTGTAGATTGAATTTTTCCGCCCAAGACGAGAGTCTCCAAGGCGGAATAAAGGTTTCGATTGAGTTAATGAAGACGAAAGCGGCAATTTGATGGAATATCCAAGCTAGGTAAACTGCATCAACACCGAGTACTCAAGTATACCAAGGTTGATCATTTGCCAAGGGCTTTTTTAAGCTCTTCAAGGAAAGGTCTGACAGCCGCCTCATTACTTTCCACCCATAATTCGGAGAGTGTCCTCAACACCTGTTGGCGTCCATACTCATGTCCGAAGTCATTAACCCAATCATGCGGATCTTCTCCTTCTATGCTGTCCAAGAAGCGACCGAGTTCTTCTCCGGGGATACGCAAGCGCTCCGCAAGTTTCCCAACACTAGTTCGAAGAGTTCGAAAGAGTTCATCTGGATCGTCTTTAGTTGGAAGGAGGAGCGCAGGCCATTGTTTACTAGTCGATTTCTTGAAATCTTCATGCTGATCGCCATCAAAAAGATAAACGTAGTGAAGATCGGAGCTCGGTGGGCGTGGCAAATGCTGCTGAAGCGCACTCAAATAGCCAGCTCCATTCCCCCAAATGATTGCGCTGGTCTTAGTTAAACGCCTGTCCAACTTTTCAATCAATATGCGGGCAAGCATGAATGCAGACTCGTCTTCTACAAAAATAATATGACGAATCGGCGGGCGTGCCAGAAGCGTATCGGCGCTACTGGGATCATCCTGGGAATGAACTGCTATGATTCCTCCCTCAACATCAGTGCGAAGAAGCATGAAAGCCTCAGCGCCCAGAGCCTCAGCGATCATCTCAGATGAGTGAGTGGAGATAATTAATCGCCACCCTCGCTGCAAACAAATATTCAAGAGACGGACGAGTAGTGCAGAAGCACCAATTGGGGGGAGATAAGCGTCAGGCTCATCGAGTAAAAGGGTCAGGTTTTCGACTCCGCGATATTGTTCAAGTATCCAGAAAAGCATATGGACAGAGAATTCACCTAAGCCCATACTCTCTGAGGAATAACGCACCCCATGGCTTTGAACCTCAAAATACGGGAGTAATGGTTGTTCGCCTCCCCAGCAAAATCGCTCAGCGACCGTCTTATCGCTCGGCTCCACTTCGAGCGCATACCATTCAATACGCTCGTACTCTCGGCCGATGATACGTTGCACATCATCTTGTCGATCTTTATCAGGACCAAGAACTTCGAATTCTTGGGTCATTTCGCTAAAGTCATCGCGCGACCGTAATACTATGAGCGCCTGTTCACAAAGAAAGTGAAGGTTGAGCAGCAGACCGTTATCGCCTAGATGATCTTCAATATATTTCAAAAGACGAGTTTTTCCCGCGCCATTTCGCCCTCCGATAACCGTACAAGGGACCGATATATCGAAGTTGACTTTGCCAAAAGCGACAGGCTTACTTGTTTGCTGTTGCTGACTCTTGTGGAGAGCTCTCCACACATCTTGTTCAGCTGCCCGTCTCATGGTTCAACCTTAGGTTTGACGAGCTGTTCTCCCCATTGACTGCGGTTTAGGTACTCGGTAACAAGTGTTTGAGCAGATCCTAAATCGTTGTTTAGCCGCATAATCAATTCATCAGATCCTTGGCGAGGCGGCGTTTCGAATACAGTTTCCGAGTAAAGATGAACTGCCAGGTCACGTATAAGGACTGATGAAACATCTGTTACTCGATAGGAAGCACGATCATCGTAGAGCCGCAGTATCTCAATAACTGCACCGCTCTTATCCCTGTTAATTGGCTGCATTCCCTTTTTAACAAGCGCGCGATCCATCTCGAACTGTGCGAGCAACCGCGGCGGAAGCTCTCCAGAGGTAACAGGAGCCCAGTAACAAAAGGAAAGCCATGTTTGCAGAGTGCCCTTGTTGAACTTAATCCGTTCCTCACTCTGTTCGATTTGTTGAAGTAGCTCTGCTCCAGACTTTCGGACACCTTCTACAGTTTCGCCAGAAAAAGGCGCTGCCTTCCGATAGAATTGTTCAACTACATTGTTGTTGATGTGCTGTCGTAGGGTGCCTCTCTCGAGTGCCACACATGTTCGTGCAACGATGTCGTCATACGCTAATCGCCCGTTCGTAAAACCGATTCTCGTGCTATGAAGAAGTCCAGAATCGGTTAACTCATCAACTAGTTGCTTGACTTGATCGCGAGGCTTGCCATGGAGAGCATTCCGCTTCTCGGATGGAGTCAGGTTGTAGGATTGATTGAGCCTGAAAAAAAGTTCATTTGGCTCCTCCGGGCCATAGTCATAAAGCGTGAGCGTGGGCAAAGCAAACCTGTTCACAGCTTTCTTGATTGCAGGCGGAAGCTCTGAATAGTTCAATCCATCAAGACTTGCGATCAGGTCGTCATGTGGTTCGATGCTGCCATCGATTGTCATCTTGTCATCGAAAAAATCACGAATCGCTGCGAGGCGTTGCTGCCCATCGAGGACAACTTCTTCCCCTTCAGGATTTTTTACGATATGCACCCCGGGGACATACCACTCCCTAAGAATCGTATCGATGAGGCGCTGCCGCCGTTTTTTGTCCCAGATCTCCCCCCGTTGGAAATCCGGTTGGAGATCAAGCTCTCCTGCATTGATACGAGTCACGATTGTTTCAATCTGAAGGTCTGATTTAGCAAGTTTCATGAGGTAACTCTCTCTATCCTGGAATCCGCGATTCCTGATTCGTTAACCTAAGTATCTATATTATTTTCACTCAATGAGTCTATCCATTTAACCAAAACATAACCGGGACATGGGCCCGACCCTGTGCTCATCTGGGAGCGTGTCAAGTTGTTTGTGTGGGGCGTGATTATTAGAGGTAGGGCTCGAAGCGGTCCGGGTAGGCCACAGACATCTGGTTGATGGCCTGCTTCCAGTTCGTCACCCGCCTGCCCTCGATCAGCCGGCCACTGGTAGCCGCGACCCGTTTGCCCTGCTTAGCGCGCTTGGCGGCCCGTTTGTCCTCGATGTTGCAGATCATCAACCACAAGGTTTTGATCGCGGAATCATCGTTGGTAAACTGCACCCGATTCCGGGTGGCTTTGCGCAGCTCGTTGTTCATCGACTCAATCGAGTTCGTGGTGTAGATCACCTTCCGGGCCATGGGAGGAAACTCCAGGAACGGGATGAACCGGTCCCACGCATCGCGCCACACCTTGACTGACTGCGGGTACTTTTCCCCCAGCTCGGAGGCCTCGAACTCCGCCAACGCCGCCAGAGCGGTCTGCTCGGTGGGGGCGGTGTAGATCTTCTTCAGCTGGGCGGACACCGCTTTGCGATCTCCGTAGGCCACCCACCGGTTCGCTGCCCTGATCAGATGGACGACACAGGTCTGGACCATCGAATCCGGCCAGGTGGCTTCCACAGCCTCCGGCAGGCCCTTGAGCCCGTCGCAGCACACGATAAACACATCGTGTACGCCGCGGGTAGCGAGGTTGGCGCACACCTGGGCCCAGAACGAGGCTCCTTCCTCTTTCGCCAGCCAGATACCGAGGATGTGTTTGATCGAAGTCCATGTCCACCCCGATAGCCAGGTACGCGGATTTGTTGACCACCCGGCCCCCGTCACGGACTTTGATGCGTAACGCATCGAGGAAGATCACGGGGTAGAACTCCTCGAGTTGGCGGTTCTGCCAGATCATCACCTCCTCGAGGACCGCATCGGTGATCGCGGAGATTGTTGTGTGTGATCAACTCTTTGTGGGCCGGTTGAGCAACATCTCCCGGCTATCTCAGCGGCTGGTTTCCTGCCAAAAGAGCACGGGAAACCGGCCACCCCACCGCACACCCGCCTTCCACCCGTCGGCGGCGGTTGCCGGTGTGTTTATCCCCGAAGACACGATCACACTCACCCCAGGTGGCCGGGCCCGCACCCCATCCACGGCTGTGACCTAAAGCCAATGGTCACAGGCCCCGCCACCGTTAGATAGGTTCCTCCTCGACGCTTCCCGACCCTTTTCACAAGCGGGGGCGCTAAGAGATAAGGAACCCGAAAGAAGATGGCGGTACCCATGACCGTTGTAGAAGATATCAGGAGACTCGACTCCCAGGGAGTCTCCGGCCGCGACATCGCCCGCCGACTCAACGTCAGCCGCGACTCGGTGGCCAAATACACCAGCATCGAGGACTTCTCCCCAACCCCGCCAACGATGAAACGTCCCGGATCGAAAGTCCTCGACGGACTCGAGGTCATCATCGACGGCTGGCTCGAGGACGATAAGAAACGCCCCCGCAAGCAACGCCACACCAGCCGACGCGTCTTCGACCGCCTGGTGGCCGAATATGACTACGCCGGCTCGTATTCACCTGTCCAGCGCTACATCAAAGCCTGGCGCCAGGCCCACCGCCAACCTGGTGACGGCTACATCGAACTGACCTGGGCACCCGGCACCGCCCAGGTCGACTTCGGGCAGGCAGAAGCCATCATCGACGGCGAACGTATGAACCTGCACATCCTCATCGTGACGTTCCCCTACTCGAACATGCGCTTCATCCAGGCTTACCGTGGGGAAACCGCGGAATGTGTCTGCCATGGGCTGCGCACCATCTTCGAACACATCGGGGGTGTGCCCGGGCAGCTGATCTTCGACAATGCCACCGGTGTCGGCCGACGCACCGGGGCCAAGGTCATCGAGTCGAAGCTGTTTGCCGCGTTCAAGCTGCACTACCGAACCACGGCGCGCTACTGTAACCCGTACTCCGGTCATGAGAAAGGCAACGTGGAAAACGCCGTCGGGTTCCTGCGCCGCAACCTCATGGTCCCCGAACCTGTGGCCACCACCCTGACCGGACTCAACACCAACTTCCTCACCCGATGTCAGGATCTGGCGCTGACACCGCACTGGCGCAAACACCAACCCATCATCGAGCTGTTCGCCGAGGATCTCGCCGCCTGCCTGGACCTGCCCGGGGTCGGTTTTGATCCGGTGCGCTACGAATCCCGCAAGGCCGACAAGACCGGCACCATCACCGTCGACGACAACTTCTACCTCGCCGGCCCCTCCTTCGGCAGCAGGGCACTGACAGTGGCGATCCGCCATGACATCATCGACATCCTGGATGAGACCTCCCGCCCGGTGGTGACCTTCCCCAGATCCTATGACCACCAGGATCAGACGATCTTCACCCCCATATCCCTGCTGCCGGCGCTGATCGCCAAGCCCGGGGCCTGGACAAACTCACCCGTGCGCCCCCTGATGCCCGACACCGTCCGTGACGTGCTCGACGCCGCCGACGCCACCGACCGTGCCCGCATGCTGGCCGGCATCAACCAGGCCAGCACCGCCACCTCCTTCACCACCGCCATCACCGCCTGTGAACAGATGATCGCGGTGGGACAGGATCCCGCCGGCCCCGGACTGGGGATGCTCGCCCGCCGCATCGCCCACGGCACCGAGCCTGCCGCCACGGGCGTAGATCTGTCGATCTATGACCTGCTGCCGAAAACCACCCGGGCACACCTGTCCAACACTCAGGAAGTCCAGGTGGGGGCATGACAGAACCGATCACCGCGGTCGACATCATCACCGCAGGGAAAGCCACCTCGCTGACCGCGGCGGTGCTCGCGGAATGGGCTGAGAAAGGCACCCCGAAGCAACGCGAGTACCTCCACGGGCTGCTCATCGCCGAGCAGCAGTCCCGTCACACAGCGCGCAGTACCCGGCTGTTACGCGCGGCGAAACTGCCCATGATCAAGACCCTCGACGGTTACGACTGGAGCAACATCGGCTTCCCTGCCGGCTACGGCCGGGATCAGCTGCGCTGTCTGGACTTCCTCGACACCGGTGGTGATCTGGTCTTCTACGGTGATGTCGGCACCGGGAAAACACATCTGGCCTGCGCGCTGGTCGCCCAGGCCTGCCAGGCGGGCATCCCCGCGAGGTTTTTCACCACCGCCTCCCTGGTCGCGCATCTACGCCGGGCGAAAGACGCGGACAGGCTTGATAAGGAACTGGCCAGTCTGGCCAAGAATCGGCTGCTGGTCATCGATGAATTCGGCTACCTGCCCATCGATACCGAGGGAGCCAGATTGTTGTTCCAGGTCATCGCCGACGCCTACGAAAAGCGCAGTCTGATCCTGATGAATATTCGCTTCACTGGGGTCCACCGGTCGCGTGTCCGGGGGCCGGCAGGCTGAGGACGGGTTCGTAGGCCTCGGGGCCACTCGTGGTGCGCTCGGGGGCCACCACGCTTACGCTCCTCCCGCCGTGTGTATAGGGCACACGGCGGAAGGAGCAAGCCAATGGTACGAAAGATCAGAGCGAAGCTGATACTCCAGCTACGCTCCGAGGGCCTGTCAGGACGCACGATCGCCGCGTCACAGGGTATGTCCCGAAAAAGCATCACCGCTGTGCTGGAAGCAGCCGACACCGCGGGTGTGAGCTGGGATGATGTCGCCGAGCGTCCCGAGGACGAAGTCTATGACCTGCTGTTCCCGGGCCGGGGACAGCACCACAGCATCTTCGCCCAGCCGGACTGGGAGAACGTCCACCGGGAACTCGCCCGGGTCGGCGTGACCCTGAAGCTGCTGCACGGCGAGTACACCGACAGGTGTGCGGCCACCGGTGCCCCGGCGATGGGTTACGACCGGTTCTGTCGGACCTACCAGCGCCACGTCCTGGTCACCGGGGCGGCATCGAGGGTCGGACACAAGGCCGCCCAGAGCGTCGAAGTCGACTGGTCCGGACCGACGATGACACTGTTTGACCCGGTCAACGCCACCCCGAGGCCGGTGTACCTGTTCGTCGGGTGCCTGCCCTTCAGCCGCTACTCGTTCGTCTACCCCAGCCTGGACATGACGCAGGAGTCCTGGCTGCGGGCCCATGTCGCAATGTTCACCGCCTTCGGCGGATCGGTACCGCGGATCGTGCCCGACAACCTCAAAACCGGAGTGATCACACATCCCCGCGACGGTGAGATCGTCCTCAACGACGCCTACCGTGAGATGGCCGCACACTACTCGGCCGCCGTACTACCGGGCAGGGTGCGCAAAGCGAAGGACAAACCGAGCGTGGAAAATACTGTCTGGCATGTCGCGATGCGGGTCATCGCGCAGCTACGTGACCAGCAGTTCACGTCGCTTCCGGAGCTGACGGCCGCGGTCACCGACCAGGTCGCGGCCTACAACGCCGAGCCTTTCCAGAAGCGGGACGGCTCCCGGGCCAGTGTCTTCACCACCGAGGAACACCCCCTGCTGACCGGGCTTCCGCAGGTCGCCTATGAGATCAGCCGGTGGGTCTACGGCCGGAGGGTCGGGCGCAACGGGCACGTGGTGTGGGAGAAGAATTTCTACTCGGTGCCAGTCACCCATATCGGTACGGGTGTGGATCTGCGGATCACCGACCGGGTGCTGCAGGTCTACTCCGGCCAGCAAAGGGTGAGCAGCCATGTGCTGCTTCCCGAGGGATCAGCCAATCAGTACCGCACCAACGACGCTGATCTACCCGCCGGGGAGCGCTACCAGCCGTGGGACGCCCCGCGCGTGCGGGAGTGGGCAGGCCGGGTGGGTCCGTCCGCGACGGTGGTGGTCAACCGGATCTTCGAATCGGTGGCCGTCGACGAGCAGGGCCTGAATGCCGCCCTGGCGGTGTTGCGGTTGACGCGGCGGTATTCCGCCGAGCGGGTCGAGGACGCCTGCAGGCTGGCGCTGGCCGGGCATGTCCGGTCCCCGCGGTACGTGCACCTGCACCCGATCCTGGCCACCGGACAGGATCAGGCCGCCCGGCAGCGTCCACCCCGGGAGGAACCGGTGGAGGAAGGCGGATTTGTCCGCGGCACCGACTACTACGCAGGAGACGTGAAATGAGCGGCATCGACATGGAAACCAAACGCAAACTCCGCGACATGGGCGCGACCGCCCTGCTGGAGGCCATCGACGCCGAAGACGAGAACCTCGTCCTGGGGATGGGATTCGAGGAGCGGCTGCGACTGATCGTCGATGAGGCGTATGCCACCTTCACCCACGGCAAGGTCGACGGGCTGATCCGCCGGGCCGGCCTGCGCTATCCGGCTGCTGATCTGCGTCGGATCGACCTGGTCGAGCAACGAGGACTGAATCGCAACCTGCTGGCTACCTTGGCGACCTGCGGGTTCATCGAACGCCACCAGAATGTCGTGTTCCAGGGCTTCACCGGGTCGGGGAAGTCCTACCTGGGGTGCGCGCTGGCGAAGCAGGCCTGCCAGCACCGGTATCGGGCGCACTACATCCGGATGCCGGATCTGGAGGAAGCCTGGGCCACCGCACGCGACAAACCCCAGGGAGCGACGAAGTTCCTCAAGAAGTACGCCGCGTTCACTGTCCTCGTGATCGACGAGTGGCTGCTGGATCATCCGGATGAGGCCATACGCAGCATGCTGCTGGAACTGCTCGAGCGTCGCTACGACTCCGCATCGACGGTGTTCTGCACCCAATACGCCAAGAAGGACTGGCATCAAAGGCTCGGATCCGGGGTGCACGCCGATGCGATCATGGACCGGATCGTGCACAACACCATCTGGGTCGACACCGGCACCCACAACATGCGGGAGCACGTCACGATGAACCAGTAGGAAACACCCAGCGTCGGCCGGTGGCCCCCATCCCTACGGTCACCGGCCCCCGCAGGCAATACCGCTGGCCCCCAACCGCATGATCGGGTGGCCTTCACAACTGCGAATACTCACCTGACGACGAACCTGGCGTTTTCCAAGTGGGGTGCCGTCTTCGGTGATGATCATATGGCCGCCGCGGTCATCGACCGGATCGTCCACCACGGCAGGCTCCTGCACTTCACGGGCGAGTCCTACCGCGTCAAGCACGCCCTGATGACCTGACGCTCACATGGCCGGAAAACCCGCTGAGGTGGCCGGGTTTTCCGCGCTCTTTTGGCAGACAAAAAGTTGACAAAACACACTGCACACGTTGCGGTCCGTGGACCGCGACGATGAGGTCCTGTCGGCGTTGAAGATGCTGTCCGGCTTCGATGACGACATCGCCAAAGACGCCACCCGCACCATCAACCGGCTGCGCAGTGTGCTGACTCAGATCTACCCGAGCTTCGAACGAGCATTGCCCGGTGACGTGATCACCAGGCCTCTGGTCTTGGAGATGCTGATCCATTATGGCGGGCCGACGAAGCTGAAGAAGGCCGGCTACCAGCGGGTACTGGGCTGGATGGCCAAACGGTCCACGAAAGATCCCACGGTATTGGTGGACGCGATCTTTGAAGGGCTCAAGGCCCAGACCGTCACCGTGCCCGGCACCGCGGCAGCTGAGGTGGTGATTCCGCAGTTAGCGGCCAACATCAAGTCCCTGCTGAACCAGCGGAAAACCATCGCTGATCAGGTCGAGGAGTTGCTTCAGGACTTCCCTCTTTCCGAGGTCTTGATGTCCATGCCGGGAGTGGGTATCAAGACCGCCGCAAATATTCTCCTGGCCGTCGGCGACTGTTCTGACTTTCGGTCCGCCGGGCACCTGGCCGCCTATGCCGGCATCGCCCCAGTCACCCGACGGTCCGGAACATCCATCAGAGGCGAATTCCCCGCCAGGTCGGGCAATAAGAGACTTAAGAATGCGTTGTTTTACTCGGCGTTCGCGTCCCTGCGGTCCCACCCGGCGTCCAAGGTTTACTACGAGAAGAAGCGCGCCGAAGGCAAGCGTCACAATGCGGCGGTGATGTGCCTGGCCAGACGGCGGTGCAACGTCATTTACGCGATGTTGACCCGCGGCGAGTTCTTTAAGGAGGTGCCTGCCAGAACCGCCGCATAGACAAAGAGTAGCTGCTGAGCTGGTCGAAAGCAGTCTTCTTTGGCCAGCTACTCAGCCATGCCCGGCAATCAGCAACGCACTACCCCCGAAACCCTTCGGTGAGTACACCGTCTGCCCCTTGACAACAACATAGGGACACCCCCAATTGGTTTACTCTCTTTACCCGGGCGACGGTGATAGGCCGCGGACGTGGGGATCAAATTTATGGGATGAATCAGGCGTGAATGACCCCCTCAGCCCCTTCCGGACAGACACTCACTGTCGCATAACAACCTCGACGCAAACCATGCGGCATAAAAATAATGGTGAGACGTATCACAAGGCGTGGATGGCCTCTCGGCATCGCTTGAGGTTGCCGGGGGCGCGCAGCCACTGGACAAACGGAACGGGCTCGGCGTCGTCTGTGACGTCGTCTTCCCAGACTTTTCGCCACACTCGCCACTCCTGCATAGAGGTGCGATACGCCACCGGCAGGACGCGTTGATGCAGTTGATATTCCAGCCCGGGGTCGTGGCTGACATCAAGGGCGGCGGCGCTCAGTGGCCAGTTCTTTTTGCTGAGTGCCCACGTGTCTTTCTCCTTGTAGAACAAATGTGTGTTCATTGATTTGTCCCATACCTCGCGCACCAGGCCGACATCATCTTTTCCGGTGACGGGGTCCACACCGCCGGGGTGACCGCGCAGCTGGATCATCACCGGGTCGGTGACCACCCACCGCACACCCACGAATTGGCGCCGCAGGGCACCGGCGGTCGGCAAATCGTAACCGGCGTCCCGCAACACCATGTTGTGACCAAGGCAGGCGTCGCGGTAACCAGCCAGGATCTCGCGCATGCGGGAAAGGGATTTTTGGGCAGTCTCGACCTCGATCGCACGTAGCTCACCGCGGACGGTGACCTCCAGGAGATCGGGGATGCGAAACGCCGTGTGCACACCCGGCATCGGCAGCGTCAGCCAGCGTTCGAGACGTCCGTGCTCGGTGCGCTCCACCGTCGGGACCACACCAGCGGACCCGTTGATGCTGCGGCGCACACCGGCCTCAGCGAGGAACTGATCGCGGGCTGTGTGATTGGCGCCGGAGACTGTTTCGTAGAGGCGGATTTCCCGCTCGGTGATGATCGTTCTTCCCGCCGCCAACAGTTTGAGTGCTTCCTCGGCCACCAGCAGTCGGTGCGGCAGGGTGGAATCCGCCGGCGCCTCCAGGGCGCGCAGCGGTGACTCAGGATCCGTGACCGCTTGCCGACCGGCTGTGGTCGGCCAGACAACCGTGCCCGCCCACGGGGCGGAATCCATGCGCTGCAGCAAACCGGCCTGCGCCATCGCGGCAATCCTTTTCCGGGCGGTCTGATAGCTCACGCGCGGATAGACATACCGGTGCGCTTGTCGGATGGTGATCGCACCGAGACGACTCGCCCACGTCAACAGGCGCTCGTCTTCGGGGGAGCGACGCCACCCGTCACCACTGCGTGTGCCGGCCTCAGCGCCCCGGCGGCGACGGCGTCGCTCACGGGCGTCGCGTGCCTTGGACACAGTGGGTGGTGTGCTCATGCGGACCTGCTCGGAGACACTGACGATACGTGCCATGACAAAGCTCCTTGGCTTGAGGGGATACGGGTTGTGGTGACTGTATCCAGCGAGTGTGCACGCCTCTGCCCAGCTCACGTCGCGACAGGATTTTGCGATGTCGCCGGTCAGCGCCCGCGCCTGTGGCACCCACCGGGATTCTCTGCGGCGCGCGGGCCGAGAGCCCTCGTCCTCGTCGGATAGGAAAGACGCGCTCTCTTGGTGTGCTGGCCACCATCACGCGGGGATGTTTCGCAGCACCCCACAAAGTTTTTTCTCACCTCTTGTCACCCCGTGTGCGCCCCTTACGCCAGGTGTGCTGCCGGTGGTGACACGATGGGACATCATCGGCGTCCACCCCGTCGTGCGGAGGCCGGAAAAACACGTCTGATTCAGACGTGTCAGCGACGCTGTCGCGCTCTGCACTCATCTCGCAGCGGCAGTGCTCACGACCTCACGATCGAGCGCGCGCAGGCGTCTTGTTTTCGGGCCGGAAATCGCGCTGAAAAAGTACACCACGCGGTCTACCACCCCGCGGCCTAAACACTCACCCTGCCCTCAAACCCTCTGACCTGGATAAACACCTTCTTTTACTGGGCCACGGAGGAGCGCTATACGTGATTGACTACCCTCTCCTGCGGTCGTCCACACCCCCACACGTTTCCTTGCTTCGCTGCGGGGTGGTGGTGTGTCCGTCTGGCAGTCTCGGGTCCGTCCCTTTCGGTCCTTCCGTGACACTGACTCCAGGGGCAGTCTCCGCCTGTGAAACCTCGCTTGCTCGGTTCCCCAATCGGTGCCTGTCTCCCTTGTCGTCCGGGCGTGTCTCGCAAGGCTTGCGAAAGGGTCGGTTCGGCGGGTGCCGGCCGGGTGGCGCAGACGCCTCCTCGTTCCTCGTCGTCGTTGCTATGCCACCGTCCGTCAGGTCCCGCCGAAGCGGTGCTGCGGGTGGTGCGTTGGGTGTGTGCCGCGAAGTCATCTTCGTAGTGTTCTTCGGGCGCGGCGAGGTCACGCCGACGACACCTCTGGTGGGGCCTTGACCCGTGGGCGGGCGCCCTGCTTTTCGCGGCGAAAATCTGCTGTCGACGGCACCCGGTAGGGCCTTCGCCCGAGACCTCATCGGCAGGTTGTGCGCGGCCGCCGCAGCCACAAAAACTCGGTGAGTCGAGACACCGATGTGTGCCTCTCACCGGGTGCCGTGTGTCGCTGTCATACACCCGCACCGTCACCGTCGCCGAGGTCGACGACGAGGGGACCTGCCGAAGAATTCTTCGGGAGAAAACTTCCGCCACCGCATGCCGCCACGGGCCGTGATCACGCGTCGCCCGACCCGAGCGCATCACCCGCGTCGCGCCGCCACCGCAACCCCTTTTCACGCCGAATGCCCCACCGAGTTGGAGGATCGCCGGCGCCGCGAAAAGCATGCCGCCCACCCGCGGGCGAAGGCCCCACTGGAGGCATCGTCGGCGTGGCTTCGCCGCGTGATGCTGTGCGCCCGCACACCGGTGCAGCCCCCACCGAGGTGTCGTCGGCGTGACCGCGTGGGCGAAGCCCGACCCTTGCCCTGCCTCCGTCAGCACCAGCGGCACCCGCCCATCCGCTTATCCGTCCGCCGTCACGGTCACAGCCGACGGCACACACTCGGGTAAAGGCCCCACCAGACGCAATCGTCGGCGTGACCTCGTCGCGCCCGAAGCGAGCCCCCGTCGTCGACCACGACGTGAGCTTCGCCCTCGCATGCATGCGCCTGCGGCACGGGCGCAGACAAAATACGCACAGCAACCCACGACGCAATCGTTGCGTTTCTCACCGAGCTGCACGAGGTGAAGACACAGGCGGTGCTGTTGCAAAGTTCGGGCGACAGGAAGACCTGCGTGAAATAATCACAGCCATGGGCATCTTCTCCGGTCGTCATTTCCCCCGTGAAATCATCCTGTGGGCGGTCCGGTGGTACTGCCGCTACGGGCTCAGCTACCGCGATCTGGAAGAAATGATGACCGAACGCGGCGTACCGGTCGATCACAGCACCATCTACCGCTGGGTCCAGAAATATGCTCCTGAGCTGGAGAAGCAGACCCGGTGGTACCGACAAGTCCCGGATTGGCAGGCCCGGTCCTGGCGGGTGGACGAGACCTATATCCGGGTCGGGGGAAAGTGGTGCTACCTCTATCGGGCCATCACCGCGGGCGGGCATACCCTGGATTTTTACCTGTCCCAAAAGCGTAACGTCGCCGCAGCGAAGCGTTTCCTGGCCAAGACCCTGAGGTCGAACACGATAACCGGGTTCCCGCGGGTGATCAACACCGATAAAGCACCCTCCCTGGCCAGGGCAATCGCCGAGTTGAAGTCAGAGGGAATCTGCCCGCAGACCGTGGAACACCGGCAGGTGAAATACCTCAATAACGTCATTGAAGGAGATCATGGGCGGCTGAAACGGATCCTCGGACCGAAGGGGGCGTTCAAAAACCGGACCTCGGCGTACCGGACGTTGAAAGGGATGGAAGCGATGCACTCATTACGGAAAGGCCAGGGCGCGATGTTTGCCTACGGGCAACCGAACCCGGATGCGGTGATCGTCAGCCGGGTGTTCGAGGCTGCCTGAGAACGCCGACCCGCAGCGAGCATCAGAGGATGAAGACTGGGTCGTCACGGCTCTCCGCCTGAAGTTTGCAACAGCACCATCGAGACGATCATCCGTCATCACTACCTGGATTCGGGTGAGGTCGATGTCGCTGAGAATGAGCGCGGTGAGATTGTCGGTGCCGCGTTGTGGGACCGGCCGGGATCCTCGATGGGAGTGAAGGCGAAGGTGGCGGTGGCACCGCAGGTGGTGAGGTTGATGGGGCGTCGATTAGCGCGGAAGATGACTCAGGGCCTGCGTGCCAGCGGGTACCATCCGAAGTTCCCGCACTGGTACCTCTACATGGTCGGCGCGACACCCGAATCCCAGGGATCCGGGGTCGGCACCGCACTGCTCGAGCACGGCCTGGACCGGGTGGGTGACGACGCCGCCTACCTCGAGGCGTCCACACCCGCGTCGGCGAAGCTGTACGAGCGGATGGGTTTCGTCCCCATGGGCGTCAACCCCATTCCGACGCCCGGCCGGGATCCGGAGCTGGCGATGTGGCGGCCCGGGGCGATGCCGGAACAGTCCTAGGTGTACTTCCCCGGGAGGTTGTGAACGGTGTGAGCGAATAAAGGGAACCTCCGGTACGCAGGTGGGTAACTACACGCACACCAACACCGGAGGTTCCTAGTGACACACCGTAACGCACCGTTGACCCCGACGGGGAGAAAGAAAATGGTCGACCTTGTCCTGACCGAAGGACTAAGCCAACGCCAGGTCGCCGAGCGCTACCAGGTCTCTGCGGCAACCGTAAACCGCTGGGTCACACGCGCCCGCACCACCGAGGACCTCAACGACCACCCCAGCCGACCTGCCACCAGTCCTAACCGGCTTGCCGTGCGACGCGAACGCCGGATCATCAAACTTCGGTTCACCCGCCAATGGGGACCCCACCGCATCGGATACCACCTGGGAATCCCCCGATCCACCGTCGGTAGGGTCCTGGCCCGCTACCGGATGCCGAAGCTTGAGTGCATCGACCAGGCCACCGGACTGCCGGTGCGCAGGCAGCCGGCAGTGCGCTACGAACGCGACGCACCCGGTGATCTGGTCCATGTCGACATCAAGAAGCTGAGCCAGATCCTGATGGCGGTGGATGGCGCGTTCATCAGCGCGGTTCTGCCCAGGACCGGGCGGCCGGGCGTCGACGAGACGTGCTGTACAAGGCCGGGGCGAAACCCGGGCGGGGATATTCCTACCTGCATCATGCCGTCGATGATCATTCACGGCTGGTGTACTCGGAGATCCTGGGAGACGAGCGGAAAGATACTGCTGCCGGGTTCTGGAAGCGGGCGAGGGCCTTTTTCGCTGGGTGCGGGTTCACCGTCAAACAGGTGATGACTGATAACGGGGGTTGCTACCGTGCGCATGTGTTTGCTGACGCGCTTGGTGAGGGTATCGTCCATAAGTTCACCAGGCCGTATCGTCCGCAGACCAATGGCAAGGTCGAGAGGTTTAATCGCACGTTGATGCAGGAGTGGGCCTATGTGAGAGCTTATGACAGTGAGAAGGCCCGGCAGGCAGCGTAGAGGGTGTCAGATGGTTTGTGTGTGAGGGATTCCCCTCACACCAAGGAGATGAACCAGAATGACTACCGTGGCACGACGAAACCCAGAAGACTCCGCAAAGATCAAAGCGATCGAGGAAAAGCTGCTGGCCAATCCTGAGATGGCGAAACTGATCGACGAGCTCGGCACCTCCACAACGGATGCCAACGATCTCGTCCGGGGCCTGCTCCAGGCCTCGATCAACCGCGGCCTCAACGCCGAGATGGATGCCCACCTCGGCTACCAGCACGGTGACCGGGACAGCAAGGAAGCCGCTGGTCAGAACAATTCCCGTAACGGTTCCTACCCCAAGCGGGTCGATTCGAACTACGGACCGGTCGATGTCGCTGTTCCCAGGGACCGTGACGGATCCTTCCTGCCGACAATGGTGCCCAAAGGATCCCGCCGGCTGACCGACGTCGACGACATGATCATCAGTCTCTATGCCGGTGGCATGACCGTCCGAGACATCCAGCACCACATGGTCACCGCCATGGGCGTGGACATCTCCCATGAAACAATCTCCGCGATCACCGATGCGGTCCTCGAGGAGGTGCTGATCTGGCAGAACCGCCAACTCGAGGAGTTCTACCCCGTGATCTTCCTCGATGCGTTACGCATCAAAGTCCGTGACGGGGGCCGGGTGGTCAACAAATCCGCGTACCTGGCTATCGGGGTGGACATGGACGGGATCAAACACATCCTCGGTATCTGGCTGGCGAAAGAGGAAGGAGCCTCGTTCTGGGCCCAGGTGTGCGCCAACCTCGCTACCCGCGGCGTACACGATGTGTTTATCGTGTGCTGCGACGGGCTCAAGGGCCTGCCGGAGGCTGTGGAAGCCACCTGGCCGGATTCGATGGTCCAGACCTGTGTCGTCCATCTGATCAGGGCAGCGAACCGGTGGGTGGCCTACGGAGATCGCAAAGCGGTGTCCGCCCAGCTGAAGAAGATCTACACCGCCCCCACCGAGCAGACCGCTCTGGCGGCGTTGGCGGAGTTCGAGGCCTCCGAGCTGGGGGAAAAGTACCCGCAGTCAGTCAAGGTGTGGCGCGATGCGTGGGACCGGTTCATCCCGTTCCTGGAGTTTCCTCCCATGGCCCGGAAGGTGATCTACACCACGAACTCGATTGAGTCGATGAACAACGAGCTGCGCAAAGCCACCCGGAATCGGGTGCAGTTTACCAACGATGAGTCCGCGATCAAAACCTTGTGGTTGATGATCTGCAACATCGAGGACAAACGGGCCGCCAAGCGCGCTAAGCAGGGCAAACGGGTCGCGGCTACCAGTGGCCGGCTGATCGAGGGCAGGCGGGTGACGAACTGGAAGCAGGCCATCAACCAGATGTCTGTGGCCTACCCGGACCGCTTCGAGCCCTACCTCTAATAATCACGCCCCACACACAAACAACTTGACACGCTCGCAGCGTATGCGAGGTTCATCCACGATTACAATTGCCACCGGGCTCACACTGCTATCGGAGGGTTAACTCCCCTGCAACGCGTTCACAACGTCACGGGGAAGTACACCTAGGAAAGCCGCGCTGTCCGCAGTTGCGCAACATGACGAGCCGGGTCGGTGCGGCCATCCGGCGCAGGACCCGGGCGGCACCTCCCGGATCAGCGCGGAGGACCTCGCCGTCGCCGCCGTCGACGAGGTGGAACGGCCCGGGACGGATCAGCACATCACGGTCGTGGAGCACTGACCTCCGCCGGATCCGGGGACTGCGTCTTCTCCGCACGTTCGTCATGTCGCCCGGTGTGGGCCTCCCGGCGCATGCGTTCAACCATGTGGGGATAGTGCAGCTCGAAGGCGGGCCGTTCTGAGCGGATGCGGGGCAGGGAGGTGAAGTTGTGGCGCGGCGGCGGGCAGGAGGTCGCCCATTCGAGGGAGTTGCTGTAACCCCAGGGATCGTCGACGGTGACCACCTCGCCGTAGCGCCAGGACTTGAAGGAGTTCCACACGAAGACGAGGAGGGAGGAGCCGAGGATGAAGGAGAAGACGGTGGACACCTGGTTGAGGATGGTGAAGCCGTCGGAGTCGAGGTAGTCGGCGTAGCGGCGGGGCATGCCCATGTTGCCCAGCCAGTGCTGGATGAGGAAGGTGCCGTTGAAGCCGACAAAGGTGAGCCAGAAGTGGATCTTGCCCAGGCGTTCGTCGAGCATGCGGCCGGTCATCTTGGGGAACCAGAAGTAGATGCCGGCGAACGTGGAGAAGACGACGGTGCCGAAGACCGTGTAGTGGAAGTGGGCGATGAGGAAGTAGGAGTCGGCCAGCTGGAAGTCCAGGGGAGGGCGGCGAGGATGACACCGGTCATGCCGCCGAAGAGGAACGTGGCCATGAAACCGAGAGAGAAGAGCATCGGCGTTTCCCAGGTGATGTGCCCCTTCCACATCGTGCCGGTCCAGTTGAAGAATTTCACGCCGGTGGGCACGGCGATGAGGAAGGAGAGGAAGGAGAAGAACGGCAGCAGGACCGCGCCGGTGACGAACATGTGGTGCGCCCACACCGCCATGGACAGTGACGCGATGGCGAGGGTGGCGAAGACGAGCCCGACGTACCCGAAGATCGGTTTCCGGGAGAACACCGGGATGACCTCGGAGACGATGCCGAAGAACGGCAGGGCGATGATGTAGACCTCGGGGTGGCCGAAGAACCAGAACAGGTGCTGCCACAGGATGGTGCCGCCGTTACCGGTGTCAAAGATGTGCCCGCCGAGTTGGCGGTCGAAGAGCACGCCCAGGGCCGCGGCGGTGAGGACGGGGAACACCATGAGCGACAGGATCGCGGTGACGAGGATGTTCCACGTGAAGATGGGCATCCGGAACATGGTCATGCCGGGCGCTCGGAGGGTGAAGATGGTGGTGAGCATGTTGATTGCCGCGACAATGGTGCCGATGCCGGTCATGCCGACACCGATGATCCACAGGTCGGCGCCGACGCCGGGGAGTGGGTGGCGTCGGAAAGCGGGGAATACATGGTCCACCCGAAGTCGGCCGCGCCACCCGGGGTGAGGAAGCCGGTGAGCATGGTGATGCCGCCCGTGGCGGTGATCCACAAGCCGAAGGCGTTGAGCCGCGGGAACGCGACATCGGGTGAGCCGATCTGCAGTGGCAGGACATAGTTGGCGAAGCCCCACACGATGGGGGTGGCGAACACCAGCAGCATGACGATGCCGTGCATGGTGAACAACTGGTTGAACTGCTCGTTGGACAGGAACTGCAGGCCCGGGCTGAACAGCTCCGTGCGGATGAGCAGCGCCATCAGGCCGGCGAGAGCGAAGAAGCTCAGCGCCATGATGATGTACATGATGCCCAGCTGCTTGTGATCGGTGGTGGTGAGCATGTCCCACGCCTTCGAACCCTTGAGGCTCCGACCTGAGGTGCCGGTGGGTTCGGGACGTTCGGGTGGTGCATGGTCTTCACGTTGGGGGGCGATGGCGGTCATGGGATCCTCCTGACCCGACAGTGACGCGTAGGGACTGTGTATGGCTGTGTAGGCCGCAGCCTAGACCTGTATAACGTCCCGCACTACGGGTCCCCCGGGCCGGCGCATTACCGTTGTGACGTGCACAAACCCCCAAACTGTGCCCGTCCTGACGGGCGCCAAAGAATATCCCGGCCTTATGTGTCGGGCCCGCGGCGTTGGGCGCCGGGGGTGCTCAGAAAGCGGCCGGATCCCGACGGGAGGGGCCTGAAAAGTCGGAGGTAACAGTTCGGACCCATCTGCGTACCGGGGGCAGGGAGGGGGTGGCGCGCCGGGCTATGCCTGCGCCGTGTTACTGCCCCGGCCGCTGCTCCGAACCGTCGGGGAAACGGGCGAAGCGTCCCTGCTCCCGGGGGAAGACCTCCTCGGTCGTCGGCCAGGGCCACCCACCAAACTGGGTTCGGCGGTACTCGTCGAAGGCGTCCTGCAGTTCGGTCTGGGAGGTGGCCACGAAGGGGCCGTACTGGTGGACGGGAGCGCCGATGGGAACCCCCTGGAGGATCAGCGCCCGGACAGGTTCTGCGCCGGCGGTCATCGTGGTGGGTTCGGTGCCGACCTGGAGGTAGCCCCAGCCCTGGGCGACGGCGTGTTCGCCGATGACGGCGTCACCCTGGAAGACGTAGGTGGTGCGGTGGGTGGTGGCCTGAGACGGTGCGGGAAGGTCGATGGTGGAGTTCGCAGGGGCGTCGATAAGCCAGACGGCGACGTCGTTGGCGGGATCGGCGGCCCAGGAGTTGACGGGCGGGCTGAGCGGGGTGACGTCGCCGAGTGCGCCGGCGATGACCTTCACGGTTCCGCCGCCGGGCGAGTGCCAGACGGGGATGTCCTCACCCCACTGCATGGTGAACTCCGGCGGGACGGTCTTGGCTTCCGGCGGGAGGTTGAGCCAGATCTGGAAGAGCTCGAGCGGGTTGTCGGAATCCTGGTTGACCAGCGGGAACATCTCGGAGTGGGTGACGCCGCCGCCGGTGGTCAGCCACTGCACGTCACCCTGGCCGTAGCGGGCGGCCGCACCCACGGAGTCGGTGTGGTCGACGAAGCCGGAGTTGACCACGGTGATCGTCTCGAAGCCGCGGTGCGGGTGCGCCGGGAAACCGGGGATCTTCCGGCCGTGGTACATCTGCCAGCCGTCGGGGCGGTGGTCGCCGGGGCCCATGTCGGCGTCACCCGCGGGGTAGGCGTCGTTGTGGAAGACGGCGAAGAGGAAGGGGTCGCTGCCCTGCCACGGGGTGGTCAGACGGAAGGGGATGTTCGGGGTAGTCATGTACATGTCAACAACCCGGTCAGCGCTTCTGTTCCCCCTCCTCCGGCGGGTAGGTGATCCGATCGCCGTCGACCACGGCGAAGCCGGTGAGCTTCTCCGGCGTGGCCTTGGTGAGGCTGAAGATGTCCAGCACTTCCCACCCTCTGACCAGCAGCGAATCGCCGACAAGCGAACGATGGCACCGCCACGGCACCGCCTCCGCACACATGAGCGCCGTCGGCGCCTCTGTGGCCCAGGCCTCCAGCTCCGCCAGGCCGTCGGCGAACTCCGGGGTCTGCATGTAGTCGGCGTGCCCACGAAACGACGCGTTGCGCCAGGCCCCGTTCGGCGAATCATCACTGGTCCTACGCAGCCCGCCGAGCTGGCGGAACCACCGGTAACCGATGCCCGCCTCACCCAGACTCGCCTCGAGTGCGTCGCCCCAGAACTGGGGGTTGTGCCGCGACTTCGGCACCGTCCGGATGTCCGCGACCTGCTCCACCCCGTGTGCCCGCAGCAGATCGACGAACTCCCCGATGGCATGGGTGGAGTGGCCGACGGTGAAGATTCTCATGGCCCCGACGCTACGCCCGCACTACGGTGAGGGGCATGAAGATCCGGGGCGTGGACGTCGATACGCAGGGACGCTGCGCGCACTACCGCAGCGAGCGCGACATCGTGGCCAACCGCTGCGCCACCTGTGATGACTTCTGGGCGTGCCATGCCTGCCACGACGAGCTCACTGCCCATCCTTTCGGACGTATGCGTATCGACGCCCCCGCCTCCGTCCTCTGCGGAAACTGCGGCCACACCATGGGGTACGGCGTGTACTCCCAGGCCACCGCCTGCCCGTCATGCGGCCATGACTTCAATCCGGGGTGTTCCATGCATTCGTCTCTGTACTTTCTTACCTAGGTTCGACTTGTGCTCCCGACGGGAGCAGTGCTCTTTCTTGCTCGATCAATCGTTCGAAGGTGGCACGTGACTGGTGTTGTCTCTCCGTCCAGATGGCCACTGGAACTGCCACGATGAATGCCTCGGGGATATGGCCCCATATAAAACCCACGAGAGCGGCGAACAGCAGGAGGCCGGCAAGGAGACTGATGAGATCTTGGATCTGCGCGAACCACCGTTGAAGGGTCGGGGGAAGGGAGGCGGTAGGGGGGAGGAAGGTGCCGAATGCGGCCAAGAGCCAGATTCCTGCGGCGTTCAAGCCTACGAGTAGATATGTTTCCGGCGCTGTGCCGTGTACAAACTCCTGGACACGGACGGTGATAGTGGCCAACATTGTGCTGCTCCTTAGGTGGTCATCACTTTTCACCTGGCAAGCTACCGTTGCCTCCAGACACTGAGACTGGCCCGGCCCCCGAAGTCATAAATTCATGTCTATATCTCCTGCGGATCGCTTCTCGCCTCCGCTAGTGTGTGAGGGGTCACACTCCTTCGACGACAGGACATCCCCGATGCGCCGCCTCCTCACCACCCTGACCACTCTCACCCTCGCCGCCGCGCTCACCGTGCCGGTCGCCGGAGCCCAGGACCTCTTCGACGGTGGCCGCATCGGCGGCGGCTCGTCTCAGCTCATCCCGCCGGGTCTGTCCCTGCCGGGCGGTGAGCTCCCGGAAACCGATCAGGCCGTTGACCTCGAGCGATACTCGGGCCAGTGGTACCAGGTCGCGGCCCTGCCGCAGCCGTACACCCTGCAGTGTGCACGCGACACCACCGCCGAGTACGGCGTCATCGACGAGTCCACGATCTCGGTCCGCAACGCCTGCGGCACCCTGGTCGGCCCGGGCTCGGTCATCGAGGGCACCGCGTCCGTGCGGTCGGACGCCTCCCTGCGCGTCAACTTCCCCGGCGTCCCCTTCCAGGACGAGAACGGCCCGGTGAACTACCGCGTGACCCACCTCGCCGAGGACTACTCGTTGTCGGTCGTCGGTGACCCGAACCGCCTGTCCGGTTTCGTGCTCTCGCGCACCCCGAACCTCAGCGCCGAGCAGTGGTCGCAGGTACGCGGCATCGTCGAGTCCCGGGGCTGGAACTCCTGCACCTTCCTCACCGTGCCCATGGCGGGCGGGCGTGGCGACGTCGCACCGCTGTGCACCTTGTAGTGCCCGGCCCGGCCGGGCTCACAACAATCCGCATGATGGAGCGGCCGCGGGGCAACATCCCTGCCGGCAGACCAGACCACGTGAAACATTGAAACAAGGCCACCGGCCACCCTGGACAATCAGGGGGCCGGTGGCCTTGTCGGTGCGTGAGACTAGAGCGAGCTGCCAAGGGCCGGGGCGCCGCCGGTGAACTGGGCGAGGAAGTCGGCGATGATCTTCGCGACATCCGGGGCCACGATCGTCGCGGCGTTACCCACCGGGATGTTCACGGTCGGGGTGCCCGGGGCGACCGGGATGGAGATGACCTGGCCGACCGGGGCCTGCTGCGCCGGAGCCGGGTTGGAGGGCGCCGGATTGGACGGGCGGGCCGGGGCCGGGTTCGACGGCGCCGGGGCGCCGCCACCGCGGAGACCACAACGGTCGGCGGCCTCGTCGACCCGGCCGATGGCGGCGCGGATCTCGCCACCACGCGGGTGGAACGGGGCGACGGCCAGGGCCTGGGTGCGCTTGCTGTTGAAGTCGGCCTCGTTGGTCCAGTACTGGTTGGCCTGCTCACAGGTGATCGGGCCGGACGGCAGCTTGGCCAGGGCGTCATCGACGACGTCGGCGTGGGCGGTCAGCGGGGAGGCGAGGGCGACGGCCATGGCGGCGGTGGCCAGACCGGTGGTCACGGAACGACGGGTGAGAAAAGTCATGCGCCTTACTATGGCACGGATGTGACCGGTGTGAAAGTGGAACGGTGATCTCACAGGCGGGCTTATAGTGGCCGCATGGCTCAACCCGCGTCCCGCGTCCGCGTCCTCACCGCCCTCATGATCGCCCAGGTGATGGCGGGACTGGCGCACGGTGTGACCTTCTCCATGGGGGCGCTGCTCTCGGCGGAGATGGCGGGCCCGGCGTGGGGTGGGGCGGCGTCGACGGTGACCACCATCGGTGCGGGCCTGTGGGCGATTCCCCTGGCGAGGATCGTGCAGCGGCGGGGGAGGAGGGCGTCGCTAAGCACGGGTCTGGCGCTGGGCTCGCTCGGTGCCGCATCGGCCCTGGTGGGCGCGCAGACCGTCATCTATCCTTTCGTCCTGCTCGGATTCTTCCTCCTCGGTGCGGCGGTGGCGATGAACCTGCAGTCGAGGTTCGCCGCCGCCGATGTCGCCGACGAGAGGCACAAGGGCCGCGACATCTCGCTGGTCGTGTGGGCGACGACCGTCGGTGCCGTCCTCGGCCCCAACCTCTTCGGGCCCACCGAGGCGCTCGGGCAGGCGCTCGGTCTGGCGAGCTTCACCGGCGCATACCTGGTGTGCATCGTGGCGCAGTGGATCGCCATCCTCGTCCTCCAGGTGATGCTGCGGCCGCAGCCCGCGCCCGTGGCCGCACGCAGCACCGATGCACCCAAGGTGCGACTGAGCGACCACCCGGTGGTGGCGTCCGCGATCCTCACCAACGCCATCAGCCACTTCGCGATGATCGCCATCATGTCCATGACCGCCGTCCACATGCACGGCCACGGCGCCTCCATGACGCTCATCGGCCTGACCATCTCCTTCCACGTCGGCGGCATGTACGGCCTCGCTCCCGTCTTCGGTTTCCTGGCCGACAAGATCGGCTCCCTGCAGACCATGCTCCTCGGCATGGGCATGACGCTCACCGCGGCCGGCCTGCTCGTGCCCTGGTCCGGCAACGAGACCGTCGTGGTCGCCGCCCTGGCGCTCCTCGGCCTCGGCTGGTCCGCCACACTCGTCGGCTCCTCCGCCGAGGTCGCGGCCGCCGCCCCGCCCGAACACAAGGCCGGCCTGCAGGGCCGCAGCGACCTGACCATGAACCTCACCGGCGCCGCCGGCGGCGTCGTCTCCGGCACGGTGGTCTCCACCTTCGGGATGCCGGTCATGGCCACCGGCGTCATCGTCCTGGTCGCCGTGGTGCTGCTGGGCAACGCCGCGTTACGACGCCGCGCGTAACCTTGTGGCCATGAACACCACCGACACGTACCTCAACCTCATCGACCGGGCGATCGGTACCCTCGACCGCCTGCCGGAATTAGCCCCCGCCCAGCTCAACGCGCATCCGTCGGGCCATCCGAACTCCGTGGCGTGGAACCTGTGGCACGCCGGCCGCGTCCTTGACGCCATGGGTGCCGCGGACCTGGCCAGCCAGGATCAGGTGTGGCTGGACCAGGACTTCCGTGCCCGCTTCAATGTCGGCGAGCTGGGGGACGCCACCGGTTTCGGCCACACCGACGAGGAGGCCGCCACCATCATCGTCGAGGACCACCAGCTGCTCGAGGACTACATCGTCGCCTCCCTCAAGGCCCTGCGCACCTACGTGGAGAGTCTCGATGCGGACGCCTTCGACGAGGTCATCGGTGAGTTCGCCGGCAAGCCCGAGACCCGCCAGGACCGCCTGTCCCTCATCCTCATCGACGCCGTCCAGCACATCGCGCAGGCCCAGTACGTCGCGGGCATGACGGAGGTCCGGGCCTAGACCGGGTAGGCCAGTGGCCGATGGATCCGCAGGCCCACGGCCTCGCCGATCTCCGGCCGCGCGCCGGTCACCGTCGCCCGGAACCGGTCGCCGGATTCCGTCTCCACGGTGACGCTGAAGTTCCCGGCGTCGTAGAGCACGGAGGCGACGGTCGCGGCCGCCGCATCGGGGGTGCCGGCGGGCAGGACCTCGACGGCCGTCGGCAGGACCGCCAGCCGCAGATACTCCGAAGGAGTGCCGACGACCTCCACCTCCGCGGCCGGCCAGCTCAGGCCGAGGGACGGACAGCTGATCCGGTCCCCCTGACGCACCGCGTCGAGGAGGGCGGCGTCGGCGATGAACGCGGCGACCTCGGGCGACGCCGGGTACCGCACGAGGGTGGCGGGGTCGGCGACCTGCTGGACGCGGGCGTCGATAAGCACGACGACGCGATCGGCGATGGACAGCGCCTCGGAGCGGTCGTGCGTGACATGCACCGTGGTCAGGCCCTCGCGCCGGGTGAGGGAGACGAGCTCGCGACGCAGGCTGTCGCGCAGCGGCTCGTCGAGGGCGGACAGCGCCTCATCGAGCAGGAGCACCGAGGGGTCCGCGATGATCGCCCGGGCCAGGGCGACGCGCTGCCGTTGCCCACCCGACAGGCTCGCCGGCTTCCGTGCACCGAAACCGTCGAGGCCGACCAGCCGGAGAGCACGCTCCACCCGCTCCACCCGCTCCCGCTTCTCGACGCCCGCCCGCTTCAGCGGGTACTCCACGTTCCCCGCCATCGACATGTGCGGCCACACGGCATGCTGCTGGAACACCATGCCCATCCCACGTTTCTCGGGCGGGACGTGGGTGAGGTCGCGGGCGTCGATACGCACCTGGCCTTCGCTGGGCTGGACGAAACCCGCGATGGTGCGCAGCAGCGTCGTCTTAACCGAACCCGGGAAGTTAGTACGATGATGTCCAGCTAACAGGCACTACAAAAGCGACATATAACCACCGGTTTGGATCTTGTTCCCATGAGGAGAATATTCATGATAAAACCCGCCGGAAGCCCTGGAGACATAGTAAAGTGAGACAGACAGCAAATAGCCCCATTCATGAACGGAAAGCCATGGGTTTCTTTAGTCGGATATTCGAAAGAAACAGCGACAGCGGAACTGAGGAAGAGCCCGTTGTCGAGAGCGAAATTACAACGTGTGATTACTGCGGAAAAGAGAGCGACGACCTAATCTGGGTAGACATCAGCTTGAGCGAAAAGGGCCGCCCGTCCCACGTGAGTGACATCTGCGAAAGTTGCTACGAGGAGCTTGATGCCGAGGAGCTTGATGCCGGGGGCAACAACCCAGCCTACTGCTGTGGAATGATGTACGACGAAGGGGAGGAAGTTTGCGCCAGCTGCGGCGAATTCCTCTAATCAGAGTCGTCGCGCGGCAAACTAGACACTTCACGTTCATATTCTGTGTGCGCTGACCACCCCCACTGAGCGTCGGATTCTCAATTTTGCTTGGCGATACCTGACCATCACTTCCCATGCCTGGTAGCAGACTCCTCCCATTTCTAACTTTTCGGTAAGCACTTTCTTTCTAATGCCACGAATAGGATCAGAGGTTCTCCGTTGCCGGACCCGGAGGGGCCGATGAGCGCCAAGAACTCCTGCTCGCGGACGTCGAGGTCCACCCCGTCGAGACCGACGGTGCCGTCGGGGAAGGTGACGGTGACGCCACTGAGATCGATGAAGGACAAGATTTCAGCTCCTGACTTTCGGGGCGGACTTCTGGAGCGCACCGTCAGCGCCAGCGCGACGACGCCCACGAGCGCGAACATGAGGGACAGCGCCGAGGCCTGGTTGTAGTTGCCCGCCTGCTGCAGGTTGAACACCTGCACGCCGAGGGTCGTGGTGCCCGGGGCGATGAGCAGGATGGACACCGTGAGCTCACGGACAGCAGTGACGGCGACGAGCACCGCCCCGGAGAACGCCGCCGGGATCGCCATGGCCCCGGTGGTGTCGAACAGGGAACGTACCCGGCCGGCACCGCTGATCCGGGCGGCCTCCTCCACCGCCAGCGGCGTGCCCTGCAGCGGCGCGCGAACCGCCTGGACCACCATCGCGGTGAACGCGCACACGTAGGCGCCGAGGATCACCCACATCGTGTTGTAGATGCCGGTGTAGCGGCCGAGGATGAGCCACCCCACGCCGATGATGAGGCCCGGCAGCGCCGTGGGCAGCAGCACCGTCAGCGTCAGTGCCGTGTTGCCCGCCAGCCGCGTGCGGGTGACCAGCAGGCCGATGAGCCAACCCAGCACGCCACAGATCACCGCGGCCGAGAGTGCGAGAGTGACGGAGTTGGTGAAGCCCTCCACCACCCGCGGGTTCGCCAGTGAGCGTTCGAAGTTCTGCAGCGTCACCATCTCCCACGTCAGCGGAATGCCCGGAGCAGGCAGCAGGGCGCGGTAGGCCAGGCCGGCGATGGGGCCGAGCGTGACCGCCAGACCGACGACCCAGGTGACCAGGGTGACCGGCCAACGGGCAGCCCCCAGCCGGAACCGCAGGGCCTCACCCGTCTCCTGCAACTGCGAGCCCGAACGCAGGGCCACCAGATGATCGGCGATGACCGCACCGATGCCGAGGAACAACAGCACCACACCGATCGTGGAGACCGTCTGCAACGGATTGGCCACCGTCCCGGACTCCATGAACCGGTAGATCATGGTGGCCAGGGTCTCGAACCGCGCCGGCGACCCCAGCAGCGCCGGAATACCGAAGTCCGCCAGATTGGCCACCGCCGTGAGCGTGAAAGCCGACAACAGTGCCGGGCGCAGCAACGGCAGCGTGACCGTCCGCAGCACCGTGCCCGTGCCGGCACCGCTGATCCGGGCGGCCTGCTCCAGGTCTGAGGGCATCGACCGCAGGGCGCTGCCCACCACCACATAGACGATCGGGTACGAGTGCAGGATGAGCAGCAGCGTCACCCCGTCCGCCCCGTAGATGTCCCACAACTCCGTGCCGAAGAAACGGTTGAGCCCCTGATTCGGGCCGAACAACTGCAGCCACGCGATCGCCCCGATGAACGGCGGGATGAGCAGCGGCGACAGCAGGAACAGTCGGAGGATTCCCGTGCCACGGGCGTCCGTCCGGTCGAGCACCAGGGCGATCGCGGTGCCCACGACGACGGCACCGACGGCCGACAACAACGTCGTGTACAGCGAATTCCACACGGCGGTCCCCAACCCCTGGTCCAGCAGGACCGGGATCTGGTTACCGCCGAGGGCGAGACCCACGACCAGTGCCAGGGGAGTGACGAACAGTCCGAGGACGATCAGCCACACCCCCACGCGGACGAGGGAGAGGGAGGTGAACAGTCGCATGAACGAGGCAGATTACTGCATGGCGTTCTGGAACAGCTCGACGGCCGCGTCCTTGTCCTCGGTGACCACCTGCAGATCCGGGGTCATCAGGGCGATCTCATTCAGCGGCGGGGTGTTCTCCGGCGTGCCGACGTCCTCCCGCACCGGCAGGTACGCCTGCTCGACCGCGATCTTCTGGCCCTCCTCGGAGAGCAGGAAACTGATGTAGCGCTCCGCGGCCTCCTTCTGGTCCGAATCCTCGAACACGCCGGCCGGCTCCGTGATGTACGGCGCACCCTCGTCCGGGTACACGGCGGCGATCGGGGAGCCCGCGGCCGCCAGATCACGGACCAGATAATCGACGACCACACCCACCGGGTGTCCGCCGCCCGCGATCTCCTGCGAGGTCGGGCCGTTGGACTGGGCGATCATCGGCTGGTTCTCACCCAGGGCGTTGATCCAGTCCTCACCGATCTGCTCGTCGTTCTTCCACACCGACGCGTTGAACGCCGCAGCACCCGACACGGCCGGATCCGGCATGACCAGCTGGCCGGCGTACTTCGGGTCCACCAGGTCGGCCCAGGACTGCGGTGCGTCGGCCTCGTCGATGACATCGGTGTTGTACGCGATCACGGTCGGGATGATGCGGGTACCCACGTAGTGGTCGTCCTCGTCGACGGCCTCCTCGATGAGGGCGCTGGTGTCCACGTCCTGCAGCTGCGCGAGATCCCCCTCGGCCTTGTAAGACTCGAACGTCGCGGAGTCGGCCGCCCAGAGGACGTCCGCCTCAATGTCACCGGACTCCTTCTCCGCGGCGATACGGGCGTTGAGGTCGCCGGTACCTGCGCGGTAGACCTCCACCTCGATGTCGGGGTTGGCCGCCATGAACGCGGCGTTGATCTCGTCGACCTTCTCCTCCGGCTCAGAGGTGTAGACCGTGATGGTCGTCTTCTCCCCGTCGGCGGCCCCGGTGGTGGCCGCATCATCGGAGGACCCCTCGGTGGGCTCACCGCAGGCGACGAGCAGGAGGGCGGCGGCACCGGCCGCGGCGGTGGCCACCAGCGGGCGACGAGACGAGCGGTGCGTGATCGGGCGGGTGAAGGAGCGCATGGTGGTGATTCCTTGAGAGTCCGGGAAAGTGTTCGGGTGCCGTGCCGGCGATGACTCATCGTCCCACTGTTTGAGCGATCCCGCAGGGCGAACGGGCCCGTACCATCGCGCCCATGAGTCTTCGCCTGTCCCACACCACCTTCGACGCCCGCGATCCCTATCCCGTCGCCGAGTTCTGGCGCGAGCTGCTCGGCTGGGAGATCACCGAACCCGAGTCGTACCGGCCTGGATCGGAGGAGTGCTACCTCATCAGCCCCGATGGTTATGTGCTCCTCTTCTACTACTCCCCGGACGTCAAGACCGTGAAGAACCGCGCCCACCTCGACCTGCGCCCGAGCGGCGGCGCCTCGCGGGACGAGGAGATTGAGCGGGCGCTGTCCCTCGGTGCCACGATGGTCGCCGACCTGCGGGAGGAGTACACCTGGGCCGTCATGGCGGACCCGGAGGGCAACGAGTTCTGCATCCTCAACGGTTAGTTGGCTGGATCAGCACTGGCGTCTGACACCGGCCCGGTTTCGGGAGATTTTCGGCCGTAGTGTCAGACGCTGGAGCCACTGGGCTCCCTGGAGGGTCGGGGGAAGGGTGTTTTTCGGCAGGCCGTCAGCCGAATCAGCACTGGCGTCTGACACCGGGGCGGTTTCGGGCGGTTTTCGGCCGTGGTGTCAGACGCTGGAGCTGATTCACGTGCCACTCACACCCCGAGGAAGCGGCGGGCCAGGGAGCCGTTCCAGCGACTCACGGAATCCCCGCGCAGAATGAAAAAATCAAACCCCCCGCGGCCGGATCCGGTGTGCGGACGACCTAACGCGGGGGGGAATACGGCTCTCACCCTACCGCTGTGCCGCCACCGTGGCAATATGCACACATGTACGTACCAGATGTCGACCACATCGCGTCTCAGCGGCTGACGCCCTACCTCAGTCACGCGCACGGGGACCCCAATAGGGCGATGGAACTGTACTTACTGGATCGCAAACTCTCCGCAGCTGTCTTCTTTGAGATAGGCATAGTGGAAGTGGCGTTGAGGAATGCGATTGACAGGGCATTGGTGGGGAAATACGGGCCCGATTGGCCGGGCAACATGGCACTGCCGGTCGATCGGCGCACCACAGAGAACATCTGCGAGGCGTGGGCCCAACTCCCTGGAAGCTTTACCAGGGAGAGATGCACATCAGGGACGATGAGTGGCAGGCTCTTGGCGGCGAACATGTTCCGCACGTGGTCGAATCTGCCGGACGAGGGGACAACTACGGGTTTGGCAGCTCCTCGAGACCGTGCCGATCATGACTTGATCTGGGATCGCCCGACGCTTCTGGCCGCTTTTCCCGGCAGCAGCCTGGAAGCTGGCGGGCAGGGAGTCCAGCTGACCAGGAAATGGGTCTTCGACGTGGTCAAGGAAGTGCACGTCCTCAGAAACAGAATCGCCCATCATGAGGCTTTGATCAACGGATACTCCATGCCCGGCATGAAAGATCCCTCGGGCCATCCCCTACGGCGGTCGATTGAAGAAGGTCTGGCCGCGTGTCGGACGTTAGCCCGGATCATTGACCATCATCTTGAAGAGTTTCTCACCAATGATTCCACCGCTGAGAAGGCGCTGGCAGATCTCCGGAGCGCGGCACATGCATGAGGCCCCTCACACCCCGAGGAAGCGGCGGGCCAGGGAGCGGTAGGCCTGCACGGTGAGGTCGAGATCCTCGAGGTCGATGTGTTCGTCGTGGGTGTGGAGCTGGGCGAAGACGTCGCCGAGGGTGCGTTGGCGGGCGTGGAGGGCGAAGCCGTAGCCGACGCCGCCGAGGCGACGGCCGAAGCGCAGGTCGGAGCCGCCGGCGGCGACGGTGGGGACGACGGGCACGCCTGGGAAGAATTCATCGAAGGTGGCGAGGAGGGCGTCGTAAAGCGGGCCGGAGGTGGGGGAGACGGTGGCGGGTTCGGTGATGAGGTGCTCGATGCGGACATCGTCGGCGAGGTCGCCGAGGGCGTCGGTGAGGATGGCGTCGACGTCGTCCTGGGTCGTGCCCGGCAGGGGGCGGATGTCGAGTTCGAGGATCGCCGAGGAGGGCAGGACGTTGATGGCGCTGCCGGCGCGGACCACGGTCTGGGAGATGGTGAGGCGGGACAGGGCGTGGGCGTAGCGGGAGAGTTCACCGAAGTGCTCGAAGGCGGTGGTGTCGGTGCCGTCGAGAAGTGCCTGTTCCACCTCGGGGGAGAAGCGGAAGGCGCGGACGAAGCCCTGCCAGAGCGGGTCCTCGGACACGGGGACGTCGATGAGCGCGATGCGGCGGGCGACCTCACCGATCTTCGCGATCGCCGATTCCCGCCCGTAGGGGTTGGAGCCGTGTCCGGCATCGCCGGTGACGTGGAGGCGACGCTGGGCGGCACCCTTCTCGCCGACGACCAGGACCAGGGCATCGGAACCGTCAGCGACCGGCAGGTGGGAGCCGCCGGTCTCGGAGAGACAGTTGCGCCAGGAGAACGCGTCCGGGTGTTCCTCGGACAGCCACTTCGCGCCCAGGCCGCCGCGGGCCTCCTCGTCGGCCACGCCCACGAAGTGCAGGGTGCCGGTCGGGCGGCCGGAGCGGGCGACGTCGCGGGTGACGGCGGCCATAGTGGCGGTGATGAACAGCATGTCCATGGCGCCGCGGCCGTAGAGGCGGCCGTCGATGATGTCGGCGCCGAAGGGGTCGGTGGTCCAGCGGTCCGTGTCGACGGGGACGACGTCGGTGTGCCCGAGCAGTGTCAACGGCTCGGCGGCCGGGTCGGTGCCGGGGACGGTGACGACGATGGTGACCCGACCGGGGGCGGACTCGTAGCGCGCGATCTCCACACCGGGGGTGTCGGCGAAGAAACGCTCGAGGGTGTCGGCGTTGCGGACCTCCTGCCCCGAGGACGGGGTGAGGTCGTTGACGCAGGCGTTGCGGATGAGCTCGCGGAGCAGGTCGAGGGTGTCGTCATAGAGGGACATGGGATTCCACCCTAATCAGTCGTTGTCGGACGCGGTATTGAACACCGTTCAGATACACTGCCCTGAACACCGTTCAACTCACACCCGACAACCAGGGGCAGCCCATGACCGACATCCTCGCCCGCGCCCGCAGCATCGCCCTCGACCGGGGCGAGGGGCTGTCCGAAGCCGACCTGCTCGAGGTCCTCCAACTCGACGACGACCACCTCCCTGAGCTTCTCGACCTCGCCCACCAGGTGCGCCTGCGCTGGTGCGGCGAGGAGGTGGAGATCGAGGGCATCATCTCGCTCAAGACCGGCGGCTGCCCCGAGGACTGCCACTTCTGCTCCCAGTCCGGCCTGTTCGAGTCCCCGGTGCGCTCGGTGCAGCTCGACATCGCCGAACTCGTCGAGGCCGCGAAGCAGACGCAGAAGACCGGCGCCACGGAGTTCTGCATCGTCGCCGCGGTCAAGGGTCCGGACGAGCGCCTCATGACCCAGCTCGAGGAGGCCATCGCCGCGGTCCGTGCGGAAGTGGACATCAACATCTCCGTCTCCGTCGGCATCCTCACGCCTGCGCAGGTGGCCCGCCTCAACGCCGCCGGCGTGAAGCGCTACAACCACAACCTCGAGTCCGCCCGTTCCTTCTTCCCGCAGGTGGCCACCACCCACACCTGGGACGACCGGCACCGCACCCTCGAACTCGTCCGCGACGCCGGCATCGAGGTCTGCTCCGGCGGCATCCTCGGCATGGGCGAGTCGCTGGCGCAGCGCGCCGAGTTCGCCGTCCAGCTCGCCGCCTTCGCCCCGGAGGAGGTGCCCGTCAACTTCCTCGATCCACGCCCCGGCACGCCGTTCGCCGACCGCCCGCTTATCGACGCCCCCGACGCCCTCCGCGCCACCGCCATGTTGCGGTTCGCCATGCCCCGCACCACGCTGCGCTTCGGCGGAGGGCGCGAGCTCACGCTCGGCGACCTCGGCGTGGAGAAGGGCCTGCAGGGCGGGGCGAACGCCCTCATCGTGGGCAACTACCTCACCACGCTGGGCCGGCCGATGGAGCGCGACCTCGACATGCTCGAGGGTCTGCGCATCCCCATCAAGGCCGTCGGCCAGGTCATCTGATGGATGAGCTTGCCGCAGGAATCACCACCGGGGAGCTCACGCTGGCCGACGTGCCCGTGTACGAACCGCCCCGTCGCTGCCCGATCTGTCAGCGGCGCATGACGGTCCAGGTCCGGCCCGACGGCTGGCGGGCGCGGTGTTCCCGGCACTCCGTCCTCCTGGACAAGTGACGTGGCGCACAGGGGTAGGGGGCGGTATTTTCGGGGGCGTACCCGCACTCAACGACCGGAAGGACCGACCACCATGGGCATCATGGACAACGCCAAGGGCAAGGCCAACGAGTTCCTCAACAGCGAGAAGGGCGAGCAGAAGACCGACGACCTGATGGACAAGGGCGCCCAGCACGCCACCGACCGTCTCGGCGAGGACAAGGCCGAGCACATCCAGAAGGCACGCGACGCCGCGGACGACCACATCGGTGGCGTCGACAACGAGACCGACGCCCCCGCCTCCGAGGACCCGCAGGCCGACGACCGCCCGTAGCCCCCACTTTCATCCATCGACGCGCCGACCTGCCCCGGTCGGCGCTCTTTTCATGGCGCCGGTCACAGCGCAGGCGTATTTTGGGGACTCCCGGACACCCCCGAGAAAGGACCAGTGTCATGAGCCTCATCAGCAAGGCCACCCGCGCCGCGACCCGATTCCTCCAGACGGAGAAGGGCCAGCAGGTTTCCCGCCAGGTCATGGACAAGGCGGGAAAGATCGCCTCCGACAAGCTGGGCAAGGGGAAGAACCCCTCCGGCACCACTCCCGGTGGCCCCGGAGATCCCGCGAACCCCGACCCCACCACCCGGCCCGGAACCCAGCCGGTGACCAACCCCGACCCGGTCACCCAGCCCGACCCCGAGTACGTCCCCGAACCGACCACCCCGCCCGAGCGAACGGATCAGCCATGACCCACCCGGACACCAACCCCGACCGCCCAGCTGACATCGAGGAGATCGAGGACATCGCCGGAGAAGCCGTGCGCGACGCCGACGAGGCGGAGGCCGCCGAGCTCGGCGAGGCCGCCGCGTCGGAGGAGGTGGACATCCCCGCCGCGCAGGATGAGCCCTGACCCGCTACCGCAGGATCCGCTTACCCGCCTTGAGCACCGACGTCAGGGTGGTGGCGTAGGACTCGGCTGACATCCCCGCCGGCCCGCGCAGGGGCAAGAGCCGCTGCACGGCGACCGTGCGGGGTTCGGTGTATTTGAGCAGGCCGTCGTCCGCGTGCCGGCGGCCCACACCGGAGGCCTTCCAGCCACCCATCGGCGCGTCGACGGACGCCCAGGCGGCGGCGAAGCCCTCGTTGATGTTCACCGTGCCGGAGTGGAGTGTCGACGCCACCTCCCGGGCGGTGCCCACCGACCCCCACACCGAGGCGTTGAGGCCGTAGGCGGAATCGTTCGCCCGGGCCACGGCCTCATCGTGGCTGGCCACCGTCTCCAGGTAGACGACGGGGCCGAAGACCTCGTCGTCGTGCAGCTCGGCGTCGGCGGGCACGTCCGCCAGCACCGTCGGGGCGTAATAGGTGGGGCCGAGGTCCGGGAGGGCACGGCCCCCGGTGAGGGGGCGGGCGCCGGCGGTGACGGCGGCGTCGACAAGCGAGGAGACCCGGTCCAGCTGATCGGTGGAGATGAGCGCCCCCATGTCATCGGTCCAGGCCTGGCCGAGACGCATCGCCTGCGTGAGTTCGACGAAGCGGGCGGTGAACGCGTCGGCGACGGCCTCGTGCACGTAGATCCGTTCGACGGAGATGCACAGCTGGCCCGCGTTGGAGAAGCACGCCGTCACCGCCCCCTGTGCCGCGCGTTCGACGTCCGCGTCGGCGCACACGATGAGCGGATTCTTGCCGCCGAGCTCCGCCGAGAAACCGATGAGCCGCTCACCCGCCTGCGCCGCCAGCTTCCGGCCGACGGCGGTGGAACCGGTGAACATGAGGTAGTCACACTCCGCGACGATTCCCTGCCCCACGGTCTCACCGGAACCCTCGACGACCTGCATGACCTCCCCGGGCAGGCCGGCCTCCTCCAGGAGCCGGAGGGCCAGCTGCGCGGTACGTGGGGTCTTCACGTCGGGCTTGAGCACGACCGCATTACCGGCCAGCAGGGCCGGGATCGCATCCGAAATGGCAAGGCTCAGCGGGTAGTTCCACGGGGCGATGATGCCCACCACCCCCACCGGGTCCCGCTCCACACGGGTCTGCGTGAGCAGCGGCAGCGCCCCCTTCACCCGACGGTCCTTGAGCAGCCGGGCGGCGCGGTAGGCGTAGTGGCGGGCGGTGATGGCCACGTCCATGACCTCGTCGAACGCGTCCGAACGGGTCTTGTTGGTCTCGCGCTGGATGACGTCGAGCAGCTCCTCCTGCCGGTCCAGCACCAGGTCATGGAAGGCGAGCATGATGCGTTTCCGGTCCGGAATCAGCGTGGTGGCCCACTGGGCCTGGGCGCGCCGGGCACGGAGGAAGGCGTCACGGACATCTGCGGTGGCGGTCGCGGCAGTCATAGGATCAACGGTATGCCATCCATCTTCATCTCGGGCGCCGCCACAGGTATCGGCCGCGCCGTCGCCGAACGATTCCTCGCCGAGGGCTGGACCGTCGGCGCCTACGACATCGACCCGGTGACCTGGTCCGATGAGGTTGTCGCGGGCCATCTCGATGTCCGCGACGCCGCGTCATGGGATGCGGCGCTGGCGGACTTCGCCACCCACACCGGCGGGCGTATCGACGTCCTGGACAACAACGCCGGCATCATCATCGACGGTCCGCTCGCCTCAGCCGCGGTTGCCGACGTGGAGCGTCTCCTCGACGTCAACTGCCTCGGCGTGGTGCTCGGCGCCCGGACCGCGTTCCCGTACCTGCGCGGCGGCGGCACCCTGGTCAACATGTCCTCGGCCTCCGCGATCTACGGCCAGCCCGACATCGCCGCCTACTCGGCGTCCAAGTTCTTCGTCTCCGGCCTCACCGAGGCGCTCGGCCTGGAATGGCGACGGGAGCAGATCCGCGTCATCGACATCAAGCCACTGTGGGCGAAGACCAAGGTCGCCGACGTTGACGCCGCCTCCGTCCGCCGCCTCGGCGTCCGCATCACCCCGGAGCAGGTCGCCGACGCCGTGTGGGACGCGGTCCATCCGCGGGGACGCTGGGGCCGCGCCAAGGTCCACCACGGGGTCTCCCGCCTGGACAAGGCCCTGGCCCTGGGGCGCAAGTCCGGCTCGGACCGCATGGCGAAGGTGATCACCCGATTCCTGGCGGGGTAGGGGTGGAGATGGATTATCGGATCAGATAAGATTGGGACATGGCAGATAGTGTGAGGCCCAGCGTCGATCCGCTGATGCACAAGATCCTGGCGTCGGCGGCCCGCCTCCAGGAGGTCGTGCCCGACGCTGTCCGGGTCGGGGGAACCGCAGTGGGCCTCTACGCCCATCACCGGGTGTCCTTCGACCACGATCACGTACTCACGGATCTGGTGTCCCGGTACGACACCGTTCTCCAGGCGATGGAGGACACGGAGGGATGGGTCCTGGCGCAACGCTACTCCCGACCACCGGTGACCATCATGGGCAGCCTTGACGGCGTGGAGGCCGGCCTGCGGCAGCTACGACGCGCCCGACCACTCGAAGTGGAGGAGGTCGCACTGGGAGACGGTCGAACGGTCACCGTGCCCACCTTCGACGAGATGCTCCGGATCAAAGCGTGGCTGGTGCTGCAACGACGATCCGTCCGCGACTACCTCGACGTGGCGGCGCTCATTGACGCCGGTTCAGTAGACCGCGCGACTGGGGCGCTGCGCGGCATGGACGATTTCTATGACGCCGGAGAACCGGAAACGGTGACCGTGCGGCTCGCCGAGGCACTCATCAGTCCGAGCGTGTCCGACCCCCGTGTCCTGGACGACCTGCCCCGCTACCGGAACCTGGACAGAAGGTGGCACGACTGGTCAACGGTCGAGGCGCTGTGTCGGAAGGTGGGGGCGCGGCTATGACGATGACATTCCGCAATGTTGACGCACACGTTGATGATGATCCGGCCTCCTGGCCTTTTGAGGCGAAGATCATCGCCGTCGAGCGGGGCGTCCTCTCCCACTACCACCGGATTGTCCGCGCCTGTCGACGGGATCCGCAGGTGGCGCAGGAGTTCCTCGAGGCGTGCGATGTCCTCGGCCGGGAAGGTGGTGCCGGGGTCGTGGCGTACCTCATCGAGGGCTCCGATGAGGGGAGCCACCGCCGTGCCTGCGCGTTCGATATGCGGCGCGCGGTGGAGATGTCCGGGTTGTCTCAGAACCAGGTGGCTGAAGTGTTGGGGACCTCGGCATCCCGCCTGTCGACCTATCTCGCCGGACGCGTCGTACCCTCCGCCGTCATGCAGGAACGCATTCTGGCCCTCGCACCGCCGAAACCCTGGCCGGTCGGTGTGCTGCCCAGTGCGAGCATGGCGGGGTAGGCGTGTACACAGATCCGTTCATTCTGGACGGGGTGAGGACTATTTCCGCAGGTCACCATTCTCGACGCCGGAAAGATGAACGAATCTGTGCACGAGGGTCACGGGAGCGATCCCGACTTCCCGGTTAGGGTGGGACACACAGCCGTCCCGCAGAAGGAGAAACGACCCATGACCACCCCGAACCCCGAGGAAGGCCAGCGGGCCTTCGAGCTCGACCGCGCCCACGTCTTCCACTCCTGGTCCGCCCAGGACAAGATCACCCCGATGCCGGTGGCGGGTGGCCGGAACGCCGTGTTCTGGGATTACGAGGGCAACGAGTACCTCGACTTCAACTCCCAGATGGTCAACGTCAACCTCGGGCACCAGCACCCGACGCTGGTGAAGTCCATCCAGGACCAGGCGGCGAAGCTGAGCACGATCGCGCCGGGCTTCGCCAACGACACCCGCTCCGAGGCCGCCCGCCTCATCACCTCGGTGGCACCGGAGGGTCTCAACCACGTTTTCTTCACCAACGGTGGCGCGGAGGCGGTGGAGAACGCCGTGAAGATGGCCCGCATCCACACCGGACGCGACAAGGTCATGGCCGCCTACCGCAGCTACCACGGCGCCACGGCCACCGCTATCACGCTCACGGGTGAACCGCGCCGCTTCAACAACCGCCACACCGACTCCGGCGTCGTCCACTTCATGGGGCCCTACACCTACCAGTCGCCGTTCTGGTCGGAGTCCGAGGAGCAGGAGTGCGAGCGCGCGCTGGCGCACCTCGAACAGCTGATCATCCTCGAGGGCTCCCACACCATCGCCGCGGTGATCATGGAGCCGGTCGTCGGCGGCATGGGCGTCATCGTCCCGCCGAAGGGCTACCTCAAGGGACTCAAGGAGATCTGCGACAGGTACGGCATCCTCTTCATCGCCGACGAGGTCATGGTCGGTTTCGGCCGATGTGGCACCTGGTTCACCTTCGACAACTTCGACGTCACCCCGGACATCATCACCTTCGCCAAGGGCTCCAACTCCGGGTACGTCCCCCTCGGTGGTGTGGTCATGTCCGATGCCATCTACGAGACCTTCGCCGAGAAGGTCTTCCCCGGCGGGCTCACCTACTCCGGTCACCCGCTGGCGTGTGCCCCGGTGGTGGCCACCTTCGAGGTGTTCGAGGAGGAGAAGATCCTCGACCGCGTCAACGACCTCGCCGACCGCGTCATCCGTCCCCGCCTCGAGGCGATGCGGGAGAAGCACGCCATCGTCGGTGACGTCCGCGGCCTGGGCATGTTCTGGGCGATTGAGCTGGTCAAGAACAAGCAGACCCGCGAGCCCCTGGTGCCCTACAACGCGCAGGGTGACGACGCGAAGCCGATGAACGAGTTCGCCGCTGCCTGCAAGAAGGCCGGCCTGTGGCCGTTCGTCGGCATGAACCGCACCCACGTCGCCCCGCCGCTGACCATCCCGGAGGAGGATCTCATCCGCGGACTGGACATCATCGACGAGGCACTCGAGGGACTGGCCACGTACGCGGAGTAGGGCCGGCGCGGTCTTTTGTAAAAGAATAAAAAAGATGTAAAGCCGTACAACGTCCGGGGCGGTAGGTTGGGAGTATGGCCCGCAAATTCAACCCGTTTCGCGCAACTCTAGGTGCTACCCCACCGGTGCTTGTAGGTCGCAGTGATGTTCTCGAGGACTTTGCCCTGGCGTTGGACGAAGGGCCCGGGTCGCATGAACGGGTCACTTTGATCACAGGTGCTCGAGGCATCGGTAAGACAGTGCTGCTCAATGCATTCGAAAATGCCGCCACCGAGCGAACCTGGTGGGTGATCAGTGAAACTGCCACGCCCGGGTTCGTGAATCGGATCCGGGATACTGCCTACCGTCGCATGGTCGGTCATCTCCGCGAGCACCGGCAACGGCTCAGTTCCGTCACTTTGGGCGGCTACTCACTTAACTGGGAGAACGCCGAGTCACATCGCCCCGACACCACTTTGAGAGACGTGCTGACTGAATTCCTGGATCTCCAACGGCAACTCGATGCGAACCTGAGACAGGACCCCGTGGGACTACTCATCACGCTGGATGAATTGCACTATTCAGTCCGTGATGAAGTCCGTGATTTCGGTGCAACGATCCAGCACCTGGTGAGAGAGGACGCGGAGATCGCTGTCGCGATGGCCGGAATTCCAGGTGCTATTAGGCCACTACTGGCTAGTAATGACGCGCAGAATCCAGTGACATTTCTACGTCGGGCGAACCGCGTGGAGCTGGGGGCAGTCCAGGACGTGGAGGTGGAGCTCGGACTCGTCGGGCCGGTGGAGGATATCGGTGGGCGGTGGGCTTCAGACGCACTCGCGGTAGCGGTGTCCGCCTGTGGTGGCTACCCGTTCATGATCCAGCTGGTCGGGCAATGGTCGCTCCGATTCTCCGATGGTGACGTCGTCTATCGTGAAGCCGCAGATCGAGGGGTGGCGAAGGCGCAGCGCAAACTTGGGCAGCTGGTTCATGAGCCCGCACTGGAAGATCTTTCCGATGTCGACAGAACGTACCTAGCAGCGATGGCGCGTGATGACGGGCCATCGCGGACAGCGGAGGTTGCGACTCGGCTGGGAGTGACCGCGCAATACGCTAATCAATATCGGCGTCGTCTGATAGAGGCTGAGATGATTCGTTCGGTTGCTCAGGGATACGTCGAGTTCGAGTTGCCGTACATGCGCGACTATCTCAGGGGACACATCGTGAATGAGGCCTTCGATGCCGTACTGGGAGAAGAGGAGCAGCCCCGTATCCCCGGGCTATGAGTCAGGTGCAGGGGTAGCAGGGTCGTCGATGCTCGGCTGGCGGACCTCCCGCGCCCTGTTTGCCCAGATCAGCCGATCGGCCCGATGACCTGCGAGAGCAGGGAAACGGTGTCGAGGATGACGTTGAGGTCGCCGGCGTCGACGATGACCTGGCCGATCTCGACGTTGACGGGTCCGACCAGGGACGAACCCTGCGGGAACACCGTGATCTGGGTGGGGGTGGTGTTGGTCTGGACGTTGATCGAGTCATCGACACCGGCGCTGGCTGCCGGGGCGAGGGCGGCCGCGCCCAGCGTCACGGAGAGGGCGGCGGTGGCGATGGCAGTGTAGCGGGACGTGCGGGTCATGGGAGGGACTCCTTGCGTGGTCGGTGTTTTATGCGGGGGAGGGGTCAGCGGGCGATCGGGCCCTGGACCCAGGAGAGCAGCGACACGGTGTCGAGGATGGCTGTGACGTCGCCGGCGTCAAGAATGAGCGAGTCGATCTGTGCGTTGACCGGCCCCACAGCGGAGGACCCGAGGGGGAACACAGTGATCTGGAAGGGATCGCTGTTGGTCTGCACGTTGATGGCGTCGTTCGGGGCGGCCGCGGCAGCCGGAGCAAGGGCGGTCGCGCCCAACGCAACGGAGACGGAAGCGGCGACGAGAGCGGTGTGACGAAGAGTGCGGGACACGGGTCCTCCTATAAGAGACAGCGAATGTCATTACCACCGTAAACGAAGTCCCGGCTGCGCCGGTCCTCCGCTGCCCGCGCCATGGAACCTGCTGGTCACCGAGGTGAGGGGTAGGGTTGCGGTCGTGACCACCCCGCTTTCCGACGCCCCCTTCCCCGACCCCGGCATCAACGACTCGCATCGCGCGGCGCTGCGCTCCATCGCCCGGGTGGTGGAGGAGACGGCCACGCCGACGCCGCCGGGGCAGGCACTGGAACAGATCGTCGACCAGTTGCGGCATGGCCCGGCGCTGGTGCTCACCGGGGCGGGCGTGTCCACGGATTCCGGCATCCCGGACTACCGGGGCCCACGCGGCAGTCTCAGCCGGCACCGGCCGATGACCTTCCAGGAGTTCAGCCATGACAGGGCGGCGTCGCACCGCTACTGGGCGCGCAGTTTCGTCGGGTGGCGGCAGATGGACGTGGCGGGGCCGAATCGGACCCATTACGCGCTGGTGGAGCTGGAGCGGGCCGGGGTGATCGGCGGGGTGGTGACCCAGAACGTCGACGGGCTGCACCGGCAGGCGGGGACGGAGAATCTCGTGCACCTGCACGGGGATCTGGACACGGTGATGTGTCTGGACTGTCATCACCGGGAGGACCGGCACGAGTTCGATGAACGGCTGGAGGACGCCAATCCCGGGTACCTCGAGTCCATCCTCCTCGACCCGGAGATGGTCAACCCGGACGGTGACGTGACGTTGCCGCAGGCCACGGTGGACCGCTTCCGGATGGTGGGGTGCGCGCGGTGCGGGTCGCCGCGGTTGAAGCCGGACGTGGTGTATTTCGGTGAGCCGGTGCCGGCGGCGCGGAAGGAGCGGGCGTCGATAATGCTGGGGCAGGCCGCCTCGCTCATCGTCGCCGGCTCCTCCCTGGCGGTGATGAGCGGTTACCGGCTGGCGTTGGATGCGCGGCAGCAGGGCAAGCCCGTCGCGGTGATCAATGGTGGTCCGGGGCGGGCGGACCGGCACGCGACCACGCTGTGGCGCACGCGCGTCGCCCCGGCGTTCGACGACCTGCTCGACGCCCTCGATCTCTAGTGCGGGATGCCGTCGAGGGCATCGCGGACGATGCGGCGCACGCGGGCGTCGGTGGGCATCTCCACGTGGAGGATCCGGGCCTTCGGCGCGACGTCCTGGACGAAGAGGTTGGTGATGTCGGCGTCCGGGTCGGCGGAGTGGAGGAAGCAGCTGTCAGGGGGTTGGATGATGGCGTCATAGCGTGTGGCCACGCACGTGTAGCCCACCCCCTCCTCCACGTCGCCGTCGGCGTTGATCTCGGCGAGTACCGGGTGGCCGGTGATCAGTTGGAACCCGGAGGGGCCGAACCAGGACTGCACCGCCGAGTTCATCATCGATTCGGCGACACGGGTGGTGAGCACCGAGGAGAGCATCCCGCCCATCGTCGTCCCGTGGTTCGGGGCAGCCAGGCACACCAGGTGCCGCACCTTCGGGGCGCCGTCGAACACGCGCATCCAGTAGCGGGCGAGCACCCCACCCTGCGAGTGGCCGACGAGCACCGCCTGCCGCGCCCCGGTGATGGTGAGCACCGCGTCGATGTACGCGCCGACCTGTTCGGCCGACTCCTCGACCGGCAGGGTGCAGCGGTTGCCGAACTCCGGCGCGAACACCGCCCACCCGTCCGTCCGCAGCTCCCAGGCGAGCTTCTCCCAGATGCCGTTGGTGTCGCCGGTGCCGTGGATGAGGATCACCGGCCACGGGCGGTCCGCGGTGGGGCGGGCGCGCCAGTCATCCTCCACGTGCCCGCGCGCCGGGAGGCGGGCGCCGAGCGGGAACGCGCTGGAGGGGATGTGGCGTTCCACGGGAGAGTGATCGGCGGTGGAGGGGTCTGCGGTGGTGTCCTGCGCGGCGTCGATACGCCGGGGGATGCGGGTGGGCAGGTAGCGGGTGATGCGGTTGCTCAGGTCGCGCTGGAGTTCAGCCAGGTAATCGGTGGCCATGACCCCACCATAGTGGTGGGTGACACGGGCCACAGATGTGCCTAGCATGGGCGTATGAACATGGACAAGAAACTCCGAGACGCAATGAACGACCAGGTCATCGCCGAGCACCAGGCCTCCCTCATCTACAGCCAGCTCGCCTATGATCTTGACGCCCAGAGTTTCACCGGCCTGAGCACGTGGATGGCCGCCCAGGCCGACGAGGAACGCGTCCACGCGAAGAAGCTCGCCGACCACCTGCTGGCCCGCGGCGAGAAGGTCGAGCTCGGCACCGTGGAGGTGCCGCCGCTGCACGCCGATTCCCCCGTCGCCGCCTTCCGCGCGGCGCTCGGGCACGAGCAGAAGGTCTCGGAGATGATCCGCAACCTCGCGCGCGTCGCCGACGAGGTCCACGACTTCGACAGCCGCGCCCTCATCAACTGGTTCCTCAACGAGCAGATCGAGGAGGAGGCCACCGTCTCCGAGATCGTCGACCAGCTGGTCCTCGTCGGGGACAACGGCTCCGGCCTGTTGCGTATCGACGCCGAGCTGGGCTCCGAACGCACGCCCGCCCCGGGCCCGCAGTAACCCGGAATCGGCACTACCCTGGCGGCCAGGAGGACGCACCGTGACCGCTGACGAACTGACCCAGGTGACCGACGTCGACGAGGCCATCGACCGCCTCGTCGATCTCTACGACGAATCCGCCGCCCTGGCGCGCACCATCCTCGACGAGGGCACCTACGTCGACTACCGCGACGTCGTCTACCCCAGGGTCGTCGTCGACGTGAAGGAGTGGCGGCCCATCGACCGCTCCGAACCCTTCGGCTACGTCGACGAGGCCGGCCGCTACGCCGCCACCCTCTCCAAACCCCACCTCATGCGCGGCTACCTGCACGAACAACTCAGCCGCCTGACCGGCAACTACCCCTGCGACATCTTCGTCGGGCCCTCCGAGGAACGCATCCCGCCCGAGTACATCCGCGGCGTCGAAGGCGTGTCCGAGGCCCGCCGCGCCGGTGACAGCGCCAAGGCCATTCCCCGGCCCACCCTCGACCACGTCCACGACGGCATCATCGACAGCGACTGGGACGCCTTCCACGGGCCCGAGAAACCCCTCTTCCACTTCGGCCCCCAGCGTTTCGACATCGCCTGCGCCCGCATCGAGCACTACACCGGCATCGAGGTCGACTCCCTGCAGAAGTTCATCCTCTTCACCAACTACGCCATGCACACCACCGAATTCGTCGAATTCGGTTTCGAACAGCTCCTCGAGGACGGCTCCCGCTACACCTCCCTCGTCCTGCCCTCCGGCCGCGAGATCAGCCGCGACCACGCCGCGCGTATCGACGCCGCCGAACTCGACCTCGGCTCCGCCTACCAGATGCCCCGCTACGACCTCTGCACCCGCGACGGCGACGGCATCACCATGCTCAACATCGGCGTCGGCCCCTCCAACGCCAAGACCATCACCGACTGCCTCGCCGTCCTGCGCCCCGAAGCCTGGATCATGATCGGCCACTGCGCCGGCCTCGACGGCCGCATGCGCATCGGCGACCTCATCCTCGGCAACGCCTACCAGCGCCAGGACCACATCCTCAACGAACGCATCAGCCGCGACATCCCCATCCCCGCCGTCCCCGAGATCCAACGCGCCCTCGAAGCCTCCGTCGAGGCCATCTACGGTGACGACAAATCCCTCATGCGCACCGGCACCGTCCTGTCCACCGACGACCGCAACTGGGAATGGAAGACACCCCGCGACCTGTGGGAATGGCTCCGCGGCTCCACCGCCGCCGCCGTCGACATGGAATCCTGCGCCCTGGCCACCAACGGCTACCGCTACCGCGTCCCCTACGGCACCCTCCTCTCCGTCTCCGACCTCCCCCTGCACGCCGTCCCCAAACTCCCCGCCCAGGCCCAGGCCTTCTACTCCAACTCCAAGGAGGCCCACGTCATGTGCGCCGTCCGGGCAGTGGAAGCTCTGGCGCGCAATCCCGAGCGGCTCCGCACCAGGAAACTGCGGCGCACGATCGGTGAGGTGCCGTTCAGGTAGAGGCTCGCGAGCCTGTTCGAGGATGCGCCGAGTCGTGTCGTCGGCCCGGGGGAGGCTTTCCCCATGAACGTCACCACCATCCCCGTCGCCGTCCTCCACCACCGCACCTTCGCCGAGCGTCACCAGCCGGAAGCCGAGATCCTCGTGGCCCACGCCGTGGACGGAGGATCCGTGACCACCGTCTGGCACCGGCTGGATGACTCCGGACCACGTGGTCGAATCATCGACGCCTTCCTCGACCTGTGGGCACAGCACCGGGACACCGGGTTCATTCTCTACGTCTCCGATCCCGTGGTCCGGAACCTGCTGAAGGAACAGGCCGGGACGTTCCCGGGGCTCATCGTGCGCGACGTGGTCAGCGGCGAGCGCCTGACCGGGACCTGGCGACGATGCCGGAACGAGTTCGAACGCGAACGCGTCACCCGCGAGCCCGTGCCGGTGCGGCGGTGTTCTCCGGTGGACGCCGCCCCGCTGGTCATCGCCACCGACGCCTCCCGGGGCAGCCGGGGAAGGAGACGGGGCTGGGCGTCGTCACCTCCGCGGGCAACGTCTCCCTGGCTGCCATCCGTACGAAGACGGTGCTCGCAGGTGAGTTCGCGGCCGTGGACCTCGCCCTCCGGAAGTGGTGGCAGCGGACCTGGACCATGGACATCCTCACCGACTCCCAGCTGGTGTGGCGCCGCCTCAACCAGGAGGACCTGCTGGCCACCCAGGGTCGCAGCCCGGAGGAGTCCCGATGCCTGCACCGTCTGCATGACCTGCGCCGCAAGGGTGTGACGGTCCGGGTGCACTGGGTTCGCGGGCACAACGGCCATCTGCTCAACGAGTTCGCCGACCGGGCCGCCGTCGCGGCCCGCCGCTCCTCCGAGTGGGACCTGGCGGCGGACAACGGTATCGCCGCCCGGCTGCAGACGGAGCTGTGTCAGGCGCTGGCGGGGGACGCCGGGCACCTGATTCCGGCCGGGAGGTCCGGGAACCACCTGCCGGCGGCGGTCTGACACCGGAATCAGCACTGACGTCTGACACCGGGGCCGAATTCGGCCGGATTCCCGCCCGGTGTCAGACGTTGGAGCCGAAATTTTCTCGCGGAACCCTTGACCCGCCCCGACCCGTGTTCTAGGTTAGCCTTACCTTAGGTAAGGGAGAACACATGGCAAGCACGATCACCTACGCCGAGAACACCGCTCGACGTATCCTGTCCGGCACCGGAGCACTGGCTCTGGTGCCGTACCGCGTTGACCCTGCCCGGTCCGTCCCCGCTCTCGGTCACGGCGTGGACGAGCAGGGGAGGATCATCGTCGTGTGCACCGCCGATGAGGCGGAGCGCATGGGGGATACGCCGGTGCGGATCGACGGGGTGAAGAAGGGCATGGAGGTGGACGTCGACATCATCGCCGCCAGCATCCACGCCCTCGGGTTGGTCACCTGGTGTGAGCCTGACATCGAGATTCCCGGGCTCGGAATCGAGGCGTCGCCCTACCTGAGGTTCGGCATCGTGGACACGGAGACCCTGTTCATCCGCACCCCGCACGGCACCACGCGGTGCGAGGTGGCGGACCTGTGGCTCGGGGAGATGGTCCCGGATGAGATCACCCGGCGGGAATTCGACGCCCGGGACGAGATCACCCGGCTCACCGACCGACAGCTCGCCGGCCTGGTCACCGGCGTGTTCGTCGGGATGATCCCGGGTGTGGTCCTCTCCGATCAGGAGCAGCCGATGTGTGCGGGTCTGCAGCATCGGCTGGCCGTGGTTGACGTCGACCGCTCCGGCATCGTCGTCATGGAGACCACCGATGTCCGGGTGATCACCGTCCTGGTGCGCTTCCCGCATCCGGTGTCCACCCTCGAAGGCCTGGCCCGGGCCGTGGACGCCCTGGCCGCCCAGACCTCGGTGCGGGACGCCTCACCGCGTATCTGATACCCGTCAACCGAGGAACGCGCGGGACCCTGGAGACAGGGTTCCGCGCGTTTCGCCGTTCAGGAAAAGGTCAGCGTGCTGAGTAGTCGGCACAGGTGGCGGCGTCACCGGTGATGGAGATGCCGGAGGCGGTGCACATCAGCGCCTCATTGTGGGTGCAGTCGAGGCGTTGACAGGCGCCGACCTGGCCGTGGGCGTCCGAGAGGCCGGCCCGCAGGTCGAGGGTGGTGAAGGTGTCGCACGCCGCGGTGTCGGCTCCGCCGACGGTGATGGCGAAGGCGGTGCAGCCCTCGTTGTTGAAGGCGCAGGCGGTGGTGGTGCAGGACGAGACCTGGGTGATGGTGGACATGGTGCGAATCTCCTTGAGCCGAAAAGCTGGACAGGTGTTCCGCGTATCTGATGTGACCCGATTCTAACCGCGGTGACTAGCGCAAACAAGGAAGGTGAGGCTGCGCTTCGCGCGGTGTGGGGGGACCACGGCGGCGTCGATAAGCGGGCGTGATCTCCGACGCCTGCCCCGTTCGGGTGTGGCCCACGACATTTTTGATGCTATCTATTGCCTGTGGCACGCTAATGATAGTTTCATTGACCTATTGCGCGGCACCGAGCCGCCCTTAGAACGGAGCACACGTGCGTACACGAGGACCCCTCACCCTCGGCGCCACGGCTGTCCTGGCATTCGGTCTGGTGTCGTGCGCCGACCTCGGCGGACTGGACCTGGACACCGTCGGAGCCCCCGACAAAACCACCTACGTCAAACTCGCGCTCAACCAGTCGGAGAGCCACCCCAGCTTCATCGCGCTGGAGAACCTCTCCAAACGATTCGAGGAACGCACCGACGGCCGCTGGGTCATCGAGGTGTTCCCCAACGAGCAGCTCGGATCGCAGCAGGAGGTGCTGCAGTTCGTCATGTCGAGCGCCATCGAGATGGCGATCGTCTCCGGCACCCAGCTGGAGAACCTCAACAAGGACTTCCAGGTGCTCAACATGCCCACCACCTTCGGCTCCGTCGACCACCAGATGAGCGTCGTCCGTGACCAGGACCTCATGGAACCGCTGTTCACCAGCCTGGAGGACCAGAACATCTCCGTCATCGGCGGATTCACCCAGGGCAGCCGCAGCATCTACACCTCCGACTCGCCGGTGCTCACGCCGGCGGACATGGCCGGCCGGAAGATCCGCGTCCAGGAATCCGACATGCACATCCGCATGATCCAGCTCATGGGCGGCTCCGCCACCCCGCTGTCCTACGGCGAGGTGTACACCGCCATTCAGTCCGGCGTCCTCGACGGCGCCGAGAACAACGAGGTCAGCTACGTCACCCAGAACCATTACGAGGTGGCCGAGCACTGGAGCCAGACCGAGCACCTCGTCGGCCTGGACTACATGGTCATGCGCCACGACCTGCTCGAGGCCATGAGCGAGCAGGACCGGGACGCCTTCCTCGACGAGTGGGACAAGGCCATGGTCGAGCACACCGACCTGTGGAACGCCGAGACGGCCCAGGCCATCGAGGACGCCAAGGCCGGCGGGGCGACCTTCCACGAGGTCGACCGGGCCGCCTTCCAGGAGGCGCTCGCACCCATCAAGGACGAGTTCCTCACCACACCGTTCCAGCGGGAGCTGTTCGACAAGGTGCGCGCCGCCGACACCGCTGAGTCCACCGACCCGGAAAGTGGCGAGTGATCACCGTGCACAACCTCAAGAAGCCCCTGCTCTCCCTCCTCGGGATCCTGAGCATCATCCTGTTCGCCCTGCTCGTCTGCGTGACCGTGTGGCAGGTGTTCACCCGCCAGGTGCTGGACAATTCCTCGACGTGGTCGGAGGAGCTGTCGAAGATTCTGTTCGTGTGGCTGTCCTTCATCGGCTCGGCCTTCCTCTTCGGAGAGCGCGGTCACATCGCCGTCGACTTCATCGCCCGCCGCTTCGGCCCCCGGGCCCGGCGGGTCCTGGCCATCGTCGTGCAGGTGGTCATCATCGCCTTCGCGCTCGGCGCCATGATCTGGGGCGGCTACCTCGCCTCCTCGATCGCGTGGAATCAGAACCTCACCGCCCTGCCGTTCACCATCGGCTGGGTCTACCTGGTCATTCCCGCCGCCGGTGTGTTCATCACCGTCTTCGCCCTCATGGATCTCATCGCCCTGTGGCGCGGTGAGGAGGAGCCCTACCCGGAGATCGAGGATCCGGAGGAGCCGCTGCGTCCGCAGGAGGCCGCTGAGGTCAGCGCGGTTGCCACCGAGTCAGCTCCGGCCTCGGCGCCGGCGTCGGCCCCGGGATCCACCCCTGCCACGTCCGCCCCGCACACCGCACCGGAAGGTGGTCGGAAGTAATGCTGTCCCCCATGGCGGTCGCCGCCCTCATCCTGCTCATCGGCATCGTGCTGCTCATCATCGCCTCGGTGCCCATCGCCGTGGCCATCGGCATGTCCTCGCTGCTCGCGGCGATGGCGGTCCTCGGTCCGGAGAACGCCGCCCAGGCCGCGGCGCAACGCATGTTCACCGGCACCAACTCCTTCAGTCTGCTGGCCATCCCCTTCTTCGTCCTGGCGGGTTCGCTCATGAACTCCGGTGGCATCGCCGGACGGCTCATCGACGCCGCGAAGGTCCTCGTCGGCCGCCTCCCGGCGTCGATGGCGCAGACCAACATCGTCGCCAACGCCATGTTCGGCGCCGTCTCCGGCGCGGCCGTCGCCGCCGCCTCCGCGGTGGGCACCGTCATGACCCCGCGGATGAAGGAGGACGGGTACTCCCGTTCCTACGCCGCGGCCGTCAACGTCGCCTCCGCCCCCTCGGGCATGCTCATCCCGCCGTCGAACACCTTCATCGTCTACTCGCTGGTGTCCTCGACGTCGATCGCGGCCCTGTTCATGGCGGGTGTCGGCCCGGGCCTGCTGTGGGTGATCGCCTGTCTCATCGTGGGCACCCTGCTGGCGCGGAAGGAGAACTACCGCCGCGACGTCGCCCGGCCGAGCTTCTCGGTCGTGCTGCTCACCCTGTGGCGGGCCGTGCCGTCGTTGCTCATGATCTTCATCGTCATCGGCGGCATCCTGCTCGGCTGGTTCACCCCGACCGAGTCGGCGGCCATCGCCGTGGTCTACTGCCTGGTCCTCGGCTTCGCGTACCGGGCGATCCGGGTGCGTGATCTGCCGGACATCCTGCTGCGGGCGACCCGGACGACGTCGATCGTCATGCTGCTGGTGGCGGTGTCCTCCATCCTGTCCTGGGTCATGGCGTTCGCCCGGATCCCGCAGATGATCTCCTCGGGCCTGCTCGCGGTGTCCGACTCCAAGGTGGTCATCCTGCTCATCATGATGTTCATCCTGCTGCTCATCGGCACGTTCATGGACCCCACCCCGGCGATCCTCATCTTCGTGCCGATCTTCCTGCCGGTGGTCATGGAGCTCGGAGTGGACCCGGTCCACTTCGGCGCCATGGTGGTGATGAACCTGTCCGTGGGCGTGATCACCCCGCCGGTGGGCAACGTGCTCTTCGTCGGTGCGCAGGTGGCGGGTCTGCGGATCGAGTCGGTCATCGCGAAGCTGTGGCCGTTCCTCGTGGCCATCATCATCGCCCTGTTCGTCGTGGTGTTCGTGCCGCAGATCTCGCTGTGGCTGCCGGAGACGATGGGCCTGATGGGCGCCGGTTAACCGCAGGCTAACCGCCGGTCAACTGCGCTCCGGGGTGGTGTCGCCCATCTCGGGCGCGAGCTCCGAGAACCACAGGATGTGCTGCCGCAGTCGCGCGGCGGCGTCCTCGCCCCGGCGGTCCATCACGGCGTCGAGAATCCCGTGGTGCTGGTCCTGCAAGGAGCAGCTCACGGAACGCCAGTCGGGCAGCTCGGCGACGGTCTCCCGGACGTAGCCGATGGTGGCCTGGCGCAGCGAGTCCATGACCGTCTCCACGACGACGTTGCCGGCCAGGGACGTGAGCAGGATGTGGAATTCGGCGTCGCGTCGGTGGAACTCGTCGGCGGACATGTCCGGATCGTCCATCGTCGCCAGCAGCTTCGCCGCCCGGGACAGGGCGGCGGTGCGTTCGGGGGTGTCGGGGGCGAGCGCCCCTTCGACGGCGGCCTGGGTCTCCAGGAGGAGGCGGGTGGCCACGATGTCGCCGACGGGCAGGGAGCGGGTGGCCACGTGCAGTCGTAGGGCCCAGGACAGGGCGGCGGAGGGTTCGGAGATGACCACGGCGCCGGCGGTGGGGCCGGAGCCGGTGGCGGAGCGGACCAGCCCCATGGCGTCGAGGACGCGGATCGCCTCCCGGACGGAGGCCCGGGAGATGCTGAAGTTCTCGGCGAGCTGGCGTTCGCCGGGGAGTTTGTCGCCGACGGTGATCTCTCCGGCGCGCAGGCGCTCCTCCAGCCAGTCGAGGACGACGGTGTAGGCGCGGGGGGTGGCGGGAGGCATGCGGACAATCTTAACCCGCGAGAATACGCGGACCGTTCCCGGTTGCGTGACCCGCGTCACCGACCTATTATGGTCAGACCACAGACGCCTCCCGGAGGACCCATGAGAATCGCCCTGTTCTCCACGTGCATCGTGGACGCCATGTACCCACGGGTGGCACTGGCCACCGTCCGCATCCTCGAACGCCTCGGCCACGAGGTGATCTTCCCGCCCGGCCAGGGCTGCTGCTCGCAGATGCACGTCAACAGCGGCTACCTCGATGACGCGCTGCCCGTCGTACGCAACCACGTCCGTGCCTTCGCCGACGCCCGTTTCGACGTCGCCGTCGCCCCCTCCGGTTCCTGCGTCGCCTCCCTCGGCCACCAGCAGCCCATGGTCGCCCGCGCCGGCGGGGACGAGGCCCTCGCCCGGGAGGCCGCCGAGCTCGCGGGCCGCACCTACGAGCTCTCCCAGCTGCTTGTCGACGTCCTCGGGGTCACCGACGCCGCCACTGACCTGGGGTCCTGGTTCCCCCACACCGTCACCTACCACCCCTCCTGCCACGGCACCCGCCTCCTGCGCCTGGGCGACCGGCAGTCGGACCTGCTGCGCACCGTCGGGGACATCGACTACCGCGAGCTGCCCGACGCCGCCGAATGCTGCGGTTTCGGCGGCACCTTCTCCCTGAAGAACCCGGACGTCTCCGGCGCGATGGCGGAGGAGAAGATCGGCAACATCGTGGCCAGCGGGGCGTCGATATGCACCGGCGGTGACGCCGCCTGCCTCCTCCACCTGGGCGGGGCGATGCGGAAGCGGGGGAGCGGGCCCACGACCCTGCACCTGGCGGAGATCCTCGCCGCCACCCGTGAGCACCCGCTCGACCCGACCAGCTACGACCACTCCATCCCGGAAGGGGCCCGGCGATGAGCCCCACCCCGCTCGGCCTGCCCGTCGCCCGTCCCCCGGTCCACGGCCACGGCAACCTCCACGCGGAGACCGCCTTCCCCGCCGCCGCGAAGGAGCAGATGCGCAACGAACAGATGCGCGCCAACATCCACCACGCCACCCACACCATCCGCGCCAAGCGGGCCAACGTCACGGCCGAGCTGCCCGACTGGGAGGCCCTGCGGGACGCCGCCTCGGCGATCAAGCAGGACGTCGGCGCCCGCCTGCCGGAGCTGCTGGAGGAGTTCGAGGCCAACCTCACCGCCCGCGGCGCGCACGTCCACTGGGCGCGTGACGCCGCGGAGGCCAACGAGATCGTCGCCGACCTCGTCCGTGCCACCGGGGTCGACGAGGTGATCAAGGTCAAGTCCATGGCCACCCAGGAGATCGGCCTGGACGAGTACCTGGCGGGGGAGGGGATCGCGGCGATCGAGACGGACCTGGCGGAGCTCATCGTCCAGCTCGGCCACGACAAGCCCTCCCACATCCTCGTGCCCGCGATCCACCGCAACCGCGACGAGATCCGGGAGATCTTCCTCAACGAGATGCCCGGCGTCGACGCCTCCCTGTCCACCGAGCCCGCCGAGCTCGCCGACGCCGCCCGCACCCACCTGCGGGAGAAGTTCCTGTCCACCTCCGTGGCCATCTCGGGGGCGAACTTCGGTGTCGCCGACACCGGCACGCTGGCCGTCGTCGAGTCCGAGGGCAACGGACGGATGTGTCTGACGCTGCCGGACACCCTCATCACCGTCATGGGCATCGAGAAGCTCGTCCCCACCTTCGACGACCTGGAGGTGTTCCTCCAGCTGCTGCCGCGGTCCTCGACCGGCGAGCGGATGAACCCCTACACCTCCATGTGGACCGGAGTGACCCCCGACGACGGCCCCCAGGACGTCCACGTCATTCTCCTGGACAACGGCCGCACCGCCGTCCTCGACGACCCGGCCGGCCGCTCCGCCCTGCACTGCATCCGCTGCTCCGCCTGCCTCAACGTCTGCCCCGTCTACGAGCATGCGGGCGGCCACGCCTACGGCTCGACCTACCCCGGGCCCATCGGGGCGATCCTCTCGCCGCAGCTCACGGGCATCACCTCCGCGGAGAACGCCTCCCTGCCGTTCGCTTCCTCCCTGTGCGGGGCGTGTTACGACGTCTGCCCCGTCAAGATCAACATCCCCGACATCCTCGTCCATCTCCGCGCCCAGGCCGTCGAGGCGGAGAATCACACGATCCCCAGCCAGATGGACCTGCTCATGAAGGGCGCGTCCGTCCTCATGTCCCGCGGCCTGTTCATGTCGGTGGCCGAACGCCTGCTCCCGCTCGGCCACCTCGTCGGCCGCCGCGGCATCGGCTGGCTGCCCAGCATCGCCGGCGGGTGGGCGCAGGAGCGAGATCGTCCCCACCCCACCGCGGCAGTCCTTCCGTCACTGGTGGGCATCCCAGGAGGCCGACAATGACTGACGCCAAGACCGAGATCCTCGCCCGGATCCGCTCCTCGCTTATCGACGCCCCCGCGTCCCCCACCATCCCCCGCACCTACCGCCGATCCTCGGCACTGGGGCGTGAGGAGATCCTCGACATGCTCGAGGACCGGCTGGTGGACTACCGGGCGGGCGTGTACCGGGAGACCGCGGAAACCCTCCCCGGTCGTGTGGCCGCCCTCCTGGGCGACGGCGCACGGGTCGTGATCCCCGCCGGCCTGCCGGGAGGATGGGTGCCGGCGTCGGTGGAGGGGGTCGTCGATACGCAGCTGAGCGTGCGCGAGCTCGACGCCCTCGACGCCGTGCTCACCTCCTCCACCGTCACCTGCGCCGAGACCGGCACCATCGTCCTCACCGCGCGGGAGGATGAAGGCCGCCGCGCCATCTCCCTGGTGCCCGACCACCACATCTGCGTCGTGCCCGCCGACTCCGTCGTCGAACTGTTCCCCGAGGCCCTGGCGCGTGTCGAACCCACCGCGCCGATCACCATGATCTCCGGGCCGTCCGCCACCTCCGACATCGAACTCGAACGCGTCGAGGGCGTGCATGGGCCCAGAATGCTCGACGTGATCATCCTGGCCTGACGTATCGTCGGCCCTGTCCCCACTGACCACACCAGGAGGAACACATGACCCGCATCGCCATCATCGTTGGCAGTACCCGCCCCAGCCGCAACGCACCCGCCGTCGCCGACTGGGTGTACGAGAATGCCCAGGACCGCACCGACGCCGAGTTCGAGCTCGTCGACATCGCCGACTACGACCTCCCGCTTCTCGACGAACCCAACCCGCCCGCCATGGGCCAGTACGAGAACGAGCACACCAAGAAGTGGGCGGAGAAGATCGCCTCCTTCGACGGCTACATCTTCGTCACCCCCGAGTACAACCACTCCGTCCCCGGCGCCCTGAAGAACGCCGTCGACTACCTCTACGCGGAGTGGAACAACAAGGCCATCGGCTTTGTCTCCTACGGCTCCGCCGGCGGCACCCGCGCCGTCGAGGCCTGGCGCCTCATCGCCGCCGAACTCCAGATGGCCGACGTCCGCGCCCAGGTGTTCCTCACCTTCGCCAACGACTTCGCCTCCATGAGCGAGTTCACCCCGACCGAGGGCTCCACGGTTGCTCTCGAGGCCGTCTACGACCAGGTCGTCTCCTGGTCCGAGGCGCTGAAGACCGTGCGCTCCTAGTTTTTCCGTTCAGCGTGCCGGAACCGGGCAACTCCGCTCCCGCCGCACCCGCATGACCAGCGCCGCCGTCAGCAGGAGAACCGAGCCGGCGGCGAGGAACGGCTGGACGGGTCCGAAGAACTGCAGGGCACCGGTGTAACCGAGGGCCAGCAGGACGAGCTTGTTGCACACCGGGCAGCCGACCGCGAAGAAGGTGAGGAACGCACCGGCCGCGCCGAGTTTTCCACCCCGGTCGGGGTCTTCGCCGTCCTTGCGGGCGACGTAGGTCGCGGCGACCAGCCCGGCCAGAAGGCTCGTGACAATGAGGACCGGCCACGCCCAGGACGTCATCGGGACGTCCCGGTTGAACCACGGGTTCGGGATGAGCACGGTGGGCACCGCGATGACCACGACGGTGACCAGCGCGGTGGCCAGGGCGAACCACCACCGGCGGGCGGGCCAGGTTCGCAGCTCCTCGGCGACGCTGCGGCGGGGAGTGGTGGGGGACAGGACGGGCGTCGACACGCGGGATTCCTTCCGGCGGTGAGTTACACGCGGTCCGCGGTCTCCTCCACCGCCGGGAACGGCGCCTTCCGGTACTCGGTGAGCAGCTCGTGGCCGTCGGCACCGTAGATGGTGGGGACGCTGCCGCCCTGATCGGCCTCGGCGGCCTCGTCGAAGGGGACGGCGGTGCCGTGGGAGAGGACGTGCTCACCCGGGGTGAGCTGACGGATGGCCACACCCGCGATGCGGTCGGGGTGCTCGAAGACGGCCTCGCCGTAGATCAGCGGGTCGTGCTGGCCGTCATCGCCGACAAGGATCCACTGGATGTCCGGGTACTCGATGATGAGATTCCGCAGCTGCACCTTCTTGTGCTCCTGGCCCGAGCGGAACAGGCCGGTCGGGGTGGGACCCCAGTCGGTGAGCAGCATGGGGCCGGCGGGGAAACGGTGCTTGAGCAGGAAGGACTCGAGGGTCTCGTAGGTGTTCCACGCGCCGGTGGACAGGTAGAAGACCGGGGCGTCCGGGTGCTCGTCGAGGATGTCCTGGTAGAACTCCGCCATCCCGTCGACCGGCTGGCGGGTGTTGGTGTGGCGGACCCAGGAGTTCCAGGCGGCCAGCAGGGCACGCGGCAGCCAGGTGACCATGACGGTGTCGTCGATGTCGGAGATCAGCCCCACCTTCGCGCCGGGGGAGACGATGAGCACCCGGGTCTGCACCGGCTCAGCGCCCTCCGCCTCGATGGTGACCTCGTGCCAGCCCGGCTCGAAGCCGTGGTCCTCGACGAGCACGTCGATGTAACCGTTGCTGTTCGTCCGGGAATGGACCACCTTGTCACCGGCGCGGACCGTCACAGGCAGGTCACCGACCTGGATGGTGAAGAACTGCCGCCACCCGCGCTGCGCCTCCTCGGTCGCCTTCTGCGCCTGCTCCCGCAGGGTCTGCGGGTTGCGCGGAATGTGGTGCGTGGTGGGCGGCAGGTCCGGGTGGGAGTCGTTCTCGGCGTGCGCGGGATCCTGCATGAGCACGCGGCCCACGACGTGCACCCGGCGTTGCGAGCCGTAGCCCGAGAAACCGGTGATGGTGGGCACCCAGCCGTCCTCGGCCTTCTTCCGGGTACCGACGCGGTTGATGGAGCGCTCTACTTTGCGGGCGATGTCTGCGATGGCCATGCACACGAGAGTAGCGGGAGTGCCGGACACACACCGGACCGCGGGGACGAGCTCAGCGGTTCGATCTCCTCTGACCAGCGAGTAGAGAACCATATGTCGATTTTTCTGCTCAGAATCGACATATTTCCGACATATGTTTAAGCTGTCGACATGAGCCCTGAGCTGGCGAATTTCGACCCTACTGTTCCCTACAACGACCTGCCCCCGCTTCCCCCGGCGGAGCAGGTGGAGACCGTACGAATTCTCAAAGCGGTAATTTCTGCCCGGGAACAGCTCGCGGTATTGGACACCGCCTGCCGACTCATTCCGAATCCCCACATCATCACGTCGACGATTCCGCTGCGAGAGGCTCAGGCGTCCACCGAGATCGAGAATATTGTCACGACCAACGATGAGCTGTTCCGGGCTGCGTGGGACGTGGATCTCGACCCATCTCCGGCGACGAAGGAGGCCCTGCGCTACCGGGAGGCTCTCCACACTGGAGTAACCCACCTGGCGGAGCGCCCGGTGTCGGTGAAGACAGCTGAGCTGGTAGGCGGAATCCTTCTGGGGCGAACTGCACTGATCCGCTCCACTCCAGGGACCTACATCGGTGATCCCGTTGCACAGACGCGGGTGTACACACCGCCGGAGGGCCAAAGAGTGATTGAGAATCATCTGTCCGCCTGGGAGAAGTTCATCTATTCCGACCATGAGCTGGATCCACTCGTGCTCATGGCCCTGACTCACTACCAGTTCGAGGCGATTCACCCGTTCCACGACGGAAACGGTCGGACCGGGAGGATCCTCAATGTGTTGCTCCTCATTCAGGAGGGGCTCCTTGAACTACCGGTGCTGTATCTGTCCGGATTCATCGTCGCCAATAAAACCGAGTACTACAGGTTGTTGAGGAAAGTAACGGAGCATGGCGCCTGGGAGGAATGGCTCCTGTTCATGCTGCGCGGCGTAGAGCAGGCGGCGCGTTCTGCCATTCGCCTGATCAATTCGCTTCGCGAGTTGCAGGAGTCGACTGTGGCGGAGATCCGCGCCCTGGGCAATATTCAGCCAGCTGCGGAGGTGTCGGAGCTTCTTTTGGTCAATCCCTACGTGCGGATCCAGGACGTGATTGACGCGGAACTTGCCAAGCGTCAGACCGCGTCAGGCTGGCTTGCGAGCTTGGTCGCGGCCGGGATCCTCCAGGAGTTGAAGATCGGTCGACAGAAAATCTTCATCAATACGCGAGCCCTGAGCATTTTGACCAGCACTTAAAGAACTATATGTCGATTTATTGGCCCAGAATCGACATATCAGCGCCATATGTCGATTCCGTCGACATATGGCGCTGATGCTGATTCAGACCCGAGCTTCCTCGGGGGCGGTCTCCTCGAGCGCGCCGTGTTCCCCGGCGTCCCACTGATCCTCATCGAGGATGCCGGCCCGCTTCGCGACGACCGCGGCCACCAGCGCCTGGCCCGTCACGTTGACGGCGGTGCGTCCCATGTCGATGATCGGCTCGGTGGCCAGGAGCAGGCCGACGCCGGCGAGCGGCAGACCCAGGGTGGACAGGGTGAGGGTGAGCATGACGGTCGCGCCCGTGGTGCCGGCGGTGGCCGCGGACCCGAGGACGGAGACGAGGATGATGAGGACGTACTCGGTGACGCCGAGCTGGATGCCGTAGAACTGGGCGACGAAGATCGCGGCGATGGCCGGGTAGATCGCGGCACAGCCGTCCATCTTGGAGGTCGCGCCGAGGGGGATGGCGAAGGAGGCGTACTCGCGGGGCACGCCCATGGACTGCTCGACGACGCGCTGGTTGACCGGCATGACGCCCATGGAGGAACGGGTGACGAAGCCCAGGGAGGTCACCGGCCACACGCGCCGGAAGAAGCCGAGGACCGGCAGGCGGTTGATCATGAGGGTGACGGGGTAGATGATGCCCATGACAATGGCCAGGCCGACGTAGATGGCGAGGACGAACTTGCCCAGGGAGCCGAGGGCCTCCCAGCCGTAGGTGGCCACGGCCTTGCCGATGAGCGCGGCGGTGCCGATCGGGGCCAGGCGGATGATCCACCACAGGATGACCTGGACGACCTTGAGCAGGGACTCGGTGAACGCGAGGAAGGGTTCGGCGGCCTTGCCGGCCTTGACGGCCGCGATGCCGATGGCCAGGGAGATCACCAGCAGCTGGAGCACGTTGAAGGACAGGGAGACCCCGGAGTCATTCGCGGAGGCCCCGAGACCGAGGATGTTGGACGGCACGACGGAGTTGATGAAGCCCAGCCAGGACCCCTGGGTGGAGGGCTCGGCGGCGGCGGAGGCGTCGACAGCTGCGCCCACACCCGGCTGCATGACCAGGCCGACGAGGATGCCGGCGAGCACCGAGAAGAACGCGGTGATGGCGAACCACACCAGTGTGGACACGGCGAGCTTGGCGGCGTTGGCCACCTTGCGCAGGTTGGCCACCGAGGTGACCACCGCGGCGAAGATGAGCGGCGGGATCATGAGCTTGAGCAGCTGGACGTAGGTGTTGCCGCCCCACGTGAGGATGCCGGCCAGCCAGCCGTGCTCCCCGTCGGGCAGGCCGGCGTCCATGGACCGGGCGACCAGGCCCAGGATGAGGCCGATGATGAGGCCCGCGATGACCTGGGCGCCGAAGCCGGTCATCCAGGACGGCAGGATCCGCCGCCGGGATTCAGTGTGGGTGATGGTGGACATGAATGCTCCTACCGGGGAGAAGGGGTGTCACCGGGTATGACGCTGCGAATGGAAATACTATTCCACATCGAAGGAATCTCTCTAGGATTGCCCTCATGAGCACCTCCTTCGACTCCATTCCGGGTGTCGGCCGCCCCGCCCGGGACGCACTCACTCTCGCCGGGTACCGCGATCTCGAGTCTCTCGACGGAGTGGCGTGGGCGGAGGTGCTGGAGCTGCACGGCGTCGGAAAGCGCGGACTGGAGCGGATCCAGGCGGCCCTGCAGGAGAAGGGTCTGGGGATGGCGGGCGCCCCCGCGCCGGAGGAGCGGAAGGCCGAGTGGACCCGCGGCAACACCGGCGACAACGCCCCGGACCTGAAGACGCACGCCACCGACCAGTCACCGGAGCAGTTCGTCGAGAGCCTGGACACCCCGCGCCGGGTCGAGCACGGGCGGCTGCTCCTGGAGATCCTCCACCGCGCCACCGGCGCGGAACCGGTGATGTGGGGACCGAGCATGATCGGCTACGGGCAGACCCACTACCGCTACGCCACCGGGCGGGAGGGCGACACCTTCCACGTCGGGTTCAGCCCGCGCAAGGCGAAGATCTCCCTCTACGGGCTGCAGGGGCTGCCCCGCTCCGAGGAACTGCTGGCGAAACTGGGCAAGCACCAGGCGGCCGTGTCCTGTGTTTACGTGAACAAGCCGGAGGACATCGACCTCGCGGTGCTGGAGGAACTCATCGCCCACGCCTGGCAGACCCCGCCGCAGGCATGCTGAGCGGGTAGAAAGGCAGTCATGATCACCACGTATCTCAGCCAGGACAGTCTGGCGCGGCTCACGGAGCTCATCGGCGCGGAACTGCTCGGCTACGGCACGGACATCGAGCTCGACGAGGGCGTCGGCGCGTTCGGCGCCTGGCTGCACACCGATCAGGGGTATGTCAGCCTCGAGTATCTGGAGACGGTCATCGACTTCGGTGACGAGGGTGAACGCGTCGAGTCGGTGCTCACCGTTCACCCCCTGTCGGCGGAGGGCCCGGGCGGGGAGGAGTATCCGCTGCCCGGGACGATCACGGCGATCCAGCGGGTGCAGGACGGGATCCGGCAGATCACCAAACCGGAGCAGACCACCGAGTGGGAATGGTGGCGCGACAGCGGGGTGCGGATCACGCTTGATTCGGGTCGGGAGCTGCTCATCCACTGTGCGTCCCCGGTGGAGATCGAGGTGGACATGGTCACCGTGCCCGCGGGAACGGCCGAATCCCCGACCCCGAAGGATCCGGGGCGGGTGTATCAGGAGGGGGAGAAGCGTCGCTTCGAGTACGAGCGGCGGGAGACCCCGGTCCCGAAGAACGGTTAACCGGTGAACGCCGGGTGGTAGGTGACCTCACCGGCGGGGACGTCCGGGTCGGCGAGGGCGACGGCGAGGAAGTACTGCGGGTCGAACCCGGGGTAGGTCAGGCCCGGGCGGGTGGCCAGTCCGAAGCGCCGGTAGAACGTCGGGTCGCCGAGGGCCACGGCCCCGCCGGCACCCATCGCCTCGAGCTCGTCGAGGGCACGCTGCATGAGCTGCGATCCGATGCCCTCGCCCTGCGTGGCGGGGTCGACGCTGATGGGGCCGATGCCGAACCAGTTGCCCGTCCCGTCGGAGATGCTCACCGGAGAGGCGGCGATGTGGCCGACCACGGCGGGCCCCTTGACGGCGATGAAGGAGAAGGTCAGCGAGTCGGTGTCGCGGAGAGTCTCGACGATCTCGGCCTCCCGCTGGTCCGAGTAGGGCTTGTCCACGAAGGCGCGGGAGGTCAGGTCACGGATGGCCGGGATGTCGGCCTCGGCCTCGCGACGGATCGTCAGGGTGTCCATGGGTGCATCCTACGTCCCGGACCGGTCGTTCCCGGTCATCACGGAAGGGCACCGAGCAGTTCGGCGCACGCCTTCTCGCAGCGGCGACACGCCTCGGCGCAGACCCGGCAGTGCTCGTGGTGGTCGGCGTGGGCCTCGCACTCCTCGGCGCAGGAGGAGCAGGCGGTGATGCAGGTGGTCAGCTGCTGCTTGACCACCACGGCGTTGTCACCGGTGAAGCGTGCCAGCACCCGGGCGGTGGCGGTGCAGATGTCGGCGCAGTCCTGGTCACTGCGGATGCACGCGCGCAGGTCGGCGACGGAGTCCTCGGACAGGCAGGCGTCGGCGCAGGTGGTGCAGGTGCTGGCGCAGTCATTGAGCGCCTCGATCGTCGCGGCGAGCAGGGACGTGTCAACGCCGGCGTTGTTCAGGTGGGTGGTCAGCATCTCGGCGGTGGAGCTCATGATGAATCCTCACGGTGTGGGGGCGATCACGTTTCCCTCCCCACCATAACCGTCTCCGCCGGACCCTGCCCGACCGGGCCGACCGCGCCGACCGGAGACGGTCCGGTCACCCGGGATCCAGAAGCGCAGCGGGGCCTCCGCGTTGCGGGAGATGCCGATGCGCGGTCCTGCCACCCACTCCGGTTCCGCGGTGCGGACGCTGAGGTCGACGGGCGTGCCGTTGTCCGCCAACGCCAGGCCGAGGCACTTGCCCAGGTTCCCGGGGCCGGAGGCGAGTTTGTGGAAGGGGACGTCGCCGCGGCGTCGATACGCCTCGTCCACGCCGGCCACCACCTCACCGGCCCGCATGAGGCAGCCGTGCCCCGTGCCCGCCGGCGCGCACACGAGATTGCCCGCCAGGTGGATGCCGTAGGACAGGTACACGTAGAGCCTGCCCGGCGGGCCGAACATGGCGGCGTTGCGCGGGGTCCGCCCGCGGAAGGTGTGCGCGGCCTCGTCGTCCGCACCGAGGTAGGCCTCGACCTCCGTGAGACGGACCGAGACACCGCCGTGCATGATCGTGCACCCCAGCAACTGCGGGGCGACGACGTCGGCGGGAGCGGAGAAGTCGATCATGGCGGCCCAGTGTAGGCACAGACGTGGTTAAGCTTGAAACAGCAAGGAAGGAGCCCCCGACATGACTGCCCTGTTGTTCGGACTGCCCGGAGTGCTCATGCGGCCCCGGACGGAGGCGGACCGGCGTCTCATCGAGCGCACCGTCGGCGGCGACGAGCGCATCTGGCCGATCTACCATGACCTGCGTCCCGCCTACGACAGTGGCGACGTCAGCGATGAACGTTTCTGGCGTCAGCTGCAGGTCCGCGCGGACCTGGCTCCCTTCGACATCATGGAGGCCATCGCCGCCGACCACGAGACCGTGCTCGTCGCTGATGAGGAGATGAGGACGGTGGTCACGGAGCTGGTCGACGCCGACCGCTGCTGCGGCATCCTGGCCAATCTGCCGTGCAGCCTGGCGAAACTGGTGCGCGCGGAGCATCCGTGGATCGAGCGTGTCGACGCCGTCACCTTCTCCTGCGACATCGGCGTCGCCGCCCCCGACCCCCGCGCCTTCGCCGTCGCCGTCGACGCGCTCGGCGTCCACGCCCGGGACACCGTCTTCCTCGACACCGATCCCGCCCACCTGGCCGCCGCCACGGATGCCGGGTTGCGCGCCGTGCCCTTCACCGGCCCCGACTCCGTCCGAGAGGTCCTGACATGATCATTCCCTTCGAGGGGACGACCCCGCGCATCCACCCGACCGCCTGGGTCGCCCCCACCGCCGTGATCATCGGTGACGTGGAGATCGGCCCGGACGCCTCCGTGTTCTACGGCTGCGTCCTCCGCGGTGACGTCAACGCCATCCGCGTTGGCGCCCGCTCCAACATCCAGGACAACTCCGTCCTCCACGTCGACCGCGACGCCCCCTGCACCCTCGGCGAGGACGTCACCGTCGGCCACATGGCCCTGGTCCACGGCTCGACCGTCGGCGACGGCACCCTCGTGGGCATGAAGTCCACCCTGCTCTCCCGGTCCCGGATCGGTTCCGGGGCGCTCATCGCCGCCGGCGCCGTGGTGCTCGAAGGATTTGAGGTGCCCGACCACATGCTCGCCGCCGGCGTGCCCGCCAAGCTCCGCCGGGAGCTGGAGCCCGAGCAGTACGAGGGGTTCATCCCGCACGCCGGCCGCTACGTCGAGCTGTCGAAGAAGCACGCCGAACTCTAGAGCCGACGGTTGTCGATCAACCTGGTCCCACCCACGTGGATCGCCGCCACCGCCAGATCCCCCGGGCCGGGGTGATCCACCGGCAGGAGGGTGCCGGGGTCGACGACCTCGAGATGGTCGAGCTCGACACCCTCCGCCCCGGCGAGGCGGGCGCGGGCCTCATCGACCGTCACCTCACCGGCCGCGAGGGTGGCCAGGGTCCGGGGCAGGACCAGTGCCTGCTCCCGTGCCCGTGCGGTCAGGTGCTGGTTTCGGCTGGATTCGGCCAGGCCGTCCGCGCCGCGGATGATCGGGACCGGCCGGACGGTCACCGGCAGGGTGAGATCGGCGACCATGCGCTCGATGATGGCCAGCTGCTGGGCGTCCTTCTCCCCGAAGTAGGCCCGGTCCGGGGCGAGCAGGGCGAAGAGTTTGGCCACCACGGTGGTCACGCCGTCGAAATGCCCGGGACGGCTGGCGCCCTCGAGGCGCTCGCCCATGGTGCCGGAACGGACCCACACCTCCGGGACCCCGCCGGGGTACATCTCCTCGACCGACGGGGCGACGACGGCGTCGACTCCGAGGATCTCCAGGAAGGCGACGTCCCGGTCGAGGTCGCGCGGGTAGCGGCGGTAGTCCTCGCAGTCGCCGAGGTCGGTGAACTGCAGGGGGTTGACGAAGATGCTGACCACCACGTGGTCATTCTCCGCGGCGGCGAGCCGGACCAGTTCGCCGTGCCCGGAGTGCAGGGCGCCCATGGTGGGGACGAGGCCGACGGAGCCGACCGGGCGGAAGGCGTGGGCCTCGGCGACGGCGCGCAGCAGCTGCATCAGAAGGACTCGGACTCGGCGGGGAAGGAGGCGTCCTCGACGTCGGCCTTGTAGGCGCGGGCGGCGTCGAGAAGCACGGAGCCGAGGTCGGCGTAGCGGCGCACGAATGACGGGGTCTTGCCCCGACCGAGGCCGAAGGCGTCGGTCCACACCAGCACCTGGCCGTCGGTGGCGTTGCCGGCGCCGATGCCGATGGTGACGATGTCCAGCTCGGCGGTGACCTGGGCGGCGACGTCCGCGGGGATCATCTCCAGGACCACCGCGAAGGCGCCGGCCTCGGCGACCGCGCGGGCGTCGGCACGCAGCTTCTCCGCGGCCCCGCCCCGGCCCTGGACCACGTAACCGCCGAGGGTGTGCTCGGACTGCGGGGTGAAGCCGATGTGGCCCACGACCGGGATGCCGGCGTCGACGAGCGTGCGGATCGTGTCCGCGACCTCGACGCCGCCCTCGAGTTTGACGCCGTGGACGCCGGTCTCCTTCATGAAGCGCACCGCCGTCGCCAGCGCCTGGGCCGGACCCTCCTCGTAGGTGCCGAAGGGCAGGTCGGCGACGACGAAGGCGCGCTCCACGGCCCCGGCGACCGCCCGCGACATCGAGAGCATCTCGTCGGTGGTGATCGACAGCGTCGACGCCTGACCCAGCACCACGTTCGCGGCGGAGTCGCCGACGAGCAGCAGGTCGATCCCCGCCTCGTCGAAGATGGCCGCCGTCAGGGCATCATAGCTGGTGAGGCAGGAGATCTTCCGCCCCTCGGCCTTGGCCTGGGCGAAGTGTCGGGTGCGCATCCGGGCTGACATGGCTCAAGAGTATAGGTCTAGTGTGATCCGACCGACACCAGGCCGAGGGGTTCGCGCAGCAGCTGGTCGAGCGCGACAGCCCGGGCGATGGCGCGGACGATCTCCCGGTGGGTGGGGATCATGCGCAGTTCCACCCCGGTCCCGCCCAGCCGGTTGCGGACCTCGCCGGCGAAGAGTTTCGGGGCGGCCGGATCGTCGATGAAGGCGGAGCCGGCGACGACGATGGTGGCGGGCCGGTGCTCCTGGGCCAGGTTGGCGGCGAGTGTGCCCAGGCGGCGGGCGCGGTCATCGAGCAGTGGGCGGGCGTCGTCGACGAGGACGGCCTCGGAGAGGGACTCGAAGCGCCCCTGCAGGACGCCGGCGGTGCTGAGCTCCTCCGCGGACGGCGGCAGCGCGATCTGGGCGACACCGTCGTCGTCGGCGATGGCGGCGCCGAGGGAGTCGTCGGCGAACAGCGCCATCGTCGCCGGTGAACCGGCGGGCAGGTCCGCGGACTGGATCTCGGAGCCGAGGATCGCGGGCACCGCCGCGGACACGACGACGGGGACGGAGAACTGGTAGCGCAGCCGCTCGGCGACGTCGACACCGTGCCAGCCGAGGTTCGGCGCGTCGACGACACCGTCACCGCTCACCCGCCCCGACGTGGTCACCCCGACGGACACCAGGGGTCGGTCGAGGCCCGCGGTGAGTCGGTTGAGTCCCGCCATGACGTGCTCGATGAAGTCGCTTTCCGACAGCCGCGCCACCGGCGTCGGCACATCCGCGTCGCGGATGGTGCGCCCCCGGGCGTCGAAAAGCCCGATGTAGGTGGTGGAGGTGCCCACGGCGATGCCGGCGAGCACCCACGGCCCCGGCGCGAGCTCCAGGGGGATGGTGGGGCGGCCCCGGCCCTGGGAACGGGTGAGGTCGGTGCGCTGGTGGACCAGGCCGGCGTCGATGAGCGAGGAGACCGCGCGGGTGATCGTCGGCTGCGACAGGCCGGTGGCGTCGACGAGTTCGCTGCGGGTGACGGTCTGCTGCTGACGGATGAGATGCAGGCACTTCGCCGCGGGGGTGCGCGGTCGGGAGAAGACGGTGCCTGCGGTGGTCATGGGATGATCATACATGATTAGACCGCACAGTCTAATGTGGACCTCTGAATCTAGACAGATCAGTTCGTCGGGGCGGTGGAGTCGACCGTGTCCGGCCCGGGCCGGGTATACCGGCTGAACGACGGCACCACCAGCGCGCACACCGCCGTCCCCACGACGACCAGCACGCCACCGATGAGCGTGGCCATGCCCACACCGAACGGCCCCGCCGCCCACCCGTGCAGGACATCCGCCAACCGCGGCCCGCCGACCACCACGACGATGTACACGCCTTGGATCCGGCCCTGCACATGCTCCGCCGCCGACTGCTGCAGAATCGCCGTGCGCAACGACGCCGAGAACATGTCCGCCGCCCCACCCACGACGAGCATGAGCACCACCAACCAGGCGAAGATCGTCACCGTCCCCGGGCTGAGCATGACACCCAGGCCCGCCACCACGACCGCCGCGCCCCAGACGACGATGCACACCATCACCGCCAGGCCCTGCCGCACCACCCGGGACACCCACCCCGACAACACACCGCCGAGCACCGCACCCACCGCCATGGAGGAATAGAGGAGAGCGAGCATGATGCCCGGCTCCGTCTCCCCGAACCGGTCCGCCGCGATCTCCGGATACAACGCCCGCGGCATGCCGAACACCATCGCGATGAGATCCAGCAGCATCGCCACCAGCAGGATCGGCTGACCCCACAGGTACCGCAGGCCGTCCACCACCGAGTGCACGCCCGCCTTCTGCCCGACCTCCTTCGGCGCCAGCGCCGGCAGGGCCAGCACCGCCCCGAGCGTGGGCAGCAGGAGCAGCGCGTCGAGGAAGTACAGCCACGAGAAACCGATGAACGGGATGAGTGCACCCGCGACCAGCGGGCCGACGATCGCACCGGCCTGCATGAGCATCATGTTGAGGCTCGCACCCGCCGGCAGCTGATCCAGCGGCAGGATCGCCCGGTTCACCGCCGTCCGCGTCGGCTGGTTGACCGCGAAGAACGCCTGCTGCAGCGAGAAGGTCCACAACAACCACCACACGTTCGTGTTGCCCGACCACGTCAACGCCCAGAACATCACGGCCGTGAGGATCATCCCCAGGGTCGAACCGACGAGGACGAGCCGCTTGTCCAGGCTGTCCGCGATCGACCCGCCGTAAAGGCCGAAGATGATGAGCGGGACCAGCCCGAACAGGCCCGTCAGCCCGACATACGCACTGGAACCGGTGAGCGTGTAGATCTGCGCCGGCACCGCCACGACCGTGAGCTGCGCCCCGATCGTCGTCGCGATGTTCGCCGTCCACAACCGGCGGTAGGCCGGTACCTGCAGCGGTCGGGTGTCGGCGAAGAGATCACGGAAGCTCACGAACGGAGATCGTAGCCCTACGGCCCGTCCGTGATCACACGAACGCGATGATCACCGCGTCGCCGCGGTCGGCGGCCGCGCGGAAGAACTCGGTGAGACGGGTGACGGCAGCGGCGATGTCACCGTCGGAGACCTCGCCGAAACTCTCCTCCAGGACGAGGCCGCCGGTCTCCTCCACGGTCGCCGGGTCGGTGTCCGCCAGTGCGTCGGCGAGCATGGTCACCTGCATGTCGGCGAGGGCATGGACCGGCGGGTGATGGCGCCACATCTCACCGCCACTGAGCGCCGGGGCGGCGGGCGTGTTGTTCAGGCCCGCCTGCAGTCCGACCCAGGTGAGGTCGGTGCCGAGGCGCAGGGTGGGGTACTCGTCGGCGTCGAGAAGCTCGAGGGTGCGGTCGACGCGCTGCGGTGAGGACATCAGGCGGAGGTGCTCGTCGGCGGGGACGGCGAGGACATGAGGCACGGGGGTGGAAGTGGTCACGTCACCCCAGAGTAAGGCCCAGCACCAGTTCCGGCAGCCCCCGGGCCGCGGTCGTGCGCCAGGACACATCGGCGAAGCGGGTGAGCTCGGTCGGTTCGGGGGAGATCTCGATGACCGGGGTGCCGCGCTGGACGGCGAGCAGGGGCAGGGCGGCGGCCGGCTGCACGACACCGGAGGTGCCCACGATGATGACGAGGTCGGCGGACTCCATGCGGGCCTCCGCACGCGCCCACGCCTTCTCCGGCAGCGCCTCCCCGAACCACACCACGCCGGGACGGATGAGGTTGCCGCAAAGCGGGCACTCCGGGGGTGCGAGCCGGTCGACGGGCTCGGCGGGGAACTCGACCTGCCCGCGCCAGGGGCGGGAACAGATGGTGCAGCGGTAGTCGAACAGGGAACCGTGCAGGTGGACCACGTCCTCCGCGCCGCCGCGTTCGTGCAGGTCGTCGATGTTCTGGGTGGTCACCGTCACCGTCGTGTCCGGCAGCCCGGCCCACTCGGCGATCGCGCGGTGCCCGGCGTTGGGTTCGACCTGCCGGCACTTCTGGGCGCGCCACAGGTACCAGGCCCACATCGGTTCGGGGTCACGCGCCCAGGAGCCTACCGACGCCATCGCCACCGGATCCACATGCGTCCACAGGCCCGTCTGCGCATCGCGGAACGTGTCCAGCCCCGATTCGGCCGACATGCCCGCACCGGTGAACACCTCGATGCGGCGGGCGTCGCGGGCCAGGCCCAGGGCGTGCGAGAAGGCGTCCTCCATGGGGCCCAGGCTATAGAATCCGGGCCATGGATTCCGTCGCGCCGGGGCACATCACATCGGTGGCCGTCTACTGTGGCTCCTCCCACGGGGCCCGTTCCTCCTATACCCGGGCGGCGCGGGAGATGGGCGCCGGACTGGCGGCCCGGGGCCTGCGCCTCATCTACGGCGGTGGTGCGGTGGGGCTCATGGGGGAGGTGGCGAGCGCGGTCGTCGAGAAGCAGGGGGCGGTGACCGGCGTCATCCCCAAGCAGCTGCTCGACCTCGAACTCGCCCACCCCGGCGTCACCGACCTCGAGGTCGTGGACACCATGGCGCAACGCAAGACCCGCATGGAACAGCTTGCCGACGCCTTCGTGGCCCTGCCCGGCGGCGCCGGCACCCTGGAGGAACTCTTCGAGGTCCTCACCATGCAGCAGCTCGGCCACATCCGCGGCCCCGTCGCCCTGTGCAACACCGACGACTTCTGGGACCCCCAGGTGGCCATGCTCGAACGCGCCACCGCGGAGGGCTTCCTCCAACCCAAGTACGTCGAGTCGCTCATCGTGGAGAATTCCCCGGCGGACGTCCTCGACGCCTTCGCCACCTGGAGCGCACCCGGCGGAAAGTGGGAACCGGGCAACGTCCCCGGCTACACTGACCTGTCATGAGTTCCGAGACCGCTGTGACCTCAGCGAATTCGACGGCGAATTCCACCGACCTGGACACCGAACCGCGTACTCCGTCGCTGCTGGACGCCTCCTGCGAGGGATTCGTCTACGACCTCGCGGCCCTGAGCCCCACCGACGCCACCGCCTGGGGCATCCCCGGCCACGACGGCGAACTGCAGGACTTCTCCCCCGACTACTGGGGTGCCGTCGCCGACCGCACCCGCGAGATGATCGCCGACGTCGACGCCTTCGACGACGGCACCGACGAATCCGATGACGAGGACGACTTCGACGAGGTCGACCACGTCACCGCCGCCGTCCTCCGCGACCGCCTCTGCCTCGACCTGGACCTGCACCACCACGGTGAGAACCTCGCGATGCTCAACAACATCGCCTCCCCCGTCCAGACGATCCGCGACACCCTCATCCTCATGCCCTCGGACACCCCCGAGCAGATCGACGCCATCCGCTCCCGCCTGTCCAAGGTCGAGGCCGCCCTCGCCGGCTACCGCGAATCCCTCTCCGAGGCCTCCGGCCACGGCCACGTCGCCCCCCTGCGCCAGATCGACGAACTGACCTCCCAGTGCGGTGACCTCGCCGACTCCAACTCCCTCCTGGACAGCCTCGGCGTCGACCCCGACTCCGCCGAGGTCCATTCCGCCAAGCAGGCCTTCGCCGACATGGCCGACTGGCTCTCCGAGCAGCTGGCCACCCACGCCCCCCGCGAGGACGCCGTCGGCCGCGAGCGCTACCAGCGCTTCTCCCACCTCTTCGTCGGCGACACCGTCGACCTCGACGAGGCCTACTCCTGGGGACTCGAGCGCCTCCGCGAGATCACCGCCGAGCAGCAGGCCATCGCCCGCCAGCTCTACGGCGAGGACACCACCCCGCGCAAGGCCTTCCGCAAGCTCGACGCCGAGGAGCGCTACACCCTCCACGGCACCGACGAACTCATCGAATGGATGCAGGAGACCGCCGACCGCGCCGTCGCCGACCTCCACGGCAGCGCCTTCGACATCCCGGAACAGGTCCGCACCATCGAGTGCCGGATCGACCCGGCCGGCACCGGCGGCATCTTCTACACCCCGCCGTCCGACGACTTCACCCGCCCGGGCCGCATGTGGTGGTCCGTGCCCAAGGCGCAGGACACCTTCCACACCTGGCAGGAACTGACCACCGTCTTCCACGAGGGAGTCCCCGGCCACCACCTGCAGATCGGCCAGACCCTCGTCGAGCGCGACAAGCTCAACCTCTGGCGCCGCGTCGCCTGCTGGAACTCCGGCCACGGTGAGGGTTGGGCCCTCTACGCCGAGCAGCTCATGGCCGAACTCGGCTACCACGAGGACCCGGGCACCCGCATGGGGCTTCTCGACGCCCAGCGGCTCCGCGCCGCCCGCGTCGTCCTCGACATCGGCGTCCACCTGGGCAAGAAGGTGCCCGAGGGCACCGGCATCTGGGACGCCTCCTACGCCAAGTCCTTCCTCCGGGAGAACTCCGCCATGGACGAGGCCAACCTGCGTTTCGAGCTCAACCGCTACCTCGGCTGGCCCGGCCAGGCCCCCTCCTACGCCCTCGGCCAGCGGCTGTGGCAGCAGACCCGCGACGAGGCCGTCGCGCAGGGCCAGTCCGTCCGCGACTTCCACCGCCGCGCGCTCTCCCTCGGCTCGATCCCGATGTCGATCCTGCGCCAGCAGGTCCTCGACTGACTGTTCGGCCGCAGACCAGCTCCAGCGTCTGACACCGGGCCCGGTTTTCCGTGATTGTGGCCCCGGTGTCAGACGCTGTTGCTGATTCTGGGTGGCGGGCCCGTATGGATCGGCGGAATCCGCACTGACGTCTGACACGGGGCCAGGATTCAGGCGGATTCGGCTCCGGTGTCAGACGTGGCTGCTGGTTGACGGTCAGAAGAACGGTGGATCATCGACCGAGGCGGGCCATCCCTGGGCGGGGTGCCATGCCCGGTGCCACGACCACGGCGGAGCCACCTCGAAGTCCAGCAGCCCCGGCCCCGTGGGGAGGGCGCCGAGGCCCCGCCGCCAGCGCAGAGTGTCGATGATCTGCTGGACCACCTCTCCCAGGTGCCAGAAGATGCATTCGCCGGTGTAGTGCAGGACGACCCAGCCGCGTCGGGCACCGTCGTTCGCCTTCCACCGGTCCCTGGTGAAGGTCTGTTCGCCGCCACCGGGCCCGTGATGGAGGTAGCTGTCGATCTCGATGAGCACCCGCTCCCGGAGGATGGCTCCGTCCCAGTGGTAGTGGCCGAGCCGGTAGTTCTGCTCCACGTCCACGCCCCGTTTCTTCAGCTGGCGGAACAGTTTTCGTTCCGTCTCACTGTCAGCGAACAGGGACGCCGCGGCCAGGGCGTCCCGGAGAGTTGAACTCACCCGGCCGAGATCTGCGAGGTCAGCGTCGAGAGCGGCACGTCCATGGCGCCCCGCGTAGTGGCGCTCAAGGAAATCGCTGGTCTCGGCGGGGTGTGTGTCGGCGAGCCCGGCTGCGGCCGCCAGGGGTGAGACGACCCGGAGGCCGTCGAGGGAGCGGTGGTGCAGGTTCCGGACCTGCCGCACGGTGAGCAGGGCCGTGGAGCGGTAGTCGCCGGGTCGGGCGACGAGGCCGTGGGCCGGGGTGGTGATGGGGGCGGCGTCGTGAAGCTGGCGGGCGGTGGGCCCGCTGAACACCAGGTGGGGCCGCTTCTCGGCGAGCGCCGCCAGCAGTAGATGCCCGGTCGGTGGCTCGGTGCAGTAGACGTCCGGTTCGACGCGGTGCAGTGTGCCCGCTGTCAGGCGTGCGTCGCGGTGGTGGCGTGTGATGCCGAGAGCGACCAGATCACGGCCGCGCAGAATCGTCCCCATGGTGTCCCCCCAGTTGGTTGGGGGTGACGTTACCTCCGGCGGCGGGGCTCCGCGACCCGGGAGTGGCAGCAGCGTCTGACACCGAGGGGCGAATCCGCCTGAATTCGGCTCCGGTGTCAGACGTCGCTGCTGATCCGCCACTAGGATTCGACCATGACCCAGTTCATGCTGTCCGTGTTCCATGATCCCGGTGTCCACGATGCCGGGGCCGCTTACCAGTCCGACGAGGAGATGCAGGCCGCCTTCGCCGCGGTTGACGCATTCAACCAGGAACTCCAGAGCAACGACCAGCTGGTGTTCGCCTGTGGTCTCCTGCCGCCGGAGTCGGCGACGGTCGTTGACGCCGAGGGCGGGCAGACCCCGCCGCCCGCTGACCGGGGTCGCCAGCTCGGCGGGTTCTGGATTGTCGAGGTCGCCGACCATGAGTCCGCGGTCACCCTGGCCGCGCGGGCGGCAGCCGCCTGCGGGCAGCTGGTGGAGGCCCGCCAGCTCCAGGGTTAGTCCCGCAGGGCCCGGTCCATCGCCCACACGAGGAGTTCGGTGTCGGCGAGCGCGCGGGCGGTGACCGGCCCGTGGTCGACGAGGCGGGCGACGTCGCCCTCGTCGAGATCCACGCCGGCGAGCGAGACCCGGCCGCGGATGACGTAGACATGCAGGTAGCGGGCCGGTGGCAGGGGCACCTCGACGTCGGCGCCGGGACGTCCGGCCCACAGGGCGGCGCCGGCGGTGCCCAGCGGCAACGGTGAGGAGGGGCCGGCGACGGGGACGAGGGGGGCGTCGAGAAGCGCGGGGGTGAAGTCGTGGGAGGCGTGGAACGGGGGAGTGTCCCGCTGGTCGGTGGGAAGCCAGGACTGGACCACGCGGACCGTCTCCCGGCTGGTGTAGCCGGCGGCGTTGACCTCGGAATGGCGGACGCCGGAGCCGGCGGAGATGTGCTGGGCGCAGCCCGGTCCGAGCTCGGTGGCGGTGGGGGAGCCGTTGTCGCGGTGGCGCAGGCGGCCTTCGACGACCCAGGTGATGATCTCGACGTTGTCGTGGCTGTGCATGTCGAAACCCTCGCCGGGGGCGACGGTGTCGTCGTTGTGGACCATGAGCAGGCCGAAGGCACCGGCCGCCAGGTCGAAGTTGCCGGTGGCGGGGAAGGACTGCCGGGAGGTGAGGGCGGCGTCGCGCCAGAGGTCACGCTCGGCGGAGCGGATGACGGTGAGGGCCATGCCCCAGAGCCTAGCGGCCCCGGGTGAGCAGGCGGATGACCTGTGGCAGCCACCCGGCGATGAGGAGCACACCGAGCAGGCGGATGAGCTGAATCGCCACGACCACGGGGCCGGCGTCGCCCTCGGAGGACAGGGCGAGGACGGTCTCGAGGGCGCCGGGGCTGGTGGCCAGGTAGGCCTCGAAGTAGGTGATGTCCAGCCAGGCGGTCAGCGGCCAGGCGGTCAGGGCGCAGGCGCCGATGACCACGACGATGAACGTGATGGTGGCGGGCAGCTGGCGGGCGAAGGTCGTCAGCGCCGGGATGGACAGGGCGCCGCCGCACATCCAGCCGATGGCGAGGAAGGCGATGATGCGGAAGATTTCGGGCGGGTGGAGGGTGAGGGAGTCGGGAAGCAGCAGGGAGACGCCGACGGTGATGATGAGGGGGCCGAGGACACTGGGTACCGGGAGGCGGGCGAGGCGGCCCAGGGTCTCGCCGAAGTAGGCGATGAGGGCCACGGCGAGGACCATGAACCACACCAGGTCCACCCCATCCCCGGCCACGCCGCCGCCGGGACGGTCGAAGAACGCGGTGACCAGGGGCAGGGACATGGACACGACGAGCAGGCGCAGGTACTGGCCGAGGGCGACGAAGCGGTAGTCGGCACCCAGTTCGCGGGCGAGGACCGGCATGATCGACGCCCCGCCGGCGAGCATGGAGAGGATGCCGGTCTCGGGGGAGACCTCTTTCTCGCGCCGGGCCAGCAGCATGCCGCCGCCGATGCCGATGATGAGGGTGACCACCGCGACGAACACACCGGGTAGGAGGTAGCCACCGAGCACGCCCAGGGGTACGCCCACCAAGGGCAGGCCGGCGAGCATGCCGATGATGCCGCGGCCGAAGCGGTAGACCCCCTCGTTGACGGGCAGTTCCTCCCCGCCGGCCAGGGCCATCGTGCCGGAGGCGATGATCGCCGCGAGGATCCAGGCGGCGGGGACGTTCCACCAGTTCAGCAGCAGGCCGAGGAGGACGGAGGCGGGGGCGACGATCGCCCATCTCCACCACATCTAGTGCCTCCCGAACAGTCGGAGGATCTGGGGCAGCCATCCGGCGATGAGCAGCACACCGAGCAGCCGGATGAGCTGGATGGCCACCACGACGGGCCCGGCGCCACCCTCGGCGGACAGGGCCAGGGCCGTCTCGATCGCGCCGGGGCTGGTGGCCAGGTAGGCCTCGAAGTAGGTGATGTCCAGCCAGGCGGTCAGCGGCCAGGCCAGCAGTGCGCATGCCGCGGACAGGGCGACGATGAACGCCATCGTCGCCGGTAGTTGGCGGGCGAACAGTCGCAGGGCGGGCAGGGAGAGGCCACCACCGCACATCCAGCCGATGGCGAGGAAGGCGTAGATGCGGAAGAACTCCGGGGGCTGCATGGTCCATGCCTCGGGGAGGATCAGCCCGGCGATGACGGTGAGCAGCAGCGGGCCGAAGACGCCGGGGGAGGGCAGGCGCAGGAGCTTGCCCACGTGGAAGCCGCCGATGGCGACGGCCGCCACCACGGGGAACATCCACCAGTTGACGGCCGGGGACGCAGCGCCCGCATCACCGGCCGGGGGTGTGGCGAACAGCGCCGTGACCAGTGGCAACGTCATGGAGACGGCGAGCAGTCGGAGGTACTGGGACAGGGCGACGTAGCGGTAGTCGGCACCGAGGTCGCGGGCCAGGGCGGGCATGACGGAGGAGCCGCCGGCGAGCATGGAGAGCACACCGGTCTCACGGGAGATGGCCGGTTCGGTGCGGTGGAGGAGCATGCCGCCGACGAGGCCGAAGGCCACGATGAGCAGGGCCACGACGATGCCGGCCGGGGCGTAGCCGGCCAGTTCCGCGAGGGGGACCCCGGCCAGGGGGACGCCGGCGAGGATGCCGATGGTGCCCCGGCCGCCGCGTTCGACGATCCGGTTGAGCGGCAGTTCCGCACCTGAGCGCAGGGCGCTGGCCCCGGAGGCGAGGATGCCCGCGAGGATCCACGCTGCGGGCACGTTTCCCCAGCTCAGCGCCACCCCGAGCAGGAAGGAGGCGGGCAGGACGATCGCCCATCGCCGTGCCACCGAGCCTGCTGTCATGCCAGCACCATACTGGCTCTTCCGGAATCAGAGTGCATCTTGGATTCGAGTGGTCGTTGCAACGCCCTGTCACCTGCAGGGAGCAACCCCCATGACCGCCCACGGCCCCTTCCACTCACTGTCCGATACGGATAAGCAGGCCCTGACCGACAAGCTACGCAGCGGTGCCAGCGTGCTCCACGCCGCCAGTGAGCTGGGGCTGAACTACGGTCACGCACTCAACTATGCCCACACCCTCGGCTTCGGACACCAACGCCGGACCGATCAGCAGGCACTGGCCCGAGCCGTGACCATGGTCGCCACAGGTAGCTCGCTGAGCCACGCCGCCGACCGGTGCGGTATCAGCCTCAGCGGCCTCTTCCATGCGGCGACCGATGCCGGTGTCCACCACCCCAGGAAAGTACCGCGTGGGGATGCCACCACCACCCGCCGGGTGGCCTACCTGCTGCTGCGTCAATCCGCCCTCAGCTGCAAGGACGCCGCCGTCGCCTGCAACATCAACATCAGCACCGCGCAGGACTACGACAAGGGCCTGGTCAAACCGAAAACCGGGCCCAGAGTGCGATTCATCCCCCAGGGCCCGGACGCGGTGACCTATAACAAACTGATGACTACCCTGCTGACTGCTGCTGATGTCATCGAACCTGGCCGTGCACCCGAGCCGGCAGCAGGAGCACTCATCGACCCCTACCGTGAGATCAGCAGCAGGTACCTGTCCCTGATCGAACGTGAGCACATCTTTGACCTGCACAAAGCCGGTCACGGTGTGCGCGCGATCGCCCGGATTCTGGGCAGGTCCGCGTCGACGATTTCTCGGGAGCTGCGCCGCAATCACAGCGCTGCGGGTCCGTACGGGCCGTTGGCGGCCCAACGCAAGGCCGCGGCGAGGCGGTTGCGTCCTAAACGGGCGGTGATCGCGGCGGATCGGCAGTTGCAGGCGGTGATCCAGGAGAAGCTGGCACTGCGGTGGTCTCCTCAGCAGATCTCCGGGTGGTTACGGTTGCACCATCCGGAGAAAAAGAGGTGGCATGTGTGTCATGAAACGATCTACCAGGCGTTGTATCTGCAGGCCAGAGGGGGTCTGAAACGTCAGGTGCAGGAGTGTCTGCGCCAGGGTAGGGCGAGGAGGAAACCACGGACCGGGCCCCAGGAACGCACCAAACGTTTCGTCGACGACATGGTCATGATCAGCGACCGGCCGGCGGAGGTTCATGATCGTGCGGTGCCGGGCCACTGGGAGGGGGACCTGATCACCGGGACGTACAACAAAACCGCGATCGCAACGTTGGTCGAGCGCACCAGCCGGTATGTCATGCTGGTCCATCTTCCTGGGGCCCATGATGCGGAAGCGGTGCTGGCCGGGCTCAAGGCCACGATCCCGAGGTTGCCGAAGCATCTGCAGGGGTCATTGACGTGGGATCAGGGTAGTGAGATGGCCGGGCACAAGAGGTTCACCATCGACACCGGGTGCCAGGTGTATTTCTGTGACCCGGCCAGTCCCTGGCAGCGTGGCAGCAACGAGAACACCAACGGGTTGCTGCGCCAGTATTTCCCCAAGGGCACTGACCTGTCGGTGCATTCAGCGCAGGATCTGGAGTTCGTGGCCCAGCAGCTTACTGGCCGGCCGCGGAAAACTCTTGCGTACCGCACACCGGCGGAGGTGTTCCGTGATCTAATCGAAGCTACTTAACCGCCGGTGTTGCCACGACCCCTGGAATCCGCCCATTGATCCGATCCTGAAGCCGGCCGGAGTGAATGAGTGACCGCAAGATGTAGTGCTTGAGGTTGCGGAAGCCCAGGGCGATCCCGCGCAGGTGCTCGAGGCGGCCGTTGATGGCCTCGACGGGTCCGTTGGAGGCACCCACGTCGAAGTAAGCGAGGATCTCGCGATGCCGTTTCCACAGTGAGCGACCGAGCTGCGCGAGCTCGGGCAACTCCGTTGGGACACCGGCCCGGATCGACTTGAGGAGCTTGTACATCGCGATCTTGCCCTCCCGCTTGCCCGAGGCCTCGTAGGCGGCGATGAGTCGCTGGTAGACGCCGTAGGTGACCTCCACCGCCGCGTGCGCATCATGGGCGGTGAACGCCTTGAACAGGCGGACCTTCTGCTTGTCGGTCAGCAGCTCAGCGCGGGTGCGCAGGATGCGGCGGATCCCGTACAGGGGGTCATCGGCCCGTCCCCGGTGCCCGGTGGTGGCCTGCTGGATCCGCTGGCGGCACACGGTGAGCTTGTCCGCGGCAAGATGCACGACGTGGAACGGATCCATCACCGTCCGTGCTGCAGGAACAGCTTTCGCCGCAGCGGAATGGTAGCCGGCGAAACCGTCCATCGTGACAACCTTGACTCGATCCCGAAACACCTGGTCACGGGCGTCCAGCCACTCGGTGAGCACCTTCGCCGAACGCCCCGGGACCATGTCCAACAGGCGGGACGGGCCAGTGCCGTCCACGACTGGGGTCAGGTCGACCAGCACGGTGACGAACGCACTGCTGCCGTCGCCGCGCACGTGCTTCCACTTGTGCTCATCGACACCGAGAACGCGGACGCCATCGAAGTGTCCGGGCTGCTCGTAGACCATCGCGCGAACCTCCGAGACCGCCAGGTCATTGACCAAATCCCACCCCAGCCCGAGGGCCTTGGCCACCGCGGACACGCTGGTGCGGTCGATCGCCAGACGCTGCAGGATCCAGCGGCTGCAACGGCGGGTGGTCTTGGCCCGCGGCTCAGCCAACGCCGGCATCCGCTGCTGGAAAATCCTCGTAGCGCACTCGGTGTTGTCGCAGGTGAAGCGCGGTACCCGCACGTGCAGTCTGGTGGGATGCCCGACGATCGGTAGATCCGTGACCTTCCGCTGGACGTGGTCCCGCAAACGGCCCGCCATCCCGCACTCGGCGCAGATCGGGTCGAGTGTGACCGGGGCGCAGAACAGGTGCGTGAGCTCGTCAGCCACAGCGGCGTCGGTGATGGTCACCCCGAGCTCGACGGTGCGGCAGATGGTGTCGGCGAGCAGGCTGGCGGTAGCGTTCAAAGCGGGTCCTGGGGATGCGAAGTGCTGGTGTAGGAACTTGCATCTTCACACGCCCCAGGACCCCTACATCTTGTGCCTCACCGCATCACCGGCGAACCCCAGCTATGCACTCCGGATCCGGAAGGGCCACCATACTCGCTGCGGTCGCCCCCTCAGGTCAGGAGTTGCCGAAGCGGGCGGCGGAATCGGGGGAGATGGACACGCCGTCGCCTCCCTGGCGGTGGAAGCGTGCCTCGGCGGGGTCGGTGAGGTCGACGATCGTGTCACCGATCCGGAAGTAGCCGTTGCGGGGCAGGGTGGTCCAGGGGCCGGTGGGTGGTCGGCCCGTGCCGGTGACGGGCCCGTCGGGGGTGACGGTGACGCGCTCGGTTGCGGGCTCGCCGCCGCCCGGGACGTCGACGTCGCGGTAGCAGTCGATGGTCCCGTCGAGTTCGCAGAGCAGGTCGTGGCCCTCGGTCAGCGGGATGCGGTAGCGGCCGGCGGGCAGGACGGCGTCGAAGGGCCCGCCGTGGATGTTGCCGTGCGGGGGCACACCGGATCCGGATTCGATGGGCGGGCTGTGGAGGTCGATGACCGGGGCATCGGCGCGTCGCTGCTCCGGGGTGGTGTGGTTGATGTCGGTCAGCCGGGTGCCGGTCAGGGACACGGTGTCCTCGGAACGGTGCGGTGGTTGTTCGTGACGCCAGGTGACGGTCGCTCCGGTCTCACCGCGCCGTTGCACCGATTCGACACCCAGGTAGAGGCGCGGCTGCTGCTCGTCCGCGAGTCGGGTGCCGTGGAAGAAGATGACGGTGCTGGCGGGGCGGATGCCGGCGCCCGCGCGGTCGACGATCTGCCCGTCGAGGACGATCCAGCTGAGGTCGCGGCAGGAGTCGTAGGCGTTGTCGGCCACCCCGAAATGGACGTACTCGCCGCTGTCCGTGCGGATGACGCTGGAGCCGAGGTGTGGTCCGAACTCACTCTCCGCGAGGTCGCCGGAGAAGCATTCCCCGCGTGTCGACGTCGCCGTGGGCACCGTCGGTTCCTCCGCCGCGGGTGTGCTTCCGCACGCGGTCAGGAGGGCAGTGAGGGCAGTGAGGGCAGTGAGGGCAGTGAGGGCACCGACGGCCAGGATGGTACGGCGGCGGCGAACCATGCGGGTAACCTCCGGGGGACGAGTTGTTTGAACGCTGATAGTACCAATGCCGCGCCCGATTGATCTGGAGGTTTCCGTGGAAATTGAATTGGGGGCCTGGGCCGTCCTCATCATCGGCGCGGCCGTCGCCGGCTGTATCGACGCGGTCATCGGCGGCGGCGGGCTCGTGCTCATCCCGCTGCTGCTCGCCGTGGTTCCCGGCATCGCCCCCGCGACGGCACTGGGAACGAACAAACTGGTCGGCGTCACCGGCACCGCGTCGGCGGCGGTGACGATGGTGCGGAAGGTGGGGGCGTCGATAAGCGTGCGCTTCATCCCCGTGGCGCTGGTGTGTGCGGGCCTCGGCGCCGCATCCGCCTCGCTTATCGACGCCGCCGTCATGCGCCCCGTCATCATCATCCTCATGCTCGCGGTGGGCACCTTCGTCGCGCTGCGCCCGAGCTTCGGCACCGCCGTCGGCGGGGGAGACGTCGGGCGGTGGCGCCGGTGGGCGGTGATGGTCGCCGTCGGCGTCATCGCCTTCTACGACGGCATCTTCGGCCCCGGCACCGGCATGTTCCTCATCATGGCGTTCACCGCGCTGCTCTCCCAGGACTTCCTGCGGTCCGCGGCGATGGCGAAGGTGGTCAACACCTCCACCAACCTCGGCGCCCTCATCGTCTTCGCGTGGGGCGGGCACGTGTGGTGGCAGCTCGGCCTCATCCTCATCCTGGCGAACGTCGCCGGGGCCCAGCTTGGCGCCCGGACCGTCCTCGGCGGCGGGGCGAAGCTCGTGCGCGTCGCCCTGCTGGTCGTGGTCATTGTCATGAGCTCGTACCTGACCTGGCAGCAGTTTTTCAGCGGCGCTGCCTAACCTGACCTACATGACAACGTTTATCAGTGCCCACCAGGTCCGAGCTCCCGAGGAACTGGCGGGTGACGTCATGGCGGCACTGGACTTCATCGGCGGAGAGATCGCCGTCGCCACGGTGTACGGGCTGGCGGGTGTGGAGATCATCGCCACGCCCGAGGTGCTGCCCACCCTGGCCACCGCCGCCGCGGCCCTCGACTCCGCCGACCTGCCGGAACAGTTCCACCTCGTCGAGGGTTAATCCTCCGGGATGAACAGTTCCTCGATGGTGGTGCCGAACACCCGGGCCAACCGGAACGCGACCGGGAGGGAGGGATCGTAGCGCCCCTTCTCGATGGAGATGACCGTCTGCCGGCTCACCCCCAGCTCATCCGCCAGGCGTTGTTGGGACCAGCCGAGCCCGGCCCGTGCCTGCGCGACGGAGTTGCGCATCAGCCGTGGATCTTCCGCTGGTGCAGGTAGCGGGCCCCTACATCGAGGGCCGCGAGGACGAGCAGGCCGACGAGTACCGGGGCGACGGACGGGGAGAATCCCGCGCCGTCGGCGAAGGTGAGCGCGGCGGCACCCAGACCCGCTGCGGCGACGATGTCCCAGAACGCCCCGGACGCGGCCGTGTCCAGCCACGCGGACTCGATGCTGTCTCCGGGATTGCGCGGTGCATCGGTGAGCGTGGCCCGGTCCACGAGCAGCACCCAGGCGAGGGCGGCGACAATCGGCAGGGTGCTCGCCGTGAACACGAGCAGCACCACCCAGGTGGGGTCATCGGGCCGGAGCATGGCGGCGATCGCGCCGAGGGCGAGGCCGCCGACGAGACCGATCGCGACGGATGTGATGAGCAGTGTGGCGGTGGAACCACCGAAACGTGAACGGCCGAAGCGGGAAGTCATGTCTGCGACGGTACTGTCAAGTGGCCTTGACAGTCAAGGGAGCTTTACATCCGGTTCCTGGTCCGGTTCTTGGTCCGTGCCGTCGCCGGCGCCGACCACGGATCCTCCGGCCACGGATGCTTCGGATACCGCCCCCGCATCTCGGCCCGCACCTGGGCGTAGGGCCCCGCCCAGAAACTGGCCAGGTCATCGGTGACCGCCAGCGGGCGCCCGGCAGGGGAGAGCAGATGGAACAGAACCGGCACCCCGGCGCATTCCGGGGAGGCGTCCAGGCCGAAGCACTCCTGCAGCTTGACGCTGACGATCGGCCTGCCGGTGTCGTACCGGATCCGGTGCCGATTCCCGCTGGGGGCGGCGAAGTGGGTGGGGGCGAGGTCATCAAGATGCGTCGCCTCCGGCCAGGGCAGCAGCCGTTGCAGCGCCGGATACATGTCCACCCGGTTGGCCGCGGTGCCGTGCGCCATGGCGTCGAGCTCCGGTGCCAACCACACGTCCGGGTCAGCGCTGGCCGGATCGGGCCAGGGCTCGCCGAGCTGCTTATGCAGGAAAGCCAGCCGCTCCCGCAGGGCCTGCGCCTTCTCCGAGAAACGGAACATCACCGGCCCCTCCTTCCGCACCGTTTCCGCCAGGGCCTCGGCCGCCCGGGCCGGATCGACCGTCACCGGGGTGGAGCTCAGCTCGATCGCCCCGATGCGGGTGACCCGCCGGCCACGCACCTTTCCGCCCTCGGCGGTGGCCAGCGTGTTGGTGTCCACGCCGACGGCCTGCCTCGCCGCGGCCTCGCTCAGGCGGGCGGCGGCCCGGATCGTCGCGCCCGCGCGGCCCTCCCGGGAAGTGCCGCCGGTGCGGGTGACCTCGGCGACGGCCAGCCACTCCGCGCCCTGGAGGCCCTTGAGGGAGGAGTCCGGCGGCAGGACCGCCCGGGTGCCGCTGGCAAGCAGGTACTCGGAGCCGGACAGTCGGGCCACCCGACGGGGGAAGGCCAGGGCGGTGATGACACCGGGATCGGATTCGCCGGAGCCGTCCTTCCCGGCCAGCCGCCGCAGGCGCGTGACCTCCCGGTCGAAGCGCCGCTGGCCCCGTAGCTGACGGATCTGCGCGGCGATGTCCCCACGCGGGGAATCCGCCAGGCACGCGACGGTCTCCGCGGCCGCCGGGCCGCAGGCGAGCAGGGCGCGCCCCAGTCGCGGGTCGACGGGCATGCCGGCCAACCGGCGGCCGAGCGAGGTGGCGGTGCCGTCCCCGGAGATCGCACCGATGCCGCGCAGCACTGCCTCGGCGGCGTCGAGGGCGGGGGAGGGAGGGGCGTCGACAAGCGGGAGGCCCTCACCGCGCGGGGTGCCCCACACCGCAAGGGTGAGCGCGGCCTGCGTGAGATCGGAGGTGGCGATCTCCGGGGTGATGTGCGCGGGAAGGTGCTGGTAGTCGGACTGGGAGTAGGCGCGGATGACCGTGCCCGGGCCCTCACGGCCGGCACGGCCGGCGCGCTGATTCACCGTCGACTGTGCCGCGGAGACCGTGACCAGACCGGTCATCTGGCGGGCCGCATCCCGACGCGGCACCCGCGACAACCCCGAATCCACCACGACGCGGACCCCGGGAACCGTGAGCGAGGACTCCGCGATGGACGTGGCCACGATGATCCGCGGCTCCGCCCCGGGTGTCAGCGCCGCATCCTGCTCTACCGCGCTGAGCGAACCGTGCAGCGGCAGCGCGCCGGGCAGCCGTCCGACCACGTCCTCGACCTCGCGGACACCGGGCACGAACACGAGCACGGAATGCTCATGACCCCGGGCCAGGCCCGCGAGATGGTCGAGGAACTCCCGCGAGTTCCGGAGCCGACCCTCGTGCGGCGCGTACTCGATGGCCAGCGGATGGGTCACCGCGGGCGTATCCAGGACCGGCGCGTCCATGAGACCGGCGAACTTCTCCACATCCAGGGTCGCTGACATGGCGACGACCGCGAGATCCTCGCGCAACTCCGCCAGCTCCAGCAGCATGCCCAGCACCAGATCGGTGTCCAGCTGACGCTCGTGAACCTCATCGACCGCCACGGCACTGACGCCGCTGAGCTCCGGATCCGACATGAGCCGACGCAACAGCACACCCGGGGTCATGAACTCCACCGCCGACCCCGCGTGATGCTCACCACGGACGGTGAAGCCGACCTTGTCACCCAGCGATGACCCGTCCAACTGAGCCAGCCGCCGCGCCGCTGCCCGGACCGCCACCCGCCGGGGTGCGACGACCAGGACCTTGCCGCTCGTGCCGCTGGTGGTGTGGACGTGGTTGGCCAGCGCCGGGGGCACGAGAGTCGTCTTACCCGTGCCCGGCGGTGCCTGGATGACCGCCCGGTTGTTGCGGGCCAGAAGCTCCGAGAGCTGGTCGATCGTCGCCGCGACGGGGAGGCCGGCGCCGATGCGGGTGAGGTCAAACATTCAACCCCTCCACCGGCACTCCGTCCGGCAGCTCCTCGCCGCAGGCGGGGTTCGTGTTCCCCAGGTCGTTGAACTCCTTGAGCAGGTCCGCGACCTCGCGGTGGCGCCCGGCGACCTCCTCGGAGACCGGCAGGTACCAGCGCCCCGCGCGCAGGTCGTCGAGCGTGCTGTAGGTTCTGGGATCGAAGTCCATGGAAGCCATTGTGTCAGGAGGGACCGGTGCTTTTCGACGCCCCTCTGCCCCGCCCACCGCGCCACCTGCGGGCCGGCGTCGCGCATGTCCCGGGATTCCTCTCCTTCGACGAGCAGCGCGGCCTGGTGGATCAGTCCCGCGAGATCGCCCGTTCCGTGGCGGGGACACCGGTCGCGATGGCCCGCCCCGTCGTCGGCTCGGGGCAGATGAGCGTGCACACCCTGTCCCTGGGGCAGTTCTGGGCGGCCAACCCCTACCGCTACGTCACCGCCGTGGGCGGGGTGGACGCCGCCCCGATCCCACCCGAGTGGTCGGACCTGGCGCAGCGGGCCCTGGTCGCCGCGGCGGACATCGCCCCCGAGCTGGTGCCCTGGGCAACGGGTGAGTTCCGGGCCGAGGCGGCCCTGGTCAACTACTACGCCCCGGACGCGAAAATGGGTCTGCACGTCGACGCCAACGAGGAGTCCGCAGCCCCGGTGGTCTCCCTGTCCATCGGCGATGAGGCCCTGTTCCGCATCGGCCACACCGAGGGGAAGACAAAGCCCTGGGATGATGTCACCCTCATGTCCGGTGACCTCATCGTCTTCGGCGGACCGGCGCGCCGGGCCTATCACGGGGTGCCCACCATTCGGCCGGACACCGCGCCGGCCGGCTGCGGGCTGCGGGAGGGGCGGATCAACATCACGATCCGGCAGGTGGGGATCTAGTCCCACTCCTCCACGAGTTCCTCGAGGGCGTTCCAGTGTCGGCGGGTCATGAGGCTGGCTGGGGTCACTGACACCGCGGGAAATGACGGGCATCGGGGCTGGTCAACGCGCTGGGTTCGATTGTCGGGATTCTCGGGTACTCACCGCGCCAGTGTAAAAATAAGAACAATAAGGTTGATGGATCGTTTCTAAAACTATATCTTTCTGTTTCATTCGTGAAAACGATGTGAGATACGGTGGTCTGCGACACAAGTTTGGTAGTCATGTACCGTCAGGATCGGTGCATCCTCCGAAATTTGTCTACAAGTTGTCAACAGCCAATGGAGGAAGTTCATCATGGCCCGTATTCGTCGCCGTATTCTCACTGCCGCGACCACCGCAGTCGCCACCGTCGCCCTCGCCGGTGCTGTTATCACCGCCCCGGCTTCCGCCCAGACCATCCCGTCGGAGGTGGGCACCTCCGTGCAGAACCACTTGTCCAGTGAAGGGATGAATCCGCTCCGGGAGGTACTGCTCCGCATACTCGGTGTCGTCTTCGTGTTGTCCTGGTCCTCGTCTGGCTGACCGTGACCCCGGAAGGGGAGTTCAAGGGGGCTACACTGCCCGTTCGTGAGTGCCTCCGGTCTGCTGTCCCTGCTCGTCGTCTGGCTCGCGGCGATCATCTCGCCCGGCCCGGACCTCGTGCAGATCATCCGCGTGGGGTCGCGGTCGCGGGCCGCGGGCATCTGGTGCGCGCTCGGCATCATGGCGGGCAACACCCTGTGGATCACCGGCTCGTTGCTCGGTCTGTCCGCGCTGGTCACCCGTTATCCGCAGGTGCTCACGGCGCTCCAGCTGCTCGGCGGGTCCTATCTGCTGTGGATGGGCATCGGCGCGGTGCGTGGTGGTCTGGCCGCCCGCGTGTCTACAGCCACCGTCCCCCGCCAGGCCGCGTCCGGCACCACCTCCGACGGGCCCGTGCCGGACCTCCCGCCGGCCCGCGCCTTCCGCCTCGGGGTGACCACCAACCTGGCCAACCCGAAGGCGATCCTCTTCTTCGGCGCGGTCTTCGCCCAGTTCATCCGCCCTGACATGAGCGGTGGCTGGGCGGTGCTCATCGCCGTTGTCCTCATTCTCACCGGCATCGCCTGGTTCGCCGGTTTCGCATTGGCGGTGCGGGCGATGGCGGCGAGGATCGTGCGGAACTCCGCGGTCATCGACCTCGTCACCGGCGTCATCTTCATCGCGCTGGCGGTGTTCATGCTCTGGGAGGGCGTCGGGGGTCTGATCCGGGCTGTTCAGTAGACTGGCCGGCATGCATGTCAGCGATGTCGCGATCCGTGACGAATCGATCAAGCTCGGCCAGTTCATCAAGCTGGCCAACCTCGTGGCCACCGGGGGAGAGGCGAAGGACCAGATCGCTGACGGGCAGGTGACCGTCAACGGTGAGGTGGACACCCGCCGCGGGAAGACCCTGCGTGACGGCGACGTCGTGTGCATCGGCGAGACCTGCGCCCGGGTGACCACCGAGGCGCAGGACGACTTCTTCGACGAGGCCACCGCCGACGACGACTTTGACCCCGAGAAGTGGAGAAACCTGTAAATGCCCGCGTTTGAGGCCATCGGCGGCATGCCGTACTGGATCGACCTGACCACCTCCGATGTGCGGAAGTCCGCACGGTTCTACTCCGAGATCCTCGGCTGGGAGATCACCGGCGACGACTACCGCATCGCCCGCATCCAGGGCCTGCCCGTCGCCGGGTTCATCCCGCAGCCGGAGGAGGGGGCGGCGATCCCGGACACGTGGATCACCTACTTCCTCGCCGACGATCTCGACGCCCAGATCGGGCAGATCACCGAGCTCGGTGGGCGGGTGCTCGCAGAGCCCACGCAGGTGCAGCTCGGCCGGATGGCGGTGCTTGTCGACGCCGCCGGAGCCATCTTCGGCCTCATCGAACCGGCCGGCGAGGACGCCTTCATCGCCGCCGGCGAGCCCGGCACCCCGGTGTGGCACGAGCTGACCGCCACCGCCGGCTTCGACAAGGCCGTCGACTTCTACCACGGCCTGTTCGACTGGGAGCTCGTCGCCATGGCGGCGGGGGAGGACTTCGCCTACACCACGGCCATGGCCGACGGTGCGGCCTTCGCCGGCATCTGGAAGGCGGAGGGCCATTTCCCGCCGCAGGTGCCCAGCTTCTGGCAGACCTACCTCGGCGTCCTCGACATGGACGCCACCGTGGCCAAGGTGCCGGAACTCGGCGGCGAGATCATCCGCGAGCCCTGGGACTCCGAGTTCGGCCGCATGTGCATCGTCGCCGACTCCACCGGCGCCACCGTCACCCTGTGCGAGGTGGATGAGCCGGTCGAGGACGCCCGCGAATCCGACCCGCTGCAGGGATTTGACCTCCCCTGATCAACCCACTGCGGATCTGACGGATCTGCAGGAGGCGGTGCTCGCGGTCGTCGAGAAGCTCGCGCCGGGGGAGGTGACCACCTACGGTGAGGTCGCCGCCCGGGTGGGCACCGGCCCACGCCAGGTCGGGCGGGTCATGGCGCAGGTCGGGCACCTGACCGCCTGGTGGCGGGTGGTGCGTGCCGACGGCTCCTCCCACGATCCCGCCCGTTCCGTCCCGCACTGGGACGCGGAGGGCATCCCGCACAACGGGCGCGCCGTGCGTTTCCGCTGACCGGTATCCTCGCCACCATGACTGCTACCGCCACCACCGGAACCACCACTGTCCGCGCCTGGGGTACCCCGGGTTTCCAGGAACCGCTCGAGCCGGTCACCATCGAACGTCGCGCGCTGCGCGAGGACGATGTGCGCATCCGCATCGAGTTCGCCGGTATCTGCCATTCGGACATCCACACCATGCGCGGCGAGTGGGGTGCGCGGGAGTATCCGCTGGTGCCGGGCCATGAGATCGTCGGCATCGTCGAGGAGGTCGGTGCGGGAGTGACCTCGCGGACCCCCGGCGACCGGGTGGGTGTGGGATGCTTCGTCAACTCCTGCGGGCAGTGCCACGCCTGTGAGCAGGGGGAGATCTCCTACTGTGAGCAGGGGCCGGTGGTCACCTACGGCGGCGTCGACCGCTACGCCGACGGCGAATACACCCAGGGCGGCTACTCGCAGGAGATCATCGTCCGTGAGGCCTTCACCGTCGCCATTCCCGCCGGCCTCGACCCGGCGGCGGCCGCCCCGTTGCTGTGTGCGGGCATCACCACCTACTCGCCGCTCAAGCACTGGGGTGCCGGTCCCGGCCGGCGGGTCGGGATCGTCGGCATGGGCGGTCTGGGGCATGTGGGGGTGAAGATCGCCGCAGCCATGGGCGCGGAGGTCACCGTCTTCTCCCACTCCGACCGCAAGCGGGACGACGCCCTCGCCTTCGGCGCCACCCGCCACGTCTCCACCGCCGACGGTCTGCCCGAGGATCTGCTCAACCATTTCGACCTCATTCTCAACACCGTCTCCGTCGACCTGGACACCACCGCCTACCTGTCCCTGCTGCGTTTCGACGGCGCCCTGGTCCAGCTCGGCCTGCCCGGCGCACCGCTGCAGGCTCCCGCCCGCATGTTCACCCAGGCCCGCCGTTCGCTCTCCGGCTCCCTGGTCGGCGGCATCCGGGAGACCCAGGAGATGCTCGACTTCTGTGCCGAGCACGGGGTGACCGCCGAGATCGAGCTCATCGACGCCCCGGCCATCAACGAGGCCTACGACCGCACCATCGCCGCCGACGTGCGCTACCGCTTCGTCATCGACGCCGCCACGTTCTAGTTCCTCCCCGGCGAACGCCGGTGCCTCTGGCAGGATGGGGCAGGTGAGCGAGGGTGGAGGATCGACCAAGGCGACCGAGGTGCCCCGGCCGCACCTGACGTGGGTGGGCTGGCGCTACGTCCTCGGCCGGGTGGTCCGGGAGTTCTTCCCCGTGGGCATCCTCGACAAGGCGGCGATGCTCACCTTCTTCACGGTGCTGTCCTTCGCGCCGACGCTGCTGGCGGTCTACTCGATCGCCACGCTCATCCTCGCCAACAACGCCGACCTCGTGGGCACCCTCGTCGGCGACGTCATCACCGAGTACGTCCCCGCGGAATACCAGGAGACGGTCCGGGACGTGGTGTCCATGGTCCTGGGTTCCTCCATGGGTGGCATCCTCGGCCTCATCGCCGGCGTGCTCACCTCCCTGTGGTCCGCCTCGGCCTACGTCCGCGCCTTCTCCCGCTGCTCCAACCACCTCTACGGCCAGGCTGAGGGGCGCACGCTCATCCGCACCTTCGGCACGATGCTGGGCACGACCCTGCTGCTGCAGATCGGCATGGTCATCATCCTCGCCGCGCTCGTGCTCAATGAGTCGGTGGTCTCCGCCGTGCTCGGCCCCATCGCCGGCCCCCTGGGGCTCGGCGACGTCCTCGACTACCTCCTCGGCGTCTTCCTCCCCGTCTGGCGGTGGGCACGCTGGCCCGTCATCCTCGTGCTCACGAACATGCTCATCGCGGTGATGTACTACTACACCCCCAACGTGAAACAGCCCCGGTTCCGCTGGCTGAGCTGGGGAGCGGTCGTGGCGATGGCGGGCATCGGCCTCGTCGCCGGTGCCTTCTGGCTCTACCTCAGCTACCTCACCGGCCTGAGCTCCTACGGGGCGATCGGCACCGTCCTGGCCCTCATGTTCGCCCTGTGGGGAGCCAACATCTCCCTGGTCCTCGGCGTCAAGGTCGACGCCGAGGTGGAACGCGCCCGCCAACTCAAGGCCGGCATCCCCGCGGAACGTGACATCCAGCTGCCCCTGCGCGGGACCACCGCATTGATCAAACAGGACGCCGCCCGCGAGAAGGTGGAGGAACGCGGCCGGGAACTGCGCGGAGGGACCTAGACCGTCCGGAGGAAGTCCGCCACGTCCGCGATCTTCTGGCGCGCCACCTCCGGGGTGGACACCCGATGCCGGGCCACGTACTCCCGGACCTCGATGCCGTCCACGCCGTCGATCCCCTCGGGGCGGTCGGCGATCTCGTCCTGCAGCGCGATCTGCACGAGGCTGCGCGGCCACGCCGCCGCCGCCGGCACCGTCTGCCCCGCGCTGATCTCGTCCGGGAGGCTGGCCACCGAGGCGAGGTCGGGGAAGGTGAGCACGAGCGCGTCGACAAGCGAGGCGTTCATCGCCGCCAACGCCGCACCCGAGGAATACCCCCAGGCCGCGATCGAGGACGCGTTGTGGTGCTTGGCGTACCCGATGGCCTTCCGCACCACCTGATTCATCTCCTTGACCGTGCTCTGCGGGGCCAGGGGATAATCCAGGTCGAGGATGATCGTGCCCGACCGCTCCGCTGCGGCCGCGACCTCCGGACGCCACGACATCTCCAGCGCATTCCCCGAACCGCGCCACCACCCGCCGGAGTGGAAGCTCACCGCCCACCGGCCCGTCGGCTCCGACGGGGTGAACAGACGACCACCGACCTCCGGCACCTCCGAGGCCTCCACCCCGTCAGCCCACACCACCCCGGGCATCGAATGATCCAGACCCGACCCCAGCATGAGCATCGCCGCATGCGTCGTCCGGTCGGCCAGCCGGGCGATGTAGTTGTCCGCCGGGTCCGGATCACCCGCACCACCCTTCCAGGGCGGGGTGAAATCGGGGAGATCATAGTGGGCGTCGAGGTAGGAGTAGAGCTGCTCGAGCTGCTCCTCCGCCGGCAGTTCACGGTCAACACCGCCGACCTGGAACTCGGCGCGGAACTTCTCGTCCTGCAGCTGTTCTGGCGTCTTGTCGGACTCGTTCATGGCGCCCAGCCTAGTTACCCGAACTGCCGCGCGTCAGGGGTGCGGGAGGGCTAGGGTGGCAAATAACCAGCAGTCGACCCGGTTCGTCCCAGTGAGGAGTCCGTCATGAGCGGAGTAGCGAAGATCTACGATGCGGAACTCAACCCCACCAAGGAGGACATCGCCGCCCGATTCGGCGGAATCGTCTCGCTGCTGGGCAGCTTCCGGCTCGTCGACTGGGACGATGAAGTGGGCATCGAGGTGCTCATCGGCTCCGACCTCGACGGCCGCCACGTCCAGCTGCCCCTGACCTACCGGCCCTCCGAGGTCGACCCCGAACACACCCTCACCGAGATGGACCACAGCGTCCTCGGCCACCGCTGGGTGTCCAACGCCCTCGGCGACCCGATCGCGGTGACCCAGCTGATCCGCACCATCCTCGAGGCCGACGACGGTGCCACCCGCTCCGACGGCGTCCCCGCCGCCCTGGACATCCGCGGCTCCGGCCAGCCCGGGGAGACGGCCGGCAAGCACGCCGCGAAGCTCGAGGTCACCGACGTCACCCTCCACGAGGCCACCCGCCAGCGCGCCGTGGGCACCGTCCGGGTCGACGGGGACGTCCGTTCCTTCGAGCTGCGGATGCCGCACCTGCTGCGCCGGGCCAGCACCACCGGCACCGACGCCAACACCTCCCGCTACGCCCTCATCGGCTGGTTGCCGTCCATGCCGGAGAAGAAACGCGTCGTCGCGGAGCTCAACTTCGTGGACTAGGTGAACGGAGCTGTGCACGGCCCGGGTTCAGTAGCGGGCCGGCCGTACCCCTCCGGCCCGGCGACATGCGTCTGCGCGCCGGGCACGATGTCGATGTTGTGCCCGGTGACGCCCAGCCACGTTCCGTCGGGTTGCCGGGCGCAGACGAAGGTGAACACCCCGCGTCGGGGACCGGGGTCGACGATTCCGTCGGGGGAGCGCTGGCCCCGCATGGTCCACCGGGCCTGGACCACGGCGTGATCCTCGCCCAGCGGCCGGGTGCGCACGCGTTCTAGGGCCATGGTGGAATCGCCGAACATGTCCCGGAATCCGATGGCGTGGTTGTGGCGGATCTGCCGGCGTCCGTGCCACCAGAAGCCGACGACGTTGACGAAGTCCGCGTCCTGAGTGAACGCCTCCGCCAGCGCGTCGGCGTCGGCACGGTTCCACGCCTCGACGAAACGCCGGGCCACCGACTCCGGCCCGGCATCGGTCCCGGTGGCCGGGTCTGTCACCAGATGGTCACCCGGTCCGCCGGGGCGACCCACATCCGGGAGTCCTCGTCGACCTCGGGGAACGCCTGGTAGAACTCCTCGATGTTGCCGGCGATGACGTTGCAGCGGAACTCGGCGGGGGAGTGGGGGTCGATGGCCAGGTACTGCTGGGCCTGCTCGGGGCGGATGGCGGTGCGCCACACCCGGGCCCAGGACAGGAACAGCCGCTGCAGGCCGGTGAACTCGCGGCCGACGAGGCCGGGGTCGGCGTCCTCAGCCTCGAAGGGCAGGCGGGGCGAGGAGTCGAAGTCGAGTCCCTGGTCGGCGAGGTAGCGGCGGTAGGCCACCACGGCGATGCCGAGGCCGCCGAGGTCACCGATGTTCTCGCCGAGGGTGAACTCGCCGTTGACGCCCTCGGACTCGATGCCGCGTTCGGTGAGCACGGAGGGGATGAGGCCGTTGAACTGGCGGACCAGTTTGTCGGTGAGTTCGGTGAAGGCGTCGCGGTCGGCGTCGGTCCACCAGTAGTTGAGGTTGCCCAGGCCGTCGTACTGGGAGCCCTGATCGTCGAAACCGTGGCCGATCTCGTGGCCGATGACAGCACCGATGGCGCCGAAGTTCTCGGCGGCGTCCATGTCGGGGGAGTAGAACGGCGGCCGGAGGATGGCGGCGGGGAAGGTGATGTCGTTGACCACGGGGTTGTAGAAGGCGTTGACGGTCTGCGGGGTGGAGAACCATTCGTCGCGGTCGGCGGGCCTGCCGATCTTGTTCAGCTCGTAGTCCTGCAGGAACGCGGACGCGGCCCGGACGTTGTCGAGCAGGTCGGCGCCGGTCGCGCCGAAGGTGAGGCCCTCGTAGGAGCGCCACACGTCGGGGTAGCCGATCTTGGCCTTGAACTGGTCGAGCTTCTCCAGGGCGCGGCCGCGGGTCTGTTCAGTCATCCACTCGAGGTCGGTGATGCGTTCGCGGTAGGCCTCGACGAGGTAGTCGACGAGGCGGAGCATCTCGTCCTTGGAGGAGGGCGGGAAGTGGCGGTCGACGAAGATCCGGCCGATCTCCTGGCCGACGAGGGACTCGGTGAGGCCGACGCCGCGCTTCCAGCGGTCGCGCTGCTGGGTCGCCCCGGACAGGAGGGTGCCGTAGAACTCGAAGTTCCTGGCCCCGACCTCCTCGGGCAGGACGCCGGCGCGGGAGCGCAGGATGTGCCAGGTGCCCCAGAGCTGCCAGTCGGCGAGCCGGTCGTCGGTGAGCAGGCCGGCGAGGTGGTCGACGTAGCTGGGCATCATGGAGATGACCTCGGACTCGGGCAGGCCGGCGCCGGTGAGGATGGTGCGGATGACGCCGGGCAGGTCGGCCCAGGCGGTGGGGTTGTACGTCTTCACGGCGTCGCGGGTGGTCACGACGTCCCAGTGGCCGGCGGCGAGTTCGGTCTCCAGGTTGAGGATGCGGTCGGCGGCGAGCTCAGGCGTCAGGCCGAAGAGGCGGGACGGGTCGAGGAAGCCGAGCATGGCCACGATGTGGGCGCGGTACGCGGAGACGATCTTCGCGTGGGTGGCCTGGCGGTAGTACGCCTCATCGGGCAGGCCGAGTCCGGACTGGATGAGGTAGGCGATGGCGTTCTCGGAGTCGCTGCGCGTGTCGGAGGCCTTCTCCACCCAGAAGGTCAGGGGGGCGGCGACGCCGAGGCGCTCGAGCTCGCCGAGGCGACCGGCGAAGGTGGCCATGTTGGGCACGGTGAGCAGGTCGAGGTCCGCGTCGAGCGGTGCCATGCCGGCGGCGTTGACGCCCTCGACGTCCATGAAGGAGTCGAAGAGGGTCCCGGCGCGGCCGGTGTCCTCCTCGACGATGGCGCGGACGTCGGCCTCGGCGTCGTCGCGAAGCCGGTGGAACGTGCCGTCGACCCCGCGGTCGTCGGGAATGACATGCGTGGCCAGCCAGGGGCCGTTGACGTAGGCGTAGAGGTCGTTCATGGTCCCAACTCTAGGCCAGCCGACCCCGGTTAGTCTGGGACTCATGCCTCGATATCGACTCCAGCCGACAGTGGACCGTACCTGGTGGTGGTCACTGTTCGGCGCGACCGCGGTGATCCTGCTCCTGCCGGTCGCTCTCAACCTCCTCGTGCCGGACCGGGAGCGCCGGGAACAGGCGTACCTCGGGATGCCCGGGTACTCCTGGGAGATCCCGCTCGACATGACGTGTGAGCCGATGGGGCTGGATTCGGTCGGTCCGGGCTGGCGCTGCGACGGGGTCACGGTCCAGTCGCTCATCGCCGACGGCGGGGAGGACCCGGAGCGCACGCTGCGGCGGATGATGCGGGCACTGAATTTCGTGGGCCCCGCCGACAGTGAGCCGGTCTTCCGGGAGGGTCAGGCCCGGATGCTCATCGACACCGCCACCTCCAGCGTCGGCATCTCGCTGGAGGGGGAGGGGGACCGGGCCAGTCAGACGATGGTGGCGGTCATCACCGGCCCCGGCGTCCGGGTGGCTCCGGTGGCGGACCAGGTGTGGGGTGCCTACACCGGCGGGAAACCCCTGCCGGCGGTGGTCACCGACGCCATCGTCGAACCGTCTCCGCGGCTGCCTGTCCCGCCGCTCACTGACCGGGGAGGGTGAACGTATGAGCCGCCTGTTCCGGGTGACCCTCGTGGTCTGCACCGTCATCGGCATCCCGGTGCTGGTGTATTTCACAGCCACCAATTTTCTCATCTCGCCCATCGGCGGTCTGCTGGGGCTGATCTTCGCGGCCGTCTATGTCGCCCTGGTGATCTGGCTGTTCACGCTGTCACCGATGTGGCCCGACCGCGCTGGGGCGGGGTGGCGGTGGGTGGCCGCCTGCCTGGTGTGGGGTGCCGGCGTCAGCTTCCTGCTCGTCATGGCCGGCGGGCTCCCGGTCATGGACCTGGTGAGCAAGCTGGGGTGGGATCTGTTCGAGGCGTCCTTCGGTGGGGCGTATCCGGAGGAGATCGCCAAGGCGCTCGGGGTCGGCGTCATCCTCTTCACCTTCCGGGGCCTCAACCGGCCCTGGCACGGGCTGATGACCGGTGCTCTGGTGGGGCTGGGGTTCGAGGCCATCGAGAACGCCATGTACGGTGCCATGTTCGCCGTGATGGACCCGAATTCCGACGTGGCCGGCACCTTGACCACCTGGGCCCTGCGTGTCTTCGCGGGCCCGGGTCTGCACATCGTGTTCTCGGCGCTGGCCGGCTGGGGCCTGGGGTTGGCGATCTTCACCGCCGGGCGGTCCACTGCGTGGCGGCTGCGGGTGGCCGGGGTGTGGTTGTTCATCGCCTTCCTGCTGCACTTCGGGTGGAACATCATGTGGCCGGTGATGTGGATGCAGGTCGTCGGGATGCTGGCCGTGGCCCTGGTGATGTACCCGCTGCTCATCTGGGTGTGGATTCAGGCGCACCGCAGGTGTGTGGCGGACGACTCCTACGCGTTCACCCCGGTGCCCACGGTGTCGGTGGCGAACATACGGGGGTAATCTGCCGAACGATTGACAGGTATCTCTTGCGCGGCCCGCCGCCCGTGGTGTTTTCTATAGGTCGATAGTCAGAAAACAGAGCGAGGTGGAATCCATGGACCGTCAGGGCCTCTACGACCCCCGACACGAACACGATGCCTGCGGTGTCGGCTTCGTCGCCGACATGCACGGACGCGCGTCCCGCGACATCGTGGACAAGGGACTGCAGATCCTGCAGAACATCGACCACCGTGGTGCCGCCGGTGCAGAGAAGAACACCGGCGACGGCACCGGCATCCTCCTGCAGATCCCCGACAGCTTCTACCGCACCGTCATGGCCGAGCAGGGGGTGACCCTGCCCGACGCCGGGGCCTTCGCCACCGGCATCGCCTTCCTCCCGCGCCGCCGTATGGCCATGTTCGACGCCAAGCGGGAGATCGAGGCCATCGCCGTCGAAGAGGGGGCGACGGTCCTCGGCTGGCGCGAGGTCCCCGTCGACCCCTCCGGCCTGGGCACCATGGCTCTCGACGCCATGCCCCACTTCGAGCAGATCTTCCTCGCCGCCGGCCAGCGCACCGGGGTCGACCTGGACCGGGTGATGTTCTTCATCCGCAAGCGCTGCGCCCGCGAACTGGGCACCAAGCACGGCGAGGAGACGGTGTACTTCCCGTCGCTGTCCTCACGCACCGTCGTGTACAAGGGCATGCTCACCACCCCGCAGCTCGCCGAGTTCTACCAGGACCTGCGCGACCCCCGGATGGCCTCGGCCATGGCCCTGGTCCACTCGCGTTTCTCCACCAACACCTTCCCCTCGTGGCCGCTGGCCCACCCGTACCGCTTCGTCGCCCACAACGGAGAGATCAACACCGTCACCGGCAACGAGAACTGGATGCGCGCCCGCGAGGCCCTCATCGACTCCGAGCTCCTCGGCCCCCTCGACCGGGTGCTGCCCATCTGCTCGCCCGACGGCTCCGACACCGCGCGTTTCGACGAGGCCCTCGAACTCCTCCACCTCGGCGGCTACTCCCTGCCCCACGCCATGGCGATGATGATCCCCCAGGCCTGGGAGCACAACCCCACCATCGACCCCGAGCTGCGCGACTTCTACGAGTACCACTCCTGCCTCATGGAACCCTGGGACGGCCCCGCGGCCGTCGCCTTCACCGACGGCACCCTCATCGGCGCGGTACTGGACCGCAACGGCCTGCGCCCGGGACGCATCTGGGTGACCAGGGACGGCCTCGTCGTCATGGCCTCCGAGGCGGGTGTGCTGGACCTGGACCCGCGCGACGTCGTCAAGCGGACCCGCGTGCAGCCGGGCCGGATGTTCCTCGTGGACACCGCCGCCGGCCGCATCGTGCCGGACGAGGAGATCAAGGCCTCCCTCGGCAGTGCCAAGCCCTACCGGACCTGGATCAACGAGAACTTCGTCCACATCGAGAACCTCCCGCAGACCCGCTACGAGTACATGCCCCACAACCGGGCCGTGCTGCGCCAGCGCGTCTTCGGCATCACCGAGGAGGACGTCGACCTCATCATCGCCCCGATGGCGCTCAACGCCGCCGAGGCGATCGGCTCCATGGGATCCGACACCCCCATCGCGGCCCTGTCGCAGCGCCCCCGGATGCTCTACGACTTCTTCGCCCAGCGTTTCGCCCAGGTGACCAACCCGCCGCTCGACTCCATCCGGGAGAAGCCGGTCACCTCCATGCACACCCTGCTCGGCGCGCAGTCCGACGTGCTCAACCCCACCTCGGCTGCCGCCCGACGCATCCGGCTGACCGGGCCGGTCATCGACAACCACCAGCTGGCCACCCTCCGCCACGCCGACGACGACGGCGACTGGCCGCACTTCCGCACCGCCGTCATCTCCGGTCTCTACCCAGTGGCCCACCACGGTGCCGGTATGCGGGCGGCGATCGACCGCGTGCGTCGGGAAGCATCCGCCGCCATCCGCGACGGCGCCACCCTCCTGGTCATCTCCGACCGCGAGTCCGACGAACGCTACGCCCCGATCCCGTCGCTGCTGCTGACCTCCGCGGTGCACCAGCACCTCGTCGCCGAGCGGACCCGCACCCGCGCGTCCCTGGTCATCGAGGCCGGTGACGCCCGGGAGGTCCACCACCTGGCCATGCTCGTCAGCTTCGGCGCCGACGCCATCAACCCCTACATGGCCTTCGAGACCATCGACGAGCTGCGCATGAAGGGCCAGCTCGGTGACCTCACCCTCGACGAGGCCTGCACCAACTACATCACCGCCGCCACCTCCGGCGTGCTCAAGGTGATGTCGAAGATGGGCATCGCTACCGTCGCCTCCTACCGTGGCGCCCAGCTCGCCGACGTCACCGGCCTGTCCCAGGCCCTGCTCGACGAGTACTTCGGCGGCGTGACCTCCCCGATCGGCGGCGTCGACCTGGCGGAGCTGGCCGAGGACGTCGAGGCCCGCCACCGCTCCGCCTTCCTGCCCCGCCCCGAGGAACTCGCCCACCGCGAACTCGACCTCGGCGGCGAGTACAAGTGGCGCCGGGAGGGCGAGTACCACCTGTTCAACCCCGAGACCATCTTCAAGCTCCAGCACGCCACCCGCACCGGCCAGTACCAGATCTTCCGCGACTACACCCGCGCCGTCGACGACCAGTCCCGCCGCCTGGCCACCATCCGCGGCATGGTCGAGTTCGCCTCCGACCGGGCGCCCATCAGCGTCGACGAGGTCGAACCGGTCGCCGACATCGTCACCCGCTTCTCCACCGGCGCGATGTCCTACGGCTCCATCTCCGCCGAGGCCCACGAGACCCTGGCGATTGCCATGAACCGCCTCCACGCCATGTCCAACTCCGGCGAGGGCGGCGAGGACCCCGCGCGATTCGACGTCGAACCCAACGGTGACTGGAAGCGCTCCGCCATCAAGCAGGTCGCCTCCGGCCGCTTCGGCGTGACCAGCCACTACCTCAACAACTGCACCGACATCCAGATCAAGATGGCCCAGGGCGCCAAGCCCGGCGAGGGCGGGCAGCTCCCGCCGAACAAGGTCTACCCGTGGATCGCCGAGGTGCGTATCACCACCCCGGGCGTGGGCCTGATCTCTCCGCCGCCGCACCACGACATCTACTCCATCGAGGACCTCGCCCAGCTCATCTTCGACCTGAAGAATGCCAACCCGCAGGGCCGCATCCACGTCAAACTCGTCGCCGAGGCCGGCGTGGGCACCGTCGCCGCGGGCGTGTCCAAGGCGCATGCCGACGTCGTCCTCATCTCCGGCCACGACGGCGGCACCGGCGCCTCCCCGCTGACCTCCCTCAAGCACGCCGGCGGCCCCTGGGAACTCGGCCTCGCCGAGACCCAGCAGACCCTGCTGCTCAACGGCCTGCGCGACCGCATCCGCGTCCAGTGCGACGGCCAGCTCAAGACCGGCCGCGACGTCGTCATCGCTGCCCTGCTCGGCGCCGAGGAGTTCGGTTTCGCCACTGCCCCGCTCGTCGTCGAGGGCTGCATCATGATGCGCGTGTGTCACCTCGACACCTGCCCGGTCGGCATCGCCACCCAGAACCCCGAGCTGCGCAAGAAGTACACCGGCCAGGCCGACCACGTGGTCAACTTCTTCACCTTCCTCGCCCAGGAGGTCCGCGAGTACCTCGCCGAGCTGGGCTTCCGCTCCATCGACGAGGCCGTCGGCCAGGCCCACGTGCTGCGTCAGCGTGACGACGCCGCCTTCACCTCCGCCCATCCCCGCGCCGCCGCCCTCGACCTCTCCCCGATCTTCGAGGTGCCCGAGTCCCCGTTCTTCCGCCACCAGAACCAGCGGCAGACGAAGACCCAGGAGCACGGCCTGGCGGGCATCCTCGACGAGCGCATCATCCGTGACACCCAGCTGACCATCGACGCCGCCGCGGCCGCCTCCAGCTCGAATGCCCCAGCCTGGATGGCGTCGAGCCCGGTGCCGCAGGTCCACCTGAGCTATCCCGTCCGCAACGTCGACCGCACCGTCGGCACCATGACCGGCTCCCGCATCACCCGGGCGGCCGGCGCCGAGGGCCTGCCGGACGGCACCATCGCCGTGACGCTCACCGGCTCCGCCGGCAACTCCTTCGGCGCGTTCATTCCGCGGGGCCTGACCCTCGACCTCGTCGGCGACGCCAACGACTTCGTGGGCAAGGGTCTGTCCGGCGGCCGGATCATCGTGCGCCCGCACGGCACCGCGCCGGAGCAGATCAGCGCCGACAACCCCGACATCATCGCCGGCAACGTCATCGGCTTCGGCGCCACCAGCGGCGACATCTTCATCGCCGGTGCTGTCGGCGAACGCTTCTGCGTCCGCAACTCCGGCGCCACCGCGGTCGTCGAGGGTATCGGCAACCACGGCTGCGAGTACATGACCGGCGGCCGCGTCGTCGTCCTCGGTGAGGTCGGCGACAACTTCGGCGCCGGCATGTCCGGCGGCGTCGCCTACCTCGCCCCCGTCGGCGACCTGGAGCGGCGCATCAACGGTGAGATGGTGGACGTCGAGAAGCTCACCGACGAGGACGTCGAGTTCCTGGAGAGCATCATCGACGAACACATCCGCCTCACCGGCTCCACGACCACCTGGCAGGCCCGCGACATGGTCAAGGTCATGCCGCGTGACTACAAGAAGGTCCTGGGCATCATCGACCTCGCGAGCCAGGAAAGCCGCGACATCAACACCGCGATCATGGAGGCAGTGAACTGACATGGCTGATCCGCACGGTTTCCGCAAGCACACCCGCGCCGAGCCCGCCCACCGGCCCGTCCCGCTGCGTCTCATGGACTTCCGCGAGGTCTACGAGGACGCCCCCGGCGGCCAGATCCAGCAGCAGGCCACCCGCTGCATGGACTGCGGCGTCCCCTTCTGCCACGAGGGCTGCCCGCTCGGCAACATCATCCCCGAATGGAACGACCTGGTCCGTCAGAACCGGTGGAAGGAGGCCTATGACCGCCTCCACGCCACCAACAACTTCCCCGAGTTCACCGGCCGGCTCTGCCCGGCGCCGTGTGAGGGCGCGTGTGTCCTGGCCATCAACGACGAGGCCGTGACCATCAAGAACGTCGAACTCGCCATCGCCGAGAAGGGCTTCGAGGAAGGCTGGGTCACGCCGGTCGCCCCCAGCTTCGACACCGGCCAGTCCGTCGCCGTCGTCGGCTCCGGGCCCGCCGGCCTGGCCGCCGCCCAGCAGCTCACCCGCGCCGGACACCGCGTCACCGTCTACGAACGTGACGACCGCATCGGGGGTCTCATGCGCTACGGCGTCCCGGACTACAAGATGGAGAACCGCTTCATCGACCGCCGCATCGAGCAGATGGCAGCCGAGGGCACCACCTTCCGCACCGGCGTGTCCCCCACCGCGCAGGACCTCGCGCGTTTCGACGCCGTCGTGCTCGCCACCGGCACCCCCTCCCGCGCGAACTCCCGGCCGAGGGCCGGGACCTCGAGGGCGTCCACCAGGCGATGGATTACCTGCCGCTGCAGAACCGCGTCAACGAGGGTGACATGGACCACCCCCAGATCTCCGCCGAAGGCAAGAAGGTGGTCATCATCGGTGGCGGCGACACCGGCATCGACTGCTTCGGCACCGCCCTGCGCCAGGGCGCGGCGAGCGTCACCCAGTTCGACATCCGCCCGCCCGCCCCGAAGACCCGCGCCGCCTCCACCCCGTGGCCCACCTTCCCCCTGGTGTGGCGCACCGCCACCGCCCACGAAGAGGGCGAGTACGTCATCACCGGCAACGAGTCCGCCGAGGAAATCGAAGCCCTCGGCCTGGCCACCCGCGCCCCCGGCGACACCCTCGGTGGCCGCGTGTTCTCCGCCAACACCGTCGAGTTCCTCGGCTCCGAGGGCACACTCACCGGCCTGCGCTGCGTTGAGATCGAGGTCATCGACGGTGTCCGCACCCCCGTCCCGGGCAGTGAGTTCGAGTTCGAGGCCGACCTCGTCTTCATCGCCCTCGGCTTCACCGGTGCCGAGCGCGGCGGCCTGGTCCACGAGCTCGGCGTCGCCTTCGACGACCGCGGACGCATGGTCCGCGACGAGCAGTACCGCGCCTCCGTCAAGCCGCTGCTCCCCGGGTTCCGCCCGAAGGTCTACGTCGCCGGCGACAACGGCCGCGGCCAGTCACTCATCGTCTGGGCCATCGCGGAGGGCCGCGCCGCGGCTGCCGCCGTCGACGCCGACCTCATGGGCGAGACCGCCCTGCCGGTGGCCGTCACCCCGTCGACCGTGCCGCTGGGGGTCTGACCAACCCCCGGCATCAGCGGGTGTCGGCGTCCCGGTCCTGCGTGAGGTCGCGGATCTGTCGACGCAGCTCCCGGGTCTCCTGCCACCGCTGACTCACGTCGCGCAGGATGGCGGCCACGCCCTCGGCCTCACCCCCGGCGTCCTTGAGCATGATGATGGTGAAGTCCAGCGACAGGGTGCTGCCGTCCTTCCGGACGCCCGGCACCGACAGGGGATCGCTGCCGTACCTCGTCTCCCCGGAGGCCATCACCCGCTCCCAGCCACGCCAGTGTGCGGGCCGGTGCTTCTCCGGGATGATGATGTCCAGCGACTTCCCCTGCGCCTCCTGGGCACTCTGGCCGAACATGAGTTCCGCGCCGTGGTTCCACAGCCGGATGGTGCCGTCGTGCCCGGCGTAGATGATGGCGTCGAGGGCGTCGGCGACGATCCGCTCGGCGGTGCTGTCCTGGTGACCGTTCATGTCCGACGAGCGTAACCGGAATCGCCGCAGGGCCCCGGCGTGCAGGTCACCTGCACGCCGGGCCCTGCCACGTGTCACCGTCAGTCGCCGGTGGCGATCATCATGTCCGACGGATGCCACAGGCCGGAACGCTGGATGGTCTCCAGTTCGATCTCAGCGTCATCCGGGGCGATGTCCTCGGAGTTGGCGCGGCGCTGGTAGATCTCGATGGATCCCCAGTCACGGTGCCAGTCGTCCTTGGTGTAGCTGGGCAGCTCGTAGGAGTTGTTCACCGCCTCGGCGGTGCCCATGACACCACCGCCGTCGTAGTCCTGGAACGGGGTGAGCGTCGACTTGCCCGGGTGGTCCGGGGAGATGCGGAACTCGGGGATCTCAGCCACACCGGCGAAGTGGTCGAACGTGCGCTGGCAGGGGAACTGCAGGGCGACGGACCAGTCGAGCAGGCCCGGCTTCTCGGAGCCGACGACGTTGTCGAGGCTGTCGAGGGTGGGCACGCGCGGCGGGGTGAACGCCAGCCATTGCTCCGGGTCGAGGCTGAGGTCGGTGGCGACGATGCGCACGACGTCCGCCTCCGCCGGGAGGGCCTCGAGCGGCAGGCGCAGGTTGCGCCAGGACGGCTGCGGGCCGATGTCGAGCATCTCCATCTCGCCGACGGAGTCCTCGTCGATCTCGCCGTCGGGACCCCGGGTGCCGTACTCGAGAACCAGGTCCTGGCCGTCGTGGAGCACGCCGTTGATGTCGTGGTGCTCGATGCGGCCGGCCGCGGAGACGACGAGCAGCGGGGCGTCCTCGGTGGCCTCCGGCAGCTCGTACCAGGCGGTGGTGATCTCCGCGGGGAACTGCGGGCCGGAGGTCCAGGAACCGACGACCGGGACGCGGGTGTAGTCCAGGGCGAAGGGCAGGCGGGCGGTGGAACCGTTGACACCGGTGTCGGCGCGCACACCGCCGGTGTTGCCGGTCTCCTGGCCGGTGGACTCGGCGGAACCGCCGGAGTTCTCCGAGTCGGCGATGGCGCCGACGGAGGCGGTGGACACCGCGTCCTGGTTGATCGACGGCGGCACGTTGTTCGCCTCGAAGCCGCGGTTGTCCTCGGACTCGAGGGATTCACCGAGGTCGGTGCCGACGGGGGTGAGGAAGGAGTCGTTGGAGTTGGTCTCCACCAGGGCGTCATTGGCCAGGCTGCAGGTGTTGCCGGTCAGCGAGCGCAGGTTACCCAGGCCGACGGAGTAGGCCGGGTACTGGGAGACGAAGCCCTTGCCCAGTGACGCCATGGAGAACAGGACGATGAGGGCGCAGGCGATGGCGATGGGTGCGGAGGCCAGGCCGGTCCAGCGCTTGAGCTTCTCGGTGCGCTCGGCCTCGTATTCGGCGAGGTGGCCGGTGGCCTCGGCCTGGGCGGTGCGGATGTCACTGACGAAGGACTGGATCGTGCCGATGACGAGGACGAGCAGCGCCAGGAAGAGCACCGGGGTGGACGCCTCGAATCCACGGAACTGGATGGTCCTGTCGAACCACGGGATGCCGAAGCTGGACACGTACCACCAGCCGTTGATGCCGGCCAGGGAGATCGCCAGGAGGAACAGCACCGCACCGATGAACAGCGTCCGCGCCCGCGAGGACCGGAGCGCCACATAACTGAGGGACACGGCCGCCAGGGCGGCGAGCGCACCCGCGATGCCCGCGTAGACGCCGAAGTGGTGGGTCCACTTCGTCGGGGTGAACATGAGGAAGAACATGGTGCCGAAGATGATGAGCACCAGGCGCAGCGACGGGCCCTTCGCGGCCCCCGGGACCCGGCCGCGCCGCAGGATGGCGGCGAGGACGATGGCCAGGCAGAGGAACATCATGAGCACCGCGAAACGGCGGGTGAGTGAGCCGTCGACGGTCTGTTCCATGAGGGTCTGGTAGCGCGCCCACTCCTCGTACCACGTCATGGACGGGCCCTTGTCCGAGCGCACCCGGATGGACTCCATGACGCTCGCCCAGGTCTGGTCGCCGAACACGGCGATGAGGATGGCGGTGCCGGCGGCGAGGAACGGGGCGACCATGGCGAGCACGCCCTGGATGATCGTGCCCTTGGACGAGCCGGGCGGGGCGCCGAGCAGCGGCAGGCGGCGGTAGATGATCCGGAACAGGCTGGACAGGGACGCCAGGAGGGCGGCGACGGCCATGAGGCCGGTCGGGCCGGCGCCGAGGGAGATGGTGGCGATGATGACGCCGATCGCCGCCGGCAGCAGCCGGGAGGTGGCGATGGAGCGCTCGAAGGACGCCCAGGTCAGCAGCGCACCCATGGCGATGATCGGCTCGGGCCGGGTGCCGTTGTTGTAGGGCAGCCAGAAGGCGAGGAAGACCATCGCGGCGGTCCAGTGGGCGACCTGCCGGCCGGCGATCTTCGCGCCGAGGCGGGGCAGGATCTCCCGGGACAGGACCAGCCAGATGATGATGCCGGAGATGAGCGCGGGCAGGCGCATCCACACCGAGGCGGAGGACACCTGGGCCATGAGGGCGAGCAGGTCGTAGTACGGGGAGCCGAAGGGGGACTCCGGCACACCGAACCAGCGGTAGTAGTTGGCCATGTAGCCGGCGTTCTCGGACACCCGCGCCATGGTGAGGATGAAGCCGTCATCGGAGGTGTTCGCACCCCAGATGTGCCAGTAGAGCAGCACGAAGCCGACGATGCCGTCGAGGGGGCGGAACTTCCACCAGCCGGCGGGGAGGAAGCGTCTCGACGACCGCCCGTCCAGCTGGTCCATCCGGTGCAGGCACCACAGGGACACCACGAGCAGGGCCAAGCCCGCGAACATGGCGATGTACTTCACCGCCGAGGGGGTGGTGGTGAAGCGGGAGTTGATCTCCACCTCGACGTCGAGTCCGGCGGCCGCCAGTGCGGCCGCGGCACCGGAGGCGTCGTCGAGTTCGGTGTAGATGCCGGTGACCTGGGGGCGGGTGTCCTCGTCGATGACGCCGCGCAGCGGCTCGCCCTCGTCATCCGTCTCGTCGGGGACGGTGACCACCGTCTCCTCCTCGGTGGAGGAGATGTGGAGCACCGCGGCGTCGTCAAGCTCGGCGATCTCGTCCTCGGTGAGTTCGAAGGGGACCTGGTCGCGGATGACCACGTCGATCCCGCCGTCGGTGGAGCGGACGAACAGGCCACGGGAGGTGGCGTCCGTCGAGTCCGCCGGGAGGGTGGACAGCACCAGGGACTGGTCGTCGCGGAGACCGTCGATCGCGTCGGTGATGGGCACCGTCACGTCGATGCTCTCCGGCGCGTAGGACACCAGCGGCGCGTTCACCGAGTTGAGGCTGTCGCCCTGGGGCCAGGACAGCGTCGACTGGGTCTGGTTGACCGGCAGGAACGGGGTGAGCACGAAGATCAGAAACCCCAGGAGGCCGGAGATGATCGCGAGATTCTTCAGCCCGCCCGGGGCGGTACCCCGGGGGTCACTTTTTCGACACGGCGGTTGCAGACACAGGCGTTGAGTCTACGTCAGCGTCACTGGCTCAACCGGCTCGCCACCACGAACGGACCGATCTGGGCGACATCCCACATCTCCGGATCATCGAGGAACGGGGCACTGTTGAACTGCAGCCCGCGGTAGCGGACATTCGGGTTGTTGGGGTAGATGTCCTCACTGACGTGGGTCTTCCAGCCGGCCTCCGGATCATCCAGCTCACCGCGGAGGATGAACACGTCCGGGGAGCGCCACTTCACCTCTTCGAGGGCGGCGGCGAAGGCGTCCGGATCCGCCAACTGGTCCCATGAGCCGTCGGCCCAGGACTCGATGGCCGCGTTCCGGGCCTCGAACTCGCCCAGCGGGTTGGCGTAGTGGCTGGTGAAGGCCTGGAAACCCAGGTAGGGGTTGAACGCCATGAAGTTGATCTCGTCGGTGAACACCACCGTGTCCTCCGGGACGTACCCGTGGGAGCGGATCTCGGCGTCGATGTCGGCGTAGTAGCGGCCGGCGTCGGGGGCGGCGAGGTCGGCCCGTTCACCGTAGCCGTCGGTGTTGGAGTACGCGTTGTCGATGGCGGTCATGTTCTTCAGCGGGATGGACTGGGCGTAGCTCAGGCCGGCGGCCGCCAGAACCACCGTGAGAATGATGGTGATGTACCGACGGGCCTTGTCGCTGAACCGGTTCGGGTAGAAGCGGTCGAGTCCCACGAGCCGGAACTCGACGATGGCAAGGACACCGGCGGTGGCCAGGACGAGGACGATGAGGATGTCGATCCGGAAGCCGAGCAGTGTGCTACCGGCGAGCGTGGCCACCATCGAGGCGGCGGCCCAGACGTAGAAACCGATGAGCGAGACACCCATGGAGCGCACCTCGGGGTCCCAGGACCGCACGATGAGGAAGATCAGCCCCAGCAGGCACAGCACGCCGATGATGGACGGGGTGAGGAACGGCAGGGGGATCTGCGCCCCTTCCGGCGGCAGGTAGTTCGGGGCCGCGCTGCCGTCGTGCGGATGTCCGGTGACCACCATCCACAGGTACGGCCCCCACGCGATCAGGGCGATGAGGATGGCGCCGCCACCGATGAGGAAGAGGTGCTTGACGGGCACCCACGTCCGGGAGTGCAGGGCCATGAACATCGCCGCGATGGCGACGATGGAGACGCCCACGACGCCGGTGAACAGGGTGTACACCGTCGCGGAGATGCCCATGTAGATCATCAGGCCCACGCTGGCGAACCAGGACCCGAGCAGGGCGCGCTTGGCCAGGATGGTGGCGGCCGGGGCGCCCATGGCCACGACCGCGCCGTAGGGCTCCTCGGGGCTCATGACCAGGGAGACACACACGCTCACCAGGGCGATGGCGGTGGCCACCGCGAGGGATCCAGACAGGCGCTGCCACACCGGGACGAGCACGCAGCCGGTCGCCGCGATGGAGACCAGGGCCCACGGCTGGTAGACCTCCCAGCCGGGGATCCCCAGCAGGTTGGCCAGCCGGCCGGCGGGCCAGAACCAGCCCAGCGGGTAGTAGGAGGGCAGGTCGGCGTAGTTCATGTCCTCGTTGCCCCACGTGGTGGCCATTCGGGTGAGGAACTGGGTGCGGAAACCCTGGTCGACCTGGATGCCGTCGAGGTAGAGACGGGTCGACGCCAGCGGAATGGCGGTGGTGGAGATGACGATCGCGGCGGGGGAGAGGTACGCCACCACGTAGGTGAGGATCACCCGCCAGCGTGGCCGGTGGATCTCGAGGGAGGAACCGGGACGGGGGCGACGTTGCCGTCCGCTCCCGGCTCCGGCTCGGAGGTGTCCACGGCCTGCGCGTACAGAGCTTTTCGACGCCGCGACGCCCGCTGGTCGTCGAGCAGCCACGCCGTCATCACCACCCCCACCGCGATCATCACGGCGAGTGTCACCGCCGTGGACAGCGCGAAGATCATGTTGGACCGGTTGAACGCCGGCCAGCTGGTCAGCCGCAGGACGAGCCAGGCCGCGAGGGTGAGGCCACCGCCGCCCAGTGACGCCGCCGCGATCCCGAGCAGGGTGCGGCCCCGGCTGAGCCCGTCAGAGGTGAAGTTCTCGGTGTTCCGGGCGGAGGCGGGGAGGGCGTCCGTGACGGTGGCGCGGGTCGACATGCCTAAAAGGGTAGCCTGCGGAAAATCTGGCGCGGCAGCACCCCGAACACCGCGGCGACAGCCTGGAACGCCGGGTGGACGAAAATGATGTCCTTGCCCTCCAGAACGGCGCTGACCGTGGCCGTGGCGACGTCCTCGACGTCGACGGTCAGCGGTGCCTCCTTGCCGCCGGAGCTCATCTTCGTGCGTACCTGACCGGGACGGACGACGAGGACCTTGGCGCCGGAGTCACGCAGCGCCTCACCGAGCTGGGTGTAGAAACCGTCCATGCCGGCCTTGGAGGCGCCGTAGACGAAGTTGGAGCGACGGACACGGGTGCCCGCAACCGAGGAGAGGGCGACGATGGTGCCGTGGCCCTGCTCCCGGAACTTCCGCCCCAGCAGGACGCCGACCGAGACGGGGCCGGTGTAGTTGGTCTGCGCGGAGGACACGGCGGCCGCCTGGTCCTGCCACAGTGCCTCCTGGTCACCGAGGGTGCCGAAGGCCACGATCGCCACGTCCACGTCACCGTGGGCGAAGGCGGAATCGATGACGGCCGGGTGCTGGGCGAAGTTGGTGGCGTCGAAGTCGATGACGTCCACCTCGCTGGCGCCGGCGGCGCGGACCTGGTCCACGGCGGCGTCGATACGCGGGGAATCGGCACGCGCAGCGAGGGTGACGCGGGCGGGACCGCGGGAGAGGAACTCGGCGACGATGCCGAGACCGATCTCGGACGTGCCGCCGAGCAGGAGGATGTTCTGGGCCTGGCCCACTGCATTGAGCATGGTTTTCGGATTCTCCTAGTTAGTTCAGTTCGAGGCGGCGGGACATGTCGGAGGCGAAGACCCCCGTCGGGTCGATCTCGTTGCGGGTGGCCAGCCAGTCGGCCATGCCCGGGTACATCCGGTGGAAGTTCTCCGCCGACGTCCGCGACTCCTTGGCCAGGTACAGGCGGCCGCCGAACTCCATGACCCGACGGTCCAGGTCATCGAGGAAGGCGCCGAGGCCCTTCTTGATGGGGAAGTCGACGCACACGTTCCAGCCCGGCATCGGGTACGACAGCGGGGCACGGTTGCCCTCGCCGAACAGCTTGAACACGTTGAGCGCCGAGTAGTGGCCGGACTTCTGGATGTCCCGGATGATCTCCTTGAACGGCTCCACCGCCTCGCGCGGCACGACGAACTGGTACTGCAGGAAACCCCTCGAACCGTAGCCACGGTTCCACTCACCGATGAGATCCAGCGGCTGGTAGAACTGCGTGAGGTTCTGGACCTGGTTGCGGTATTCACCGGACTTGAGCCACCACAGCTCGCCGATGGCCATCATGGACAGCTTGTTCATGGTGAAGGACGGGAAGATGTCCGGCACCGTCACCAGCTGGGGCGCGTTGAACTTCAGCGGATCCTTCGCCAGCTTCGGGGACAGCTCCTTGAGCTGGTCGAGGGTGGCGAGGCTGCCGCGGGAGATGGCGGCACGGCCCAGCTTCGGCTCCGGGGAGATCGCGTCGAACCAGGCGGAGGAGTACGTGTAGTTCTTCTCCGAACCGTCCGCGTGGAACTCCACCGTCTCATCCAGATTCTGGGTGAGGTCACCGTCGGCGATGAAGTAGGCGGTCTCCGTCTTGGTCATGCGGATGGTCGCCCGCAGAATGATGCCGGTCAGGCCCATACCGCCGACGGTCGCCCAGAACAGGGTGCCGTCCGGGTCATCCGCCGAGCCCTCCGGCTCCAGGTGGAGGACGCGGCCGTCGGCCACGAGCAGCTCCATCGAGGCGACGTGGTCACCGAAGGAACCGGCCGAATGGTGGTTCTTGCCGTGGATGTCCGGGCCGATGGCGCCACCGATGGTCACCTGCCGGGTGCCCGGCAGCACCGGAACCCACAGGCCGTAGGGGAGGGCGGCCTTCATCAGCTGGTCCAGGGTCACACCACCGTCGACATCGACCAGGGCGGTGTCCGGGTCGATGGCGTGGATGCGGTTGAGCGGCTGCATGTCGACGACGAGGCCGCCCGCGTTCTGTGCCGGGTCACCGTAGGAGCGGCCCATGCCGCGGGCGATGACGCCACGACGCAGATGGACCGGCTTGTCGGCGTTGTCGTCCGCGACCTGCCGGACCGCGTTGATGATCGTCTCGACGTCCGGCGTGGCCAGGACATGCGCCGTGGTGGGCGCCGTACGGCCCCATCCGGTGAGGGACTGTTCAGTGGTCTGGAGTTCCATCATCCGATTCTTCTCTCGACTGAAGTCCGCGGGCCATACCCGCGTACCTGATACATCGACGAGCCTACCCGTGGCCGGGCGCCGGACCCCGCAGCGAAAGGGAGGGGCGGGCGGTGAAACATATCAGCCCGCTGAGAGCCCGTGTCCTATATCTCTTGTTGCACACGAAGCAGGGCACACGCACCACTTCTTCATCGCCCTCCGGGCGGGTGGCGTTAACAGGAAAACCGCCCTCGGGGCGAAAAATCTCGAATCAGGCGGAAAATGTAACGCCCGACGGTTGCTTTCCGATTTACAGTGTTTTATCATTTCCGCAAGCGATAAGGGACTTTTCAGCGACCGTCGCGGAGCGCCACCGACGTGCATGTTATGCACCGTTTTCCTCTGCGCTCATCGAGGACATCACCCTTGTCGGCCTGCGGAAACGATTTCGCAGGCCATTTTCTCACCCCTGAATTAGGGTAGTTTCGGGGTCAATTGTATGCATCAGGCTCGGCATATCCGCTCGCCAGAAAAATCGGCCTGAGTAGCGGAAACATGTGCATAAGCATAATTTTCATGAAGCTGAATCCACTTTTCGCGGCCGGGGTCGGGGTTGCTCAGGGCGGGGCAGGTTTGTCATTGTTGAGACACGGAACAAGCCACCAGGTTTGTTCGACAACCTCCGAGAAAGGACACTCACATGTCTGACTTCTTCACCGACATCGTCAACATCGTCTCCAACTTCGTCGAGACCGTCTTCAACGCCATCGGCGCTGTCGGCGGCGGCGTGTTCACCGGCGCCCAGGGTGTCGTTGACGCTCTGTCCTCCTAGTCTCTAGGTAGACACCCCAAGTCCTTGAGAGGACTGAGTGGACAACCCCAGCCTTCGGGCTGGGGTTGTCCGCATTTCTACAGGTCGATGATCTCCCGGATCTCCGCCGGCAACTCGTCCTGACTGGTGATCTCCGGTTGCCCTGACTCGGCGTACTCGCGCAGGAGCCGGTAGACGGTGGAGCGGTCGTGACTGTCCAGGAGGGGGAGTTCCTGGGCCATGAGCCGCGTCATGAAGTCATTGAGAGGCAGGTTCGTCTGCTCCGCGGCGATGAAGCGGCCGTCCTGCTGGTCCTTGTCGGGGTCGAAGCCCTTCTTGCGTCCGAACATGGTCACCAGCGTATACAGTGCGGCGATCGGCGCTGTCGGTGCGGGCTGCGGGCGCTAGGCTGGAGTCCATGACCGACTACTACAGCCTTGATGACACTCTGGCCGGCCGCGTGACCCAGTCGGGCGTGGTCGGCGCGTTCGTCGCCTCGCCGGACTACGTCTCCTCCCGCCCGGCCCGCGCGCTGGTGAAGCTGGGTCTGCTCGCCGGTGGCGGTGCCCTGGTGGCGGTCCTCAACTCCTTCGACGAGGACCCGGACAATGATCCGGCCGTCATGGTCGATCAGCTGCGGCAGTCCATCGGCCACATCGGGCACCGGGCCGGCCCGGACTCGGATACCCCGGCGGGTGACTTCTCGGTGGATTCGCCGACACGGACGTGGGCGATCATTGTCGCCGCCGCGGTGGTCATCCTCATGACGGTGCGTGTCGACGCCGCCGTGCAGCGCCGCATCGCCGCCTTCCTGCGGAAGCGCGGTGTGCGACGGCCGAACACCCTGCTCGGTGCGGTCGCGGGCGCCGTGTCCTTCGCCGCCGCCGAGGTCTCCCACCGCCAGCGCCTGGCAGCCGCCCGGGAGGAGACGGCGTGACGGTGCTCGCGGTCGTCGACAAGCAGGACGACACGGTCGTCGTGTGGCACGTGCAGACCTCCGCCGACGGGCCCTCGGCCTCCGGAATCCTGTCCGGCGCATGGATCCTCGGGGACGGGGAGGTCGATCCCGCACGCCTGGATGATCTGCTCACCGACGCCACCGTCCTGCCCACCGACGGCGACGGCCTGACGCTCGAGCAGATCCGGCAGGCGATCGACAACTCCCTCGCCGAGATCACCGCGGCCGCCACCGCGGCGAAGGAGGCCAACGCCTCGCTCACCCTGCCGCGTTTCACGGCCCCCGAGCAGCCCGATCCGGCCGCGCTGGCCGAGGCCTACCGCGGCGAGCCGGTCGGACGCACCGCCTGGACCTGGGCCATGGCCGCCGCCGACCTCGTCGAGGCGTGGCACACCATCGAGGGGCAGCGACGCTCCCGGAAGTACCTGCAGGAGCAGTTCGGGGCGGAGATCCGGCCCCTCCCACTGCCCTGAGGTGCCGACGGATTTCTGCACGCCCGGCGGGTGCGTCGCTACCCTTGAGGCATGCCACAGAAAGGTGCCGCCAACGTCGTCGATCTGACGGCCGCGCGTGCCCGCCGCCAGCGGCAGCCGCGCACGGTGATTCTGCGTGCGTCCAACATCCGGCCCGACGCCGAGGTGCACCGCCACATCGGCCTCAACGACGCCCTGCACCTCGTCGACCTGCACGACGTCCTGCGGATCTCCTTCGGCCTGGCCGACGCGGGCGAGGACGCCGGCGCCGCACCCTGGCACTTCAGCACCACCGGGGACCGCGAGGAGCGTCTCGACGCCGCCGACGAACTCCACCAGCACCTCACCGACGACGGCGACGCCATCGTCTATCACTGGGGGCTGTGGGACATCACCATCAGTGCCGTCGAGTCCTACCCCCGCGACTCCGGCACCCCCCGCGCCCTGTGCGTCGGCGGCTCCGGAGCCTTCGGCGGCGTCGAGTTCGACCTGGCGGGCATCAACGCCGAACTCACCGGCACCACCACCATCCGGGAAGTCCTCGCCGCCACCCACCCCGCGGTCCGTGACATCATCGACCGCAGTGGCATCTTCGACTTCGTCCCCCTCCTCCAGGCCCTCGACCTCGGGCGGGCCGTCGACCTCCCGCCGTCGGTACAGGCCGAACTGGCCGAACTACCCGTCGAGGAGGACGCGGCCGGGCGTGACGCCTTCTGGGTGGTCATTCTCGCCCTGGCCTGCATGAGCGACACCGAGCTCACCGACCACGTTCTCACCACCGCCATGAGCGGACTCGGCTGGCAGGACGACGACGGCTCCCCGCTCACCGGCCCCGCCATCCGTGACCTGTGCACGGCCTCCCTGGACCGGTTGACCGCCGTCGGCGGCTACGGGCCCGACGAACTGGCACCTGTGGATCGGCTGGACATCTACCGCGAGCTGCTCAACGTCGCAGGTACCTGAGCGCAACCAGGGTAGGGTGTTACCTCGTGTCCAACCCCACCCCGCGCACCGAACCTGCCGCAGAGCCCGACGTCGAGATCACCGGCATGACCCTGAAAACACAGGCCATCCGCTTCATCATCTCCGGTGTCATCTCCGCCGTCGTCGACCTCGGCCTCACCTGGGCGCTCCAGATCTTCACCGGTGCGGGCCCGGTGCTCGCCCGGTCGGTGGGCTTCATCTTCGGCACGCTCACCGCGTACCTGATCAACCGCCGCTGGACCTTCCAGGCCAAGCCCTCCTACAAGCGGTTCTTCATGGTCGCCGGGCTGTACACGCTGACCTACTTCGTCAACGTCGGCCTGCACACCGTGTTCTACCGCCTGCTCACCGGCTGGGACTGGTCCGACTCCCTGGCGATCTTCGTCGCCTTCGTCATCGCCCAGGGCACCGCCACGGTGATCAACTTCTTCGTCCAGCGGATCTTCATCTTCCGCTGACCGGTTGTCAGGGGCGGGTGAACTTCTCGTTCCGCCCCTGCCGGTGCAGCCTCAACCACTCGAGGAACCCCTTCGGGTCCTTCTTCTGCACCAGGAAGAACCAGCCGAAACGGGCGTACTCCTGCGGCAGCAGCTTCCGCATGCCCGGCTGGCTCATGATGTAGCCGCGGTTGCGGTAGGTGAAGTAGCGTTTCGACTCATTGTCCGGGTACTGCGTGTGCATCCGACCACCCAGGATCGGCTTGAACTCGTCCGAGCCGTCCGGATGCAGGTACGCCGTGGTCAGGGCCGTCCCGAACCGCAGACCCGAGCGGACCAGCCGGCGGTGGTACTCCACCTCGTCGCCCCGGATGAACAGCCGGTAGTCCGGCACACCGATGATCTCCATCGCGGCCGCACTGATGAGCGCGCCATTGAACAGGCTGGCGATCCCCTCGAGGAAATCCCCCTCCAGCTCCGAGCGGTGGCGACGCCACACCAGGCCCTGGCGCAGCGGGAACGCCAGCCGACCCGGCTCGTCGATGTTGCACACCACCGGGGAGACCTCGTGCAGACGGTGCTGCTCGGCGACGTCGAAAAGCGTCGACAGGACGTGCTCGTCCGCAGGACGCCCGTCATCGTCGGCGCACCAGACCGCATCCGCCCCGAGAGACAGCGCCGTGAGGAAACCGTAGGCGAACCCGCCCGCACCACCGAGGTTCGTGCGGCTGGGAAGGTACACCGCCCGATCGCCGGCCAGCTCCGTCACCAGCTGCTCCACCGCGTCCTCGCAACCGTTGTCCACCACGATCACCCAATTCACCGGATGCGTCTGATGGACCACCTGCTCCAGGGAGGCCCGCAGGAGATCAACCCGCTTGTGCGTGACGATCACCGCCGCGGTCGAGCCGGATCGGGACAGAGTGGCTGTTGACATGGGGATCATTGTGCCACCTCCTGCCACCAGGACCCGTCTCTGACCAACGTTTCATGCCACGACCACACCGGGTGAGCCTCAGTCGGCAGCTCCTCGTCGAGCCCCTCAACGGCGGCGATGATCTGTTCCACCACCTCATCGAGGTGATACCGCACACAACTGCCCGTGTACCGCAGCACCCGGTACCCCCGACGCGTGGCATAGTTCGCCTTCCACCGGTCCCGGATGAACGTCTCCCGGTTCTCCGCCGAGTGGAACCGGTACCCGTCGACCTCGACTATGACCCTGCCCTCCTCAATGACACCGTCGAAGAAGTACCCGCCGATCTGCCGGTTCTGGTCCACGCGGATACCGCGCGCCCGGAGCTCCCGGAACACTTGCCGCTCCGCGTCGCTGTCCGCGCCGATGGAGGCTCGGGCGATGAGGTGCCGCAGGCGGGCGGGTACCCGGGAGATCGTCCCCATCTCCGCCTCGAGGGCGATCTTCCCCGCCCGGCCGGCGTAGCGGTCCTCGAGGTGAGCGATGAGATCAGCATCAGACATGTCTTCGGCATCTGCCACCGACACCGCGCCCAACGTCACCTTGAGGCCCCTGACGTGCTGGAAGCGGATGGCCTTCCGGCGGCGAAGGGTGAGGGTTGCCGGGCCGGAGAGAGACTTCCCGGGGAGGACGACAGCCTGGACCGGCAGGGTGATCTCCCGGCCCTCATGCAGTTCCAGCGCGGTCCTGCCGGTGAACACCAGCGCCGGTCGCCGGTGGCACAACGCCCGCAGCAGCAGGTCTCCCTCGGGCGGCGACGTGGTGAAGACGCCCTGTTCCACCCGGTACAGGCGGCCGGTGCGGACGAGGCGCTCGATCTGTTTCTGGTTCAGCCCTCGGTCGCGCAGCATCGCCGTATCGACGATTGCGTGTTCCCGAGGGTCTCCGACGTGACTGGTGCTCATGAAAAATCCCCCTTGGCGGCATCCTAGAGGAGCGCGGAGTGGAGCGCGCGGCAAGGGAGATGTCGATCGCCGGTGAACAATGCCCGAAAATGGGTCCGCCGTCCCGGAAGTTCACCGGCGATCGACACATTCGGGCGTGCAGCGGACCTTTTCCGGTCGGCAGCTACGCGGAACCCGGTTCCTCGGACCCCTCTTCGTCGAAGCGCTGGAGCAGGGAGCGGACGTAGTCGCCGGCGCCCTTGCCCTCGTAGGCCTCCACCACTTCATCCACCAACCCAGCCTCGCGGATTTCGCCGTGGTCGATCCACAGGGCGGTGTTGCACAGCTGGGCGAGGAAGTCGTTGGAGTGGGAAGCGAAGACGAGGATGCCGGAGCGTTTCACCAGTTCCTGGAGGCGGACGCGGGCCTTGGCCATGAAGGCGGCGTCGACGGCGCCGATGCCTTCGTCGAGCAGCAGGATCTCGGGTTCGATGGAGGTGACCACGCCGAGGGCGAGGCGGACGCGCATGCCGGTAGAGTAGGTGCGCAGGGGCATGTTGAGGTATTCGCCGAGTTCGGAGAATTCGGCGATCTCGTCGATCTTGGCCTTCATCTGTTTTCGGGTCTGGCCGAGGAAGAGGCCGCGGATGATGATGTTCTCGTAGCCGGAGATCTCGGGGTCCATGCCCACGCCGAGGTCGAAGACGGGGGCGACGCGGCCGCGGATGTGGGCGGAGCCGCGGGTGGGTTCGTAGATGCCGGACAGCAGCCGCAGGAGGGTGGATTTGCCGGCGCCGTTGTGGCCGACGAGGCCGACGCGGTCGCCTTCGCGGAGGTGGAGGTTGATGTCGCGGAGTGCCTCGACGACGACGGTGTTGTCGCTGTTGCGGCCGATGGCGCCGCCGGCGGTGGACAGCAGGGCCTTCTTCATGGAGCGGGACTTGGCGTCGAAGATGGGGAAGTCGACGCAGGCGTTGTAGGTGTCGATGGATACCAAGGCTTTTCTCCTATACCCAGTAGCTGACGCGGAAGCGCCACTGCTTCATGGCCAGCAGGGCGAGGACGAGGCCGACGAGGGTGCAGCCGAGGACGATCCACCAGTGATAGGCGGCGATGGGTTCGCCGATCATGGGGGCGCGGACGATCTCCAGGTAGTGGAACAGGGGGTTGATCTCGGCGAGCAGGGCGCGCTGGGCGATGTCACCGCCCTGTTCCTTGAGGGTCTGGGTGGTCCACACGATGGGGGTGACGTAGAACAGCAGCTGGGTCATGGCCTCGAGCAGCGGGGCGACGTCGCGGTAGCGGGTGGCCACGATGCCGAAGAACATGGTCACCCACACGCCGTTGAGGATGAGCAGGGCCATGCCCGGGATGGCGAGCAGGACCTCCCAACCCAGGTCGCGGGGGAAGATGAGCATGAGGACGACCCAGATGACCAGGTTGTGGGCGAGGAACAGGGCCTGGCGCCAGACGAGTCGGTAGACGTGCACCGACAGGGCGGAGGGGAGCTGTTTGATCAGTCCCTCGTTGTCGATGAAGATGTCGGCGCCGTCCTTGATGCAGCCGGAGATGAATCCCCACATGATCAGGCCGACGGTGACGTGGGGGAGGAAGTCGGCCAGCGGGATCTGGAAGAGCATGGAGTACAGCAGGCCGAGGGCCAGGGCCATGACGCCGGTGGCGATGGTGATCCACAGCGGGCCGAGCGTGGAGCGTCGGTAGCGCTGTTTGATGTCCTGCCAACCCAGCTGCAGCCACAGCTCGTGCTGCTGGAATCCGCGGACGAGGTCGCGCCATGCCGCGGCGAAGGTCGTGGATCGGGAGGCCGGGACATCGGTGTCGGTGGTCCCGGTCATCCGGGCGATGTCGGCGGCCAGGTCTCGGGTGGGGGATGGTTCCTGCACATCTAACACCCTAACCCCGCGCGGTCGTGGGGCCGGTATTCCGCGGTGGTTCCGCCACCGCCCGTGACCTCCGCAGTTGGCTGAATGGAGGCTGAGAAGACCCAGGCCGAAATCTGGCAGAATCGACCGGATAACTTGCCCTGACATGCACTTTTCTTCATCTCGGGGGTGACGGTGCATCGCCGGGCGAGACGGTGCATACTGGGTTGTCGAAGCAGTCGGTCACAACAGAGGAGGCGCCCAGGATGGTGCTTGATGTCGCGAGCATCCGTGGGCAGTACGCCTCGCTCGGCGGCGGGTGGACCTACCTCAACGCCCATGACTGCCCCCAGGTGCCGGAGCGGGTCGCCGCGGCCATCGCGCGGTCCGTCCGTCTGGCCCCGTGCATGGCGGACGTCGAGTCCCCTTCGGGTCTGCATTCCCGCCCGCGTGCGGCGGGTCGCCTCGAAGGTGGTTCGCTTATCGACGCCGCCCGGGTCGCCGTCGCCGATCTCTGCGGCGCCACCGCGGACCGCGTCGTCCTCGGCCCGAGCCTGCCGGCTCTGTATCAGACCCTGATCCGGTCGATGCGTCCGCTGCTGCGCCACAACTCCTCGATGGTGCTCTCCCGGCTGGACGCCCCGGAACTCAACCATGTCCTCCGGGGTGCCCCGGCGAGGATCACCTGGGCGCAGCCCGACCTGGGGACGGGTCAGTTACCGGCGTCGCAGTACGGGGAGCTGGTGGACGGGTCGACGCGGTTGGTGGCGTTGTCGGCGGCGCAGGGGCGTATCGGCACGGTGGCCCCCGTCGCGGAGATCATCGAGCAGACCCGTGCCCGGTCGCGGGCCTGGGTGCTCGTCGACGCCTCGGCCTACGCCGCCTACCGGCCCCTCGACGTGGATGACTGGGACGCTGACATCGTCGCCGTGGATCTCGCCGCCCTCGGTGGTCCGCAGGTGGCGGCCCTGGTGCTCCGGGACACCTACATGTACAAGCGCATCGATCCGGGTCTGGAGTCCCCGGTCGCCCCGTCGCTGGCCGGTGGCGCCCCCGCGGTGGTGGACCACCTCGCCGCGATGGTGGAGGGGTCCGGTACCCGTCGCACCCGTCTGGTGCACTCCATGGGGCAGCTGCAGACTCACCTGCAGGGCCTGTTCGATGACCTGGTCGACCTGCTGGAGAGCCGCTACACGGTTCACATCCTGGGGGTGTCCGGGGAGGCCGGTGACGGCGGATTCGGCAACCGGATCCCGCGGCTGTCCTTCGGTGTGCGGGGCGTGCCGGCCGAGACGGTCCACCAGCGGCTGCTGGACAACGGACTGGTCACGTCGATGCTGCCCGCCGACCCTGTATTCACCGAGATGGGCGTCGACGAGGTCGGCGGTGCGGTGACCGTGTCGTTGTCGCCGTTCACCACCCGCCACGACATCGAGCAGCTCGCCCGCGTCGTGGCGTCCCTCGCCTAGACTTCCCCGACCTCCAGCACGATCTTGCCGGTGACCTCGCCGGAATCCAGCAGCGCGTGGGCCTTCGCGGCGTCCGCCAGCGGCAGGGTGGTGTGGATGTGGTGGGTGACGCGGCCGTCGTCAAGCAGGGGCCAGACGTTCTCCACGGTGGAACGGACCACCTCCGCCTTGCTCTCGACGGAGCGGGCGCGCAGCGTCGTGCCGCGGACGCTGAGGCGGCGCGGCAGCAGTGCGCCGAGGTTGATCTCGGCCTTCCGGCCGCCCTGCATGCCGATGATGACCAGCTGGCCGTCCACGTTGAGGGATTTGAGGTTCTGCTCGAGGTACTTCGCGCCCATGATGTCGAGGATGACGTCGCACCTGCCCGTGAGCTCCTCGGCGAAATCCTGCTCCTTGTAGTTGATGAGGATGTCCGCCCCCAGCTTCCGGCAGGTCTCGAGCTTCTCCGCCGAGCCAGCCGTCACCGCGACGGTGGCGCCGAGCTGCTTGCACAGCTGGATGGCGAAGGTGCCGATGCCGCCCGCACCACCGTGCAGCAGCACCGTCTGCCCCTCGCGCACACCGGCGAGCATGCCCAGGTTCGACCACACGGTGCAGGCGACCTCCACGACCGCGGCCGCCTCCGACAGGGAGTAACCCTCCGGGATGGGCAGGAGCTGGCCCTCCGGGACGGCGACGTACTCGGCGTAGCCACCGCCGGAGAGCAGGCAGGCCACCTCCTCGCCCGTGGTGCGGCCGGTGGTGCCCGGGTCCTCGATGACGCCGGCGCACTCCAGGCCGATGATCTCGGAGGCGCCCTTCGGTGGCGGGTAGTTGCCCTTGGCCTGCAACAGGTCGGCCCGGTTCACGCTGGTCGCATGCACCTTGACCAGGACTTCGCCGTCCCGGAGCTGCGGGGTGTCCACCTCGGTGAGTTCGAGGGAGGAGGGATCGTCGGGATTGGTTACGGTGATTGCCTTCATGTCCTCCCAGGGTAGGGAAATTCCCGGCTGCCCGAGCAGGTCGGGTAAGCTCCCTGGGTGTCGTCGGCTCCGGTCGGCGGTGTGAGGAGACGTGGCAGAGCGGCCGAATGCACTGGTCTTGAAAACCAGCGAGGGTCACACCTCCGCGGGTTCAAATCCCGCCGTCTCCGCGCAGTCCTCCGCCCCCGCACCTCTCGGTGACGGGGGCGGTGGTGTGTCAGGCAGGGTCAGGCAGGGGACGTGTCGAGGAACATCATGAAGAACTCGAACACGCTCGACGTGACGAGCATGTGCTGCAGCCCATCGAGCATGGGCTGCGGGGTGATGCTGGACAGGGTGTTGAGCCACATGGGGTACTCCTTCCTTCCGGTTGGTGACGTGGGTCACCAACCTTAGTGCACCCGGTCAGCCCTGTCGGTCCAACCAGGCGTCGATGCCGCCGGCCAGGCTCACCGGCCCGGTGATGCCTCGGGAGGCCAGGGCGGCGACGGCCCGGGCCGAACGGACGCCACCGGCGCAGTAGATGACCACGGGTCGATCGGTGGTCAGTTCCGGCGGGTCCGTTCCTTCCAGGACCTCGCCCAGCGGGCGGTTGACGGCGCCGGGGATACGGAAGTTGGCGTACTCGTCGGGTTCGCGGACGTCGATGAGCACCGCGTCGTCGGGGATGCAGGTGACCTCGGCGACGCTGACCACCATCGGCGCGGCGGTGACCTGGGCCGGCGGGTCCTCGGTACGCAGCCGCTCGACGGTGTCGGCGGAACCGGTCACGGGGATGTACTCCCAGCGGCCGGTCAGGGAGGAGAAGTAACCGAGGGTGCCCAGCAGGGGCTCGCCGATCCCGGTGAGCAGCTTGATGGCCTCCATGGCCATCGCGGAACCGACGATGCCCACCACCGGCCCGAGCACGCCGGCCTGCGCACAGCTGGGGACCTCACCGGGGGCCGGCGGGGTGGGGAAGAGATCGTCGTAGACGGGGCCGCGGCCGGCGTGGAAGACGGTGAGCTGGGCGTCGAAACCGAGGATGGAGGCCCACACATGCGGGATGTCCAGGCGGGCGCACGCGGCGGAGACGATGTGGCGGGTGTCGAAGTTGTCGGTGCCGTCGAGGACGACGTCGGCCTCACGCAGCACGTCGAGGGCGGTGTCCCAGGTCAGCCGCTCCGCCACGACGGAGACCTCAATGTCCGGGTTGAGCGCGAGCATCTGCTCGCGGGCGGACCCGGCCTTGGGCGTGCCGATGCGGTCGGTGGTGTGGATGACCTGCCGGTGCAGGTTGGACAGGTCGACGACGTCATCGTCGATGACGGTGACGTGCCCCACGCCGGCGCCGGCCAGGTAGAGCAGGGCGGGGGAGCCGAGGCCACCGGCACCGACGACGGCGACATGGGAGTCCAGCAGCTTCCCCTGGCCGGGGCGACCGAACCCACCGAGGGTGATCTGGCGGCGGTAGCGGGCGATGTGTTCCGGTGTCAGGTCGCTGTGCCCGGTCATTCCAGCCCCACCCACTGTTTGGCCCCGTCGGTGAGTTCCTGTTCCTTCCAGATCGGCACCTCGGCCTTCACCCGGTCGGCCAGCGTCGAGCAGGCGGCGAAGGCGTCACCGCGGTGGGCGGCGGCGGCCACCACCGCGAAGGCGACCTCTCCGATGGCCAGGTCGCCGGTGCGGTGCGCGGTCCACAGGCGGGTGGTGGGGTGCGCCTGACTCACCGAGACCGCCACCTCCCCGATCACGGCGTCCGAGGTCGGGTGGGAGGAGTAGGACAGCGTGGCCACGCGCTGGCCGCCGTCGTGGTCACGGACCACACCCTCGAAGGTCACCAGGGCACCCATGGCGTCGGTGAGGGTGTCGCGCCGGGCCTGCGCCAGGAGGGGTTCGAGCGGCTCGTCGGTGATGAACGCGTCGAGGACCACGCCGGTCTGGTCCGCGACGTAGGCGGGATCGGCAGGCGCCCGGTCCGCGGCGTGGTCGTGCCCGGTCCGTGCCCCGGCCAGCTGGTCGAGGAGGTGGGTGAGCAGGGGCTGGAGCACCTCGCAGCCGTCGCGGACACCGCCGGTGGAGCCCGGCAGGGTCATGACGAAGGTGTGTCCGACGATGCCGGCGACCGCGCGGGAGACCACGGCGGTGGGGGTGTGCTCCATGCCGCGGGCGAAGAAGGCGTGGACGATGCCGGGCAGCTCGCTGTCCAGGTGCGGGGTGACGGCGTCGACGGTGCGGTCGTCCGGGGTGACGCCGGTGCCGCCGGAGGTGAGTACCACGTCCGGGCGTTCACCGGTGAGGATGCGGTCGATGGTGGCGGGCATGTCGGCGTCGGGGACGACGAGGGCGTCGGGGGTGGTGAAGCCCAGCTCACGAAGGAAGGAGACGGCGATCGGGCCGGAACGGTCCGTGTACTCTCCGGCGGCCGCGCGGGTGGAGGCGACGATGACGAGTCCGGTGCGGGTCATGGGGATCCGGGTCTCCTTAATCGAACGGGTAGACGGTGACGTGCTGCCCGGCGGGCAGACCGCCGGCGGGGATGCGGATGAGGCAGTCGGCGCCGAGGGCCTGGGCCAGCAGGTGGGAACCCGCGCCGCCGACGGGGGCGGCCTGCCCGCCGGTGTGGCGGCCGCGGAGGAACTGGTCCCGGCCGGGCAGCCCCGGGGCGTCCTCTGCGAGGACGGCCACCACCGGGGCGGGGGCGGTGCCCAGCAGCGGGGCGACGAAGAGGCGGAAGCTGACCAGGGTGGACACCGGGTTGCCGGGTAGACAGATGACGGGGATCCCGTGGAACCGGGCCAGTCCCTGCGGCCCGCCGGGCTGCTGGTCCACGTGTCCGAACCAGCCGTCGGAGCCGAGGACCTGCCGGACGACCTCGAACTGGCCGGCGGAGATGCCGCCGGAGGTGATGATGGCCGTCGGGCCCAGGCGTTCGGCCACCGCCGCCAGCTCGGCGGCCAGGCGCGCCGGGTCATCGTCGGTGCGGATGTGGGCGGCGACCTCGATGCCCGCCCGGGCACACAGCGCGGCGAGCATCGGGCCGTTGGAGTCGGGGATCGCGGCGGCTCCGGCGCCGTGTCCGGTGCCGATCTCCGCCCCGCCGGTGCAGATGATCACCCGGTGTCGTTCGACGACGGTGACCTCGGTGATGTCCTGGCCAGCGAGGACGCCGACGGCGACGGGGCTGATCCGGTCGCCGGCGCGCAGCAGCGGATCGCCGGCCCGGATGTCACTGCCGGCGGGCCGGATGTACTGACCCGGCTGCACGGCGGCGGTAATCTCGATCCGCTCACCGGCCCCGGGGAACCGGTCCGGGCGGCAGGCCTCGACGGGCACGACCGCGGCCGTGCCGCGCGGGATCTTCGCCCCGGTCATGATGGGCGCGACGTGATCGTCGAGGCCGTCCGGGTAGAGCTGGTCGGGGTCGGTGCCCGCGGGCAGTGTCTCGCCGACGGTGAACACCCCCGGGGTGGCGGCGACGTGTGCGCTGCTCAGGGCGTAGCCGTCCATCTGTGAGTTGTCGAAGCGCGGCGAGTCGACGCCGGCGGTGACGGGGGCGGCGAGGGTGCGCCCGGCGGCGTCGGCAAGCGGGACACGCACCTGCCCACGGGCCGGAACGGCCTTCGCGATCGCGGCGGTGTGCTCCTCGGGGGTACGCATGAACGCCATGGTAGTGGCATGCTGGGGGCCGTGGAGATCCATTATTTCGCCGCCGCCCGCGCCGCCGCCGGCACCGACCGGGAAACCGTCGACCCCGACAGGGTCCCCGCCACCCTCGGCGAGCTTCTCGACGCCCGCGCGGCCCACCACCGCGGCACCACCGACGCCGGCATGACGCTGGCCGAGGTGTTCGCACGCTGCACGTTCCTCGTCGACGGCCGCAACTCCCCCCGCGACACCCCGCTCGCCGGCGCGCAGCGGGTCGACGTCCTCCCGCCCTTCGCCGGCGGTTAACGCCGCAGGCCCACCGCGCCGAGCACGAGGTTGATCACCCACGTGGCCACGGCCATGATGAGCGCGCCGATGAGCGCCGGGCCGAAACCGTCGACCGACAGGCCCAGGCCGAGGACGCCGGACAGCCACCCGGCGACCATGAGCAGTACCGCGTTGATCACCAGCGCGAACAGGCCGAGGGTGAGCACCGTGACCGGTGCACCCAGCCCGTGGAGAATCGGCCCGAGGAACGCGTTGACCAGGACGAACACGGCGGCCACGTAGATGAACGCCCAGGGATCCTCCGCCGGGGTGACCGTCACCCCGGGCACGATGCGGGTGACAAAGAACAACGCGATCGCCGTGACCACGATGTTCAGCGCGAAACGGATCAACCCGGTCACAGCCCGGCCTCCCGCCACGCGTCGAGCAGCCGGTCGGCCTCGGCCGCCGTGGTGACCGTGACACGTACCCCCTCCGGGAACGCGCGCACCAGCACACCCTGCCCGGCGAGACGGGCGGCGAGCTCGGCCGGGGTGGTGCCCAGCCGCTCGGCGAGGTCCTCGGCCGGCAGCCACACGAAGTTCGCCTGGGAGCGGCGCGCCCCCAGCGCCTCGGCCACCCGGTCCCGCTCGACGACGGTCTCCTCGGTGCGCTCCAGCAGCTCATCGGCCGCCGCCAGCGACGCCAGCGCCCCTGCCTGCGCGACCGAGCTGACGGCGAAGGGGATGGCCAGCTTGTTCAGTGCCGCGATGATGTCCGGGGCGCCGAACGCGTACCCGACCCGCACCCCGGCCAGACCGTAGGCCTTGGAGAAGGTCCGCAGGCCCACGACGTTGGGGTGGCGGGTGATCGCCTCGGTGGCCAGGACGGTGTCCCCGGCCCGGTTGTACTCGACGTACGCCTCATCCAGGCCGACGATGACCTCCGCCGGCACCTTCGACATGAACGCGTCGAACTCCTCTTGCGTGATCGTGTTTCCCGACGGGTTGTTCGGGTTGCACAGGAAGATCAGCCGGGTGCGGTCGGTGATCGCCGCCGCCATCGCGTCGAGGTCATGGGCCCCGTCCGCCGTGAGCGGGATCGCCACCGGTATCGCCCCGACCGCGCGGGCGAAGATCGGGTACGCCTCGAAACTGCGCCACGCGAACAGGACCTCATCACCCGGGGTCGCGGTGATCTGCACCAGCTGCTGGCACAGGGCGGAGGAGCCGCAGCCCACGGCCACCTGATCGACGTCGACGTCGAGGTGCTCCGCCAGCGCCGCCCTGAGATCCTCCGCACCCATGTCCGGGTACCGGTTCACCCCGGCCGCCGCCCGGGACATCGCCTCCACGGCCGCGGCCAACGGCGGGGTGGTCACCTCGTTGGAGGACAGTTTCAGGGCGTCCGGCTGACGCTGACCGGGCACATAGGCGGGGATATCGGCGAGATCAGGGCGAATCATGGGCTTGAGTGTATAGCGGTTTGATCGATGGGCCGGGTCACAGGTAGGATTCGCTGAGGTTCACCCGGTATGCCCTCGTGGCTGCCGGAGAGCCGGGAGACGTGCCAGAGTGGCCGAATGGGACTCACTGCTAATGAGTTGCCTGCTTAACGGCGGGCCGGAGGTTCGAATCCTCTCGTCTCCGCCGCCGGATCCCCCGCGGAACCGGCACCGCGCCCGTAGCTCAACGGATAGAGCATCTGACTACGGATCAGAAGGTTGGGGGTTCGAATCCCTCCGGGCGCACAACAGGCGACCACCTCCGGGTGGTCGCCTTTCTGCTGTTGTGCTGCGTGTTCGACAGGCCCGGCGGCCGTGTCGGGGTCGACGGTTACCGTGAGCCCATGACCACCACGCACCATGTCGGCGACCCCTGTTGGATGGAACTCGCCTCCCCGGATCCGGCCGCCGCCGAGACGTTCTACGGGCCCCTGTTCGGCTGGGAGTTCGCCGACGTCGACGGGCTGGCGGGCTACCGGTTGATCATCAGCGCCGGACGCCCGGTCGGGGGCCTCCTGCCGGCGAGCGGGCGTGAGGAAGGCTGGCTGCCGTACCTCAAGGACCGGGATCTGACGCGGACACTGGGCCGGGTGCTCGACGACGAGGACCAGCTGGTGGTGGCGCCGACCCAGGTGGGCGCGCTGGGAGTGAAGGCCGTCATCGCGGTGCAGGGGGTGGTCGGGCTGTGGCAGCCGGGGACGGCGCCGGGCGCGTGCTGGGACGACGGCCCGGGAACCCCGGCCTGGGTGGGGTTCCGCACTTTCGATGTCGCGGAGACCGGGCGTTTTTACCGGCGGCAGCTGCGGTGGCGGATCGGCACCCGCTACGACCCGGTGGTGACCATGGGCGGGCCGCCGTTCTACGTGGCCACCGACCGCGCCGGCATCACCGAGGAGGTGTCCTGCCTGCGGGACGACGACCCTCGGTGGGCGGACATCCACATCCGGGTGGCGGAGGCGGGCGGGTTTCCGGACCGGGTGCTCGAACTCGGTGGCACGGTGGAGCTGGAGGCCTGGGACACCCCGGCCGGGCGGGTCCAGGTGATCACCGACCCGCAGGGATGTGAGCTGAGCCTGCTGTCCGGGGCGCCGACCGACCCGGTGATGATCTGGGGGCCGGGTCAGCCGGTCGGGTAGTGTGGCCTGCGGAAAAGGGAGGGCCCATGAGTGAGGTCATCGACCGCCTCGAGCACATCATCCGCTCGGAGAGGCAGATCCGGCCGGAGCGCGCCGAGGAACTGTCGGAGCTGCTGGACGAGGCGCCGATCAAGGACGTCGTCGCCCTGGTCGAGCGTTCCCCGGCCACGCGGGCCGCGCTCATTCTGCGGCTGCTGTCCCGGCGCCGGTCGATCGGGGTGTTCGACGCGCTCGACTCCGCCCACCAGGCCGACCTCATCGACGCGCTGGGGGACACGGCAGTCTATGAGTTCTTCGCGGAGCTGGACCCGGACGACCGGGTCTCCCTGCTCGATGAGCTCCCGGCGGAGATCGCGGAGCGGCTGCTCAAGGCGCTGGAGGACTCGGAACGCGATGTCACGGGCGTGGTCCTCGGCTACCCGAAGGGGGGACCTGACCCTGTTTGGTAGACACCCGACAACCCGGCTTTCTGCCGGGGAAGAAAGGTAACCTGCCACCATGCCCAGCAAGACCTACACCGAGGAATTCCGCCACGACGCGGTCGCCCTCTACGAGAATTCCCCCGGCGTATCGATCAACGCCCTCGCCACCGAACTCGGCGTCAACCGCAACACCCTCCAGATCTGGGTCCGCAAATACGGCACCGGCGCCCGCACCACCACCAGCACCGAGGCCGCCTCGCAGACCCCGACATCGGTGACCGATGCCGAACGTATCCGCCAGCTGGAACGGGAAAACGCCCGACTGAAGGAAGAGCGCGACATCCTGCGCAAGGCCGCGAAATATTTTGCGGAAGAGACGACCTGGTGATCCGCTTCCAGTTCGTTGACGACGCCAAGAACAGCCATTCGGTCAAGCGGTTATGTGAGGTTCTGAAACTCAACCGGTCCTCGTATTACAAATGGAGAAACACCTCCTCCGCCAGGACACAACGCCTGCTCAGCGACGCGATCCTCGGCGCACGGGTCAAGGCCGTGTTCGCCGCAGAACGCGGCTGCTACGGCTCCAAACGCATCACGGCGCAACTCAACGACGACTCGCCCGGCAGTCCGGTCAATCACAAGAAAGTCGCCCGGATCATGCGCTCGTTGCAACTGGTTGGCTACTCCAAGAAACGCAAGGTCACCACGACTGTCTCGGATGGGAGGAAGCCGGTGTTTCCGGATCTCGTCGGCCGGAGGTTCACCGCCCCGGCACCGAACCAGGTCTACGTCGGCGATATCACGTACCTGCCGATCGCGGACGGGTCGAATATGTACCTGGCCACGGTCATCGACTGTTTCTCCCGCCGGCTGGTCGGCTTCGCGATTGCCGATCACATGCGTTCTTCCCTGGTCCAGGACGCCCTGGTGATGGCCAAGGGCCAGCGCGGAAGTCTCGACGACGCAATTTTTCACTCGGACCATGGCAGTGTCTACACTTCCCATGCGTTCCAGGACACGTGTACGCAGCTGGGGATCCGGCAGTCGATGGGCGCGATCGGCAGCAGCGCTGATAACGCCCTGGCGGAGTCCTTCAACGCCGCGTTGAAGCGTGAGGTCCTCCAGGACGCAAAGACGTTTGCCAATCAGTTGCAGTGCCGGCGAGTTGTTTTCCGCTGGTGTACCCGCTACAACACCACGCGTCGGCATTCCTGGTGCGGGTATCTCGCTCCAGCAGTGTTTGAGGAGCAATGTCCTGTTACGCTGAGATCTGCTTCCTGATCACATCCCCCGTGTCTACTTTCCGGGGGTCGGGCCCGGGGTCCATCGGCCGACGGATGTCACCGGAGGTGCCGCACATCTACCAGGACATGACGGTCGACGACGTCCTGGCGAAACTCAAGGACGTCGCCGGGGACGTGGAGACTATCTACACCCTGCCGGTGATCACCGAGGACCGGGTGCTGGTGGGGGTGACGTCTCTGCGTGCGCTGTTCACGGCGGCGGGGGAGGAGGGCGTCGATACGCTCATGAACACCCCGGTGTACGCGGGTGCGCAGGATGACGCGGAGGAGACGGCGCGCTGGTTCCTGGCGTTGGATCTGCTGGCGATGCCGGTGGTGGACGACTCGGACCGGTTGGTGGGGATCCTCACCGTCGATGACGCGATGGACATCGTCGAGGACGCCGATTCTGGAGGACACGGCCCGTTCGGGTGCGTCGGAACCGCTGCAGCAGCCCTACCTGTCAACGCCGCTGCTCAAGGTCGTGCGTTCCCGCATCGTCTGGCTGCTGGTGCTGGCGGTGTCGGCGCTGCTGACGGTGCAGGTCCTGGACACCTTCGAGGACACGCTCGCCGCCGCGGTGGTGCTGAGCCTGTTCATCCCCCTGCTCACCGGCACCGGCGGCAACACCGGCAACCAGGCCGCGACGACCGTCACCCGGGCGATCGCGCTGGGCGACGTCCGCGGGCGCGACGTCGCCCAGGTCGCCTGGCGTGAGCTGCGGGTCGGCGTGGTCCTCGGCTCACTGCTGGGGACGTTGGGGTTCGGTCTGGCGACCGCCGTCTACGGACTGCCGATCGGCATCGTCATCGGGTCGACCCTGCTGGCGGTGTGCATGATGTCGGCGACGGTGGGCGGGGTCATGCCGATCCTGGCGAAGAAACTCGGAGCGGACCCGGCGGTGTTCTCCAACCCGTTCATCTCGACGTTCTGTGACGCGACGGGCCTCATCGTCTACTTCCTCATCGCCAAGGCCGTCCTGGGGCTCTGACCAGGGGGTTGATATGATCTTTCGACTACACTGACGCCGCCCCCGTTACGGGGTGACAGAAGGGCGGACCTCGTGCGATCGGTGCAGGTGACGGGGTTCAGGCGGGTACACGTAGGCGATCTCACGTCCGAATCGGCGTGATTCATTCTTGTGGGTCAGGGTCCCGTAAGTAACATCACAGCCGATCAATCCATCCCTTTTACCAGAAGGATCGTGCACGCATCATGAGCACTCCTCAGACACACGAGAGCACCGCCGTCACCGAAGGTGAACTCACCGAGGTCCGTGAAACCCGCGAATGGCACCGCCAGCTGTTCGGCATCGTCCTCGGCATCGTCCTCGCCGCCCTCGTCTACTTCTTCTTCCCGGCCAACGCCGCCGAGACCGTCCTCCAGTCCGCCGGCGCGGACCCGGAGGTCGAGTACAGCCACCAGGCCATGCGCATCGTCGCCGCCACCACCGTGTGGATGGCCGTCTGGTGGATGACCGAGGCCATCCCTCTCGCCGCCACCGCGCTCATCCCGATCGCCGTGTTCCCCATCTCCCAGGTGGCCACGTTCTCCCAGGTCGGAGCGCCCTACGCCAGCTCCACCATCTTCCTCTTCCTCGGCGGCTTCCTCCTCGCCCTGGGCCTGCAGCGCTGGAACCTCCACCGCCGCATGGCTCTCGCCGTGGTCATGGCCGTGGGCACCAGTCCCAAGCGCCTCATCCTCGGCTTCATGATCGCCACCGGCTTCCTCTCCATGTGGGTGTCCAACACCGCCACCGCCGTGGTCATGCTGCCCATCGGCCTGTCCGTCCTGCAGCTGACCGCCGGCATCGTCGGCGGCATGCGCAAGCAGAAGAACTTCGCCACCGGCCTCATGCTCGCCATCGCCTACTCCGCCTCCATCGGTTCCCTGGGCACCCTCATCGGTACCCCGCCGAACGCGCTGCTGGCCGGCTACATGAAGGAAGCCCACGACATCACCATCGGCTTCGGCCAGTGGATGATGGTCGGCGTCCCCGTCGCCGCGACCTTCACCGTCCTGGCCTGGCTCGTCCTCATCACCGTGTTCAAGCCGGAGATGGACGAGATCCCCGGCGGCCGTGAGCTCATCCGCGAGGAGATCGAGAAGATGGGCCCGTGGACCCGCCCGCAGATCATGGTCGGCATCATCTTCATCCTCGCCGCCCTGTCCTGGGTCTTCATCCCCCTGATCATCGCCTGGACCGGCTCCGAGATGGTCTACGACGACGCCATCGTCGGCATCATCGCCGGCCTGCTCATGTTCACCATCCCCGCCGAGGGCAAGACCGGCGTCCGCCTCCTCGACTGGAAGACCGCCAACGAGGTCCCCTGGGACGTCCTCCTCCTCTTCGGCGGCGGCCTCTCCCTGTCCGGCATGTTCACCGCCACCGGGCTGTCCCTGTGGATCGGTGAGCAGGCCAAGGCGCTCGAGGTCCTCCCGATCTTCCTGCTCATGGGGGCCGTCGCCCTCCTGGTCCTCGTGCTCACCGAGTTCACCTCCAACACCGCCACCGCCGCGACCTTCCTGCCCATCATGGGCGGCGTCGCCGTCGGCATCGGCCTCACCGGCGCCACCGAGATGAACGTCCTCCTGCTCACCATCCCGGTCGCCCTGTCCGCCACCTGTGCGTTCATGCTGCCGGTCGCCACCCTGCCGAACGCCATCGCCTACGGCTCCGGTTACGTCAAGATCGGGGACATGATCAAGGGCGGCATCTGGCTCAACCTCATCGCGGTTGTCCTCATCACCCTGGCCGCGTACTTCATCGCTGTTCCGGTCTTCGGATTGGTGGTTTAACCAGCTGTTTTGTGTGTCGCTGGCAGCGGGGGTAAAGTAACGTCTCGTTGCACGGCGACACGCTGAGCGGCCAGCGCCCGTAGCTCAACGGATAGAGCATCTGACTACGGATCAGAAGGTTGGGGGTTCGAATCCCTCCGGGCGCACAGACAGCAACCGCGGTTCCCCGTCACGGGGAACCGCGGTTTCTGCGTTGGCGGGGTGGCCGCCGGGGCCGGCCGGCCGTGTCTCCACCCGGAATTCACGCGGATTCTGGCGTGCCCCGACCAATCCCCAGGTCAGAATCGGGTGTCCGGCGCATCCGCGTGAATTCCCGGCATAAGGCGTCAGGGGCAGAGGGGCAAAGGGGCGAAGGCAACCCCCGGGGCACCCTAGAAGATCTCGATCCGTCCGCCCAGGGACTCGGCGTGCCGGAGCTGGGTGATCCAGCCCTCGGTGCCGGGGTGCAGGCGCAGGAGCGGTCGGGAGGAGATCTTGACGGGGGAGACGGATTCGGCCCGTGCGCCGTGGCGGGCCTCGAAGCGGACACGGGCGGCGTAACCGGCGTCGGCGAGGGCGGAGAGGTCGGGATGTGGTTTGGCGAGGGTGTCGCGGGCGTCGTGAAGCATGTCGAGTGCCTCGTCGAGTGCGGCGACGACGGCGTCCGCGTTGGTCTCGCACATGGCCTGGACGAGGGCGGGCTGGGTGCCGGCCACCCGGGTGGAGTCGCGGAAGCTGCTGGCGGCCAGGGACTGGGCCAGGGCGCCGCCGTTGTCGCCGACGACGGCGAGGACCTCCGCGAAGACGTGCACGAGGTGGGAGACGCGGGCGACGGCGGCGTCATGGGTGTCCACGCGGGCGGGGATGGCCTCGGCGCCGACGGTGATGATGAGGTGGACCACCTCGGTCCACAGGTCGATCCAGGACTGGTCGGCGTCGGGGGCGTGGTCGTAGGTGATCACCCAGGCGGCGCGGCGGAACAGTCCGGTGTGGGAGGCCTCCCAGCCGCTGTCGGCGGTGCCGGCCATGGGGTGGCCGCCGACGTAGCGGTCGGCCATGCCGCGTTCCTGGACCAGCTGCCACACCTTGGCCTTGACGGAGACGACGTCGGTGAAGCCGCAGTCGGGGGCGAACTCGGCGATCGCGTCGAGGAGACCGGGGATGGCGGGCATGGGGGTCGCCAGGACGATGAGGGCGTTGTCGTCGGCGGCGCGTCGCAGGGTCGCCTCGAGGTCGGAGATGGCGTCGAAACCTTCCCCGGCGGCGGCGCGCGCGCCGGAGGGGGAGCGGTTGTAGCCGAAGACGGGGTGGTCGGCGGCTGCGAGATCGCGCAGGAGGGAGCCGCCGATGAGGCCGAGGCCGAGGATGCAGACAGGTCGCTTGAGGGCAGTCGAGGTCACCTGACAAGTGTGGCACAGGCCGACTACGCTCACCGATATGGAACACGAGGAGTACGGCCAGAGTTTCGCCGTCACCGTCACCCGTTCGGAGGGGCAGTGGCAGGTGCGTCCGTTCGACGATGACTTCTCCTCCTTGTCCACGTCGATCAGGGCGGTCCGCGGGCTGCGCAGTGAGGGCCCGGCTTTCGCGCTGCTGTGCGTGGAGGACGAGTACTTCGTCATCGTCCGCCCCACACCCAACGGTGTCCAGCTGCTGCTCTCGGACGCGACGATGGCGGTGGACGATGATTTCGCCGCCCAGGTCCTCGGCGAGCTGGACGCCGATGTCCCGGACCTGGACCCGGATGAGCTCGATGACGTGGACGGCTGGCCGGACGGGGACGTCGATCTTCTCGCCGATCTCGGGATCAGTGAGGAGGTGCTCGGCGTGCTCGTCGACGACACCGAGCCGTACCCCTCCGAGCTCCTGCTGCGCATCGCGGACGAGCTCGGGTTCGCGGATGAGCTGGCGGAGGCCGCCGACCTCGATGACTGAGTCGCTGCCCCGCGAGGCCGGTCTGGTGCTGGCGGAGGAGCGGATGCGCCGGGCGCTCAAGGTCGCGCGCACCACCCCGCCCGGTGACATCCCGGTCGGTGCCGTGATCTACGCACCCGATGGGCGGGAGCTGGGGTGGGGGACGAATCGTCGCGAAGCGGACGCGGATCCCACGGCCCACGCCGAGATGGAGGCCATCCGCCGCGCCGTCCGCACCTACGGGGACGCGTGGCGGCTGACGGACTGCACGCTGGTGGTCACGCTCGAGCCGTGCACGATGTGCGCCGGCGCCATCCTCGGCGCCCGCGTCGGCGAGCTCGTCTTCGGTGCGTGGGAGCCGAAGACCGGCGCCTGCGGCTCGCTTATCGACGCCGTCCGTACCCCACGCCAGCTCCACCACCTCGCCGTCCGTGGGGGAGTGCTCGAGTCCGAGTGCGCGGCGCTGCTCGCGGAATTCTTCGCCGGACTGAGATAGGGGCGGAGATAAGGGTGTCTGCACGTTTCCGGGAACGCCTGTAGGCTGGGTCACAGCAACTGACCGACCGATGCAGAAAGCGAGACACACCATGGGTGACTTCAAGAACAAGGCAGAGGAACTCGGCGGCAAGGCCAAGGAGGGCCTGGGCAAGGCCACCGGCAACGAGCGCCTCGAGGACGAGGGCCGCGCCGACCAGACCAAGGCCGACGCCAAGCAGGCCGCCAATGAGGCCGGCGACGCCGTCAAGGACGCCGGCAACAAGGTCCTCGGCTCCGTGCAGGACGACAAGCGCTAATTTGGTCGACACTGACACGCTCCGTTAGAGTTGTCCGCGGTGGCGTGTCCGAGCGGCCGAAGGTGATCGCCTCGAAAGCGATTGTTGGGTAACCCCCAACCGCGGGTTCAAATCCCGCCGCCACCGCCAGCAGAGGATCCCTGGTACTCACCCGAGTACCAGGGATTTTCGCATTCCCGAACTCTCGGTAGACTGGCGGGAGTTTTCTCCCCGTCCTCCCTTAGGAAGCCAATCAATCGTGGCAAAGTTTCTGTTCAAGCTCGGGCGCTGGTCCTTCCATAGGAAGTGGATCGTCATCGTCCTGTGGCTGGCCGTCCTCGGCGGCATGGCCGGCGCTGCCGTGGCCTTCCAGAAGCCGTTCTCCAACCAGTTCAGCATCGGCGGCACCCCGTCGATCAACTCGCTGTACACCCTGCAGGAGAATTTCCCCGATGCCGGTAACCCGGCGAACGCGGCCTCGGTCAACGTCGTCTTCGTCGCCCCCGACGGCCAGACGCTTGCGGAACCGCAGAACTCGGCGGCGATCGACACGGTCGTCTCCGCCATCGAGGACAACCTCGACGACATCACCGGCACCGAACGCTTCGGCAACCCGGTCGAGGTGTCCCCGGCCCTGCAGGCCGGCGTCATCGAGCAGATGACCTCCCAGGGCCTGCCGGAGGAGACGGCCCGGGCGGACGCGGAGAACCTCAAGATGCTCTCCGACGACGGACGCATCGGCTACACCACCTTCACCTTCGACGTCGAGTCCTCGATGGACGTGACGCAGGAGCACCGGGACATCGTCAACAACGCCATGGATCTCGGCCGTGAGCAGGGCATCCAGGTCGAGGCCGGCGGTGCCGGCTTCGGTGACCCGATCGAGGTCAAGACCTCCAGCGAGATCATCGGCCTGGGTGTCGCGTTCCTCGTGCTCATCGCCACGTTCGGCTCCGTCATCGCCGCCGGCCTGCCGGTGATCACCGCCGTCATCGGCGTGGGCATCGGCGCCCTGGCGATCATCGTCGCCACCGCGTTTGTCGAGCTCAACAACATCACCCCGGTGCTGGCGGTGATGATCGGCCTGGCCGTGGGCATCGACTACGCCCTGTTCATCCTCTCCCGCTACCGGGCCGAACGCCGGCGCATGCCCGCCGACGAGGCCGCCGGCATGGCGGTGGGCACCGCCGGATCCGCGGTCGTGTTCGCGGGCGCGACGGTGATCATCGCCCTCGCGGCGCTGACGATCGTCAACATCGAGTTCCTCACCGCCATGGGTCTGTCCGCCGCCTTCACCGTCCTCGTGGCCGTGCTCATCGCGCTCACCTTCATCCCGGCCCTGCTCGGTGTCCTCGGCGACCGGGTGTTCAAGGCCCGCATCCCGGGCCTGTCCGGCAACCCGGTGCGCGGCGGCGGGAAGCGTCGCCGCGGACGCACCATGGGCAACCGCTGGGTCAGCTTCGTCCGGAAGGCTCCCGGCCTCGTCATGGCGGTGGTCGTCCTCGGCCTGGGAGCCATGGCCGCGCCGGTGCTCGACATGGAGCTGTCGCTGCCGTCGGACTCCACCTCCAACCTCGACACCACCCAGCGCAAGTCCGCCGACCTCATGGCCGAGGGCTTCGGTGAGGGCGTCAACGCCCCCTTCCTGGTCATCGTCGACGCCCACGAGGTCAACCCCGATTCCGCCGCCCTCGAACCGCTGGTGCGCGCCCAGACCGACCTGGCCGAGCAGGCCGGCGAGGCCGTCGACCCACAGAACGCCGCGACCATGAGCTCCTTCCTCTACACCGTCGGGCAGCTGCAGACCGTCGGCGGCGTCAAGCACGCCCAGCTCATCGCCGTCAACGACGACGCCACCGCCGCCCAGATCCTGGTCACCCCCACCACCGGGCCGGACGACCAGTTCACCACCGAGGTTTCCCACGCCCTGCGCGAACAGGGCGAGCAGATCTCCGACGCCACCGGCGTCGACGTCGGCATGACCGGCCTGACCGCCGTCCAGATGGACATCACCGAACGCCTCGCCGGTGCCATGCCGGTGTACCTGGCCATCGTCGTCGGCCTGGCCATCTTCCTCCTGCTCGGGGTGTTCCGCTCCGTGCTCGTCCCCCTCGTCGCCGGCCTGGGCTTCCTGCTCTCCGTCGGCGCCGCCTTCGGCCTCACCGTCCTGGTGTGGCAGGAGGGCCTGTGGGATCTGGTCAACACCCCGGCCCCGCTCATCTCCTTCATGCCGATCTTCCTCATCGGCGTTACCTTCGGCCTGGCCATGGACTACCAGGTCTTCCTGGTCACCCGCATGCGTGAGCACTACATCTCGCTCAAGGAACAGGCGGCGGCCGAGCCTGGCGCACCGCGGAAGGTCACGCGTCTCGACGCCGTCGATGAGTCCACCATCGTCGGTTTCACCCGTGGCGCCCGCGTGGTCACCGCCGCCGCCCTCATCATGATCGCGGTGTTCATCGCCTTCATTGACCAGCCGCTGCCGTTCATCCAGATCTTCGGCTTCGCCCTCGGCGTCGGCGTATTCTTCGACGCCTTCTTCGTCCGCATGTCGCTCGTCCCGGCCACCATGTTCCTCATGGGCGGGGCCACCTGGTGGATCCCCCGCTGGCTCGACCGCCTCATCCCCCGCATGGACATCGAGGGCACCGAACTGGAGAAGGAATGGGAGGCCCGGCACGCCGCCGAGACCGCGCACCGTGAGGAAATGGAGAAAGTGAGTTCATGAGTCAGGACCTGAGTTTCGAGGTGGGCACCGAGCTGGGCTCCGCCCCCGGCCGCCACGGTCGCACCGGTGTCATCCACACCCCGCACGGCGACATCCGCACCCCCGCCTTCATCCCCGTGGCCACCAAGGCGACCGTGAAGACCCTGACCCCGGAGCAGATCCGCGCCACCGGCGCCCAGGCGATCCTCTCCAACGCCTACCACCTCTACCTCCAGCCCGGCTCCGACATCGTCGACGAGGCCGGGGAGTGGGCCGATTCGAGAACTGGGACGGCCCCACCTACACCGACTCCGGCGGATTCCAGGTGATGAGCCAGGGCGTGGATTCCAGAAGACCCTGTCCATGGAGGCCGCCGAAGGGCAGCACCACACCCACCGCAAACCCAACCTGGCGCGGGTGGACGAGGACGGCGTCGACTTCACCAGCTTCCGCGACGGCTCCAAACACCGCTTCACTCCCGAGATCTCCATGCAGATCCAGCACCAGCTCGGCGCCGACATCATCTTCGCCTTCGACGAGCTGACCACCCTCATGGACACCCGCTCCTACCAGGAGTCCAGCGTGCAGCGCACCCACCGCTGGGCGCAGCGCTGCCTCGACGAACACCACCGGCTCACCGAGGAACGCGTGGACAAGCTGAAGCAGTCCCTGTGGGGCGTGGTCCAGGGTGCCCAGTACGAGGACCTGCGCCGCCAGGCGACCCGTGGCCTGGTCGAACTCTCGCAGACCGCCGTGGACGAGGGGCGGCGCGGCTTCGGCGGCTTCGGCATCGGTGGCGCCCTGGAGAAGGGCAACCTGGGCACCATCGTCGGCTGGGTCTGTGACGAACTGCCCGCCGACAAGCCCCGCCACCTGCTCGGCATCTCCGAACCGGATGACCTGTTCACCGCTGTCGAGGCGGGCGCCGACACCTTCGACTGCGTCGCCCCCACCCGTCTGGCCCGCCGGGGTGGTGTGTACACCCTCGACGGCCGCCTCAACCTCATGGGGGCGAAGTTCCGCCGGGACTTCGCCGGCGTCGACGAGGAGTTCGGCGGCTACGTCTCCGAGAACTACTCCCGCGCCTACATCCATCACCTGCTGCGCGCGAAGGAGTTCCTCGCCGGCACCCTGTGCACGATCCACAACCTCGAGTTCATGATCCGCCTGGTGGACAACATCCGGGCCGCCATCGAGACCGGCGACTTCGAGGCCTACCGCGACGAGTTCATGGGGCGCTACTACGCGGGGCGGAAGTAACCCTCCCGGCGCTTCACCCACCCGATGACCAGGTAGGTCACCGGCAGGAGGATGACCTCGATGAGGGTCTTCCACAGGAACCCGACGAGCACGTAGTTGACCAGGTCGGGCGCCGTGGTGATGCCGATGACCGGCGCGGCGATGAGGCAGAACAGCAGGGTGTCACCGAACTCGCCGACGACCGTGGAACCGATGAGGCGCGCCCACAGGGACTTCTCACCGGTGCGGCGCTTGATGGCCACGAGCACCCAGGAATTGAGGAGCTGGCCGACCAGATAGCCGGCCAGGGACGCCAGGACGATCTGCGGGACGAGGCCGAGGACGTGGGCAAACTGTTCCTGCCCTTGGTAGAAGTCGGCGGGCGGTAGCCAGATGGCGATGTAGAAGGAGACGACGGCGAGAATCGTCACCGTGAAACCGGTGAGGATGGCCCGTCGGGTCGCCGCGAACCCGTAGCACTCGGAGAGAACGTCACCGAGGATGTAGGCCAGCGGAAAGAGGAAGAAGGCGCCGTCGGTGACCAGCGGCCCGATGACCACGCCCTTGGTGGCCAGGATGTTGGAGATGAGGAACACCGCGACGAAGAACGCCACGATGACGGGGTAGATCGTGGCGCGGACGGGGATGAAGCGGGCCTCGGGTGCGGTCATGGCCGTTATCCTAGGTGCCATGACCGGCGCCGGACGTTATGCACCCTCCCCGAGCGGGGATCTCCACTTCGGTAATCTGCGTACCGCGGTGGTGGCGTGGTTGCTGGCCCGGCACACGGGGCGGGAGTTTCTGTTGCGGGTGGAGGACATCGACACGCAGCGCTCAAGCGAGGAATCGGCGCAGCGCCAGATCGAGGATCTGCGGACTCTGGGGTTGACTTTCGACGGGGAGATTCTCCACCAGTCGGACCGGTTCCCGGCCTACGCTGCGGCCCTCGACCGGCTGCCCACTTATGAGTGCTTCTGCTCCCGGAAGGAGATCCAGGAGGCGTCGCGGGCGCCGCATGCGGTGCCGGGCAGTTACCCGGGGACGTGTCGGGATCTCACGGAGGGGGAGCAGGAGGGGCGTCGACAAGCACTGGCGGAGCAGGGGAGGGTGCCGGCGGTGCGGTTGTGGGCGGACGTCGCGGAGTTCACGGTCCATGACCGCTGGCTCGGCACCTACACCGGCGAGGTGGATGATTTTGTGCTGCAGCGCGGCGGGCAGGAGCCGGGGTGGGCGTACAACCTGGCGGTGGTCGTCGATGACGGTTTCCAGGGGGTGGATCAGGTGGTGCGTGGCGAGGATCTGCTGGCCAGCGCGCCGCGCCAGGCGTATCTCGCCGGTCTGCTCGGCCTCGAGGTGCCGGAGTACGGGCACGTCCCGCTCGTCCTCAACGCCGAGGGGCGGCGGCTGGCCAAGCGCGACGGCGCTGTCACGCTCCGCGAGATGCTTCTCGACGCCCCCGTGGACACCGTCGTCGCCCACCTCGCCGCCTCCCTGGGGTACCCCGGCATGACCACGGTGGGGGAGCTGTTGGAGCAGTGGGATCCGGAATCGTTGTCTCGACAGGCTTATGTATGGGGGAGCTGACCGTCCCTTCGGGTGGCACGAACGCCCCGGAATCCCTGATTCCCGGGCGTTCGTGCCACCCGAATTTCCGCCCCGCCGCCAACCAACCCCTGAATCGACAAGATCGCGGCACCTACCGGAGTAGGTGCCGCGATCTTGTGGCGGAGGATGTGGGATTTGAACCCACGAGGGTATTGCTACCCGCACGCGTTCCAGGCGTGTGACATAGGCCGCTAGTCGAATCCTCCCAGCCGAACCCGGCAACTTTCGTCGCTGTGTTCTCGTGAAACAGTACACAACCCTGAGAGGAAAAAACAAATCGCTGGCCACCCGGGGCAAGTTGGTCTCTTCGCACCCGGATGCGTTAGAGTGATCGGCAGGATCCCGTGCGGCGTCCATCTTGTGAACTCCCCCAGGGCAGGAATGCAGCAAGGGTCAGCGAGCTCTGGCGGGTGCGCGGGGTCCCCTTATTTTTTCTTGAGCGTCTACCATTGTGGCCGAAGACTTTTCTCCACGTAAAGCCTCGGAAGGCAGGCCCACAGTGACGCTCCTCGATTTCGATTCTGACCGTCTGGCGCAGTTCGCGGACCAGGTCCGCAAGGACTATGACGAGCTGAAGGCGAAGAATCTCAAGCTCGATCTCACCCGCGGTAAGCCGTCCTCGGAGCAGCTCGACTTCGCGGAATCCCTTCTCGCGCTGCCGGGGGAGGGTAACCACACCGACGCTGACGGGGCGGACGTGCGCAACTACGGCAACCTCAAGGGCATCTCGGATATCCGGACGCTGTGGGCGGAGGTCATCGGGGTGGATCCGGAGAACCTCATCGCCGGAGACGCGTCGTCGCTGAACATCATGTTCGACCTGATCACGTGGTCGTACATGTTCGGCAACAACGACTCCGAGCGTCCCTGGAAGGATCTGGAGGGCGACGGGGAGAAGATCCGGTGGATCTGCCCGGTGCCGGGGTATGACCGTCACTTCACCATCACGGAGACCCTGGGCTTCGAGATGGTCACGGTGCCCATGCTCGAGGACGGCCCCGATGTGGAGGCCATCCGGGAGCTGGTGAAGGATCCGCTGGTCAAGGGTATGTGGTCGGTGCCGATGTTCGGCAACCCGACCGGCATCACCTACTCGGAGGAGGTGTGCCGTGAGCTCGCGGCGATGGAGACCGCCGCCCCGGACTTCCGCATCGTGTGGGACAACGCGTACGCGGTGCACACGCTCACGGATGAGTTCCCGCCGATCGTCAACGTCATCGAGCTGGCCGCTGGGGCCGGCAACCCGAACCGCTTCTGGGTGATGTCGTCGACGTCGAAGATCACCCACGCGGGCGCGGGTGTGAGCTTCTTCGCGTCCTCGAAGGAGAATCTCGACTGGTACCTCGGCATCGCCGGGGTGCGCGGCATCGGGCCGAACAAGGTCAACCAGCTGGCGCACGCCCGCTACTTCGGCGACGCCGAGGGGGTGCGTGCGGTGATGCGCAAGCATGCCGGGTCGCTGGCCCCGAAGTTCGCCCGGGTCATCGAGATCATGGAGCGTCGTCTCGGCGAGTACGAGGTCGCCCGCTGGACGGAGCCGGAGGGCGGCTACTTCATCTCCCTCGACGTCATCGACGGCACCGCCTCCCGGGTGGTGGAGCTGGCGAAGGAGGCCGGCATCAACCTCACCGGCGCGGGTTCCTCCTTCCCGCTCAAGGATGACCCCAACAACCGCAACATCCGCCTGGCGCCGTCGCTGCCGCCGGTGGAGGAGCTCGAGGTCGCCATGGACGGGGTGGCCACGTGCGTGCTGCTCGCGGCCGTCGAGAAGCTCGGGGCGTGATCTCCTGAACATCGAGGAGACGCTCTACTGGGTCGACCAGTTCATCCCCGGTGAGCTGGCGCTGAAGGAGCTCGGGCAGCTGCACGTCGCGGTGACCGATCTCGGTGAGGGGCAGCGGTTGGGCTGCACCGTTGATTTCGCGGTCGTCGATACGGGGCTGGAGACGGCCGACGAGGCCCTGCCGGTACGTTCGGAGCTGCTCGCCGTCGCGACGGCGGGGGAGCAGCAGATCATCGACGTCCTGGCGGCCGCCGCCACCATGCTTATCGACGCCGCCGGGGTCCTCCCCGCACAGCCCGGCACGATGCTGCCGAACCTTGCGGAGAAGGCCGGACTCAGTGACGTTAGCGTCGCCCACGGCCTGTTCGTCCCGCCGTACCTGTGGGGCGGGCAGGTGCCGCGCATGACCGAGGAGGGCCGGCTGACGGTGCTCCTGCAGCTGGTGATGCTCACCGACGCGGAACACGCCTTCGCGGTGGAGGAGGGCGTGGGGGCCCTCCAGCAGGAACTGGGGTCCGCGGGGATCGATCTCCTGGATTGGCAGCGCTGAATCCACGGGTAGGCTGATGCCCGTGGCTCTCTACCGGAAGTACCGTCCCGCCTCCTTCGCTGAACTCGTCGGCCAGGAGCAGGTGACGCGACCGTTGTCCGTCGCCCTCGACTCGGGACGCATCAACCACGCCTACCTCTTCTCCGGCCCGCGTGGCTGTGGAAAGACCTCGTCGGCGCGCATCCTCGCCCGCTCCCTCAACTGCATCGAGGGGCCCACCTCGAACCCGTGCGGCGTGTGCCCGTCGTGTGTGTCGCTGGCCCCGGGCGGGTCCGGCAACCTCGACGTCACGGAGCTCGACGCCGCCTCCCACCGCGGCGTGGAGGACATGCGGGAGCTGCGGGAGTCCGCGTACTTCGCCCCCGCCGAGTCCCGCTACCGCGTCTTCATCATCGACGAGGCGCACATGATCACCCGCGAGGGGTCGAACGCGCTGCTCAAGATAGTGGAGGAGCCGCCGGAGCACCTCATCTTCATCTTCGCCACCACGGAGCCGGAGAAGGTCATCGGCACGATCCGGTCGCGCACCCACCACTACCCGTTCCGGTTGCTCACCCCGCTGGCCATGCGCGGGCTGCTCGAGCGCACCGTCGCTGCCGAGGGCGTGCCCGTCGAGGACTCGGTCTACCCGCTGGTCATCCGCGCCGGCGGCGGATCGCCGCGTGACTCCCTGTCCATCCTCGACCAGCTCATCGCCGGTACCGGGGAGCAGGGGCTGACCTATGATCTGGCCCTCCCGTTGTTGGGGGTCACCGATCTCTCCCTCATCGACGCCACCGTGGACGCACTCGCCGCAGGTGACCGCGCCGCCCTGTTCCAGACCGTCGACGACGTCATCGAGGCCGGCCACGACCCCCGCCGCTTCGTCGAGGACCTCCTCGACCGCCTCCGCGACCTCATGATCCTCCAGGCGGTCCCCGAGGCGCTCGACCTCGGACTCGTCGACGCCCCCACCGACCGCGCCGACATCCTCCGCGACGAGGCCGCGAACTTCACCGCCGCCCAGCTCGCCCACCTGTCCACCACCGTCAACGAGCGCATCGCCGACATGCGTGGCGCCACCTCCCCGCGCCTGCTCCTGGAGATCCTCTGCGCCCACCTGCTCCTGCCCGCCCAGCCGGTCCAGGGCGCGGGGGTCGCCCACGCCGGTGCCCAGGCCGCCGCGGTGGCACAGCCGGCCCCCGCCGCCACCCCGGAGCAGGGTGTGGACCAGCAGCCCCGCCGCGTCTTCGAGCGCCCCTCCGTCCGCCGCGCCCGGGAGGAGGCCGAACAGCAGGCCGCCCAGCCGGAGCGGAAGCCGGACCCGGTTCAGCCGGAGGAGCCGGAGAAGCAGGCACCCGTGGCTCCACCCCGCGCACCGGAGCCGACCCCCGAACCGGAGAAGCAGCCCGAGCCGGTGCGCGCAGAGGAACCGACGCCCACGCCGACCCCCGAGCCCACCCGGGGGCCGACGGAATCGGCCGCCGATCCCGTGGAGACCATCCGCGCCCGGTGGTCCCAGGTCCGCGCCCGCATCAGCGAGAAGAACAAGATCGCCGGCATCATGCTCGCCGAGGCCCGGGTCCTCGGCCTGCGGGACGACACGCTCATCCTCGGCCACAACACCGGCGCGCTGGCGGAGCGGTTGAACGAGGAGTCGAAGAACCGCGACATTGCCGCCGTGATCTCCGAGGAGGCGGGGCGCAGCCTCAAGGTGCACTGTGTCATCGGCACGGATCCCTCCGCGGCCGGGTTCGACGCCCCCGCGCCGAAGCAGCCCGCCTGGAATCCGCAGCGCCAGGCCGACGGCGGCCAGGAATCCCGGGATGAGCCGGAGCCCACCGAGGAGCCCGAGAGTCCGGCCCCCACGCCTGATCCCGCACCCCCGGCCACCGCTGGCTGGGGTACGCCGCGCCCGCTCGGCGGTTCGGCGCCTGAGGCCGCGCCTGAGCCGCAGACGGAGAAGCGGCCGGAGGCGGCGCAGCAGCCGGAACAGCCGGCCCAGCAGCCGGCCCGGAAACCCTGGGAACAGGCCGTGGAACGCGGCCGGGCGAAGATGGCCGAGCGGGCCGCCCGGCCCCAGTTCGACAACGGCGTTCCCCTGCCGCCGGAACCAGAGGAGGAGTTCGCCGCACCGCCGGAGGACCACCACCCGGCGCCGCGCCGCCAGATGACTCCGCCGGCACCGCAGCCGGCCCCCGCCCCCACTCCGCCGCAGGCGGAACCGACACCCGATCCGGAGGCCTCCCGCAGGGAGGAGGAGAAGATGATGGCGGAGGAGGCGCAGCAGCCGGGGACGTTCGACCGTCGAGACGCGACGACCATCGCGGTGGAACTGCTGACGCAGGAGCTCGGCGCACGCAAGCTGTGAGTCGGTACACTTGGCCCGGTAATTCACAGACGATGAAAGGCACGCCATGACTCAGCCGGATATGTCCCAGATCCTCGCCCAGGCCCAGGAGATGCAGGCCAAGCTGCAGCAGGCCCAGGAGGAGATCCTCGCCACCGCCATCACCGGCGAAGCCGGCAACGGCCTGGTGAAGGTCACCATGACCGGTGGCGGCGAGGTCACCAACGTCACCATCGACCCGAAGGTCGTCGACCCCGAGGACGTGGAGACCCTGCAGGACCTGGTCACCGGCGCCTTCCAGGACGCCCACCAGAAGGCCGGTGACCTCGCCGTGGAGAAGATGGGCCCGCTGTCCCAGGGCGGCGGCGACCCCTTCGGCGGCATGCTCGGTTAACCCCTGATCCGCACCGACTCATGATCCCCGCCCTCACCGGACGGGGATCACGTCGTTTGTCGGTCAGGCCGTGGGGCGGTGACCGGCCCCCGGGGTGCCAGGCACTATCCTGGACCGGTCAGTGACGTAGGTGAAAGGCAGTGGTAGGCGACGTGTTTGAAGGACCGCTCCAGGATCTCATCGATGAACTCTCCCGCCTGCCCGGCGTGGGCCCCAAGAGCGCCCAGCGCATCGCCTTCCACCTGCTGGCCGTCGAGCCGGACGACATCAACCGACTGACCTCGGCACTCGAGGCCGTCCGCGATGGCGTGACCTTCTGCCGGATCTGCTGCAACATCTCCCGCGAGGAGGTGTGCCGGATCTGTGCCGACTCCGGCCGCGACAAGGGCATGATCTGCGTGGTCGAGGAGCCGAAGGACATCCAGGTCATCGAGCGGACCGGCGAATACACCGGCCGGTACCACGTCCTCGGTGGGGCGCTCGACCCGCTGGCCAACATCGGGCCGAAGGACCTGCACGTCTCCGAACTGCTGCAACGCATCGGCGGAGTGCTGCCGGACCGCGAACTCGCGGACTCCACCCCCGATGCCCCGCTCTACGACGACATCCCCGACATCCACGAGGTCATCCTCGCCACCGACCCCAACACCGAGGGTGAGGCGACCGCCTCCTACCTGGCGCGCCTGCTCCGGGATTTCCCGGAACTGACCATCTCCCGGCTCGCGTCGGGCATGCCGCTCGGCGGGGACCTGGAGTTCGTCGACGAGCTCACCCTGTCCCGGGCGCTGAGTGGTCGGCTGAAGATCTAGATGCGGTAACAATCATTCCCGGCTTATAGTCACTGGCAGGCACGGTTGTTAGGCTCTGATGTACGCATCAGCGGTTTGTCACAGATGCACGAGAGTGACGTGAACTTCCGCGGCATGCACCTGGCCGCCGGCACGTCCCTTCGACCCGCCGGTTCCGCGGTCGGCCCCTCGGAAAGAGGTGTCCCATGTCAGCCCTCAAACCCTCGCGCTCCCGGGTCAAGCCCTCCCCGGTCCAGATCCTCGCCCTCGCCGTCGGTATCGCCTTCCTCATCGTCGGCTTCGCGGGATTCATCCCCGTCCTCACCTCCAACTACGACTCGCTCGGTGTCGCCGGCCACCACTCGGAGGCGCTGCTGCTGGGTGTGTTCCAGGTATCTATCCTGCACAACATCATCCACCTGCTGTTCGGCCTCGCCGGCATCTTCATGTTCCGCTCCCCGGACGGTGCGCGGAACTTCCTGCTCATCGGCGGCATCATCTATCTGGCCCTGTTCGTCTACGGTCTGATCGTCGACCTGGATTCCGCCGCCAACTTCCTCCCGCTCAACAGCGCGGACAACTGGCTCCACCTGGGTCTCGGCCTGGCCATGGTGGCGCTGTCATTCCTGCCGCGTCATCCCTCCGCCTCGGAGACGGCTTACCGGAGCCGGGAGGACCTCCAGCCCCATCCGGCCACGTAACCGCCTTCGATCCGCGACGGGCCCCGCCTACGTCAGGCGGGGCTCATCCGCGAGCAGATATCCCGGGATGGAGGCGACGGGGATGACGGCGACGTCATGAAGCTTCCAGTGGATGTCCAGCAGCTGGTGTCGCAGCGCCATGAGCTGTTCGACGGTGGGGTCCTGCCCCGGCTGAGGAATGACGAACATCTCGACGTGGAAGACGTGCCCCTGGTCCCGGACCCGGGCGGCGGCCTGCCGGACCCAGGGGACCGCACGGGCCAGATCCTCGGCCTCGTCGATGAGGGGGTGTTCCGCGGAATCGTCGAATCGCGTGGCGCGGGTGTCGGTGAGATCCTCCACGGCGGCCTTCACGTTGGTGATCCCGTCGTAGACGATCGACGCCGAGACGAGAATGGCGGCCGCGGCGTCCATCCACCACAACCCCACCCCGATGCCGAGGACACCGATGATGGTGGCCACGGCGGTCGACCAGTCGGCCTTGTTCATGTCGGCGTCAGCGCGCAGCACCTTGTCGTGGAGTTCCTCGGCCAGGCGGATCTTCAGGCGCCCGAGAATGACCGGAATGATCGCGGTGGGAATCATCACCGCGATCATGAGCCAGCCCGCCCAGAACTGGTGGCCGAACAGGACGGTCGTGCCCACGGGCGGCTTCTCCAGCTGGATCAGTCCCAGCACGGAGGAGACGAGGAGGATGCCGCCCATGAGCAGCAGAGCGGTCCCGGCGACCAGGTGGGCCACACCGATGGAACGATGATGACCGTAGGGGTGCCGGAAGCTCGGGGGCCGGCGGATGATCCGGGTGGCGACGAGGAAGGCGACCGGCGGCAGCAGGGACAACCCGTCCTCGGCCCAGGCGGCCTGCATCGCCTGGGACTGGCCGGCGACCAGTCCCACCACGATGACCGAGACGACGAGGAAGGCGATGGTGATCCACTCGAGCCTGACGGCCCGGCGTAGCGCGTCCTGCGGTCCGCTCGGCAGCGGCCCGCTGACCGGGCCGGCGTCAGCGTCGGTGGCAGCGTCGGCGGTGTCGTGGTGCCGGCTCATGAGACCTCCCCCTGGTGGCGGGCGAGGTGTTTCTCCAGTTCGACGAGCAGTTCGTTCTCACCCATGCGCACGCCCATGACCATCTGCTCCTCCCGTCCGCCGGCCGAGGTGACGGTGGCGTAGGGGCGGGTCAGGGCCAGGTGGGAGGACCACGGGGAGGAGGTGGTCAGCCCGCCGACGACGATGTCGACCGTGCCCTCCTCCGCTTGTCCGGCGAGCACCGATTCCGGACCCGGCTGCCACCGGACCTCGGCGTTGATGCTCCCGGCGAAGCTGGCGATGAGGTCCGCCTCGATGCCGGTGGCCATACCGGTGTCCTCGTCGACGGCGACCCAGGGCGGGTGTTCGGAGACCCCGACCACGAGCGTGCCGTCGGTGGCCCGGTCGAAGGTGCCGTCCACGTCGGACGGAATGGTCACGGACCCGCAGCCAGCGAGCAGGCCGGCGGCTACGACCAGCACCAGTGGGACTGCCTGTCTCATGGGAGCATCCTCTCACCCTCCGGCGGGACACATCACTCCCGCGCGATATGTGACGAGGATACTCCGCCGGGCCGCGTTCTACTTCAGGCGCTCGAGCCGGAGCCGGTCGATGACCCCGATCTCCAGGGGCTCGAGATCCCCCAGGGCGATGTTCATGGCACGGGCCAGCAGCAGGTCCGCGAGCTGCGGATTGCGGGCGAGTGCGGGGCCGTGCATGTAGGTGGCGATGACGCTGCCCTGCACAGCACCCTCGGCGAAGCGCTGACGGGAGGCGTCGGGCAGATCGGCGGCCGCGGCGTCGTCGCAGTTGCCGGTGCCGCGGGTGACCCGGCCCAGTGGTTCGGCACCGGCACCGAGCACGGTGGCGCCGAGGTGGTTCTCGAAGCCGGTGAGCGGCTCGGTCAGTTCGGCGGTGATGCCGGCCTTCGTCGGCGTGGTGGTCACCTCACCGATGGCGCGGTGGTCCAGGCCGACGGTAGTGGCATCGATGAGGCCGACACCGTCGATGATGCGGCCGGAGGCGCGGAAGGACTCGCCGAGGACCTGCAGCCCGGCGCACACGCTGAAGATGGGGCGACCGTGGTGGGCGGCGCGGGTGAGGCCGCCGTCGGCGATGAGGTGCTCCGCCGCCAGGATCTGGGCGGTGTCCTCGCCGCCGCCGAGGCAGTAGACGTCGAGGTCCTCGGGCACGGCGTCCCCGAGTTTGATGGGCAGGATCTCCGCCTCGTAACCGCGCATCCGGGCGCGCTGGCGCAGGACGAGGGCGTTGCCGTCATCGCCGTAGGTGCCCAGGACGTCGGGCAGGACGAGTCCGATGGTGAGCTGATCAGCCACGGTTCTCCGCCTCCTTGTTCAGAGCCTTCTGCAGGTCCTTCTTCAGGTCACGGAAGGCGGTGTAGTTGGCCAGGACCTCGATGCGCCCGGGCGGGCAGGCCTCGATGGCCTTGACCGGGGCGGGGATGTGTTCGTGGTCGATGTCGGCGTAGACCAGGCGGACGGCGAGGTCGGTGCCGCGTTCGCCGGCGGCCTTGACGGAGAGGTCGTCGAAATCCTCGAAGCGCACGTCCCACAGCCAGGACAGGTCCTCACCGTCGGCCACCTGGCCGTTGACGGCGATGACCAGGCCGTCCGCGGACCGGTCGACCATGGACAGGGCTTCCTGCCAGCCGGCCGGGTTCTTGGCCAGCAGCAGGTGGACGTCGCGGTCGCCGTAGCGGACGGTGGAGTAGCGGCCGGCGACGTTGTCCACGCCCTCGGCGGCCTCGACGGCGGCGTCGAGCGGGACGTCGAAGGCCTCGACGGCCGCGGCGATGGCCTGGGTGGCGTTGCCACGGTTGGCCCGGCCCGGCAGCTGGAGGCTGAGGGTGTGGCCACCGTCGGGGGAGGTGAGTCCGTCATCGGTGACGGTCCAGGTGGGGGAGGGGCGGCGGAACTCGCGGCCGTCGGGCAGCTTCTTCATCGCCCACCAGTCATCGCCCTCGCGGACGATGTGGCCGCCGGTGCGTGGGCAGGAGACCGAGTCGCCGGTCCAGCCGGCGCCGGCGGCCACCCACACGACGTTGGGGGCGTCGTAGGCGACGGAGGTCATGAGCACGTCGTCGCAGTTGGCGATGACGAGCATGTCCGGGTGCGCCATGACCGCCCCGCGCAGGGCGCGTTCGATCTTGTTGATCTCTCCGACGCGGTCGAGCTGGTCCCGGGTGAGGTTGAGCAGCACCAGGGCCTTCGGGGACAGTCGGTCCGCGACGGCGGGGACGTGGAGTTCGTCGACCTCGAGGACGATGTGGGAGCCGTCCTTGCCGGCCAGCAGAGCGGAGATGATGCCGGCGTCCATGTTGTCACCGCCGTCATTGGTGGCCACGGTGTGCCGGGCGCGCAGCGCGGCGGCGATCATCCGGGTGGTGGTGGACTTGCCGTTGGTGCCGGTGACCAGCACCGCGGGCCGTCCCCGGCCGAGCCGGTCCATGATGGTCGGGTCGATGGCGTTGGCCACGAGACCGCCGATCATGCCGCCGGCACCCCGGCCGGACAGCCGGGAGGCGGTGGTGGCCAGCGAGGCGGCGGCGGTGGCCGCAGTCGATCGCAGTCGGCGCAGGGAGCGCGGGATTCGTGCAGGCATGCGCTCCAGCGTAGTGGACGGCTACCGGCCCGCCGGTGTCACGCCACGCTCCACGGCGGCCATGAACGCGACATCGGAGAGCAGCGGAATACCCTTGCGCACCGCGTGCATGGCCTTGCCCCGCAGGTCGGTGGTCTTGTTGCACACCACGACCGAGGTCTGGCGGGTGAGTTTCTCCGAGTAGGCCAGTTCCTCGCGCAGGCAGGCCTCGATGATGTCGTTGGGGTCCATCTCGATCTCCGGGGCGACGACGACCTCCATGCCCTGCACCAGGGAACGCCCCGGGACGTACACCCCGGGGTTGGGGTGCGGGCGGGGCGCCTCGACGGCGTCGACACGCACGTGGGTGCGCTGCAGGCCGAACCGGTCCGCGCGGAGCTCGGAGGGTTCCCGTTCGCACAGGGGCCCCTGCTCCCGCAGGGTCTCATGGACGTCGATGAGCAGCAGCGACTGCTCCCGGGAGGTCTCCTCCTCCGGGACCTGCGCCCGGTCGACGGTGGCCACCGGCGAGGCGTCCGGGATTCCCAGCGCGGTGGCCAGGCCACCGAGGCGGGTGTCCTCGAAGGCGATCTCCTGCCGGCGGGCGGACGCGAGCGTATCGACGATCGCGGCAGGCCGCGGGACATGCCCCACCCGCTGGCGGCGACGACGGCCCCGCCCCCGACCCCGGCCGCGCGAACGGTTCGCCCGGGCCGCGGCGTTCATGGTGCGACGCGCCTCGGACACGATGAACCCCCACACCCGGGGAGAATTGTGGACGATGAGCGTGCGGTCGTCGATGAGCCGGTCGAGGGTGCGCAGCACCTGGCTGAAGCGCTGCCCCGCCGCGACCTCCTCATGGGTCAGGCCGTGGAAGTGGTGCGGCCCCGGATCCGAGCCCGGGTTGATCACCGCGTGGAACTCCTCACCGATCTCCCCGTCCGCGTCGAACGTGACGGCGTCCACGGACACCAGCCGACCCGTCGAGGGGTGGATGCCGGTGGACTGGATGGTCACCGCGACGAACGGGTGGGCGGCCACCGCGGCGTGGCGTGCGTCCTGCTCGGACTGCTCCTGCTGGCCCGGCGCCTGCTCAGCGGTCCCGTTGGTGTCGGTCATGTTGAGGAAGTCTAGTTCACCTCCGTTGCACAGCCGTGCGCGCCCGGCGGTCAGATGTTGATGCGCGACAACACGACGGTCGACGCGATCATCGTGGCGAAGGCCGCGCCGAAGAGGAGCCACTCCCAGCCGTCGACCTGGAAACGCTCGAAGAGCACGAGATAACCGAGGGTGAACGCGACGATCGGCTCGGCGATCTTCATCGCGGGCAGGGAGTTGCGCAATGCCCCGGCGTTGAACGCGTTCTGCTGCACCCACGTGCCCAGGGTCGCCGCGAGCGTGAGGCCGTAGACCTCCCAGTTGGTCAGCAGCCCGATGAACCCGGACTCGACGAACACGTCCGCCACCGCCTTGGACAGCACCGCGACGTAACCGAACACCGCGCCGGTGACCAGGCCCTGGATCAGGGCCCGTTCCCGGCGGATCTGCCGACGGGCGAACCGGTCCATGGCCACCAGGACGATCACCCCCACCGTGAGAGCCGGGATCCACCGTTCCAGCGGAGGGTGGTCCTCACCGCCCACCGGGCGACCGACGAGGACGATGGCGGTGACCGCCACCGTCAACGCCGCGGACCAGAAGGTCTCGCGGCGGGAGATCCGGCGGCCCTCGTACACCGCCGAGAGCGGCAGAGTGAACATCAACGACATGACCAGCACCGGCTGGACGATGAGCAGCGGCCCGAAACCCAGGGCCACCACCTGCAGGACGTACGCGATGATCGCCGTCGACATCCCCGCCCACCACAACGGGCGCCGCATGGCGACGAGGATCGGCGAGGAACCCGCGGGGGCGTTCTCGACGATCCGGTGGCGGACGACCGTGCCCCACGCGATCGTCAGGGCCGAGGCCAACGCGAAGAGCACGGCCAACAGGTAGCTGTGCACGCTGTCAGCCTAGTCTCCGGCGTGTGCGGCGGTTGATGTCCCGGTTGATGTCCCGGTGTCGGGCGGTGTTCGGACGCCTTCTAGACACCGCCGGCCAGGGCCGGGACCTGCGAGGACAGGGCACGGTTGACGGCGGAGGTCAGGGCTTTGAGCGAGGCGCGGGTGATGGAGCCCGCGATGCCCACGCCCCAGGCGGCGGAGCCGTTGACCGTGGCGTAGATGTAGCAGGCCGCCTCGGCGTCATCGCCCGCGGTTCGGGACTGCTGCGAGTACTCCTGCACCTCGGCGTCGATGCCCAGCTGCTCCAGGGCGTTGGCGTAGGCCGCGACGGGGCCGTTGCCGGAGCCGGTGATGGTGGTCTCCTTGCCGTCATGGATGACGGTGGCGGTGACCTTCGCCTCGTCCTCGTCGGTCTCGGCGTTCTCCACCCGGACCGAGACCTGCTCGACGGGGGAGTCGGTGTCGAGGTACTCGGTGGCGAAGATGTCCCACATGTTCTTCGAGTTGACCTCGCCGCCCTCCGAGTCGGTCACGGCCTGGACCACGCCGGAGAACTCCACCTGCATCTGGCGGGGCATGTTGATGCCGTGGTCCGTCTTCATGATGTAGGCGACGCCGCCCTTGCCGGACTGGGAGTTGACGCGGATGACGGCCTCGTAGTCGCGGCCGACGTCCTTGGGGTCGATGGGCAGGTAGGGGACCTCCCAGACGGTCTCCCGCAGTTCGTCCCAGGTGACCTCGGTGTTGTCCGCGCCGGGCTTGACCTTCGCGGCCATGGCGTCGAGGCCCTTGTTCACGGCGTCCTGGTGGGAGCCGGAGAATGCGGTGAACACCAGGTCGCCGCCGTAGGGGTGGCGCTCGGGTACGCGCAGCTGGTTGCAGTACTCCACGGTGTCGCGGATGAGGCGGATGTCGGAGAAGTCGATCTGCGGGTCCACGCCCTGGGTGAGCATGTTCAGACCCAGGGTGACCAGGCAGACGTTGCCGGTGCGCTCGCCGTTGCCGAACAGGCAGCCCTCGATCCGGTCGGCGCCGGCCAGGTAACCCAGCTCGGCGGCGGCCACGCCCTCACCACGGTCGTTGTGCGGGTGCAGGGACAGGATGATCGAGTCACGGCGCGCCAGGTTGCGGTGCATCCACTCGATGGAGTCGGCGTAGACGTTCGGGGTGATCATCTCCACCGTCGACGGCAGGTTGATGATCATGGGGTGCTCCGGCGTCGGTTCCATGACCTCGGTGACCGCGTCACAGACCTCGCGGGCGAACTCCAGCTCCGTGCCGGTGTAGGACTCCGGCGAGTACTCCCAGCGCCAGTTGGTGCCCGGGTAATCCTTCGCGATGTCCTTGATCAGGTGCGCCGCATCCACCGCCAGCTGCTTGATGGCCGGCTTGTCCTTGCGGAACACCACCCGACGCTGCAGCTCCGAGGTGGAGTTGTAGAAGTGCACGATGACGTTGCTGGCACCCTCACACGCCTCGAAGGTCCGGCGGATGAGGTGCTCGCGCGCCTGCACCAGCACCTGGATGGTGACATCCTCCGGGATCATGTTCTTCTCGATGATCTCGCGGACGAAGTCGAAGTCCGTCTGGGAGGCCGACGGGAAACCGACCTCGATCTCCTTGTAGCCCATCTGGACCAGCAGGTTGAACATCCGGCGCTTACGTTCCGGGCTCATCGGGTCGATGAGCGCCTGGTTGCCGTCACGCAGGTCCACCGCACACCACTGCGGAGCCACGGTGATCTTCTTGTCCGGCCACGTGCGGTCCGGCAGGGTGATGTCCTCCACCTCTTCGGCGAAGGGGCGGTAGCGGTGCACCGGCTGGGAGGAATTGCGCTGCTTGTTCCAGGCGGGCTGGCCCTCGCGGCGGGGGCCGGCGGGCGTGGAGATCTCGGCGGGGGCGGAGATGAAGGCGTCGTTCGGGGACATCGGAGTTTCCTTTTCTTCTTCGGTTTCTACCGGGCGGCTACCAGGGGCCGAATGGCCTTCACTGTAGTAGTGCCCGAGGTCTCATCGCTGACTATCGGTGGAAGTCTGCGAGGTTCACAACCGGCAACACCGAACTCCGCGACGGGGTGCCGGTCGTGTCTGCCAGGACCTAGAACCCGCCGCGGCGAAGAAGAAGGAGGTTCGCGCGGTAGAACATGGTGTGAAGCCTACACCGGATGACTGTCCGGTCAACGCTTTTCTGTGAAGAATCTGCTGACGGGGTCTGGGGCGGTGGGGTGAAACCGGGCCCGGGAACGTGAGATCCCCGCCCGTAACGCCGGGATGGCGTGGGCGGGGACCGGCAGGGATCCGAACGCAGTTAGACGATGGAGCTGAGGAAGTGCAGCGGGGCGGTCAGCCAATCGAAGGCGAACACGAACGGAGAAGTGACCCAGGAGCTGAGGAAGGAGGACATGGGAGAACCTTTCTGGTCGGTTATGCCACCGGAGTCGGTGGGCCGGGCCGATCATAGTGACCAGAGCTTTCGTTTCCCTGAGAATAGTTGTCCGGAATCTGAGGAGGTGGCTGTGGGGAGGGGCCTGTCTGTTTCATGCCCCGGCGCGAACCTGGATGATGCGGCCTCCCCGGCGTCGCGCGGGCGTCGTCAGTCGGCGGTCCCTGACGTGCCGTCGAATCGCGGACACCCCCGGCCGGCACCATGGCGTGGTGGGCGAGGGGTGGGCGATGGAACGCTGCGGGAGTTCGGGATCTGCCGGGTTGCGGGGCCGGCGGATCGTGGGGCCCGTGAAGTCCCGCGAACTCAGAGGATGGAGCTGAGGAAATAGAACGGCAGGAGTAGCCAGTCGAGTACGAAATCGAACGGGGCTACGAGCCAGGAGCTGAGGTAGGACATGAGGTCGACCCTTTCGGTCAGATGACTCACCGAACTGATGAATCGATCCTTATGTTACTGGGGCGGGGTACGACTACCAGCGCTTTTGCTGAGCGTACGCGAGTCTTTGGCCGTGCGGACGGGATGATTCTCCCGTGTATGACGTAACGAATCGTGACCTGCCTCACGCGACTGGAACAAATGTAATCCACCGCATTGCCAATTGTTCTGCCGGGGTCTAGCCTGGGCGGTAGAACGCATCAGCACAACGCATCACCACGCATCACCAGAACGCATCACCGTCGATGAGGAGTCCCGCCACCATGGCCACCACCAAGTCCACCCCGCACATCAACCCCCGCGGCGTCGACATCGCCGACACCGTCCTGCTGCCCGGTGACCCGCTGCGCGCCAAGCACATCGCGGACACCTACCTGGAGGACGTCGTCCAGTTCAACGAGGTCCGCAACATGCTCGGCTACACCGGCACCTACCGAGGCACCCCGGTCTCGGTCATGGGGTCCGGCATGGGCATCCCCTCCATCAGCATCTACGCCTGGGAGCTGATCAACATCTTCGAGGCGAAGAAGGTCATCCGCGTCGGTTCCTGCGGTTCGCTGCAGATGGATCTGGACCTCTACGAGGTCGTCGTCGCCCAGTCCGCCTCCACGGATTCCCGGATCCTCGAGCAGTACAACCTGCCCGGCACGTTCGCCCCGACCGCGTCGTGGACGCTGCTCAAGGCTGTCGCTGATGAGGCGGAGAAGCAGAACGTGGACATCCACGTGGGCAACATCCTCTCCAGCGACATCTTCTACAACGTCGATGACACGGTGAACCAGCGCTGGTCCGACATGGGTGTGCTCGGTGTGGAGATGGAGTCCGCCGGCCTCTACGCCATCGCCGCCCATGCGGGCGTGGACGCACTCGGCATCTTCACCGTCTCCGACAACATCATGACCGGTGCGGCCACCACTCCGGAGGAGCGCCAGACGGCGTTCACCCAGATGATGGAACTCGCCCTCCCGCTGGCTGCGATCTAGGGGCCGGGGACCATGTCAACCGCCACCGGCAACCAGCCCCGCAACCAGTCCGGCACCCAGGCCGGCACCGCCGTCAACCCCAAGGCCGCCGTCCCGGTCCTGCTGTTCGCCTTCGTCTTCTGTCTCATCGTGGACAACGGCTTCAAGACCATGACCATGCCCATCGCCGAGGGCCTGGGCATCTCCGACAACACCGCCAGCCTCCAGGCGTCGCTGGCGGGTGTGGTCATCGGCATCGGCGCGGTGGTCTACGCCGCGCTGGCCGACTCGATCTCCATCCGCAAGCTCATGCTCGTCGGCGTCGGCTTCATCGTCGTCGGCTCGCTCATGGGCTTCATCTTCTCCGGCTCGTGGCCGATGGTCCTCACCGGCCGTATCGTCCAGACCGCCGGTCTCGCCGCCGCGGAGACGCTCTACGTCATCTACGTGACCAAGCATCTGGCCGCCGAGGACCAGAAGACCTACCTCGGTTTCTCCACCGCCGCCTTCCAGTTCGGTCTACTCGTGGGTGCTCTCACCAGTGGTTTCATCGCCACCTACGTGTCGTGGACGGCGATGTTCCTCATCCCGCTCATCCTCGTGCTCGTCGTCCCGGCGATCTACAAGATGGTGCCGGAGGATGAGGCCGTCGAGGGACACCTGGACATCCTCGGCCTGTTCCTCATCGCCGTGTTCGCCGCCAGCCTCACCATGTACATGCAGGCCTTCAACTGGCTGTGGCTCATCCCGACCGTCATCGGCCTGGCCCTGTTCGCCTGGCACGTGAAGTCCCACAAGGGTGCCCTGGTCCGCCCGGAGTTCTTCACCAACGGCCGCTACGTCTGGGCGATCACCCTGGTGTTCATCGTCTACTCCACGCAGCTGGGCTACATCTTCCTGCTGCCGTATGCCGCGAACTCGCTGCATGACATGTCGCTCGACCGTGCCGCGCTGCTCATGGTGCCCGGCTACGCGTGCGCCGTGCTGGTGGGTATCTTCTCCGGCAAGATCGGCAAGGTCCTCACCTCGCGGCAGACCATCTTCACCGCCCTGGCGATGATCGTCAGTTCGCTGGTCATGGCGGCGATCTTCATGGAGCTGCACGTCGGCGTCCTCGCCGTCTCCATCGTGCTCTTCGCCTCCGGCTTCGCCCTCATCTACGCACCATTGGTCAACACGGCGCTGAGCAACATCCCGCCGATCAAGTCGGGTATCGCGATCGGCTTCTACAACCTCATCATCAACATCGCCATCCCCCTGGGTATCGCGTACTCCGCGAAACTCCAGGACCTCGAGCTCACGTGGTTCTCCGGCCTGTCCCTCTCGGACACCGCCGCCGGCCAGGTCTACTCCTCGGTCCTGTGGGTCCTGGCGCTCATCGCCGCCGCCGGCACCGTCATCTACTTCCTCGCGGACCGCAGCATGCACACCCGCGAGGCGGTGTAACCCCCGCTTATCGACGCCGCCCCTCCCGCACCACTCCCCGCACCTCACGGTGCGAGGGGTGGTGCTGTGGATACATCTGGCTACGATCGTCCCGTGAGCACCCGCGCCGTTCCGTCCACCCGCCCCGCCTTCCCGCCGGGGGAGTGGCTGGTCGCCGCGCTGATCTTCCTCATCGGCTCCGTCGTCCGCATCATCACCCTGGGGGTCGTCGCCCGAGCCAACGACGATGACCTCGCCGGCCTGCTGACCAAGTGGGACGCCCAGTACTACCTGGCCATCGCCGAGTCCGGCTACTTCGACGCCGACCTGGGCACCGATGTCCCCGTCCATGAACGCACCCTCGCGTTCTTCCCCGGGTTCCCGGCCCTGGTCCGCCTGCTGCACGAAGTCACCGGGCTTGATTTTCCCGTCGCCGCGATGCTGGTCAACGTCGTGGCCGGCACCGCCATGACCGCCGGTGCCATGGCGATCGCCGCCCGCATGGGCGCGGGCCTGTCCGGTCGCATCGGGGCCGGCATCCTCGTCTCCTGCGCCCCCATGGCGATCACCTTCTCCATGCCGTACTCGGAGGCATTGTTCGGGGCGCTGGCGTTCTGGGCGCTTCTCGCCCTCATGGACCGTCGCTGGTGGCTGGCCGGGATCCTCATCCTGGCCTGCGGGTTCACCCGTCTCACGGCGGTCGCCCTCATCGCGGTGTTCCTCGTGGTCGTCCTGCTGCACGCCCGCCGGGACTGGCGGGCATGGGCCGCACTCGCCCTGACCCCGTGGTCGATCTTCGGCTACGTCATCTACGCCAGCATCCCCACCTGGGATGCCGGCGGCTACTTCGGCATCCAGGAGCAGGGCTGGAGCTCAGGCGTCGATCTCGGCCGGGCCACCGTCACCTGGGTCTGGGAGGTGCTCACCACCAGTGACGAGGCCGGGTACCTCCTCAGTGTCGGCGTCATGGTCGCCTCGGTCATCGCCCTGGCCGCCGCCTGGCGGCGTGTGCCCTGGGAGGTGTGGCTGTTCTCCGCCGCGCTCATGGCCACGGTCCTGCTCTCCGACGGCATCATGCACTCCCGGCCCCGCCTGCTCATGCCCGCCGTCATCCTGCTGCTCCCGTGGGTGCTGTTCATCGTCCGGCGGTGGCCGCGCGGTTGGCAGCTCGCCGCCGCGACCGGGTGGGTCCTGTTCGGGGCGTGGTTCTCCGCGTACCTGCTCGGCGTGTTCCCCTGGGCCATCTGAGCGCGGGGGAGGGTAGTTGCCCCCGCGCAACTAAATGCTGCGCCGTAAACGCAGGCAGGTAAGGTGAACCACGAACTTCACTCACCCCTGGCGAACAACGACGAAAGGTGGCCGACTGGTGGCTCTGATCGTTCAGAAATATGGCGGTTCCTCCCTGGAGACGGCGGAGCGCATCCGCGCGGTTGCGGAGCGGATCGTCGCCACCAAGAAGGCCGGCAACGACGTCGTCGTCGTGTGCTCCGCGATGGGGGACACCACCGACGAACTGCTCGACCTCGCCGCGCAGGTCAACCCGGTCCCGCCGGCCCGCGAGATGGACATGCTGCTGACCGCCGGTGAGCGTATCTCGAATGCGCTGGTGGCCATGGCCATCGAGTCCTTCGGTGCGCAGGCCCAGTCCTTCACCGGTTCCCAGGCCGGTGTGCTCACCACCGAGCGTCACGGCAACGCGCGGATCGTCGATGTCACCCCGGCCCGGGTGCAGGAGGCCCTGGACAAGGGTCGGATCTGCATCGTCGCCGGATTCCAGGGCGTGAACAAGGACACGCGCGACGTCACCACGCTGGGTCGGGGCGGTTCGGACACCACCGCCGTCGCACTGGCTGCGGCGCTCAACGCCGACGTGTGCGAGATCTACTCCGACGTCGACGGCGTGTACACTGCCGACCCGCGCATCGTCCCCAACGCCCAGAAGCTGGAGAAGCTCTCGTTCGAGGAGATGCTCGAGCTTGCGGCGGTGGGGTCGAAGATCCTGGTGCTGCGCAGCGTGGAGTACGCGCGCGCCTTCAATGTCCCGATGCGAGTTCGCTCGTCTTACAGCAATGATCCCGGCACCCTGATCGCCGGTTCGATGGAGGATATCCCCGTGGAAGAAGCAGTTCTCACTGGCGTAGCAACCGACAACTCCGAGGCCAAGGTCACCGTCCTCGGCATCCCCGACAAGCCGGGCGAGGCCGCGACCGTGTTCCGCGCCGTCGCCGACGCCGAGATCAACATCGACATGGTGCTGCAGAACGTCTCCTCGCTGGAGGACGGCAAGACCGACATCACCTTCACCTGCCCGCGTTCCGACGGCCCGCGCGCCATGGAGCTGCTGAAGAAGCTGCAGGGTGAGCACGACTGGTCGAACGTTCTCTACGACGACCAGGTGGGCAAGGTCTCCCTCGTCGGTGCGGGCATGAAGTCCCACCCGGGTGTCACCGCCGACTTCACCGAGGCACTGCGTGACGCCGGCGTCAACATCGAACTCATCTCCACCTCGGAGATCCGCATCTCCGTCCTCATCCGCGAGACCGACCTCGAGGCCGCTGCCCGTGCCCTGCACGAGCGCTTCGAGCTCGGCGGCGACACCGAGGCCACCGTCTACGCCGGCACCGGCCGTTAAGGAGTACCACCCATGACCACCATCGCAGTCGTCGGCGCCACCGGCCAGGTCGGACGCGTCATGCGTTCCATTCTCGAGGAGCGCAACTTCCCGGCCGACACGGTCCGCTTCTTCGCCTCCTCGCGCTCGGCCGGTACCTCCCTGGAGTTCCGGGGTCAGGACATCGTCGTCGAGGATCTCACCCAGGTCACCCCGGAGTCCGTCGCGGACGTCGACATCGCCCTGTTCTCCGCCGGCGGCACCACCTCGAAGGAGTGGGCCCCGGTCTTCGCCTCCGCGGGTGCCACCGTCGTGGACAACTCCTCCGCGTGGCGCAAGGACGACGAGGTCCCGCTCATCATCTCCGAGGTCAACGGTGACCAGGCCCGTTCGCTGGTCAAGGGCATCATCGCCAACCCGAACTGCACCACCATGGCCGCAATGCCGGTGCTCAAGCCGCTTCACGACGCCGCCGGGCTCACCCGCCTGCACGTCTCCTCCTACCAGGCCGTCTCCGGCTCCGGCCTCGCCGGTGTGGAGACCCTGGCGAAGCAGACCAACGAGATCGGTGACCGCAACGTCGAGCTGGTCCACGACGGTTCCGTCGAGATGCCGGAGGACCTCGGCCCCTACGTCGCCCCCATCGCCTTCAACGCCCTGCCGCTGGCCGGCAACCTCGTCGATGACGGCTCCGAGGAGACCGACGAGGAGCAGAAGCTGCGCAACGAGTCCCGCAAGATCCTCGGCATTCCGGATCTCAGGGTCGCCGGCACCTGCGTCCGCGTGCCCGTCTTCACCGGCCACACCCTGACCCTCCACGCCGAGTTCGACCGCTCCATCACCGCCGACGAGGCAAAGGCCATCCTCGCTGATGCTCCCGGCGTCGAGCTTGTCGACGTCCCCACCCCCTCGCTGCCGCAGGCAAGGACGTCTCCCTCGTGGGCCGCATCCGCCAGGACCAGACCGTGGACGACAACAGGGGTCTCGTGCTCGTCGTCTCCGGCGACAACCTGCGCAAGGGCGCCGCTCTTAACACCGTGCAGATCGCCGAACTGCTGGTCTAAGAGAGCCCCTCCTTCCCTCGCCCACTCTGTCGGGCGAGGGATCTTTCACGTCGCTGGGTCGAACTCGGCTGACGTGTAGTGAATCCCACCGCACCGCATCGGGATGGCTCCACCCGGACGAAAAGTGCGATTATGATCACTATGTCCGGGGCGGATTCAACTGGTCGTCGCAACACCCCTTTTGATGGAGGTGTTCAGCTGTGGCGACGAAGGATTGGATCGCGAGGACGAGCGATGTGCACGAGGGTGCGCGGCGGCAGTGGCGTGCGGATCGGGCGTTGCGGCCCCCGATGCGGTCGCCCGGTCGTCCGGAACCCTCGCGGGAGGTGCAGCGTGAGTTCTGGCGCTTGATCGCGACGGGCATCACCTCGGCGGAGGCAGCGCTCAAAGTAGGAGTGTCCGTGCCGGTGGGTACGCGCTGGTTTCGGCATGCTGGGGGCATGCCACCACTGAGCCTGAACGAGCCCTCGGGTAGGTACCTGTCGTTCGAAGAGCTCGAGGAGATCGCGATCCTGCGGGCCACGGGCTTGGGAGTGCGGCAGATCGCCCGTGAGCTGGGGCGTGACCCGGGGACTATCTCGCGGGAACTGCGGCGCAACGCTGCAACCCGCAGCGGGAAACAAGAGTATCCGGCGGTGGTGGCACAGTGGAAAGCGCAACAGGCCGCGAAGCGCCCGAAAACTGCGAAACTCGTCTCTCACGTGGTGCTGCGTGAGTATGTGCAGGAGCGACTCTCCGGCAACATTCGCCGTTCTGACGGAACCGTGGTTGATGGGCCGACACCGGTGCCGTGGAAAGGGTTGAACAAGCCGCATCGGGCGGATCGTCGCTGGTCGCTTGCCTGGAGTCCCGAGCAGATCTCTCACCGGTTGACCATCGATTTCCCCGATGATGAATCCATGCGCATCAGCCCGGAGGCGATCTACCAGTCACTGTTCATCGAGGGTCGTGGCGGCCTGAAACGTGAGTTGGTCACCTGCTTGCGTACTGGGCGGGCGCTGCGCCGACCCCGGGAACGGTCACGGAATACACCCCAGGGTCACGCCACCGCGGACGTCGTGTTGTCCGAACGGCCCGCCGAGGCCGCCGATCGGGCGGTTCCCGGACACTGGGAGGGTGATCTGATCATCGGTACGGGTCGTGTCCCGTAGCGTGGTGTATCTGTAACTGCCGGTGAGGACCCCATGAACGACGTGGGCGACCACCGAAGTCACCTTTCGAATCAACTCTCACATCTCCTCGAAAGGGAAACCCACGATGGCCGCTGGCCCTTATTCTATCGACCCGGCCACCTATCTCGACGACCTACTGTCTCAAGCCTCCCCGGACCTGATGCGCGAGATGCTCCAGCGCTTCATCAACCAGATCCTGTCCACCCAGGCCGACCAGATCTGCGGTGCTGATTACGCCACCGTCAGTGACAACCGCTCCAACGTCCGTAACGGCTACCGCCACCGCGACCTCGACACCCGCGTCGGCACCATCGACGTCGCCGTGCCCAAACTCAGAACCGGGTCCTTCTTCCCGGACTGGCTGCTGGAACGGCGCACACGTGCCGAACGAGCCCTGACCACCGTCATTGCCACTTGCTACCTCAAGGGTGTGTCGACGCGTCGGATGAACGACCTGGTCGCCAGCCTGGGCATCACCAATCTCTCGAAGTCGCAGGTCTCCGAGATGGCCAAGGATCTCGATTCCATGGTGGAGGATTTCCGCACCCGGCCGTTGGACACCGGCCCGTACCTGTATGTTTCGTGTGACGCGTTGACCATGAAGGTCCGTGAAGGCGGCCGGGTGGTGAAAACCTCCGTCCTGCTGGCCACCGGGGCCAACGCCGAAGGGTACCGGGAGTTGTTGGGCATGCAGGTCGCCACCGCCGAGTCGGTGGCCTCCTGGACCGGCTTTTTCAGAGACCTGAAAGCCCGGGGTCTCAACGAGGTCTACCTGGTCACCAGCGACGCGCACCTGGGCATCCAGCACGCCATCGGGGAAGTCCTGCCCAACGCCTCCTGGCAGCGCTGCCGCACACACTTCGCGAAGAACCTCTCCGGGATGGTGCCCAAGACCCAGTGGCCAACGTTGTCGGCGATGTTCCACACGATCTTCCAGCAACCCGACGCCGCATCGGTGTGGGCCCAAGCCCGCGAAGTCGTGACCTTCTGCGAGCAGAGGTTCCCGCACGTGGCCGACTATTGGGGGATGCCCTGGACGAGCTATTGGCGTTCACGCACGCCCCGAAGGCGGTGTGGACGAAGGTGTGGTCGAACAACCCCACTGAGCGGCTGAACCGGGAGATCCGCCGGCGCACCGACGTCGTCGGTATCTTCCCGAACCGCGACGCCGTGGTCCGTCTGGTCGGGGCGGTGCTGGCGGAGCAGCATGATGAGTGGATCCAGCAGAAGCGCTACATGTCGCTGACGAGTCTGGAGCAGACGAACGCGATGATGGCCGCCGCCGTCATCGATGCCGGCGAGTCCACTCAGGAGGTCGCATGAGCCAGTCTCACCATCGGACTCGTGACGGCCCCTGAGCCCGTCAGACCTTCTGTTTTATCGAAAGGGCAGAAACACCACTTCCCAGGACTTGGCCCCGCGCTGCGGGTCGAGGGCTTTTTCTTCCTTCGGCGGATACCCGCCAGGCCGTCGGCGGCCATGAGGCGTTCGACGGTGCAGCGGGCAACGTTGCCGAAGGTGCCTTCGCGGTTGATCTCCGCCCACAGTTTCCGGGCACCGTAACATGAGTAGTTGTCCTCGAAGATGCGGCGTAGCGCCCGGGTGATCTGCTTGTCCCGGATAGACCGGGCTGATTCAGGCCGGGATTTGTGGGCGTAATACGTGCTCAGGGCTATCTTCGCGCTGGTGGTAGCCAGGACACGGATGATGGGCTCGACCCCGAACTGGGCACGGTTGTCGTCGATGAATCGCACGATCACTTGTGTGGGCGGTCGAGTTCCGCCGCGAAAAAGCTGAGGCCTTCTTCAGGATATCGTTGGCGCGTTTGGCTTCGGCGAGCTCAGCCCGCAGCTGGCGGTTTTCTGCTTCCAGGTCGACCGACTCGGCCGGGGTGCCAACACCGGATTGTTTGTGGGTGCGGACCCAGACGCGCAGTGTTTCCTTGCTCACGCCGAGCTCGCCGGCGATGCGGGTGACCGCACCCCGGGCCGTGTCAGGGTCGGCTTGGGCGTGGAGCACGAGTTCTATGGCGCGCTGCTTGAGCTCTGGGGTGTACTTGACGGGCACGTAAGGGGTTCCTTTTCCAGTTTCCTACCCTCCATTAAACCCGGGGCGAACCAGTGCATCGACGAGTCCGGCAACACCATCATCGAATTCTCTGATGGCACTGTCGTGACGGTGAACAAGGGTGAATGTGCGGCATGCGGGGGATCGTCGGGAATCGGATCCTCGGATGGCACCGAGGGCTCATCCCTGACCCGTGGCCCCAGTAGTAGTTCCTCGGACGCCCGCTGTGTCCAGGCTGCCGCAACCGTCGGCCTTCCCCTGCTCGCCCTGATCCCGATCGGCATCGCAACACAGGTCAACATCCCGGGACTGTCCCCGCTGGTCGCTGACGCGCAGGCACAGCTGCAGCGCATCAACACTGACCTGCAGCAGCAGTCCGGGATCTATGACGAAGAGACTGCACGTCTCATCGCTCAGATCAACGCCGAGCTGGAGAACGACGGTGGCGCCATCGGCCAGGCAGTGGGCGCTGCCGCAGTGATCGCCATCGGTGGTCTCGTCGGCAAGTACCTGTACGACAACTGCGTCCCGCGAAGCTAGTGGGATCCTGCCGGATCACCTAGTCGAGCAGGTGATCCGGTGGTGGAATGAAGACCTCTGGTGTGGAGGAAGGCGAAATGCTCCCTTCCTTCAGCCGGAGGTCTTCTGCTGTCTCGAAGCGCGTGGTGGTTGGGAGTCTGTCCGCTTCCTCGGAGCGACCTTGCTCGAGCTGAATCACCGACGCCCCTTTGTTCACCGGGTGGTGACGAAGGGGCGTCGGGCGTGAGGGTGGTTACTTCGCTGGTGGGACTTCGGTGTGGTTTGTTGTCTCTGAACCGTCCGTGTTTGCCGTCGGCTTTGTGTGCTGGACATACACGACGTTGGACGGCGGATCGTTGCGGTCGTAATCCACGTCGGGGTCCGACTCGAGCTCGGAGGCGATTTCGTCGATGAGGGACTCGCGGAACTTTTCGTCCGGTACGTTCGACTCATCGGTCAGGCGAGCCAGTTCCCGCTGGTTTTTCTTGGTGAACCGCTTGCGGGGGTCAAGCTTGCGGGCCAGTAGCTTGCGGGCGCGGACGCGGCGCTTGCCCTCCGTGCTGAACTTTTCGCGGCCTCGGAACCAGGCAATCGAGATGACGATCATCATGAGGATGCCGAGGTAGCCGAGTACCGGGTAGACGTAGGACACCAGGTCGCGGAAGCCGAAGAAGCTCAGGCCGAAGCCGATGAGGCAGGCGGCGAGGAAGACGACGCGGAACTTCGAGGGATTGCCGCGGGTCAGGCGCTTGCCCAGTGCGTAGAACATGCCGATGGCGGTGTTGAAGATCATGCCGAACACCACGAACGTCATGATGAAGCCGAGTGTCGGGTGGATCTCGTTGATCAGGGCAAGAACCGGCATGTCCTCGCCACCGACGGTCTCCACGGCGATGAACAGGGAGACGACGAGCAGCATGAGCATGAGCAGGAAGAACAGGCCGCCGATGAGGCCGCCGAGACCTGCCGCGCGGGTATCCAGGTTGTTGCCGCCGATGACGATTGCCATGGACACCGCCGTCATGATCGCCAGGCCGATGTAGTTGAGGGCGGACAGCCACCAGTTGGGGAGCGTGGTGACCACGGACTCAGAGGCCACGTTAAGGGAGCTCCAGTCCGGGTTGGAAGTGACGATGGTCCAGATGGTGGTGCAGACAATGAAGACGATCACGAATGGGGTGATCGCACCGATGATGGCGGAGACCTTGTTGACGTCCAGCATGCCTGTGAGCATGACCAGGACGAGCATGATGGTTGCGCCGATCCACGCCGGCCAGCCGAATTGTTGCTGCAGGTTCGAGCCACCGCCAGCGAACATGACGAATCCGATGCAGAACAGCGTGGCGATGGTGGAGAAGTCCAGGATCTTCGACGTCACCGGCCCCGAGATACGGCTGAGCACCGCGGTGTGTTCGGAAGCCTGGAAATAGCTGCCGAGCTGGAGAATGGCGACGCCTGTGACGATCATGAGCGCTGACGCGACAACAGCACCGACGATGCCCCAGGTGCCGAATGCCACGAAGTACTGCAGAGCCTCCTGGCCGGACGCGAAACCTGCGCCGACGATGAGACCGATGAAAGCCATGGAGATGGCTAACGCACGTTTAAACATGAGGAAGTTTGCTCCTGAAAAGGTGAAATGGACGGTTGCAAGGCAAAACTGCCCTGGGGTGTCAATGTCTTAAGTAAACGCGATTTATCCCCGATAGTCACACCGGCCCGGTCGCCTCGATGAGGTCCTTGCGGGCACGGGCGACACGGGAGCGGATGGTGCCGATGCGCACGCCGGTGATCTTGGCGGCCTCCTCGTAGGTGTAGCCGAGGACCTGGGTGAGGATGAGGGCTTCGCGGCGTTCGGGAGGGAGGGCGTCGATAAGCGTGCGGGCGTCGATCCAGTCGGACCAGGAGGAGGCGTTCGCGCCGTTGACCTGCGATGCGGCGGCGGCGTCCTCGTATTCGGTGACGGATTTGCGGGGACGCGCCATGTCGTGGCGGATGTTGTCCACCCACACGCGGCGCGCGAGCGAGAGCAGCCACGTGCGCGCGGAGGAGCGGGCTGCGAAGCGGGGGAGGGCGCTCATGACCCGCAGGTAGGTCTCCTGGGTGAGGTCGTCGGCGATGTCGCGGCCGCCGAGGTGGGCGAGCAGGCGCCACACGTCGTCCTGGGTGGCGCGGATGAACTCCGTGAGCGCGTCGCGGTCGCCCCGGCCGGCGCGGAGGGCCAGGTCGGTGACGACGGCGTCATCGCGGGCGGAGTGCTTGGTCACGGGTTATGAGGTTACCAGGGCAAACGGCCGAAATTGCCCCCGGTGATGAGGTTGGGCCTTGCGGGTGGCCGAACCTGCACATAGACTATCAATCACGAACCGCCCATAACTTCAGTCCATGAAATAGTCCCGAAGGAGCATGACATGTCGAACGACCAGTCCGCCATCGACAAGATCCTCAGCCGCGGTCTGCGCCCGCACACCACCGGCCACACCACCCGCCACAACGGCGCGCCCGTTGCGTCGGAGAACATCTCGGTCACCGTCGGCCAGCAGGGTCCCAACATCCTCAACGACATCCACATGATCGAGAAGCTCGCCCACTTCAACCGCGAGAACGTTCCCGAGCGCATCCCCCACGCCAAGGGCCACGGCGCCTTCGGCGAGCTCCACATCACCGAGGACGTCTCGCAGTACACCAAGGCCAAGCTGTTCCAGCCCGGCACCGTCACCCCGATGGGCGCCCGCTTCTCGACGGTCGCGGGCGAGAAGGGATCCCCCGACACCTGGCGCGACGTCCACGGCTTCGCCCTGCGCTTCTTCACCGAGGACGGCAACTACGACATCGTGGGCAACAACACCCCCGTCTTCTTCGTCCGTGACGGCGTGAAGTTCCCCGACTTCATCCACTCCCAGAAGCGCCTCAACGGCTCCGGCCTCCGTGACGCCGACATGCAGTGGGACTTCTGGACCCGCACCCCCGAGTCCGCCCACCAGGTCACCTACCTCATGGGCGACCGCGGCACCCCCAAGACCAACCGCCACATGAACGGCTACGGCTCCCACACCTTCCAGTGGATCAACGAGGCCGGCGAAGCCTTCTGGGTGAAGTACCACTTCATCTCCCGCCAGGACGTGGAGAACTTCACCGACGAGGAAGCCACCACGATGGCCGGCGAGAACGCCGACTACCACCGCCAGGACCTGTGGGACTCCATCGAGAACGGCGACTACCCGATCTGGGACGTCAAGGTCCAGATCATGCCCGTCGCCGAGGCCGAGAACTACCGCTTCAACCCCTTCGACCTGACCAAGATCTGGTCCAAGAAGGACTACCCGCGCATCGACGTCGGCTACTTCGTGCTCAACCGCAACCCCCACAGCCACTTCGCACAGATCGAGCAGATCGCCCTCGACCCGTCCAACCTGGTCCCCGGCATCGGCTTCTCCCCGGACCGCATGCTGCAGGCACGCATCTTCGCCTACGCCGACCAGCAGCGCTACCGCATCGGGCCGAACTACCGTGACCTGCCGATCAACCGCCCGATCGACGACGTCAACACCTACAGCCGCGAGGGCCACATGGCCTACGAGTTCGAGGACGCCACCCAGCCCTCCTACTCCCCGAACCGCTACGACAAGGGCGCCGGATACCTGGACAACGGAGAGGACTCCTCCTCCGGCGTGACCTACGGCGAGGCCACCGACACCTACGTCGGCGCCGACAACCACGGCACCGACCTCGTCCGCGCCGCCTACGTCCAGCACCCGGAGGACGGCGACTTCGTCCAGGCCGGCACTCTCTACCGCGAGGTCTTTGACGACGCCGCGAAGGAGCGCATCGCCAACAACATCGCCGGTGCAATGGAGGGCGTCTCTCCTGAGGTGGAGGAGCGCGTCTACTGGTACTGGAGCTCCGTCGACGAGAACCTGGGCAACCGGGTCCGCGAGATCTACACCGCCAACAAGAACAAGTAACACCCGGCAGACTGCAGGCCCGCCACCCCGGACATCATCCCGGGTGGCGGGCGTCGTGTTGTCTCGTGCACGTGTTCGGGCCCTCCGGAACGCGCGGCTCTACGAGCAGCTGGTGTACGAGGGCTACACCAACGACCAGGCCACGTACGCTCTGACGAATCTGTACTGAGTCGGTGGAGCGACTCTGCATTCGGGGAGATTCCCTGCCCTGCAGTGCAGGGGATCTCCCCGAATGACAGGTTCCCTAGCGGTACGCCTGCTGCTGCTCGGCCTTGCGGTCGACGACGGTGACGCCGTAGATCGAGCGGCCGATGTAGTACGAGCCGACGGAGGCGACGATCCACACGCCGGCGATCGCGAGGATCGCGCGGATGGTGTTGTTCGGGTCGAAACCGGTGGTGGACCAGTCGAGGATGAGCTTGCCCATGAGCAGGAACGGCACCGCGACACCGACGACGGGGCCGAGCAGGTTGACCCGGGTGAGCGCGTCGGGGGCGCGCCACATGGCGACGGCGGTGGCGACCACCATGACGGTGGCGAGGACGGCCAGGATGGAGACGATGATCTCAGCGACGGTCATGGTTATCTGCGTCCCTTCGAGATGATGCGCGCCATCGACAGGGTCGGCAGGACACCGCCGGCGATGGCGGCGAGCAGGGCGACCTCGTAGCCGATGGACGTGGAGTGCGTGAGCGTCCAGGTGAGGAAGATGCACAGCATGGCGTAGAAGATGAGGTCGCTGAGCACCGCCCGGGTGAGGAAGTCGGAGGTGCGCAGGATGAGCACCAGTCCGGAGACCAGCGCGACGGTCATGACGGCGATGCAGCCGGCGAGGATCCACTCGAAGGGACTCATCGGTCGTGCTCCTTCCGGTCGGTCGGGTACTCGTAGTACGGGCGGGGCAGCTCGGTGACCGAGCCGTGGCCCGGCACCCCGTGGTCGATGTTCTTGACGTGCGGTGCCATGCGCTCCTCCATGTCGGCCAGGCCGGCGACGACGTCGGAGGGATCGGAGCCGAAGGCCGCCTGCACGAGCAGGATGCGGGGGGCACCGGGTTCGGTGGGCTCGCGCAGGCCGAGCGACAGGGTCGAGGGGGTGGCGGTGATGGAGGTGGTGAACCAGAAGATCTGCCAGTCGCTGGTCACCCGCAGCGGGTAGCGCACCACCACCGGGTCATAGCCGGCGGCCGGGCGGAACGCGGCTGCCGCGACCTGGAAACCGGCGACGAAGATCTCCTTGATCAACCAGGGGATGTAGATGAGCACGTGCATGTCAGCGGCCTCCTGCAGGTCGGTCATGTCGGGGACGCCGATGGGGTCCTCGCCGAGGACCGCGTCGGCGTAGGCGCCGACGTCGAGGAGGCCTTCGGTGGAGATGAGGACGGCGTCGATAAGCGGGCCGGCGAAGACGAACATGGCGAGCGACACCACCATGAGCAGCGCCGACGGTGCCAGCAGGCGGCCGGAGACGCGCAGGGCGGACGGGTACTTCTGCATCGGTGAACCCCAGAAGACTGTGCGCCACACCCGGATCATGGCCAGCAGCGCGCCGACGGACGCGATGACGATCACCGCGATGACCAGCCACGCGACCCAGTCGGCGGTCCGCGCGATCTCCACGACGATGAGGATCTTGCCCCACATGCCGGAGAACGGCGGGAAACCGACGATGGAGAACGCGCCGGCGGCGAAGACGGCGGCGACCAGGGGATCGCGACGCGCCAGGCCCGAGAGCTTGGACAGCGTGCCGGTGGCGTAGGTCTCCTCGATCGCGCCCGAATTGAGGATGAGCGCCCCGACCGTGATCATGTGGTGCAGCGTGTACAGCAGGCCGGCGGCCAGGGCGCGCTGCGGATCCTCCGAGGTGAACGCCAGCATCACCAGGATGAACGGCATGCCGTTGATCATCTGGTAGCCCAGCACCCGGCGGATCGAGTTCTCCGCCAGGCCCGCGAACGCGCCGATGAGCATGGAGATGATCATGATGGCGATGATCAGCCAGTTCCACCGGTCCTCGAGATCGAAGATGTGCACGTAGATCCGGAAGAGCATGTACACCGCGACCTTGGTGTGCAGGCCGGAGAACAGGCCCATCACCGCGGCCGAGGAGCCCGGGTAGGTGCGTGGCAGCCACGTGTGGACCGGGAACACACCCGCCTTCGCGGCGATCGCGATGACCACCACACCCATCGCCACGACGGCCGGGCCGTTGCCGGCGGCCACGCCCTGCAGGGCGGCGATGTTGACGGAGCCGGTGACACCGTAGACGAAACCGACACCGATGAGCAGCAGCGTGGAGGCGAAGAGGTTGACCAGCACGAACGTGCGGCCGCCCGCCAGGCGCGACCACGTGCCCGACATCGCGATGAGGCCGTAGGACGGCAGCAGCATGACCTCGATGAACACGAAGAAGTTGAACAGGTCGGCCGTGAGCAGGGCACCGTTGACACCCGTGATGAGGATGAGGGTCAGCGACGCGTAGTAGCGGGAGACGGTCTCACCGCTGACGATGGCGAACCAGTTGGCGGTCGCGGCGACGATCATCGTCGTGATGATCATGATCGCGGAGAACGTGTCCGCGGCGAACGGGATGGCCACACCACCGACGTACAGGCCCACGTTGTGGGCGATGGCGCCGTGCTCGGCGGTGTGGGCGAACAGCCAGCCACCGGCGACGATGCCGGCCAGAGGGATGACCATCGAGATGACGTCGCGGGCGGCGCGCCAGGGCAGCAGTACCGCGATCGCGGCGGACAGCAGCGGGACGGCGGCGAACAGGGGCAGGACCCAGTCAACGGTCTGCATCAGCTGCGCACCTCCTTCGCAGTGGACCCGGTGGGCTCTGTCGCGGCGGCGCGGCCGAGGGTGGCCATCGGGTCGGTGATGTTGTCGTCGGCCGGCTCGGGGACGTCGGTGTCGTCATCCCGTCCGAGGGCAGAGAGGGTGAGCAGGATCGTCGTCGTGGCCATGGCGATGACGATGGCGGTGAGGACGAACGCCTGGGGGAGGGGGTCGGCGGCGTCGGCGACCGCGGTGCGGTCGGGGAACGGTTCCCCACGCCATGCGCCGACACCGCCGGCGAGCAGCATGAGGTTGGCGGCGTGGCCGAACAGGGTCATGCCGAAGACGATGCGGACCATGCCGCGTTGCTGGATGAGGTAGACGGCGCCGGTGACGAGCACGCCGATGGTCAGGGCCATGATCATTCGTTGTTCTCCTTTCCATCGGGGCGGGCTGCGGTGTCGGGGCGGGCTTTGGCGTCGGTGCGGGACTCGCGGACCAGCACCGACCGCGGCGCGTCAGCCGGGTTGATCGGGGTGGGGAACGCCTCGGCGGCGTCCTCTTCGGCCTCGACCGGGGCGGTGGCCGGCAGGGGGCCGTCGCCGGAACGGACCCAGTCGAGTTCCTCCTGCTCGGTGCCGGGACGCAGGTACCCGCCGAGGGCGTTGATGGACATGGTGAGCATGCCCAGCACGGCGAGGTAGATGCCCAGGTCGAAGATGAGCGAGGTGGTCTGGTGGGTGCCCAGGACGTAGCCGTGGATGGCGTAGAGGAAGGAGCCCTTGAGCAGGCCGATGAAGCCGGCGGCCAGTGCCGTGATGATGCCGATGCCGGTCAGCCACATGGGGGTGGACTCGCGGAAGACGATGGAGTCGCTGCCCTTGGACAGGTAGGCCAGGCCGATGGCGGCGCCCATGATCAGGGCCGCGACGAAGCCGCCACCCGGGTCCTGGTGGCCGCGCATGAACACGAGCACGGACAGGACCGCGAGAACGGGGATGGCCAGGACGATGACCTTGCGCATGGGGATGGAGTTGAGCTGGGACTGGCCGAAGGGGGCCGGTCGGGTGCCGCCCTTGAAGGGGTGGCGGGGCATGGAGCTGACCACGGCGGCGATGACCACGGCGGCCATGCCGAGCACCGAGAGTTCACCGAGGGTGTCCAGGGCACGGAATTCGACGAGGATGGTGGCCACGACGTTCTGGCCGCCGGTGATCTCGGGGGCTTCCTCGAGGTACCACATGGCCAGTTCGGAGCGGTCGCGGCGACCCATGAGGGTGAACACGCCGAGGAAGGCGGTGGTGCCGGCGAGCAGCGCGACGATCAGGGACCGTACCTGGGCGCCGGAGCGGACGGTGGGGAACTGTTCCGGCTGGTAGCGCAGCACCATCATGATGACGATGACGGTGAGCGCCTCGACGGTCAGCTGGGTCAGGGCGACGTCGGGGGCGCCGAGCATCATCATCTGCAGGCTCATGCCGGCACCCGCGGTGCCGAGCAGCACGGCGGCGGACAGCCGGTTCCGCGTGGTCATGAGGCCGGCGACGGACACGGCGATCATCGCCAGCGGGATGAGGTCCCACCAGTTGTCCAGACCCTTGGCCCGTGGTGCGAGCGCGATGCCGTCGATCCCGCCGCCGTTGCTTATCGACACCCCGAGGGTCACCGCCGCGAGCACCACCACGCAGCCGACGAGCGGCAGCAGGTGGCGGGAGGGGTTGTGGGTGTCGGCCATGGCCCCGAGGCCACGGCCCAGGGTGGTCGCCCCCTGGGTGAGCGAGTGGAGGGCGGCGTTGCCGGAGCCGGGGAAGAGGCTGCGGCCCTCGACGGCCGGCCAGATCCGCTTCCGTGCCACGACACCGAGGACGCCGACGACGAGCACGCCGACGGAGATGAGCAGCGGGGTGTTGATCCCGTGCCACAGGGCGAGGTGGGATTCGTGCTCGGCGCCGACGGCGGCGACGACGGCGTCCACGGGGGCGTCGGCAAGCCCCACCATGAACGCCAGCGGCAGCGACATCAGGCCCGGCAGAGCGGCCGGCAGCCACAGGGAGACGGGGGCCTCGTGGACGCCGCTCATGTCACGGGGGCCGTCGATGAACGCGCCGAAGACGATCTTCGCCGAGTAGGTGAAGGTGAGGACCGCGCCGATCGCCGCGGCGACGAGCAGGATGACCACGCCGGCGTTGCCGACCGGGGCGTCCTGGAAGGCGGTGAGCATGCCCTCCTTGGAGATGAAGCCCAGCAGCGGCGGGACCGCGGCCATCGACGCCGCGCCGACGACCACCGAGCCGAACGTGAACGGCATCTTGTCGTAGAGCCTGCCCAGGCGACGGATGTCGCGGGAGCCGGCCTCGTGGTCGATGACGCCGATGAGCATGAACAGGCTCGACTTGAACAGGGCGTGCGCGGCGGTGTGGACCACGGCCGCGGCGATGGCGAAGGGGGTGCCCACGCCGATGGTGGCCACGATCCAGCCCAGATGGGAGACCGTGGAGTACGCGGTGAGCTGCTTGAGGTCTGTCTTCTGCACCGCGAACGCCGCCGAGACGATGGCGGTGGTCATGCCCGCGACGATGAGCAGCCAGTTCCACACCGCGACGTCGTGGAAGATCGTGGAGAAGCGCAGCAGCAGGTAGATACCGGCCTTGACCACCGCGGCCGCGTGCAGGAACGCCGACACCGGCGTGGCCGCGGCCATCGCCTCGGGCAGCCAGAAGTGGAAGGGCAGCTGCGCCGACTTGGTGAACGCGGAGACCGCGATGAGTACCGCCACCGTGGCCGTCAGCCCCGGGTTGCCCGCCCACACGTCGCTGGCCAGGATCCCCTGCAGGTTCGTCGTCCCCGCCTGGGTCGCCGCGATCGCCACCGCCGTGAGCAGCGTGAGACCACCGACGAAGGTGAGCACGAGGGTGCGGACCGAGCCTGCCTCACCACTCGACCCCGACCGGGCGATGAGCATGAACGACGCCAGCGACACCAGCTCCCACGCCAGGAACAGCAGGATGACGTCATCGGCGAGCACGAGCAGCAGGATCGACAGCGTGAACGCCGTCATGATGGTGTAGAAACTGGTGTTGCCCTGATGTTTCGGCAGGTAGGCGGCCGAGTAGATGAACACCACCGCGCCGATGACCAGCGCCAGCAGCGAGAAGAAGACGCCGAGTGCGTCGCCGCGCAACGCCAGCGAGACATCCATCCCCGGGGCGATGACGTCCGGCACCCACACCTGAGTGAACTCGAGCGCCCTCCCGTCGATGACGGCGGGCAGCTCGCGACCGAGGATCACAGCACCGGCGATGAACAGGGCAGCGAGCGGCCACCCCGCCTTTCTGTCGAACACGCGCACCGCGGGTGGGGCGAGAACAACCGCCAGGGCCGCGAGCGCAATGACAAGAACAAGTGTCACGGGGGAATCACGCTCAATTATGTTGTCGGGTCAGGTGTTGAATTCACAGTTTGACCAGCATCACTTTACCAGTGGGCTGTGACGGTGCGCCTGAGAGGTTCTCCGCCCGCGGACCAGTACGTTCGAAGCCATGAGCACGTCGCCCCGCAGAAGGTCCTGGATCATCATCGCCGCACTCCTCGTGCTGCCCCTGATCATCGGCGCAGCGCTGGCCGCCGCCACCGGCCTCGACCCGGCGCGCTCCTGGAACGCCGACGACGAACCGGCGGCCGCGCCCGTCGCCGCCTCACCGTCCGGCATCGATCCTGCCCAGCTTGTCGACGCCCGCCGCGCCGCCGGCGAGGCCGGAGCCCAGGCCGGCTTCCTCACCACCGGCACCGAACAGCTCACCGAAGGCGTCGGTGAGATGAAGGAGGGGGCGACCACCCTGCCCACCCAGTTCGGTGAGGCCGTCACCGGCGCCCAGCAGCTCTCCCAGGGCATGGTCGAACTCCAGGCCGGCGTGGGCCAGCTCGGCACCGGTGCCACCGAGGTCGCCGACGGCGTGGGCACCGCCGTCGACCAGGTCGTCGGCCTCGGTGCCCTGCAGGGCCAGCTCCTCGGCATGATCGACGACACCGTCGCCGGTCTCGAGGGTGCGACCGACCCCGACCTCGTCGACGCCCGCACGCGTCTGCAGGATCTGCGCGGTCAGGTCGAGATGGCCCAGCTCGACGGCGACCTGGCCAACCAGCTCACCGCCCTCAAGGACGGCTCCCGCGAGGTGGCCAACCAGCTGGCCGTCCCCGGCTACGCCTTCCACGACGGCATCTACTCCGCCACCAAGGGTGCGCAGGACCTCTCCCACGGACTGACCGAGGCCCAGGGCGGGGTCGACGAGGCCGTCGCGGGGGTGGAGGAACTTGACGCCGGCGTCCAGCGCATCGACCAGATGGCCACCCAGACCCAGGACCGCATCGGCGCCATCCAGCGGGCCCTGCCCGTCGTCCAGGCCGCCGGGACCGGCGAGGGGGTGGCGACCGCCGATACGGCGGAGACGACACCGACGCTGGCCCCGATGTACGCCATGCTCATCGCCGCCCTCGTCATGCTCGGTGGCGCGGCCAGCGGAGTGCTCATGCGCGTGGCCCGGGGCGGCTGGTGGATCCTGGCCGGTGCGACCGCCGGTCTCACCGCCCTCGGCGTGGTGCTGCTGGCGATCGTCGGCAGCGGCGTCACCCCGGCCGTCCTCGCCCTGTCCGCCCTGATCCTGGCCCTCGGGGTGGTCGCCTCCGCGGTCCTCACCCGTGCGGTGATCGGCCTGTTCGGGCCGGTGGCCGGGTCCGTCGTCGCCGGGATCGCCGCCCTCGTGCAGATCGGGCTCGTCGGCTGGGTGTGGAAGGCCGCCTCCGGCCATGACGTCGCCGTCATCTGGCAGGTCCTGGCCAACCTCACCCCACTCAACTGGGCAACCACCGGCCTGACCGCCGCGGGCAACGACGGTTCCGCGATGTCCCTGTGGGCCGCGGTCGCCGTGCTGGGTGTGCTGGCTGCCGTGGGTGTGGCCGGTCTCTCTATCGCTGCCCGTCGGGCGAGCGCGGTGACGGCCGACAATTCCGTGGAGACCGGCGTCTGAGCCATACCCCGAGACCTGGATGCCGAGAGGGCCACTCCTCTCGGGGTATGGGGCCGGTCAACGCCGAGAGCACCACCCCTCTCGGGGTTCAGGTCTCGGTGTGTGGCCCCCGGACCTCCACCCCGGACATGACGGAACCCCCTGGCGCGATTGCCAGGGGGTTCATCTGATGGTCGGGATAACAGGATTTGAACCTGCGACCTCCTCGTCCCGAACGAGGCGCGCTACCAAGCTGCGCCATATCCCGGTTCGTACCGGCTGCATTACTGCGTGGGTACCTGAGATACCTTAGCCGAGGACCGGAGAAACCTGCAAAACGCCAGCTAGGCGTCTCGTTCGGTGACGTGGATGAGGGTGGCGGAGGGGCGGCAGAACAACCGGAGGGGGACGAACTTGGAGGTGCCCAGGCCGTTGGAGACGTGCATGAGCATGTTCTTGAAGCGGTGGAGGCCGGAGACCCGTTCGCGGTCGATGCCGCAGTTGGTCACCACGGCCCGGCTGCCGGGCAGGCAGAGCTGGCCGCCGTGGGTGTGGCCGGACAGGGAGAGCTGGTAGCCGTCGGCCGCGAACTTCTCCAGCACGCGCGGCTCGGGGGCGTGGAGCAGGGCGAGGGAGAGGTCGGCGTCGACGTTGGGGGCGCCGGCGATGAGGGAATAGTCGTCGAGGTCGTGGTGGGGGTCGTCGACACCGGCGGCAGCGAGGCGGACGGGCCCGACCTGGAATTCCAGGCGTTGGTGGGTGGCGTCCTGCCAGCCGCGTTCGATGAAGGCGGCCCGCATGTCACGCCACGGCAGGTCGACGTAGCTGGGGGTGCGTCGCGCGCCGAAAAGGTAGGTGACCGGGTTGGGGATGCCCGGCGCCCAGTAGTCGTTGGTGCCGAAGACGAACATGCCGGGCCGGTTGAGCAGGGGGCCGAGGGCGCGCAGCACGTCGGGGACACCGCGTTCGTCGGAAAGATTGTCACCGGTGTTGACCACCAGATCAGGGTCGAGGGCGTCGAGGGCGGAGACCCAGGCGATCTTGGTGTCCTGGCCGGGGATCATGTGCAGGTCGGAGATGTGCAGGATGCGGAAGGCGTCTGCGCCGCGCAGGGTGCCGGGGGCCAGCAGTGGGGCGGTGACCTGCTTGAGCTCGAACTTCCGCAGCTCGGAGTTTCCCCAGGCTGCGACGCCGATTCCGGCGGCGGCTCCGGCGCCCACCACGGCGCCGGCGATGGTGAGGATGCGCTTGATCGCTGTGGTTGTCTCGTTCACCCGCACCACCTTACCGGGCGGGTACCGTGGTCCCCATGAGTGAGTTGAAGGACAAGATCCGGGCCGACCTGAAGACCTCGATGAAGGCGAAGGAGAAGGAGCGCACGGGCACGATCCGCATGCTCCTGGCTGCCATTCAGGCGGAGGAGACCACCGGCGCGAAGCACGAGGTGAGCGACGAGGACATCCTCAAGGTCGTCGCCCGGGAGATCAAGAAGCGCCGCGAGTCGGCGGAGATCTACGCGGCCAATGACCGGCAGGAGCTCGCGGACGCGGAGCTGGCCGAGGTCGCGGTGCTCGAGGAGTACCAGCCCGCACAGCTCGACGATGCCGCGCTCACCGAGCTTGTCGACGCCGCGGTGGCCCACGTCGCCGCCGAACAGGGCGTCGCCGTGGGCGAGGTGTCCATGAAACAGATGGGCCAGGTGATGAAGGCCGCCACGGCGGCCGCCGCCGGCCAGGCCGACGGCAAGCGCCTCTCGGCGGCGGTCAAGGACCGCCTGAGCAGCTAGAGTCCGAACGCGTCGAGGAGGGCGTCGATGTCCTCCTGGCGCACGCCCGGGATGGGCTGCGGTGCCGGTTCCGGGCCGGCGTCCGGGCTCGGGGACGGCTCAGCCGGGGCGGGGGCCCGGTAGACGCCGTCGGAGATCTCCAGCATGACGGTGCCGCCCTCGCGGAGCAGCCCGTCCTGCGCGGTGGCCCGGACCACCATGCCCCGCGGCGTCGGGTTGCCGGTGACGATCCGGGTGTTCACCTGGTAGCCGCGGTCCGTGAGGTACCGGCGGGCATCGGATTCCGTGCGGCCGACCACGTCGCCGAGGACGGCGTGTGAGGTGCCCTCGTCGAACTTCGGGTCATGGGACGGCAGGCCCCCGTTGAGGGCGGCCGGCACCTGGTTGGCGGTCTGGAACCAGGAGTTGGCCGGTTCGCGGCCGCCGAAGAGATTACCGTCACCGCACTGCCGGACCGGGGCGGTGCACAGCGGCGTGGTGGTCGTGCCGTCGTTGTAGATGTACGGCGCGGCGGAGAAGCCGGTGTTGAAGCCGAGGAAAGCGGACGACTGGTTGGACTCGGTCGTGCCGGTCTTTCCGGCTGCCTGCCCACCCCAGCCGTAGGCCTGCGCCGCGGCCCGGGCGGTGCCGATCTCCATGTCGGCGGCCATGCCTCCCGCCAGGGCGTCGGCCACGCCCGGTTCGATGGCGTCCTCACAGGCGGGACGCTCGAGGTAGACCTCGCGGCCCTCCCGGTCGGTGACCGAGTCGATGGGGTTGGGTTCGCACCAGCGACCGGAGGAGGCGAGGGTGGCACCGACGTTGGCCAGCTCCAGCGGGTTCACCGGGGTCGGTCCCAGGGTGTAGGAACCGAGGTTGGCCTCCTTCATGAAGTCCGCAATGGAACGATCCCCGTCGTAGCTGCCCGGCGTGGTGTAGCTGCGCAACCCGAGTTTGACGGACATGTCCACCACCGCGGGCACACCCACCTGCTCGATGAGCTGGACGAAGGTGGTGTTGGGGGAGTGGGCGAGCGCCTCACGCAGGGTCATCTGCGGCTGGTACTGCCCGGCGTTCTCCACGCAGTAGGTGGCCGGCGGGCAGTTGCGGGCCCCACCCTCGCCGAGGCCGCGGGCCTCGTAACGCGTAGGGACGTCGAGCGTGGTCTCCAGGCCCATGCCCTGGTCGATGGCCGCGGCGGCGGTGAACACCTTGAAGATGGAGCCGGCGCCGTTACCCACCATCGACGACGGTTGCGGCAGCATCGTCTCCCCGGCGTCGAGATTGAGCCCGTAGTTACGGGAGGAGGTCATGGCGAGGATGTCGCGGGAGTCCCGGCCCGGTTCGACGACGTTGATCACCTCGGCCACACCCGCGGCCTCGGGGCTGACGTTCGCGGCGGCCGCCGCCCGGGCCGCGTCCTGGACCTGCGGGTCAAGCGTGGTGGTGATGGTGTAGCCGCCCTCGAGCAGTTCGGCGCGGCTGACCCCCTTGGAGTCGAGGTAGGTGAGGGCGTAGTCGCAGAAGAAACCGCGGTCCCCGGCGGCGATGCAGCCGTTGGGCAGGGTGGCCGGGGACTCCAGCACCCCGAGCGGTTCGGCGGCGTAGGCGTCAGCGTCGGCCTGGGAGAGGTAGCCGTTGCCCACCATGGACTGCAGGACGGTGTTGCGTCGCGAGGTCACACCCTCGGTGTTGGTGTAGGGATTGAGCGCCTCGGAGGACTGGACCATGCCGGCCAGCATCGCCGACTGCGGGACCGTGAGCTCGGCGGCGGTGACCCCGAAGTAGGTCTGGGCGGCGGCCTCGATGCCGTAGGCGTGGTTACCGAAGGGCACGAGGTTGAGGTAGCGGGTGAGGATCTCGTCCTTGCTCAGATTCCGGTCCAGATCCGAGGCCATCCGCATCTCCCGGAGCTTGCGGGGGATGGACTGCTCGATGGCGGCGGCCCGGGAGGCGTCGTCCTCGGCGGCGATGAGCAGCAGGTAGTTCTTCACGTACTGCTGGTTGATGGTCGAGGCACCCTGCTCCACCCCGCCGGCGACCAGGTTGGTCACCAGGGCACGGGCGGTGCCCTGCATGTCCACGCCGTCATGCTCGTAGAAGCGGTGGTCCTCGATGGAGACGATCGCGTCCTTCATCGGCTGGGCGATCTGGTCTCCGCCGACGGGGTAGCGGCGCTGACTGAACAGCCACGCCATCGGCTCCCCGGTGGCGTCCGTGACCGTGGTGACACCGGGGGTCTCGCCTCCGGTCAGGTCAGCGAGGTTGGACTGCATGGTTTCATTCGTCCGGGCGATGGCCACGCCCGAGATACCGGCCACCGGGGCGAGCGCCAGGGCGCCGGCGACACCGGCGGCGGCGGTGGCGGCAACCATCTTTGCCAGGGATTTCGAAACAGACACGTTCAATACCCTACGCAGTGGAGGGGTGTGGTGGGAACCTTTGGTTGCCCCTGTAAGTGTGACGCATTCGACTTGATGCGAAGTGTGTGAATACACTTACCCGGAAAGTGTTGGCCGCAAACGAATTTGGCCTGTGGAAAGGAGCACATGATGGGTGCCCCCCTCGTCGGTGAGACCCTCCAGTCTTCCCCTGAGCAGGATTCCCTCTGCTTTGAGCGTGGTGAATGGATCACTCAGGCCAAGTGTCGGTCCGGGGATCCGGACGCCCTGTTCGTCCGCGGCGCCGAACAGCGCAAGGCTGCGGTCATCTGCCGCCACTGCCCCGTGGTCATCGAGTGCCGGGCGGACGCCCTGGACAACCGCGTCGAGTTCGGCGTGTGGGGCGGCCTCACCGAGCGTCAGCGTCGCGCCCTGCTGCGGAAGAACCCCCACATCACCAGTTGGGCGGACTTCCTCGCCGCGGGCGGGGACATCGAGGGACTCTGACGTTCGCTCCCCGGTAGGGTGTTGCCCATGACCACATGGGAATACGCCACCGTTCCGCTGCTCACTCACGCGACCAAGCAGATCCTCGACACCTGGGGCGAGGACGGCTGGGAGCTCGTCTCCGTCGTCCCCGGCCCCAACCCCGAGAACGTCGTCGCCTACATGAAGCGGGAGAAGTAACTGTGACCACCACCGACCGTCTGTCCGAGCTGGGTATCACCCTCCCGGCCGTCGCCGCCCCCGTCGCCGCCTACGTCCCCGCCGTCCGCACCGGTCATCAGGTGTGGACCTCCGGCCAGCTGCCGTTCGTCGACGGTCAGCTCGCCGCCACCGGCAAGGTCGGTGCCGAGGTGTCGGCCGAGGATGCGGAGCAGTACGCCCGCGCCGCCGCCCTCAACGCCCTGGCCGCCGTGGACGCCCTGGTGGGCATCGACAACGTCACCCGCGTGCTCAAGGTCGTCGGCTACGTCGCCTCCGCGGAGGGCTTCACCGGACAGCCCGCCGTGATCAACGGCGCCTCCAACCTCATGGGTGAGGTCTTCGGCGAGGCCGGCGAGCACGCCCGCGCCGCCGTCGGTGTCGCCGAGCTCCCGATGGGCGCCCCGGTCGAGGTGGAGATCATCGTCGAGGTGGCAGGGGAGCAGTAGGACACGCTGCCCCACCCAGGCCCACCCAGGCCCGCCCCGCCTGACGCCGGCACCCCGTGTGTTCGGTGGCACGGGGGGAAGCGGGCTAAGCTGGTCCCCATGGAGCATCCCGCCTACAGCCAGCTTCGGCCGGTCACCGATTCGGTGGCCGTTGTCCTGTGTCCCAACCCGGGTTACGCCGCCCTCGAGGGCACCAATTCCTGGGTGATCCGTGCCGCGGATGACCCGCGCAGCATCGTCATCGATCCGGGCCCGGAGGACGAGGGCCATCTCAACGTCCTCGGCGCCAAGGCGGCCGAGGTCGCCCTCATCCTGCTCACCCACCGCCACCACGACCATGCGGACGGTGCGCAGCGTTTCCGCCAGCTCACCGGTGCGCCGGTCCGGGCGTTCGACCCGACCTACTGCAGCGGCGACCAGGCCCCGCTGACGGACGGGGAGATCATCAGCGTCGAGGGCGTGACCCCGCAGATCGAGGTCGTGCACGCTCCGGGGCACACCCGGGATTCGGTGTGTTTCTTCATCTGGTCCGGTGTCCCGGGGGAGTCGACCCTGGAGGGCATCATCACCGGTGACACCATCGCCGGCCGCCACACCACCATGATCTCGGAGACCGACGGTGACCTGGGCGAGTACCTGGAGACCCTGAGCACTCTCGAGGAGCGGGGCGCGGGGATCCGCCTCCTGCCGGGTCACGGCCCGGACGGGGAGGACGTCTCCGCGTTCGCCCGCAAGTACATCGACCGTCGGGAGCACCGTCTCACCCAGATCCGGGAGGTCCGGGAGAAGTTCGGGGCTGATGTGGACCTGAAGACGATGATCGACGAGATGTACGACGACGTGGACCCCGTCCTGCGGCACGCCGCCGAGCAGTCCACCCGCGTGGCCCTGCGCTACCTGGACCGCGAGAACGCGTAGCCGCTGAGGCGTCACCAAAACAGGCACAACAGACAACCCGCGCCCCCGGAGTAGGGGGCGCGGGTTGTGTCGTGTGCGGGGTGGCTAGCGGGCGCGCTTGGCCAGGTGCTCGGTGTCCACGATGAGGACGGACTTGCCCTCGAGGCGGATCCAGCCGCGGTGGGCGAAGGTGGCCAGGGCCTTGTTCACGGTCTCGCGGGAGGCGCCGACGAGCTGGGCGATCTCCTCCTGGGTGAGGTCGTGGTTGACGCGCAGTGCGCCGCCTTCCTGGGAGCCGAAGCGGTTGGCCAGCTGCAGCAGCGTCTTGGCCACACGGCCGGGGACGTCGGTGAAGATGAGGTCGGCGAGGGAGGCGTTGGTGCGGCGCAGGCGGCGGGCGAGGACGCGCAGCAGCTGCTGGGCGATCTCGGGGTGGTCGGACACCCACTGCTTGAGCATCTCGGAGTTCATCGTCGCGGCCTGGACCTCGGTGACGCACACGGCGGAGGAGGTGCGGGGGCCCGGGTCGAAGATGGACAGTTCGCCGAACATGTCGGAGGGGCCCATGACGGTGAGGAGGTTCTCGCGACCGTCGGAGGCGTGGCGGGCGAGCTTCACCTTGCCGGAGGTGATGATGTACAGGCGGTCGCCGGGTTCACCCTCCTCGAAGATGGTGGTTCCGCGGGGGAACCGGACGGTCTCCATGTCCTGGATCAGGTTGTTCACGGCGGTGGGATCGACTCCCTGGAAAATACCCGCGCGGGACAGGATCTCCTGTACACCTTCCACTGGCTTGCTCCTCGGTGCTCTACGTAGATGGCGCGCCGGGAGCGGTCCTCTGATGGGACGGATTGATATCCGACTGTGACTCTCGCGAATCTCGGATGTGACTCTCGGCGCAATGTGCTCCACACCACCCTACCGTGGAATTGGTCACCAAGCAGACACTCGGGGGGATTTAGTCACATTGGCCGGGCTGATGTGGCCCTACTCGGCGGAGTCCTCCGAGTCCTCCGGGTCGGGGACCTCGGTCGGGGCCTTGGCGCTGTCGGGCAGCACCACCGACTCCAAGCGTTCCATCTGCATGGCGAACAACGCCAGGACGAGTGGAACGGCGAGAACGAGTAGGGCGGTCATGGTCTGACATCGTAGTGGCTAAGCTGTCCGGTATGCCCGGTAAGCCCTCCACCCCTCGTCCGCCAGAGACCGACTTGGGGCGTAAGCGTCGGGCCCGTCGCATCAACCGGACCCTGGCGCAGGCGTATCCGGACGCGCATTGTGAGCTGGATTTCTCGGATCCGCTGGAGCTGACGGTAGCGACGGTCCTGTCCGCGCAGTGCACCGACGTGCGCGTCAATCAGGTCACCCCGGAACTGTTCCGGCGCTTTCCGACGGCCGCGGACTACGCCGCCGCGGACCCCGCCGACATCGAGGAGATCATCCGCCCCACCGGGTTCTTCCGGGCCAAGGCAGGTCACCTCATCGGCCTGGGGCAGGCGCTCGTGGGGCGTTTCGACGGCCGCGTGCCCGAGGGCCTCGACGACCTGGTCTCCCTGCCCGGGGTGGGCCGCAAGACCGCGCACGTGGTCCGCGGCAACGCCTTCGGGCTACCGGGGCTGACGGTGGACACGCACTTCAAGCGACTCGTCGGACGGCTGCGGCTGACCGGTGAGACGGATCCGGTGAAGATCGAGTACGCGATCGCGGAACTGATCGAGAAGAAGGAGTGGACCATGTTCTCCCACCGGCTGATCTTCCACGGCCGCCGGATCTGCCATGCGCGCCGGCCCGAGTGCGGGCGGTGTCCGATCGCCCGGGACTGCCCCTCCCGAGGGGAGTTCGCATGACCCGGCAGCTGCTGTGGATGACCGCCGCCGGAGTCCTCGCCACGATCGCCGTCGTCGCAGGCGCGGTGTTTCTGCTGCGTGAGGTCAACGCCCCGCAGGAGAGTGCGGAGGGCGCGGGAGGGGAGGCGTCGGCAAGCGACGCCGAGATCGTCGCCCGCCCGGACTGCCCCGGTGACGGTGCGGGAGGCATCGACCTGGCCTGTCTCGGCGGGGAGACCGGGCCCGGGACGGACAAACCGACCGTGGTCAACGTGTGGGCCTGGTGGTGCGGTCCCTGCCGCGACGAGCTGCCGCACTTCGACGAGTTCGCCGCCGAACACCCCGAGTACGAGGTCGTGGGCGTGCACGCGGACGCCAATCCCGCCAACGGTGCCGCCATGCTCACCGAGCTGGGGATCGAGCTGCCCAGCTACCAGGACGACGACAACACCTTCGCCGGCACCCTCGGACTGCCCGGGGTCATCCCCGTCACCGTGGTCTTCGACGGCGACGAGCAGGTCGGCATGTACGCGAAGCCCTTCACCTCGGCGGACGAGATCAACGACGCCGTCACGGAGGCGTTGGCCAGGTGACCGGCTCAACCGACCCGTACGTGCAGGATCAGCCGGGCATCAACACCGACCTGCGACCCGAACGCGCGCCCCGGTGGATGCGGCGCCTTGTCGACGACGTCCCCATGGCCCGCAGCCACCGTGACATCCGCGGAGTGGACGCCCGGGGGCTGACCAACCCGCGTGCCGACGGCCGCAGTGCCGCCGTCCTCATGCTCATGTCCGGCACCGGCAGCCTCTCCGACTCCCTGCCAGAGGACGCGACGATCCTGCTCACCCACCGCACCCCGACGATGCGCTCGCACTCCGGCCAGATCGCCTTCCCCGGCGGCCGCATCGACCCCGACGACGTCAACGCCGTCGACGCCGCACTGCGAGAGGCCTGGGAGGAGACCGGCCTCGACCGCACCGCCGTCACCCCCGTCGCCGCCCTCGACCCCGTGCACATCCGCGCCTCCGGCTACCCCGTTCACCCCGTCCTCGCCCACCGGCACAGCCCCTCCCGGGTCGGGGTGGCCAGCCCCGCCGAGACCGACGACGTCTTCCACGCCCGGCTCCACGACCTCATCGATCCCCGCAACCGCCTCATGGTCGGCTGGTCCGGCTGGTCCGGGCCCGCCTTCACCTCCCACGGCTACCTCGTGTGGGGCTTCACCGCCGGCCTCATCTCCGCCCTCATCCACCAGGCCGGCTGGGAACAGCCCTGGGACCGGGATACCACCCTCGACCTGTCCGCCACGCTGGAAAAGTCACGCAACAATGAGCCACAGCTCAACCAGATAAGATTCCTCCGATAACCCATCCGGAAAGGTGACCACCCACGTGACATCCGCCCTCATCGTCGACGGACTCATCGTCCTCGCACTCCTGCTGGCGATCGTCAGCGGGTGGCGGCAGGGTGCCTTCTCGTCGGTCCTGTCCACCATCGGCATCGTCGCCGGCCTCATCATCGGTGCCGCCGTCGCCCCGCCCGTCATGCAGCTCACCGAGTCGACCGCCCTCCGCTTCCTGCTGGGGCTGGGCACCATCATCCTGCTCGTCGGCCTGGGCAACCTCATCGGCGGCATGCTCGGCGGTTCGGTGCGTGACCGGATGCGCATGCGCACCTCCCAGACCATCGACTCCGCCATCGGCGCGCTGTTCTCGGCGGCCGCGACGATGATCGTCATCTGGCTCATCTCCATCCCGCTCGCCGCCGGCCTCACCGGCCCGGTGAGCAACGGCATCCGCAACTCCACCATCCTCAGCGCTGTCGACTCCGCCACCCCGCCCGGCCTCGACCAGCTGCCCTCGCGCATCTCGGTCATGCTCAACGATTCCGGCCTGCCGCCGCTGTTCTCGCCCTTCGACGAGCCGGTGGCCCGCGAGGTCGAGGCACCCAACATGGACGTCGGTGACCCCGGGCTCGTTGAGGCGCTGCGCCCCTCCGTCATCCACGTCATGGGTGACTCCAGCACCTGCCGTCGCCGTCTCATGGGCTCCGGCTTCGTCACCGCCCCCGATTACGTGGTCACCAACGCCCATGTCGTCGCCGGCACCGAGACCGTGCGCCTGGACACCGTCCTGGGGGTCAAGGACGCCGAGGTGGTCTACTACAACCCCGAGATCGACATCGCCGTCCTCCACAGCCCCGACCTGGGGCTGGCTCCGCTGAACTGGGCCGCGGAACCCGCGGACACGGGTGCGGACGCCCTGGTCATGGGCTTCCCCGACTCCGGCCCCTTCGAGGCCGCCCCCGCCCGCGTCCGCGACAAGCTCATCATCGCCGGGCCGGACATCTACGCCTCGGGCCGCATCGAGCGGGAGGCCTACACCGTCCGCGGCACCATCCGGCAGGGCAACTCCGGCGGGCCGCTGGTCGACCGGGACGGCGCCGTCCTCGGTCTCGTCTTCGGCGCCAGCGTCGACCAGACCGACACCGGTTACGCCCTCACCGCCGCCGAGGTGCGCAAGCACATCGGGGACGTGACCGCCCTGTCCACGGAAGTGGACACGCAGGCGTGTGTGGTGCGATAAGGGCAGTGAGTGCAGCAGTCAGAGGTGACGGCCGAGGAAACCGAGCACCGCGGTGACGAACCCCGACGGGTCCTCGATCTGCGGCAGGTTCTTCGTCCCCGGGACCCCGGTGACCTCCACCGGGCCGGCCACCCGCGCCCGGGACAGGGCGTTGAGGTGACGCCAGGCCGGTAGCGCCGGCTCGAGCAGCAGGGTGGGGGCGGTGACCTTCTCGCTCGCCCACCGAGGGGTGACCGCGGAGGTGAGGAACCGGTTGTTGCGGACGATGGCTGCCGGGGCGCGGCCGATCCGGGCGGCCGTGCGGCGTAGCTGAAGGGTGTCGTCGAAACGCCGGGAGGAGTGGAAACCCGGGGCGGTGTTGAGCAGCAGCTGCCGACGGTAGGCCACCGCCCCCAGCCGGGGGATCCGGGTGAGCAGGGAGGACGGTGCGCGGGAGACGAGGCTGCGGGCGATCATCCACGCGAAGCTCCACGGACGGGTGAGCATCGCCTGGCGCAGGTCGCTGGGGAAGGCCGCGGCGACCGAGACGAGCGCACTCACCCGTTCCGGGTACGCGGAGGCCAGGGCCCACGCGACGCTGCCGCCGGTGTCGGAGCCGACCACCACGGCGTCGTCATGCCCGAGGGCGAGGATGAGGCCCGCGATGTCACCGGCGGCGGTGCGCAGGTCGTCACCGGCCACCGCCGGGGGTTTGTCGGAGAGGCCGTAGCCGCGGGCGTCAACAGCCGCGACATGGAAGCCCCCTCCGTCAGCGGGGCGATGACGTCAAGATAGTCGAACCAGCCACCGAAGGAGCCGTGCAGCAGCACGATGAGCGGGGCTGCCGGATCGCCGGCGACCGCCGCATGCAGCCGCAGGCCGCGGGTGTGGACGAGCACGTGCTCGAAAGGGCCGGGCAGCTCCACCACGGAGGGGGACAGGGGTGCGTCCGCCACGTCGGGCTCCTTCCGGGGAGGGGACAACAGAAAGACCGCCCGGTCGCAGGGACGCCGGGCGGAGGAGAAGATCGGGGGAGACTAGCTGTACAGGCCCCGGTTGCGGGCCTCCAGCTTCTTCTCTGCCTGACCGGGGACGAGGTTCTTCAGCTCGTTGACCGAGTCGATCGTCTTCTTCGGTGCACCCATCTTCTTGATCTTCTTCCAGCCGAACAGTGCGAGCACCGCGGCGAGGACGACCATGATGAGGAAGACGATGAGGAACGACGCCCAGCGCTCCAGCCAGGTGGACAGCAGCTCAGCGAGGAAGAAGAAAAAGAAGAACGAGCTGTACAGGCCGATGACGCCGGCGACGCCGAACAGGCCACCACCCATCGCACCCTTCTTGGCCTCGCCCGCGAGCTCGGTCTTGGCCAGCTCCAGCTCGGAGCGGAACAGGCTCGACATCTGGGCGGTGGCGTTCGACACCAGGTCGCCGATCGAGCCCTCACCGGCCCGGGTGGTGTCGACATCGCTCAGCGGGATGGAGTTGACCCGAGGAGTGAAGTCCTTCGGTCCATCGGTGTACAGTCCGTCGTTGCTCACGGTGTGCCTTCCTAGGTTCCATTGTCCAGCGTTATCAGCCCATGGTGTCACGGATTCATGATGAATGCGCACACCCTCGACGGCTATCGTAGTGGATATGCCCGCGACAGACCCGCTGCAACCCCTCCTGGAACTGGGCGGGATCGCCGACCTCGCCCGTGAGGCCTCCGCAGCCGTCGCCGCGGTCCACCGCCGGCCCGTGTCCCTGCGCCGGGCGGATGTCACCGGCTCCGAATCCGTTCTCCGTGGTGCGCGCACCTCCGCGCTTATCGACGACCCCCGTACCCGACGCCTCGACACCCCCGCAGGGCCCCTCGGCGCGGCCATCAGCGTCTACGGCCTGCTGGCCCCCGGCACGGTCGAGCATTCCGCCCGGACATTTCTCCGGGCGCCGCTCCAGATCCTCGCCCGCATGGACACCCTGGCCGGCGGGGACGGCCTCCCGGTGGCCGCGGACGGGGCCGCCCGGCTGCAGGCACTGGCCGGTCTGATCACCGGTGGGCACGCCCACGATGTGCTGCTGCCCCAGGTGGTGCACGGCGAGATCGCCGGCCACCGCATCTTCGGGGAGCGTTCCGGTCTCATCGCCCGGGCGGCGGCACGACTGACTGCGGTGACCACCGGATTTGACCCCCGCGGCCTGGCGGTGCCGGAGACCCACCTCAACCGGCACCGGGCCCACTATCTGGAATCGCTTGCCGAGGGCTACGGGGAGGACTTCCTCGAACTGTCCCTGCGGGCGTGGATCGCCGGTGCGGACGAGGCGGAGGCCATCGCCCGGGCTGTCTGATCTCAGGCGGTGCCGCGGCGGCCGCGCTGGGCCCACCACAGACTGCCCACGGTCACGGCCGTGACGGCGGCGACAACCCCGGCCCCGATGCCGACCTCGCGTGACGAGGGCATCTGGAACAGCGGGATCGGATCCTTGAAGGTGCGGATCTCCCAGGCGTGTTCGAGGGCGTGCTTCTTCAGCGCCCGGTCCGGGTTGACCGTCACCGGGTTACCCACCGTCGCCAGCATCGGGATGTCCGTGGCTGAATCCGAGTAGGCGTAGCTGGCGTCGAGGTCATAGTCGTTCTTCGCTGCCAGGTCGAGCAGGGCCTGGGCCTTGGCGTCGCCCTTGCAGTAGGAGAGGATCTCACCGGTGAAACGGCCGTCCGCGACCTCGAGCTCGGTGGCCACGACCTGGTCGATGCCCAGTTCCTCGGCGATGAGTTCCACCAGGTGGGAGGCGGAGGCGGAGATGATGATCACGTCATGGCCGGCGTTGCGGTGGAAGGTGATCAGTTCCCGGGCCTCGGCGTAGATGGCCGGGGTGACCACGTTGTGCATGGTCTCCCGGGCGATGTCGCGGACCTGTTCCACGGACCAGCCGGCCACCATCGCAGCGAGCTGGTCACGGGTGGCGTCCATCTGTTCACTCGACTGTCCGGCGATCATGTACGTCGCCTTGGCCAGCGACAGCTGCAGGGCCGCCGCCGGGGTGATCAGGCCGCTGTGCATGAACTCGCGGCCGAAGGCGAAGGCGGAGGAGGTGGCGATGATGGTCTTGTCCAGGTCGAAGAAGGCCGCCACGCGACGCGCGGGGGCCTCAGGTGCCTCAGGGGAGGACAGGGGACCGGAACTCATGGATGCATAGTCTAGACCTGAAGTCTGTGAAACGTAAGTGATTGATGTTGCCAATGTGGTTAGGGGTGCATTGTGAATGACGTGGTCCATCCGTCCTCCTTCCCCCTGTTGTCCGTGGGCATGTGAGTGGTGCTTCAAGAACTATCGGTGTGACGGGCCAGTATGTAACATCCGGAAACCCCCTCGAAAGATTTTTCGAAGATTTCGTCGATCCACTGTTGTCTCTGTGAGAAAGATGTGCCATAATTCCTCTTGCAAGGCCCCGATATACCGTGTGGCCTGCCCCGGCACACCCCCCCGAGCCGGGTTACTGACGGCCCGCGCACACCCCCCCGAGGCGCGGGCCGTCCCTAATTTTCCGGACACCGTCAGTATGGCCGGGTCCGACCGAATCCGTCGCCGGGGGAGCGGTCTTATCCCCATAAAGACGGGGACACCTCAACAACCGGCGGAGTTGTCCACAATCTGCGCTATCGGGCATTGTCCGCACCCGTCGGCCCCGCGATGGTGGGGGCATGTCGAATTCCAGGTGGACCCAACCCGCCGGCCGCACCACCGGTGACTTCATCCTCGTCGCCGTCGGCGACCCCGCCCTGCATCCCGAGGCCACCCATGTCGCGGCCGCCACCGGCTACGCCGTCATGGACTCGGCTGATCCGCGGGAGATCTCACGCCTGCATACCCGGGCCCGCGCCGTCCTCGTCGACGCCGACATTGCCGCCCACGTGAGCACCCTCGCCCGTCGCCCCGGCGTCTACTTCCTCGCCGCGGACCCGGGCCCCGTCGACTGGCAGGCCGCCCTGAACTGCCACGCCGAACACGCCTACGTGCTTCCCGCCCAGGCGGCCGAACTCCTCACCGAACTGGGTCACGCCGACGCCGCCCCACGGATCCCGGACCATCCCGGATCCGGTGGAGCGGACCATGCCTCCACCGTCATCGCCGTCCTCGGCGCCGCCGGGGAGCGGGGACCTCCACCCTCGCCGCCGCGATGGCCCGCGTCTGCGCCACCGACTCCGGTGCTCCCGTCACGCTCATCGACGCCGACGGCGGCTCCGGCGGGCTCGACCTGCTCCTCGGGCTCGAGGACACCCCGGGGGCCCGCTGGCCGGACCTGCGACTCGGCGAAGGGGCGGTGAGTGCTGTCGACCTGCGGGCCGCCCTGCCCGGCACCCGGGACGGCGTCGCGGTGCTCTCCGCGGCGCGCAGCACCATCGCCGACCCCTTCCGACTCGGGCCGGACACCATTTCCCCGGTCCTCGACAGTATCCGTGGGGCGGGTGGGACGACGATCGTGGACACCAGCACAGCCGACCACCACACCGCCCTGACCGTGCTCGACGCCGCCGACCAGGCGATCCTCCTCATCCCCGCCGAGGTCCGCCCGGCGGCGGCCGCAGCCCGGATCACGGCTGACCTGCGACGAACCCGCACCAGCGTGGCCGGCATCGCGCGCCACCGAGGCTGGGCCGGGTTGAGCAGCGACGACCTGGAGAAGATCACCCAGTGCGACATCATCGCCGAACTCGGGACCATCACCCGTCTCGCCCGCACCGTGGAGCTGTCCGGACTCCCGGACCAGCTTCCCCGACCTCTGCTCACCTGCGCGCGGGCAGCCCTGGCCGAGGCAGGAACGCGGTCATGAGCACCCTCATGGAACGGGTGCAACGGCGCCTCATCGACCTGCCCGGCGCGGCGACCGACCCCGCCGAACTGGCCCGACTCATCCGGGAAGAGGCCGGGGTCATCTCCGACGTCGACGTGCTCGCCCTGCTGCGGCGCCTGCGACACGACTCGACGGGGATCGGCCCACTGGAACAGATCCTCAGCCTGGACGGGGTCACCGACATCGTCGTCAACGCCCCCGACCGGGTGTTCTTCGACCGCGGACACGGCCTGGAACGCGCCGACCTGACCTTCACCGACGACGCGGAGGTCCGCCAGCTGGCCACCCGGCTCGCGGTCTCCTGCGGCCGCCGCCTCGATGACGCCCAGCCCTTCGCGGACGGTCGCCTGACCCGGGACGACGGCAGCATCATCCGCGTCCACGCCCTGCTGTCCCCACCGGCGGAACGCGGCACCTGCCTGAGCCTGCGGGTCCTGCGCCAGGCGGCGACGACGTTGACGGAACTGGCTGACCGCGAGACGGTGAGCCCCGAGATCGCAGACCTGCTCCGCGGCATCATCCACCAGCGACGGGCATTCCTCGTCGTCGGCGGAACCGGCACCGGCAAGACGACGATGCTCGCGGCACTGCTCGCCGAGGTCGACCATCGCGAACGCATCGTGTGCATCGAGGACACCGCCGAACTGCACCCGCCCCACCCGCACGTGGTGACCCTGGTTTCCCGCGCCCGCAACATCGAGGGCTCCGGCGAGATCACCATGTCCACCCTGCTGAGGCAGGCGCTGCGGATGCGACCCGACCGCATCGTCGTCGGCGAGATCCGCGGCCCGGAGGTCGTCGACCTGCTCACCGCCCTCAACACCGGCCACGACGGTGGAGCCGGCACGGTCCACGCCAACTCCCTCGAAGAGGTGCCTGCCCGTATGGAGGCCCTCGCCGCCCTCGGCGGACTCGACCGGCACGCGTTGGCCACCCAACTCTCGGCTGCGGTGGACGTGGTCATCGTCATGCGGCGAGACCCCACCGGCCGCCGTCATATCCATCAGATCGGCGAGCTCAGCGGCCATCCCGTCACCGCCCGTGCCGTGTGGGACGCCGATCACGGCCCGCTGGCCGGTTTCGACGAGTTCGCCGCCGCCCACCGGAGGCCGGCATGACCGCCCTGCTCCTGGCCGCCGCCTGCGTGGTCACCGCCGCCCCGTCCCCGCGGACGCGCCTCCTGCCCCCGGCTGCCATGCAGTGGACCCGCTGGCTCATTCCGTTCTCCGTCGGTGCGGGGCTGACCGTCTTCCTCCTGCTGGGCCGACTCAGCGTCGCCGTCGCCACCCTCACCGCGGGCCTTACCCTGGTGTGGACTGTCCGTGACACCCGGCAGCGTGCCCGCACGCGGCGCCGCGAGGCCGCCACAGTGACCTTCCTCGGTCACCTCATCGGCGAACTGCAGGCCGGCTCCCCGACGGGGCAGGCACTGACCCGTGCCGTCGCGGAGATCCCCGACAGCGCCCCGCCGGAGCTGAGCCGCACCCTTCGGCTCCTCGCCGCCGACCCCCGGGCCATCCGGGACGACCCCGGACCTCCGGAACTGGCCACCCTGCGCTCCCTCTGGGAGCTGGCGGACCGGCGGGGCCTGCCCCTGGTTCCGCTCATGCAGCAGGCGAGGGCGGGTATCGACGCCCGCGTCCGCCACCGTGGCGCCACCACCGCCACGCTGCAGGGACCGCAGGCCACCGCCGTCATTCTCACCCTGCTGCCCGTGGCCGGCGTCGGCATGGGCACCGCCATGGGGGCGGATCCGCTCGGCTTCCTGTTCGGCGGTGGCCTCGGCGGCATCCTGCTCGTCGCCGGCGTCGGACTGGCCAGTGCCGGATTCGCCTGGTCCCGCCACATCATCACGAAGGCGGCGCCATGAAACTCCTGCTGCTGGCAGCGGCCCTGCTCATCGCCACCCCACGCCCCACCGGGCGACTCGACCGCCACGGGCCCCGCATACCCCGCGCCGGGCCGACCCCGGACGTGGACCCGCTGTCGCTGGCCGCGGACATCGACCTGTTCGCCACGTGCATCCGCGCCGGCCTGTCCACGGCGGCCGCGGCCACCGCGGTGGCCGGGGCGGCCGCCGACCGGGCGACCGTCCACCGGTGGCGGCAGGTCGCAGCTCTGCTGGCCATCGGCGTCCCCGCCGACCGGGCGTGGGCCGAGGTCGCGGACGTCCCCGGACTGTCCGATCTCGCCGGCCTGGCACGCATGTCCGGCCGGTCCGGGGCGGCGATGGCCGATGCCTGCGGTCAGGTCGCCGACGGCCTGCGCGCCAGGGCGGCCGATGACGCCACCGCCCGGGCCGAACGCGCCGGGGTGCTCATCGCGTTGCCCCTGGCCACCTGTTTCCTGCCCGCCTTCTTCCTCCTCGGCCTGGCCCCCGTGGTCATCAGCCTGGGAACCCAGTTACTCACCTAAGGAGAAAACCATGTCCCTCATCCACCGAATCCGCACCCTGACCAGCAACGACGATGGTATGTCGACCATCGAGTACGCCATGGGATCGCTCGGCGCCGCCGCCTTGGCCGCCGCCCTGTATCTCGTGGTCAGCTCGGGTGGGGTGTCCGACGCCCTCGAGTCGATCATCACCGACGCCCTGTCCAACACGCCGGGCTGATGATGCGTCTCGACGACCGCGGTTCCGTCACCGTCGAGGCCGCGCTCGCCCTGGCCAGCCTGGTGATGGTGTGCGGACTCATCGTCGGGGCCGTCGCCACCATGGCCGCCCACCTCGCGGCCGTCGACCTCGCCGGCTCCGCCGCCCGCTCCCACGCCATCGGGGTGGAGCACCATGCGGTGCGCGGCGAGGTCACCATCCGCGAATCCGGTGGCCTGGTGACGGCGACCGCGGAGGTCCCGGCCATCTTCGGCACCCGTTCACACTCGGCCGTCTACCCGGTGGAGCAGCCGTGATCCGCCTGCGCCGCCAGCTCGGGGACGACGGCTACGCCACCATCGCCACCGCCGGATTCGCCGCCGCCCTGCTCACGCTGTACGCGGCGGTGGGGGCGGCCGCCGCTCTGGTCATCGCCCACCACGAGGCACAGGTCGCGGCGGATCTCGCCGCCGTGGCCGGCGCCTTCGCGGTCTACCGTGGGGAGGACGCCTGCGGTGCGGCGGATGCGGTGGCGGGGTACAACGGGGCGTCGATACGCACCTGCACCGTGAGTGGTGCGGACGTGACGGTCAGCGCCGTCGTCCGCGGAAGGGAGGTCAGTTCGACGGCGGGGCCGGTGTAGCCGTCATGGTCACCAGCGCTCCGAGCAGCTTGAGGGCGCCGGCCTTGTCCAGCGGGTTGTTGCCGTTGCCGCACTTCGGCGACTGCACGCACGAAGGGCAGCCGGACTCGCAAGCGCAGGAGCGCACGGCCTCGAACGTCGCCTCGATCCACTCCGGGAAGCGGGCGAAACCCTCGTCGGCGAAACCCGCACCACCCGGGTGGCCGTCGTAGACGAAGACGGTGGGCAGATTGGTGTCCATGTGCAGCGCGGTGGACACGCCGCCGATGTCCCAACGGTCACACGTGGCGATCAGCGGCAGCAGCCCGATCGCCGCGTGCTCCGCCGCGTGTAGGGTGCCCGGGGTGTCGGCCGCGGTCACGCCCATCGCGCTGAGGGCCAGCGGGTCGATCGTGTAGGAGACGGCCCGGGTGACCAGGCGCTGCTCGGGCATGTCCAGCGGCACCATGTCGGCGGTGGTGCCGTCGGCGAGCTTGACCATGTAGCCGACGACCCGGTCGGTGACCTCCACCTCGACGTTGGCCACCCACAGACCGGGGGAGTAGTTGATGATCTCGTCCTCGCCCGGCCGGTTGAGGATGCGGATGTCCGTCTCCGTGCGCGCGATGGTGGTGTAGTCCGGCACCTCCGGGCGGGCCAGCGCCACGTAGTCGTCGAGGTCGAGGTCCTCGATGACGAAGCTCTCCCCCTGGTGCAGGTACACCGCGCCGGGGTGGACCTGGGCGGCGGCGCGGGCGGAGTCCATGGTGCCCAGCAGGCGGCCGTCGGAGATGTCGACGATCATGACCTCCTCGCCCGACCCGCCCCGCAGGCTCACCGAGGTGTGCGCCGTCTCCGGGGTCAGCTCCCCCTCGAGTACCGGCACGGGGAACCAGCCGCGCGGGCGGCGGCGCAGCAGGCCGGCCTGCTCCAGCTCGACGACGACGTCGTGTGCGGCGAACGTCTCGACGTCCGCCTCACTCAAGGGCTTCTCGACGGCCGCGCAGTACACGTGGCCCCGCAGCACGTACGGGTTGCGGGGGTTGAACACCGACCGCTCCACCGGCCGGCCCAGCAGGGCGTCCGGATGGTGGACGAGGTAGGTGTCCATCGGTTCGTCCCGGGCGACGAGGACCACCAGTGACCCCTGGCCGCGGCGCCCCGCCCGGCCGGCCTGCTGCCAGAAACTCGCCACCGTGCCGGGGAATCCGGCGGTGACGACGGCGTCGAGACCGCCGACGTCGATACCCAGCTCCAGCGCGTTGGTGGTGGCCACGCCGAGCAGCTCGCCGTCGTCGAGCTGGCGTTCCAGGCGGCGACGGTCCTCGGCGAGGTAACCGGCCCGGTAGGCGGCGATGCGGCGGGCGAAATCCGGCCGACCCATGCCGGAGAGATCCTCTGCGGTGCGCATCGCCACCAACTCCGCGGAACGACGGGAACGGACGAAGGTGAGGGTGCGAGCACCCTCGGCCACCAGGGTGGCCATGATGTCGGCGGACTCGGTGGTGGCGGCGCGGCGTACGGGCGCGCCGTTCTCGCCCTCCATGCCCTCAATGAACCCGGGCTCCCACAGCATGACGGTGCGGGCACCCGTGGGGGCCCCGTCCTCGATGACCGCGGTGACGGGGCGGCCGATGAGGTTCTCGGCGTGCGCGGCGGGATCGGCCGACGTGGCGGAGGCGAGGATGACGGTGGGGTGGGAACCGTAGTGGGCGGCGATCCGCAGCAGGCGGCGCAGCACGAGGGCGACGTTGGCGCCGAAGACACCGCGGTAGGTGTGGCACTCGTCGATGACGATGTAGCGCAGATTTCGCAGCAGCCGCCCCCACCGCTGGTGATTGGCCAGGATGGACACGTGCAGCATGTCCGGGTTGGTGAACACCAGGCGGCTGGCGTCCCGGATGCCGGCGCGGGCCTCCACCGGGGTGTCGCCGTCGTAGGGGGCGGGGTGGATGCTGCGCAGCTCGTCGACCTCGCGGGTGATCCGGGTGACAGCGGCCAGCTGGTCCGATCCCAGTGCCTTCGTGGGGGTGAGGTAGAGCGCGCAGGCGGTCTGGTCCTCGGCGAGGGTGGTCAGGATGGGCAGCTGATAGCCCAGGGACTTGCCGGAGGAGGTTCCGGTGGCGACGACGACGTCGATTCCGTCGTAGGCGAGCTGCGCACACTCCACCTGATGGGAGAACAGCCGGGAAATTCCGGAGTCGACGAGAAAATTCTGCACACCCGGATGCACCCACTCCGGCCACTCGGCGTGACGCGAGGGGCGGGCGTCGATCGTCGACGCATAAGTGCAGGTTGATGTGGGGAAACGTCGGATGATGGTCGCGGAGAGTTCGGCGCCCAACGGGTTGGTGTCCACCATCGGAATACCCCCTCTCGGTGGGGTTCGGGCCAAATATTTTCGGCCGGAAATGCGATTAGACTACCGCTTAGGCCCAAAGCATGACACACTGGACCTCGGTCGCGGTTTCTGTGCGTTACGTTTACGTGCTCGCAAGGGATTTTTGACGCGAGCACCCGGGATTTACCTCTCCCTCACGGGAGATGGAGTTTAACGGGGGTTCGATTTCGACCCGGATGCCGGCAGATGCTGTCATCCGTACCACCCCAGATCAAGAAAAAGGTTATACACATGGCACAGGGTACTGTGAAGTGGTTCAACGCCGAAAAGGGCTTCGGCTTCATCGCTCCGGACGACGGCTCCGCCGACGTCTTCGTTCACTACTCCGAGATCCAGGGTTCGGGCTTCCGCACCCTCGAGGAGAACCAGCAGGTCGAGTTCGAGATCGGCGAAGGCGCCAAGGGCCCGCAGGCTCAGGCTGTCCGCCCGCTCTAAGTCGTCACCGACTCTGAGTACTCAGACTCCCAAGAGGTAATGCTCTAAAGAGGAAACTCAGCCACGCAGCTGACGTTCGACAAGGCCGTCCCATCCCCGCGAGAGCGGGAAGGGGCGGCCTTCGTCGTTGTCGGGGTGGGGCGCGTCGACTCACGCCTCCGAGATGCCCCGCTGCTCGTCGCGCCACTCGAAGAACGTCGCCTGCACCCGCTGGATGAGCAGGCCGACGACGGTGCCCAGGGTGATGCCGACGATGACGCCGACCAGCGGATGGTCACGGAAGAGGTAGCCACCGAGGTAGCCGATCATCGCGGCCTGGACGGCCCAGATGATGATGCCCAAGGTGTCGTAGAGCAGGAACCAGCGCCAGGGGTAGCGCACGGAGCCGAGCATGATGGTCATGAACCACCGGCCCCAGGGGATGAACCGGGCGACGATGATCGTCGTGGCGGCGCGGCGACGGATGTTGCGCCGCACCCAGGCGATGGCCTTCCCGCGGGCGGAGTCGTCGGGGGTGTTCTCCACGAATCCGATGAGGCGGGTGCCCAGCAGGTAACACAGGTTGTCACCGATCATCGCCGCGATGACGGCGACCTGGATGACGGTGAGCAGGTCGGGTACGCCACGGGAACCCGCCCACGCCCCGGCGAGGGTGATGATGGTCTCGCTGGGGACGAGGGGGAACAACGAGTCGATGATGACCACGAGGCCGAGCACGGGATAGAAGACCGGCAGGGTCATGAGGGTCTCCACCCAGCTGACGATCTGATCGGTCATTGCACAGAGTGTAGTGGCCACCGTGGCGCCGCGTCCGGTACCGCCTGCGGCGCCGGCCCCGGGGGAACTTTCCGACTCAACCGTCCCCGACCACAGGAGGGCCATTAAATACTGTGTACGGTGTAGCCCAGAACCGGGAACCGGCTAGAGTCTCCCGGAAAAAGCATCAAGTGCAATGTCTCATCTAGTTGAGAGGGAAGAATTCCCGTGGCAGCAGCGAAGGGATCAGGGAAGACCCTGGTCATTGTGGAGTCGGCGACCAAGGCCCGCAAGATCCAGCCCTATCTGGGCAACGACTACATCGTCGAGGCCTCGGTCGGACACATCCGCGACCTGCCCCGGGGAGCCGCTGACGTTCCCACCAAGTACAAGAAGGAACCGTGGGCCCGACTCGGCGTGGACACCGAACACGGCTTCGCCCCGCTGTACGTGGTCAGCCCGGACAAGAAGAAGAAGGTCGCCGACCTCAAGGCCAAGCTCAAGGAGTGCGACGCCCTCCTGCTGGCCACCGACCCCGACCGCGAGGGCGAGGCCATCGCGTGGCACCTGCTCGAGGTGCTCAAGCCGACCGTGCCGGTGCGCCGCATGGTGTTCAACGAGATCACCAAGCCCGCCATCATCGCCGCCGCGGAAAACACCCGCGAGCTCGACGAGAACCTCGTCGACGCCCAGGAGACCCGTCGTATCCTCGACCGTCTTTACGGCTACGAGGTCTCCCCGGTGCTGTGGAAGAAGGTCATGCCGCGCCTGTCGGCCGGCCGTGTGCAGTCCGTGGCCACCCGCGTCATCGTCGAGCGTGAGCGCGAGCGCATGGCGTTCGTCTCCGCCGACTACTGGGACCTCACCGCCCAGCTGGACACCGGCAACACGGACGAGGACCCGAACAACCCGCGTGCCTTCGCCGCGAAGCTTTCTGCCATTGACGGGCGCCGCGTGGCCCAGGGTCGTGACTTCAACGACCTGGGACAGCTCAAAGGTGATGCGGTGGTCGTCGACAAGCAGAAGGCCGAGGCCCTCGCCGAGGCCCTGCAGGGCGTGGACATGCAGGTGTCCGGGGTGGAGGAGAAGCCCTACACCCGCCGCCCGTACGCGCCGTTCATGACGTCGACGCTGCAGCAGGAGGCCGGCCGCAAGCTGCACTACACCTCGGACCGGACGATGCGCATCGCGCAGCGCCTGTACGAGAACGGCCACATCACCTACATGCGTACGGACTCGATCTCGCTGTCCGAGCAGGGCCTGACCGCCGCCCGGCAGCAGGCCCGCGAGCTCTACGGCGACGCCTACGTCACCGACTCACCCCGGCGTTACGAACGTAAGTCGAAGAACTCCCAGGAGGCACACGAGGCGATCCGCCCGGCGGGCGAGAGCTTCGCCACCCCGGGCCAGCTGCACGGCCAGCTCGACGCCGAGGAGTTCAAACTCTACGAACTGATCTGGCAGCGCACCGTCGCCTCCCAGATGTCCGACGCGAAGGGCACCTCGCTCAAGGTCACGGTCTCGGGCACCGCCACCACCGGCGAGCAGGCGGAGTTCTCCGCCACCGGCCGCACCATCACCTTCCCCGGTTTCCTCCGCGCCTACGTGGAGACCTCCCGCCTCGAGGACGGCCGAGACGTCGCCGACAACGCCGAGCGTCGCCTGCCCAACCTCACCGAGGGTGACCCGCTGACCGCCACCGAGATCACCGCCGACGGCCACTCCACCAACCCGCCGGCCCGCTACACCGAGGCCAGCCTGGTCAAGAAGATGGAGGAACTGGGCATCGGCCGCCCGTCGACGTATGCGTCGATCATCAAGACCATCCAGGACCGCGGCTACGTCCACCCCCGAGGCAACGCCCTCGTGCCCAGCTGGGTCGCCTTCGCCGTCGTCGGCCTGCTGGAGAACAACTTCACCCCGCTGGTCGACTACGACTTCACCTCCTCGATGGAGGACGAGCTCGACGACATCGCCGCCGGCGAGGAGGACCGCACCGAGTGGCTCACCGGCTTCTACTTCGGCAACGCCGAGGCCTCCGACAACATGGCCGAGTCCATCGCCCGCCACGGCGGCCTCAAGGCCCTGGTCGGGGAGAACCTCGAGCACATCGACGCCCGCTCCGTGAACTCCCTCCACCTCTTCGACGACGCCGAGAACCGTCCCGTCTACGTCCGCGTCGGCCGCTACGGCCCCTACATCGAGCGCAAGGTCGGTGAGAAGGACGGCGAGCCGGAGTACCAGCGCGCCAACCTGCCCGAGACCACCACCCCGGACGAGCTGACCCTCGACCTGGCGGAGAAGCTCTTCGCCACCCCGCAGGGCGGCCGCGAACTCGGGGAGAACCCCGCCACCGGCCGCATGGTCGTGGCCAAGGAGGGCCGCTACGGCCCGTACGTCACCGAGGTCCTGCGCGAGGACGAGCGCGAACGCGCCGAGAAGTCCGCCGAGGAGGTCGTGGCGAAGGAACGCGCCGAGGAGGACGCCCAGCGCGCCGCCGAGGGCAAGCGGGCGAAGAACTGGGACACCAAGACCGCCGCCGCCCAGAAGGACAAGCGCATCACCGCCCTGGTGGAGGAGAATCTCAAGCCGGGCACCGCGTCGCTGTTCGAGTCGATGGAACCGGCCTCGGTCACCCTCGACGACGCCCTCAAGCTGCTGTCCCTGCCCCGTGAGGTCGGCACCGACCCCGCGGACGGCGAGGTCATCACCGCCCAGAACGGCCGCTACGGCCCGTACCTGAAGAAGGGCTCCGACTCCCGCTCGCTGGCGAACGAGGAGCAGATCTTCACCATCACCCTCGACGAGGCCCGCCGCATCTACGCGGAGCCGAAGCGCCGGGGCCGTGCCGCCGCGAAGCCGCCGCTCAAGGAGCTCGGCGACAACGACGTCTCCGGCAAGCCGATGACCGTCAAGGACGGCCGCTTCGGCCCCTACGTCACCGACGGCACCACCAACGCGTCGCTGCGCAAGGGTGACTCCCCGGAGACGATCACCGACGCCCGCGCCAACGAACTGCTCTCCGAGCGTCGCGCCAAGGAGGCCGCCGACGGGGGCGCGCCGGCGAAAAAGACCACCAAGAAGTCGGGCAAGAAGTCCACCAAGAAGACGACGAAGAAGACGACGAAGAAAACGACCAGGAAGTTGCCGCCGAAGACCACCAAGCGCGTGGTCAAGGCCGGTTCGCGGAAGAAGTAGATGCGGACGGGCACACCCTACTGGCTGGCCGGCGCCGCCTATGCGGCCTCCCGGGCGGTCGGTTCACGGTGGGTGCGTGACGTGGCCAAACCCCTGGTGGTCCCGTTGCTCGCCGACGCCGTCGTGGCCCTGCCGCGCCGCGACCGTGCCCCCGCCGCCGTCGGTCTGACCGGTGGCTGGATCGGGGACCTGCTGCTGCTGCGGAAGGACCGCCTGCGCCCCGCCGCGGCCGCCTTCGCGCTCAACCACGCCGCCTACCTCGCCCTTCTCCACCGGCGGGGTGCCCGCTTCCGGCCCGGGCCCGTGGCGCTGCGGGCCGTTCCCCTGGCCGCGGCGGCCGTCCTCGGCGGCCGCGAACGGCTCGGCCTGGTCCTCACCTACGGCGGCTTCGTCGGAGCCACTTCCGCGCTCGCCAGCGACCCCGCACTCAGGGGCAGCGGGGCGGCCGCCGGCGGTAACCTCTTCCTGCTGTCCGACTCCCTCATTCTCGTGCGCACCGTGGCCCTGCCCGGGGACACCCCGGCCGCCCGGGCCGTGGACACCGCCGTCGCCGTGACCTACGTTGCGGCGCAGCGTCTGCTCATGAGCGCACTAGCCTGGAGAACATGACCCAGATCCTCAGCCACACCCGCGACGGCGTCGACGCGCTCGTCGCCGCCGTGTCCACCACCCTCACCGAGCCGGAGCGCACCGCCTACCTCACCCTCGGTGAGCTGACCGCCTGGTCGAGGATCCTGCGCTGGCGCCGCGTCGAACTGCTCAGTGCCCCGACCCTGCTGCCGCTGCTGGCGGGCACGATCCTGCGCACGAACCGCGAACCGGTCCTGCTCGCCGGCATGGCCGGCGGTTGGGTGGGCACCCTGGCCAAGCTCAAGGGGCCGGAGACCACCCCGGTGATGGGCATGTTCGGCATCGCGGCGAACCACGCCGCCTACTCCGCGGCACTCGTCGCCCACGGCGCCCGGCCCTCCCTGGTCCGCACCGGCCTGCGCGCCGCGGCCTGGGCCACCGGTGTCGGTCTCGCCGCGTGGAAGAAGAAGCAGCTCATCGCCCCCGCGATCCTCGCCGGCGCGTTCGTCTCCGCGACGTCCACGCTTGCCGACGACCCCGCCCTCCAGGACGGCAGCACCCCCGCCAAGGGCCTGGGTCACGGTGGCAACCTGCTCCTGGTGTCCGAGGGCATCGCCCTGTTCCGGGAGACCATCCTCACCGGCGACTCCCTGCCGTACCGGGTCCTCGACGCCGGCATGGTGGCCTCCAACGTCATCGGCAACATGCTCATGGTGGACGGGCTCACCCGCCGCTGAGGACTGAGGCTCACAGGAAGGGAATGGCGGGCAGCGGCGGGCCGGGATGGATGAGCGCCTCGATGAGCTGCGGTCGCGACTGCTCCTGACACACTGAGTTGGCCAGGCCGAACTCGACGGCCGAGCGGGCGACGGCCACCGCGACATCCTCGGCGGACAGGGAATCCGGCCAGAAGGACCACACGACACCCTCGCTCTCGTGGACGGAGACCGCGCCGGCGAGGCGCAGGTCGTCCCGGGCCTGGTCGATGAACTCGGCGGCATGGTGGATTCACAACCCGCCACGGACGATGATGCGGGCGAGCGTGCCGGAACGGAGTTCGTCGATGTCCGTGACGTGGTGACGGCCGTCGGTGTCGGCGACCGCGTACAAGGAATCCCCGGTGACCAGGCCGAGATCGAGGGCGCCGTCAATGAGGGTGTATGCCCCGTGGGCGGGGCGGGCGCGGAGCTTGCGGGGTCGGGGAACGAAGTCGGTGGTGGGGGTGGGATGGACCGTCAGAGTGGTTGTCATGCGTTCAGCCTCGCAGAAATGTTCGACCCTCCACCACGGTGCGATCCGGCTCTGTGGACAACCACGTCGGTTGTTGACACCCGGACTGTGGCGCTGTGGATGGGGGACGGGTGGGCGTCGATAAGCGTCAGCCGCGGAAGCGCACCAGCACTGGTCCGAGGTGCGGCTGGAGGCGCTTGACGGTGGCGCCGATGAGGAACGCGGCGGCGAGGGTGCCCTCGCGGACGCCGATGAAGCCGCCGAGGAAGGTGAGCGCGAGGATGAGTGCGCTGCTGACCAGGGTGAGGTCGAGCATGATCTTGATGTAGCCGAAGACGAAGAGGGTGCGATCGCCGAAACGGCGGCTCAGTTCCCGGCTGATGGTAAGGACGGTGGCCTCGCCGGGGAGCATGACGGTGTCGGCGGCGATCTGGAAGCAGATGCCCACGCCGAGCAGGCCGATGCCGGCGAGGACGAGAAGCCACTGCTGCCAGTAGGCGTCATGGCTGATCCAGTCGGTGGCCCACAGGGCGAGGTCGTTGAACAGGCCGAAGATCACCAGGATGGGGAGCTGGAGCAGCTGGAAGAGCCGGAAGCGGCGGCGCAGGATCGCCACCTGGAGCGTCACGAGGCCGAGGTTGACCAGGATCGTCGCCGTGCCGAGGGTCATTGGGGTGATGAGGCTGAGGACGTAGGGCAGGGAGGAGATGGTGGTGGTGCCCAGGTCGCTGCGGATGGACAGCGCGATGCCGAGCGCCATGATGAGCATGCCGACGGTGAGCAGCAGCAGGCGCCGCGGGTGCAGGCGTGACATGTCAGGAACGGTCGGCCATCGTCGCGCGGATGGGGCGGGCAAGCTGGGTCATCTCGCGGCGGCCGCGCAGCTCGACGGACTTCATCACGGTCCAGCGGGCCTGCTCGGCCTCGTTGGCGCCGCGGAGGGTGGTGGCGTTGGTGAGCACCCGGCCCGGGGTGTCCTTGGCCAGGTCGGTGAGGCGGGCGGCGGAGTTCACGGCGTCGCCGATGACGGTGTACTCGAAACGGTCGGAGCCGCCGATGTGGCCGGCGACGACATGGCCCGCGGCGACACCGATGCCGGCCTGCAGTTCCAGGCCCTTGAGTTCCTGGCGCAGCTCCCGGGCGGCGGTGAGCGCGTGGGAGGTCGAGTCCGACAGCGGCAGGGGAGCACCGAACACGGCGAGTGCCGCATCACCCTGGAACTTGTTGATGATGCCCTTGTTGCGGTGCACCACCTCGACGACGTGCTCGAAGAACTTGTTCAGCTCCTCGACGACCTCCTCCGGGGTGTGGTTGACGGCGAAGGTGGTCGAGCCGATGACGTCGATGAACAGGACGGCGACCTTGCGGTCCTCACCACCGAGGGTGGGGCGTTCCTCCAGGGCGCGTTTGGCCACCTCGGTGCCCACGTAGCGGCCGAAGATGTCGCGGACGCGCTGGCGCTCCTTTAGTCCGCGCATCATCTCGTTGAACCCGGCCTGCAGGACACCCATCTCGGAGCCGTCATAGATGTCCACCTGCGCGTCGGTGTCGCCGCGGCGGACCCGGTTGATGGCCTCCTGCAGCTCGAGGATCGGGTCGACGACGCTCATGATGGCGAACGTGGTGCCCACGAAGCCGGTGACCAGGGCCGTCAGCGACAGGGCGACGATGCCGGGGATGAGCTCGCCGGCATTGCCCATGAAGAAACCGGCCCGCTGTGCCATGGCCAGCAGGAGGATGCCGAAGACGGGCACCGCCGTGGTCATCACCCACGTCAGCCGCAGGCGCTGGGTGATGGGCGGTTCCAGGGTCGAATCCTCGAAACGCCGGGCCAGTGCCTCCGCCGCGACGGGGCGCACGAGGCGTTCGGCCTCCAGATAGGTCAGCAGCACCACGATCATGCCCGCCAGCGACGTCGCCAGGCCGATGACCACCGCCAGGCGTCCGCTCGACGACGCCGCCACCGCCACCGCGATGGCGATACCGATGGCCCACACCACCAGGCACACCAGCGCCTGGTACACGGGGATCCGCATCACCAGGTTGCGCACCATGTTCGGGTCATGCTGATCCGGGTGCCGCTGCCAGTCCAGCACCGGCCGGAACAGCATGAGCGTGGCGATGATGCCCACGATCACCGCGAACGCCAGGTACCCCAGCCCGATGACCTCCAGATGCGGCACATCCGCCCGGAAACTACGGACCTCCGGCATCGGGATGAGGAACCGGATGAACAGCATGATCGCCAGCGCGCCGATGACATTCGACAGCAGCACGGTCGCGGCATACAGGGGCCACGAGGTGCCCCACAGCCATTTCGCGGCCCGCATAAGTCGACTCATGGTTCCTAACTCTAACCTCCCCACCCCTCCCACGCGGGCAGCACCGTGACAGGGTGAATAGGGTGGGACGGGTGAACAACTCCCCCGTCTCCGAGGCACGTGTCTCGGTGGCCGAGCGACTCGCCGACGCCCCCGCCGTCCGGGACACCGTCCTGCGCGCCGCCGACACCGCCCGCGCCTTCGTCCGCGGCGAGGTCACCGAACTCGGCCACGGCATGGCCCACTCCTGGGTCATCACCGGCCCACCCGGCTCGGGCCGGTCCATCGCCGCCGTCGCCCTCGCCGCCGCCCTCGTGTGCACCGATCCCCACGAGGCCGGTTGCGGCCGCTGTCAGGCCTGCCGCGACACCTTCGCCGACGCCCACACCGACGTCATCCACATCGTCCCCACCGAGCTGTCCATCAGCATCGAGTCCATGCGCACCGTGCGTGTTGAGGCCCGTAAACTGCCCACCACCTCCCCGTGGCGGGTGATCATCATCGAGGACGCCGACCGTCTCTCCGGGCCGGCCGCCGACGCGATCCTCAAGATCGTCGAGGAACCACCGGAGCACACCGTCATCATCATGTGCGCCCCCTCCATCGACCCGGACGACTTCTCGCCCACACTCCGCTCCCGCTGCCGCCACCTCTACGTCCCCTACCCCTCCGTGGACGAGATCGTGCGCATCCTCACCACCGAGGTCGGCGCCTCGCGTGACGACGCCCACCTCGCCGCCGTCGCCTCCCTCCGCCACGTCGGCCGTGCCCGGCGCCTCATCACCGACCCTGCCAACCAGAAACGCCGCGCCAGCATCCTCCACCTCGCCGAGCTCATCTTCCACCGCGACGAAGCCTTCAAGGCCTCCCTCGTTTTCATCCGGGGCGTGGAAAAGCAGATCAAGGCCGAACTCGAGGAGATCAACGCCGACGAACTCGCCGAACTCGAACGCGCCCTGGGCAAGGGCGGCCGAGGCAAGGGAACCCAGAAGGCCATGGACGGCAGCGCCGGTGCCCTCAAGGATCTCACCGACACCCAGAAGAAGCGCACCACCCGCAGCATCCGCGACACCCTCGACCTGGCGCTTGTCGACCTCACCGGCCTCTACCGTGACGCCCTCATGATCCACACCGGTGCCCAGGTTCCCCTGACCCACCCCGACTTCTCCGGCCTCGCCGGCGACCTCGCCGGCCGCGTCAGCGAAACCGGCCTCGTCGACTGCCTCGACGCCGTCGCCCAGTGCCGCGAACGCATCAACGTCAACGTCACCCCCGTCATCGCCTTCGACGGCATGATCGGCCGCATCCGCCAGGCCTGCCAGGTGTCCTGACCGGCAATTTCTCCGATAAACGCAGGTGCGCTAAGCTTGTCCCTCGGTACGCGTTACCTGTACCGCGCCGCCTTAGCTCAGTCGGTAGAGCATCTCACTCGTAATGAGAAGGTCGCGAGTTCGATTCTCGCAGGCGGCTCCACACAACCCCAGGCCACAAGCAGGTAGGTCTGGGGTTTCGTCGTGCCCCCAATTCGGAAACCCCAATTCGACTTGACCAATTTATCGAGAGTCGCCCGCTCGCCTCTCGATAAATTGGTCACGTCGAATTGGGGTGAACGTGACTGATCCGGCCGACACCTGCAACTACCTGCAACCCCCTCCAGCTCTCTCGGGAAGCGACATAAGCTCGGCAGCAGATAATCACCGCCCCGAAAGCCCATCACACCCGAGCAGGCCGGTGGCCCCGGCCGGAAAGCTGGAGGCCTCATGCCCACCCAACCGACCCTGGGCGCCCGCGCCAAACAGATCATCGAGGTCGACGGTCTGAAGTTCCGTGACCTGGACGGCGACGGTCAGCTCAGCCCCTACGAGGACTGGCGGTTGCCGGTCGCCGAGCGGGTCGCCGACCTGGTCGGCCGGATGACCGATGAGGAAAAGGCGGGCCTGATGATCATCGGCTCGCACTACCCGGGGTACTCCGAGTTCCTGCCCCACGCCGAGCCCGGTCGGGTCCTCAATCCGGAGGATGTGTGGCGGGACGCCAACCCGATCACGGGGCAGGCGTATCCGGAGCCGGTGCTGGTGACGTCGTCGACGGACAACGCGGTCAACGTCCGGCATCAGCGGTTCCTCATCTGCCGGGACAATCTGGCGCCGGAGGATCTGGCGACGTGGACGAATGCGGTGCAGGAGGTGGCGGAGGCCTCGCGCCTGGGTATCCCGGTGGTGTTCGCGTCGAATCCGCGTAACCATGTGGCGCTGGTGGCCGAGTTCGGTGTCAACGAGTCGACGGGTGTGTTCTCGGAGTGGCCGAGTGAGCTGGGTCTGGCGGCTCTGCAGGATCCGGAGCTCATGGAGCGTTTCGGTGTGGAGATCGCGAAGGAGTGGCGGGCCGGTGGCCTGCACAAGCTCTACGGGTACATGGCGGATGTGGCGTCGGAGCCGCGGTGGTCGCGCTTCAACGGCACCTTCGGTGAGGACACGGACCTGGTGACGGAGTACATCCGGGCCACCGTGACCGGCATGCAGGGTCCTGAGCTCACGGACACCTCCGTGGCCTGCACGATCAAGCATTTCCCCGGTGGTGGCGTGCGTCTGGACGGCCATGACCCGCACTTCGAGTGGGGTCAGACGAACGAGTACCCGACCGAGGATTCCCTGTCGCGTTATCACCTGCCGCCGTTCCAGGCGGCGTTCGATGCCGGGGTCTCCTCGGTGATGCCGTACTACGCCAAGCCGGTGAACTCGTCGGCGCCGCAGTTGCCGGAGGCGGACTGGTTCGGTCCGACGGCCCAGTTCGATGAGGTGGCATTCGCGTACAACGAGACGTTCCTCTGTGATCTGCTGCGCCGGCAGATGCGCCACGGCGGGTACGTCAACTCCGATTCGGGTGTCATCGACGCGATGTACTGGGGCGTGGAGGAGCTCACCCGTCCGGAGCGTTTCGCCCGTGCGATCAAGGCAGGCACGGACGTCTTCTCCGACATGTCGGATCCGGCGCAGCTGCTCGTCGCCGTCTCCGAGGGGCTGGTGGGCACCGCTGACCTGGATACGGCGGTCTCCCGCCTGCTCTCCGAGATCTTCGCTCTCGGGCTCTTCGAGAACCCCTATGTCGACGAGCAGGCGGCCGGGCAGGTCATCGGCAATGCGGAGGTGTCGGCGCTGGGGCAGCGGGCGCAGCGGGAGTCGGTGACCCTGTTGCGTCACGACGCCGCCCTGCTCCCCCTCGACCCCTCCCGCCCGGTGCGTGTGTTCCCCTACGTCACCGGCCGGACGAAGATCGATGAGGTCCAGGGCAAGCTGGAGGCGGCGATCGGTACGCGGTGGCCGGGAGCGACGGTCGTCGATACGCCGGAGGAGGCCGATCTCGCCCTGGTGTGGGCGCGGCCCGCGATAGCGCTGTTCGAGGACGACCGGGAGGGTGTGTCCCTGTCGGTGGATCCGCGGAACAACGGTGTCGACGTCGACCGGGTCCGCGAGATCGAACGGGCGGTGCCGACGATCCTGCTGGTCAACGTGACGAATCCGTGGCTGCTCGGGGAGATCGAGCCGGACGCCGCCGCAGTCGTGGCGACCTTCGAGATCACCCCGGAGAACCTGCTCGCCTCCCTCGCCGGCGAGGGCGGGGGACCGGCCGGACGCCTGCCGCTGACCATGCCGGTGAGTCCGCAGGCCATCGCCGACTCACCGCGTGACGTGCCCGGCAAGTTCCTCGACGACGACTACGTCTACCGTGACCGGGACGGCGTGGCCTACGCCTACGGGCACGGGATCCGCTTCTAGTTCGGCAGGAGGCGGGGGACGACCTTGCCGGTCTCGTTGCGCGGGAGTTCGTCGACGAAATGGACGTCGCGCGGGATGGAGTGGTCGGCGAGGTTGTCGCGGACGTGGTCGCGGATGGTCTCGTCGGTCAGTGCCTCGCCGGCGGGGGAGTCCTCGCGGACGATCCACACGGCGATGCGCTGGAAGGTGGTGTCGTCGTCGACGCCGGCGGCGAAGGAGTCGGCGACGCCGGGCATGCCGTCGAGGACCTCGTCGACGGAGCGGGGGTAGACGTTCTCGCCGCCGACGATGATCATGTCGTCGATGCGACCAAGGACGCGGAGCTGACCGTGTTCGTCGAGGTAACCCTGGTCGCCGATGCGGACCAGGCCCTGCGCCTGGTCGATGGGGATGGTCGGGTTGGTGTAGCCGGTCAGGGTGGTGGAGTTGCGCAGGTAGATCTGGCCCGGGGTGCCGGTGGGTACCTCGTTGCCGTCCTCGTCGAGGATCTTGAGCACGGTGCCGATGGCCACCTCGCCGGAGACGGTCGGGTCGGCGGCGAGTTCCTCGGCGGAGGCGACGGTGGCGAGGGTGAGTTCGGTGGAGCCGTAGACGTTGCAGAGGATCGGGCCGAAACGTTCGATGGTCTGCTCGACGAGGTGCGGGGTCAGGGCGTTGCCGGAGGAGACGATGAACTCGAGGCGAGAGGTGTCGTAACGCTCGTTGTCCGGGATCTCGAACATCTGCTTGAGGAATATCGGGGAGGTCACCATCGCCTCGAGCCGATGCTCGTCGATGTCGCGGAGGACCTGCTCGGCGTCGAAGATGCGGTGGGTGACGATGGTCGCCCGGGCCGCCAGCGCGATGTTCGTCGCACCCCAGCCCCAGGTGTGGAACATGGAGGCGTGCATCTGGACGCGGATGTCGGCCCGCCACGGGATCTTCTTGAGCATGCCCGCCAGCACCAGCGGCAGTTTCGGCTCCGGCCGCATGACACCCTTCGGGATGCCGGAGGTGCCGGAGGACATGAGCACGATGGGGCCATGGTTCGGGAACACCGGGAGGGAGATGTCGGCGGTGCGCGACGGGGCGTCGACAATGTCGCGCAGCGTGTGCAGGTCATCGTGTTCGCGGGACTGGTGACCGACGATGACGTGGACGCCGGTGCGCTCGACGACCTCGGGGCTGAGCCGGTCGAGGAACTCGTCGTCGATGACGAGGACGTTGATGTCGTTCTCCTCGATGCAGCCGGTGAGCTGCTCGGGGGAGGATCCGACGTTGAGGAGGAAGATGGCGGCGCCGGCGTAACCCTTGGCGGCCATGGGATAGAGGATGCCGCGGCCGTTGCGGGCCATGACGCCGAGGCGGATCTCGTCGAGGCCCAGGCTGACGAGGTGGCGGGCCACGGACTGGGAGTTCTCCCGCAGCTGCCGGTAGGTCAGCTCGCCGTCATCGTCGATGAGCGCCACGCGGTGCGGGGTGGTCTGGTGTCCCTGCTCGACCTCGCGGGCGGTGGTGAACCAGTACCTGGCCAGCACGGACGGGGTGGATGCGACCGCTGCGGGGCCACCGTGGAGGCCGACGATGCCGGAGCGGACGACTCCCGGGATGAAGGACGCCAGGGCCCGGGCGGTGGCGGCGGTGTCTCGCAGGCGGATGGGGAATGACACGGTGGGACTGGCTCCTCGGTAGCAGCAAGGGTGGGCGACAAACTGGTTGACACTGTAGTTAGTTTTCTTTGTCGAAGTAACTCCGGTCGGCTAATCTGCGATTACACCTTAGACGAACCATGTGTGTTACTGGTGTGGTTCATGTGACAAATGTTGTTTCATGTACCAGACTGTCCAGTGACGACACACCATCTCCGCGTAAGGATCCCACGCATGCAGTTGCGCCTGTCCCACCCCGTCACCCGCCGATTCGCCGTCCTCTGGGCCGCCCTCATCATCCTCACGGGCCTCATGTTCGCCCCGCAGTCGGACGCGCAGGAGCGCAACCTGGTCATCTTCGGTGACTCCGTCATCGCGGACCCGCCGGTCGGCGAGTGGATCGGCGGACGCTTCGCCGCCTCCTCCGCGCCGGGTTCCACTGCCGCCTGCCCGACCTCGAACAACAACTACGGTGTCCGTGCCGCCCACAAGGTCGGCCTCTCCCCGTGGGACTACGCCTGCACCGGCACCACCTCCATCTCCCCCGGCCCGCAGTTCTCCACCCAGGTCGACCGCGCCCTCGCCGCCGGCGCCCTGACCCCGGCGACCGCCCGCGTGGTCATCTCCTCCGGCTTCAACGACACCTACAACAACCAGAACCTCTCCGACCAGGACCTGCGCAACCGTTTCGTCGGCGCCATGTCCCCGCAGATCAACCGCATCCGCGCCGCCGCCCCGAACGCCCGCATCCAGATCGTCGGCTACGGCACCATCACCACCAACGACCACATCTGCCTGGTCCACGTCGGTGGCAACATCTCCGACCGCACCCCGGCCCCGCAGGTCGGCCACTGGGAGCGCCAGGCCCAGAACATGCAGATCGATCTGGCCCGCGCCACCGGCGTCGAGTTCGTCGACCTCAAGCCCTCCACCGTCGACCGCGGCATGTGCGGCCCCGACCACCTGCGTGGGTGGGCCGGCCTGGTCGACTTCCACGCCGGCCCCGGCAACCTGCCGTTCCACCTCACCTCCCGCGGCCACGAGCACGTGGCCAACGTGATCGCCGGCAGCTAGCCCGTACTGACGTACCGCACCGACCCCGACCAGGATCCCCTGATCGGGGTCGTCGCATGTCCGGGGTCGGTAGGCGTCGGTAGGCTCGGGGCACTGACATCGGACCCGACATAATTCCGACATAATCCCGACAGACAAAGGAGCGTGCCTCAGTGAGCACCACCGTCACCGGCATCATCGCCAGAACCCAGGGCGCCCCCGTGGAGAGCGCGGAGATCGTCATCCCGGACCCGGGCCCCAACGACGTCATCGTCGCCATCCAGGCGTGCGGCGTCTGCCATACCGACCTGGCCTACCGCGACGGCGACATCGCCGACGAGTTCCCCTTCCTCCTGGGCCACGAGGCCGCGGGCGTGGTGGAGACCGTCGGCGAGGACGTCACCCACGTCAAGGTGGGTGACTTCGTCGTCCTCAACTGGCGGGCCGTGTGCGGCGAGTGCCGGGCCTGCCGCAAGGGTGAGCCGAAGTACTGCTTCAACACCCACAACGCGTCGCAGAAGATGACGCTGACCGACGGCACGGAGCTGTCGCCGGCGCTCGGCATCGGCGCCTTCGCGGAGAAGACCCTCGTCCACGAGGGCCAGTGCACGAAGGTGAACCCGGCGGAGGATCCGGCGGCTGCGGGCCTGCTCGGCTGCGGCGTCATGGCCGGCCTCGGCGCGGCCGTGAACACCGCCGACATTCAGCGCGGTGAGTCGGTCGCCGTCTTCGGCCTCGGCGGGGTCGGCATGGCCGCCATCGCCGGCGCGAAGCTGGCGGGCGCGTCGACGATCATCGCGGTGGACATCGACCCCCGCAAGCTCGAGTGGGCGACCGAGTTCGGTGCCACCCACACCATCGACTCCTCCCAGCTGACGGGTGAGGGTGAGGAGAGCGCGGTCGTCGCCAAGGTGCGGGAGATCACCGACGGCTTCGGCGCGGACGTGACCATCGACGCGGTGGGCATCATGCCCACCTGGCAGCAGGCCTTCTACTCCCGTGATCACGCCGGCCGCATGGTCATGGTCGGCGTGCCCAACCTCACCTCCCGGATCGACATCCCCGCCATCGACTTCTACGGCCGCGGCGGTTCCCTGCGCCCCGCCTGGTACGGCGACTGCCTGCCGGAACGTGATTTCCCCACCTATGTCGACCTGCACCTGCAGGACCGGTTCCCGCTGGACAAGTTCGTCTCCGAGCGCATCGGCCTCGACGAGGTGGAGGAGGCCTTCGCCACCATGAAGGCCGGCGACGTCCTGCGATCGGTGGTGGTCCTCTAAATGAGCCGCCTGCGCATCGATCACGTGGAAACCTCCGGCACCTTCGCCCTCGACGGCGGGGAATGGGAGGTGGACAACAACATCTGGCTCGTCGGCGACGACTCCGAGGTCTACATCATCGACGCCGCCCACGACGCCGCCCCCGTCATCGACGCGGTGGCGGGCCGCAAGGTCAAGGGCATCCTGTGCACCCACGGCCACAACGACCACATCACCGTGGCGCCGGAACTCGCCGAGCTTCTCGACGCCCCCGTCCTCCTCCACTCCGGCGACCTCATGCTGTGGGAGGACACCCATCCGGGCCTGGCACCGGAGACCATGCACGACGGCCAGGTCTTCCACATCGCCGGCACCGACATGCAGGTGCTCAACACCCCGGGCCACTCGCCCGGCTCCTGCTGCCTCTACCTGCCCGAGGCGAATGAGCTGTTCTCCGGCGACACCCTCTTCCAGGGCGGGCCCGGGGCGACGGGCCGCAGCTACTCCTCCTTCGACACCATCATCGAGTCCCTGCAGCGCTCCGTCCTCGACCTGCCGGCCGAGACGATCGTCCGCACCGGCCACGGTGACCACACCACCGTCGGGGCCGAGGCCCCGCACCTGGAGGAGTGGATCCGCCGGGGCCACTAGCCACGATCTAGCCGGTCGTGTCGGTCGGCGCTGCTAGAGTGCAGGGCATGAAGACACTGGTCACCGGCGGCGCCGGTTTCATCGGCTCCCACCTCGTCGATCTGCTCATCGCGGAGGGCCATGAGGTGGTGGTCCTGGACAACCTCTCCCACGGCCGGCTGGCCAACCTGGCCGACGCGGAGACGACGGGCAAACTCACCTTCATCGAGGGGGATCTGCTCGACGTCGACTTCGACCAGATCGTCGCCGAGCACTCACCCGAGGTGATCTTCCACCTCGCCGCGCAGATCGACGTGCGGGAGTCCGTCACCGACCCGATCCATGACGCGGAGACCAACATCCTCGCCACCATCCGGTTGGCGGAGGCGGCACGGAAGAACGGGGTGCGCAAGGTCGTCCACACCTCCTCGGGCGGGGCGATCTACGGCACGCCGGAGGACTTCCCCGTCACAGAGGACGTCCCGGTCGACCCGCACGCCCCGTATGCGGCCAGCAAGTACGCCGGCGAGGTCTACCTCAACACCTTCCGCCACCTCTACGGCCTGGACTGCTCCCACATCGCCCCGGCGAACGTCTACGGGCCACGCCAGGACCCGCACGGCGAGGCCGGCGTGGTGGCCATCTTCTCCCAGCGACTGCTCGCCGGCGAACCGACGAAGGTGTTCGGCGACGGCGGCAACACCCGCGACTACGTCTTCGTCGGCGATGTCGTCCGCGCCTTCTACCTCGCCTCCGGGGAGAAGGGGTCGGGCATGCGCTTCAACATCGGTACGTCGGTGGAGACCTCCGACCGGCAGCTGCATACCCTGGTCGCGGACGCGGCCGGGGCCACCGACGATCCCGAGTACGCCCCCGCCCGCCTGGGGGATGTGCCCCGCTCGGCACTGTCCTACGAGCGCGCCCGCGCCGTCCTGGGCTGGGAGCCGCTGACCTCCATCGAGGACGGGGTGGCGCAGACGGTGGAGTTCTTCCGGAACAACTAGCCGGCGGCTGGTCAGGACGCTGCGGGGTCCTGCTTGGGTGCCCCGGTGGCGTCGATACGTGGCATGGTCTCGTCCGGGAGGACGGGGCTCTGCAGGGCGACGGCGCGGGCGAGGCGGGCGTAGCGCAGTTCCTGCTCGCGGAAGCGGATCCACGTGGACATCGTGGTGAACATGAACGCGATGACCAGCACGTAGAGCAGCAGGTCGGTGCCGCGGTCCACGCCGATCCAGTTCGCCAGGACCGTGAGGTCGTCCGGGCGCAGGACGGCCCAGATCGCGGCGACGATGAACAGCACGAAACCGAGCTTGACGCCGGCTTTCGCGCGGGCCTTGCGGCGGTTGGTGAGGAAGTAGAACGCCAGCGCCACGGTGGCCAGCAGGAGCAGAATCTGCACGATGGTCGCGATCATCTAGAGCCTCCTGGAGAGCATGCCGTCGGCGAGGATGTTCACGCCGTTGATGAGGGACTGGCCCTTGCTCATCGAGTATTCCGTGTACAGGATGTCCACGGGTTCCTCGGCGACGCGCCAGCCCTTCCGGTCGATGAGGGAGACGATCTCCGAGGCATGGGACATGCCGTTCATGCGGATGTTCATCTCGTCGGCGACCTTCCTGTTGAACGCCCGCAGACCGTTGTGCGCGTCCGACAGGCCGAGGCGCCGGGTGGTGGGGGAGAGCATGACCACCGTTTTCAGCACCAGCCGTTTGATCCACGGCACCTGGTCGTCGGCGGCACGCGGCCGGCCGAATCGGGTGCCCACGATGATGTCCAGCGGTTCGGTGCGCAGGCGCTCGACCATGCGGACCACGTCCTTGACCTGGTGCTGGCCGTCGGCGTCGAAGGTGACGAAGTACCTGGCCCCCGGCTGCTGCCGGGCGTACTCGACACCGGTCTGGATGCCGGCCCCCTGGCCGAGGTTGACGGGGTGGTTGACCAGGTGGGCGCCGCCGGCGTGGATGCGTGCGGCGGAGTCATCGGGCGAGCCGTCATTGACCGCGACGATGTTGGGGAACGTCCGGCGGGCGTTCTCGATGACGTCCTGGATGACGGCGCCCTCGTTGTAGCAGGGGATGACCAGCCAGGTGTCCCGGAAGTCTTGTGTGGGCTCGTTCATGGTGACCCTCATGCTATCGCGGGCCGAACATCATCGGTGGAACAACCGGCCGTACACGCGGGTGAGCAGTGCGGTGGGCAGCAGCCGGTAGGCGGTCCGGGCCGCGAGGTTGAACCAGGAGCGGGGCCGGCTGATGAGTCCGTAGCGCACGAGGTTGGCCTGCATCTGGCGTTCCGCGGCGAACATCCCCTTGCCGGTGCGGCGCTGCAGCTGCTGTTCCGAGGTGCGGAAGTGGGTGAGCGGTTCGGGCAGGTTGTGGAAGCGGGCGCCGCCGGCGAGCATGCGCGCCCACAGGTCGTAGTCCTCCATGAAGTGGACGTCGCGGTAGCCGCCGGCCTTCTCCGCCGCCGCGACCCGGAACATCACCGACGGGTGGTTGAGCGGCGAGTTGATCAGGGCGTAGCGGGCGATCTCCTCGTGGGTCTCCGGCAGGGCGCGCACCGCGATCGTCTCGGCCGGGTCGTCCCGGAACTCGGCGACGGCGGTACCCAGGACGTCGGTCTCCGGGTGGTCGGCGAACCAGGCGAGCTGGCGTTCGAGGCGGTCGGGGGCGGCGAGGTCGTCGGCGTCGAGCCGGGCGACGAGGTCGGTGGTGATCGTCGCCATCCCCGCCGCCGACGCCGGCCCGGAGCCCTGGTTGCGGGCGAGGGTGACGGTACGCGCCTCCGACCGCTTATCGACGAACCCGTCGATCACCGCCCGAAGCTCCGCGCCGACCGGTCCGTCCTCGACGATGACGATCTCATCCGCCGGGCGGGTCTGCGCCACGAGCGAATCCAGGGCGGCCGCCAGCTCGGCAGGGACGATCCGGTGATAGACGGTCATGAGGACGGCAAGTCTGGTCATGGGGGTGATCCTAACGCCGACTACCGGTCGCGGACGACATTGAGCAGGTACTCGCCGTACCCGGACTTCTCCAGCGGCCGTGCCAGCTCCACCAGGGCGGCGGCGTCGATGAACCCCTCCCGGTAGGCGGCGACCTCGGGTGAGCCGATGATGGTGCCGGTGCGCTTCTGGATCACCTCGACATAGGAGGAGGCCTCACTCATCGAGTCGAAGGTGCCGGTGTCCAGCCACACATCGCCACGCTGCAGCCGCTGGACCGTCAGCTCACCCAGGCGCAGGTAGGCCTCGTTGACGGCGGTGATCTCCAGCTCACCCCGCTCGCTCGGTTCGATCGACCGGGCGATGTCGATGACCCGGTTGTCGTAGAAGTACAGGCCCACGACCGCGAAGTTCGACTTCGGGTGCGCGGGTTTCTCCTCGATGGACACGGCCCGGCCGTCGGCGTCGAAGTCGACGACACCGTAGCGCTCCGGGTCGGAGACCTCGTAGGCGAAGACGATGCCGCCGGACGGGTTCCGGCACTCCGCCAGGGTGGTGGAGAACTGGTGACCCTCGAAGATGTTGTCGCCGAGGACCAGGGCCACGTCATCGTCGCCGATGAAGTCCGCACCGATGATGAACGCCTGCGCCAGTCCTTCCGGCTTCGGCTGCTCGGCGTAGTCGATCATCACGCCCCACTGCGCACCGTCACCGAGCAGGCGTCGGAACGCCGGCTGGTCCTCCGGGGTGGTGATCACCAGGATCTCCCGGATGCCCGCCTGGATGAGGGTGGACAGCGGGTAGTAGATCATCGGCTTGTCGTAGATCGGCATGAGCTGCTTGGAGATGCCCTGCGTGATCGGAGACAGCCGCGTCCCGGATCCACCGGCGAGAATGATGCCCTTCATGCCAGATATAGTGCCAGCCCGACGCGCCAGTTCCGGGGCGCCCACCCCGTCGCCTCGATCTTCGCCGTACTCAGCGTGCTTCTCGACGGCCGCGGCGCGTGCCGTTTCCCCGCAAAGTACTGTGCGCTGCTGACGGGATGGACGTTGTCGGGATCCTGGCCGAGGGCGGTGAAGGTGGCCATCGCCACCTCGTCCCACCCGACCTCATCACCGGCGCCGGTGAGGTGGTAGGTCCCGTACTCGGGTTGTGCGGTGAGCAGGTGGGCGATGCCCTTCGCCAGGTCGCCCGCGAAGGTCGGCCGACCCTTCTGGTCGTGCACCACCTGCGGCTGAACGCCCTTCTCGGCGAGCCCGCGCATGGTGTCGACGAAGTTGCGCCCTTCCCCGACCACCCACCCGGTCCGGACGATGTAGTGCCGCGGCGCGGTGGCCACCGCGATGTCACCCGCCGCCTTCGACTGCCCGTACACGCTCACCGGGCTCAGCGGATCCTCCTCCGTGTACGGCCGGTCGGTGTCCCCGTCGAAGACGTAGTCGCTGGAAAGGTGCACCAGGGTGAGATTGTGCTCCGTGGCGATCCGGGCCAGTTGCGCCGGGCCTTCGGCGTTGACCCGCCAGGCGGTCGCCCGGTCATCCTCGGCACCGTCGACGTCGGTGTAGGCCGCGGCGTTGATGATCGCCGCGTACTGCCGCCACGGCCGTTCGGGCGGGTCGGTGATGTCGAACTCCTCCCGGGTGCAGAACTCCGCGTCCGGCAGAACCTTCCGCAGGGCCCGGCCGACCTGCCCGTCAGCGCCGGTCACCAGGATCCTGCGCGGGGCGACCGGGATAAGCTCCGCCGGGTTCGCCAGGTCCTTGTCCGACAGGTTGACCGGCTCCAGGGGCCAGTCAACGAGCCGGTGGGAGACGTTGACGTAGGGGGCGTCCGGGGACCAGTGGTCATTGACCAGATACAGGTAGGTCGTGTCGTCCTCGAGCGCCTGGTACCCGTTGGCCACCCCACGGGGGACGAACACCGCCGTGCCCGGGCCGATCTCCGCGGACTCGGTCTCACCGAACGTCCGCGAGCCCTCCCGCAAATCCACCCAGCCGCCCTGGACCCGGCCCGTGCCGACGGTCACCAGCTTGTCCCACGGCTCCGCGTGCAGGCCGCGCGTCGTCCCCGCCGTGGCGTTGAACGCCACATTCGACTGCACCGGCCGGAAATCTTGCAGCCCCTCCCCGGTCATCCGGGCCCGCTGCCAGGACTCCTTGAACCAGCCGCGCTCATCGGTGTGGACCGCCAGGTCCAGGACGATCAGCCCCTCGATCGCTGTGCTCCGCATCTACTGTCCCCTCTCCGCGTAACCGGCCTCGACCTGCTCCTTCGCCGGCCGCCACCATGCCTCATTGTCCCGGTACCAGGCGATGGTCTGCTCGAGGCCTGCCCGCATGCCGGTGTCGGTGTCCGTGTACCGCGGGGCCCACCCGAGCTCGGTCCGCAGCTTCGTCGAGTCCATGGCGTAACGCTGGTCATGCCCCGGGCGGTCGGCGACATGTTCATAACCGGGAGCGTCCATGAGCTCGCAGATCAGCTCCATCACCCGCTTGTTGTCCACGTGGTCGTTGTCCGCGCCGATGTTGTAGGTCTCGCCGATCCGCCCCTGCTCCAGGATGAGATGGACCGCCGCATTGTGGTCGTCGACGTGGATCCAGTCGCGGACCTGCTCGCCGGTGCCGTAGAGCTTGGGCGTGCGACCGTCGAGAATGTTGGTGATCTGCCGGGGAATGAACTTCTCGATGTGCTGGTACGGCCCGTAGTTGTTCGAGCAGTTGGAGATCGTCGCAGTGACGCCGAAGCTGCGCACCCACGCGCGGACCAGGTGATCCGACCCGGCCTTCGTCGCCGAATACGGACTCGACGGCTGGTACGGGGTGGTCTCCGTGAAGCGCGCCGGGTCATCGAGCGCGAGATCGCCGAACACCTCATCGGTGGAGATGTGGTGCAGGCGCGTCTCATGGCGACGCACCGCCTCCAGGATCGTGAACGTCCCCACGACATTCGTGTCGACGAACGGCCGCGGATCCCGCAGCGAATTGTCGTTGTGGGACTCCGCGGCGAAGTGGATGACGGCATCGGCGCGGGAGACGGCGGCGTCGACAAGCGCGGCGTCACAGACGTCACCCTCGAGGAACTCCACCTCCGCACCCGCGAGGCTGTCGCGGTTGCCCGCATAGGTGAGCTTGTCCAGGACGATGATGTGATCCTCCGGGTGACGACTCCGTGTCAGGTGCACGAAATTCGCCCCGATGAACCCGGCGCCCCCGGTGACCAGCATTGTCCTCATGCCTGCCCACTATACGGACCAGGCCGGGAACCTTTCCGGGCGTGGCCGGGTCTAACAGGAGTGTGAACGCCCTCCTTCCGCTGACCGACACGACCCTCCCGAGAGACCACGTCCTCGCCGCACCAGGTTGGGCCGTGCCCGTGGCAGCGCTGCGCCCCGACCATCTCGCGCGACACGACGCCCAGTTCCACCCCCGCGGCCTGCTCTACCGGGTGCGGGCGCGCGACCGGGCGCTCGCCCACCACCGCGCCCGGCCCAGGTCAGTCGTGGCGGAGTGGTCAGCGTTGGCGTTGCTCGGTCTCCACGACTTCGCCGACGGTGCCGACACGACCCTGCTGTGCACAGCAGATGCCCGACTGGCGTCGAGCTCGCAGAGCCCGACGGTGCGGCGGTGGACGAAAACCACCAGTGGACGACCATCGACGGAGTCAAAGTGACGACTCCGATGACCACGCTGGCCGCCTGCCTGAAGTCCCTGGCCCGCAGAGAGCATGCCTGGGACACGTTGGCGAGCCTGGAGCTGGACCCGGTGACGGTGATGTCGGTGCAGCTCATCGACCGATTCCGGTATGTGTTCGGTGTGGACGCCGAGGCGATCCGGGTCGGGCTGCGCGGCCAGATCGCCGCGAAGCGGCTCGAGCGGTTGCTGCGGCTGAGCTGCGGCGGAGCCGAGTCGAAACCGGAGACGGTGCTGCGGCTGCTGGCGAATGAGGCCGTGGCAGGGCTGGATGTGTGTTTCCGGGCGCAGGTGCCCGTCTACACGGACGGTACGGTCGGCCGCCCCGGCGAACCACTGGCCGGAAAGACGTTGCTCACGGTTCTGGACCAGGCTGACGTCCGGCTTCGGGTCGGGCTCATGCACGACGGCGAGCATCACCTGCAACGCAGCCAGCGCGACAAGGACGCCGAGATCACGGCCGATCTGCTGGCGTCCGGGTGGCTGCTGATCCGGACCTCGGCCGGGATGCTCCGCAAGACCCGGGAGACGAAGCGGCGGATCCGGCAGGCGGTGGAGGTGGCGCTGGCTGGCCTGGCTGCGTCGTGAGAGGTCGTAAATGGTCGTAAAAGTCGGTCTCGTAATTACGACCACCACCGACCGGTTTATGACTCAGATTGCAGCCCTAACGGCTCCTGGTGGCGTCGTAATTACGAGACCGACTTTTACGACGCGCCGGAAGCCGGCACAGCCATCCTGCGCAACGCCCACACATGCACCAGCCCACCTGCGACCGGGCCGGCGATCAGTGCGACACAGACGCCAGCTTCCAGAGTCAGCGGTGCCAGCCACAGCACGCCGAAGGCGACGGCCGAGGCGACGACCCAACCGGCCACGTAGGCGCGGTGCTTTTCGCGGGCGAGGGTGGCGGTGCCGGTGATCATGAGGGAGCCGGTGCAGGCGGAGGCGAAGGTGAGGATCGCCAGGATGAGGCCGGGGATCTCGTAGCCGTCCTTGAAGAAGGTCGACAGGATCCACGGGCCGATCAGCCAGGCGAGTACGCCACCGACGACGCCGAGTCCGAGGACCAGGGCGACGGGAACTCCGAGCGAACGGAGCAGGCTGTCGCGGGTCTCGACGAAGCGGACGATGAGCGCCGACTGGAAGCGTTGGAGTGGGACGAGGATGGGGGCGCGGGTGAGGGTGACGGCCATGATGATGCCGGCGACGGTGACGTTCCCGGGCGTGGATTCCGTGGTGGTGGCCTGAATGAAGACGGGGAATCCGGTGATCATGACGGCGGCGGCGCCGGTGGCGAGCATGGCGGAGCCGACGCGGCGGGCCAGTGGCGCAGGGTCGACGTCGACAAGCGCCCGGGCGGCGGAACGGGCCTCGGAGGACAGCGCCAGGACGACCAGCCACATGGCGGCGCCGATGACGGTGAGGATGAGGAAGGCGAGCATGGTCCAGCCGAGTGCCCAGGCCAGGAGGGCGAGGAGGAGGCGGATGCCGGAGTCGAGGGCGACGAGCCAGGCGTAGCGGGTCCACAGGCCGAGGCCGGAGAGGATGCCGGAGAGGACGGACTGGAAGGTGTAGGAGAGCAGGCCGAGGGCCATGAGGGCGACGGCTGATCCGGTGTCGCCGGTGACCAGCAGGGGCATCCACCAGAAGCCGCTCACAGCTACCAGGGCCAGGGCGCCGACGCCGATAGCTGTGCCGAGCCGCCAGGGTCGTCCGGACCCGATCCGTCCCGATTCGCGGGCGGTGGAGACGGCGCGGGTGGTCTCCTGCATGAGGCCGTCGAGGAAGCCGGTGGCGGCGAAGAAGAGTCCCCAGTAGGCCTGGAACTCGGCGGCCCGGTCGACGTCGAGTGCCCAGGAGGCGACGTAGACGACGATGAAGCCGGAGAGTGCGGCGAAGACGGTCGCCAGGCTCAGGGCTTTCATGCGGCACTCACGAAGGGAACTCCGGGAGGGCGGTCTGGTTGAGCCAGGCGTTCCACACGGCCTCCACCGACGCCTCGGGAATTCCCGCGGAGGCGGCCTCGGCGAGGACCTCGCGGCGCAGGTCGACGGGTTCGACGACGGCGTGGCGGCCGGCGGCGACGTAGCGGCGGAGCATGCGGAAGAAGGGGGCGTCGCCAAGCAGGACGCGCAGGGCGTGGACGGTGAGGGCACCGCGTTTGTACACGCGGTCGTCGAACATGTCCTTCGTGCCGGGGTCGGAGAGCAGGATGTCCTGCGGCAGTGCCGCCAGACGGGCGTAGTGCTCGCGGGCGGAGTCGGCGGCCGGCACTCCGTGGGCGTGCTCGAACCAGAGCCATTCGGAGTAGCAGGCGAAGCCCTCGTTGAGCCAGATGTCGTTCCACTGGGCCAGACCGAGGGAGTTGCCGAACCACTGGTGGGACAGTTCGTGGGCGATGAGGCGTTCCCAGGCGTGGTCGCCGCGGATGTGGTTGGCGCCGAAGATGGACAGGCCCTGCGCCTCGAGGGGGATCTCCAGGGCGTCCTCGCAGACGACGACGGTGTAGGAGTCGAAGGGATACGGGCCGAACAACTGCGAGTAGAGCTCGACCATGCGGGACTGGTCGACGAACTCCTCGGCGGCACGGGCCCGCAGGGCTGGCGGCACCCAGGCGTGCACGGGCACGGCGGCGCCGTCGGCGGAGAGCTGGAGCTGGGAGTAGTCGCCGATCTGGATGGTGGCCAGGTAGGTGGCCATGGGGTCGGCCACCTGGTAGCGCCAGGTGGTGCGGGAGCCGGCGGTGCGGCGGTCGACGAGGGTGCCGTTGGCGATGACGGCGTAGGGGCTGTCGGTGGTGACGGTGATGTCGTACCGGGCTTTCTCGTCGGGGGTGTCGTCACACGGGAACCAGCTGGGGGCACCGTTGGGCTGGGAGGCGACGAGGGCGCCGTTGGTCAGTTCCTCCCAGCCGATCGTGCCCCACGGCGACCGGACGGGCCGCGGGGTGCCGGAGTAGCGGATGGTCAGGGAGAACTCGGAGTCGACCGGGATCTCCTCGCGGAAGCTCAGGCGCAGCTTGCCGCCGGTGTGGCGGAAGCGCTGGACCTGGATGGACCGGCCGGCGGTGCCCTGGGCGGTGACCTTGGCCACGCGCATGCCCTGGGCGAGATCGAGGGTCATGGTCTGCAGCGCGCGCCAGTTGTCCAGGTGCAGGGTGGCGGTGCCGTCCAGGCGGTTGGGGGCGACCCGGTAGTCCAGACTGAGGTCGTAGGCGCGGACGTGGAAGCCGAGGTTGAAGTCGATTCCGGTGTACTCGTCGCGGATGCCGGGGACGGGGGTGGAGCGCAGCCTGTTACTGATCATGGTCCACAAGATGTTACCCGCGCGTCTCACAGGCGTTGGCTCAGCCAGGTGTAGATGAGTGATTCGACGCGGGCGACCTGTGCGTTGTCGGCGGCGCCGGCGTGGCCGCCCTCGGTGTTCTCGAAGTAGTCGACCGGCTGGCCGGCGTCGCGGAGGGCGGACGCGAACAGGCGGGCGTGGGCGGGGTGGACGCGGTCGTCGCGGGTGGAGGTGGTCACCAGTGCCGGCGGATACTTCTCGACGTCCGCCCCCTCCACGTTGTGCAGCGGCGACCACGCCTCGATCGCGGCACGTTCCGCCGGATTATCCGGGTCGCCGTACTCCGCCATCCACGACGCCCCCGCTGACCAGGTGTGATAGCGCAGCATGTCCGTCAGCGGCACCTGGATCACGGCGGCGCCGAACGCCGACGGGTACTGCACGAGCGCGCCGGAGGTGAGCAGTCCGCCGTTGGAGCCGCCCCGGATGCCGATCTGCTCCGGGCGGGCGTACCCACGCTCCACCAGGTCAAGCAGCACGGCGTGGTGGTCCTCCCACACCTTGTGCCGGTTGGTGCGGGTGACCTGGGTGTGCCAGTCGGGGCCGAACTCGCCGCCGCCCCGCAGGTTGGGCTGGACGAAGAAGTTGCCCTGCTCCAGCCAGCCGATGCCGCGCACGGCGGAGTATCCGGGGGTCAGCGAGACCTCGAAGCCGCCGTAGCCGCCGACGAGCGTGGGGCGGGAGCCCCGGGAGAAGTCGCCGGTGATGAAGTAGGGCAGGCGGGTGCCGTCGGCGGAGGTCACCCAGTGCTGCCGGGTCTGAAGACCGGTGGCGTCGAACAGGGCGGGGGAGCGGCGCACCATCCGGGGCACCAACCCTTCGGCCAGGTCGAGGCGCCACAGGGTGGCCGGCCGGGTGAAGGAGGAGGTGGTCAGCCACACCTCGTCGCCGTCGAGCGGGCTGGTGGACACCACGGAGGCGGCGACCAGGTCGGGCAGGACGATGTCGTCGCCGGGCGCGGTGGGGTCGGTCAGGGGGTGGACCCGGAGGGAGGTGGCCACGTCGTCGAGCAGCGTGAGAATGAGGAACCCGCGGGTGAAGGCCGTGGACTGCAGGGAGATCCGGGCGGTCGGCTCGAACACCGGGCGGATGTCGCGTGCCCCGCCCAGGAAATCAGCCAGCCCGATGACGCCGAGTCCGCCGGCGGGCAACCCGGCGAAGGGGGTGCGCGGGGCGAGGAAGAGCCACTGGTGGTGGATGATCGCGTCGCAGTCCTCGGGGATCTCCAGCACCTGCAGGGAGGCGTCCGGGTCGAGCCCGGCGGCGACCGACTGGCGGGAGCGGTAGAAATCCAGTGCGCGGGAGACGATGATCCGCTCGTGGCCGGGGGTGGTGTCGGCCCACGCGCCGACGGCGACGTCGTCGTGGCGGCCGGAGGTGTACACGGGGGCGTCGACAAGCGGGGTGCCACGCCGCCACACCCGCACCTGCACCGGGTACCCGGAGGCGGTCAGCGAGCCCTCGCCGGTGTCGGTGCCCACCAGCAGGGTGTCGCGGTCGACCCAGCTGACGTCCGACTTCGCCTCCGGCAGCGCGAACCCGCCGGCGACGAAGGAACGCGTGCCCAGGTCGAACTCGCGGATGACGGTGGCGTCGGCCCCGCCGCGGGACAGCCGCACCAGAGCGCGGTCATTGTCCGGGGTGAGCACGTGCGCGCCCTTCCACACCCACGGCTCGTTCTCCTCGGCGGCGAGCATATCGACGTCGATGAGCACCTCCCACTCCGTCCCCTCACCCAGGTAGGACTCCAGCGTCGTCCGCCGCCACAGGCCGCGCTCGTGGCCGGCGTCGCGCCAGAAGTTGTACAGGTGGTCCCCGCGCCGGGCGACGTACGGAATGCGGTCATCCGTGTCCAGCGCCGCCCGGATCCGGTCCCGCACCCGTGCCCGGCCCGGATGCCTGTCGACGTCGGCCTCCGTCACCGCCGACCATTCCTCCGCCCAGGCCAGTGCCCGCGGATCGTCGATGGACTCCAGGAACGTTCGATCGGTGTGCTCAGTCATGATGCCCGCCGAGTCTAATCGCGAAACGGCGCCGCCCACGCGAGGTGGGCGGCGCCGTTGACGTCGGCTGAGTCAGTGGCTCAGTCAGGCTCGATTACTCGACGCCGAGAGCGCTGGCGAAGGTCGGCCAGGACTTGTGCAGGTCCTCGATCCAGTAGTTCCAGGAGTGGGTACCGGTCGGGCGCAGGTTGTACTCGGCCGGGATGCCGGCGTTGTCCAGCTTGGCCTTGAGGTCGTGGGTGCACTGGTTGGTGGCTGCCTCGATGGCGCCGCCCTCGACGATGAGGGTGGCGGCACCGGCGGAGGCGACGGCCGGGTCAACGCCCTGCTCGACGTAGTAGCCCGGCATGTCCTTCTCGCCGGCGAGACCGGAGGCGTTGGAGATGTAGAGCTCGGTGCCGCGCAGCTTCTCGGCGTTGATCAGGCCGTCGTTGGCGCGGTTGTACTCGCCGCCCATCGGACCCCACAGCTGCTCCGGCTCGGCGCCACCGCGGTTGACGGTGAGCTTGCCGTAGAGCCACGGCAGGGGAGCGGAGGTGGCGGCGCAACCGGAGAAGGAACCGGCGACGTCGTAGAAGCCCTGTGCCTTCTGCGGCAGGACCAGGGAGGAGGTGGCGGACATGGAGTAGCCGCCGATGCCACGCTTGCCGTTGGCGCCGAGGCGCTCCTCGATCGGGCCCGGGAGCTCCTTGAGCAGGAAGGTCTCCCACATCTGCGGGCCGTCGATGTAGCTGGTGCCGGCGGTCTTGTCGTACCAGTCGAGGTAGTAGGAGAAGGCGCCCTGCATCGGGATGACGACGTTGACGTTCTTGTCCTCGTAGAACTCGCGCATCTTGCCGGAGGTGATCCAGTCCATGTTTTGCTCGGCGCCACCGGCACCGTTGAGCATGTAGATGGTCGGCGCGCCCTCGGAGCCGCCCTTGGCGGTGATCACGGCGACCGGGATGTCGCGGCCCATGGACGGGGAGGAGACCTTGAGCTTCTGGACGCGCTCGTCGTTGATGGTCTTCTGGATCCACTTACGGTCGCTGGCGGCCATCTCATCCTGCGTCATCTCTTTGATGGTGCCCAGGGTGGCGCCATCAGCGACGTCGGTGGGGGTGAGCTCGGCGGCGCCGGCGGCCGGGGCGACGAAGGCGGTGGCGGCGATGGACAGCGCCGCAAGCGGGGCGGCGATCTGGCGAAGAAGCTTCATGCGGTTGGTTTCCTGATTCCTAGTCGTTCGCCGCCGGTCCCGGAGACTGGTACCCGGAGAGGCGGAGTGTGGGGGCGATTCGGGCCGGAGGCCTGAAGCGCACTCAATGGGGTTCATCGTAACGGCTGACAGAGATGTTAACGGGACACCCCCGGATGTGCTGAACAATTGATGTGAGGTTCTCACGGCGTCACCCCCCTGCCAGGTCGTCCGCCAGGTTGAAGGCGCGGGCGAACGTCGGCCAGGAGGATCGCAGCGCATCCTGCCAGTACCCCCAGGTGTGTGTGCCCACGTCCGTGAAATCCACATCGGCGGGGATCCCGAGCGAGTCGAGCTTGGCCTTGAGGTCGTGGGTGCAGGAGTTCGAGGCGGCCTCGATGGCACCCCCGACACCGATGGTGGTGGCCATGGATTCCGACGCCTGCTGCTGCGTCTGCCCAGCCAGATACGGCGAGGAGGGCAGATCCCACGGCCCTGCCAGGCCGGACCCGTTGGACAGGAAGATCTCCGTGCCCCGCAGGCGTTCGGCGTTGATGAGGGCGTCATGCTCCCGGAAGACCGGCCCGTCGACCGGACCCCACATCATCTCCGGGGTGGCACCCCCGCGCTGCAGTGTCAGGCCGAGACCGAAGTTGCCGGCACCCGTGGTGGTGGCGGCGCAGCCGGACATGGAGCCGACCGCCCGGTAGAAACCCGGGTGGTGCTGGGCCAGCAGCAGGGAGGAGGTCGCGGACATGGAGATGCCGGCGACCGCCCGCTGGCCGTTGCCGTGGAAGCGGTCCTCCAGCGGGCCGGGCAGCTCCTCGGTGAGGAAGGTCTCCCACTTCTGCACGCCGCCGAGGTCCGGGGCCGGTTCCAGCCAGTCGGTGTAGTAAGAGAAGGCGCCGGCCATGGGGATGACCACGGTGACGTTCTTGTCGGCGTAGAAGTCGAGAATGTCGGACTGGTCGATCCAGTTGGCGGCGCCCTCGCCGCCGTCGGCACCGTTGAGCAGGTAGAGCGTCGGGCGGGGAGCGTCACCGGTCGGGGTGATGACCACGAGGGGGACGTCGCGGCCCATGGCGGGGGAGTGGGCGGTGACCTCGAGGACGTCGACACGCTCGTCGGAGTGGGCGGCCACGGCGTGGCGCCACGAGGGGGCGTCGTCGGTGAGGGGAGTGGTCACCGGGGTCAGTGTCGCGGTGGCGGCGGGTGGGGAGGCCGGGGTGGGGCCGCCGGCGAGGGCGGGGGCGGGGAGCAGGGCACAGGTCAGTGCCAGGGCGGCGACGGTCAGTCGCGGTCGGGTGAGGTGGTGCACTGGAATCGTCTCCCTGCTCGGTTCCCGGTCAAAGTGGCTCTTCCGTTTCTAGAGTGCGTAACCCTGGCGGCGACACGAACACTATGAGAGCGGCCCACCACAAGATGTAGGGCCCCCGGTGCGAAGATGAAAGTCACTACACAACCATCTTCCGCCCCGAGGACCTCAGCCTAATTCTACGTCTCTTGTCGCTGACACCATCATCCGCACTGTTGAACTAGGTCTGACAATCACTGATGCTGCGATCGCTGACACTCACACCTGGATCTACTGCGCACCAGTTCAGCCTGATGCACACTGCCCATCCTGCGGGATGGACGGCCGGTTACGCGACCACACCATTCGTGAACTTGTTGATCTGCCCGTCGTCGGCCATCCCACCCGGTTGCGGGTCCGGATACCCAGGTTCACCTGCACCAACACCACGTGTATAACCAAGATCTTCCAGCATCAACTCACCTGTGCCGCCCCGAAGAGCAAGCTGACCAACCGATGCACCCGTTGGATCTTGCAGCGCCTAGCTATTGATCGGATGAGTGTTGCAGGCATTGCCAAGGCACTGGATATCGGCTGGGACTTAGTCAACACGGTGGCGTTGAGCATGGCCCGTGATCTGGTGTACGCCGACCCTGATCACCTGGCTGGGGTCCGGATCCTGGGGGTGGATGAACATAAGTGGAAACACCGTCGTGGCCAGGGAGAACCCAGCTTCGTTACCGTCATTGTCGACCTGACACCCACCATCGATGGCACCGGTCCAACCCGGTTGTTGGACATGGTGCCAGGGCGTTCCGCGGGAGTCTTGAGTCACTGGCTGGCCAGTCGTAATGAGGACTTTCGTCGCCGAGTGAAAGTCGTCGCGATGGACGGATTTACTGGTTATCACAAAGCCACCCGGGAGCAGTTGCCCAAGGCCCGCAAAGTAATGGATCCGTTTCATGTGGTGCAGCTAGCTGGGGAAAAGTTCACGACAACGAGGCAACGAATCCAACAGATGACGTTGGGCCATCGTGGCAGGTCAGGTGACCCATTATATGGGGTGCGCAGGATTTTATTGACCAGGATGGGCCTGCTGACTGACGGTCAGCGAGCGAAGTTGGATGCGGTGATCGCTGATGAAAATCACGTCGCGGTGGATGTCACTCACCACACTTATCAAGACATTATTGCCGCGTATGAGTACCAGGACCGAAAGGTTGGAAAATTGTGGATGTACAAGATCATGCGACGCATTAAATCCGACCTGCCGAAGGGACTGCAGGAGTTGGGGCAGTTGGGCCGGACAATGTGGAAACTACGCCACGAGATCCTGGCGTACTTCGATACCGGGGCATCCAACGGCCCGGTGGAAGCGATCAACGGACGGCTGGAACACTTGCGTGGAATCGCCCTGGGCTTCCGAAACTTGAACCACTACATATTGCGGTCATTGATTCATTCTGGCCAGCTACAAAACCGGATCAATGCACTCTAGAAACGGAAGAGCCGGTTAATCGGCTACATTTGCCAAGGTAGTGATAAAAACTATGATTCCGACCAGGAATGCGAACAACACCCAGAAATACTTATTCCCGAAGTTCGGGACATTCAGTCCGCCGCTGTTAATGATCATGTCATCATCGTCAGGGTTGAAATAAAACATCCCCCACTTGTACGTCTTCCGAGATTCTTCAGATGGGTAGACGGTTTCTACCTGCTGGTGGATGGTGGCAGATCTTCGGAAAAACACCAGGATCAGCAACACAATGACGCTAAGCATCCCCCAGAACGACCAGCCCCCCTGCAGTAGCCCAAAAACCGATGCCAGATTACTGAGAGTGGTCACTATAGCGCCGACGAAACAAAATGCGGCTACCGCAGGTTGCACCAGATTCGAGAGCATACGGGCCCGGTCGGCCTCGATCCCTGAATCATGAATTGTTTGACGAGAATGATCAACTAAGCCAGCCATGACCCCGGTCACCAGAAAGAGGAAAGGTATCGAGAGGACAACGACTAAAACGCCGGCAACCTGCTTTTCCCGGAAGGAGTCGGGTTCCCCACCGGCGTTCCAGTGCGACGGGAAAGGATCAGGGATCATCTCCCACCCCGCGACGAGGACTGCACAAGCTCCCGCGATAACAGCCACTATTCCCAGGTACCACTCCCAGGGGAGCCGGTTCAATGACTCATGGGGCTTTCCGGTTGTTTCCTGATTGGGAATAGAGTTCAAGGGTTACCTCGTTGATTTTTTCGGTTACAACATAGCTGCGAACTTGGTGGTGCCATATTCAAAATCAGTCGCCCGCCTTGTAGGGTCTAGTTCAATCCAGGGAGATCGGTCACCGTGGTTTCACCGGTGCGCAGATAGTCCACGACTACATCGTCAACGGCGGTGTGACCGAATCCCCTGCATGGCAGCATCGCCATACTAATGGGAATTACTTCCTTTTCTATCATTATGATATTAGGAGCTACAGTCGCTCTATTGCCCTCAAGTATAGTCGGTAAGAATCTCAGCGAAGTTAGGTGGTGGTTCGTGTTTTCTCTTAGGGGCATATGGACCCCCATAGACACCAGTAAAAAAGATTCCCGCCCAATGCTACTTTCCCAAGACACAGCTAGTCCGACCACCTAGGTAACGCGTCACTCATTTTAACGTCTGCCCACTCCTAGCTATGAGTCCGGTTGCGAGGACATTTCCGGCATGAATTGTCAGAGGCAGAAGGCGTTTGCACAGCCAGCACCCGGTGGCCAGGCATGTGAACACGACTCTTGACCACTATCTGGTCACTACTCGCATGCACAAGGCTGAAAATGATGCTCCTATCTTTGTCAAACGCTTATTTTGGGTTGTTCTTCCAGCTATTCCCGGTAGCGGCGGATGAGGTCGCGGTCGCGGGATTGAGCGCGTTCCAGACGTGAGATCGAGGTGGACCAGGTGCCCAGTTCCCGGACGACCCTGACCTGGGTCAGACCCAAGGCGAGACGGCGTGGGCGCAGGTCATTGGTGGCCGGCGCGGGCCGGGGGTTGCGCAGGACGCGGTAGACCTCCCGGGCCACGTAGCGTTTAAGGGGCTCTTCACGATTTAGAGTGCGTTGATCCTGGCCTGCAGCTGCCCAGAGTGAATCAGGGACCGCAAGATGTAGTGGTCGAGGTTCCGGAAACCCAGGGCGATGCCGCGTAGGTGCTCGAGCCGGCCGTTGATCACCTCGACCGGGCCGTTGGGCGCCCCGACATCGAAGTACGCGAGGATGTCCTCACGCCGGCGCCACAGTGTCCGTCCCAGCTGGGCAAGCTCCGTGAGACCTTCGGGTAGGCCCTTACGAATGCTGTTGATCACCCTGCTCATGAGCTTCTTGCCCTCCGACTTCTTCGGATGCCCGTACGCTGCAATCATGTCCTGGTAGAACAGCCACGTCACTTCCAGGGCCACGTAGTCGTCATCGGTGGCCCACAGCATCTCCAGGCGCTGTTTCTGCCGCTCGGTGAGGTAGTTCCTCCTGGTCAACAGCGTGCGACGGTGCTTGTACAACGGGTCGTCCTTCCGGCCACGCCGCCCTTGGGTCTCCCGCTGGAGCCGCTGCCGGCAGCGGGTGAGTTTGTCGGCTGCCAGATGCACCACGTGGAAGGGGTCCATCACCTTGGTGGCCTGCGGCAACACCTCATCGACTGCGGTGGCGTAGCCAGCGAAGCCGTCCATGGTCACCACCTGTACCTGCTTCCGGAAGCCAGGGTCGCGTTCCTGCAGCCACCCGCGCAGCACCTGTGCACTGCGTCCGGGGCGGATATCCAGCAGTCGGGCAGGCCCACGTCCGTCGACCAGGGGTGTGAGGTCGACGAGGATGGTCACCAGACCGGATGGCTGACCTGGCTTTCGGGTGTGCTTCCATACGTGCTCATCCACCCCGAGGATCCGGACGCCGTCCAGGTGGGAGGGGTTGTCGTAGACAAGCTTGCGGCAGGCCTCGAGGGCGACCTGATTGACCAGCTCCCAGCCGATGCCCAGTGCCTTGGCGGTGGCAGACACGCTCATCCGGTCTATCGCCAGGCGCTGGAGGATCCAGCGGGTCACCCGGTGGGTGAGTTTCGCTCCGTCATCGGCGCAGCTGAGTGTGGCCTGGAAGATCTTCCTGCCACAGAAGGCATTCGTACAGGTGAAGCGGGGCACGCGGACGTGCAGACGGGTCGGGAACCCGACCACCGGCAGATCGACGAGACGGCGAAGGACGTGGTCGCGAAGCTTCCCGGGTCGGGAACATTCAGGACAGGCGTTGCTCACGGCCACCGGTGTGGCGTCAATGACGGTGATGTTTCCGGCGTCGGCGGCGCCGGTGATCGTCAGGCCGATTTCCGCGGTACGGCAGATGGTGTCGGCGACGAGGTTGCCAGTAGTAGGCTGCACAGTAGGGTCCTGGTTCGGTCAGATGATGGTGTGGTAACTCTCATTTTGTACCGGCCAGGACCCCTACATGTTGTGCCACCCCGAACCCCACCCCGCGGTCAGCTACGCACTCCGAAACGCGAAGAGCCGTCAAAGTTACCGGCGTTACGTATGGTGGGCAAGTGGTTTCTATGTCATAATGTCCGGAGTCTCGTCCCGTAACGTTTCGGCCGGCCGCAACGTTGGTATCCAACGAATGCCTGTCACCGGGGTGGGAGCACTCCGCTGAAACCATAAGAGAAAGTAGACCCATGAGCATCTTCGAGCAGATCATCGTCTCCATCAACACCGTCCTCGGCCAGGCCCTGCACTTCGGCTCCTCCGCCTCCTCCAACCTCGCGCTGACCATCGGCCTCATCTAGGAGCCGCCCGGAGGCATCCCCGGTCCACCTGCACAGGGTGGGCCGGGGATTGCTTTTGTCCGGGGAAGGGCCGTCGGGAGACCTGCCCGGTGACACGGCGGAGGGCAGCACGTATCCTGGTTTTCGTGACTGAACATTATGACGTTGTAGTACTCGGCGCGGGCCCCGGTGGCTACGTCGCCGCCATCCGCGCAGCCCAGCTCGGCAAGAAGGTAGCCGTCGTAGAGAAGCAGTACTGGGGCGGTGTCTGCCTCAACGTGGGCTGCATCCCCTCCAAGTCGCTGATCAAGAACGCCGAGGTCGCCCACATCTTCACGCACGAGAAGAAGACGTTCGGCATCAACGGTGACGTCTCCTTCGACTACGAGGACGCCCACAAGCGTTCCCGCAAGGTGTCGGAGAAGATCGTCGGCGGCGTCCATTACCTGATGAAGAAGAACAAGATCACCGAGATCGACGGCTTCGGCACCTTCACCGACGCCAACACCATCGAGGTGAGCGAGGGCAAGGACGAGGGCAAGACCCTCACCTTCGATGACTGCATCATCGCCACCGGCTCCGTGGTCAACAACCTCCGCGGCGTCGAGTTCTCCGAGAACGTCGTCTCCTACGAGGAGCAGATCCTCAACCCGAAGGCCCCGGAGAAGATGGTCATCGTCGGCGCCGGCGCCATCGGCATGGAGTTCGCCTACGTGCTCTCCAACTACGGCGTGGACGTCACCGTCATCGAGTACATGGACCGCGTCCTGCCGAACGAGGACGCCGAGGTGTCCAAGGTCATCGCCAAGGCCTACAAGAAGCTCGGCGTCAAGCTCCTGCCGGGGCACGCCACCACCGCCGTGCGCGACAACGGCGATTCCGTCGAGGTGGACTACCAGAAGAAGGGCTCGGACGACACCGAGACCATCACCGCCGACCGCGTCCTCGTCTCCGTCGGTTTCCGCCCGCGCGTCGAGGGCTTCGGCCTGGAGAACACCGGTGTCGAGCTCACCGAGCGCGGTGCCATCGCCATCGACGACTTCATGCGCACCAACGTCGACCACATCTACGCCATCGGTGACGTCACCGCGAAGCTGCAGCTCGCCCACGTCGCCGAGGCGCAGGGCATCGTCGCCGCCGAGACCATCGCCGGCGCGGAGACCCAGGAGCTGGGCGATTACATGATGATGCCGCGCGCCACCTTCTGTAACCCGCAGGTCGCCTCCTTCGGCTACACCGAGGAGCAGGCCAAGGAGAAGTGGCCGGACCGTGAGATCAAGGTCGCCACCTTCCCGTTCTCCGCCAACGGCAAGGCCGTCGGCCTGGCCGAGACGGACGGCTTCGCCAAGATCGTCGCCGACGCCGAGTTCGGCGAGCTGCTCGGCGGCCACCTCGTCGGGGCCAACGCCTCTGAGCTGCTGCCCGAGCTGGTCCTGGCGCAGAACTTCGATCTCACCACCGAGGAGATCAGCCGCGCCGTGCACATCCACCCGACCCTGTCGGAGGCCATCAAGGAAGCCGCCCACGGCATCTCCGGCCACATGATCAACCTGTAAGTTCCACCCGGGCTTCCGGGGCGGCCGTCACAGCGCCACCCCGGACGCCGTCGAAGGGGCCTGAGGGCACATCCGCCCGCAGGCCCCTTTCGTCTGTGTCCGGTCAGCCGGAAGAGAGGACATCCATGCCAACTCTGGGAATCATCGCGGACGAGGGAAAGCCCTCCCGCGAGGTCGCACGCATCATCGAGCCGATGCTCACCGACGTCCACCGCGACACGGAGGAGAACGACACCCGGGTCATCCACGGCACCTACCCCGGCGTCGGGCCTGTGGAGGTCCGCGTGGAGACGCTGCCCATGACCCCGGACGGGGACATCCACCTCAACGAACACGCGGAGAAGATCCTCGGACACCGGGGGTGGGACCGCTTCATCTACGTCACCGATCTGCCGTTGACCGCCGCGGAGCGCCCCATCGTCAGCCAGCGGGCCAAGGAGCATGATGCGGTGCTCATCAGCCTGCCGGCGCTGGGGATGTTCGGCTCCACCGGACGCCTGCGGAAGGAGCTGACGAGCCTCATCGAGGGCTCCGGCCCGATCCAGGGTGCCCCGCGCAGTGACGGGGACCCGGTCGAGGGGGCGGCCTCCGACGACTCCGACGAGGTACGTACCCGGGTGCTCGACGGCCCGGTGCGCAACCTCCGGATGGTGGCGGGAATGGTGCGCGGCAATCAGCCGGGGCATCTCATCCCGGTGCTGTCGAGCTCGCTGGCGGCGATTGCCGCGACCGGCGGTTTCGGTATCTTCTACGGGTCGATCTGGGTGCTGGCGGAGGAGATGACAGCCGGCCGTCTCATCCTCGTCAGCCTCCTGGCGGTCACGGCATTCGCTACCTGGCTGATCATCCACAACCGGTTGTGGCAGCGCAGCAACACGCAGGAGACACGCTGGCGGGAGCGGATCGACAACCTGGCCACCGTCGGCACCATCGGCATGACCGCGATACTCATCTATCTCCTGGCGTTCGCGGTGATGCTCATCGCCGCGACGGTGGTCATCCCGGTCGCCTACCTGGAGTCGGAGCTGGAGCGCGACGTCGGGTACCTCACCTACATCTCCATCGCCTGGCTGAGCGCCTCCCTGGGCACGATGGCCGGCGCGCTCGGCTCCAACTTCGACCGGGACGTGGAGATCCGCAGCGCGACCTACAATCTGCGCGAGTACCAGCGCCGGACGCAGCAGGGCAATTACGTCGAGCTCGACGAGCTCTGACCTGCGTATCGACGCCCGCCCCTCCCGGGCGTGCGCCTTCTCCTCCTGGAAGGAGGGCTAGTTGTAGGGGGCGACGGAGGAGCGGTGGGCGTCGATGACGATCTCCTCGTGGATCGGGGGGAAGGCGCGCTGCGCGCAGTTCTCGCGCGGGCACACGCGACAGCCTGCACCGATCGGGGTCACCCCGGACAGGTCCTCGACGTTGAGGCCCTCGGCGTAGACCGTCCGGTCGGCGTGCCGGGCCTCGCAGCCCAGGCCGATGGCGAAGAGCTTGCCGGTGTCACCGAACCGGCCCCGGTGGTGGCGCACCGTGCGCGCGATCCACAGGTAGTTCCGGCCGTCGGGCATCTGGGCCAGCTGGCGCAGGATGGTGCCGGGGTTGGTGAACGTCTCGTAGATGTTCCACAGCGGGCAGGTGCCGCCGGAGTTGGCCAGGTGGAAACCGGTGGCGGACTGGCGCTTGGACATGTTGCCCGCCCGGTCCACGCGGACGAACGTGAAGGGGATGCCGCGGAGGTTGGGCCGCTGCAGCGTGGACAGGCGGCTGGCCACGGTCTCGTAACCCACGCCGAAGACGTTGCCCAGGTAGTCGACGTCATAACCGGAGCGTTCCGCCTCGGTGTGGACCACCTGGTACGGGAGTAGGACAGCGGCGGCGAAGTAGCTGGCCAGGCCGCGCCGGGCAAGGTTGGCGGAGGCCTCAGAGGTGAAGTGCTCCTCGGCGACGAGGGCCTCAATGGTGTCGTGGGCGTCGAGGTAGGCCAGCTCCATGCCCATCCGGAACGCCCGCTGGCCGGTGGACAGGCGACTGGCCAGTTCCAGTTCCCCGGTCTCCCGGTTGAATCGGTGCAGCGTGCCGTCCAGGTCGGGGGAGGTGGTGATCTCGATGCCGTGCTGCGCTCGCAGGCGGTCCGCCAGGGCCTCCTCGGTGTCGCGGATGCCGAAGCGGGTCACGCCGACCTGTTCGGCGATGTCCTCGGCTGTCGTGTCCAGGGTCTCCAGGTAGTTCTGGCGGGCGTAGAAGAAGTCGCGGACCTCGTCGTGCGGCATGGACAGTGCCTGCGTGCCGGACCCGGTGGCCAGGGGGCTGACGTGGCGGCGGGTGTCCGTGGCGATGGACAGCTTGTCGCGCACGTTCCGGTACCGGCGGTGCATGTCCACCATGGTGCGGGCGATGGCGGGGTGGTTGTAGACCAGTTCCGACAGTTCCTGGAGTTCAACGGGGTTGGGGCACAGTTCCTTGTCCAGCACGACGTCCTGGATCTCGGCGAGGAGGCGGGAGTCGTCGTCGCGGGAGAAGAACGTGGCGTCCACACCGAAGGCCTCCGTGATGCGGAGCAGGACCGGCACGGTCAACGGTCTGACGTCATGTTCGATCTGGTTGACGTAACTGGCAGACAGGCCGAGAGTGGAGGCCAGCGAGGCCTGGCTCAGATCCCGCTCGCGGCGGAGTTGGCGCAGGCGCGAACCCACATAGGTCTTTCCCATGGGGACATGTTAGCGTGACGCGCCTCACTCATTCACTACTTTGCAAATTTTGTGAGGAAACGCAGCGAGTCGGAGGCGAACCTGTGGTGAATGTGGCGATCCGAGGCGGGAATCGCCGAAAGTTTGACACCGAACGGGGGAGGGGGTGAGGGGAGCGGTGTTCCAGGTGAGCAAGCTCACAACCGTCCCAGTTCCGTGGTCCGTCAGTGCTCAGGTGCGGAAAGCGACGTGGCAGGCGGTAGTTTCCGTCCCCGGACAGGAAGGTAACCCTGACCTAACATGTATCGACCTTGGGGGGAGTTGGCGGGGTGGGCGGAGGAATCCGAAACCGGGAAAGTAGTCGCTGGCGGGGGCTGGACCGTAAAGTATGAGCGACACTGGAGGTGCCATGACTGTTAAAAACGCAGACCGTGACGCGATCGTCCACGGCAAGATTACTGAGAAGCCGCTGCGCGAGCAGCCGTCCTACCCGACCTGGGCCATCAAACTGGTGATGGCCATCACCGGCCTGATCTTCGGACTGTATGTCCTGGTCCACATGGTCGGAAACCTGAAGATCTACATGCCGGACCATGCTGGCGTGGCGGCCATCAACGAGTACGGAGAGTTCCTCCGCACCATGGGTGGCCCGATCTTCCCGCGTGAGTCCATCCTGTGGGTCTTCCGCATCGTGCTCCTGGTCGCCCTGGTCCTGCACGTCCACGGCGCTTTCGCCCTGCACGGCCGATCCACCCGCTCCCGCGGCAAGTTCAAGCGCACCAACCTCGTCGGTGGCCTGAACTCCTTCTCCACCCGCAGCATGCTGGTCACCGGCCTGATCCTGCTGCTGTTCGTCATCTTCCACGTCCTGGACCTGACCATGGGCGTCGCCCCGGCCGCTCCGGACGCATTCGCCCACGGCGAGATCTACGCCAACCTCATCGCGAGCTTCAGCCGCTGGCCTGTCGCGATCTTCTACATCCTGGCCATGGTCGTGCTGTTCCTGCACCTGTCCCACGGCATCTACCTCGCCGTGTCCGACCTGGGCATCACCGGCAAGCGCTGGCGTCAGGTTCTGCTCGTCGTCGCCTACCTGGTGCCGGCGATCGTCATGATCGGCAACATCTCGATGCCGCTGTCCATCGCACTCGGCTGGCTCAGCTAGGTCCGGAAGGGAATTAAGACATCACCATGAACAACACCATCGAGACTGCCGAGCGCGCTGAGTTCACTCAGCCGGCATCCATCGTCGACGGCGTCAGCCTCGGCACCATCCTGGACAACGCCGAGCCCAAGGGCGTTCCGACCAAGGACATGTGGGACTGGCAGAAGGACCACATGAACCTGGTCTCTCCGCTCAACCGCCGCAAGTTCGAGGTCCTCGTCGTCGGCACCGGCCTGTCCGGCGGCGCCGCCGCAGCCGCCCTCGGCGAGCTGGGTTATAACGTCAAGGTCTTCACCTACCACGACGCCCCGCGTCGCGCGCACTCCATCGCCGCCCAGGGTGGCGTCAACTCCGCCCGCGGCAAGAAGGTCGACAACGACGGCGCCTACCGCCACGTCAAGGACACCGTCAAGGGCGGCGACTACCGCTGCCGCGAGTCCGACTGCTGGCGCCTGGCCGTCGAGTCCGTCCGCGTCATCGACCACATGAACGCCATCGGCGCCCCCTTCGCCCGCGAGTACGGCGGCACCCTGGCCACCCGTTCCTTCGGTGGCGTGCAGGTCTCCCGCACCTACTACACCCGCGGCCAGACCGGTCAGCAGCTGCAGCTGTCCACCGCCTCCGCGCTGACCCGTCAGATCGGCCTGGGCAACGTGGAGATCTTCACCCACGCTGACCTCGTCGACCTCATCGTCACCGAGCGGGACGGCCAGAAGCGCTGCGAGGGCATCGTCACCCGCAACCTCATCACCGGCGAGCTCACCCCGTTCACCGGCCACGCCGTCATCCTCGCCACCGGCGGTTACGGCAACGTGTACCACATGTCCACGCTGGCCAAGAACTCGAACGCGGGCGCCCTCATGCGCGCCTACGAACTCGGCGCCTACTTCGCCTCCCCGGCCTTCATCCAGTTCCACCCGACCGGCCTGCCGGTCAACGCGACCTGGCAGTCGAAGACCATCCTCATGTCGGAGTCCCTACGTAACGACGGTCGCATCTGGTCCCCGAAGGAGCCCAAGGACGACCGCGACCCGAACTCCATCCCGGAGGAGGAGCGCGACTACTTCCTGGAGCGCCGCTACCCGGCCTTCGGCAACCTGGTTCCCCGCGACGTCGCGTCCCGCGCGATCTCCCAGCAGATCAACGCCGGCCTCGGCGTGGGCCCGCTGCACAACTCCGCGTACCTGGACTTCCGCGACGCCATCGAGCGCCTGGGCAAGGACACCATCCGCGAGCGTTACTCCAACCTCTTCAAGATGTACGAGGAGGCCATCGGTGAGGATCCCTACACCTCCCCGATGCGTATCGCCCCCACCTGCCACTTCACCATGGGTGGCCTGTGGACCGACTTCAACGAGATGACCTCCATCCCGGGCCTGTTCTGTGCCGGTGAGGCCTCCTGGACCTACCACGGTGCGAACCGCCTGGGTGCGAACTCCCTGCTGTCCGCCTCCGTCGACGGCTGGTTCACCCTGCCGTTCACCGTCCCGAACTACCTGGCCAACCACCTCGGCGAGGCTGTCCTGCCGGCGGACTCCCCGGAGGCCGCGGAAGCCGTCGAGCGTGCCCAGGCCCGCATCGACCGCCTGCTCAACATCAAGGGCCCGAACCCGCACGGTGCCGACTACTACCACCGTCAGCTCGGCGAGATCCTCTACTTCGCCTGCGGCGTGTCCCGTAACGTCAAGGACCTGCAGGAGGCGATCGTCAAGATCCGCGAGATCCGCGCGGACTTCTGGGCCAACGTCGTCGTCCCGGGCGAGCAGAACTACATGAACCAGGCTCTCGAGTACGCGGCGCGCGTCGCCGACTACATCGACCTGGGTGAGCTCATGTGCGTCGACGCTCTCGACCGCGACGAGTCCTGTGGTGCACACTTCCGCGACGATCACCTCTCCGAGGACGGAGAGGCCGAGCGCGACGATGAGAACTGGTGCTTCGTCTCCGCATGGGAGCCGGCCGGCGAGGGCAAGTTCATCCGCCACGCTGATCCCCTGTACTTCGAATCGATCCCGCTGCAGACAAGGAACTACAAGTAATGAAGCTGACACTTGAGATCTGGCGTCAGGCCGGACCGACTCACGAAGGCGCCTTCGAGACCGTCGATGTCCCGGACGCTGTTCCGCAGATGTCGATCCTGGAGCTGCTCGACCACGTCAACAACCGGCTCATCGAGCAGAACCTCGAGCCGTACATGTTCGCCTCCGACTGCCGTGAGGGCATCTGCGGCACCTGTGGCCTCATGGTCAACGGTCGTCCGCACGGCCCGGGCCAGAACACCCCGGCCTGCCAGCAGCGCCTCGTCGGCTACAACGACGGTGACGTCATCAAGCTGGAGCCGATGCGTTCCGCCGCGTTCCCGGTGATCAAGGACATGGTCGTCGACCGTTCCGCACTGGATCGCGTCATGGAGAAGGGTGGTTACGTCTCCATCAACGCCGGCACCGCCCCGGACGCCGACACCCTCCACCAGAACCACGAGACCGCCGAGTTCGCCCTCGACCACGCCGCCTGCATCGGCTGTGGCGCCTGCGTCGCCGCCTGCCCGAACGGTGCTGCGCACCTGTTCACCGGCGCGAAGCTGGTCCACCTCTCCCTCATGCCCCTGGGCAAGGAGGAGCGTGGCAAGCGTGCCCGTCACATGGTCGACGAGCTGGAGACCAACTTCGGCCACTGCTCGCTGTACGGCGAGTGCGCCGACGTCTGCCCCGCGGGCATCCCGCTGACCGCCGTCTCGGCGATCAACAAGGAGCGCGCACGTGCCGCCTTCCGCGGCAAGGACGACTAAGCTCGTTAAGTAACTTCAGTTCCGAGAGACGAAAGCGAGAGCACTCATGAGTTCCAACAACCATGCGGTTGCGGACCAGGCATCCGAGAGCTTCCCCAACTACGCCCCGAAGATCCATGAGGCATACATCGAGGGCTACGACCCGGTGTCCCTGGGTGCCCACCACTCCTCCCTGGAGCGGTCCTCCACCTGGATCGGCATGGGTCTCATCCTCACCTCCCTGGCCGGTATCGGCATCCTCATCTGGGTGGCAGCCAACTACCTCTGGGGCCAGGGCGTCGCCCCGGCCGAGTACAACCTGATGATGTTCTTCTGGATCGGCCTGGCCATCGCGGTCGTCCTCCTCGTCGGTGGCTTCGGCCTCATCTGGCGCGGCCGCCGGTTCTACCGGGAGTACCGCGACACCACCGGTCGCCGTAACTAGACCGTTGCGTCGCTGACGTCTTTCGCTCCGACAGCTCCGCCCCGCATTCCGCGGGCGCGGAGCTGTCGGCGTTCCTCATGCCTGTCCGCGCCCGGGCCTGCCGTACCGTGGAGCGCATGTCGCGGAAGATCATCATCGTCCTGGTCACCATCATCGTCGCCATCACGTCGTTCAACCTCTTCCAGCTGGCGCTCGATCTGCTCTAGGGATAATGGGGAACATGGGTAAGCACAGTTTGACCGCCGGCACCACGGGCACGGACTCCGGGGCCGGGTTGGAGCCGTTGCTCGACACCCGGGGGGTGCCGGGCCCGAGCCCCGAGGTCGAGGCCCGGCGTCGGCGCACCCTGCGCAACCACAAGGCCTTCGTCACCGGGCTGCTCATCGTCGCCGCGGTCATTTTCCTGGTCTGCAGCTGGTGGCAGAACCAGCCGGGCGGGGCGCCGACGTGGGTGGGATACGTCCGGGCCGCGGCCGAGGCCGGCATGATCGGTGGCCTGGCCGACTGGTTCGCGGTCACCGCCCTGTTCCGTCATCCCATGCGCATCCCCATCCCGCACACGGCGCTGATCCCGAAGAAGAAGGACCAGCTGGGTGAGGCGCTCTCGGGGTTCGTCGGCGAGAACTTCCTCAACGCGGAGCTGATCACCGAGAAGGTGAGCTCCGCGAACATCCCGGAACGGATCGGGGCGTGGCTCGCGGAGGAGGAGAACTCCCGGAAGCTCTCCCGTGAGGCGGGCCGGTTGACGGCCAACGCGGTCCGGGCGTTGGACCCGAAGGACGCGGAGGCGCTCATCCAGTCCCAGCTCATCGACAAGCTCGCCGGCCCGGACTGGGGGCCACCGGCGGGTCGGATGCTCGCGGATCTCATCGAGGACGGCCGCACCGAGCCGATCGTCCAGGAGGTGGTGACCTGGGTCCACCGGAAGGTCCGGGGGATGGAGGACACCGTGACGGTGCTCATCGACGAGCGTATGCCGCAGTGGTCACCGAAGTTCGCCAAGGAACTGGTCGGCGCGAAGGTGTACAAGGAGCTGGTCGGCTTCACCGCGGCTGTGGCGAATGACCCGCAGCATGAGGCCCGTAACGCCATCCGCCGTTTCCTCGGCGACCTGGCCGACGATCTCCAGCACGATCCGACGATGATCGCCCGGGTGGAGGGTCTCAAGCACGATCTCATGGGCTCGACCCCGGTGCGGGGCGCGGCCGGGAGCATCTGGGCGAGCGCCTCCGCCTCACTCATCGAGGCGGCGGGTGATGAGACGTCGATGCTGCGCACCAAGATCACCGAGCTCGGCGTCACGTGGGGCAACAACATCCAGTCCGATCCGGAGCTGCGGGCGAGTCTGGACCGCCGGATCACCGGTGTGGCGGCGTTCCTGGCGGAGAACTACGCCGGGGAGGTCACCGCCATCATCTCGGAGACCGTGCAGCGCTGGGACGCGGAGGAGGCCAGCGACAAGATCGAGCTCATGGTGGGCAAGGATCTGCAGTTCATCCGGCTCAACGGCACGATCGTCGGTGCGCTGGCGGGACTTCTTATTTACACTGTGAATCACCTGCTCTTCGGAGCGTAGCGCTCTCACAGTCAAGAAGGGATCGACCATGAACACCCCGAACGACAACCTCCACCAGACCCCGGAGGAGAACAACTCCCTGCTGGACAATCTCCGCGAGCCGTTCCAGGCCTGGGTGACCGCGGGCTCCCGTCTCGGTGACGTGGTCTCCGATTTCGCCGGCCGGTTCCGGGAGGACCGTGAGCAGTCGGATCTGACCCCCGGTGCCCACGCGATCCACACCCCGGTCGAGGAGGAGGACTCCACCCTCGGCCGTCTCAAGGCGGCGACCCAGGAGGCCCGCACCGGTCTGTCGGGTGCGAGCAGCACCGATGACTACCGGAACGTCTCCGCCACCTTCGCCAGCCGGGCGGAGGACATCCTGCGTGACCTGGCGGCCTCCGCCCGTCGGGCCGCGGCCGAGACGAAGGACTCCACGGCGGCAGAGGAGGCCAAGTCCGCTCTCAACACCGCCGTGGGTTCGGTGCGCAGCACCTTCGACGAGACGGTCAGCCAGGCGAAGGCCCGCCGTGCCGCGGGCGCAACTTCGGGCGCTGACAACGAGGATTCGTTGTTCGACGATCTGCGTGAGCGCCTGGAGGTGCTCATCAACCGGGCCCGTGCCGCCGCGGACCGGGACGGTGCCACCGATGTCACTCCGGCCCCGGGTGCGACCCCGGGTGCGACTACGACGGACGGACCGGTCCCGCATATGATCGACGGAGAGGTCGTGGACACCGACGACCGCCCCAGCGACAAGGACGTCTAAGAACCACCATGCTTGCCCAACAACTCATCTTCGGTTACCAGATCCTCGAACTGGTGCTGTTCTCCATCATCGTGCTCTCAGGTGTGGTGGGGGCCTTCTTCGCGGCCACCACCCGCGATGACGCGTACACGGCCGGGGACCGGCAGTCCAAGTTGATCTGGGTGGCCATTCTCGTCGCCTCGGCGTTCGTGGTGTTCACCCGTGTGCCGTTCCTGTCGTGGGCGGGCATGGTCGCGATCGGCGTTTACTGGTTCGATGTCCGCCCGCACCTGCGGTCGCTGGTCAGCGGCAACGGTGGCTGGTAGTTGCCGTGATTGATGATCAGGCGTGGCTGATGGGCCGCGCCTTTCTTCTGCTTGTCGACGTCCCCGTCACCCCCACCCAGGCCTGTCACCGTGCGTTGGCGGCCCGCGATGCGGGGTTGGCGGGGGTCGTCGTCTCTCCGAGTCATCTCGCGGCCGTGGGGGAGCCGGAGGGCCTGACCGTCGCGTCGGTGGTGGGCTACCCCTCGGGTCGGCACCACAGTCTGGTCAAGGCCGCCGAGGCGCGGCTGGCGGTGCAGCAGGGGGCGGGGGAGATCTGGCTGACCCCGGACGCCACGGTCGATGACCCCAACACTCTGCTGGCGGAGTTCGTGGCGGTCCGCGAGGCGGTGCCGGCGCCGGTGCATCTGGCGGTGCTGGTGGACGGCCCGCACGGGGAGGCGGCCGCGGAGGCGGCCCGTCTGGCAGGTGCTGACCGGGTGGTGTCGGGGGCGTCGATACGCACGGACCTGCCGCGCACCGCGGTCGGCGCCGATGATCTGGCCGGGGTCATCGCCGCGCTGGAGGCCGGTGCCGACCGGGTCGGTGTGAGTGAGTTGTCAGCGCTGCTCGACGGCTGAGGTGGACCCGGCGATGGAGTTGAGGTTGAGGTTGTCGCCGGAGACGACGACGCGGGCGCCGTTGTCGATGACCTCGAAGGAGTCGATTCTCACCTGCCCGCTCTGATCGGTGACGCTCTCGGCGAGACCCCGGGTGATCATGTCGGTGACCTGCTCAGGCAGGTCGAAGCCGAAGAGGGAGGCGCCGGTGGCCTCGAAGGTGAGCTGGCCGTCGACGGGGACCGGGGTGAGGTTGAGGGTGGCCGCGCCGTCGGTGAACTCCACGTCGAGGGTGTTGCCGGCCGGGTTCGCGGTGATGTCGGTGACCCGGATGAGCCCCTGGACCAGGGCGCCCACGCCCTCGGTGCCGGACTGCTGTTCGGCCATCGATCGCTGGACGGTGGCCAGCAGGTAGTCTTCCGGCACCTCGGTGGAGGTGACCATGTGGGCGGCCACCGGGTTGTCCGGGTCGGAGATCCGCAGGTCGGTGAGCTGGACGTGGGCGGCGGGGGAGCCGTTGATCTCCGGGAGCTCACCCTGGGTGATGCTCAGGGTGGAGGGGGTGGTGATCTCCACTTCGGGGATGACGCCGCGGACCGCGGAGACGATCAGCGGGGTGGCGCCGAAGGCGATGGTGGGGTCCTCGCTCAGGGTCGTGCCCTGTTCCTGTGCCTCGGCGCGGAATCCGTCGCGCAGTTCCTTGCCCACGAACCAGCGCAGTCCGAACTCGGCCACGAGCACGAGGATGAGGACGGCGACGAGGAGGCCGAGGAGGAACTTGCCGATGGTGGAGGAGGTTGAGCGAGCCATGCCCACCAGTGAACCGCAGATCAGTGGGCCGGGGCAACCGTTGCCCAGGGAACTGTCAGGAGATTGTCACGGACCTTGCGGCGGACGGGGGTCAGCGGCACGCCGTCGTCGATGAGCAGCTGCCGGGCCTGCCGCCACCGCACCCGCGGGCCGTAGGGTTCCCACCCGGCGGATCGGTCCCAGGCGCTGTCGGCGGCGGCCAGCAGGGCGTGGACCGGTTCGCCGGGGACGTTGCGGTGGATGAGGGCCTTGGGCAGGCGTTCCGCGACGTCGGAGGGGCGCTCGACGTCGAAGGGGTCCCAGGCGAGGGTGAGGGAGACGGGGCCGGCGGCGTCGAGAAGCACCCACGTGGCCCGGCGGCCGAGCTCGTCGCAGGTGCCCTCCACGAAGAGTCCGCCGGGGGCGAGGTGGCCGCACACGGTGGACCACACCTGCGCCACCTGGTCGACGTCATACTGGCGCAGCACGTTGAACGCCCGGACGAGGTGGGGACGGTAGCCGGCGAGTTCGAAGCCGCCGAGCTGGAAACGCACCCCGTCGCGCGGGGGCAGGACCCGGTCCGGGTCGATCTCCAGGCCCACGACCTCGATGTCGGGGCGGACGGTGCGCAACCGGGTGGCCCACTCCACGGTGGTGGCGTGGGAGGCGCCGTACCCGACGTCGACGGCGAGCGGGTGCGCGGCGTCGGCAAGCAGCTCGCGGACCCGGGGATGGTGGATGGTCCACCGGTCGGAGCGGCGCAGGCGGTTGAAGCCGGTGGTGCCGCGGGTGATGACGCCGAAAGGCCGACCCTGCCCGGGCTCCGCGCGGAGATTATGGGCATGGTCGGCCATGGAGAAACCGGGGGTGCCTAGAGGTTCTCGGTGATCCAGGTGTCGGTGAGCTGACCCTCGTTGGTGAACAGCTCGCCCAGAGCCTCGCCGACCTTCGGTTCGATGGCCGGGCCCATGAACGGGATGTTGACGGAGACGTCGTTGGTGTAGGACAGGGTGGTGGTGTCCGCGTCGCCGGTGAGCTGGATGTCACCGTTGAAGTCGACCGGGGTGCCCTTGACGTCGGCGGTGTAGGAGATGTGCGAGGCGTTGTCGGTGAGCGGGCCGACGGTGACCACGCGCTTGACCTTGAGCGCCTGGGAGATCATCGCGCGGACGGCCTCCGGCAGGACGTCGAGCGGGAGGACCTCGAAGAGGGTGGCCACGGCACCGCCCTCGGTGGCCTCGAAAGCGTTGACCTCGCCCGGCTCCGGGGAGAGATTCTTCGCGATGTACGCCCAGTAGTCGGCGTTGGTCAGCGCGGCGTGGACCTTCTCGGCCGGCTGATTGATGGTTACGGTGTTCTCACTACGGGTTGCCATGAACAACAGACTACCGTTAATCCCGTGACTGACTCCTCCACGACCCCAGACATTGCCGCCCGTCTCCGGGAGATCGACGATGTCACCCTCGATGACACCGTCACCTTCGCCGACCTGACCACCCTCCACCTCGGCGGGAAGCCCCGGCTCACCGTCCGCTGCGGCACCGACTCCGCGGTGGCTGAGGTGGTCATGCTTCTCGACGCCCTGGCGGTTCCCCTCCTCATCGTCGGCGGCGGGTCCAACCTCGTCGTCGCCGACGGCGACCTCGATCTCGTCGCCGTCGTCGTGGAGAACACCGAGGTCACCGTCTCCGGGCACGGCCTGGTCCGTGCGGACGCGGGTGCGGTGTGGGACGACGTGGTCCTCGCCTCCGTCGAGGCCGGTCTCGGCGGCATCGAGTGCCTGTCCGGCATTCCCGGCTCCGCCGGCGCGACCCCCGTCCAGAACGTCGGGGCCTACGGTGCGGAGATCTCCGACGTCCTCGTGCAGGTCCTCCTGCTCGAACGCGACACCGGTGAGATGGCCTGGGTCCCGGCCGCCGACCTCGACCTGGCCTACCGCTACTCCAACCTCAAGTTCACGGGCCGCGGCATCGTCCTGGCCATCGAGCTGCAGCTGCACCCCGGCGGCCAGAGTGCCCCGCTGCGCTACGGCGAGCTGGCCCGCCGCCTCGGGGCGACCGAGGGCGGCGAACGACGCCCCGTCGCCGACGTCCGCGAGGCCGTCCTCGATTTGCGGCGCGGCAAGGGCATGGTCGTCGACGCGGACGACCACGACACCTGGTCCGCGGGCTCCTTCTTCACCAACCCCATCGTCCCGACGACGCTTGCCGACGCCGTCCAGGCCGAGGTCCGCGCCCGCCGCGGCGACGAGGACGCTGACCGGATGCCCCGGTTTGCCGCCGGCGGAGGGGCTGAGGGGCAGGTCAAGCTCTCCGCCGCCTGGCTCATCGACCGCGCCGGCTACGACAAGGGCTACCCCGGTGACGGCGCCCCCGTGCGTCTGTCCACCAAGCACACCCTCGCCCTGACCAACCGCGGGCAGGCGGTGACCAACGACCTGGTGGCCCTGGCCCGCGAGGTCCGCGACGGCGTCCGCGACGCCTTCGGTGTCACGCTCGTGCCCGAGCCGGTGTGGATCGGCGTGGCCATCGACTGAACCCGGTGCGGGCCCAGGCCGGGGAGCTCAGGCCAGGGAGAGGAACATCTTCTCCAGCTTCTTCTCGTCGTAGGACTCCGGGCCCTCCTCGGTGAAGCACTTCTTCATGCCGGTGGCCACGACGAGGTACCCGGCCCGGTCGATGGCTTTGGCCACCGCGGCCAGCTGGGTGACCGCCTCCTCGCACTCGTGGCCCTCCTCGAGCATGCGGATCACCGCGCTGAGCTGGCCCTGCGCCCGCTTGAGTCGGGTGACGGCCGGCTTGGATTCCTCGGGGCTGAGTTTCATGCCTGTCACCTTATCCCAGCGTTCAGGCTGCTCCAGGTGAGGAAACCACCGTCGAGGTTGGCCACGGTGACACCCAGCTGGCCCAGGAGGCTGGCGGCCACATGGCCGCGCTGGCCGACGCGGCAGAACACCAGCGCCCGCCGTCCGGCCAGCTCGTCTCGGCGCTCCCGGAGATCGTCGAGAGGCAGGTTGATCGCACCGGGGATGGTGCCGGCGTTGAACTCTTCCGGGGTGCGGACATCGACGAGCGTCCAGCCGTCGGCGACGGCGTCCGCCACCTCGTGCCACTGCATCGTCTTCTCGCCGTTGATGATGTTGTCGTTGACGAAGCCGAGCATGTTGACCGGGTCCTTCGCGGACCCGAACTGCGGGGCGTAGGCCAGTTCGAGGTCGGCGAGATCGGTGGCGGTCAGCCCCGCGCGCATGGCGGTGGCGATGACGTCGATCCGCTTGTCCACGCCACCCATGCCCACCGCCTGCGCACCGAGGATCGCGTCCGTGGCCGCGTCGACGACGAGTTTGAGGTGCAGCATCTCCGCGCCGGGGTAGTAGCCGGCGTGGTCGACGGGGTGGACGTGGATGAGGCGGATGTCGCGGCCGGCGGTGCGGGCGCGCTTCTCGTTCCAGCCCACCGAGGCGGCGGCCAGCCCGAAGATGCCGACGATGGCGGTGCCCAGGGTGGCGGTGCGGGAGACGTCGCGGCCGGTGATGATGTCGGCGACGAGCCGGCCGTGGCGGTTGGCGGTCTGCGCCAGCGGGACGAGGGTGTCCTCGCCGGAGACGGCGTCGCGTTTTTCGGCGGCGTCGCCAAGGGCGAAGATCGCCGGGTCGGAGGTGCGCAGCTGGTCGTCGACGCTGATGCCGCCGCGTTCACCGATCTTGAGGCCGGCTGCGCGGGCGAGCGAGGATTCGGGGGTGACGCCGATGGCGGCGATGACCAGGTCGGCGTCGATGTGGCGGCCGTCGGCGAGCCGGACGCCGTCGGCGGTGATCTCCGTGGCGTCCGCACCGGTCTCAACGGTGACACCGTGCTCGCGCAGGTGGTCGGTGACGAGGGCGGCCATCTCGGGGTCGAGCGGTGCCATGATCTGGTCGCCGCGTTCGAGGACGGTGACGTTGAGGTCGCGGTGGCGGAGATTCTCGGCCAGCTCGAGGCCGATGAACCCGCCGCCGACGACGGCCACCGAGTGCACGTTCTCATCCAGGGACGCGATGATCGCGTCCACGTCCTCCACGGTGCGCAGGGTCAGGGCGCGCTCGATGCCGGGAATCGGCGGTCGGACGGGGGTCGCGCCGGGGGAGAGGACGAGGTGGTCGTAGGCCTGGGTGAACTCGCGGCCGTCGGTCTCGTCGCGTACGGTCACGGTCTGATTCGCGCGGTCGACGGCGGTGACGCGGTGGTTGACCCGGACATCGAGGTTGAAGCGGTCCCGGAGGGCGTCCGGGGTCTGCAGCAGCAGGCTCGAGCGCTCCGGGATGACGCCGGAGACGTGGTAGGGCAGGCCGCAGTTGGCGAAGGAGACGTGGCCGGAGGCCTCGAGGACGATGATCTCCATCGTCTCGTCTCGTCGCCGCAGCCTGGCCGCGGTGGACATGCCGCCGGCGACGCCGCCCACGATGACGGTGGTGGTGGTGGGGGTGGTCATGGGATTGTCCTTCCGGTCAGCGGCCGAACAGTCCGGCGAACAGGCCGGGCTTCTTCTGCTGGTCACGGGTGCAGGTGCACCACTGGCCGGCGGGGACGGTCGCGCGGACCTGGTCGATGTGCTGGCCGCAGCCGGCCCAGGTGGTTTTTCCGCAGTTCTTGCAGGTGACGGGGCGACACATGGGGTTCTCCTGTCGTCGGGGTTTCATACCCTAGGGGGTATCGTCTGAACAGTGGAGAATATACCCATGGGGGTATGAGCGGTCAACTGCACGGGAAAGCCCCGCGACCAACGGTCGCGGGGCTGACTCGGGGACGCCGGGGAACGCGCGGTGGGGGAGGCGCGGCGACGTCGACAAGCGGCCGGTTACTTCTCCAGCAGCTTGAGCAGGTCCTCCTGCACCTCACGGCGGCGGATCTTGCCCAGCTGATCGCGGGCGAGCTCCTCGAAGTGGTAGAAGGTGCGCGGCACCTTGTAGCGGGTGAGGCGCTCGCGGGCGAAGTCCTTCAGACCGTCCGGGTCCATGGCGGCACCGTCGCGCAGGGTCACACAGGCGACGACGTCCTCCGAACCGTCCTCGCGGGGGCGGCCGACGACGGCGAGGTCGATGATGTCCGGATGATCACGCATCGCCTCCTCGACCTCCGCCGGGTAGACGTTGAAGCCACCGGTGATGATGACCTCCTTGATGCGCGCCACCAGACGGATGAAACCGTCCTCCTCCATGACACCGACGTCGCCGGTGCGGTACCAGCCGTCGTGGAAGCTGGCCTCGGTGGCCTCGGGCTGGTTGAGGTAACCCTGGAACACCTGCGGACCCTTGACCAGGATCTCGCCCTCGGTGCCGTCCGGCTGGGTCTCGTCGAGGTTCTCCGGATCGGCCACCCGGACCTCGGTGTCGGGGAAGGGGATGCCCACGTAGCCGGGGCGACGGTTCTCGTTCATCGGGTTGCCCACGATGACCGGGGAGGTCTCGGTGAGGCCGTAGCCCTCCACCAGCAGGCCGCCGGTGAAACGCTCCCACTTCTCCACGGTGGACACCGGGAGGGTCGCCGCACCACAGAAGGAGTTGCGGATACCGGAGATGTCGACGTTGTCGGTCTCCGCGGCCTCGACGATCTTCTCGTAGAGGGTGGGCACGCCCGGCAGCCACGTGGGGGTGTGCTTCTTCATCACGTCCATGATCAGCGGGATCTTCGGCGCCGGCAGCAGGACCATCTCGCCGCCGACGTAGAAGGCGAGGGTGCCCACCATCGTCAGGCCGTAGGCGTGGAACATCGGCAGGGCCGCGAGCATGCGCTCGTCCTGCTCGCCCAGACCCGGGACCCAGTTCTTGCCCTGCAGGCAGTTGGCGAAGAGATTGCCGTGGGACAGCTGCGCACCCTTGGGGGCGCCGGTGGTGCCCGAGGTGTAGAGGATGAGCGCGATGGTCTCCTTGGTCACCGACGGCTCGGAGACGATGTCGTCGCCCTCGCCGCCGATGGCGGTGCCGATGAGCGCCTCCCACGGCACCGTGTTCGGGGCCGGGGCGGACAGCTGCTCGCGGGACTCGCGGATCTTCTTGATCGGCAGACGCAGCGCCAGCTGCTTGACCTTCGGCATCGCCTCGATCATGTTGACCGAGATGACCGTCTCCAGGGAGGTCTCGTTGCGCAGCTTCTCCAGGGTCGGGGCGGCCTTGTCCCAGCAGATGGCCACCCGGGCGCCGTGGTCGGCGAAGGGGCCCTTGAGCTCGTGGGCGGTGTAGAGCGGATTGTGCTCGACGACGGTGGCGCCGAGCTTGAGCACCGCGTAGAAGGCGGCGATGTGCTGCGGGCAGTTCGGCAGGATGATGGCGACCTTGTCACCCGGGCGGACTCCGAAGGCACGCAGGCCGGCGGCGGCACGACGGACCTGGCGATCCAGCTCGCCGTAGGTCTGGGACCGGCCGAAGAACCAGGTGGCGGGCTTCTCGGCGTTGAGGGCGAGGTTGTTGTCGTAGACGTCGAGCAACGTGGTGTCGTCGTAGTCCAACGAATGGGGTGTCCAGTCGTCGTAGTACTGCAGCCAGGCCTTGTCCTCGTAAGCCGACATGGAGGTCCCTTCGGTCGATTGTCCGGTTCGCCCCAGTATAACGACGGCTGAGCGCCCACTGTCGGCTCTACTATTGGGGCATGCGCATCGCGATGATCTCCATGCACACCTCGCCACTGCAGCAGCCGGGCTCCGGCGACGCCGGCGGCATGAACGTCTACGTCCTCAGCACCGCCCGCCATCTGGCCCGGCAGGGCGTCGAGGTGGACGTCTACACCCGCGCCACCCGGCCCAGCCAGGGCGAGGTCGTCGAGGTGGAGGAGGGGCTGCGGGTGATCAACATCGTCGCCGGACCCTACGAGGGCCTGGACAAGGAGGCCCTGCCCACCCAGCTCGCCGCGTTCGCCGGCGGGATCGTCCAGTTCCACAAGTGCCACGACCTGGACTACGACCTCATCCACTCCCACTACTGGCTCTCCGGCCAGGTCGGCTGGCTGCTGCGCGATCTGTGGGAGATCCCGCTCGTGCACACCGCCCACACCCTCGCCGCGGTGAAGAACGCCCACCGCAGCGAGGACGACTCCGCCGAGTCCGAGGCCCGCCGCATCTGCGAACAGCAGCTGGTGGACAACGCCGACGTCCTCGTGGTCAACACCCTCGAGGAGACCGCCGACCTCGTCGGGCACTACGACGCCGACGCGGACCGCATCGTCGTGGTCACCCCCGGCACCGACGTCGACGTGTTCACCCCCGGCACCGAACGCAACACCGAGCAGTCCCGCCGCCAGCTCGGCATCCCACTGCACGCCAAGGTCGTCGCCTTCGTCGGCCGGCTCCAGCAGTTCAAGGGCCCCCAGGTGCTCATCCGCGCCACCGCCGAACTCATGCGCCGCGACCCGCACCGCAACCTGCGGGTGATCATCTGCGGTGGCGCCAGCGGTGCGTCGGCGACGGCGGAGGAGTACCTCGACCTCGCCCGCGAGCTCGGCGTCGCCCGGCGGATCCGCTTCCTCGACCCCCGCCCGCCCGAGGAACTGGTGTCCATCTACCAGGCGGCCGACATCGTCGCCGTGCCCAGCTACAACGAGTCCTTCGGCCTGGTGGCCATGGAGGCGCAGGCCTGCGGCACCCCCGTCATCGCCGCCCGCGTCGGCGGTCTGCCCGTCGCCGTCGCGGAGGGGGAGACCGGCCTGCTCGTCGACGGGCATGCCACCGAGGACTGGGCCGACGCCATCGGCCAGCTGCTCGACGACGACGACACCCGCATCCGCATGGCCGAGGAGGCCGTCGGCCACGCCGCCAACTTCTCCTGGGCCTCCACCGCCGCGCGCCTCGCCTCCGTCTACGCCGAGGCCGTCACCGTGGAGATCAACGACTGCCAGCCCCGGCACGCCTCAGCGCAGTAGCACCGACGAGAGCGTGTCGACGCTCGCCCGTACCCGACCCGGCTCTGACCCGGCCCCGCCCCGCGCCACCACGGCCACCCGCTCTACCCCCGACCGTAGTGGTCCGGCCGGCCTTCCTCGCCCGGAAGCACGGCGCGACCGGCGCGGAGGTGGCATATTAGGAGGTATGACTAACGGAAAGCTGATTCTTCTGCGCCACGGGCAGAGCAAGTGGAACGAATCCAACCAGTTCACCGGCTGGGTCGACGTCGACCTCACCGAGAAGGGCGAGGTCGAGGCCAAGCGCGGCGGCGAGCTCCTCGTCGAGGCTGACCTGCTCCCCGGCGTGGTGTACACCTCCCTGCTGCGTCGTGCCATCCGCACCGCGAACATCGCCCTCAACCACGCGGACCGCCACTGGATTCCGGTCATCCGTGACTGGCGTCTCAACGAGCGCCACTACGGTGCCCTGCAGGGCCTGAACAAGGCCGAGACCAAGGACAAGTACGGCGACGAGCAGTTCATGGCCTGGCGCCGTTCCTACGACACCCCGCCGCCGGAGCTGGCCGATGACGCCGAGTACTCCCAGTCCGACGACGTCCGCTACGCCGACCTGGACACCGTCCCCCGCACCGAGTGCCTCAAGGACGTCGTCGAGCGGTTCATCCCGTACTACGAGCAGGAGATCCTGCCGCGCGCCAAGCGGGGCGAGACCGTCCTCATCGCCGCGCACGGCAACTCCCTGCGCGCCCTGGTCAAGCACCTGGACAACATCTCCGACGAGGACATCGCGGCCCTCAACATCCCCACCGGCATCCCGCTGATCTACGAGCTCGACGCCGAGGGCACCGTGGTCAACCCGGGTGGCACCTACCTCGATCCCGAGGCCGCCCAGGCCGGTGCCGCCGCTGTCGCGGCGCAGGGTGGCAAGTAGCCGTTAGGGCGTGTCCTCCGTCCTCGCCTTTCTGTTGGGCGTCGCCGTCGCCGGCGTCGCCCTTCCGGCGTTCGGCTGGGCGCGTAAACGCTTCGCGCGTTACCGGTCCACCGCCACGCTGGAGGACAACCAGGTCACCACGATCAGCCAGGTGCTCCACCTGGCGATCCAGGGCTCACCCACCGGCGTCGCCGTGCTCGACCGCGGCGGCGAGGTCATCCTCTCCAACGCCCGGGCCCACGACATGAACCTGGTCCACGACCGTTCGGTCAACGAGCAGGTCTGGGAGGTCGCCACCGTCGTCCTCGACGACAAGGAGAGCCGCACCCTCGACCTGACCGTCACACGACGCCGCACCGGCAGCCGGGTCTCCTCGGTCCGGGCGTTCATCAAACCGCTCACGCTCGTCGACGACCGCTTCGTCATCGTCTACGGCACCGACGAGAGCGAGAACGTCCGCATGGAGTCCGCCCGCCGCGACTTCGTGGCCAACGTCTCCCACGAGCTCAAGACCCCCGTCGGCGGCATGGCGCTGCTGGCGGAGGCACTCATGGAGGGCGTCGACGACCCGGAGCACGTCGAGTACTTCGGCCAGCGCCTCCACCGAGAGGCCCACCGCATGGCGGACATGATCAACGAACTGATCTCCCTGTCCAAACTGCAGGGTGCCGAGGCCCTGCCGGAGATGGAGCCGGTCTCCGTCGACGACGTCATCGCCGAGGCGTTCTCCCGCAACCAGGTGGCGGCCGACAACGCCGACATCACCCTCACCAAGGGCAACGACTCCGGTGTCCTCGTCCTCGGGGACCGGTCTCTCCTGGTCACCGCGGTCTCCAACCTCATCTCCAACGCCATCAACTACTCACCGCAGTCGGTGCCGGTGTCGGTGTCACAGAAGATCGTGGATTCCGACGTCGTCCTCATCCGCGTCACCGACCGGGGTATCGGCATCTCCCCGGAGGACCAGAAGCGCGTGTTCGAGCGCTTCTTCCGCGTCGACAAGGCCCGGTCCCGCTCCACCGGGGGCACCGGCCTGGGGCTGGCCATCGTCAAACATGTGGTGGCCAACCACAACGGTAATATCAAGTTGTGGTCCCGACCGGGGACCGGATCCACGTTCACCATCGAACTTCCGATACATCATCCCGAGCCTGACACGGACGACACGCCCGTCATCGGGGATGATGAGACTCAGGCAGCCGGACCGCTGCGGCAAGCGGTCACCCGGGTGGCCACACGTCGAAAGGACAAAGCATCATGACGACCATTCTCATCGTCGAGGACGAGGAATCCCTCGCCGATCCGCTGGCGTTCTTGCTGCGCAAGGAGGGCTTCGAGGTCATCACCGCCGGTGACGGCCAGACCGCCCTCGTGGAGTTCGAACGCAATGACGTGGACATCGTCCTCCTCGATCTCATGCTCCCGGGCATGTCCGGCACCGACGTGTGCAAGCAGCTGCGTGCCACCTCCACCGTCCCCGTCATCATGGTCACCGCCCGTGACTCCGAGATCGACAAGGTCGTCGGCCTGGAACTCGGTGCCGACGACTACGTGACCAAGCCCTACTCCTCCCGCGAACTCATCGCCCGGATCCGGGCGGTCCTGCGTCGCGGCGCCGACCCGGACGTGGTGTTCGACGACGTCGAGGAGCAGATCCTCACCGGCGGCCGGGTGACCATGGACGTGGAACGCCACACCGTCACCGTCGCCGGAGAGCCCGTGCCCATGCCGCTCAAGGAGTTCGACCTGCTGGAGTACCTGCTCCGCAACGCCGGCCGGGTGCTCACCCGTGGCCAGCTCATCGACCGGATCTGGGGCGCGGACTACGTCGGCGACACCAAGACCCTCGACGTTCACGTCAAGCGCCTGCGGTCCAAGATCGAGGAAGAGCCCTCGCGCCCCAAGCAGCTGGTCACCGTCCGCGGCCTGGGGTACAAGTTCGAGGCCTGATCAGCGCTCGATGGCCTCGAGCGCCGGGGTGTAGGACGCCTTGATCGCGGGGATCAGCGCCGCGACGACGCCGAGGATGATCGAGGCGCCGACCATGAGGCCGATCTGGGGCCACGGGATCTCCGGGCTCGCCATCCCCTTGGACCCGAGCACCCGGGTCGCCGCCCACCCGGCGGAGGTGCCCAACGCGATGCCCACCACCGCGCCGTGGATGGAGATGATCAACGACTCGATCTGGACCATCCACTGGATCTCCCGGCGCTGCAGCCCCACCGCCCGCAGCACACCCAGTTCCCGGGTGCGCTCCGCCACCGAGAGCATGAGGGTGTTGATGATCCCGAGGCTGGCGATGATCACCGCCAGGGCCAGCAGTGCGTAGACGATGAGCAGCAGCTGGTTGATCTGGGTGCCCAGGGCGCTGCCGTACTCCGCCTTCGACTTCACCTGCACCACCAGCAGCGGGTCCATGACGTTGGTGAGGTTGTGCCGCAGCTGTTCGTCGGAGACCGAGCCGTCGGCGGAGACGAACACGGACACCCGGGTGATCAACGACTCCAGGTTGTCCACCACCGCCGCGGCCGCCGGCAGGCTGACCGCCAGGTGGCCGAGCAGGGAGGTGTCGGTGTAGACCGCCGACACCGGGATCCACACCGCGTCCGCCTCGTCGCCCTCGTAGGCCGTCAGCGGAATGAGGTCACCGACCTGCAGTCCGGTCTGGTCGGCGTATTCCGCGGAGATCATCACCGCGGGTTCGGAGGCGTCACCGACGGTGCCCTGGAGGATGCCGAGGGACATGAACTGCGTGAAGTCGGCGTCGAGGACCGTCGTGGTCTGGTGGTCCCAGTTGTTCGCCCGCAGGGGCACGTTCATGAGGGTGCCGGCGTCCTCGACGCCGGTGGTCCACTCCGCCCGCTGCCGGGTCTCCGGCGGCAGCGACAGCCCGGAGGTGGAACCGGGCTGGCCCTGGAGGGAGGAACCCGCGAGGCTGTCGAGGACGAAGGGCGAGGTCACCGAGGATTCCGCGATGCCGAACACACTGGCCTTCGTCGTCGAACCGATGGTGCCCACGCAGGCCACGAGACCGACGCCCAGGGCGAGCGCCAGGGCGGAGGCTGCCGAGCGGCGGGGGTTGCGCACCGAATTCCGGCGCGCCAGGGTGCCCACCGCACCGAGGGGGAGTGTCAGCGCGGCTCCGAGGGTCAGGCCGGCGGCCGTGACCAGGGTCGGGCCGGCGAGGGCGAGCGCGGTGAACATGGCCACCACGCCGACGGCGATGAGGCTCAGCCGGGCCTCCACGCTCGGGGTGATCCCGTTGATCGTGGTGATCAACGCGGCGGCGGCGAGGGGCACGGCGCCGACCCCGCCGAGAACCCCCGCGGCCAGAAGGGTGAGGCGCGGGGCGCGGGAGGAGCGGGCGTCGGAAAGATCGAAGGCCTGCACCGGAGGGAGCATGCCGGCCCGACGGGCCGGGGCGACGGCGGCGGCCATGGTGATGATGACACCGAAGGCCAGCGGGATGGTCACCGCCTGCCACGTCCACTGGAAGTCGATGTGGGACAATTCGCCCGCGCCGGTGTTGAAGTAGCCGAGCAACGCGGCGACGAGGGCGAAGGCCACGGCGATGCCGACGACCGAGCCGACCAGCCCGACGAGGGCGGCCTCCGCGATGACCGACACCGCGACCTGGGCGGTGGACACCCCGATGGAACGCAGCAGGGCGAACTCCCGGGTGCGCTGGCCGACCACCATGGCGAAGGTGTTGGCGATGTTGAACGCGCCGACCAGCAGGGCGATGGCGCCGAAGATGACGAGCACGTAGCGGACGAACTCCATCTGCTGGACCACGCTGCCGCTCATCCGCTCGGCGATCTGCTCGGGGAGCAGGGGAGTCAGCCACGGCCAGGTCTGACCGATCCGGTTGCGCACCGTCATCGGGTCGGCGTCCTCGGCGGCCGCGATGACGGCCTGGGAGGCGTAGTCGTTGAGGGTGAACATCTCCAGGTAGCGCTCCGGGGTGAACATCACCCCCACCCAGCCGGCGATGTCCCGCGGGGAGTCGTAGATGCCGGAGACGGTGACGGTGACCTGCTCGGCGGGGGTGATCACCTGGATCGCGTCGCCGACGTTCAGGCCAGCGCGTTCGGCGGCCGAGGAGTTGATCAGCACCTCCTCCGGGGTGGCCGGGGCGGCACCGTCGGTGATGTCCGGGACCGGGCCGACCGTGTTCTCCGGGGGATGGGCCGCCGCCGGGTGGGCGCCGGAGGATCCGGCCTGCAGGGGAGTGCCGTCGGGGAGGATGACGATGATGCCGGAATCGCCTGCGGCCCGGGTGCCGGTCGGGGTGCCGGGGCCGTCGCCGATGACGTTGACGGCGCGGACCTCCGGCCAGGAGGAGATCTCCTCGAGCACCGTGAACGGCACGCCCTGCGGGGAGGTCTGGCTGCCGACCAGGCCGACGTCGATCCCCTCCACGCCCGCATCGATGATCGAGTCGAAGGACTTCTCCAGGGCCGTCGTGAGCAGGAGGGAACCGGAGATGAACGCCGTGCCGAGCACCACCGAGATGAACGTGAGCAGCATCCGGCCACGGTGCGCGAGGACGGACCGCCAGGAGACCCGCCACATGGGGGCGAACGTCACGGACATGTCAGGCCCATCCCGCCTTCACGCTCGCCGGGTGGGCTGCGGCGTGCAGGTCGGCGGCGGCGCGGCGTCGACAATGATCGGCGAGGACGTCATAGGACGGCCGGCCCATCAGCGCCACCAGCTCCGCCTCATAGGACCGCCACATCGGCACGTCGCTGGTGTGGCAGGTGGAGTCACCGGTGCACCACCAGTCGAAGTCCTCGCCCCCGTTGCCCCAGCCCCGACGGTCGTACTCACCGATGACGGTACGGAGGATCTCCACTCCGTCGGACCGGTCCTCGTAGGCCTCGTTCCGGCGCAGGGGCACCTGCCAGCACACCTCCGGCTTCTCCACCGTGAGATCCCGGCCCTCGGCCACGGCCCACTGGTGGATGGCGCAACCGGTACCGGTGGGCCAGCCCGCCCGGTTGGCGAAGATGCAGGCACCGCCCACGACCGGGGTCTTCAGTGCGGGTTCCGGCTCCCCGTCCTCATCATCGAGCTCGTCCCACACCAGCCACGGCTCCAGGGCCACCGGGTCCGCCTCCCGCAGATACGCGTCGACGTTGTCCGGGCGGTTCTGCCAGTACTTCGCCGGCATCTCCGCCACCGCGTTGTACAGCTGATCCCGGTCCGTCTCATCGGCGAGATACGCGCCGTGGACACAGCAGCCGACATCCGGCTGCGATCTGTCGATCCCGCCGCAGCGGTCGGTACCGAACTGACAGCTCCAGAACGACTCCAGCCACGTCAGGTCGATCTGGAACGTGTGGTGCGGATCCTCGGGATTGACGAACTCGAACCATTCCCGGGGAAAGTCCGGGGCAGCCTCCCGGCCCGCCACGATCTGACGGCCGGCGGGGGAGGATTCGGGGAAACCAAGAAAAACCTGGCGAGGGCGCGGGCGATTCACACTTGCACACCGTAGACCGTCTACCCTGATACATGTGCGACTAGGTGTATTGGATGTGGGCAGCAACACTGTCCACCTCGTGGCAGTGGATGCCCGCAACGGCGGGCACCCCACCCCCATGAGCGACTGGAAGACGACCCTACGACTGGTGGAGCTCGTCGACGACGACGGCGCCATCGACGACAAGGGGCTACGCAAGCTCACCAACGCCGTCGGCGAGGCAGCCGATCTGGCCAACACCCTCGGGTGTTCCGAGATCATGCCGTTCGCCACCTCGGCCGTCCGCTCCGCCACCAACTCCGACGCCGTCCTCGACCACGTGGAGAAGGAGACCGGCGTCCGCCTGGAGATCCTCTCCGGCGAGGACGAGGCCCGACTCACCTTCCTGGCGGTCCGCCGCTGGTACGGCTGGTCCGCCGGCCGCATCACCAACCTCGACATCGGCGGCGGCTCCCTCGAGCTGTCCACCGGCTCCGACGAGCTTCCCGACGTCGCGGTGTCCCTCGACCTCGGCGCCGGCCGCCTCACCCACCAGTGGTTCGACACCGACCCGCCGGAGCGCAAGAAGATCAACCTCCTGCGCGACTACATCGACGCTGAACTCGTCGACCCCGCCCGGCAGATGCGTGCCTACGGCACCGCCGGCCTGGCGGTGGGCACCTCCAAGACCTTCCGCACTCTCGCCCGCCTCACCGGTGCCGCCCCCAGCGCAGAGGGGCCCTACGTCAAACGCACCCTCACCGCGCCGGGTCTGCGCCAGCTCATCGCCTTCATCTCCCGCATGACGGCTGCCGACCGCGCAGAGCTAGAGGGCATCAGCTCCGACCGCTCGCACCAGATTGTCGCCGGTGCGCTCGTCGCGGAGGCGAGTATGCGTGCCCTCGGGCTGGAGAAGATCGAGATCTGCCCGTGGGCGCTGCGCGAAGGTGTCATCCTCCGACGCATCGACAAGGGACTTGCCGACGGCCGAGCCGTGGAGACCGTAGACGCCGTTGACCAGAAAAGGACGAGACCATGAGCGAGAAACAGCTGACCGTCGCCGAGCTGCTGGCTCGGGCCGGCAAGGAGACCCCGGAGGGGGACAAGCCCCGCCGCCGGCGTCGCCGGAGTCTCGAGGACGGTGGCATCTCCGTCGCCGAGCTGACCGGTTCCTTCCCGGCCGTCAAGGAGAAGCCCGCCGAGTCCCGTCACTCCTCCGTCCCGATTGACGGTCCGGAGGATTCGGACCCCACGACCGGCCCGGAACCTGGGCCGGAGGCTGGTCCGGAGGCGGAGAGCAAGGCCGATGCCAAGCTCGCACCCGCCGTCACGCCGACCCCGAAGAAGGAGGATGCGCCCTCTGCGCAGAGCTCCGAAAAGGTCGGTCTGAAGCCTGAATCCGGAGCAGTTTCGGAGCCGAATGCAGGAATCGGTGCCCGGGATGAGCTCCAGGCTGAGGCAACGGATGAGGCAAAGCCCGAGGCCACGTCCGAGCCCAAGCCGACGATGGCCGCCCCCGCCGCTGACAAGCCCACCCCATCCACGACGGATTCCCGCGACGACGCGGGGGCTGAGGACGAGAACTCTGACACCCCAACGCCGACACCGTCGGGGGACCAGACCGTGGTCTTCCAGAAGGTGGATCAGGCCGAGGACAAGGCTGACAGCGGAACCGCTGAGCCGGCCGGCCGGACACTGGCTGAGAAGATCACGGCCCGGACAGGCGAGGAGTCCGCTGCGGACGACGGGACTGCCCCGGAGACCACCCGGCAGGCGGCCGTGAGTGCGCCGAAGCGCCCGGCCCCGAGTGTCGACGAGACCGGTGAGATTCCGCAGGTGGATCCGTTGGCCGCCACCACGGCAGCGGCGACCTCCGGATCCACGGCGGCGGATGTCGCGGTCCGGGAGGATGACGCGGCGGTGGACGAGGGTGACGTCGATACGCGGGACGGTGACGATGACGCCGTGGAGGAGAAGACCTCGATCACCGGGGTCGTGCTGCTGGCGATCATCGGTGTCGTGCTCGGTGTCGTGGTGTTCAAGGGCTTCGAGATGCTGTGGGACAACCTCAGTCGGCCGATCGTGGCGGTGCTGGCCGTGCTGGTGACCGTGGGCATGGTCGCGGTGGTGCGCGCGCTGCGTACCGCCAACGACGGGCTGTCGATGTTCCTGGCCGCGGTCGTGGGTCTCGTGATGACCTTCGGCCCCCTCGTCGTCGTGATGATCTAGCCTCATCGCGCCTCTCCGGCCCCGCTCACCTGCACTGGTGCCGCGGGGCCGTTGTCGTGGCAGGGTGGGGACATGACCAATATCGCAGTAATCGGAGGCGGGAAGATCGGCGAGGCGCTGATCTCCGGCCTCGTCAACGCCAATGTCGACCCCCAGTCCATCACGGTGACCAACCGTCGCCCGGAGCGTGGCCAGGAGCTGCGCGAGGCGTACGGCGTGCGCGACTCGACGGACAACCAGCAGGCCGTTGAGGGTGCGGGTGTGGTGTTCCTCTGTGTGAAGCCGAAGCACATCGTGGATCTGCTGGGGGAGATCTCCGACTCGCTCGACGGCAACGACACCGCCACGGTGCTGGTGTCCATGGCGGCGGGTATCCCGCTGGCGTCGATGGAGGACGCCGTCGTCGCGGGAACCCCCGTCATCCGCGTGATGCCGAACACCCCCATGCTCGTGGGGCGGGGGATGAACGCGGTGGCGCCGGGTCGTTTCGTCACCGAGGATCAGCTCGCCGAGGTGACGGAGCTGCTCTCCAGCGTGGGTGAGGTCGTCCCGGTGGAGGAGTCTGACATGGATGCGGTGACGGCGCTGGCGGGGTCCTCGCCGGCGTACTTCTTCCTCGTCGCCGAATCGCTTATCGACGCCGGCGTCTCCCTCGGCCTCACCCGCGACGTCGCCGAGAAGCTCGTCACCACCTCCGCCGCCGGTGCCGGCCAGATGCTCGCCGACTCCGGTTCGGATCCGGCGACGCTGCGCGCCAACGTGTCCTCTCCGGCGGGCACGACCGTCGCCGCCCTTCGTGAGCTGGAGGAATCCGGTATCCGCGGGGCATTCTTCCGGGCGACCGAGGCCTGTGCGCAGCGTTCCGCGGAGCTCGGTGAGGCCGTCGCGCCACCCCGCCCGGGGGACTACGAAGAAATTCCCGGCACTTAAGTCGCAACAGTCACACAATTCACGCTAAGCTTGTCCAAGCACGTGCGTGTCCGATCTGCGGGAGGGGAAGCCTGCAGCGCGCCCGCTTGCTTGAAGGGTTAGAAGATTATGGCTAATGCAGACAAGGGAACGTTTCTGACGGTCGCGGAGGTCGCGGAGATCATGCGCGTCTCCAAGATGACCGTGTACCGGCTGGTCCACTCCGGTGACCTGCCGGCCGTGCGCGTGGGTCGCTCCTTCCGCGTCCACGAGAAGGCGGTCAACGACTACCTCGACTCCTCGTACTACGAGGTCGGGTAGAGCGGTCGGTCAGACACTCACCCCCTGGTAAGAACATCACCGGCGCCCGCTCCTCCCCGGAGGGCGGGCGCCGGTGGTGATCCCGGGCACCGCTGGTGCCCCCGGGGTCAGGACACCCGGCTTTGTGGTGCTCGGGCACTGACAGGTAAGATGGTCCGCATTCGTGCTGACGATCCGTTCGCGCCGAGCGTGCACCTCGGTGTCGGTGACCTTTCACCGGGTCCGCGGAATGGTCAGCAGGTTACGTACGTACTCGAAGACGAAATGAGGAAACCCCATGGGTTCTGTCATCAAGAAGCGCCGCAAGCGCATGTCCAAGAAGAAGCACCGCAAGATGCTGCGCCGCACCCGCGTGCAGCGTCGTAAGCTGGGCAAGTAAGCCTCGACTTGGGCTGAAGGGCCGTCGACACACCTCCTCGGAGGGTGGCCGGCGGCCCTTCTCCTGTATCCGGGTGGCTGTCCGGGAAGGCCTACGGCCGGGCGGGGGCTGCCGGCCCCGAAGCGCCCGGACCGCCCGGGCCCCGGCCCCGGCGGAAGATCCGCCAGCTGCCCAGGCTGAAGGCGGCGGTTGCCAGGGCGGGCAGGCCGTAGGCGCGGACGGCCCGGCGGAGGCTGCGGTAGTCGCGGACCTGCCACCCCCGGCGGGCGGCCTCCTGCTTGAGCTTCTTGTCCGGGTTGATGGCCACGGCGGTGCCCACCATCGACAGCATGGGAATGTCGTTGATGGAGTCGGAGTAGGCGGTGCAGCGGGACATGTCGAGCTGCTCGATGGCGGCCAGGGCGGCGACGGCGTGCTTCTTGCCGGGCCCGTGGAGGATGTCGCCGACCAGGCGGCCGGTGAAACGCCCGTCCTCGACCTCGGCGACGGTGCCCAGCGCGCCGGTGAACCCGAAGCGCTCGGCCAGGATCTGGGCGAGCTGGACCGGGGTCGCGGAGACCAGCCACACCTGGTGGCCGGCGGCGAGGTGCATCTGGGCGAGTTCGCGGGTGCCGGGCCACGCCTTGTCGATCATCCGGGTGTCCACGATTTCCTCGCACAGTTCGACGAGGTCGGCGACGTTCTTGCCGCGGATGAACTCCAGGGCCTGGGTGCGGCCGGCGGCGACGTCCTGGGCGTCCTCGGAGCCGGTGACGCGGAACTTCAGCTGCTTCCAGGCGATGGGCAGGATCTCGGAGAGGCGGAAGTACTTCTTCCGGGCCAGCCCCATGGCGAAGACGATGAGCGAGGAACCCTGGATGAGGGTGTTGTCCACGTCGAAGAAGGCGGCGGCACCGATGTCCTGCGGAATGTCCGGGTCGGGGAGGTTGAGGTGGATGCCGCCGGCGCTGTGGATCGAGCTGGACACGGAGTCCACGCCGGCGCTGAAGGCGTCGAGCTCGATTCTCGAAGGTCTCCTGGACGGCGGCCGCGGCGGCGGCCTCGCCCGCGGTGCGCTGGGACTGTTCGTCGAGCGGGGGCAGCGCCCGGTCCTCGAGGAATCGGCGCAGGTTGCCGCGGGAGGCACTCCAGCTGGCGAGGAACTCCCGGGGTGATTCGGCGGACAGTGGGTCCACTGGGTCCACTGGGTCCACTGCGTCCATGACGGTGTCCGTGCCTTCCTGTCAGGGATGGGGGGAGCCGCCCGCAGACCGGCTCGTTTATCGTGTCCATCGTAGGCGCGCCCGCGACCGTGCGCGCCCTGACGGGAACGGAAGGTGGACGCCATGGCGGAGACGAACACCCATGAGGTGGAACTGATGGTGCGCACGACCTGCGGGTCCTGTGCCCGGGTGGAGAAGCAGATCACCCCGGTGGTGGCGGCGGCGGGGGCCAGTCTGCGGGTGCGCAACGTCGATCATGACCGGGAGCTGGCGATGGAGTACGGCGACCGGGTGCCGGTGGTGGTGCTCGACGGGGAGGAGTTCTCCTGCTGGGAGGTCGACGACGCGGAGCTGGCCGCCGCCTTGGCTGCGGACGTCTGATCCTTCCCGGCGGGTGCACCCAGGAGACTGAATGCGGGTTTCCGACACCGCGGGGGTATCCTTTTGTTTGATCCGCCCCGAGGCGCCCGCCGCCCCGGGGTCTGGCACGTGCAAGGTCTTGAACGGGAAGCGGTGAAGGTAAACGTGAGTGTGCTCGTCGTGGGAATGTCGCACCGGTCAGCGCCGGTGGCGTTGCTGGAGCGACTGAGCATGGACGAGACGGTGCGCAACGACACCACCTCCCGCCTGGTGGAACGCCCCGCGCTCAGTGAGGCGATGATCGTCTCCACGTGCAACCGGCTCGAGATCTACTCCGTGACTAACTCCTTCCACTCCGGAGTCCAGGACGTCGTGGAGGTGCTCCACGAGATCTCCGACGTGGACATCGACACCCTGCGCGGTTACCTCTACGTCCGCTACGCCGACGCCGCCGCCGAGCACATGATGGTGGTGGCCTCGGGCCTGGACTCCATGGTGGTCGGCGAGCAGCAGATTATCGGCCAGGTCCGCACCGCGTACCAGGAGGCATCCGGCAAAGGCACCGTCGGGCCGGCGCTGCACTCCCTGGCCCAGTCGGCGCTGCACACCGGCAAGCGCGTCCACTCCGAGACCGACATCGACGACGCGGGGGCCTCGATGGTCTCCGTCGCCGTCGACGAGGCCCTCGGCCACCTGGGCACCTCCGTGCTCACCGGCCGCACCGCGCTGGTGCTCGGCGCCGGGGCGATGGCGTCGCTGGCGGCGACGCACCTGGGGCGGCTGGGCATCGACAAGCTCATCATCGCCAACCGCACCCGTTCCCGGGCCGAGCGGCTGGCCGAGCATTCCCGGGAGGCGGGGGTGACGGCCGAGGTCGTGGACTTCGACGACCGGGCGGCCACCCTGTCCCGGGTGGACCTGGCCGTCTCCGCCACCGGCGCGGACGACTTCACCATCACCGCCGCGGACGTCCCGGACGACCGGGTGGAGGATCTCATGCTCATCGACCTGTCCATGCCGCGGGACATCGACGACGACACCGCGACCCTCGACGGGGTCCACCTGGTCAACATCGAACGGCTGCACAAGACCATCTCCGGCCGGGGCGACCACCACTCCGGGCACAAGGAGGCGCTCGGGATCGTGGCCGAGGAACTGCAGGCCTACAGCTCGGAGCAGCGGGTCCGCGACGTCGTCCCCGCGGTGTCGGCGCTGCGCCGGCACGCCGCGGAGCTGGTGGAGGGGGAGCTGGAGCGCCTGCGCTCCCGGACCCCCACCATCGACGACGCGGAGTTCGAGGAGGTGACGCGGACGGTGCGCCGGGTCGTCGACAAGCTCCTCCACCAGCCGACGGTGCGGGTGAAGAAGCTCGCCGCGGAGTCCGGCGTCGTCTCCTACGAGTCCGCCCTGCAGGAGTTGTTCGGGCTCGCGTCCGAGGGGCCGTCCGTCGCCGTCGACGTCGCTGACCTGCCGGAGGGCAAACTGACCGAGGACCCCGCCACAACTGTGAAGGAGAAGGTATGACCCTGAAGATCGGTACCCGCGGCTCGAAGCTCGCGACGACCCAGGCCGGCCACATGCGTGATGCGCTCATCGCCGCCGGATTCGACGCAGAGCTGCACATCGTCACCACCGCGGGCGACGTCAACATGGCGCCGGTCGAGCGCATCGGCGTCGGCGTGTTCACCCAGGCGCTGCGCGACGCGATGGCGGCCGGCGAGTGCGACATCGCCGTCCACTCCTTCAAGGACCTGCCCACCGCGCCGGACGAGCGTTTCCACCTCATCGTCCCCGTGCGTGCCGACGCCCGCGAGGCGCTCATCGCCCGCGACGGCCTCACCCTGGACACCCTGCCCGAGGGGGCGCGGGTGGGCACCTCCGCCCCGCGCCGCATCTCCCAGCTGCGCGCCCACCGACCGGACCTGGACATCCGTCCGCTGCGCGGCAACATCGACACCCGCATGGGCAAGGTCACCTCCGGGGAGCTCGACGCCGTCGTCCTCGCCTACGCCGGCCTGTCCCGCGTGGAGCAGGGCGACCGCGCCAGCCAGGTCTTCGACGCCGGCACCATCCTCCCCGCCCCCGCCCAGGGTGCCCTGGCCATCGAGTGCCGCGTCGACGACGAGCAGGCCCGCGCCGCCATCGACTCGCTTCTCGACGCCGCCGCCTTCACCTGCGCCACCGCCGAACGTATCGTGCTCAACCGGCTCGAGGCCGGCTGCACCGCGCCGGTGGCCGCCCACTCCACCCTCGACGGTGACACCATCACGCTCACCGCCGGCGTCTTCGCCCTCGACGGTTCCACCCAGCTCACCCACACCGCCTCCGGCACCGACCCCGTGGCCCTCGGCGAGGAGGTCGCCGCCGACCTCATCGGGCGTGGTGCCGCAGAGGTCATGGCCATAGACTGAACCCCATGGCCGTTCTCAAGATCAACGACCGGCAGGTCACCGTCCTGCTCGACTGGTGGGAGAAGCTCGCCGCCCGTCGCTCGCACCTGACCATCCCCACCCGCGCTATCACCGCGGTGGAGGTCGTCGAGGACGCCTGCGCCGTCGCCAGCACCCGGGACTCGCTGCGCCGGGCCCCGGGCACCCGCATCCGGGGGCTGACCAACACCGGCACCTTCACCGCCGCCGACGGCACCCGGGCCAGCACCTTCTCGGTGTGCCACGGCGCCGGCCCGGGCATCATCCTCGAGCTGGATTCGGTGACGGTCAACCGCATCATCATCTCCACCCCGAAGGCGCGGGACTACGCCCACGAACTCTCCCGCGTGGTCGGCTGACGGTCGGCTGAGGGCCGGGTAGGGGGCAGAGCACCCCGGTCACCGTTTTTCGTATTCCGGCCCCTCTAATTTATGGTGTAGATACCACACGGTGGACGCCCCGTGAGCGATATGGCCCCCTTTTTACGCCGTCACCGGCCGGGGGCACACCGCTGCGATGGGCGTGCATTTGTGTCCTGACCTGTTGTGACAAACCATTTCCGGCCCGTTTCATGGCGGCGGGCCCGACATTAGAAAAGATCCGTATGAGCATGGTCCCCCAGACCTCCCAGCCGGGAAAGGTCGTCTTCGTCGGCGCTGGCCCCGGTAACCCCGATCTGCTGACCGTCCGCGCGCGTGAGGTGCTCTCCACCACCTCCGTCGCCGTCACCGACGAGGCAGTGCTCCCAGGGGTACGTGAGGTCGTCGCTGCCGCTCTCCCGGTGCCGAAGGAGCGTCTCGCCGCCGCGGAGGCGGAGTACGAGCGTATCTGCGCGGAGGCGAAGGAGGCGGGTGCCCGTCGTCGGCCGCCGCGTCCGGCGCCGCCGACGGCCGCGGACATCCGGGAACCGGTGAGCACTGATCCGGCGTTCATCGCCACGCAGCTGTCCGAGGCCCTCGCCGAGGCCGAGGGGGATGTCATCCGTCTGGTCTCCGGCAACCCGCTGACCCGGGACTCCACGATGGCGGAGATCGCCGCCGTCGCCGCCGCGGGCCTGGAGTTCCAGGTCGTGCCGGGCATGTCCCTGCCGTCGACGGTCCCGTCCTTCGCCGGCATCGCCCTGGGCTCCACCTACACGGAGACCGATGTCACCGGCGGCGGGGTGGACTGGGACCAGCTGGTCAGTGCCCCGGAGCCGCTCGTGCTCCAGGCCGGTGCCGCGGACCTGGAGACCATCGCCACCGAGCTGATCACCCGCGGCATGAGCGTGGACACCCCGGTGTCCGTCACCGTCAACGGCACCACCCGCCTGCAGCGCACCCACGATGCCACCCTGGGCACCCTCGGCCGGCTCGACGCCGAGCTGCCGGGCCAGCTGGTGGTCACCCTGGGCAAGGGTGTCGACGACCGCACCAAGTACTCCTGGTGGGAGAACCGCCCGCTGTACGGCTGGCGCGTCCTCGTGCCGCGCACCAAGGAGCAGGCCGCCGCGATGAGCGCCCGCCTGTCCTCCTACGGGGCGATCCCGCAGTCCGTGCCCACCATCTCGGTGGAGCCGCCGCGGAACCCGGCGCAGATGGAACGCGCCATCAAGGGCATCGTCGAGGGTCGCTACCAGTGGATCGTGTTCACCTCCGTCAACGCCGTGTCCGCGGTGTGGGAGAAGATCAACGAGATCGGCCTCGACGCCCGCGCCTTCGCCGGTGTGCACCTGGCCGCCGTCGGCTCCAAGACCGCCGACGCCATCCGTGCCCTGGGCATGACCCCGGAGCTGCTGCCCCCGGCGACGAAGCAGAACGCCGCGGGCCTGGTCGAGGTGTTCCCCGAGTACGTCGAGGACCTCGACCCGGTGGGACGCGTGCTGCTGCCGCGGGCGGACATCGCCACCGACGTCCTCGTCGACGGCCTGCACGAGGCGGGCTGGGAGGTTGACGATGTCGTCGCCTACCGCACCGTCCGCGCCGCCCCGCCGTCGGCGGAGATCCGCGAGATGATCAAGTCCGGTGGCTTCGACGCCGTGTGCTTCACCTCCTCGTCGACGGTGAAGAACCTCGTCGGCATCGCCGGCAAGCCGCACCAGCGCACCATCATCGCCTGCATCGGCCCGATGACCGCCGCCACCGCGCGCGAGATGGGGCTGCGGGTCGACGTGGAGCCGGAGATCGCCGAGGTCCCCGAGCTTGTCGACGCCCTCGCGGCCCACGTCGCACGCCTGCGTGCGGCCGGTCAGCTCCCGCCGCCGCGCAAGAAGCGCCGCGCCCGCCGCAAGGCTGCCCCGGAGGTGGCCACCGAGGCCGGTGCCGTCGTCGCGGAACCGGCGTCGGAATAGCACCTACGATGGGGTGGGCCGAGACCCCGCCCCCTGAGGAAGGACCAGTAGCCCCCGTGGCCTCCAACTCCCCGTCCCCGCTGTCCACCCCGATCCCTTCGCGTCGCCCCCGCCGGCTGCGGCGGAACGCGGCGATGCGCGAGTTCGTCGCGGAGACCACTCTGCGACCCGCCGACCTCATCCTGCCGATGTTCATCGCCGACGGCATCGACACCCCGCGGGAGATCTCCTCCATGCCGGGCGTGAACCAGCACACCTTCGACTCGCTCAAGCGGGCCGCGCACGAGGCGCTCGACGCCGGGGTGCGCTGCGTCGATCTGTTCGGCGTGCCCACCGACGCGGACAAGGACGCCGACGGCTCCCAGGCCTGGCAGGAGGAGGGCATCCTCAACCGGGCGCTGGCCGCACTGCGGGAGGAGTTCGGCGAGGACCTGCTCATCATGGCCGACACCTGCCTCGACGAGTTCACGGACCACGGGCACTGCGGGGTGGTGAGGCAGGACCGGTGGGGACGGGCGGTCGTCGACAATGACGCGACGCTGCCGCTGTACCAGCAGATGGCCGTGGCGCAGGCCGACGCCGGCGCCCACATCGTCTCCCCCTCCGGGGCGATGGACGGCCAGGTGCTCGCCATCCGGGAGGCACTCGACGAGGCCGGGCACCAGGACGTGGCCATCATGGCCTACTCCGCGAAGTACGCCTCCGCCTTCTACGGCCCCTTCCGCGAGGCCGTCGGCTCCTCCCTCCAGGGGGACCGCCGCACCTACCAGCAGGACCCCGCCAACCTGCGCGAATCCCTGCTCGAGGTCCAGCTCGACATCGACGAGGGCGCCGACTTCGTCATGGTCAAGCCCGCCCTGCCCTACCTCGACGTGCTCCACGCCGTCGCCGAGACCTCCCCGGTGCCCGTCGCCGCGTACCAGGTCAGTGGCGAGTACGCGATGATCCAGGCCGCCGGCCGCAACGGCTGGGTCGACCTCGACGCCGTGATGATGGAGTCGCTGACCTCCATCAGGCGCGCGGGCGCGGACCAGATCCTCACCTACTTCGCCACCGACGCCGCCCGGCTTATCGGGGGCCGCTGATGTCGGAGACGACGACCGGACTGGACACCCGCGCGGGGGCGGAGACGACGCCGCCCGCCGACGGCAGGCCCGAGATGCCCGAGACCATCCGGCTGCTCCTGCTGCTGTGGTCGCTGGCCATCGGAGGTGAGGTCCTCCACCAGATCCTCAACGTCGTCATCGCGCTCATCGACCCCGCGCCGCTGCTCGCCATGGCCCGGGAAGGCCTGAGCGACGAGGAGATCGCCAACCTCGGCGAGGCCACCGTCACCGCCAGCGCCTACGCCTCGGTCATCCTCATCGGCGTCATGGGCCTGCTCATCATGGGCCTGCTCGCCTGGGGACTCACCCTGATCAAACGCCGCTCGAGGCACGCCGGCACCGCCCGCCGACTGCTGCTGTTCTTCGGCATCTACTTCGGCCTGCGCATCCTGCTGCTGTTCATGGCGCCCGCCGGCGGCGGGGACGTCCCCGTCATCTTCTACCTCATCGACGGCAGCCTGCAGATCCTCGTCGGCGTCGCCGCGATCCTCGGCCTCGTCTTCTCCTTCCGGGTCGAGACCATGCGGTGGACCCGTGAGATCGACTCCGACAAGCCGGGGAGGGACTGACCCCGTGCCCAGCATGTTCCCCGGCATGTACGCCGACCCGAACGACCCCAACCGTCGGCCCCGCACCCCGGCCGGTGACCCCGACACCTGGCCAGCCTCGCTGCGGTGGAGCTACTGGCTCAGTGTCGCCGCCGCCATCGTCATGGTCCTCGCCGGCCTGGTCATGCTCACGGAGAACCCGCAGGCCGCCAGCGACGCCAACCCCGGGGCCGGCCGGGACCTCATCGAGGCCTTCCGTGGCAACCTCCGCTTCGTCGGTATCGCCAACATCATCACCGGCCTGCTCATCGCCGCGCTCGCCGCGCAGTTGAGGTCCGGCAGCCGCCTCTCGCGTCGGATCCTCCTCGTGGTCATCGCGCTGGCGGTGTTCCTCAACGTCGTCGCCTTCGCCATCCAGGTCGGCGGGCTGGCCATGATCCTCATCGTGATTCTGCTGGCCCTGGCCGCGTTCCTCATGTTCCGCCCGGACGCCAACCACTACGTGGCATACAAAACCGACGCGGAGCACTAATCTTCCAGACATGGAACGCAACGCCGATCAGGTGACCGCCGCGATCGCCGAGGCCCGCAGCGCCGCCGACGCCGCCGGCTTCGGCGACCGGGACGCCCGCGGTGATGATCCCGACATCGACCCGGCCGACCGCCCCAAGGTCTCCTACGGCTTCGAACTCGAGGGACTGACCAACGCCCCGGACGTCGCCGACATGGAGATCGCCCTCGAGGCCGTGCCCGGCGTCCGTGCCCGCATCGTCTACCCCAAAGCCACCGCCTGGATCACCGCCCCCGACACCGTCGACCCGGACGTCCTCGTGGAGATCATCGCCGGCTTCGGCATCACCGCGGTGCTCACCGACCTGTCCCTGCGCCGCCGCGTGCTCCGCGCGATGCCGGGGGAGGGGCTGGCCCAGCGCACCGACCGCCGGGACCGTCGGGAACGCAGCCCCCGCCGCGGCCCCTCCTGGAAGATCCGCCGCCACATCGAGGAGGAGGCGCGTCTCCTCGAACGGGCCCGCCGCGCCGGCTTCCTCGACTCCGAGCTCGACCGCCTGCGTGAACCGGAGACCGCCCACCCGGACGACGTCCTGTTCACCGCCCGGGAACTGCTCACGCCCACCCGCCTGGTCATCGCCCTGCTGCTGAGCATCCCGGTGCTCATCATGGCCTACTTCCCGGACTGGCAGTTCGACGGCTGGCAGTGGGCGAGCCTGGCGCTGGCCACCCCGGTGGTCACCTGGTGTGCGTGGCCCTTCCACCGGGCGCTGGTCGGTGGGCTGCGCCGCGGGCTCACGGCCCTCGACGGCGCCAGTTCGGTGGCCATCATCGCGGCCGTGGTCTGGTCCCTGGTCATGCTGCTGCTCACCTCCGCCGGGGACCTCGACTGGCGTTCCCACCCGGAGTGGTTCGCCTTCCGCCATTCCCGGATCACCGACGGTGAGCTGTTCCTCGACGTCGCCTGCGGCATGACCGTCCTGCTCCTGGCCGGCCGGCTGCTCACCATGCGTACCCGGGGCAGCCTGCTCGACGAGGTGGACGCCCGCCGCCCGGGGCCGCACCATCCCGTGCTCGTCGTCCCCAAGGGCCGAGGGCCGGGAAGCGCGCCGGCGGATGAGCGGATCCCCCTGCAGGAGGTCAACGTCGGCGATGACGTCGTGGTCACCGCCGGGGAGATCATCCCGGTCGACGGCGTGGTCGTCGGTGGTGCCTGCACGGTCGAACGCAGCATGATCGCCACCAGTGAGGTCGACCGGGAGCCCGTCAAGGTCAACTCCTACGTCTACGCCGGCACCCGGAACCTCGACGGCCGGATCAAGGTCCGCGTGGTCTACACCGGCCACCGCACCCGCCTGGCCGCCATCCACCAGTGGGTCTCGGACGCGAACCGGAAGCAGAACCAGTCGACCCTGCTGTCCACCCGCACCGCCTCCCTGCTCATCCCGGCCGCCCTCGGGGTGGCGGCGCTCGACTTCGCCCTGTGGGTGCTCATCGCCGGCAACTTCAACGCCGCCTTCGCCACCGCCCTCGCGGTGCTGGCGAGTGTCGCCCCGGTGGCGATCGCCCTGTCCCCGGCCCTGGCCATCCGCCACGGTGTCGAGTCGGCGGCCCGCAACGGGGTGCTCTTCCGGGACGGCGCGACCATCCGCCGCACCGAGACGGTGGACACGGTGGTGTTCAACCGGGTGGGCACCCTCGCGGAGACGGACATGACCGTGGAGACCGTGACCGCCGACCGGGGGGAGAACCCCGAACTCATCCTCCGGGTCGCCGGCGCCCTGGCGCTGGAATCCGACCACCCCGTCTCCCGGGCCCTGGTCCGTGCCGCCCGGGAGGCGCGCGACGCCGGCGCAGGCGGGGAGGAGATCCCGCACTGGATCGACGTCACCCACGCGGAGGTCGACTCCGAGGGCGGATTCACCGGACTCATCGACCTGCCCCTGGCGGAGGCCGACGGCAGCGTCCACCTCACCCAGGTGGAGGCGCGGCTGTGGCGGCCGCAGAACATGTCGGAGCTGCACGGCCGGTTGGCGGCGGCCGCGGTGTCCGGCGGCACCCCCCTGGTGGTGCGGTGGAAGGGCCGGGACCGGGGAGTGATCACCCTCCACGACACCGTCAAGGACGACGCGCAGGACGCCATCACCGAGCTCGACGATCTCGGGGTGGACACCGTCATGCTCAGCCGGGACACCTATCCGGTGGCCCGCCGCTTCGCCGACCGCATCGGCATCGACCAGGTTCTCGCGGGCATCGCCCCGGCGAAGAAGCCGCAGTCGGTCCGGGCACTGCACACCCGCGGGGCGACGGTGGCCATGGTCGGTGACGTCTCGGTGACCGACACCCTGCGGGTGGCGGACGTGGGCATCCTCATGGGCACCGACGACCAGGTCGACCGGGTCGCCCAGTCCGGCCACGCGGACGTGGACGTCATCGTCCTGCGCCCGGATGTCTCCGCCGTGCCGCAGCTGATCTGGCACGCCCGTCGCGTGTGCCGGATCATCGACCACAACATCATCTTCGCCTGGACCTACAACGGCCTCGCCCTGGCGGCGTCGGTCGCCGGCATCCTCCACCCCATGGCCGCCACCGTCCTCATGCTGGGGTCCTCCCTGCTCATCGAGGCCCGCTCCAACAGCGCCCGCAACTTCCCCCGCTAGGGGCCCGGCGGTTCGTGTTCCACCCGCCGGTGGACCACAATGGGGGACATGACACGCCGTAGCCTCCACGACGCCCCGCTTCTCGACGCCGCCGCCGGCCGCACCCCCACCCGCACCCCGGTGTGGTTCATGCGCCAGGCCGGGCGTTCCCTGCCCGAGTACCGCCAGGTGCGCGAGGGAATCGACATGCTCGACTCCTGCTTCATGCCGGAACTGCTCGCCGAGATCACCCTCCAGCCGGTGCGCCGCCACGACGTCGACGCCGCCATCCTCTTCTCCGACATCGTCGTGCCGCTCAAGGCCGCCGGCGTCGGCGTGGAGATCGTCCCCGGACGCGGACCCGTGATGGATGCGCCGATCCGGACCCGCGCGGACGTCGACAAGCTCCCGATCCTCGAGCAGGACGTGGACGAGGTGACCCGCGGCATCGGGATCATCCTCGACGAGCTCACCGACACCCAGGCCCTCATCGGCTTCGTCGGCGCGCCCTTCACCCTGGCCAGCTACCTCGTCGAGGGTGGGCCGAGCAAGAACCACGAGACCACCAAGGCGATGATGCACGCGGAGCCGGAGACCTGGCACGCCCTCATGCAGCGCCTGACCCCGACGATCATCCGCTTCCTCCAGCTGCAGATCGACGCCGGCATCGACGCCATGCAGCTGTTCGACTCCTGGGCCGGATTCCTCACCGAACGCGACTACCGCGAGTTCGTCCTGCCGTACTCCACCGAGATCCTCCGCGCCATCGACGACGCCGGCATCCCGCGCATCCACTTCGGCGTGGGCACCGGCGAGATCCTCGGCGCCATGAGCGAGGCCGGCTCCGAGGTCATGGGCGTGGACTGGCGCGTCCCGCTCGACGTCGCCGCCACCCGCATCGCCGCCGCCTCCGGCCCGAAGGTCCTCCAGGGCAACCTCGACCCGGCCATGCTCTTCGCCGGCCGCACCGTCCTGTCCCAGGAGGTCGCCCGCATCAAGGCCGAGGCCGCCGCCGCCATCGACGCCGGCGACGCCACCGGCCACATCTTCAACCTCGGCCACGGTGTCCTGCCGAACACCCCCGCCGAGGCCATCACCGAGACCGTCGCCATCATCCACGAGGAGCACTAGTGCGCTACGCCATCATCGGCGCCGGCCTCGCCGGCCTCGTCGCCGCCGTGGAGATTCGCCGCGCCGACCCGGACGCCCACATCGACGTCCTCGAGGCCGAGGACCGTATCGGCGGCAAGCTGTTCACCGTCCCCTTCGAGTCCGGCCCCACCGACATGGGCGCCGAGGCGTTCCTCGCCCGGCGACAGGACGCCGTCGAGTATGTGGCGTCCCTCGGCCTGGGCGACGAACTCGTCCACCCCTCCGGCCTGCGCTCCCTGGTCTACTCCGGCGGCACCGTCCACGATCTGCCGGCCGGCGGCGTCATGGGCATCCCCGCCACCTCCGCCCCCGTCGCCCACCTCGTCTCCACCGACACCGCCGCGCGTATCGACGCCGAGGGTGACCAGGACAGCATCCCCTGGCAGGTCGGTGGTGACATGAGCGTCGGCCGCCTGGTCCGCGAACGCTACGGCGACGAGGTCGCCGACCGCGTCGTCTCCGCCCTGCTCGGCGGCGTGTACTCCTGCCAGGCCGACGACCTGGGCATCCGCGCCACCATCCCGCAGCTGGCCGTCGCGTTGGACGAGTTGGCCGAGGCAGGGGAGAAGGTCACCCTCTCCGGTGCCGTCGCCCGCTGCGAGGCCGCCCGCCCCACCCCCGCGCCGGGGGCGGTGCCGGCGCCGGTGTTCGCCACTTTCCGTGGCGGCTACGCCCAGTTCTACGAGGCCCTCGCCGAGGCCTCGGGTGCCGACATCCACCTCGACGCCTTCGTCTCCGGCATCACCCGCGGCGTCGGCGGCTTCACCATCACCGGCGGTGGGGAGGGCACGTACGACCGCGTGCTCCTGGCCACCCCGGCCCCCACCACCGCCATGCTGCTGCGCCAGTTGGTGCCCGCCGCCGCCGAGGCCCTCAAGGCCGTCAAGCTCGCCTCCTCCGCCGTGGTGGGCATGAAGTTCGACTCCGCCGAGGGGCTGCCGGAGAACTCCGGCATCCTCGTCGCCGCGGACGAGCCCGAGGTCCAGGCGAAGGCCTTCACCCTCTCCTCGAAGAAGTGGCCGCACCTGGGGGAGCGGGGCGGCGCCCTCGTCCGTGCCAGCTTCGGCCGCTTCGGCGACGACGCCATCGTCCGCGCCGACGAGGACGCACTTGTCGACTGGGCCCTCGACGACCTGGAGACCCTCACCGGCTTCGACGGCCGCGCCGCCGGCCTCGCCGAGATCTACGTCCAGCGCTGGTTCGGCGGCCTCCCGCGCTACGACGAGACGCACCTGGCCACCGTCGACACCGTCCGCACCGCGCTTACCGACGCCCCCGGCATCGACGTCACCGGCGCCTGGACCGGCGGAGTGGGTGTCCCCGCCGTCATCGCGGACGCCCGCGCCGCCGCCACCCGTTTGCTAGGCTGATCAGGCGTAGCCCGGCCGTGGTGGCCGGGCCCGGACGAGGGAGCCGTACCCGGAGTCGCGACAAGACGGCCAGAAAGACACTGTCGTGACCATCTCGTGGATCATTCTGCTTCTCTCCGGCGCCTTCGAGGCCGTGTGGGCTGTCGCCCTGGACAAGTCCGCCGGCTTCTCCCGCCTCGGCCCCTCCATCGTCTTCGTCGTCGCCCTCATCATCTCCATGGGCGGGCTCGCCTGGGCGCTCAAGACCCTCCCACTGGGCACCGCCTACGCCGTGTGGGTCGGCGTCGGTGCCTCCCTGGCCGTCATCTACTCCTTCGTCACCGGGCAGGAAGCCGTCAGCGCCCTGAAGATCCTCTTCCTGCTCATGGTCGTCGGAGGCATCGTGGGCCTCAAACTCGCCAGCTGACCCGGGCTCAACACCCGGGTGCAGGAGATCCGGGAGCAGTTCCCGGCCGCCCGCTCCGAGGCGACGGCGACCGCCCACCCGGCGGCATTGCGGGAGGTTCCGGGCCGGTTGGTGGGTCCGGCGGACAGGTGACCCCCACCATATGGACTACCCCGGACCACCCCCTACAATGGGGAGCCATGACTTCCGCTGATGTGACCTCGGCCCACACGACTGCGTCCGCCCGATCCTTCGATCGCGCCCGCGCGCTCATCCCCGGTGGCGTGAACTCGCCGGTGAGGGCCTTCGGTTCCGTCGGCGGCCAGACCCGCTTCATCGAGTCCGCGTCCGGGTCCCGGCTGCGTGACGTCGACGGCAACGAGTACGTCGACCTCGTCTGCTCCTGGGGCCCGATGATCCACGGCAACGCCCACCCCGAGGTGGTCGAGGCCGTGCAGCAGGCGGTGACGAAGGGACTCTCCTTCGGCGCGCCGACCAACGCGGAGACCGAGCTGGCCCAGATGATCGTCGACCGCACCAGCGTGGAGGAGGTCCGCCTGGTCAACTCCGGTACCGAGGCCACCATGTCCGCCGTCCGGCTGGCCCGCGGATTCACAGGTCGACCGAAGATCATCAAGTTCGACGGCTGCTACCACGGCCACGTCGACGCCCTGCTCGCCGCCGCCGGTTCCGGGGTGGCCACCTTCGCCCTGCCGGACTCGCCGGGTGTCACCGGGGCCTCGGCCGCCGACACCATCGTCGTGCCCTACAACGACCTGGAGGCGGTCAAGGCCGCATTCGCGGAGCACCCGGGGGAGATCGCCTGCATCATCGCCGAGGCCGCCGCGGGCAACATGGGCACCGTCGCCCCGCAGGACGGCTTCAACGCCGCACTGAAGGAGATCGCCCACGCCGACGGTGCCCTGCTCATCCTCGACGAGGTCATGACCGGTTTCCGCACCTCCCACTCCGGCTGGTTCGGGGTGGACGGGGTGGCCGGTGACCTCACCACCTTCGGCAAGGTCGTCTCCGGTGGTCTGCCCGCCGCCGCGTTCGGTGGCCGCCGCGACATCATGGAGCACCTGGCCCCCACCGGCCCCGTCTACCAGGCGGGCACCCTGTCGGGTAACCCCGTCGCCATGGCCGCGGGCATGGCGTCCCTGCGACTGGCCTCCGAGGACATCTACCCGGTGCTCGAGGCCAACGCCGACCGCCTGGCCGGGCTCATCTCCACCGCCCTTCAGCGCGAGGGTGTGGCACACCACATCCAGCGCGCCGCCACCATGCTGTCCATCCGTTTCGCCGAGGGGCAGGGCCACAACTTCGACGAGATGAAGGCCGCCGACACCTTCCGGTTCCCGGCGTTCTTCCATGCGCTGCTCGACCACGGGGTCTACGCCCCGCCGAGCGCGTTCGAGACCTGGTTTGTGTCCACCGCGCTGACGGACGATGATTTCAAGCGGATCGAGGACGCACTCGTCCCCGCCGCGAAGGCCGCCGCCGCCGCAACCGCCTAAAGGAACCCCGCCATGAGCACCACGATCGTCCACCTCGTCCGTCACGGTGAGGTCCACAACCCGACGAAGATCCTCTACGGAACCCTGCCGGGCTACCACCTGTCGGCCCGGGGCCGTTCCCAGGCGGCGCGCACCGCCCGCTCCTTCGAGGACCATGACGTCACCTATCTCGCGGCCTCCCCGCTGCAGCGCGCGCAGGAGACCGCCGAGGTCGTCGCCGAGATCACGGGCCTGGAGGTGGACACCGTCGACGAGATCGTCGAGGCCGGTAACCGCTTCGAGGGGCTGCGCACCAAGGGCTGGCGTTCCCAGCTGTGGAACCCGGTGCGCTGGCCGCTCATGCTCAACCCCTTCGAGCCGAGCTGGGGTGAGGCCTACGTCGACATCGCCGAGCGCATGATGGGCGCGGTGGAGAAGGTCCGCCGCCGCGCGGAAGGCCACGAGGCCATCCTCGTCAGCCACCAGCTGCCCATCGTCATGGTCCAGCGCGCCGTCCGTGGTCTGCCGCTCGCGCACGCCAGCCGCGAATGCGACCTGGCGTCCGTGACCTCCCTGGTGTTCCAGGACGACGAGATCACCGACATCTTCTACTCCACCCCCGCGAAGGACATCTGAGCATGCGCCGCACCAGAGCAGCAGCCGCGGCGGTCGTCGCGACGGCGGCCCTGACCCTCACCGCCTGCACCACCGACTCCGACAGCGCGCAGAACGCCGTCGCCGTCGGCGGCACCTTCCAGTTCCACTCGCCCGGCGGGCAGACCGAGATCTTCTACGCCGAGGACGAGCGCGCCCCGCTCCCGGACTTCAGCGGTGAATCTCTCATGGACGAGGGGGAGACGATCAGCCTCGACGACTACGCCGGCGAGGTCGTCGTCCTCAACGCCTGGGGCCAGTGGTGTGCGCCCTGCCGCTCCGAGGCCGATGACCTGCAGGTCATCCAGGAGGAACTCGAGCCCCTCGGCGGCACCGTGCTGGGCATCAACGTCCGCGACTACAACCAGACCATCGCGCAGGACTTCATCACCGACAACGGCCTGACCTACCCGTCGATCTACGATCCGCCGTTCCGCACCGCCGCCGCCCTCGGTGGCGTGCCCACCTCGGTCATCCCGACGACGATCGTCCTCGACACCGAGCACCGCCCCGCCGCGGTGTTCCTCCGCGAGGTCACCTCGCAGGACATTCTCGACGTCGCCCTACCGCTGGCGCAGGAGGCCCTGGTGGTCGACGTCGTCCTGGCGCAGGGCATCGGCCAGCAGTTCGCCGACGCCGCCGCCTCCGGCCCACTGCTGCTGGGCATCCTCGCCGCCGCCGCGGCGGGACTGGTGTCCTTCGCCTCCCCGTGTGTGGTGCCGCTGGTGCCGGGGTACATGTCCTACCTGGCGGGAATCGTCGGCGGTGAGATGCGGGTCGATGAGAGACACGGCGCGGTCGTCGCAAAGAAGCGCCAGTGGGCGGTGGCGGGTGCCGCACTGCTGTTCATCCTCGGCTTCACCGTCGTGTTCGTGCTGGCCACGGTGACGGTGTTCGGGGCGATCAGCCTGCTCACCCTCAACGCGGAGACCCTCATGCGGATCGGCGGGGTGATCACCATCCTCATGGGCATCGTGTTCATGGGCATGGTCCCCGCACTGCAGCGCGACACCCGCATGGCGCCGAAACGCTGGACCACCTGGGTCGGCGCCCCGCTGCTCGGCGGCGTGTTCGCCCTCGGCTGGACCCCGTGCCTCGGGCCGACGCTCGCCGCGATCATCTCCGTCTCCGCCGGCACCGAGGGCATGACCGCCGCCCGCGGCGTCATCCTCATCATCGGCTACTGCCTCGGCCTCGGCCTGCCGTTCCTGCTCATCGCCCTCGGCTCCGCCCGCGCGATGCGGTCGGTCGACTGGCTGCGCCGGCATTCCCGCACCATCCAGATCATCGGCGGCGTGCTCATGATCCTTGTCGGCATCGCCCTGCTGTCCGGCGCGTGGGCGCACTTCATCAACGTCGTCCGGCAGTGGACCGTCGAGTACGGCGCGACGCTCATCTGACCGTCGGCACCGACCAGCACCAACAATTCAGGAGTGGAAAGTTAACGCGATGCGCACCGTCTGGACGTACCTCAAGAAGGCCTGGCACTGGCTGACCAGCATGCGTACCGCACTGGCTCTGCTGTTCCTGCTGGCCATCGCCGCCATCCCCGGCGCCCTGCTGCCGCAGCGCAGCCTCAATGAGGAGAACGTGGCGGAGTACATCGCCAACAACGGCCGCCTCGCCGAGATCTACGATCGGCTCCAGCTCTTCGACGTCTTCCAGTCCACCTGGTTCGCCGCCATCTTCCTCCTGCTCACCCTCTCCCTCATCGGCTGCATCCTGCCGCGGACCTGGGACCACTACCAGGCGATGAAGACACCGCCGACCCGGGCACCGAAGAACCTCGGGCGGCTGCCGCTGCACGCCGAGGGGACCATCGACAAACCGATGGCCGAGGTCGCCGACGACGCCCGCGGGCTGCTGAAGAAGTGGCACGTCGCCGAGTACCAGCCCGACGACGACCGGGCCGGCGCCTTCTCCCTCGCCGCCGAACGCGGCTACACCCGCGAACTGGCCAACCTCCTGTTCCACCTCGGTCTGGTGGGCATGCTCATCACCATCGCCGCCGGCCGGATGGTCTACTACGAGGGCCACGTCATCGTGGTCACCGAATCCGGCAACTACGAGACCCCGGAGATCACCCAGAGCACCGAGTTCTGCAACACCTCCACCGCCAACTACGACTCCTTCCGCGCCGGGCCCCTGTTCGACGGCACCGGCCTGACCACTTTCTGCTTCGACGCCCACGACTTCGCCGCCGACTACCTGCCCAACGGCCAGGCCGAGATGTTCACCTCGAACATCTCCTACGCCGTCGGCGACGACATCCTCACCCCGACCGAGGAGTGGACCGACTACGAGCTCAAGGTCAATCACCCGCTGCGTGTCGCCGGTGACCGCGTCTACCTGCAGGGCCACGGCTACGCCCCCACCTTCACGGTCACGTGGCCCAACGGTGAGACCCGCACGCAGACCATCCAGTGGCGCCCGGACGACCCCACCTTCTTCCTCTCCTCGGGCGTCATGCGTTTCGATCCGCCCGCCGGCATGTACCCGGACCTGTTCGACCGCCGCCAGAACCAGATCGCCATCCAGGGCCTGTTCGCCCCGACGGCCGAATGGTCGGGTGAGAACGGTGAACTGCTCACCTCCAGCTACCCGGCCATGCGTGACCCGGCCGTGGCCATTGACGTCTACCGCGGTGACGCCGGTCTGGACACCGGCCGGGCCCAGTCGATCTTCAGCCTCGATCCCACCCTCCTGCACTCCGGGCAGCTGCAGAAGATCGAGCGCGTCAACCTCACCCAGGGCGAGTCCGTCACCCTAGACGACGGCACCGAGGTCACCTTCGACGGGGCCAGCGAGTTCGCCAACTACCAGATCTCCCGCGATCCGTTCCAGCCCTGGGTGCTGGTCACCTCGGCCGTGATGCTCGCCGCCCTCGTCGGTTCCCTGCTCATCCGCCGCCGCCGCATCTGGGTCCGGCTCATCCCCGTCGACGAGGGTGTCACCCGCGTCGAGATGGGTGGCCTCGCCCGCACCGACCGCGCCGGCTGGGGCGGCGAGTTCGAGGACATCCACCGCGCCCTGTTCGGCCTGGAGGACCCGGACGAGATCGACGACGATGACCTCGTCCCCGACCTGGATGAACAACCCGTCCGCTGATCCACCGAAAGACGGAGTTCCGGTGGTCCGAGGGTTGGATTCGCCAGGCAGGGTGGGGTAGCGTCGAGACGTAACTCCGCCTGTTCCACCGACTCCCCGAAGGTGTCCACCTCGCCATGCCTGTCAACACGACACTCTCCAGTTTCTCCGACACCGCCTTCGTGACGGCACTGATCATCTACTTCGCCGCCCTCGCGCTGTCGCTGTTCTACTACGTGAAGATGCAGGGCGTCATCGACGCCCGCCGCGCCTTCGCCGCTGAGCGGGAACTGGTCACCGTGGGAGCGTCCCCGACCGGGGAGCGTGTCGACGCCCCCGTGGGCGACACCACCGTCCCCTCCCGTGAACAGGCCCGCCAGCGGGAGGCCGCCACCGACCGGATCGGCGGCATGGCCCAGGCGCTGGTGTGGCTGGGCATCATCGTCCACGTCGTCTCCGCGGTGCTGCGTGGCCTGGCCACCGAACGATTCCCCTTCGGCAACCTCTACGAGTACGTCCTCGTCATCACCGCCTTCACCATGATCGCCGCCGCCGTGGTCATCCAGCGCAAGGAATGGCGCATCGTCTGGCCGTGGCTGCTCGTCCCGGTCCTGGCCCTGATGTTCTTCGGCGGCACCAAGCTCTACGCCGACGCCGCCCCCGTCGTCCCGGCCCTGCAGTCCTTCTGGTTCCCCATCCACGTCACCACCGTCTCCGTCGGCGCGTCGATCGGCATGCTCTCCGGCATCGCCTCCCTGCTCTACCTGCTGCGCATCTGGCAGCCCAAGGGCAGGAGCACGGCTTCTTCGGTGCCGTGGCCAAGCCGCTGCCCACCGCGAAGAAGCTCGACGCCCTGGCCTACAAGTCCGCCATCTTCACCCTGCCGATCTTCGGCCTGGGCATCATCCTCGGCGCGATCTGGGCGGAGGCCGCCTGGGGTCGGTTCTGGGGCTGGGACCCGAAGGAGACCGTCTCCTTCATCACCTGGATCCTCTACGCCGCCTACCTCCACGCCCGCGCCACCGCCGGCTGGCGTAACCACGGTGCCGCGTGGATCAACATCGTCGCCCTGGCCACGATGATCTTCAACCTGTTCTTCATCAACATGGTCGTCTCCGGCCTGCACTCCTACGCGGGACTGAACTAGCGGGACTGAACTGAGCGTCTCCTGAGGTCACATCAGGGTCACATCCCACCGTCACCCCTGCCGGTATAACGTCGGACACACTATGCTTGTTGTGACAAGCAAAAGAAGTGTCCCAGACCCCGACCAAGGGGAGGCAGTGATGACCGGAACGTCAGCACCCCGCAACAAGACCGGCAAGCCGGCGGGCGATGACCCTGAACTCATCGCGCTCGGCAGCCAGCTGGCCCAGCGGCGCCGTGACCTCGGGCGTCTGCAGCAGGATGTGGCGACGGAGGCCGGAGTGTCCCGGTCGACGCTCCACACCATCGAGCACGGTGGCACGGGGGTGCGCTGGGAGAAGGTCGCCGCGGTCGCGCAGGCCCTGCGCCTGAAGATGACCTTCGCGGACACCTCGGACAGGTCTGAGAAGCGTTAACGCCTGACCTATTTCAGGCGGGGCATCAGCCGGGTCTCCAGCGTCTGGGTGATCCCCGCCAGCGGGGCCGCCGCCCGGGAGGCGAGCGCGCCAACCCGTCCCATCGCGCCACGTCGGGTCAGCCCCGGGCCGATTGACGCGAGCAGCGCCACGGCCGCGGGCATCGGCCGGACGAACAGGGTGATCTCGTCGATGAGCCCGTCCGCCGACAGATGGAGCCACTGGATCTCCTCCAGGTTGGCTCCCCGCAGCGTCGCGGTGCCGTGGAGGGCGAAGTCCCGGTCCGCGCCGGTGACCCGTCGGATGTCAATATTCTCGAGCAGCTCGAAGGCGGCCGCCATCACGGCCATCACCTCGTCGGCTCCCCGGAAGTCGAAGCCGTCGGTGAGCGGGGAAGTCAGCCGGACGTCGTCGGCGAGCTGGTCGCGCATCACCGCCAGGTCGAGGGCACGGTCGGCCTCGACCCAGGCGGTGACGGCGGCCGGGGTCATGGCCGGGTGTTCCCGTCGGTGGGATCGGTGCCGGGGTCCGGGGTGTCGGGGGTGTCCGGATTCTCCGGTGAATCGGGGGTCCCGGTGCCCGGCCCGGGGTCAGCGGCGTCGTCGTCCACGTAGCGTTCCCGGGCTCGTCTGACCCGCTCCTCTTCCTCGCGGGCGGCGGCCTCACGGGCGCGGCGCTGCTTGAAACGGTCCTTCTCGATGTTCCACAGGAACTCTTCGTCATCGTCCGGGCCCTTGATGGCGCGCGGAGTGGCACCGGCCTTCTGGTTGCGCTTCCATGAGCTGGGCCCGAAGGCCTTCCACACCAGCACGACGGCGACGATGATGAGCAGAATGAGCAGCAGACGTCCCATGAGTTCCTCCTTCTGCATTCCACCTTACGGTGCCTGGCAACCGGGGAATGCGGTTGAGTAGGCTCTACTGGTGTGACCGCACCTGACACGCCCCCGCAGCCTGAGTCCGCCGCCGCCCCGCCGGAGGTGGATCCGGCCCTGCAGCGGCGGGCCAATGTCGCGCTGCTGAAATACGGCGGCGCCCGGCTGGCGTTGTTCCTGGTGCTCACCGTGGTCATCCAGCTCGCCGCGGTGCTTATCGACGCCCCCGTGCCCCTCGTCATGTCCGCCCTCCTGGCGCTCATCGTCGCGCTGCCGCTGTCGATGCTGCTGTTCCGCGGCATGCGGGAGGAGGCCACCCGGGCGGTGGCGGAGCGGGCCCGCCAGCGCCGGGAGCGCAAGGACTGGGTCAAGCGCGAACTGGAGTCCCGCTAGGCGCGGCGACGTGCTCGTGGATCCACGCCATCGACTTCTCCCAGAAGTCCGGGGCGCCGAGTCGGGCATTGCGGGCGTCCGCGAGTGGGCCGTCGGGCAGGTGGAACACGTCGGCGGCGGCCAGTGAGGTGATCTGGACCCGGCGGGTCCGGTCGACGCGCAGATCCTGGTAACGCTGGCGGGCGGCGTCCCAGCCGGTGCCGTCCGCGAGGCCCTCGATGAGGCAGTCGGCGAGCACGATGGCGTCCTCGATGGACTGGTTCGCACCCTGACCGTGATGGGGGACCATGGCGTGGGCGGCGTCGCCAAGCAGGGTGATGCGTCCGGAGCTCCAGTGCTGCAGCGGTGGGCGGTGGAACAGTGCCCAGCGCTCGGCGGCGGGGACGGCGCCGACCATCTCCCGGATCGCCGGGTGCCAGTTCTCCACGGCGCGCACGTGCTCGCCCTCCTCGGCGGGGATGACCCAGGGCTTGGCCGGCCACGGCCCGTGGTGGCGCTGCACGAGGAAGAAGTTCTGCGTCCCGTTGCCGATGGGGTAGTGGAGCATGTGGCCGCCGGGGCCCAGCCAGAACTGGATGGCTTCCGGGTCGGGGAGGGAGGGGACCTGCTCCGGCGGGACGAGGCCGCGCCAGGCGAAGCAGCCGGAGAACTGGGCGTCGTGGTAGCCGAGGATCTTGCGGCGCAGCCCCGAGCGGACACCGTCGGCGCCGATGACCAGGTCGGCCTCGACGTGGTCGCCGTCGGCGAAGTGGACGATCGCGGACTGTCCCGAATCGTCGACGTCCACGCACCTCTTGTTCAGGTGGATGGCGTCGTCGCCGAGGGCGGTACGGAGCATGAGCTGCAGGTCCGCGCGGTGGACTCCGTAGTAGGGGGCGCCGGCGCGGTCGTGGTACTCCGCCCGGGAGAGCACCCGGCCGATGGTGCGGCCGTCGCGGGCGTCGCGGAAGATGAGCCCGTCGACGTCGGCGGCCTTGTCCGCGAGGTCCGCCCCGATGCCGAGGCGGTCGCGGAGGAATCGGGTGGAGTTGGCGGAGAGGGCGACGGCGGCTCCGACCTCACGGAGCTCGGCGGCCTGCTCGTAGACCTGCGGGTCGAGGCCGCGGCGGCGCAGTTCCGCAGCGAGGGTGAGGCCGCCGATGCCGGCCCCGATGATGGCGATGCGTGGGGAAGTCATGTCCTGCACCGTACGGGTGACGCACGGGTGGATTCATCGGCACGATGTGGCAATGCGGGGACGAGATTTCCGACACTCTGTCGGACTGCTCCGCTAGGATCCGGTGGGTGGACCGCTCACCCGAACTTGATGACGCCCTTCAGGACCTGTCCGAGGAACTCGGCTGCCGCCTCGTCGTCCTCGACGCGGGTATGAGGGCGGTGGCCTGGTCCATCCACGAGTCCCCGGAGGACCGTCGGCGGCTGGCGCACCTGCTCACCCACAGCGACTCCTGGGAACGCCCGCGCACGTCGCGGACCCCGCAGCAGGTGATCGAGATTCCCGGTGTCGGCCCGCTCCTGTTCACCCGGCTCGTCGACGCCCGCCGGCAGATCGTCGGCCACCTCGTCCTGCCCTCGACAGGGAGCCCGCCGCCGGAGCTGGGCCACGCCACCGAACGCCTGGCTGCCCTGCTCCAGGCCCGGCAGCAGAATGCGGCCGGACGATCGGCCCGCGCCCACGAGCTCACCGTCGACCTGGTCGCCGGCGACGCCCCCGTCCGGGCCCGGGCGGCCGAGGCCCTGATCGCCGAACGGTTCCTCAGCTCCTCCGCCAGCTACTGCGCCGTGGCGCTCGGCGTCGACCCCCGGACGGCCGCGCCGTCGGACCATGAGAAGGCCGGGCAGGCCGTGGCCCGCACCCTCGGCTTCGTGCGGGAGACCTCGACCGCGACGGTCGTCGGCGGGGTGTTGGACAACCAGGTCGGGGTGCTCATCTTCCCCCGCCCGGTCGTCGTGCCACGCCTGGTCCGGATTCTCGCCGACCCGCAGGTCACGCCGGTCCGCGCCGGGGTGGGCACCCTCATGGCACTGGAGGAGGCTCCCCGGTCCTTCGAACAGGCCCGCCTGGCGTGGCGGGCGTCCTGGTTGGCGCCGCGCGACCACGGAACCGTCACCACCTGGGATGCCGCGGGACTGGACGCCACGCTGGCGCGGATGCCCCTGGAGTCCTTCACCCGCGCGGACCTTCCCCCGGTGGTCCGGGACCTGCTGGGGGCGGTGGATTCGCCCGACCTCATCGCCACGCTCACCGCGTACCTCGACGCCGGCGGTGACGCCCGACGCACGGCAGGTGAGCTGGGCATTCACCGGTCGACGCTGTACTACCGGCTGGACAAGATGCGTTCCGTCATCGCCGGTGACCTCGCCGACGGCGCGGTGCGCGCGGAACTGCACACCGGCCTGCGCATGGCCCGGCTCGCGGGCCTGCTCCCCGGGTGAGGGTCAGCGGCCGAAGAGCAGCGCGATGCCGAGCATGACCGGCAGGGAGCCGAAGGTGGTGAGGAAGACGGTGTCGCGCGCCATGATCATGCCGCGCTGGTAGGTGGCGGCGTAGTTGTACACGTTCTGGGCGGCCGGCAGTGCGGCGAGGATGACGGCGGCGTAGAGCTGGGTGTCGTCGAGCCCCATGCCCAGGCCGATGAGCCAGGCGATGAGGGGCATGCCCACCAGCTTGAGGGCGGTGGCGACGATCGTGCCGGGCCGGTCCGCCGGGGTGGTCAGGGGTGCGGTGTTGCGCAGGGAGGCGCCGAAGCTGATGAGGATCATCGGGATGGACGCGCCGCCGAGGATCTCCAGCGGGGTCATCACCGGGGCGGGGATGCTGATGCCTGCCACCGCCACGATGAGCCCGAGGAAGGAGCCCAGCACGATGGGGGAGAGCAGCGCGGTGCGGACGGAGTCGCCGATCTTCGCGGCGGTCGACCGGCCGCCGCCCTCGTCCGGGCCGGCACCGAGCCCGGCGAGGATGAACGGGGTGACGATCACCATCTGCAGCACCAGGACCGGCACCACATAGGTCGCCTCCCCGAGGACGTAGATGCTCACCGGCAGCCCGATGTTCACCGAGTTGAAGTAGCTCGACGACGCCGCCCCCATCGTCGTGGTGGGCAGATCCTGGCGGAAGAAGCCCAGCGAGGCGAGGATGTAGATGAGGGAGGTCGCGGCCGTCGCCAGGAAGATGACGACGATGACCGGGGAGAACAACGTCGACGCATCCGAGTTCGCCACCGAGGTGAACAGCAGCGCCGGGGACGCGGCATAGAAGGCGACGCGGTTGAGCACGAGCCGTTCGCGGTCGTTGTTGATCACGCCGAAGCGGGCGAGCAGGACACCGACGCCGATGACGGCGAGGATGATGGCGAACCCGGTGATGACCCCGCTCATCTACACCCCCGGGGCGTTGAACGCGAGGACGGCGGCCGTGATCACGGCCCACAGCAGCATCGCCTTACCCGTCGTGCCCAGTACCGGGATGAGCTCGCGGCCGCTGGTACCGCGCAGGACGGTGAGCATCCCGGCGATCGCCAGGGGCAGGGCGAGGACGGCGACGACCAACGGGGTGAGTTCGGCGCCCATGATCAGCGACATGACGAACGGCGTCGCGGCCAGGACGGCGTAGAGGATGCGGGTGCGGGCATCCCCCAGGCGCACCGCGAGGGTGATCTTGCCGGCGGCGGCGTCCGTCGGGATGTCACGGAGATTGTTCACCAGGTTCACGCCCGCGGAGATCGCGCCGATACCCACCGCACAGCCCGCACCGATCCAGGTGACGGCACCGAGCTGGGTGTACTGGGTGCCCAGGACGGCGACGAGGCCGAAGAAGATGAACACCGCCACCTCCCCGAGTCCGAGGTAGCCGTAGGGGTTCTTGCCGCCGGTGTAGAACCAGGCGCCGGCGATGCACAGCGCGCCGATGAGGATGAACCACCAGGCGCTGGCCAACGACAGAATGACACCCGCCACCCCGGCGACACCGAACGCCACGAAGGCCACCAGTCTGACGTGCTCCGGTCGGGCGAGCCGGCCGCCGGTCAGGCGCGCCGGGCCGGTGCGGTCCTCGTCGGTGCCGCGGACGCCGTCGGAGTAGTCGTTGGCGTAGTTGACCCCGATGATCAGCGCCCACGCCACGACGAGGGCGAGCAGCGCCCGCCACCAGGAGAAACCACCGGCGTAGGCGGCGGCACCGGAACCGACGATGACGGGGGCGAAGGCATTGGGCCAGGTGTGCGGGCGCGCGGCCTGCCACCAGTCCCGGGGGTGGCGGAGTAGGACATGGTGGCCATTGTCCTCCATCGGCCCGCCCGGTGCGCGTTCGGGGGAGTGGAGGGTTACAGTGGTCACCCATGTGGATCGGATACGTGCTGGGGCAGGTCGTGAGCTTCTTCTTCACCCTGCTCCGGATGATCCCGCTGGCCTGGAACAACCGGTTCGCCATGACGAAGATCCCCGGCGACGGTGACGTGGTCATCTCCCTGACCTCCCACGGCGACCGCCTGCGTCGTGTCCACTACACCATCGAGTCCCTCGCCCGTGGGTACGTCAAGGCGCCGATCATCCTGTGGCTCGACCCGGCGGACTATGAGGCGTCCTGGCCGAAACCCTGCGCCGTCTGGTGCGCCGGGGCCTGCAGGTCCGCCGCTCCGACGGGCTCTACGGCCCGCACACCAAGTACTGGAACCAGTTCCGCGCCGTCGAGGGGCAGGGAGTGCGGGTGGCCACCGTCGACGACGACATGATCTACCCCGAGTGGTTCCTCCAGCGTCTGCTGTTCATCGGCGACCTGCGCAGCGACGTGGTCATCGCCTACCGCGCCCACCGCATCGAGCTGCGCGACGGGCAGCTGCTGCCCTACGTCAAGTGGACGGCGGCGAACACCTCCCGCGCCTCCTACCTGCACTTCGCCACCGGCGTGTCCGGGGTGCTCTACCCGGAGACCTTCATCTCCCACGTCGTCGCGCAGGGGGAGGAGTTCATGGAGCTGACGCCGCGGGCCGACGATGTCTGGCTCCACGCCTGCGCCCTGCGCTCCGGCCACCCCATCCGGCAGGTCTACTCCAACCCCCGCAACTTCGCGGTCGTGCCCACCACCCAGGGTGGTGCGCTGGTCATCGGCAACACCCTCATGGGCGGCAACGACGAGCAGATCGCCCGCGTCTACACCGACGACGACATCGCCGCCCTCGTCGAGGCCTCCGCCCGCGAAGACTAGAAGAGCTTCTCGACGCCGCGCCGGTCCACCTTCCCCGGCCCCGTCACCGGCAGCGCGTCCACCCGCCGCAGTTCCTTCGGCAGCTGCCACCGCGGCAGGTCGTCGAGGCCCTCGATGACCTCACCCGGCGTCGCGGCGCCGGTGTAGGCGGCGACGATGGCCTGGCCCAGCCGCGGATGCGGGATGCCCACCACACAGACCTCGTCGACCCCGGCGATCCGCAGCATCGCCTGCTCCAGCACCTCCGGCTGGAGTTTCAGCCCACCGGAATCGATGACGGCGTCGAGGCGGCCGGTGACGGTGAGCACGCCGGCGTCGATACGCCCGGCGTCCGAGGTGGCGAACCAGCCGGGCTCCGCGAACGCCTCATGCCCCGCATGGTTGCGGTAGCCGTGCGCGATCATCGGCCCACCCAGGTGGATGCGGCCGCCGCTCACCCGCACCTGCGCGCCGGGCAGCGGACGGCCGTCGTAGACACAGCCGCCGGAGGTCTCCGAGGACCCGTACGTGGCCACCACCGTGATCTGCAGGTCCGCCGCGGCCTGAGCCAGCCGCGGGTTGATCGCCGCCCCACCGACCAGCACCGCGTCGAAGACCCGCAGCGCCTCAATGCCCTGCAACGTGTCCATCGCCTTCGCCAGCTGCATGGGGGTCAGCGAGGTGTAGACGCGGCCCGACGTCGTCGCGGCCTCCGACGCGGCCCGGGCGAACGCACCGATGTGGAACCCCGTGGACAGGTCCAGACAGATCGGATCGACGCCCGCCACCAGGGACCGCACCAGCACCTGGATGCCCGCGATGTGGTGCGCCGGCATCGGCAGCACCCACAGGCCCTCCCCACCGAGGAACTGGTGCGTCGCATCTGCGCTCGCGACGAGGTTGACCGCCGTCAGCTGCGCCCCCTTCGGCGTGCCGGTCGACCCGGAGGTGGCCACCACCAGCGCGATCGTGGGTTCGATGGCGCGGCCCGCATGCTGGGAGTCCTTGAGCAGCGCCGTCCGCGCCGGATCCTGCACCGGCACCGGCAGCAGGGTGCGCCGGCCGGCGATCGCCTCCTCCAGGGCGGGCAGGGCGGCGGCGGGGTCGGCGGCGTCGATGAGCAGGGGTTCCAGAACGCGGGTCACGGGCGTCGATACTAGCCTGGGCCCATGACCACCTGGTGGAACGACCACAACAACCGCGGGCACGATCCGCTGACGGTGGAGGCCGTGGCACTGCTCGAGGACGTCGAGGCCGCATTCCGGGCGCAGGACCCGCCGTCCTGGCCGTTCCCGGAGGATGGTGCGCGCGACGAGGACTACAGCGTGTGCGCCGACCCGCGGAAGTTCCGGATGATCATCCACCGGTGCCTGGCCTGGGCGCAGATCCTCGAGGAGCGCGGCTGGGCCACCGTGGTGCGGGAGCGGACGGGGGAGGAGGACTGGCGGATCACCCTCACACCGCGCCGACCGGGTGCGCTGCCGGTGCACCTGCAGGGGGCGGCCTGGATCTTCGACAACGGCCGGGCACCGATGGTTGAGGTCGCGGTCGCGGACCCGCCGCACCCGATCGCGGACATCCCCTCGTGCGCCTGCGACGCGTGCGACAGCGGTTCCGACGTCCTCATCGAGGACCTGGACAAGGAGATCTTCTCCGTCGTCGACGGTTCCTTCCTCATCCGTACGGACGGGGAGCACACCGCGACCGCGAGCTCGTTCGGCGGGGGCGGGTGGACCAGCGTCGACGGCACCCGGACCATCGACACGCAGGGCGCACCCTGGGCGGAGAACTGGTCGCCGCGCACCCCGATCTCGCTCGACCCGGCCGATCTGCCGCCGTGGCCGCCGCCGGGGTTCGATGACCTGCCGGAGGACTGGCCCGCCGACCCGACCCGGTGACCACCGCCGCCGGGATATGTATAGTTATCGAAACGTAAACGTCCGGACCATCGACCTCTCATTTCCAAGGAACGCCATGACCCAGATCGTCCTCCAGGGTGACTACGACATCGACCCTGACCACACCGCGGTATACATCGAGGCCCGGCACGCCATGGTGACCAAGATCCGGGGCGTGTTCGACGACTGGGAGGGCACCTTCTCCGTCGGGGAGAACCTCCACGACCTCAAGCTGACCGCCACAGTCCGCGCATCCTCGATCAACACCGGCGTGCCGCCCCGCGACGTCCACCTGCGCAGCGCCGACTTCCTCGACGTCCGCGAATACCCCGAGATCACCTTCGAGTCCACCAACGCCTGGCTCGACGATGAACTGCACGGCAAGGTCGAGGGCACCCTCACACTCAAGGGGATCGCCCGGCACGAGGTGTTCACCCTCACCCTCGGCGGGGCGGACATCGACCCCTTCGGCAAGTACCGCGTCGGCTTCGAGGCCCGCACCGAGATCAACCGCCGCGACTACGGCGTCATGTTCCAGACCGTGCTCGAATCCGGCGGGGTGCTCGTCTCCGACAACGTCACCATCGTCATCGACGGCTCCATCGTCTACCGCGACCCGGAGCCGGAGTCGGGGGCCGGGGAGTTCTGACCGGGCCGGATGATCCGGTCGGCCCGTTCCCACGGGCGGTGATGCCCGAGGAAGGGGATCTCCTCGGCCATCCACTCGTCGATGAAGTCGGCGGCGTCCGCCCCGGTGCCCTCCACGATGAGGGTGCCTGCGAGGTAGGGGACGAGGATGTCGTCGACAAGCAGCTGCGCCCAGTCAGAAGGAGCGGTGCCGGGCGAGGTCGTCGGCGCGGACGACCGTGACGCCGGGCCCGGTCATGGACGCGGCGAGGGTCGTCTCGCCGGAGCCGCCGTGGCCGTCGACGGCGATGATGCGGCGCACGTCAGTAGTAGAAGGGGAAACGGTCCCAGTCGGGGGCGCGCTTTGCCAGGAACGCCTCCTTGCCCTCCACGGCTTCGTCGGTCATGTACGCCAGGCGCGTCGCCTCGCCGGCGAAGACCTGCTGGCCCATGAGGCCGTCGTCGGTGAGATTGAAGGCGAACTTGAGCATGCGCTGCGCGGTCGGGGACTTGCCGTTGATCTCGCGGGCGACCTGGATGGCCTCCTCCTCGAGCTGGCCGTGGTCGGCGACGATGTTGACCGCACCCATCCGCTGCATCGTCTCGGCGTCGTAGCTGCGGCCGAGGAAGAAGATCTCGCGGGCGAACTTCTGGCCCACCTGCTTGGCCAGGTAGGCGGAACCGTACCCGGCGTCGAAGGAACCCACGTCGGCGTCGGTCTGCTTGAAGCGGGCCTCCTGGCGGGATGCGATGGTGAGGTCGCAGATGACGTGGAGGGAGTGCCCGCCGCCGGCGGCCCACCCGTTGACCACGGCGATGACCACCTTCGGCATCGTGCGGATCAGGCGCTGGACCTCGAGGATGTGCAGGCGCCCACCCTCGACCTTGGTGCGGGCCTCGTCGACGGTGTCGGCGGTCTCGCCGGAGGCGTAGCGGTAGCCGGAGCGGCCGCGGATGCGCTGGTCACCGCCGGAGCAGAACGCCCAGCCGCCGTCCTTCTCACTCGGCCCGTTGCCGGTGATGAGCACGACGCCGACGTCCGGGGTACGCCGCGCGTGGTCGAGGGTCCGGTAGAGCTCGTCGACGGTGTGCGGGCGGAATGCGTTGCGCACCTCCGGCCGGTCGAAGGCGATGCGGACGATGCCGTCCTTGCGTTCGGTGCCCACGTGGCGGTGGTAGGTGATGTCGGTGAGGTCCTCGAAACCCGCCACGGTGGCCCACTGGGAGGCGTCGTAGGGGTTGTCAGTGCTGTAGGTCATGTCTCCCAGCCTACGAGCCGGCCGGGATGTCAGCCGGTAATGATCCCGTTGATGGTCTCCGCCGTCCGGATGCCCCGGGTGGTCACTCCGCCGACGTCGTGGCTGTAGAGGGTGATGGCCACCGAACCGTAGGTGAGGAACAGGTCGGGGTGGTGGTCCTGGGTCTCGGCGGCCTCCCCGATCTTGTTGAGCAGGCCGAGGCCGGTGGTGAAGTCGCCGGTCTCGACCTGCCGGTGGATGGTGTTGCCCTCCCGCTTCCAGTCGTGCGGGAGCTGCGTGTCGATCTCGGTGGGGGACAGGATGCTCTTCGGATCGCTCATGGACACCATTGTGCGGGCAAAACTACCCTGGTGCCATGAGACTGCTCCTGACCTCGTTCCTTCACCCCCGCCTGTCCGAGTTCGTCAGCGGGACGGTCGCCTACATCCCCGACGCCGCACGCTCCTTCGGCTCCGTCGACCAGGCGCCGTGGATCAACACCGAACGCGACGGACTCCGCGCCGCCGGACTGGACCTCGTGGAGCTGCCCCTGGCCACCACGCCGCCAGCGGAGGTCGACCGGGTGCTGGGGCTCGTCGACGCCGTCTACGTCGCGGGTGGCGAGACCTTCGACCTCCTGTGGGTCCTCCGCTCCACCGGCACCGACGACATCCTCCTGCGCCACGTCCGCGCCGGCCTGCCCTACATCGGCTGCTCCGCCGGCTCCGTCATCGCCGGGCCGAGCATTGAACCGGTGAGTCTGCTGGACTCGCCCTCGGTCGCGCCCGAGCTCACCGACCACACCGGCCTCGGGCTCACCGACCTCGTGGTCATCCCACACGCACAGGGCGACCCGCCGTTTCCCATCGACATCATCGCCGACACCGTCCGCGCCTACGGGCAACGTTGGCCGCTGGCCCTGCTCCGCGACGGCCGGGCCCTGCTCATCGACGACGACGAGGTCCGCCTACTCTAGGTCCCATGCACGTCGACGACATCCTGGACCGCGCCCACGTTGTAGCCCTGCCGATGGCGGTGCGCTTCCGCGGGGTGGACATCCGCGAGGCACTGCTTATCGACGGCCCCGCGGGCTGGGGTGAGTTCTCCCCCTTCCTCGAGTACGGGGCACGGGAATCCTCCGCCTGGCTGCGCGCCGGGCTCGAGGCCGCCTACGAGGGCTTCCCCGCACCGCTGCGCGACACAGTCGAGGTCAACGCCACCGTCCCCGCCGTGACCGCCGACGCCGTGCCGGAGGTGCTGGCCCGGTTCGCCGGGTGCCGCGTGATCAAGGTCAAGGTCGCCGAGAAGGGTCAGACGCTCGACGACGACATCGCCCGCGTCAATGCGGTCCGCGACCACGTCCCCGGTGCCGTCATCCGCGTCGACGCCAATCGGGGCTGGACCGTGACCGAGGCCGTGGCCGCGGCGCACGAGCTCGGACCGCTGGACTACCTCGAACAGCCCTGCGCCACCGTCGAGGAACTCGCCGAGGTCCGCCGCGCCCTCATGCGTTCCGGCATCTTCGCCCGCGTCGCCGCCGACGAATCCATCCGCCGCAGCGACGACCCCTACCGCGTCGCCGAGCTGCAGGCCGCCGACGTCGCCGTGGTCAAGGTCGCCCCCCTCGGCGGGGTCCGCCGCGTCCTGCAGCTGGCCACCGACCTCCGGGCCCGCCACATGGACATCACCGTCGCCTCCGCCCTCGACACCGCCGTCGGCATGAACGCCGGACTCGCCGCCGTCGCAGCGCTGCCGGTGCTCTCCGACGACGATGACATGGACGTCCCGCCCGCCGCCGCCGGCCTCGCCACCGGGTCGCTGTTCCTCGAGGACGTCGCCGAACCCCGCGAACTCGTCGACGGGCACCTGCCCGTCGCACCCGTCACCCCCGACCCGGACCGGCTCGAGACACTCGCCGCCCCCGCCGATCGTCGCGACCGGTGGTTCGACCGCCTCCGCGACGCCCACCGGTATCTGTAACCTCATCCCCATGAACCCGCGCAACCCCGGCAACCCCGACGACGAGACCCGGTACATCGGCCCCACCAGCGGCGGCTCCGGCAGTTCTGGCGACCAGGGCCGACCCCGCCAGTACTTCCCGGGCGAGCACGACCCGAACTTCCGCTACGACCCCGCCTATGACTCCGCCCACGAACAGCCGTACGAGGAGCCCTACGCACCGTCCTCTGCGGCCCCGGCGCCGGCGAAGAAGTCCGGCGGGGCACTGCCGATGCTCCTGGGCATCCTCTTCGGCCTCACCCTGCTGGCCGCCATCGCCTTCTTCTTCCTCTGGCGCGGCGCCGCCGCCGAAGCCGACCGTGAGCCCCCGGCCCCGGTCACCGTCACCAGCACCGTCGAACGCACCGTCACCACCACCGAGGAGGCCCCGGCCCTGCCCACCCAGATCCCCACGGAGATCCCGTCCGACATCGTCCCCTCCGACCTGCCGGAGATCGACATCGAGGGCTGGCTCAACGAACTCACCGGCGGCGCCCCGGAACCGGCACCCTGATCAGCCCCACTCCCCGTGAAAGGTCCACACGCCCGAGTTGACGCCCCCGGGTACCGCCTCCGGGTGACGACGTGACCGGCGATGCTCCACCAGGCTAAGAATCTCCGCCAGCGCGTGGGCCCGGGTGTCCGGATACGCCAGGCACGAATCCGTGTACTGCAGATGCCCCCACCCGAACATCTCCGCGTGGTTCGACTTCCACCGGTCGATGATGAACGTCCGGTGGTTCATGTCCCTCATGTCCTCCTCGTGCGGCCCGTGGTACCGGTAACTGTCCAGATCGAACAGTGTCGTCCCGTCCGGGATCCCGCCGTCCCACGTGTACGGCCCGAACCGGAAGTTGGGGATCACGTCCAGGCCCTTCCGGCGCAGATCCAGGATGAACAACCGCTCCATCCGACTCGACGCCCCGATCACCGCCCTCGACAGGACAGAATCCAGGGCGGCGCGCTGCTCCGGTCGCATCGCCCGGAGATCCGCGGCGAACCGGTCCGCGCCTTTCAGCCCGTCGTAGTGGCGCTCCAGGAACTTCACCGCGGTGAAGTCATCCCGGCCGAGTGTGGCGATCGTCGCCGCCGGCGTGGTCACCGGCAGCCCGTCGACGATCCGGTGGCGACGCTGACGGGAGCGGGTCAGAGTCATCGCAGGCGTGGAGATTGACCGGTGATCCCCGGGTACCAGTCCTGTGGCTGGAGCGCTGACTGATCCGAGGCCGTAGACGGCCGCAGCTGTGTGTCCGTTGAAAATGGTCGCCGGGTACTGGTGAACTATCGCCTTCAGTGCATCACGGCCTTCGGGTCTGGCTGAGGTGTACAGGCCGCGACTGAGGCGGTACAACTGACCGGTCGCCACCCGCCTGGCGATGTCATGCTTGGTTGCCCCGTCGCGCAGGAGTTCTTTCGTGGTCCAGTGGCTCATGCCATGTTGGACTCCGCCGAGGGGGAGAAGGTTCCCCGTCTCGCCCTATTGTCCACGATGTGGGTGTTTCCTGGGCCTGTGGACGGGCAAAGCGTGTGCAATCGGCCGGACCGGGTGGGACGTCGGAACCCCGGTGCCCTATTGTCCACGCTTTGACCAATTAAGTGCGATGCCAGCGGGTGAACCGTGTGCACTTGGGCGGGGATCGCAGGGCTCCGGAATGGGCGGCTCCGCGAACCGCCGCAGTAGACTCGGGAGCCATGTCGAACAACGAGCCGTCGCGAAACGAGTCCTCGATGGACCTGGCCGTCCGGGTGGCCGAGCAGCTGTCCCGTCACCTCAGTGATGTGGTGCTGTGCCCGGGGTCGCGGAACTCGCCGTTGAGCCTGGCGCTGCTGGCGCGCAGTGACATCCGGGTGCATGTGCGGCTGGATGAGCGCAGTGCGGCGTTCCTGGCGCTGGGGATGGCCCGGGTGCAGGGCAGGCATGTGGGGGTGGTGATGACGTCGGGGACGGCGGTGGCGAACACGGTGCCGGCGATGGTGGAGGCCCATTATTCGCACACGCGACTGGCGGTGATCAGTGCGGATCGGCCCCGACGGTTGCAGGGGACGGGGGCGAGCCAGACGATCGACCAGGTCGGCCTGTTCGGGGTGTACGCGGAGACCACCCAGGTGGAGTCCGGTGGGGACATCCCGGCCATCGCCGAGGCGTTCACCACGACCAACCAGGTCCACATCAACGTGGCGCTGGAGAACCCGTTGGTCGGTGAGGAGCTGCCGGCACCCCAGGGCAGCCGGACGCTGCGGCGTTCCCCGGTGTCCACCTCCACGAATCACGGCGAGGTCGCCGTGGACCTGGACAGGAACACCCTGGTCATCGCGGGGGATGAGGCCTGGCCGGTGGAGGGCCTGGAGGATGTTCCCACGATCGCGGAGCCGTCGGCACCGGCGCCGGACAGGCCGGTGCATCCGTTGGCGGCGGCGATCTTCCGTAAGCAGCAGGTCAGCGCGAACAACTACGTGGTGGACACGAAGCCGGAGCAGGTCATCGTGGTGGGCCATCCGACGCTGCACCGGGATGTGCTGGGGCTGATCACTGATCCGGACATCGAGCTGGTCACGCTGTCGCGCACCGACGACTTCACCGATCCCCGGCCGGACGCCACCCGTGGCACCACGGTGAAGGTCACGGGTCGACCGTCGAAGCAGTGGCTGACCATCTGTGACGCGGCCTCCGAGCTGGCGGCGGACGCGGTGCGGACGACGCTGGAGGATCCCGAGTTCGGGTTCACCGGTCTGCACGCGGCGGCGGCGGTGGCGGACACGCTGGGCACCGGCGACACGGTTCTGCTGGGGGCGTCGAATCCGGTGCGTGACGCCAGCTGGGTGGGGCTGCCGTTCGACGGGGTGGACACGTACGCGCCGCGGGGTGCGGCGGGCATTGACGGGTCGGTGTCCCAGGCCGTCGGTGTCGCACTGGCCACGCAGGCGGCGCACCCGGATGAGCCGCGCGCCCCGCGGACGGTGGCGCTGCTCGGGGACGTGACCTTCCTCCATGACGTCGGTGGGCTGCTCATCGGGCCGAATGAGCCGCACCCGGAGAACCTCACCATCGTCGTGGCCAACGATGACGGCGGCGGCATCTTCGAGACCCTGGAGATCGGCGCCGAGCCGCTGCGGGCGAGTTTCGAGCGGGCCTTCGGTACGCCCCACGGGGCGTCGATAAGCGAGCTGTGCGCCGGCTACGGCGTCGCCCACCGCGAGGTGACGTCCCTGCGGGAGCTTCTCGACGCCCTCATGGACACCACCGAAGCCCCCCTCGGCCTCAGCGTCATCGAGGCACGCACCACCCGCACCACGCGACGCGCGCTGCACCGGGCACTGCAGGGGAAGATCGCGTTGTGAGGGACATGCTGCGCCGGCGCCTGCACCAGGTGGTCATGGCGCTGTTCATCGGCGGGATCTTCGGGTGCCTCGCCATGGTGGGCGGGGCGGTGATCAACGACCGGACGATCGAGTCCGACCGGGGGCGCTCACTGGCCACCGTCACCGACACCGGCTGGCTGCGCACCACCGTGGACTACCGCGACGAGGAGGGCATCTACCATTCCCCGCAGACCGGGCTGCTCTACCCGACCGGGCTGGGGGAGGGGCAGCAGGTGTGGGTCAACTACGCGCGGAGCGAGCCGGAATTGGTGAAGGTGGAGGGCCGCGAATGGACCCTGTCACTGCTGCCCGCGTTGAGCATGGCGGCTGTCGTGGCCGTCGTGGCGGGGCTATTGTGGTGGCTGGTGAGTCGCGTCACCCGGCGGACGGCGAGTTCACCGGAAGTTCGCCCAGAGTAAAGCTGAAGATCAGGGCCCGGTTGCCTGAGGAAGGGACGATGACCCGCATGCGTGTAGCGATCGTTGCCGAGTCTTTCCTGCCCAACGTCAACGGAGTCACCAACTCGGTGCTCCGCGTCCTCGAGCACCTGCACCGGGAAGGGCACGAGGCGGTCGTCGTGGCGCCGGGTGCCCGGGACTTCGAGGAGGAGATCGGCGACTACCTCGGTTTCGAGATCGTCCGCGTCCCCACCGTCCGCGTCCCGCTCATCGACTCGCTGCCCGTCGGGGTCCCCAACGCCACCGTCACCGAGGTGCTGCGCGAGTTCAACCCGGACATCATCCACCTGGCCAGCCCCTTCGTCCTCGGTGCGGCCGGCGCCTTCGCCGCCCGGCAGCTGCGGATCCCGGCGGTGGCCCTCTACCAGACGGACGTCGCCGGATTCGCCACGAAGTATCACCTGCGACCGTTGGCGACCGCCGCCTGGGACTGGACCCGCACGATCCACAACATGTGCCAGATGACGCTCGCACCCTCGTCCCTGACCATCGCCGAGCTGGAACAGCACGGCATCCAGGGGGTGCGCCACTGGGGCCGCGGCGTCGACGCCGTCCGCTTCCACCCCGACAAGCGCTCGCCGCAGCTGCGCCGTCAGTGGGATCCCACCGGACGCAAACGCATCGTCGGTTTCGTCGGTCGGCTGGCCCCGGAGAAGGGTGTGCACCGCCTCGTCTCCCTGCACGGGCGACGCGACATCCAGCTGGTCATCGTCGGCGACGGGCCGTCGCGTCCGGAGCTGGAGTCGATGCTGCCGGGCGCGGTGTTCACCGGGGCCCTCGGCGGCGATGAGCTGGCGGCGGCGTACGCGTCACTCGACCTGTTCGTCCACGCCGGCGAGTTCGAGACCTTCTGCCAGGCGATCCAGGAGGCCCAGGCGTCGGGCGTGCCCACCATCGGCCCCCGCGCCGGCGGGCCCGTCGACCTCATCCAGGGCCGCTACAACGGCATGCTCCTCGACGTGGACACCTTCACCGCGGACCTGCCGGCCGCCGCCGAGTGGCTGCTGCACCCGGAGCGGCACGACCAGCTGCGCCGCAACGCCCGGGTGTCCGTCCGGTCGAAGACCTGGGAGGCCCTGTGCACCCAGCTGATGGGCTACTACACCGAGGTCATCGAGAACACCCGCCGGGTCCCGCTCACCTTCTTCGGCCCCCGGCCTGAACTGCCGCTGTGGGCGGCGAGGGCGCTCGGTGCCCGGGTCGCCTGAGCGGAGTCACTAGACTCGCAGTGTGGCTAAGGCAGACCTGGACAAGAAACCCTTCGATGTCGCGTCGATGTTCGACGCGGTCGGTGAGAAGTACGACCTCACCAACACCATCCTCTCCTTCGGGCAGGACGCCCGGTGGCGTCGGCTGACCCGGAAGCGGCTCGACCTGCGCCCCGGTGAGAAGGTGCTCGACCTCGCCGCCGGCACGGCAGTGTCCACGGTGGAACTGGCCAAGTCCGGTGCCTGGTGCGTGGCCTGCGACTTCTCCCAGGGCATGCTCGCCGCCGGTCGGCACCGGGACGTGCCCAAGGTCGTCGGCGACGGCATGGACCTGCCGTTCGCGGACGGCACCTTCGATGCGGTGACCATCTCCTACGGGCTGCGCAACATCCACGATCACGAGGCCGCCCTCCGGGAGATGGCCCGGGTGACCCGGCCGGGTGGCCGGTTGACCATCGCCGAGTTCTCCACCCCGGTCGTGCCGGTGTTCTCCACGGTGTACAAGGAGTACCTCATGCGGCTGATCCCGCCGATCGCGCGGGCGGTGTCCTCGAACCCGGACGCCTACGTCTACCTGGCGGAGTCCATCCGGGCGTGGCCGGGGCAAGAGGAGCTGGCCCGGCAGATCAACGCCAACGGATGGTCGGAGGCCGGGTGGCAGAATCTCACGTTCGGCATCGTGGCGATGCACTCCGCGATCAAGCCGTAGCGGACCACAACGGGCTGTCCCGGCGGACCCGGGAGACGGCCCCGCCGGCGGCCCGCCAGGCCCGGGCGATGAGATCGCGGTCCTCGTCGACGATGAGGTTGCCCATCAGTCGCGCGGCCGCCGGCATGAGGCGCGCACCGACCGGGCCACGCAGACCCAGCGGGCCGACCAGCGGCAGGAACCGCGGGTAGGTGAGCAGCCGGGCGGCGGTGCGGGCCAGCAGGAACGCCTCACCGTAGGTGTCACGGAGCAGCTCCGGCCAGGCATGGGTCAGCGGGCCGGTGCCGAGCAGGTCGACGACCAGTTCGGCGGTCTCCAGGCCGTAGTCGATGCCCTCGCCGTTGAGCGGGTTGACGCAGGCGGCGGCGTCACCGATCAGCGCCCAGTTCTCGCCCGCCACATTCGACACGGCCCCGCCGAGGGGGAGCAGCGCGGAGGCGACGTCGGTCTCCGGGCCGAGCTCCCATTCCTCGCGACGCTGCGCGGCGTAGTGGGACAGCAGCTTCTTCGTGTTCACCTTCGCCGGGCGGGCGTCGGTGGACAGGGCGCCGGCGCCGAGGTTCACCCGGCCGTCGCCGAGCGGGAAGATCCAGCCGTAACCGGGCTGCACCGCACCGTCCTCGTCGCGCAGCTCCACGTGCGAGTGGATCCACGGCTCCCGGGAATGCGGGGTGGTGCAGTAGCTGCGCGCCGCGATGCCGTACACCTCACCGCGGTGCCACTGCCGGCCCAGGAGTCTGCCGAAGGTGGAGCGCACCCCGTCCGCGACGATGATCCAGCGCGCCTGCACCCGCGTATCGACGCCCCCGCGTCGCACCGTCACCGCGTCCACCCGGTCCGCGGTGCGCTCCACCGATACCGCGGTGGCGTCCTCCCACAGCGTGGCGCCGCGGGCGACGGCGGTGCGGACGAGGAGGGCGTCGAAAAGCGTGCGCGGCATGGCCGAACCCACCGTGCCGTAGTGTCCCTCCGGCCACGGGGCGGTGACGGAACCGCCGAAACCGTGCAGCTTGAGCCCGTGATTGACGTAGCCGCCGGCGATCTCGTCGGCCACCCCGAGACGACGCAGCTGGTGGTACGCGCGGGGAGTCAGGCCGTCACCGCAGGTCTTGTCCCGGGGGAACGAGGCCGAGTCGATGAGCAGGACCTCGTGCCCGGCCTCGGCGGCGTGAGCGGCGGCGGCGGAACCCGCAGGGCCCGCGCCGACAACCAGGACATCACAGTCAGTCACGGGCACCATTGTGGCACGCGGTGCGACCCCGGAGTGTGGTGGGGAGCCGGTTTGGACTACGGTTGAGTGCGATTATCCCCATTCGCCACACACCCCTGCAAGGACAGTCGACCATGACCCACGGCACGACCCCCACCCGCATCATGCCGGGCATGTGGACCTGGGTGACGCCGAGCTCAACGAGCGAATCTCCGCCGGCCTCACCGCCGTGGAGAACCTCCTCGAGGTGGAGCTGGCGAAGGGCGAGGACTTCCTCGTCGACAAGGTGATGCACCTGACCACCGCCGGCGGCAAACGCTTCCGGCCCATGATGGCACTGCTGGCCTCCCAGTACGGGCCGGACGCCGGATCCGCCAACGTGATCAAGGCGGCTGCCTCCCTGGAGATCGTCCACCTGGCCACCCTCTACCACGACGACGTCATGGACGAGGCTGACCTGCGACGCGGCGTCGACTCCGCCAACGCCCGCTGGGGCAACGCCGTGGCCATCCTCGCCGGCGACATCCTCTTCGCCCACGCCTCCCGGCTCATGAGCGAACTGGACACCGCGACCGTCGCCCACTTCGCCGAGACCTTCCAGGACCTGGTCACCGGCCAGATGCGGGAGACCATCGGTCCGCGGGGTGGTGACCCCATCGAGCACTACCTCAAGGTCATCAACGAGAAGACCGGCGTCCTCATCGCCGCCTCCGGCCGCCTCGGCGCCCTCCACGGCGGGGCCAGCGATGAGCACATCGATGCCCTGTACCGGCTGGGGTCGGCGATCGGCATGATCTTCCAGATCGTCGACGACATCATCGACATCTACTCCGACCACTCCGAATCCGGCAAGACCCCCGGCACCGACCTCCGCGAGGGTGTGTTCACCCTCCCGGTGCTCCACGCCCTCGCCGAGGAGGGTGAGGTCGGCGACGAACTCCGCGCACTGCTCACCGGGCCCCTCACCTCTGACGGGGACGTCGACCGTGCCCTCGAGCTCCTGGGGCGCTCCACCGGGCGGGAGAAGGCGCTCGCCGACGTCCAGCGCTACCTCGCCGAGGCCGAAACCCAGATCGCCCGCCTGCCGGAGGGGACGGCCACCGACGCCCTGCGACGCCTGGCCAACTACACCATGGAACGCGTCGGATAGTCCTCCTGACCTGCCGATTTGCCCCGGTAGTGGTGGGCCGTAGTAGAGTGTTCAACGCACCTTGTGATGCACGCCAGATTGCCCGAGCGGCCAAAGGGAGCGGACTGTAAATCCGTCGGCATTGCCTACAGAAGTTCGAATCTTCTATCTGGCACAAGGTGGAACCCATCAGCGGGAGAGATCCTGCTGGTGGGTTTCTGCGATTCCCGGGGGTGCGGATCCTACGGGGTTGTCGCCCGCCAGCCGGAACCGAGAATGTCGACGATGCTCGCTCCGGACTTGCTGTCGGCCAGGGGGGCGGAGGCGGCCCAGGCCGCGCCCAGATTCGCCAGGTACAGGTCCCGTCCGGAGAGGTCTGGCCGGGCGTCTCCATGCTGCTGCGCGTCTCGCAGGAGCTGGTCGGTCATGTCGACGACCGGCCGGCAGTGGGCGCCCAGCATCGTCGCGTCCTTCTCCCATGCTTCCCGCAGGGGGTCCGGTAGCCCGTCGTAGCTGGTCATCCACGTGCGGATGGCCTCCAGCCACCGCTCCAGTCTCGTGCCGGCGGTCAGCTTCGCGGCGACGAGGTCGTGGTGGATCTGCTGCAGGTCCCCGATGCGGTCGGCGACGAGGGCGGCGATGAGGGTCTCGCGGTTGGGGAAGTGGCGGTAGAGAGTTCCCGCTCCCACACCGGCCTGCTTGGCGATGGTGTCCAGGGGGACCTCCAGGCCGTGCTCGGCGAAACACTCCTCGGCGATCTCCAGAATGCGGGCGCGGTTACGGGTCGCATCCGACCGTCGGCCCTTGGTGCCTGATTCCATGGTGACTCCTCCTTATTGCCAAACGGAGAGCGTCTCCGTATCGTGGGAAGTATCCGGAGCGGCTCTCCGGTTAAGGCTAGCGGCCGACTCTCATCCGGGAAAGGACTCACCGTGGCCGACCTCTCACCACAGGCCCTGCGCCGCACCTTCGGGGCGTACCCCACAGGCATCGCCCTCATCGCCGCGACCATCGACGACCGCGCAGTGGGGATGCTGGCGAACTCCTTCACCTCCGTCTCGCTGAACCCGCCCCTGGTGTCGATCAACTTCGATCACGCGTCAACCACCTGGCCCGTCCTCTCCCGGGCCGACCGCCTGGGCATCTCGCTGCTCGGAGCCCGGGACCGTGACCGTGCCCTGCTGCTGCGCCGACCTACCGCGGAACGCTTCTCCGGGATCGAGATGCAGGCGATCGGCGACGGAGCCCTGGCACTACCGGATACCGCCGCAACCCTGAAGGTGAAACGCCACAGCGATCTTGTCGCCGGAGACCACGTGATCGTCGTATTCGAGGTCATCGACCACGCCCGCAACACCGAGGCTGCACCCCTGGTGTTCCACGACGGCCAGATGCACGCACTCACCGACTGACACCACCGACTGAAAGAGACTCCCTTCCATGAACGACAAGAAGATGCTGATCGGCATGCAGATCGGCAACGGCTACGGCGCGCAGGCCACCAGCTGGATGGCGGACAACGTCGACGTCCGCAACTACACCAACCTCGACGCGCACGTGCGGTACGCGCAGGCGGCCGAACGCGGCAAATTCCAGTTCCTGTTCCTACCGGACTTCCTGGCCCAGAGCCAGAAGACCGACCACGATGCTCCCCTGCTGACCATGGACCCGGCCATCACCATGGCCGTCATGGCCCGGGAAACGACGAAGATCGGGTTCGCCGCCACCGCATCCACGACCTTCAACGAGCCCTACAACCTCGCGCGCACCTTCAAGACCCTCGACGTGATCAGCGGCGGTCGGATCGGATGGAACGCCGTCACCACCTCCGACCCCGCCTCCGCCGCGAACTTCGGTGCACAGGTCGCCGACCGCGACACCCGCTACGAACGCGCCCACGAGGTGGTGCAGATCGTGCAGGCCCTCTGGGGCAGCTGGCAGGAGGACGCCTGGGTGGCCGACAAGGACCGGAAGATCTTCGCTGACCGGTCCAGGATCCGGCCCGTCAACCTCCAGGGCAGGCATGTCGCATCCCGGGGCCCACTGGAGATCCCGCCCTCCAGGCAGGGCCAGCCGGTGATCTTCCAGGCCGGTGGCAGCCCCCACAGCCTGGCCCTGACCGGACGCTTCGCCAACGCGGTCATCGGGGCGACCTTCACTATCGAGGACTCCCGACGCCAGCGCGCCAACGTGCGACGTGCCGCCGAACAGGCCGGACGAAACCCCGATGAGATCAAGTTCTTCGCGGGCATCATGCCGACCATCGCCCCCACGAAGCGGGAGGCCCTGGACCGGCGAGGGCAGTTCGTCGAGCCCGGAATCCGGCAACGCGTCCGCTACCTCGGCACGATGCTCGGCCTCGGATTGACCGCGGACGACCTCGACCGTCCCCTCGCGGAAGCCGAGCTCGCCGCCGCGCAGGCCAACCCGGCGGACCCGCGGTCCGGCACCGCACTCCAGATCGCGCGGGAGGGGTGGAGCGTGCGTGACATCCTCTACCACGGGATCATCGATTACCACCCCTCTCCGATCGGTCCGGCGGAGGTGACCGCCGACCACATGCAGGAGTGGTTCGAGGCAGGGGCCTGTGACGGCTTCTGGTTGTCCCCCGACGTGTACGAGGATGGCATCGACACCTTCGTCGACCAGGTTGTGCCCCTGTTGCAGCAGCGGGGACTCTTCCACACCGACTATGAGGGCGACACCCTGCGCGACCATCTCGGCGTCGACTACCAGTACGGCGCGAACCACTAGCGGCGGTGCTCGAAAGGGGGCGTGAACATACCCGCTACACGCCCCCAAAAAATGCGGTGTGAACTGGCGATTTGTGCAAATAAAGTGAGTCGGGTTAACCTTTGTGAGGCTTCAACGGAGCGGGCAAGAGAAATCGGGCCCAACACAACGAGGCTGCGCCCCCTTAGCTCAGTCGGCAGAGCGTTTCCATGGTAAGGAAAAGGTCGTCAGTTCGATTCTGACAGGGGGCTCTGTTCTTTTTATCCCGCGGTTACCGTGTGGCCGCGGGGTGGGAACGGCCACCAGGCGGTGTAGCTCAGTGGTAGAGCAAGCGACTCATAATCGCTGTGTCGCGGGTTCAATTCCCGCCATCGCTACCAGGTTCCGAAAAGGATCTGGACCGTACCATTCATCTGGTAAGGTCAGCCGTGCCGCGCCAGCGGCACATGAAGGGGCGTAGCTCAATTGGCAGAGCAACGGTCTCCAAAACCGTAGGTTGCAGGTTCAAGTCCTGTCGCCCCTGCAGCAGTGGACGGGTCGGTCGGAGGGTCATCCTCCGGACCGGCCCGTTTCGTGTTGGCCGGACGGGCCTCTGGTAGGCTCGTTAAAGTTCCGGGAACCACCTGGACCACAAGTCGTCTTTCTTCCGAGGAGTGCTGTGACCGATCAACAGCCGAACCAGGCCGGTGCGGCCCGCCCGACCGGCAAGCGTCAGCTCGCCGGCGTCGGCACGACGTCGAGTTCCTCGTATGAGGCGAAGAAGGTCGTCAAGGTCGAGCAGGACGACGAGAAGCCGGGCGGCGGCGTCGCCAGCTTCCTCCCCGAGGTCGTGTCCGAGGTCCGCAAGGTCATCTGGCCGACCGCACGGCAGATGGTCATCTACACCCTCGTGGTGTTCGCGTTCCTCATCATCGTCACCGCGCTGGTCTCCGGCGTCGACTTCCTCGTCGGTGCCGGAGTTGAAGAGGTCCTCACTCCTTAGGTAGAGTGATCAGCATCAGTTTCCCGTCGGACCTGCCAGGGTCGGCGGGATTATTCATTGGCCCGCCCTCCCCGCCGGTAGGATGGCGCGAAAGGTCACACCGGCACCACGTCAGGAGCACACACCCATGAGCGACGAGAAGAACACCGACATCTCCGAGGCGACCGAAGCGGCGGAGACCATCACCCCGACCGACGACGCCGAGGCTGAGCGGGACCTGGACAACCTCGAGTCCGTCGACACCGACGAGGCTGCGGAGGTCGCTGACCAGTTCGCGGAGGAGGCCGCCGAAGACGGTGAGGAGGTCGCCGCCGAGGACGCCGAGGATGCCGCCGCCGAGGGCTTCGAGGTGGAGGATGCCGCAGCGGGGGAGCAGGGCGACGTCGATACGCAGGAGGAGGACTCCCTCGCCGCGGCCGCCGCCGCCCTGGGTGACACCGCCGAGGAGGATGCGGAGGCCGCCTACAAGCAGCGTCTGCGCGAGTACACCCGCGAGCTGAAGAAGCAGCCGGGCCAGTGGTACATCATCCAGTGCTACTCGGGTTACGAGAACAAGGTGAAGACCAACCTCGACATGCGTGCCCAGACCCTCGAGGTCGAGGAGTACATCTACGACGTGGTCGTGCCGATCGAGCAGGCCATCGAGATCAAGGACGGCAAGCGCAAGACCGTCAAGCGGAAGCTGCTGCCGGGTTACGTCCTGGTGCGCATGGAGCTCAACGACGCCGCCTGGTCCGTGGTGCGTGACACCCCGGGTGTCACCAGTTTCGTGGGCAACGAGGGCAACGCCACCCCGGTCAAGCACCGCGACGTGGCCAAGTTCCTCATGCCGAAGGAGCCGACCGTCGAGGGTGAGGCCGCCACCACCAACGCCGAGGGCGAGATGGTCATCGCCATGCCGGAGGAGCAGGCGAAGCCGACGCACGCGATCGACTTCCAGGTCGGCGAGGCCGTCACCATCCTCACCGGTGCGCTGGCGTCCGTGTCCGCCACGATCTCCGAGATCGATCCGGTCACCGGAAAGATCCAGGCCCTGGTGTCCATCTTCGGCCGCGAGACCCCGGTCGAGCTGACCGCCGACCAGATCGAGAAGATCACCTAGGCGCGATTTGGGTCGCAGACCACGGGTGCCGTAGGATTGTCCTCCGCGTGTGCCCGTGGTTTTCTCATGTCTGACCACGTGCGCACCCGAGACAAACTACTCATCCCCGGTGGCCGGGATACGTGACGATCCAGCGGACAAGAAGCGCTGGTAGCGGGGCCCGGCATCCGGACGGGGCCGTCATCATCGTGGCGGTGACCCGGTACCACGGAAGAAGGTAATTCGATGGCTCCGAAGAAGAAGGTCACCGGCCTGATCAAGCTGCAGATCGACGCTGGCGCCGCCAACCCGGCCCCGCCGGTCGGCCCCGCCCTGGGTGCCCATGGTGTCAACATCATGGAGTTCTGCAAGGCCTACAACGCCGCGACCGAGTCGCAGCGCGGCAGCGTCATCCCGGTCGAGATCACCGTCTACGAGGATCGCAGCTTCACCTTCAAGCTGAAGACCCCGCCGGCCGCCAAGCTCCTGCTCAAGGCCGCCGGCCTGCAGAAGGGCTCCGGCGTCCCGCACACCGACAAGGTGGGCAAGGTCACCATGGCGCAGGTCAAGGAGATCGCCGAGACCAAGAAGGAAGACCTCAACGCCCGCGACATCGAGGCCGCCGCCAAGATCGTCGCCGGCACCGCCCGTTCCATGGGCATCGTGGTCGAGGGTTAATCCCCTCCCCACCGCATCACGTGGCAGGGCCAGCTCCGGCCCGTCGACCACACCAATCCCAGAAAAGGAATTGCACCAATGAGCAAGAAGTCCAAGGCTTACAAGGCCGCTGCTGAACTGATCGACAAGGACCGCCTCTACGCCCCGATCGAGGCCGCGAAGCTGGTCAAGGAGACCTCCTCCAAGAACTACGACGCCACCGTCGAGGTCGCCCTGCGTCTGGGCGTTGACCCCCGCAAGGCCGACCAGCTGGTCCGTGGCACCGTCTCCCTGCCGAACGGCACCGGCAAGACCGTCCGCGTCGCCGTCTTCGCCGCCGGTGAGAAGGCCACCGAGGCCGAGGCCGCCGGCGCCGACGTCGTGGGCACCGATGAGCTGATCGAGCAGATCAACAACGGCACCATCGACTTCGATGTCGCCATCGCCACCCCGGACCAGATGGCCAAGGTCGGCCGCGTCGCCCGCGTCCTGGGCCCGCGTGGTCTCATGCCGAACCCGAAGACCGGTACCGTGACCACCGATGTGGCCAAGGCCATCACTGAGGTCAAGGGGGGCAAGATCTCCTTCCGCGTGGACAAGGCCTCCAACCTGCACGCCGCGATCGGCAAGGCCTCCTTCGACGAGAAGGCGCTGGCCGAGAACTACGGCGCCCTCATCGAGGAGCTGCAGCGCATCAAGCCGTCCTCCGCCAAGGGCATCTACATGAAGAAGATCACCCTCTCCTCCACCTCCGGCCCGGGCGTCCCGGTTGATCCGTCGGTGCAGAAGAACTGGACCGGCGAGGCCTAAACCCCCTCTGCCTGTCGACGAAACCCCGTCGGTACCGCACTGCGGTACCGACGGGGTTTTCTCATGTCCGGGTTACTTGGCCACTATTTCGCCACTATTTCGCCACCGGGTCGCGGCGGCCGAGACGGACCTTCTTCACCTCACGGACGGCCTCGGCGTCGGAGTCCTTGAAGCCGAAGAACCAGGTGAGGATGAACGCCACCGACAGGGAGACGGCGGAGGCGATGAGGAAGCCCCAGAAGCTGAAGTCCAGGCCCTCCGGGTTGACGAAGGACGTGAAGCCGATGAGCGAGCCGGTGAAGCCCCACATGTTGACGTTGAACAGGCCGGTGAGCAGGCCGCCGCAGGCACCGCCGATGGACGCCATGATGAACACGCGGCCGTACTTGAGGTTGACGCCGTACATGGCGGGCTCGGTGATGCCGCAGAACGCGGAGATCGCGGCCGGGCCGGACAGGGTCTTGAGCTTCTCCAGCTTTGTCTTGATGAACACCGCCAGGACCGCACCACCCTGGGCGACCATCGTCGCGGAGATGATGGCGTTGAGGTAGGAGTGGCCGGTGGCGGCGATGTCCTGCGCCACGAGCGGGATGACGGCCCAGTGCAGGCCGAAGATGACCAGCGACTGGTACAGGCCGCCGATGAGCGTGCCGGAGACGGTGGGGGAGAGGTCGTAGAGTGCCTGGATGAGGTTGGCGATGCCGGTGGAGATGAACATGACGATCGGCCCGAGCACCAGCAGGATGGCCAGGGAGACGATGATGACCTCGGCCAGCGGCAGGAAGATCATCCGCACGATGTTGGGGATGACCCGCTTGAGCCACGGCTCGACGATGCTGGCCAGCCAGGCGGCGACGATGATGGGGAAGATGGAGTAGCTGTAGCTGGCCATGTGCATGGGGATGCCGAAGAAGTCCGAGTTCAGCGACATGCCCAGGATGCTGGAGTCCCCCTCGGTGGCGGACATCTCCACCAGCGCCGGGTAGCAGAGCACGCCGCCGATGATGGACACGATGATCGGGTCGGCGCCGAGTCTGCGGGCGGCGGTGAAGCCGACGAAGATGGGCAGGAAGAAGAACACGGCGTCGCTCATCGCGTTGATGATCTGGTACGTGTTCGACGTGTCGGTGATGACGTCGAAGGTCAGCAGCAGCGACAGGATGCCCTTGATGATGCCGGAGGCCGCCAGCAGGCCGATGATGGGGATCATCGAGCCGGTGATCACGCCGATGAGTTCGGAGAACCCGTACTTGACCCAGCCGACGGCGGTGGTGGGTTTCTCCCGGGCCTCGCCCTCGTCGGCGGCGTCGTCGATGCCGCCGATCTGACCGGTGATGGCGTTGTAGACGTCCTCGACGTCGGGGCCGATGACCACCTGGTACTGGCCGCCGGCCTTGACCACGTCGATGACGCCGTCGAGGTCCGCCACGTACGCGTCGTCCGCCTTGGCCTCGTCCTTGAGGTAGAAGCGCACGCGGGTGATGCAGTGGGTGACGCTGCGGACGTTCTCCTTCCCGCCGATGCCGTCGATGATGTCCCACGCGGTGGCGTCGAAACCGGTGAGGTCCGCCGGCCGTTGCGTGTCGACGTCCCCGCCACCCACCGTGGCCACCGCCGTCCCGGTCTCCTGCGGCTCGGCCGCCGCATCCCCGGGGGCCGCGGCCCGTGCGGCGTCGCGGTCCGGCTCGGTTTCGGTGGTGGCCTGTGTCTCCTCGTCGACGACGGGGAACGCCTGTGCCACCTCGGCGCCGAGGTCGGCGTCGCCCTCGCTGAGGTCGAGGTGGTCGAGCTTCTTCTTCGAGTTGGTGATGACGATGACCGTGGCGGTGGACTTGCCGGCCTCGGTGATGGCGTCGATGTCCATCGTCGCCACCGTGTCACCGGCGGTGACCTCGTCACCCTTGGCCACGTCGATGCGGAAGGGCCGGCCCTCCAGCTCGACGGTGTCGATGCCCAGGTGGACGAGGAACTGCAGGCCCTCCGGCGTCTTGATGCCGATGGCGTGGCCGGTCTTGGCCACCATGATGACCTTGCCGCTCACGGGGGCGACGACGTCACCACCGGGAGTGTCGAGGATGCCGAAACCCTCGCCCATGGTCTTCTTGGCGAAGACGGGGTCGGGGACCTCCTCGATGGGGATGATCCGGCCCGCGATGGGGGCCAGGACCCGGACGTGTTCACTCATGACTCTCCTTTGACTAGTGCGACGGCCTGGTAGGGCGCGAGGTGCAGCTCCGACTGACCCGTGTCCGAGTCGTCGGGGTAGTTGTTGATCAGCGGCGAGGCGCCGTGGAACTGTTCCGGCAGCTCGATGCTGGTGGGTTCCTGGGTGAGGTTGCAGGCCACGAACACCGAGTCCCGCAGGTAGGCGTAGACGTGTTCGTGGTCGAGCCGCCACGGCGCGTAGGACCCGTCGGCGATGTCGGGGACCTCCCGGCGCAGGCGGATGAGTTCCTGGTAGTGGCGGAAGATCCGGCCGTGGGCCAGTTCGTCCCGGACGTTGATGTGTTCCTGGTTGGTGGGGGCCAGCCAGGGGGTGCCGGTGGTGAATCCGGCGCCGGGGGAGTCGTCCCACTGCATGGGGGTCCGGGCGTTGTCGCGGGTCCGGGCGGCGACGACGGCGAAGGCCTCGTCGTCGGTGGCGCCGGCGTCGACGAGCAGGCTGTACGCGTTGCGGGCCTCGACGTCCATGTAGGAGTCGATGACCGCGTACTCGGGATCGGTCATGCCGATCTCCTCGCCCATGTAGATGAACGGGGTGCCGCGCAGCAGGTGGATCATCGTGGCCAGCATCGTCGCCGACTCGACCCGGTAGGTGTGGGCGTCGCCGAACCGGTCGAGGGCGCGGGGCTGGTCGTGGTTGCCCAGGAACAGCGCGTTCCAGCCGCCCCCGTCCTGCATCCCGGTCGCCCACTCGTCGAGGGTGCGGGCCAGTGCCATCGGCTCATAGGGTGCCAGTGCCCACTTCTGACCCTCGGGGTAGTCCACCTTGAGGTGGTGGAAGTTGAAGACCATGTCCAGCTCCCGGTTGCCGGGGCGGGAGTAGGAGACGCAGCGGTCGATGCTCGTCGAGGACATCTCGCCGACGGTGACGGTGGCGGGGACGGTGCCGAAGGAGGCGTCGTGAAGCTCCCGGAGCCACTCGTCGACGTGCTCGCCGTCGGTGTACATCACCCTCGGGTCCACGCCGGCGGGGGAGGAGGCGAGGTCGGCGTCCTTGGAGATGAGGTTGATCACGTCGAACCGGAAACCTGTGACGCCGTGGTCGAGCCAGAAGTTGACGATGTCCGCCATCTCCCGCCGCACCGCCGGATTGCGCCAGTCCACGTCCGCCTGGGTGGGGTCGAAGAGGTGGAGGTAGTAGTCACCGGTGTCGCCAAAGGGGGACCAGGCGGGCCCGCCGAACTTGGACTCCCAGTTGTTGGGCAGTCCGCCGTCCGGGCCGGGTGGGCGGATGATGTAGTAGTCGCGGTACCTCTGTTCCCCCGTCAGCGCCCGCCGGAACCACTCGTGCTCGGTGGAGGTGTGGTTGAACACCATGTCGAACATCACGCCGATGTCGTGGGCGGCGAGTGCGGCGATGAGTTCGTCGAGGTCCGCCATCGTGCCCATCGTGGGGTCGATCGCCCGGTAGTCTGCGACGTCGTAGCCGTTGTCACGCTGCGGGGAGACGAAGAAGGGGTTGAACCACACCATGTCGGGGCCCAGCTCGGCGATGTAGGGCACCCGGTCGATGATGCCCCGGAGATCACCGACGCCGTCGCCGTCCGAGTCCTGGAACGACCTGGGATAGATCTGGTAGATCACCTTGTTGCGGAATGACATGGGCCAGGCGGGTCCTTTCTGCTCGGCCGGCAGGTCTGTCACGGTCCACCGTAATTGAGGTGCGCGTCACATGTCGATGATCCTGTACCTGCGACGGATCCGGTGGCGGCCGGGGGCTAAGCTCAGGGCATGCCCAAGATCTCGGAATCCACCGTCGCCGAGCACCGCGCGGTCCAGCACCGTGCGGTGCTCGACGCCGCCGAGAAGCTCATCGTCGGGTCGGACGGCCGGGTCCCCACGCTCGCCGAGGTCGCCGCGGAGGTCGGCCTCGCCCGGTCCAGCGTCTACCTCTACGCCTCCTCCCGGACCGACCTGGTCATCCAGCTGCTGCTGCGCACCATCCCCGCCTGGACCGACCGGGTGTCCGAGGCCATCGACGCGGCCGGGGAGAACCCCGCCGCCCGCGTGGACACCTATCTGGCGCAGACTCTCGACTTCTTCGTCGACGGCACCCACGGCCCGCTCATGGCGGCCGCCCAGCTGCACCCTGAGGCATTCGCCGACGAGCGCGTCGTCGACACGCACGACGCGATGGCCGCCACCCTGCGTGCCGCCATCGCCGATCTGCCCTCCCGGGCCGTGCCGCTTCTCGACGCCGCCGTCCACCGCGGCGCCGAGATGGTCACCCGGGACGGAATGGACCGTTCCCAGGTGCTCAGCATGCTCCAAGCCATGGCCCGGGGGCTGATGGCCGGGTCCTAGCCGCTCAGTTCCAGCCAGCGTTCGAACAGCCACAGTCCCTTGCCGGTCTCGAAGAGCTCGCCCCAGGACCCGTCGCTGAAGCGATCCTGGCGGGCGACGGCGCTGAGCAGCTTGAGGGTGGTCTCCCGGTCGAGGGTGGCGGTCCGCTCAGGGGTCAGCTCCTCCAGCAGCTCGAAGCCCTCCCGCCAGTTCATCCAGTCGAACACGACGATCCCGTGGTCGTAGAGAACCTTCATCGCCTCCCGGATCACGGATGTCATCTTGGCGAAGCCCATCGAGTACACCCCGTCCGCCATCTCCTCGGCCGGAGCCCACTCCAGCCAGGAACCGTCGTGCCGCCGCAGCTTCTCGACGACCGCCGCCAGCTCAGCGTGGCCGCTCGTTCTCGTGGTCATGGCCCACCTCCTCGTTCCAGTGTCCCACGGGATTTGGAGTTGTGGGCCGGAGCCGTTAACATCAACTCCCGAAGTTTGAACGGCTGGTTTCAGCCGAGCTCAAGTTTCACCGAAGACCGTAGGTCATCCGTTGAGGATCGAAGGTTTCCAGTCATTGGAACGGCCCACGCAGGAGACACTTTCGAGCATCTTCCCTCCTCGTGGGGAAAGACGCGCCCTGTGCTCTTGCACGGGGCCTTTTCTTGTGGGAGGGCCCCGGCGGATCAACATGACACGCACATTGAAAGGAGGCGAAGTAATGGCAAACGCGAAGAACCAGGCCGAGCTCGCAGAGCTCAAGGCCAAGTTCGAGGAGGCATCCTCTGTCGTCCTCACCGAGTACCGTGGCCTGACCGTTGCCCAGCTCGCTGAGCTGCGCGGCGCTCTCGGCTTCGACGTCCAGTACTCCGTCGCCAAGAACACCCTCATCAAGATCGCTGCCCAGGAACAGGGCATCGAGGGTCTTGACGAGCACCTGACCGGCCCGACCGCCGTCGCCTTCATCAAGGGCGAGGCCGTCGACGCCGCCAAGGTGATGAAGAAGTTCGCCGATGACAACAAGGCGTTCCTCGTCAAGGGTGGCTACATGGACGGCAACGCTCTGACTGCCGACCAGGTCAAGGCCATCGCCGAGCTGGACAACCGCGAGACCACTCTCGCCAAGCTGGCCGGTGCCATGAAGGGCAATCTGGCAAAGGCCGCAGGCCTGTTCAACGCTCCCGCTTCCCAGGTCGCACGCCTCGGCGCTGCGCTCGCGGAGAAGAAGGACGCCTAAGTCGCCGCACGGCGCACCACAACCCCACAATTTTTACCGGGTCCGTTAGGGCCCACAGAAAGGATGGCCATCATGGCTAAGCTCACCAAGGACGAGCTCATTGAGGCTTTCAAGGAAATGACCCTCATCGAGCTCTCTGAGTTCGTCAAGGAATTCGAAGAGGTCTTCGAGGTCACCGCTGCTGCTCCGGTCGCCGTTGCCGCTGCAGGTGCCGCTGGCGGCGACGCCGGTGCCGCTGCTGAGGAGCAGTCCGAGTTCGACGTCGTCCTCGAGGACGCCGGCGCCAAGAAGATCGGCGTCATCAAGGTCGTCCGCGAGATCGTCTCCGGTCTGGGCCTGAAGGAGGCCAAGGAGCTGGTCGAGGCCGCTCCGAAGGCCATCCTCGAGGGCGCTTCCAAGGAAGACGCCGAGGCTGCCAAGGCCAAGCTGGAAGAGGCCGGCGCCAAGGCTTCCCTCAAGTAAGCTTTCCCGCTTCTCGACGCCCCGCCCCTCACCGCACCGCGGTGGGCAGGCGGGGCGTCGCCGATTCCGGGGAGGGTCGGCGGTAAACTCTCGGCCATGCTGCCTAAGTCCCGTCTGATCTCCATCCTCCTGCTCGGCCTCGGTGCGGCCCTGTTGGTGGCGGGCCTCGTGGTCCCCCGTTTCGTCCACGGCGACGGCCGCATGCCGCTGGACCTGGACACCACCACCTGGACACTGCACGACGACGAGGCCCGGACCCGCCTCGTCAGCGACCCCGGCGGCCGCGTCCTCGACTCCCCGGTCACCCGCCAGCTCCACATGGACATCCAGAACCCCTCCGGCGAGGAGGAGGCCTCCCTGCGCGTCGGCGTGACCACCATGCGCGACAGCCGGCAGTCCGACCTCGACCGCCTGGTCACCGCCGAGGTGTGGAACTTCGGCGTCGACCGGCTCAGCGGCGAGGTGACCACCCCGGCCGTACTCACCGACCAGCTGGCCAGCCCGGTCAGCGAGGTCACCGTCGACGGTGTGTGGCTGAAATTCCCCGCCCACGCCGAACAGACCTCCTACGAGGTCTTCGACTCCACCCTCCGGCAGACCCGCCCCGCCGAGTTCGTCGAGGAGCTCGACATGGCCGGCCGCACCGTCCACCACTACCGGCAGACCATCGAGCCGACGAACGTGGCCCAGCAGTTCGCCTCCCCGATGAACACCACCACCTTCGCCGACGTCCCCGAGGGGGAGGACGCCCGCGGCTTCCTCTACCACTCCGCCACCCGCGATTTCTTCGTCGATCAGGTCTCTGGGCTCGTCGTGGAGATCCGGGAGGACGTCGACGACTACTACGGCACCGTCGACGGGGAGAAGCGCGAGGAGGTCCTCACCTTCGAGGGCCGGATGCCGCAGGAGCAGATCGACGCCCACCTCGACCAGGTCGCCGAGGTCCGGGACAGCGGGTTCCTCACCGTCCTGCGCTGGGTCCTCATCGGGCTCGGTGCGCTGCTCATGCTCGTCGGGATCGCGGGCGCCTTCGGGCTGTTCGGTCGCTCGGGGACACGCGCGCGCCACTGACCGGCGGGTGCGGCGGGGAAGTGGTAGAGTCCCCGCCTGAATCCGGTCACCTGACAAGGGTTGCCAATCCGCTGGTGTTGATATAGGCTACTTCGTTGCGCTGGAATTCGTCTCTGGTACCCGAGGAAACCTTGGCTGATCGACGTTGAAATTGTCGATTTGACAAGGTGATTTTGTGCTATCCGGGGACGGTTATTCCACAGCAGACCGAATGCTAAATTACCAGCGGATTCGGTGGTTGTACGCCAGAGCAACCGCCGCCCGCGTGAGGTGCTGGAAGGACCCATCTTGGCAGTCTCCCGCCAGACCAAGTCAGTGGCCGACATCCCCGGAGCTCCGAAGCGAGTCTCGTTCGCGAAGATCTCCGAGCCCATCGAAGTTCCGGGTCTCCTCGACCTGCAGCTTGATTCCTTCGCATGGCTGATCGGTACGCCCGAGTGGCGCGCCCGCCAGCAGGAGGAGCGTGGGCCGGAGGCCCGCGTCACCAGTGGACTCGAGGATATTCTCGACGAGCTGTCCCCGATTCAGGACTACTCCGAGAACATGTCCCTGTCGCTGTCCGAGCCGCGCTTCGAGCCGGTGAAGAACTCGATCGACGAGTGCAAGGACAAGGACATCAACTACTCTGCGCCGCTGTACGTGACCGCAGAGTTCATCAACAACGAAACCCAGGAGATCAAGTCCCAGACGGTCTTCATCGGCGACTTCCCGATGATGACCCCGAAGGGCACCTTCATCGTCAACGGCACCGAGCGTGTCGTGGTCTCCCAGCTCGTGCGCTCCCCGGGTGTCTACTTCGATCAGACGATCGACAAGTCGACCGAGCGTCCGCTGCACTCCGTCAAGGTCATCCCGTCGCGCGGTGCCTGGCTCGAGTTCGACGTGGACAAGCGCGACACCGTCGGTGTCCGCATCGACCGCAAGCGTCGCCAGCCCGTCACCGTCCTGCTCAAGGCCCTCGGGTGGACCACCGAGCAGATCAAGGAGCGCTTCGGCTTCTCCGAGATCATGATGTCCACCCTCGAGTCCGACGGTGTGGCCAACACCGACGAGGCACTGCTGGAGATCTACCGCAAGCAGCGCCCGGGCGAGCAGCCGACCCGCGACCTCGCACGTTCCCTGCTCGACAACGCCTTCTTCCGCGCCAAGCGCTACGACCTGGCCAAGGTCGGCCGCTACAAGATCAACCGCAAGCTCGGCCTGGGCGGCGACCACGACGGTCTCATGACGCTGACCGAGGAGGACATCGCCACCACCCTCGAGTACCTGGTCCGCCTGCACACCGGCGAGCGTTCCATGACCTCCCCGACCGGCGAGACCATCCCGGTGGAGACCGACGACATCGACCACTTCGGTAACCGTCGTCTGCGTACCGTGGGTGAGCTCATCCAGAACCAGGTCCGCGTCGGCCTGTCCCGCATGGAGCGCGTCGTCCGCGAGCGCATGACCACGCAGGACGCCGAGTCCATCACCCCGACCTCGCTCATCAACGTCCGCCCCGTCTCCGCGGCGATCCGTGAGTTCTTCGGCACCTCCCAGCTGTCGCAGTTCATGGACCAGAACAACTCGCTGTCGGGCCTGACCCACAAGCGTCGTCTGTCCGCGCTCGGCCCGGGTGGTCTGTCCCGTGAGCGCGCCGGCATCGAGGTCCGCGACGTGCACCCGTCGCACTACGGGCGCATGTGCCCCATCGAGACCCCTGAGGGCCCGAACATCGGTCTCATCGGCTCCCTGGCGTCCTACGCCCGGGTCAACGCCTTCGGCTTCATCGAGACCCCGTACCTCAAGGTCGTCGACGGCCGCGTCACCGACGAGGTCGACTACCTCACCGCTGACGAGGAGGACCGCCACTCCATCGCGCAGGCCTCCATCGAGCGCGACGCCGACGGTGTCATCACCGCCGACCGCATCGAGGTCCGCGTCAAGGACGGCGACATCGGTGTCGTCACCACCGGCAAGGACGTCGACTACATCGACGTCTCCCCGCGCCAGATGGTGTCCGTGGGCACCGCCATGATTCCGTTCCTCGAGCATGACGACGCCAACCGTGCCCTCATGGGTGCGAACATGCAGAAGCAGGCCGTTCCGCTGGTCCGCGCCGAGGCCCCCTACGTGGGCACCGGCATGGAGAAGCGTGCGGCCTACGACGCCGGCGACATGGTCATCACCCCGAAGGCCGGCGTCGTGGAGAACGTCTCCGCCGACGTGATCACCATCATGGACGACGAGGGCATCCGCGACACTTACATGCTGCGCAAGTTCGAGCGCACCAACCAGGGCACCTGCTACAACCAGACCCCGCTGGTCAACATCGGCGACCGAGTCGAGGCCGGCCAGGTTCTGGCCGACGGCCCCGGCACCTTCAACGGTGAGATGTCCCTCGGCCGCAACCTGCTGGTCGCGTTCATGCCGTGGGAGGGCCACAACTACGAGGACGCGATCATCCTCAACCAGAGCATCGTGGAGCAGGACATCCTCACCTCGATCCACATCGAGGAGCACGAGATCGACGCCCGCGACACCAAGCTCGGTGCAGAGGAGATCACCCGGGAGATCCCGAACGTCTCCGAGGACGTGCTCCGCGACCTCGACGACCGCGGCATCGTCCGCATCGGTGCCGACGTCCGCGCCGGCGACATCCTCGTCGGCAAGGTCACCCCGAAGGGCGAGACCGAGCTGACCCCGGAGGAGCGCCTCCTGCGCGCCATCTTCGGTGAGAAGGCCCGCGAGGTCCGCGACACCTCCATGAAGGTGCCGCACGGCGAGAACGGCAAGGTCATCGGCGTGCGTCGCTTCTCCCGCGAGGACGACGACGATCTGGCCCCGGGCGTCAACGAGATGATCCGCGTCTACGTCGCCCAGAAGCGCAAGGTCCAGGACGGCGACAAGCTCGCCGGCCGCCACGGCAACAAGGGCGTCGTCGGCAAGATCCTCCCGCCGGAGGACATGCCGTTCATGGCGGACGGCACCCCCGTCGACATCATCCTCAACACCCACGGTGTCCCGCGTCGTATGAACATCGGCCAGGTCCTGGAGATCCACCTCGGCTGGCTCGCCGCCGCCGGCTGGTCCGTGGACCCGGAGGACCCGAGCAACGCCGAGCTCATCTCCACCCTCCCGGAGGAGCTCTACGACGTCCCCGCCGGCTCGCTCACCGCCACCCCGGTGTTCGACGGTGCCTCCAACGAGGAACTCTCCGGCCTGCTGCGTAACTCCCGGCCGAACCGCGACGGCGACGTCATGGTCAACGAGAACGGCAAGGCGCAGCTGCTCGACGGCCGCTCCGGTGAGCCCTTCCCGTACCCGGTCTCCGTGGGCTACATGTACATGCTCAAGCTGCACCACCTGGTGGACGAGAAGATCCACGCCCGTTCCACCGGACCGTACTCCATGATCACCCAGCAGCCGCTCGGCGGTAAGGCCCAGTTCGGTGGCCAGCGCTTCGGTGAGATGGAGGTGTGGGCGATGCAGGCCTACGGCGCCGCCTACACCCTGCAGGAACTGCTGACCATCAAGTCGGACGACGTCGTCGGCCGCGTGAAGGTCTACGAGGCGATCGTCAAGGGCGAGAACATCCCCGACCCGGGCATCCCGGAGTCCTTCAAGGTCCTCCTCAAGGAGCTCCAGTCGCTGTGTCTCAACGTGGAGGTCCTCTCCGCCGACGGCACCCCGATGGAACTGACCACGGACGACGACGACGAGCTCGACTCCGCCGGTTCCTCGCTGGGCATCAACCTCTCCCACGACGAGCGGTCCGACGCCGACGCGATGTAGGTTCACCGCGGCGTCGCAAAGCGCGACGCCGCAGTGAGCGAGAGTTTTCAAGCAAACCCTGATATACGCCATTTCAATCCCTCCCATCGGGAGGGGAAAGGGAGTTACGTGTTCGACGTAAACCTCTTCGAGGAACTCCGCATCGGCCTGGCCACCGCCGACGACATCCGCCGTTGGTCCAAGGGCGAGGTCAAGAAGCCGGAGACCATCAACTACCGCACCCTCAAGCCGGAGAAGGACGGCCTCTTCTGCGAGCGCATCTTCGGCCCCACCCGCGACTGGGAGTGTGCCTGCGGCAAGTACAAGCGCGTCCGCTACAAGGGCATCATCTGTGAGCGCTGTGGCGTCGAGGTGACCAAGTCCAAGGTGCGCCGCGAGCGCATGGGCCACATCGAGCTCGCCGCACCGGTCACCCACATCTGGTACTTCAAGGGTGTCCCGTCCCGTCTCGGCTACCTGCTCGACCTGGCGCCGAAGGATCTCGAGCGGATCATCTACTTCGCCGCCAACATCATCACCTCCGTCGACGACGAGGCACGCCACAACGACCTGACCACCCTCGAGGCCGACATGCTCCTCGAGAAGAAGGACGTCGAGGCCGACGTCGAGTCCGAGATCGCCGAGCGCGCCGCCAAGCTCGAGGAGGACCTCGCCGAGCTCGAGGCCGCCGGTGCCAAGGCCGACGCCCGCCGCAAGGTGCAGAACGCCGCCGACAAGGAGATGCAGCACATCCGCGAACGCGGTGAGCGCGAGGTCGACCGCCTAGAGGAGATCTGGCAGACCTTCGTCAAGCTCGCCCCGAAGCAGATGATCATCGACGAGACCGTCTACGAGGAACTCGTCGACCGCTACGAGGAGTACTTCACCGGCGGCATGGGCGCCGAGGCGATCCAGACGCTGATCCGCAACTTCGACCTCGACGCCGAGGCCGAGATCCTGCGCACCGTCATCAACGAGGGCAAGGGCCAGAAGAAGATGCGCGCCCTCAAGCGCCTCAAGGTCGTCGCCGCGTTCCAGCGCTCCGGCAACGACCCGGCCGGCATGGTCCTCGACTGCATCCCGGTGATCCCGCCGGAGCTGCGCCCGATGGTCCAGCTCGACGGTGGCCGCTTCGCCACCTCCGACCTCAACGACCTCTACCGTCGCGTGATCAACCGCAACAACCGCCTCAAGCGCATGATCGACCTCGGCGCCCCCGAAATCATCGTGAACAACGAGAAGCGCATGCTGCAGGAGTCCGTCGACGCCCTCTTCGACAACGGCCGTCGCGGCCGCCCGGTCACCGGACCGGGCAACCGTCCGCTGAAGTCCCTGTCTGACCTGCTCAAGGGCAAGCAGGGCCGCTTCCGCCAGAACCTGCTGGGCAAACGCGTCGACTACTCCGGCCGTTCCGTCATCATCGTCGGCCCGCAGCTCAAGCTCCACGAGTGCGGCCTGCCCAAGCTCATGGCCCTCGAGCTGTTCAAGCCGTTCGTGATGAAGCGCCTCGTGGAGAACGACTACGCGCAGAACATCAAGTCCGCCAAGCGCATGGTCGAGCGTCAGCGCCCCGAGGTGTGGGACGTGCTCGAGGAGGCCATCTCCGAGCACCCGGTCATGCTCAACCGTGCCCCCACCCTGCACCGCCTGGGTATCCAGGCGTTCGAGCCGAAGCTCGTCGAGGGTAAGGCCATCCAGCTGCACCCGCTCGCCTGTGAGGCCTTCAACGCCGACTTCGACGGCGACCAGATGGCGGTCCACCTGCCGCTGTCCGCCGAGGCACAGGCCGAGGCCCGTGTCCTCATGCTCGCCTCCAACAACATCCTCTCCCCGGCATCCGGCAAGCCGCTGGCCATGCCGCGCCTCGACATGGTCACGGGTCTGTACTTCCTCACCATGCACAAGGGCGAGGACGAGATCGGTGGCCAGGGCGCCTACCGGCCGGCCGACGACAACGGCCCGGCCCAGGGCGTCTACTCCTCCGTCGCGGAAGCCATCATGGCCCGCGACCTCGGGGTCCTCGGCCTCCAGGCACCCATCCACGTCCGCATCTCCCACCTGCGCCCGCCGGCCCAGATCGAGGAGGAGCAGTTCCCCGACGGATGGGAGCAGGGCCAGACCTGGCTCGCCGAGACCACCCTCGGCCGCGTCATGTTCAACGAGCTGCTGCCGTGGAACTACCCGTACCTCGAGGGCGTCATGGTCCGTAAGGGGGGCGGCGCCGGCAACATCCTGCTCGGCGACGTCATCAACGACCTCGCGGCCACCTACCCGATGATCACCGTCGCCCAGACGATGGACAAGATGAAGGACGCCGGCTTCTACTGGGCCACCCGTTCCGGTGTCACCATCGCCATGTCCGACGTCCTCGTCCTCCCCAACAAGGAGGAGATCCTCGAGCGTTACGAGACCGAGGCCAAGGAGATCGAGCACAAGTACTGGGTCAAGGGTGCGCTGCGTGAGCGCGACCGCTACGACCGCCTCGTCGAACTCTGGCAGGACGCCACCAACCAGGTGGGTAAGGCCGTCGAGGACCTGTACCCGGACGACAACCCGATCCCGATGATCGTGAAGTCGGGTGCCGCCGGCAACATGCGTCAGATCTGGACCCTGGCCGGCATGAAGGGCATGGTCGTGAACTCCAAGGGTGACTACATCACCCGACCGATCAAGACCTCCTTCCGTGAGGGCCTGTCGGTCCTGGAGTACTTCAACAACTCCCACGGTTCCCGTAAGGGCCTGGCCGACACCGCCCTGCGTACCGCCGACTCCGGCTACCTCACCCGTCGACTCGTCGACGTGGCCCAGGACGTCATCGTCCGCGAGGACGACTGCGGCACCCGCCAGGGTGTGCGCGTCCCCGTCGCCGTCGAGGTCAAGGACGCCGACGGCACGGTCACCGGGTACGCCCGCGACACCCTCGTCGAGACCTCCGTGTCCGGCCGCGTGCTGGCCACCGAGGTCAACGGTGCCGACGGTGAGCAGCTGTTCGCCGCCGGCGACGACCTCACCGAGGCGCGTATCGACGAGCTCGTGCTCAACGGTGTCACCGAGGTCAAGGTCCGCTCCGTGCTCACCTGCCAGACCCCGACCGGTGTCTGCGCCAAGTGCTACGGCAAGTCCATGGCCTCCGGCCACCTCGTCGACATCGGCGAGGCCGTCGGCATCGTCGCCGCCCAGTCCATCGGCGAGCCCGGCACCCAGCTGACCATGCGTACCTTCCACCAGGGTGGTGTCGGTGGCGACATCACCGGCGGTCTGCCCCGCGTCCAGGAGCTGTTCGAGGCCCGCGTGCCCAAGAACGCCTCCCCGATCGCCGAGTTCTCCGGCACCGTCCGACTCGAGGACGACGGCAACTTCTACAAGTTGACGCTCACCTCCGACGACGGCTCCGAGGAGAAGGTCTACGAGAAGCTGTCCAAGCGACAGGGTCTCGCCCAGATCCGCGTCCCCATGGAGAACAACCCCACCGTGTCCATCGAGCGCACCCTGCGCGACGGTGACCACGTGGAGCTCGGCGACCGCCTGCTGCGCGGTCCCGCCGACCCGCACGATGTGCTGCGCGTGCTGCGCCGACGCGGCGTCGAGAAGCACCTCATCGACGAAGTCCAGGCCGTCTACCGTGCCCAGGGCGTGGCGATCCACGACAAGCACATCGAGATCATCATCCGCCAGATGCTGCGCCGCGGCACCGTCATCGAGGCCGGTTCGACCGAGTTCCTGCCGGGCACCCTCGTCGACCTGTCCGAGGCACGTCGCGTCAACGCCGCGATCCGCGCCGAGGGTGGCCAGCCCGCCGAACTGCGCGACCAGATCATGGGCATCACCAAGGCCTCCCTGGCCACCGAGTCCTGGCTGTCCGCCGCGTCGTTCCAGGAGACCACCCGTGTCCTCACCGACGCTGCGATCAACCGCCGCTCCGACCAGCTCATCGGCCTCAAGGAGAACGTGATCATCGGTAAGCTGATCCCGGCCGGCACCGGAATCTCCCGCTACCGCAACATCACGGTCAAGCCCACCGAGGCAGCCCGCAACGCCGCCTACTCGATCCCCACCTACGGGGACTCGATCTACGGCGACGACGGCTACGCCGAATTCACCGGCGCCTCCGTGCCGCTGGACGAGGACTTCCAGCTCTAAGGTCTGCACCACCCGGGCCCCGCCCCTCCTCGGAGGGAGCGGGGCCCTCTGGCGTGTCAAGGCCAGGTGAACGGGGTGCGCCCTGGGGTTGTGGACAACGCCGGTTATCCACAGGCGCCGTGCGCGCGTATCGACGCCCTCGTGGTCACCGTCTACCGTCCACCCCATGGACGTCGTGAGCGCACTGGAGGCCCTGCAGGGCCGGGGGATGGAGGTCCTGTCGGCCATCGCCGACGGGCGGCTGACCCGCCAACGCCTCATCGACCTCGGCCACCCGCAGTCCACCGCACGGGCATGGGCCCGCCTCTCGGAGGTGTTCTTCGGACCCACGCGCTCCCGCCGACTCCAGGCGGCGGCGGTGGCGGCCGCCCGCGACGGTGGCCTGTCCGTCGACGCTCTCCGGGCCGTGGACAAGCACGCCCGCAAGCTGCTCAAGGACGCCTCGGTCTCCGAATGGGAGTTGCGCCTGGAACTGTGCGGTCTGACCGGCACCGTCGACGAGATCGAGCGGCAGGCCGCCGCCCGTGTCCGCGAGATCAACCGCACCGTCGCCGACGCCGAGAGGAAGGCCTTCGGCCGGCGCAGCCTCAAAGGTGGGAAGAACACCGACGCCCAGGGTCTGCGCACCATCACCGTCACCCTGCCGGAGCGACTCATGGCCACCACCCTCGCCCGTCTGCGGGTCACCGCCGGTCGGCTGCGGGGTCAGGATGCGAAGCTGTCTTATGAGCAGGCGATGGCGGATGCGTTCCTCTCCCACGTCGGGACTGGTGCCGGTGTCGCTGCCGGGACGGTGCCCCCGATCCCGCTGGTGGTCATCGGCTTACCCGACTGGGCGAGGATCCACCGACAGGAGGGTGACGAGACGATCTTCGCCCTGACCGACGGCACCACCGTCACCGGTGCTGAGCTGGTGGCCGGGCAGATGGCCGAGCATCACCTGGTGGGGGTGTACGGCCCGGTCGAGGGGCCGGTCAATCTCTACCGGAGCGAGCGTCTGGCCAGCGGGAAGCAGCGGATGCTGTTGGCGGCGGAGACGATCCTGTGTCCGACGCCGGGGTGCACGACCTCGGCGGATGAATGTCAGGTGCATCACCTGGTGGCCTGGCAGCATGGCGGGGAGACCAATGTGGCGTCGATGTCGGTGGTGTGTCGGGTGCACAATGCCCGCAACGACGACGATCCGAACGCCCCACCCCGCAACGGTCGCCTGGAACGGCAGGACGGTGGGGTGGTGTTCCACCCGCCTGACGGGCGGGCGGTGGAGACGAATCGGCACCCCATCCGGGAGCTGTCAGCGATGGCACTGGTCAACGCCTGACTACCAGGTGGTGTCCTTGCGAAAGACGGCGTCGACGCCACCGTCGATGAAAATCACCTGACCGCACAGATGCGTATTGGCCGGCGACGTCAGCCACGACAGCAGTTCGGCTGCGGATTCGGCGGGCATCCAACCGTTGAGCGGCATCGGAACCTGCTCCTCCAACTGGGCACGCCCCTCTGGCGTGCTGGTCAGCTGTTCCGTCATGGCGGAGATGACCACACCCGGAGCGATGGCGTTGAGGGGGATTCCGGCTCCCGCCCAGTCAGAGGTCGGGGCGTTGAGGCGCACCCAGCGGGCCACGGCCTGCTTGGACGTGGAGTAGTTGAGGTAGCCGGCCTGCGGGCCGGACTCCTCGAGGGCGGTGCCGCGGGCGACGGCGGCGTCCTCGTCGCCGTCGAGAAGCGCCTGGAGCAGCTCCTCGTCGGCCGGCTGCAGCGACGCCATGGAGGCGGTGACCACCGCCCGCGGCGCCTCCGACTCGAGTAGGAGGGGGCGCAGACCCTCCAGGGTGGCGACCGCGCCGAAGAAGTTGACCTTCACCGTCGCCGCGATCGGAGCGGAGATACCGGCATTCGCGATGACGCCGTCCAGGCGGCCACCGGAAAGCTCACGGGCCCGCTCGACGAGATGCTTCCGGCCCTCGGCGGTAGTGAGGTCGGCGTCGATGTCGGAACCCCTGAGGTCGGCCCCGATGACGGTGTGGCCCTGGGACGTGAGGAGTTCGGCGGTGGCGGCACCGATGCCGCTGGCGGCGCCGGTGACGAGGTAGGTACGGGACACGGGAGGTCCTTTCGACGGTGGGTTGCTGAGTTCACCGTCGAGATTACCCGCCGAAACTCCTGTTCACGGACCGAACGTCGGTGTGCTACCCGGGGCATTACGGGACAACGCGACTCAGCCGGGTGACTCCGACACCACCCATGAGCCCCAGCCCGCTCACCCGGATGACGGGGGCGTCCGAAGGCAGATCCTCCATCCGCACGGTGGCGGACTCGTCGGTGCTGACCTCGAAGCTACCCATGACTCCGACTCCGTCACACACCACCCTGACATCCTCGGGGACGTAGATCTCGATCTCACCCATCACGGCGATGGCCGTGATCGTCGTCTGCTGCGCCCCGAGGCGGGCACGCCGCAGATCAATGTCATTGCCGCCCATGATGGCCACCGACACATGGGACGGGGCGCACACCCAGTTCTCCGTCTTCTCGCTCTCGCCCATGAGGGAGAAGCTGAGGCGGTCACCGCCCGGCTCCTGGGTCACCTGTCGACTGGACGGGTGTGCAACCGGATTGTCGGGACGGATGGCCGGAGTTGATGCCTCCACGACTGCAGCCGGGTCGGGAAACAGATCCGCCAGGGGAGCATGCAGCTCGTCCCGGAAACGGCTGGCGTACACCTGCCGGGTGCGTTCGTCGAACTCCGCGTAATTCAGGCGACCGTCAGAAAAGGCCTGGCTCAACGCGGCTACCACCCGGTTGCGGTCGTCGTCACTGGCCCGGATCCGGGAGGGGTCAGGATCGGAGATGTTCATACCATCGATGGTAAGGAGCGTGTCAGCACCGCGGGTGCCATTGATCCAGGTGCTCGAACAGTAGACGGTCCGACTCCCGGCGGGCCTGACGGTTGGCATCGACGGTGCCGCCGAGCATGACCTCCCAACTCGGGCCGAGCGTGGTGATGTCCTGGTGGAACAGGTGTCCGGCGGCGTCAAAGACGACGGGTTCGAGGTCGGGGTTGCGGTTCGCCAGAGCGCGGGTGGCAACCTCGGACTGCCACATGGTGTCTTCAGTGCCGGCGAACAGCAGACCGTCGCCGGTGAAGCGGGCGATGTCGGTGGCGGCGTCGTCAGGCGCGGTGCTGGCCGCCGCCTCGTAGCTGTCCCGGTAGGAGGTGGGCAACCCGAGGATGAGGCGAGAGAACATGGGGAACGTCACCGAGGGGTCGGCGGTGAATGGCGCGTGGGGAACCGGCTCTCCACGCCAGGTGAAGCTACCGGGCGGCTGTGCGCTGTTGAACGACAGTCCGGCGTAGGTGTACTCGGCCGGGGCATAGAGGACGATGTGGTCGATCTCCGGGTAGCGCACGGCGAGGTTGGCGGTGAGCTCGGCACCCTTGGACGAGCCGATGACGGTCAGTGGACCGGACGCACCATTCGTGTCGCGCCAGTGGAGGATCTCGTCGAAGAAGTCGAGGGGAACCTCCGCAAGCTGGTCACGTTGGCCCGGCTGGCCGAAGAAGTAGAGGGCCAGGACGTCGTGGCCCCGGGCGCTGATCTGGCGGGCCTGGGCGTCAGCGGCGCTGCCCTCGGATCCTCCGAAGATGACGACCGTGCCGGGGCGGGCATCCCCCTCGGCTGGGTAGTGGATACCTCGCAGGTAGTCGCCGTCTACCGGGGCGCCGCCGTGATCGGCGATGACAGCATCGCGGTCGGTGAGGTCGGGGCCGGGAATGGCATATCGGTTGAGGTTATAGGTGCGTACTCCCCACGCCGCGAGGGCGAGGATGACCAGGACGACGAGGGTGAATAACAACAGACGGAGGAGGGCTCTCATTGTGGTCATTTCTCCATGGTGTGAGCTTGTCGCGGCGTCAGGTCAAGTGTTACCGGTCGTGCCAGCGGGCGAGTCGGTCGGTGAGGATGAGGTCGGATTCCTGTTTGGCCAGGCGGTTGCCGTTGACGGTGCCTCCGAGGGTGGTTTTCCAGCCGAGGCCGAGTTCGCTGATGTTCTCGTGGAAGTGGTGTCCGGCACTGTCGAAGATGATGGTCTCGAGGCGGGGGTTGTCACGGGAGAGGGCGTGGGCGGCGGTGTCGGAGGGCCAGGCGGCGTCCATGTCGCGGGCGAAGAGCAGGCCGTCGCCGGCGAAGTGGGTGAGGTCGATGCGGGAGGCGGCGGTGGGGCCGGTGGCGGCCTGTCTGTTCAGGGGAGTGGCGATGTTGAGGGCGCGGGAGGCGGCGGCGCTGGCGGCTTCTTCGTAGCGGGCGCGGTGGGAGACGGGGAGCCCGAGGGTGGTGCGGACCATCATGGGGGCGTAGGTGCCCCAGGAGGTGGTGTAGGGGGCGAAGGGGACGGGTGTGCCGTGCCAGGTGTAGCTGCTGGATTGTGCGCGGTTGTCGTACTGGGCGCCGGCGTAGGTGTATTCGCTGGGGGAGTAGAGGACGATGTGGTCGATTTCGGGGTAGCGGGCGGCGAGGTTGGCGGTGAGTTCGGCGCCTTTGGACGAGCCGAGGACGGTGAGGGGGCCGTCGGCGAGTTGGTGGTCGGTCATCCAGGTGAGGGCTTCGTCGAAGAAGTCGAGGGGGATGGTGGAGAGGCCGGGTTGGCCGAAGTAGTAGAGGGAGAGGACGTCGTAGCCCTGGTCCTGGAGGTGGCGGGCGCGGTGGGGGTCGGTTCCGCCGTCGCGGCCGCCGAAGATGATGACGGCGCCGGGGTGGGGTGTGCCGTGGGCGGAGTAGTGGATACCGCGGAGGTAGTCGCCGTCTACGGGGGAGCCGCCGTATTCGCGGATGATGCCTGCCCGGTGGGTAGGGTCGGGTGTGTCTATGGCGTAGCGGTGGGTGTTGAAGGAGTGGGTGCCCCAGAGGATGAGCGCGATGGCGACGAAGGCCGTGATGAGTGCGCTGATGGCTCTGGCTGACGTCTTCATGTGTTCGGTGTGGACTCTGGGGAGGGTTTTCGCGCCACCTTCATATAAATCACAACGCAATTGTCGTGTGGGCGGGATTTGGGCTCTGTCCACTTCGTCCGGTAGTGTTTCCCGCAGTCCCACGTCTTGACTGTGGGAGCCTGAGGTTCCTCCCGGTAGGCCAGCGAGAGCGGCTGACTGGGTTTCGCACGTTTCAGGACTTGTCGTCCGGGACCGTTCGTCTGAGGGTCAGGCGAGGAAGATTCTCCCCCAAGTTTTCCTGGTCGGTCATGTCCGGCCGGACATACCGATCAACAACGAAAGACGGTTCATGCCTACTATTCAGCAGCTGGTCCGCAAGGGCCGCCACGACAAGGCGTCGAAGGTGTCGACTGCCGCTCTGAAGGGTTCCCCTCAGCGTCGTGGCGTGTGCACCCGTGTGTACACCACCACTCCGAAGAAGCCGAACTCCGCTCTGCGTAAGGTCGCCCGTGTGCGCCTGACCACCGGTATCGAGGTCTCCGCCTACATTCCGGGCGAGGGCCACAACCTGCAGGAGCACTCGATGGTGCTCGTGCGCGGCGGCCGTGTGAAGGACCTTCCGGGTGTCCGTTACAAGATCGTCCGCGGCACCCTCGACACCCAGGGTGTCAAGGACCGCAAGCAGGCCCGTTCCCGCTACGGCGCCAAGAAGGAGAAGTAACCGATGCGTAAGAATGCAGCTCCGAAGCGCCCCGTCGTCAAGGACCCGGTATACAGCTCCGAGGTCGTCACCCAGCTCGTGAACAAGGTTCTGCTGGACGGCAAGAAGTCCACCGCCGAGCGCATCGTCTACGGTGCTCTTGAGACCTGCCGCGAGAAGACCGGTACTGATCCGGTCGGCACCCTGGAGAAGGCTCTGGGCAACATCCGCCCGGACCTGGAGGTCCGTTCCCGTCGTGTCGGTGGCGCCACCTACCAGGTGCCGGTGGAGGTCCGTCCGGGCCGTTCCAACACCCTGGCTCTGCGGTGGCTGGTCACCTTCACCCGTCAGCGTCGTGAGAACACGATGGTCGAGCGTCTGGCCAACGAGATCCTGGATGCGTCCAACGGTCTCGGTGCTTCCGTGAAGCGTCGTGAGGACACCCACAAGATGGCTGAGGCCAACCGCGCCTTCGCTCACTACCGCTGGTAGCACGAATTTCACTCATGGCCCACGCGACCATCGCTTATCGACGCCGCCCCTCCCGCACCACTGCGGGATCCGGTGGCGGTGCGGCGATCGTCGCCTGGGCCATCGGTGTCTGAACGTCGTTGTCTGCCGTAGGCTCTGCCTGTACGGCCGAACAATGGCACTATTGAACGAGAACTATCCACCGACGGCGTTTTATTGGTCACCGGCCAAGGGCGTCGAGATCTACAAGTTGGGGTAAGAACGTGGCACAAGAAGTGCTTAAGGACCTGAACAAGGTCCGCAACATCGGCATCATGGCCCACATCGATGCCGGTAAGACCACCACGACCGAGCGCATCCTCTTCTACACCGGTATCAACCGTAAGGTCGGCGAGACCCACGACGGCGCATCCACCACTGACTGGATGGAGCAGGAGAAGGAGCGTGGCATCACGATCACCTCCGCCGCCGTCACCTGTTTCTGGAAGAACAACCAGATCAACATCATCGACACCCCGGGTCACGTCGACTTCACCGTCGAGGTCGAGCGTTCCCTGCGTGTCCTCGACGGCGCCATCGCCGTCTTCGACGGCAAGGAGGGCGTGGAGCCGCAGTCGGAGCAGGTGTGGCGTCAGGCCACCAAGTACGACGTTCCGCGTATCTGCTTCGTCAACAAGATGGACAAGCTCGGCGCTGACTTCTACTACACCGTCGGCACCATCGTCGACCGTCTCGGCGCCAAGCCGCTGGTCATGCAGCTGCCGATCGGCGCTGAGGATGACTTCGACGGCGTCGTGGACCTCATCGACATGAAGGCCCTGACCTGGCGCGGCAAGACCGAGATCGGTACCGACGCCACCGTCGAGGAGATCCCGGCCGACCTGCAGGAGAAGGCCGAGGAGTACCGCGAGAAGCTGCTCGAGACCGTCGCCGAGTCCGACGAAGAGCTCATGGAGAAGTACTTCGGCGGCGAGGAGCTGACGAAGGAGGAGATCCAGGGCGCGATCCGCAAGATGGTCGTCGCCTCCGAGATCTACCCGGTCTTCTGTGGCACCGCCTACCGCAACAAGGGTGTCCAGCCGCTGCTCGACGCCGCTGTCGCGTACCTGCCGAACCCGCTGGACGTCGGCGAGGTCGAGGGCCATGCCGTGGGCGACGAGAACGAGGTCATCACCCGTAAGCCCTCCATCTCCGAGCCGTTCTCCGCGCTGGCCTTCAAGATCGCCGCGCACCCGTTCTTCGGCAAGCTGACCTTCGTCCGCGTGTACTCCGGCCGCGTTGAGCCGGGTGACTCCGTCACCAACACGACCAAGGGCAAGAAGGAGCGCATCGGCAAGCTGTTCCAGATGCACGCCAACAAGGAGAACCCGGTCGAGGAGGCCCTCGCCGGCAACATCTACGCGTTCATCGGCCTGAAGGACACCACCACCGGTGACACCCTCTGCGCCACCGACGCACCGATCATCCTCGAGTCCATGGACTTCCCGGACCCGGTGATCAAGGTCTCCATCGAGCCGAAGACCAAGTCCGACCAGGAGAAGCTGGGTGTCGCCATCCAGAAGCTCTCCGAGGAGGACCCGACCTTCACCGTCGAGCTCGACGAGGAGTCCGGCCAGACCGTCATCGGCGGCATGGGTGAGCTCCACCTCGACGTCCTCGTCGACCGCATGAAGCGCGAGTACAAGGTCGAGGCCAACGTCGGTGCCCCGCAGGTCGCGTACCGCGAGACCATCCGCAAGCCCGTGGAGAAGCTCGAGTACACCCACAAGAAGCAGACCGGTGGTTCCGGCCAGTTCGCGAAGGTCATCATCTCCCTGGAGCCCTACGCTCCGGCCGAGGATGAGCTGGAGGAGGGCGAGTCGGCACTGTACAAGTTCGACAACGCCGTCACCGGTGGCCGCGTCCCGCGCGAGTACATCCCGTCCGTCGACGCCGGCATCCAGGACGCCATGCAGTACGGCTACCTGGCGGGCTTCCCGCTGGTCAACATCAAGGCCACCCTGCTTGACGGTCAGTACCACGAGGTCGACTCCTCGGAAATGGCCTTCAAGGTCGCCGGTTCCCAGGCGCTGAAGGAGGCTGTCGCCAAGGCGAAGCCGGTCCTGCTCGAGCCGATGATGGCCGTCGAGGTCACCACGCCCGAGGAGTACATGGGTGAGGTCATCGGCGACATCAACTCCCGTCGTGGCCAGGTCAACGCCATGGATGACCGTTCCGGCGCCAAGGTCGTCAAGGCCAAGGTCCCGCTGTCCGAGATGTTCGGCTACGTCGGCGACCTGCGTTCCAAGACCCAGGGCCGTGCGAACTACACGATGATCTTCGACTCCTACGCCGAGGTCCCCTCCTCCGTGTCTGAGTCCATCATCTCCGAGCGCACGGGCAACTAGCCCCTCGTCGGGGACCGTGACCTGACAGCTGACGACGCCCCGTGCCGGCGTCGAGAAGCGGTCACGGTCCCCGCCAACGGCGGGGTAGCGGTCGTGCTGAATGCCCACCCGATGCGGGTGGACGTTGAGCCGGCCGTTACCCTCTCCGTATGATCCACGGATCAGCCGGTCACGGTTTGAAAAAGTGACGGCAGAAACCTAGGATCGTGTAACTGGCACATTGTTAAATCACCATTGCGTCCGGCACCGAATGAGTGTCGCGCCGAATGGTGACTGTCAACCAACGTGGCTGCGAAGGTCGTAGCCACCATGAAGTCCAGGAGGACACACAGTGGCAAAGGCGAAGTTTGAGCGTACGAAGCCCCACGTCAACATCGGCACCATCGGTCACGTTGACCACGGCAAGACCACCACCACCGCCGCCATCACCAAGGTTCTGGCTGACGCGTACCCGGAGCTCAACGAGGCCTTCGCCTTCGACGCCATCGACAAGGCGCCGGAGGAGAAGGAGCGTGGCATCACGATCAACATCTCCCACGTTGAGTACCAGACCGAGAAGCGCCACTACGCGCACGTCGACGCTCCGGGCCACGCCGACTACATCAAGAACATGATCACCGGCGCCGCTCAGATGGACGGTGCCATCCTCGTGGTCGCCGCCACCGACGGCCCGATGCCGCAGACCCGTGAGCACGTCCTCCTGGCCCGCCAGGTCGGCGTCCCCTACATCCTCGTCGCCCTGAACAAGTGCGACATGGTCGACGACGAAGAGATCATCGAGCTCGTCGAGATGGAGGTCCGCGAGCTGCTGGCCGAGCAGGACTACGACGAGGACGCCCCGATCGTCCACATCTCCGCTCTCAAGGCTCTCGAGGGTGACGAGAAGTGGACCAAGCAGATCCTCGAGCTCATGCAGGCCTGCGATGACTCCATCCCGGATCCGGAGCGCGAGACCGACAAGCCGTTCCTGATGCCGATCGAGGACATCTTCACCATCACCGGTCGTGGCACCGTCGTCACCGGCCGTGTCGAGCGTGGCTCCCTCAACGCCAACGAGGATGTCGAGATCATCGGCATCAAGGACAAGTCCACCACCACCACCGTCACCGGTATCGAGATGTTCCGTAAGCTCCTCGACTACACCGAGGCCGGCGACAACTGTGGTCTGCTGCTCCGCGGCATCAAGCGCGAGGACGTCGAGCGCGGCCAGGTCATCATCAAGCCGGGCGCCTACACCCCGCACACCGAGTTCGAGGGTTCCGTCTACGTCCTGTCCAAGGATGAGGGCGGCCGCCACACCCCGTTCTTCGACAACTACCGTCCGCAGTTCTACTTCCGCACCACCGACGTCACCGGTGTCGTGAAGCTGCCGGAGGGCACCGAGATGGTCATGCCGGGCGACAACGTCGACATGTCCGTCACCCTGATCCAGCCGGTCGCCATGGACGAGGGCCTGCGCTTCGCTATCCGCGAGGGCTCCCGCACCGTCGGCGCTGGCCGCGTCACCAAGATCATCAAGTAATCACCTGCTGATCTGCCGAGAAGGCCCGGAGGAATTGTCCTCCGGGCCTTTGTCGTGTGTTTGGTATCTTATGGCAATGCTCCGCACCATTCTCGGCGCCAAGATCCACCGCGCCACCGTCACGCAGGCTGACCTCCACTATGTCGGCTCCATCACGGTCGACGCCGACCTTCTCGACGCCGCCGGCCTCATCGAGGGCGAGAAGGTCGCCGTCGTCGACGTCACCAACGGCGCCCGCCTGGAGACCTACGTCATCACCGGCGACCGCGGGTCCCGCCAGATCTGCATCAACGGCGCCGCCGCCCACCTCATCCACCCGGGAGACGTGGTCATCCTCATCTCCTACCTGCAGGCCACCCTCGAGGAGGCCCGGGTGTACCGGCCGCAGATCGTCCACGTCGACGCCGACAACCGGATCGTCGCCCTGGGCAACGACCCGGCGGAGCCGGTACCGGTACCGTGATCGATCCCACCCGCATCCCCGGTGTCCTCGAGGCGGTGCGCCGCGCGTGGGAGGGCCAGCCCGACCTGTCGCTGCCCACCCTGTTCGGCGTGCTGGCCAACCGCGGCATCGGGTGGGGCTCGACCGACGAGGACCTGCTGGCCGCGCTGGCGGCGATGGAACGGACCCGCCCCGGGACACTCCCGCGTATCGATGACCGCGTCACCGCCCGTTTCCTCCTCCTCACCGAATCCCCCGCCCACCGCGTCACCGTCGACCCGTGGCGGGTCATCGTCCGCAGCACCGGCCTCCAGCCGGTGGCGTGGGAGTACTCGCGGCTCCGGCCGGCCGCGGTGGGGGCGCCGCTGGTCATCGCCGACGCCGACGGCATCGACCACCGCCTCGGCGTCATCAGCTCCATCACCCTGATCGACGGGGACCCCGTCGAGTACGTCGACGACCTCAGCGGGTTAGGGCGGGCGGGACTGGGGGACCGGATGTACCTCGTGCGGCTGGCCGACGACGCGCTGGTCCTCGTCGGCCACCGCCTCCACGTCGTGGTGGCGGGGCGCCGGGAACTGTCGACCGAGGACGCGACGTGGGATGCCCTGGTGGAGTGCCGGCCCGGTGCGGTGTTGCGCATCCGCCGCCCGGCCGGCGCCGGAATCAGGGAGCTCGGGGTGGTCGAGTCGATCCTCGTCGTGGAGGATCAGGCCTCGACGGGGTAGAGGTGGATGCGGTAGACGGTGTCCACGTCGATGCCGGGCACGGCGGCCCGGACGTCCCGTTCGGCGTCCTCGAGGACGGGGCGTAACGCGGGGACATCGACCCCCGGCCGGGCCCGGACCGTCCACGTCATCGTCGGGCGCCCCCACATCTCGCGCACCTGGTGCTGGACGGTGTCCACCCGCGGGTGTCGGCCGATCTCCGCGGCGACCCCCTCGGCGAGCATCGCCAGGTTGATGTCGATGTAGCCGTCAGGACCCGACGCGGGGGAGGACATCCGGCCGATCCGGTAGCGGCGCAGATTGACCGAGATGAGCCACACTCCGATGAGCGCCGACACCGCGAGGATCCCGGCGAGCAGCGCGTCGAACCAGCGCTCCTGCTGTGCTGTCCGCCAGGCGGGGAAGTCGATGAAGTCGGCCAGGCGCTGGGCGGCGGGGACGTCGAGGTAGAGGCCGATGGTCCAGATCCCGCCGAGCAGGAGCAGGAGACCGAGGAGGAACACCATGACGCGGTCGAGGGTGGCGGTGCGCTTCTTCACCGGGACACCTCCCCGGTGTTCACCCGCAGGGTGAGGTCGAGCCCGAGCTCGTCGATGAGCGGGGCGAGGGACGCCGGGACGGACTCGGCCACGTCATCGCGGCCGGAATGTGTGGCGACGGTGACCGTCGCCGACGCGCCCGTCACCTGGCTGTGGGCGGAGGAGACCCCGGGCACCGTGCGGGCGGTGGCGGTGAGCATCCGGGCGATGTCGACCGGGCGCATCCACACGCCAGCGGAGGAGGCGACCCGTCTATGGGTGCGCGTCCGGGGGCGCACGGAGATCCACACCAGGACCAGGGCGACGAGGACGGCCACGACGGCCGCCGGCAGCATCCACGGTTGGAAGGTGGCGTCGCCCACCGTCATGACGACGGGATGCACCCAACTCTCCCAGTCGGAGGCCTCGGCGTTACGCAGCCACAGCTCGCGGCCGCACACCACGGCCAGAGAGAGGAGGGCGGCCCCGATGAGGACGGCGACGTAGCGGGCGACGGGGGTGGCCCGGGGTTCAGCGGACACGGGACCTCCTCGTCGGGGTGACCGTCACCGGCCGCAACGCCACCGGCGGCGCCACGGTGACGGGGCGCAGGGGCTCACCCGGAGGGGCGACCGGGTGGGTGACGCGCAGCGGAGCGACGGTGACCGGTCGCAGGGTCGGGCGGGTGGGGGCGACGGTGGTGACGCGGGGCGCGGCGACCACCGGGCCGGTGACCACGTTGACGGTGGTGACCGTCAGTCCGGTGTACTCCCGGACCCACGTGCTGATCGTCGCGCGGACGGCCTCGGCGACGTCGGTGACGGGGGAGGGCCACGTGACGGCGATGTAGGCCTCGACGCTGCAGGTGCGTGCGGTGTCGTCCACGAGGACGTCGAAACGCGGGTAGGTGCGGCCCGCGATGCGTTCCAGGCTGCGGCCCAGCTCGGTGGTGCCGGGGACGGAGGCGGCCGCGGCGGCGACGATGCGCGCGACGGCGCGGTCGGAGATCCTCATCTAGCCGCGACCTCCCCGACCCAGGTCGACCCGGCCGTCGAGATGCGCCCCGATGACGCCGCCGACGATGCTGAACACCAGGGCGTAGACGAGGCCGGTCCAGCCGCCGAGGATAACGGCGAAGGCCAGGGCCAGGCCGAGGAGGATGCCGGTGCGGGTGTGCTTCATGCTGACTCCCTTGCGGAGGTGGCGTCGGCGAGATGGACGTCAACGGGCAGCCCCGCCGCGGCGGTGGCGGTGAGGGATGCAGTGGTGAGGTCCCGGGCGGCGTCGGCAAGCTCGGTGAGCGGACGTCGAGCGGACAGGTCCACGACGAGGTGGACCTCCACCCGGTCGCCGACCAGCCGGAGACCTGCGACGCGGTGCCGGGGATAGAGCAGGGCGACCTCGCCGAACTGGCCCGGATGCAGGTCGGCGACCCCGGGCAGGCGGCACAGGTCCGCCGCCAGGGTGTCGGCGACGTCGCGGGGGATCGGGTCGGACATGACTACTGCACGCGCGGCGTGTGCTCGAGCGGGGCGGCCGGGGCGGTGTCCTCGTCGTCGCCGCCGAAATCGAGGTGGACGTCATGGACGGTGACGTTGACCTCGGTGACCTCGAGGCCGGTCATCCGCTCGATGGCGGTGATGATGTTGCGGCGGATAGCCTCCGCGAGCTCATGGATGGCCACCCCGTACTCGGCGACGATGGACACGTCGACCGCGGCCTGCCGCTCACCGACCTCCACCGTCACCCCCTGCATGACGTTCGAGGCGGACCCGGCGAAGGACTCCCGGATGGCGCCGACCATGCGGGACGCGCCGCCGCCGAGGGCGTGGACGCCGGAGACCTCCCGGGCGGCGAGGCCGGCGATCTTGCCCACGACGACGTCCTCGATGCGGGTGACACCCCGCGAGGTGGTCGTCGTCGTGGCGGTCCGCTGCTCCGACGGGTGGTCGGCCTCGGGGGTGGAAATGTCCTGGTGCTGATCCGACATGATGTGACTCCTCCAACAGTGACGTGTGCTTCGTGATCCCTATAGTAGGCGGATTGTGTTTCGCGGGGCTGACGTGCTTTAATACATGGGTTGCTTTAACACAGCGGTGCTTCCGGCGCAGGTCGGAAACCCATCGCTGCTGGTGAGGCGAACATGACACCTTCGTCAGACAGTCCTGACCGACTGGCTGGGAAGGCTCCGCAATCGGGTCAAGGTCACCGCTTTCAGGTCGACACACCCGAGCCCGGGGACCGGAGAAGGGGCATGGCAAATAAACAGCGGCAGTACGCAAGGGTCCACGCTTATCGCGAGATAACTGATCCCTTCCGATCTTGATGCACGGGTCTTGTACCCCGTCAGGAGCACTTCCAGAAAGCTGTGGTTTGCCCACGCCCTGGAACCCTCCCGGCCAGTCATGGCAATCAGGAACTGGCGTTGCGCCCTGGCCCCGAGCCCGGACAACGTTATAGAGAAATCGAGAAGCGAATTCCCACCGCTCCTAAAATGTGATGTGGGACTAGCGAGGAAGAGGATAAGCGTGGCCGGACAGAAGATCCGCATTCGGCTTAAGGCCTACGACCACGAGGCGATCGACGCATCCGCGAAGAAGATCGTCGAGACCGTCACCCGTACGGGTGCCCGCGTCGTCGGCCCGGTGCCGTTGCCCACCGAGAAGAACGTGTACGCCGTTATTCGTTCTCCCCACAAGTACAAGGATTCTCGCGAGCACTTCGAGATGCGCACTCACAAGCGCCTGATCGACATCCTCGACCCGACGCCGAAGACGGTTGATGCCCTCATGCGCATCGATCTTCCGGCCAGCGTCGACGTGAACATTCAGTGATCGACGAAATACTTGGCACCGGAGAATAAATAATGAGTGAAAACGAGATCAAGGGAATCCTGGGCACCAAGCTCGGTATGACCCAGGTCTTCGACGAGGACAACCGTGTTATCCCGGTGACCGTCGTCGAGGCCGGGCCGTGCGTGGTCACCCAGATTCGCACCAAGGACACCGATGGCTACACCGCCATCCAGATCGCCTTCGGCGACATCGACCCGCGTAAGGCCAACAAGCCTGCCGCAGGTCACTTCAAGAAGGCCGGCGTTACCCCCCGCCGCCACGTGGCTGAGATTCGCATGGACGATGTCTCCGGCTACGAGGTCGGTCAGGACTTCACCGTGGACATCTTCGAGGGCATCACCTACGTCGACGTCACCGGTACCTCCAAGGGCAAGGGCTTCGCCGGCGGCATGAAGCGCCACGGCTTCGCCGGCCAGGGTGCCGCTCACGGTAACCAGGCCGCCCACCGTCGCGTGGGTGGCATCGGCGCCGCCGCGACCCCGGGCCGCATCTTCAAGGGCAAGCGTATGGCTGGCCGCATGGGTAATGACCGCGTCACCACCCAGAACCTCAAGGTTCAGAAGATTGACGCTGATGCCAACCTGCTGCTCATCAAGGGTGCGATCCCGGGTGCGCGCGGCGGCATCGTCACCGTTAAGACCGCAGTGAAGGGCGGTGCACACGCATGACCAATCTGAAGCTCGACGTCCACACCGCCGAGGGCAAGACCGACGGCCAGGTGGAGCTCCCGGCCGAGATCTTTGACCGCGAGGTGTCCATCGCTCTGATGCACCAGGTGGTCAACGCACAGCTCGCCGGCGCCCGCCAGGGCACCCACTCCACCAAGACCCGCGCCGAGGTGCGTGGCGGCGGCCGCAAGCCGTTCCGCCAGAAGGGCACCGGCCGCGCCCGCCAGGGCTCGATCCGTGCTCCGCACTTCACCGGTGGTGGTATCTCGCACGGCCCGAAGCCGCGCGACTACTCCCAGCGCACCCCCAAGAAGATGAAGGCCGCCGCTCTCTGCGGTGCCCTGACCAACCGTGCCCAGGCTGATCGCATCCACGTGATCACCGAGCTGGTTCCGGGTCAGACCCCGTCGACCAAGTCGGCCCGCGCCTTCTTCGAGCGTCTCACCGACCGACGCAACATCCTGTTCGTCGTCGGCCGCGAGGACCTCAACGCCCGTCGCAGCGCCAACAACCTGCCGGGTGTCCACATCCTGGACGCCGGTCAGCTGAACACCTACGACGTGCTTCACGCCGACGATGTCGTGTTCTCCGTTGAGGCCCTGCATGCCTTCATCAACCGCAACAAGGTTGCGGACCAGGAGGAGAACTAATGGCCAAGATCGCAAACCCGCGCGACATCATCATCGCCCCGGTGGTCTCCGAGAAGTCCTACGGCCTGATGGAGCAGAACGTGTACACGTTCCTCGTCGACCCGGCTTCCAACAAGACCCAGATCAAGATCGCCGTCGAGGAGATCTTCGGCGTCAAGGTCGCTTCCGTCAACACCGCCAACCGTGAGGGCAAGCGCAAGCGCACCCGCACCGGTTACGGTCAGCGCAAGTCGACCAAGCGCGCCTACGTGACCCTCCGTGAGGGCAGCGACTCCATCGACATCTTCGGCGGCTCCGCCGCCTAAGGCGTCGAGAGAAAAGGACACATTATGGCTATTCGTAAGTACAAGCCGACAACCCCGGGTCGCCGCCAGAGCTCCGTCTCCATGTTCGACGAGATCACTCGTTCGACCCCGGAGAAGTCTCTGCTGCGCCCGATCCACAAGACCGGTGGCCGTAACACCCACGGTCACATCACCACCCGTCACAAGGGTGGCGGACACAAGCGTCGCTACCGCGTCATCGACTTCCGTCGCAACGACAAGGACGGCATCCTGGCCAAGGTCGCTCACATCGAGTACGACCCGAACCGGACCGCCAACATCGCGCTGCTCCACTACTACGACGGCGAGAAGCGTTACATCCTCGCCCCGAAGGGCCTGAAGCAGGGCACCATCGTCGAGTCCGGCGCCAACGCCGACATCAAGGTGGGCAACAACCTGCCGCTGCGCAACATCCCGACCGGTACCACCATCCATAACGTGGAGCTGAAGCCGGGCGCCGGCGCCAAGCTCGCCCGTTCCGCCGGTTCGTCCATCCAGCTGCTCGGTAAGGAAGGCACCTACGCGGTCCTGCGTATGCCCTCCACCGAGATCCGCCGCGTGGACATCCGTTGCCGCGCGACCGTCGGTGAGGTCGGCAACGCCGACCAGATCAACATCCGTTGGGGCAAGGCCGGCCGTATGCGCTGGAAGGGCGTTCGCCCTTCCGTCCGTGGTGTCGTCATGAACCCGGTCGACCACCCGCACGGTGGCGGCGAGGGCAAGACCTCGGGTGGTCGCCACCCGGTGTCGCCGTGGGGCCAGAAGGAAGGCCGCACCCGCAACCCGAACCGTTACTCGAACAACATGATCGTGCGTCGCCGCCGGTCCAACAAGAAGCGCTAAGAGGAGGTAAACGATATGCCACGCAGCCTGAAGAAGGGCCCGTTCGTCGACGAGCACCTCCTCAACAAGGTGGACGCTCAGAACGACAAGGGCACCAAGCAGGTCATCAAGACCTGGTCCCGCCGTTCCACCATTCTCCCAGACTTCATCGGTCACACCTTCGCCGTCCACGACGGCCGCAAGCACGTGCCGGTGTTCGTGGACGACTCCATGGTCGGCCACAAGCTCGGTGAGTTCGCACCCACCAAGACCTTCAAGGGTCACGTCAAGGACGACAAGAAGGGACGTCGATAGCGATGAGTGACACCATCACCTCCGCACGCGCGACGGCCAAGTACGTCCGCACCTCCCCGATGAAGGCTCGCCGCGTCCTTGACCTGGTCCGCGGCAAGTCCGTCGCCGAGGCCCTCGCCATCCTGAAGTACGCTCCGCAGGACGCCGCGAAGCCGGTGGCCAAGGTCGTCGCATCCGCGGCCGCCAACGCAGAGAACAACTTCGGCCTGGATCCGCGCACCCTGGTCATCTCCGAGGCTTTCGCCAACGAGGGTCCGACCATGCGTCGTTTCCAGCCGCGCGCACAGGGCCGTGCTTTCCAGATCCGTAAGCGTTCCAGCCACATCACCGTTGTGGTTGAGAGCCAGAAGGAAGGGGCCAAGTAGTGGGCCAGAAGATTCATCCTCACGGCCTCCGGCTGGGCATCACTTCCGACTGGAAGTCCCACTGGTACGCCGAGAAGCAGTACGCCGATTACCTCGCCGAGGACATCAAGATCCGTGAGTTCCTGTCCAAGGGCCTGGATCGCGCCGGCATCGCCGACGTCGTCATCGAGCGCACCCGTGACCGCGTCCGCGTCGACATTCACACCGCCCGCCCGGGCATCGTGATCGGTCGCCGCGGTGCTGAGGCCGACCGCATCCGCCGCGAGCTGGAGAAGCTCACCGGCAAGATGGTCGCCCTCAACATCCTCGAGGTCAAGAACATCGACGCCAACGCAGCTCTGGTGGCTCAGTCCATCGCCGAGCAGCTGGTCAACCGTGTCGCGTTCCGTCGCGCCATGCGTAAGGCCATCCAGTCCGCCATGCGCCAGCCGCAGGTCAAGGGCATCAAGGTCGTGTGCTCCGGTCGTCTCGGCGGTGCCGAGATGTCCCGCACCGAGCGCTACCACGAGGGTCGCGTTCCGCTGCACACCCTGCGCGCCGAGATCGACTACGGCACCCACGAGGCCCACACCACCTTCGGACGCATCGGCGTCAAGGTGTGGATCTACAAGGGTGACGTCGTCGGCGGTCGTCGCGAGTCCGAGATCAACGCCCCGGCCGAGCGCCGTGGCCGCGGTGACCGCAACGAGCGTGGCGGTCGTCCGCGCCGTGGCGGTGCCCGTCGCCAGCGCGCCGAGCAGAAGCAGGAGGGCTAAGAATGCTTATCCCCAAGCGCGTGAAGTACCGTCGCCAGCACCGTCCGCACCGCTCGGGCGTGTCCAAGGGCGGCAACCGCATCACCTTCGGTGACTACGGCATCCAGGCTCTCGAGCCGGCCTACATCACCAACCGTCAGATCGAGTCCGCACGTATCGCCATCAACCGCCACGTCAAGCGTGGTGGCAAGGTGTGGATCAACATCTTCCCGGATCGTCCGCTGACCCAGAAGCCGCTCGGCGTGCGTATGGGTTCCGGTAAGGGCCCGGTCGAGAAGTGGGTCGCCAACGTCAAGCCGGGTCGCGTTCTCTTCGAGATGAGCTACCCCGACGAGGCCACCGCCCTCGAGGCTCTGCGCCGCGCCGGCCAGAAGCTGCCCTGCAAGGTCCGCATCATCAAGAAGGAGGACCAGTTCTAATGGCAACCGGTACCCCTGCTTTCGAGTACCGCGAGCTCGACGCCGCTGAGCTCGAGACTCGCCTGACCGAGGCCAAGGAAGAGCTGTTCAACCTGCGCTTCCAGCTCGCCACCGGTCAGCTGACCAACAACCGCCGCCTTCGCACGGTCAAGCGCGACATCGCCCGCATCTACACCGTTATCCGCGAGCGTGAGCTGGGCCTGTCCGTCGTCCCGGGAGCTGAGGCTTAATCATGAGTGAGGCAACTGTGAACGACAAGAAGGAGAAGGGCGCCCGCAAGGTCCGCACCGGCTACGTGGTTTCTGACAAGATGCAGAAGACCATCGTGGTCGAGCTGGAGGACCGTAAGCAGCACGCTCTCTACGGCAAGACCATCCGCTCCAACTCCAAGGTCAAGGCCCACGATGAGAACGGGGAAGCCGGCGTCGGCGACCGCGTCCGCATCGAGGAGACCCGTCCGCTGTCCAAGGACAAGCACTACCGACTCCTGGAGATCGTGGAGAAGGCCAAGTAGGAGCTCTCTTAACGACGCCCAGCGTCCCCGGCCCCGCCACAACCCCCGAGGTTGTGTGCGGGGCCGCGGTGATTCCCGAACCTCATGTGAACCTGACAATGTCCTAGTAATATGACGTGAACCACATCCCCCGTCCCCTCAACCCCTAGGATGTCCATGTCCTTCATGTCTCGGAGCGCCATCATCGCTCCCAAGGAATTCAACCGGTGGCTGATCCCACCGGCAGCGCTGGCGATCCACCTGTCCATCGGACAGGTCTACGCCTTCAGTGTGTTCAAGCTCCCCCTCATGGATCATTTCGACGTCCGAGAGGTCGCCGTCGGCTGGATCTTCTCGCTCGCCATCGGCATGCTCGGCCTGTCCTCCGCCATCGCCGGCACCTGGGTGGAGCGGGTGGGTCCCCGAGTCTCCATGGCCACCTCCGGCGCCTTCTGGGTGGTGGGTTTCTTCGTGGCCACCCTGGGCATCTACACCGGCCAGCTGTGGCTGGTCTATGTCGGCTACGGCCTCATCGGCGGTATCGGACTGGGCATCGGCTACATCTCGCCCGTGTCCACACTGATGAAGTGGTTCCCGGACCGCCCGGGCCTGGCCACGGGCCTCGCCATCATGGGCTTCGGTGGCGGTGCGCTCATCGCCAGCCCCGCCTCCAACTCGCTCATGGCCTTCTTCGGCGGGGGTTCCGAGACGTCCGAGCTGGCCAACGGTCTGCCGCAGACGTTCCTCACCCTCGCCATTCTCTACCTGGTCGTCATCGCCCTCGGTGCCTACGCCATCCGGTTGCCGCACCCGGACTGGCGGCCGAAGGGTACGACCACACGAAGGCCGTGGACAAGCTCATGCAGACCAAGGGCAGCGTCTCCGCCGACCGGGCGATCCGGACGCCGCAGTTCTGGCTGCTGTGGGTGGTCCTGTTCACCAACGTCACCGCCGGTATCGGCATCCTGGAGAATGCCGCCCCGATGATCAGCGACTACTTCCCGCACATCGCGGCGGGTGCGGCGGCCGGCTTCGTCGGTCTGCTGTCGCTGACCAACATGGGTGGCCGCTTCGTCTGGTCGACGGTGTCCGACTGGATCGGCCGCAAGAACATCTACATGATCTACCTGGGTGTGGGCCTGCTCATGTATCTGACGATCGCCACCCTCGGTGCCTCGTCGATGGTCGTCTTCGTTCTCGCGGCGCTGGTCATCCTGTCGTTCTACGGTGGCGGCTTCGCCACCATCCCGGCGTACCTGCGTGACATGTTCGGTGTCTACCAGGTCGGTGCGATCCATGGTCGGCTGCTCACCGCTTGGTCGGCGGCCGGTATCGCTGGTCCGCTCATCGTCAACATGGTCGTCGAGTCACAGGCCTCCCGTGGTCTCGAGGGGCAGGATCTCTACCAGCTCAGCCTCTACATCATGGCGGGTGTGCTGGCCGTCGGTTTCATCGCCAACTTCCTCATCCGCCCGGTGGCCGAGAAGAACTTCGTGGACCCAGCGATCGTCGAGGCGAAGATCGAGGCGGACCGGCAGGCCGTCCTCGACGCGGAGGCGGAGGCCAAGGAGGCCGGGAAGACCGGCGGCAACTCCGGCGGCGTCCATGCCACGGTGTCCATGATTCTCGCCCTGTTCATCGGAGCGAGCCTCGCCTTCGGTCTGTTCCAGACCGCGGTGAAGGCGGCGGGGCTGTTCATGTAGCGACCGTCGTCTCCCGGTACCCCTCACCCGGTGGGTGAGGGGTCATCTGATTCCGCAGCGTCTCAGTATTCGTTCAGTTAGTTGGGGGCTTAGCCTGAGAAATCTTATGTAGCTTCAGCCGTATGGACGACAGACAGGCGACAGCGACCCCCGTATTCCGCAGGCGAAGGATCCTCATCCCGGCTGCGATCGGAGGCGTGGCCGCGCTCGTCGCCGCCGGATACCTCCTCACCCCGGCGGGGCCGGCGACGACGGTATCCGCCGACGACTACCGGGTGGTCAACCGGGACGACGTGGTCAGCCGCGTCATGGTCAGCGGTACCGTCGCCCCGCAACGCAGTGTCACCCTCTCTACCCATCTCAGCGGACCGGTGGACAGGCTGAACGTCAAGGTGGGGGACCATGTCAACGCGGAGCAGATCCTGGCCACCATCGACGTCTCGGCTCAGGAGCGTGAGCTGGACACCTAGCGCGCCCAGCAGGCGACCGGGGACGCCAGTGCGGTGTCCCAGCTGGAGCAGGCACAGCAGCAGTACCAGCAGTACAAGGACGGTCTCGACCAGGGGCTCAACCAGCAGGTGATCAGCGCTGAAGCCGCCCTCCGGACGGCCGACGGGCAGTACACCGAGGCGCAGGCGACCTTTGAGGCGAAGACCCGGGAACGCGCCACCGGATCCGAGGCGCAGATCAGGGAGCAGGGTACCGCCGTGGAGAATTCCCGCACCCAGGTCGTCTCCGCCGCCCTCGAGGCCCTGCGCAGCGGAGTGACCGCCGTGGACACCCTCGCCGGATCCGAACCGGAGGCTGGACAGCCCGGGCCGGCGGCGGAGAACGGCGCCGGGGCGGCAGGGGCGGTGATCGGCACGGCCGATTCCGTCAACCGCCTGCACGGCGCCGCTCAGACCCTCACCCAGAGTCAGCAGTCCTATGAGGCGACGCTGGAGAAGGTGGACCAGGACCTGGCCGCCCAGCAGCGTGCCGTGGGCAGGCATTCGAGGCGCGGAAGGAGGCGGCCATCGCCCTCGAAGCGGCGCGGCTGGCGGCGAATCAGCAGCTGGCCACCCACGCCAGCGCCGTCGACCAGGCCTACCGCAGTGCCCAGGCGGCGCAGTCGGCCTCTGCCCAGGGCAGCAGCCAGCTGCAGGTCGACATCGCCGCCCGTGATGTGAGGACCCCGATGAGCGGGATCGTCACGTCGGTCGCGGCGGAGGAGGGAAAACCGGCGGCAGGAACGCTGCTCACGGTCGCGGACGAGGGAGCGCTGCTCGTCCGCACCGAGGTCAAGGAGATCGACGTCCCGCAGATCACGGTGGGTGACACCGTCACCGTCACCACCCCGACCACCGGGGATCGTGAGTACCGGGGAACCGTGCGGTTCGTCTCCCCGGTGGCCTCACCGGGACCGGCGGCCGGCGAGGAGCAGCCGAAGGACCCCGGCAGCCGGAGGGCGACGTTCCCGGTGGAGATCGAGATCACCGGGCCCGTCGACGGCCTGCGGATCGGTGGTACGGCCAAGGCCCGGATCATCACCGACCGGGAGACCGGGGTGCTGGCCGTGACCCGTGACGCGGTCCTCGGGGACAACGGGGTCTCTTACGCCCTCGTCCTCGCCGAGCAGGACGGGGAGCATCAGGTGCAGCGACGCCAGGTGCGCCTCGGCGCTGCCAACGACATCGACGTCGCCGTCGTCGACGGTGAGCTCGCGGACGGCGACCGGGTGATCACCCAGCCGTCGGAGTTCCAGGAGTTCGAGGGACAGGACGTGGCGGTCGATGACGCACGTGATTGAGATGCGCGGCGTCGTCAAGCGGTACAACACCGGAACCCCCGCCGAGCTGACGGTGCTGCACGGCTGCGACTTCCACACCGACGCGGGGGAGTTCGTGTCCGTGGTGGGCACCTCCGGCTCCGGCAAATCGACGCTCATGAACATCATCGGACTGCTCGACCGGCCCACGGCGGGCACGTACACCTTCAACGGCACCGACGTCCTGTCGGTCGGCGACGACGAACTGGCCCGCCACCGCAGCCGCAACATCGGCTTCATCTTCCAGAACTTCAACCTCATCGGGCGTATCGACGCCGTCCGCAACGTCGCCATGCCCATGATGTACGCCGGGGTGCCCGCCCGGGAACGCCACACCCGGGCCCGGGACCTGCTGGAGATGGTCGGCATGGCCGACCGCATGGACCATCTGCCCAACGAGCTCTCCGGCGGACAGAAACAGCGCGTCGCCATCGCCCGCGCCCTGGCCAACGACCCGGACCTGCTGCTGGCCGATGAACCGACCGGCGCCCTCGACTCCGCCACCGGGCGCATGGTCATGGACCTGTTCCACGAACTCAACCGGGACCACGGCAAGACCATCGTCTTCATCACCCACAACCCGGAGCTGGCCGCCGAGACCACCCGCGTGGTCACCATGGTCGACGGGGTCATCGACGGGAGTGCACCGTGAGCCTGAGAGAATCCGTCGGCCTGGCCCTGACCAGCCTGCGCGCGAACACGATGCGCTCCCTGCTGACCCTGCTGGGGGTGATCATCGGCATCGCCTCCGTGATCACCATCCTCACCCTGGGGCAGTCCCTCAAGTCCCAGACCGCCGCGAGCCTGGAACAGGCCGGCGCCAGCGACTACACCGTCCAGGTCCAGGCCCGCCCCGACCCCGGGACCCCGGAGAGCGAGGCCGCGGGACCTCCTGTGGCGGACGTGATCAAAGATCCGGACGACCGCATCTCGGCGGAGATGATCGACCAGCTCTCTGCGACTTTCGGGGACCGGATCACGGATGTGTCGGTGGGGGACTCCTCCTACGTCTCGGGGACCATGACCGCAGGCGGCCGGACCCACGCCACCACTCTCAAAGGCGTCAACCCCGACCATCTGACCCTGAAGAACATCACCCTGGCCCAGGGCAGGGCACTCAGCGACGACGACGTGCAGGGGGACCGGTCCGTGGCGGTCATCTCCCCGGCCGCGGTCACGGAACTCTTCGGCGGGGACGCCCGCTCCGCCCTCGGGCAGGAGATCGAGTTCGAGGGGGACCAGGGGTTCACCTCCCTCGTGGTCGTCGGCGTCTACGCCGACGAGACCGGCGGGGGGATCATGTCCGGCGGGCCGGCCCCCTCGACGCTCTACGTCCCCTACCCGGTGGAACAACGGGTCGCGGAGAGCACCGGAACCTGGGACAGCGTCACCGTCCGGGTCGACGCCGCCGACAGCGCGTCCGGATCGGTCCGACAGGACCTGCAGAGGTTCGTCGACCGGTGGTACTCCGACAACCCCGACTACCGGGCGGTGATCACCGACATGAAGAAGGAGCTCGAGCAGTTCTCCACCATGCTCTCGTCGATGAGCATCGGGCTCTCCGCCATCGGCAGCATCTCGCTGCTCGTCGGCGGCATCGGGGTCATGAACATCATGCTCATCACCGTCACGGAACGGACCCGGGAGATCGGCGTCCGCAAGGCGTTGGGCGCCACCCGGCGTGACATCCGAACCCAGTTCGTGGTGGAGTCGATGATCGTGTGTCTGATCGGCGGGCTCGTCGGCATCGTGCTCGGTGGTGCCTTCGGCATGATCGGCTCGACGCTGCTGGGCGCCCTGGTGTTCCCGCCCCTCGGCGGAGTCCTGGTCGCCCTGGTCTTCTCCCTGGCCATCGGCCTGTTCTTCGGCTACTACCCGGCGAACAAGGCGGCCCGCCTCGACCCGATCGAGGCGCTGCGCTACGAATAGGCCCCTCAGCGACCTGCCGCGACGTGGATCTTCTCCAGGAAACGGGCGTAGCGGGAGCGGATCTCCGCGAGCGGCTCGACCACCTCGGCGGCGGAGATCTCCGCGACCTCCTTCCGTAGCGCACGCCGGGTGCGACGTTTCACCCCGTTGCCGATGGCCAGGCCGAACACCCCGGTGAACAGGCCCAGCAGGATGCCGAGCAACAATCCGCCGAGGATGAGCAGGGTAGGGATGGGCCAGCCCTCGATCTCGGGGATGATGTCGTCCATGAGCGGGTACAGCGCGCCGGGCAGGAACGCGGCCAGCAGATACCAGGCCACACCGACCAACGCCGCGAGCAGGGCGAGCCACTGGATGACGGTGAACAGGCCCCAGGCGCCTGACGGCTGGGCGGGCAGTGTCGTGCGGGCGGCGGCCCGGTCGAGTTCCTCGGGCAGCTCGTCGACGATGGTCTCGGTCCGGTCGACGACCGCGCCGGCCCACCGGTCGGGCAGACCCTCGGCGACGTCGGCGGCGTAGCCCCGCACACCCCGGTTGGCCACCGCACGCCCGGAGGCGTCCAGCGCCGGGAGGGAGGAGCGGTGGACGCCGGTCTCATCGGCCTCCTCGCGCAGGCCGAGGCGTCGCAACGGGTCGGCGCGCAGGCGCAGCATCCAGGAGGTGAGCAGCCACCCGGTCTTCTGGCCGAGGCGTTTGCGGTAGGCGGCGGCGGTGACGGTGGCGAGGCGGTCGGCGCCGGCGGCGTCGGCAAGCAGCTCGTCCATCCGGCGTTTCGCGGAGGCGGGCACCTCCTTGAGGGGCTTCTGCCCGGCCCAGGGGGCGGTGACGGTGGCCAGGTCGGCCTCGATGCGGGCGGTCTGGGCGGTGTGGGCGGCGGCGACCCGGGCGATGGCGCGGCGCAGGTCCTCGACGCCGTCACCGGTCTTCGCGGAGGTGGGGATAACGGAGACCTTCTTCAGGCCGTCCTCGCGCAGCAGCTGTTCGAGGGAACCGGCGACGGCCTTCCGGTCGGGCTCGCTGAGCTTGTCGGACTTGTTGAGCACCGCCAGGGTCACCGCGCTGTGCGAGGCGTGGGGGCGGATGAAGTGGTCGTGGATGATCGAGTCGGCGTACTTCTCCGGGTCGGTGACCCACACCAGGACGTCGACCTGGCCGGCCAACCGGGTCGCGATCTCCCGGTGCACCGGCTCGACCGAGTCGAAGTCCGGCAGGTCGAGGAGGATGAGTGGACCGGCCTTCGGGGCGAACTCCCCGGGGCGGTTGCGGCGGTCCTCCACCTCGAGCCAGTTGAGCAGCTCCTCGGAACCCACCGGGTCCCACACCGCGGCCAGCGGGGAGGAGGTGGTCGGACGGCGGGCGGCCGTCCTGCCCAGATCCTCGCCGACGACGGCGTTGAACAGGGAGGTCTTGCCCGATCCGGTGGCGCCGAAGAAGCCGACGACGGTGTGCTCGGCGGACAGTTCACGGCGTTCGCCGGCGGCGTCGGCGACGCGCGTGAGCGCGGCGTGTTCGGCGGGGGAGAGGTACTCGGCGCCGAGGGCGGCGGCGTCGTCAAGCGCGGAGAGGCGCTCGGACAGGGAATGCTTGCGTCCGAACATCAGGCACCCGCCTGGGCGCGGACGTCACGTTCCGCGGTCTCGGCGGCGGCGATGAGCTCGGCGGACGTCGTGCCGCGCAGCAGCTCGTCGGTGACCGGGAGGAACCGGGCCCGTTCGGTGGCCATGAGCTCGGCGATGCGGACGTCGAGGTCCTCGCGCGCCTGCTGGGCCATGCGACGGACGGCGTCCTCACCGAAGATGGTCTCCAGCAGCTTCTGGCCCACCACGGCGGACCCGCCCGCGATGGCGATCTCGCCGCCGGTCAGCCCCGCGGTGGAGGCGAAGACGACGAGCATGAGCGCGACGGTGATGACGTTGAGCCCGAAGGACATGATCCGGGCCTTCATCCGCTTGTCACCGGCGGTGTTCTGGATCGTCTCCACGAGCCCGGCCTGCCACTGCCGGACCAGCTCGGCGGCGCGCTCCTCGATGTGCGGACTCGCGGACGCCAGCGCCGGATCCGACTGGGCGCGCAGCTCCGGGGCGGCCGATCCGAGATGGGACCACGTGCGGGTGGCGGCGGTCTCGGCGGCATCGACGACGACGGCGTGGAGGCCGGCCTCGATCTCCGTCTCCACCTCGCGGACCGGGGCGGGCCGACCGGTGAAGAAACTGCCGATCCGGTCGACGGCCAGGGAGTACCAGCGCTCGATGGTGCGGAACGCGTCCGAGGTGCCCACGAAGTCCTGCCAGCGCTGCAGCACCTCCTGGCGGAGCAGGTTGCCGTCGCTCGTGGCGTCGATGACCTGCTCGCGGGCGCGCTCGTAGTTTGCGTCGATGACCTCGGTGAGCTGGCCGCCGAACTCCTCCTGCCGGCGGCGCAGATCCGCGAGCCGGTCCACCCGGTCGCCGAGGCTGGTGAGCGCGCCGAGCACGGTCTTCCCGGCCATGGCGCGGCGGGCGGCGGTGTCCTCGGCCAGGGAGTGCAGGTGATCCCGGATCGGCTGGACGAGGTTGTCCGGCAGCAGGGTCTCCACCTGGCCGGCGTCAGGGACCGTGTACAGGGTGGCCTCGCCGAGCCCGGCCTCCGCCATCATCCGGCGCAGGTCATCCGGCACGGTGGCCAGGGCGTCCTCGTCGACGCGATTGAGCACGACGATGACCTCGATGTCCCGGCCGGCGGCGTCATTGAGGAAGTTCCACACCATCTGGTCCGCGTAGCGCGCCGGGGTGGTGACGAACACCCACAGATCCGCCGCCGCCAGCAGCTGGGAGGCCAGCGCCCGGTTGCGGTCGTCGATGGAGTCGAAGTCGGGGGCGTCGAGCAGCGCCAGACCCGGGCTCACCGCCCCGGAGGCGACGGTGCGCAGGGACGTCGCCGAGGGATTCGCCCCCGCCTCACCCTGCTCCCGCGCCAGGCCGGGCAGCACCCGGGTGGAGTTGAACCACGCCGAGTCCGCCGGGTTAGCCACCAGCACCGGCTGCCGGGTGGTCGGCCGGATCACACCCGAGGTGGTCACCTGCTGGCCCACGATCGCGTTGACCAGCGTCGACTTGCCACTGCCCGTCGAGCCACCCACGACGGCCAGGAGCGGGGCGTCGATGTTGGCCAGGCGCGGCAGGATGTAGTCGTCGATCTGGGCGACCAGCGCCCCGGCTTCCACCCGGGCGGATTCGTCTGTGGAGAATTCGGTGCCGGCCAGCGCATCACGCAGACCGGTCACGGACTCCAGTGTCATCTCAGTCACCACATCATTGTGGCAGATGAACACACATGCGCGGTGCCGATCCGCCGTATCCTGGTCACCATGACGAGGTGGCGGGAGGTGGGCATCGGGCTGCTGCTCGTGCTCGGCGCGGTGGTGGTGAGCATTCTGGCGGTGATCGCCGTTGCCTGGTGGAACCTCGCCCAGCTCGACCGGGAGATCACGGAGGCGAATGAACGCCCCGTCCCGACCGCCACCTTCGACCCGGACGGCGGGCGGACCATCGCCGAGCGCACCCGGCAACTGCACCCGGACGCCTCCGTGTCCTCGGAGATCACGGCGGCGGACGGCGACAGTGGCAGAGTCGACCTCGACGTCGTGCTCGGGGACACCACCGTCGAGGAGATCGGCGGTGTCGTAGACACGGTCACCGCCTCGCCCGCCTCGGGGTGGGACATCCGTCTACAGGTGCGGGGAACCGTCGACGGGCGTGACGCCGAGGTAAACGGGCATGACGCGGCGGCATGGCAGGAGATGTCCCCGGTCCTCGCCTCCCCGCTCACCGAGGGACATCACCTGCGATTTGGTCTGCGGGGCGATCCGGAGCTCGACGTGTGGTGGCGTGAACCGGGGGCACAGAACTGCGACCTGGCGTGGGAGGTGGACGCCGCCGTCGACCTCATGGCCGCCCTCGGCGAGGAGACCGGCTGGACGGGTGACGGCGATCCCCGGGTGCGCGTGGCCCGCGACGCGTGCGGCATCGCGGATGTCTCCCTCGTCGACCCCGTGGACGGCCGGGAGGAGCAACATGCGGACCTCATCGCCATCGTGGACGCCGTCCCGCCGGAGGTCGGGAGGCTGCGCCTGCTCACCCACGTCGACGACCGCGGGACCCGGTTGTCGGTGAGCGCCCTCGACCGGGAGCGTGAGCCGGTCGACGAGGACCTCGCCCCTGTCCTCACCCGGTGGTCCCACGGGCCGGTGGCCCTCAACGGCTCCCCGGTGTCTGGTTGACTGGTCCCATGATCCGCGCACTGAGAACGCTGGCCACGGGCCTGGTCGCCGCGACGGCCGTGGCCTGGACCGCCGCATGCGGAATCCCCGACGCCGGGCCGGTGCTGGAGACGATGGAGTCGCAGGCCCGGGAGCGGGGTCTGTCGGACCGGGTCCGCTACTCCGCGACCTCCGACGGCACCCCGGGGACCATGCCGACGATGATGGGCCCGCGGGAGGAGACCACGCCCGCCGGTTTCACGGAGCTGGTCGATCTGCTGCAGGACAACCTCTCGGCCGCGCGGACAGCCGGGTACGACACCCTGAACGGCAACGTCGTGTCCGTGGTGGGGGACACCGAGATCCAGATGCGGACCGTCCCCGGCCCCGCCACCCAGGAGGTCCTTGAGGCACTGATCGACCCGGGGGTCACCCGCATGGAGGTCAACAGCCCGGACACCCTGGTGCTCGAGGTGTGGCCGGAGAGGTACCGGACGATCGCATCCCTGGCCCCGCAGCTGACTCAGGCCCTGGAGGAGGGGAGACATCCCGGGGTCGTGAGGATCAGCCCGGTGCACACCGACAGTGCCCTGCACCTGCACCCGGGCGGGCTCACCGAGGAGGTGATCTACGACAGTCTCCTCCTCGCGGACCGGATGCGGGCGGCGGCCGGTGAGATGTACCTTCCGGAGATCCACGTGCGGGAGGGGAGGATCGACCGGATCCAGGCCCGGCACGAGACGATCGAACCGCAGTTCATCACCGCGCTGGCGCAGGTGGCACCGGACGGCACCGGGCTGTCGGTCGGGCGCCATGATGCTGTCATCGGCGGGGAGTCCGGGGAGCCGCCCGCGAGCGAGGAGGAGCGGGTGCTGCGGGAGCTGGTGGAGCGCCCGTCCTGAACTGCCGGTGATTTGGATTCTGCCCGGTGAGCGTGGTTGACTATCCGGGTTGACCGTGCTGGTCGGGGTCGGGTGCTTTTCCGGACTCGACGCCGAGACCCTTCGACCGTCTGCGTGACGCGTTCGTCGATAAGCAGGGGCAACGGCAGGACATACAAGACCAGGTGCGTGCAGGCCGGAAATCTCACGCACATCAATCCAGGTCAGGAGACCACAGTGATTCAGCAGGAATCGCGTCTGAAGGTCGCCGACAACACCGGTGCCAGGGAAATCCTGTGCATCCGCGTGCTCGGTGGCTCGACCCGACGCTTTGCCGGAATCGGTGACACCATCGTCGCCACCGTCAAGGAGGCCACCCCGGGTGGCAACGTGAAGAGCGGCGAGATCGTCAAGGCCGTCATCGTCCGTACCAAGAAGGAGACCCGTCGTCCGGACGGCTCCTACATCCGCTTCGACGAGAACGCGGCTGTCCTCATCAAGGCCGACAATGAGCCGCGCGGCACCCGTATCTTCGGCCCGGTTGCTCGTGAGCTTCGTGACAAGAAGTTCATGAAGATCGTGTCGCTTGCACCGGAGGTGATCTAGTTGAAGATCCACAAGGGCGATATGGTCCTCGTCATCTCTGGCCCCGACAAGGGTGCCCAGGGCAAGGTCATCCAGGCTTTCCCGAAGACCGAGAAGGTCCTCGTCGAGGGCGTCAACCGCATCAAGAAGCACGTCGCCAACTCCGCTCCGGAGCGTGGCGCCGAGTCCGGTGGCATCGTCACCCAGGAGGCACCGATCCACGTCTCCAACGTGATGGTCCTGGACTCCGACGGCAACCCGACCCGCGTCGGTTACCGCTTCGACGAGAACGGCAAGAAGGTCCGTGTCTCGCGTCGTAACGGGAAGGACATCTAACATGGCCGAGAACTACACCCCGCGTCTGAAGACTCGCTACCGCGAGGAAATCCGCACCAAGCTCAACGACGAGTTCTCCTTCGACAACGTCATGCAGATCCCGGGCGTTTCCAAGGTCGTCGTCAACATGGGCGTCGGCGAGGCTGCCCGTGACTCCAAGCTGATCAACGGCGCCATCGAGGATCTGACCCTCATCACCGGTCAGAAGCCGCAGCTGCGTCGCGCCAAGACCTCCATCGCGAACTTCAAGCTTCGTGAGGGCATGCCGATCGGCGCCCGCGTCACCCTCCGTGGTGACCGTATGTGGGAGTTCCTCGACCGTCTGCTGACCGTCGCCCTCCCGCGTATCCGCGACTTCCGCGGCCTGTCGGACCAGCAGTTCGACGGCCACGGCAACTACACCTTCGGCCTCACCGAGCAGACCATGTTCTACGAGATCGACGTCGACAAGGTTGATCGTCCGCGCGGCATGGACATCACCGTCGTCACCACCGCCACCAACAACGACGAGGGTCGTGCCCTGCTCCGCGAGCTGGGCTTCCCCTTCAAGAAGTAGGTAGCGTATCGACGCCGGCCCGTACCCGGCGCCGCGCCTTCACCCCCACCGCACTGCGGTGGGGGTGTCGTCGTTTCTAGGGTTCGGTGACCAGGTCCGCGTAGCGCGGATTCTTGTTGACGAAGGAGCGAACCGCCGGGCACGTGATCATCGCCTTGAGCTCCCGGGTGCGGATGTCCTCGAGGGCGTGGCGGGCCAGCTCCCCGGACAGCCCCTGCCCGGCGAATTCCTCGGTGATCTCCGTGTGCTCGAGGTCGACGGCACCCGCGAACAGGATGTAGCTGAGGTGACCCACCTCGCGACCGTCGACGGTGAGGACGTAGGCGTGGCGGGCGGTGTCATTACGTATCTGGTGGGCCATACCCCGGAGCCTAGCCCGCCGGGGTCAGGACAGCTCGCCGGAATAGAGGTTGAAGCGGTCGCCGCGGGTGAAGCCGGTCAACGCCAGTCCCGCCTCCCGTGCCAGTTCCACCGCCAGGGAGCTGGCCGCCGACACGGCCACCAGCCCACCGAAACCGGCGGTGACCGCCTTCTGCACCAGTTCGAAGGACGCCCGGGAGCTCATCACCAGGAGGAGGTTGTCCGCCGGCAGCCGGCTCTCCAGCAGTAGGTGCCCGATGACCTTGTCGGCGGCGTTGTGGCGGCCGATGTCTTCCCGGACGACGACGGCCTCCCCGTCGAGGGTGAATGCCCCGGCGGCGTGCAGGCCGCCGGTGCGGCGGAACTGCTTCTGCTCCTCCCGCAGGCGATCCGGGAGGGTGACCACGACAGCCGGATCGAGGGTGATCTGCGTGAGGGGCCGGTCGGAACGGCGCATGATCTGGTCGATGGAGCTGGTGCCGCACACCCCGCAGGCCGAGGACGTCGGCGTGAGGCGCAACAGCTCGGGCCCGGGTGGGGCGACTCCGGCGGCCAGCTCCACGTCCAGGACGTTGTAGGTGTTCATGCCGTCGACTCCGGTCGCTCCTGCACAGTAGCGGGCGGTGGACACATCCGCGGCGGAGGTGATCAGCCCTTCGCCGTAGAGGAATCCGTGGAGGAGTTCGACGTCGTGGCCGGGGGTGCGCATGGTAGTGGTCAGGGTCGGGCCACCGACGCGGATCTCCAGGGGTTCCTCGACGGTGACGGTGTCCGCGCGGGTGTCGGTGTGGACCCGGTCCCCGTCGACGGTGACCCGGGTGACGGCGAAGCTGCGGTTGAGGCGCCCCATCAGGCCTGCTCCTCGCCTACGAGCAGGGCGGTGAGACGGGCGATGCGCTCGCGGACCTCGGGCACGGGGTCGCCGCCGGCGCGGCCGGCGGAGAGACCGACGAGGAAGGCGGTGACCGGGGCGGCCGGCCGGGAGGGGCCGTGGGCGACGTCGCGGGTGAGATCCAGCAGATCACGCATGAGGTCGCGCACCAGGGCGGGGTCCAGGTCCAGCTCGGTGGCGGCGGTGTCCAGCCACCGGTGGGCGGAGTCGAGGTTCTCGTTCTTACGCTCGGGCATGCGGCTCAGTGTAGTTGCCGGTGTAGAACGCCTGACCCCGGTTCATCGCCAGCAGGAGCCCGGCGACGGTGATCGCCAGGAGCAGGGGGAGCAGGCGGAAGGCGAGCTCGAAGTCGCCGGTGGCGTCCTGGACGAACCCCCACAGCGGTGTGCCTGCGGCGGTGCCCACCGAGAAGACGGTGGCGCCGAGGCCACGACGCCCTCACCAAGGCCCAGATCGGTAACCTCACCACCTTCTTCTACATCACCTTCATCGTCATGACCTTCGTGGCGGGCTGGTTCGTGGACAAGTTCGGCTACAAGATCTTCGTCCCCATCTGTCTGCTCCTCCTCGTCGTCGGTGAGGTCTTCTTCGGAGGCGCCGGGCTCATCGGTGGCGGCGCCTTCGCCGTCATGATCATCCTCGCCCGCATGATCGTCGGCTTCGGTCAGGCCGGCTACACCAACGGCACCCCGCCGATCATCGCCCGCATCTTCTCCCCGGAGGTCCGCGGTTCCGCCCAGGGTCGCGTCGTCGCCACCGCCGGTATCGGCACCATCCTCGTCTACCTGGTGTTCCAGCCCTTCATCGTCCAGAACGACTTCCGCATCGCCTTCTGGATCATGGCCGCCCTGTTCGCGCTCTGCTTCTTCCTGTTCATCTTCCTCGTGCCCTCCAACCCGGAGGCCAGCGACCCGGCCGCCGCCGAGGCCGCTGCCGCCGCCGCAGCGGCACCGAAGAAGGACGTCAAGATCACCGAGGCGTGGTCCAACCGCAACGCCCTGGTCCTCGCCGTGACCCTCCTGCTCAACAACCTCGTCGGCGTGGCCCTGCTCAACTGGTCCAACGTCATGTACGTCGAGACCTTCAACCCGTCGACCGCCGCCCTGACCGTCGTCATGGTCGGCTACGGCATCACCCTGCTGGTGGCCACCTGGACCGCCGCCGACGTGATCAAGAAGTTCTTCTCCGGCCGTGAGAAGCAGTTCATGTTCATGATGCGCGTCATCGGTGCCGTCTTCCTCGTCGCCACGGTCGTGGTCCCGCTCTTCGTCAGCGGTGCCGCCGGCTTCTGGATCTCCGCGATCTGCCTCTGGATGTCCTCCATGGCCATCATGTGGGCCTTCGGTGTCATCCTCATGCTGCCGTACCAGACCATCCCGGTCCGCATCATCGGCTCCGCCTTCGCCGTCATCAACATCGGCGCCTTCGTCGGCGGCATCGTCCAGGGCTCCGGCATCGGCATCCTCGTCGACATCACCGGCGGCTACGTCGTCCCGTTCATCGTCATGGCTGTCCTGCTGCTCATCTCCGGCCTGGTCCCGTTCCTGCTGAAGAACAAGACCCCGGAGGAGCTGGCCGCCGGCTAGACCCACCCCACCTACGCCGAACCCCCTGACCGGATTGCCGGGCAGGGGGTCTCGTCGTGCGACGTCAGCGGGTCAGCCAGGTCGAGGCAGCGACGACGATCGCCGCCAGCCCCGTGTCCAGTGTCGGCTGCAGATCGGGTGCGAACGCCGGATTGTGGTTGCCGGGGGCGGCGGCCTGGTCGACGAAGCCGCCCAGCCCCCAGTAGGTGTACGGCACCCCGAGGGCGTCGGGGATGACGGTGAAGTCCTCGGACGCGGAGACGGGTGCCAGGTCCTGGGAGCGGTCCCCGAACCACGCGTCGAAGGACTCCCGCACCGCGGCGGTGACGTCCGCGTCGTTGTCGGTGACCGGGTACTGGTCGTAGTACTCGAACTCCGGTTCCCGCGGGCTTCTCGACGCCGCGCACTCCGCCCGTACGATCCGCTCGATGGCGGCGTGCAGGTGCTTCTCCACGTCCTCGTCATACGCGCGGGTGTTGATGAGCAGCTCCGCGCTGGCGGGGATGATGTTGGACTTCGAGCCCGCCTGCAGGGCGCCGACGGTGACCACGGCGACGTCGGTGGGGGAGACCTCACGGGCGACGATGGTCTGCAGGCGCAGGACGATGGAAGCGCCGAGCACGACCGGGTCCACCCCCTTCTCCGGCATGGAACCGTGGGTGCCGGTGCCGTGGACGGTGACCCGGATGGAGGCGGCAGCCGACAGTGTGGGCCCTGGGTTGGTGCCCACGTGTCCGCCGGGGATGGTGCCCAGGACGTGCTGGCCGAGGTAGACGTCCGGGGTGGGCATGATCTCGGCGATGCCCGCCTCGACCATGGACCGGGCCCCGGCGGCCGCCTCCTCACCGGGCTGGAACACGCCGATGAAGGTGCCGGACCACGCGTCGCGGTGGCGGTGGAACGCCAGGCACGCGCTGAGCAGTGAGATGATGTGGACGTCATGCCCGCAGGCATGGGCGACGTCGCCGGTCGCGGCATAGGGCTTGCCGGAATCCTCGGTGATCGGGAGGGCGTCGATGTCCGCCCTCATGGCCACGGTCGGACCGTCTTCGTTGGCGATGACGGCGACCAGGCCCGTGCGGCCCACTGCGCGGACGTCGATGCCGGCGGCCTCGAGTTCGGTGCGGATGCGGTCGGCGGTGCCGAACTCCTGCATCGACAGTTCGGGGTGCCGGTGGAAGTGGATGTAGAGCTCTTCCCGCTGCTCGCGGGTGGTGTCGAGGTCGGCGAGAAGGGCGTGGACGGAATCACGGTTGAGGGACATGAGCCCACGCTACGCCGACCGGTCGGGGGATTTTGTTCCCGCAGGTCGGGGTAGTAGTGTGGGTCGTCGGACTCGTGCGCCCTTTTCGCGGGCGCGCCGGACCGTCCTAGAACATGAACATCCCAACTTTGTTGTAGGCCCCCCGCCAACATGGCGACCGAGTGGAAAGTGGCAGCGAGCGCCCCGGGTTACTGAGCCCGGGGAGCGTGAAGTGGCCCGACGGAACACTCGGCCACGACCACGGTGGGTAAGGGAACCCCAACGAGAAAGGTGCCGGTCACACTAATGACCATGACAGATCCTATCGCCGACATGCTGTCGCGTGTGCGCAACGCGAACCACGCGCACCACGACACCGTGTCGATGCCCTCCTCGAAGCTGAAGGTCAACATCGCGGAGATCCTCAAGCAGGAGGGCTACATCGCTGAATACACCGTCGAGGACGCCAAGGTCGGCAAGACCCTGTCCCTCGAGCTGAAGTACGGCCCGTCCCGTGAGCGCTCCATCGCTGGTGTGCGTCGCGTGTCCAAGCCGGGTCTGCGCGTGTATGCCAAGTCCACCAACCTGCCGCAGGTCCTCGGTGGCCTGGGCGTGGCCATCATCTCCACGTCCCAGGGCCTCCTGACCGACCGCCAGGCAACCGAGAAGGGTGTAGGCGGAGAAGTCCTCGCCTACGTCTGGTAAGGGAGGATTGAGAACACATGTCGCGTATCGGTAAGGACCCGATTGCCATCCCGTCCGGCGTCACCACGACGATCGACGGCCAGAACATCGAGGTCAAGGGCCCGAAGGGCACCCTGTCTCTCGAGGTTCCGGCTCCGATCTCCGTCGTTGAGCAGGACAACGAGCTCGTTGTCTCCCGCCCGGACGATCACCGCAAGAACCGTGCTCTGCACGGTCTGTCCCGTTCACTCGTCAACAACATGGTTGTCGGCGTGACCGAGGGCTACACCATCAAGATGGAGATCTTCGGCGTGGGTTACCGCGTCCAGGCCAAGGGCAAGAACCTCGAGTTCGCCCTCGGTTACTCCCACCCGATCCTGATCGAGGCTCCGGAGGGCGTCACCTTCGCGGTTGACGGAACCACCAAGTTCTCCATCACGGGTATTGACAAGCAGCAGGTCGGGCAGATCGCCGCCAACATCCGTCGTCTGCGGAAGGACGACCCCTACAAGGGTAAGGGCATCCGCTACGAGGGCGAGCAGGTCCGCCGCAAGGTCGGAAAGACGGGTAAGTAAGCATGAGCAACACTGCAGAGAACTCCAAGCGCACGCCGGTCGGCAAGGACATCTCGTCCCGCCGCCGCGCTGCCCGCGCACGCCGTCATTTCCGTATCCGCAAGACCCTGCGTGGCACCCCCGAGGCGCCGCGTCTGGTCGTGCACCGCACCTCCCGTCACCTGCACGTGCAGGTCATCGACGATGCCGCCGGCCACACCCTGGTCGCCGCCTCCACCATGGAGCCGGACGTGCGCACCGTCGAGGGAGACAAGAAGGCCAAGGGTGCCAAGGTCGGTGAGCTCATCGCTGAGCGCGCCAAGGCTGCCGGCATCGAGAAGGTCGTCTTCGACCGTGCGGGCTACAAGTACCACGGCCGCATCGCCGCTCTGGCCGATGCCGCACGTGAAGGTGGTCTGAAGTTCTAATGATCACCGACTCCAAGAACATCAACGGAAGGATCGCGTAATGCCGGGACGTGAACGGCGTGACGGCGGACGCTCCGCCGACGACAACAACAAGAAGAACGATCGCAACGAGCGTCGCGGCGGCCGCCGCGACGACCGTCGCAATCAGCAGCAGGACGAGCGCAACCAGTACATCGAGCGCGTCGTCACCATCAACCGCGTGTCCAAGGTCGTGAAGGGTGGTCGTCGCTTCAGCTTCACCGCTCTGGTGATCGTGGGCGACGGCCAGGGCATGGTCGGCGTCGGTTACGGCAAGGCCAAGGAAGTTCCGGCTGCCATCCAGAAGGGTGCTGAAGAGGCTCGCAAGAACTTCTTCCGCGTCCCGATGGTCGGCGGCACCATCACCCACCCGGTCCAGGGTGAGGCCGCAGCGGGCGTCGTCATGCTCCGCCCGGCCGCACCGGGTACCGGTGTCATCGCCGGCGGCGCCGCCCGCCCGGTGCTCGAGTGTGCTGGCATCCAGGACATCCTGTCGAAGTCCCTGGGCTCCGACAACGCCATCAACGTCGTCCACGCCACCGTGGCCGGCCTGAAGCAGCTGGTCCGCCCCGAGGAGGTCGCCGCTCGCCGCGGAAAGACCCTCGAGGAGGTCGCTCCGGCTCGTATGCTGCGCGCCCGCGCAGGTCAGGAGGCGTAAACCATGGCTCTGAAGATCACCCTCAACAAGGGTTACGTCGGCGAGAAGCCGAAGACCCGTGCAAATCTGCAGGCCCTCGGCCTGCGCAAGATCCGCCAGTCCGTGATCAAGCAGGACAACGAGGCTGTCCGCGGACAGATCCTCGTCGTGCGTCACCTGGTCACGGTCGAAGAAGTGGCAGGGGAGTAACACGTGAGCGACATCATCAAGCTTCATGATCTGCGCCCGGCGAAGGGCGCCAACACGCCGAAGACCCGTGTGGGTCGAGGCGAGGCCTCCAAGGGTAAGACCGCAGGCCGTGGTACCAAGGGCACCCGCGCCCGGAAGCAGGTTTCGGCCGCTTTCGAGGGTGGCCAGATGCCGCTGCACATGCGTCTGCCGAAGCTCAAGGGCTTCAAGAACCCGAACAAGGTCGTCTTCCAGGTCGTCAACGTCGCCGACCTCGAGAAGGCTTTCCCGAACGGTGGCGACGTCACCGTCGCCGACATCGTCGCTGCGGGCCTCGTGCGCCCGAAGCAGCCGGTGAAGGTGCTCGGTAACGGCGACCTCGGCGTCAAGCTGAACGTCACCGCCACCAAGTTCTCCAAGTCTGCCGTCGAGAAGATCGAGGCAGCCGGCGGTTCCGTCACCGAGGCCTAGACCCCTCGCGTATCGACGCCGCGTCGAACCCACCGCGCCCCCGCACCGTCACCGGTGTGGGGGCGCGGTGCATGTCGGGCCCCGGAGCGGGCCCGCTCACCGGACCGTGACTCGGCTGTGACATGGGGGCACTGGTAGGCTGATCAAGTCAATCGTGTCAAACCCTTGTCGCTGCGGCGTGCCCGCAGCCATGAGACAAGGCCAGGAGGCTTAGTTGTCCGCCATCATCCAGGCATTCAAGGATGTCGATCTGCGCAAGAAGATCATCTTCACTGTGCTCATGGTCATCCTCTACCGCGTCGGCGCGCAGATCCCGTCCCCGGGCGTGGACTACGCGGCGATCAGTGGTCGACTGCGTGAGCTCACCCAGGAGCAGGGCAGCGTCTACTCGCTGATCAACCTCTTCTCCGGAGGTGCGTTGCTGCAGCTGTCGATCTTCGCCATCGGCATCATGCCGTACATCACGGCGTCGATCATCGTGCAGCTGCTCACCGTGGTGATCCCGCACTTCGAGGAACTGAAGAAGGAAGGGCAGTCCGGGCAGTCGAAGATGATGCAGTACACGCGTTATCTCACCCTGGCGCTGGCCCTTCTGCAGTCCGCCGGTATCGTCGCCCTCGCGGACCGCGAGCAGCTGCTCGGCCAGGGCATTCAGGTGCTCGTCGCGGACCGCACCATCTGGGACCTGATCATGCTGGTCGTGGTGATGACTTCGGGCGCGATCCTCGTCATGTGGCTCGGTGAGCTCATCACGGAGAAGGGCGTGGGCAACGGCATGTCGCTGCTCATCTTCGCCGGTATCGCCACCCGACTGCCCACCGACGGCATGAACATCCTGCAGACCTCCGGTGGCGTCATCTTCGCCCTCGTCGTCGCGGCGGTCATCCTCCTCGTCGTCGGTGTCGTGTTCGTCGAGCAGGGCCAGCGCCGTATCCCGGTGCAGTACGCCAAGCGCATGGTCGGCCGCCGCCAGTACGGTGGCACCTCCACCTACCTGCCGCTCAAGGTCAACCAGGCCGGCGTCATCCCGGTCATCTTCGCCTCCTCGTTGATCTACATGCCGGTGCTCATCACGGAGATCGTCAACTCCGGTTCCGCGACGGTGCCGGACAACTGGTGGCAGCGCAACGTCATCCAGTACCTCATGACCCCGTCGTCGTGGCAGTACATCGTCGTGTACTTCGTGCTCATCATCTTCTTCTCCTACTTCTACGTCTCCGTGCAGTACGACCCTCACGATCAGGCGGAGAACATGAAGAAGTACGGTGGATTCATCCCGGGTATCCGCCCGGGCCGACCGACCGCGGAGTACCTCGGTTTCGTCATGAACCGCCTTCTCTTCGTCGGTGCCGCCTACCTCGGCATCATCGCTGTCCTGCCGAACATCGCGCTCGACATGGGCGTGGGCAACGCCAGCGCCGGTATGACCGCCTTCGGCGGTACCGCCATCCTGATTATGGTGTCGGTTGCCCTGACCACCGTGAAGCAGATTGAATCCCAGCTTCTCCAAAGCAACTACGAAGGACTGCTCAAATGAGACTCGTACTCCTCGGACCCCCCGGTGCCGGCAAGGGCACCCAGGCCGCTCTCCTCTCGGAGAAGCTGGGTGTGCCGCACATCTCCACCGGTGACCTCTTCCGCGCCAACATCGGTGAGGGCACCCCGCTCGGTGTCGAGGCGAAGGGCTACATCGACGCCGGCAAGCTCGTCCCCACCGACGTCACCGCCCGCATGGTCAAGTCCCGCCTCGCCGAGTCCGACGCCGCCAACGGCTTCCTCCTCGACGGTTTCCCCCGCACCGTGGAGCAGGCGGACATCCTCACCGACCTGCTGTCCGAGAACGGCCAGCAGCTCGACGGGGTGCTCAACTTCAACATCGCCGAGGACGTCGTCGTCGAGCGCATGCTCGCCCGTGGTCGCGCAGACGACAACGAGGAGACGATCCGTACCCGTCTCGGTGTCTACCGCGACGAGACCGCGCCGTTGATCGACCACTACGGCGCCGCCATCATCACCATCGAGGCCGAGGGTGAGGTCGAGGAGATCAACGACCGCGCCATGGCTGCCCTGGGTAAGTAGCCGTCAGCCCAGTCAACGTGGGGCCGCCTCCCGGGATCATCCCGGGGCGCGGCCCCTCCGTCTTTGTCCCAGAGGAGTGAACACACATGGGTTTCCGTTCCAAGCGCCGCACCATCCCCGCCAAGACCCCCGGTGAGCTGGACGCCATGCAGGCCGCCGGTGAGATCGTCGGCCGCGCGCTGCAGGCAGTCAAGGCGGCCGCCGGCCCCGGCGTCAGCACCCTCGAGCTCGACGCCGTCGCTGAGGCCACCATCCGCGATGCCGGCGCGGTTCCGACGTTCCTGGGCTACCAGGGGTTCCCCGGATCCATCTGCGCCTCCGTCAACGACGTCATCGTCCACGGCATCCCCGACGCGGAGACCGTCCTGCACGACGGCGACCTCATCTCCATCGACTGCGGAGCCACGTTCGAGGGCTGGGTGGGGGACAGCGCCTGGTCCTTCGGGATCGGAGAGGTCTCCGATGACGTGGACCGCCTCAACCGCGCCACCGAATGGGTGCTCATGGAGGGCCTCAAGGCCATGGTCCCGGGTAACCGGCTCACCGACGTCTCCCACGCCCTGGAGTTGGCCACCCGCGCCGCGGAGAAGCAGTTCGGCGTCGCCCTGGGCATCGTCGACGGCTACGGCGGACACGGCATCGGGCAGACCATGCACGAGGAGCCCTACCTGGCCAACGAGGGCAAGGGAGGTCGGGGCCCGTTGATCCAGGAGGGATCGGTGCTGGCCATCGAGCCGATGCTCTCCCTCGGCACGACCGACAGCGCCGTGCTCGATGATGACTGGACCGTGGTCACCCTCGACGGATCCGTCGCCGCGCACTGGGAGCACACCGTCGCGGCCACTGACCGGGGCCCCCGAATCCTCACCCCCAGAAAGTGAGGCGGAGGAAATTACTTCCCCCGGTTCGATGAATTCTCAATATTTGCCTTATACTCCTCTCATGCGTTTTCTTCCCCGCCGGGTAGCCGGTGCCCTCGCGTCCGTCGCCACCGCAGCCACCCTGCTGGTCTCCCCCGCCGTCGCCTCCGCCCAGGCGCCCCTCCCGGAGCTGTCCTCCGGTGTCGAGGAGATGGCCGGCCAGGTCGGTTCCTCCCAGGATGATCTGCGTGACTCCGCCTGGCAGACCCGCAACACCATCCACCAGCAGACCAATGTGCTGCACCCGCAGACCGCCAACGCCATCCGCGGCGCGGTCGACGGTGTGGTCGAGGGTGTCTTCCCGGGCCTGATCAACGAGAAGATCCAGGCCTCCCGCCCGGCACCGGCCCCCGCGGCCGCTCCGGCCGCGGCGCCGATCCCGCAGTTCGACTACGGCTCCTGCCCGAAGGACGCGAAAGCCTGCGTCGACATCGACGGCCGCCGCACCTGGCTGCAGAACAACGGCCAGGTCTACTACGGTGACGTCTTCCACGGTCCGGGTCGTGCCGGCCATGAGACCCCGCGCGGTACCTTCTACGTCAACCGCAAGGTCAAGGACGAGATCTCCTGGGAGTTCAACAACGCCCCCATGCCCAACGCCGTGTACTTCACCTACAACGGCCACGCGTTCCACGCCGGTGACCCGAACATCCTCTCCCACGGTTGCGTCCGCCTCAACTACCAGGACTCGCTGAAGTTCTTCAACGACCTGCGGATCGGCGACAAGGTCTACATCTACTAGTCCCCGGTTCTGCGGTCCGGGCGGAACCGCACAACGCTACCCTCGCGGGCGTCGATACGCATGTCGACGCTCCGGGGGTGTTTTGTTTTCCGGCCCCGGTGCAGGTAGAATGTCGCTTTGGTGTATGTGCGCCTGCGCATGCGCCAGCAGTAGGCCTGTAAATATGCAGGTGCCGCACTGAAACGGCACCAGGAATGTGGAGGATATGGCTAAGGAAGGCGCAATTGAGGTTGAGGGTCGCATCGTCGAACCCCTGCCGAACGCAATGTTCCGTGTCGAGCTCGACAACGGACACAAGGTTCTCGCTCACATCAGTGGCAAGATGCGCCAGCACTACATCCGTATCCTCCCCGAGGATCGCGTCGTTGTGGAGCTGTCTCCGTACGACCTGACCCGCGGTCGCATCGTCTACCGCTACAAGTAAGAACCATTCGCCTCCCTGCTCCACCGCGTGCGAGGGGGCTGCATTCCATGCGGCTCCGGCACGTCCACTCACCTTCGGCCACGGTGGCTGAAGCCCCACGGAACACGGTCCATCGTCCGGTCATCGGTCCGGGCAAAGCACCGCCTGGTGGGGACGAGCAGGGAGAAAACCACCGTAACAACCCGAAAGGTACGTACCACATGGCACGTCTTGCTGGTGTTGATCTTCCGCGCAACAAGCGCATGGAGGTCGCACTCACCTACATCTACGGCATCGGCCCCGCCCGTGCCGCCAAGCTGCTCGAAGAGACTGGCATCTCTCCCGATCTGCGCACCGACAACCTGTCCGATGACCAGGTTGCCGCTCTCCGTGACGTCATCGAAGCCACCTGGAAGGTCGAGGGTGACCTCCGCCGCGAGGTTCAGGCTGACATCCGTCGCAAGATTGAAATCGGCTCCTACCAGGGTCTGCGCCACCGTCGTGGCCTGCCCGTCCGGGGCCAGCGCACCAAGACCAACGCTCGTACGCGTAAGGGTCCGAAGAAGACGATCGCCGGAAAGAAGAAGTAAACCATGCCTCCGAAGACACGCTCTGGCGCGCGCCGTACCGGCCGTCGCGTCGTAAAGAAGAACGTGGCCCAGGGCCACGCCTACATCAAGTCCACCTTCAACAACACCATCGTGTCCATCACCGACACCAACGGTGCTGTCATCTCCTGGGCCTCCTCCGGCCACGTCGGGTTCAAGGGCTCCCGTAAGTCCACCCCGTTCGCTGCGCAGATGGCCGCCGAGTCCGCCGCCCGCAAGGCGATGGATCACGGCATGAAGAAGGTTGACGTGTTCGTCAAGGGTCCGGGCTCCGGCCGCGAGACCGCCATCCGTTCCCTCCAGGCCGCCGGCCTCGAGGTGTCCTCGATCTCGGACGTGACTCCGCAGCCGCACAACGGCTGCCGTCCGCCGAAGCGTCGTCGCGTTTAATCAAGAGGAAAGGAAAGGAAACTTACAATGGCTCGTTACACCGGCCCCGTTACCCGTAAGTCCCGCCGCCTCCGCGTCGACCTCGTCGGCGGAGACATGGCATTCGAGCGTCGCCCCTACCCGCCGGGTCAGGCTGGCCGCGCCCGTATCAAGGAGTCCGAGTACCTCCTCCAGCTGCAGGAGAAGCAGAAGGCCCGCTTCACCTACGGCGTCATGGAGAAGCAGTTCCGCCGCTACTACGCCGAGGCGAACCGTCGTCCCGGCAAGACCGGCGACAACCTGCTCGTCCTCCTGGAGTCCCGTCTGGACAACGTCGTCTACCGCGCAGGTCTGGCACGCACCCGCCGCCAGGCCCGTCAGCTGGTCTCCCACGGTCACTTCACCGTGAACGGCAAGCGCGTCAACGTCCCGTCCTTCCGGGTCTCCCAGTACGACATCATCGATGTCCGGGAGAAGTCCCGGAAGATGATCTGGTTCGAAGAGGCCCAGGACAACCTCGTCGACTCCGTCGTCCCGGCCTGGCTGCAGGTCGTTCCGTCCACCCTGCGCATCCTCGTGCACCAGCTGCCCGAGCGCGCCCAGATCGACGTTCCGCTGCAGGAGCAGCTCATCGTCGAGCTCTACTCGAAGTAACCCTTCCGCCGGCCGGCACGCGTGCCGGTCACGGGAATCTTCACCCCCTCGCAATCCTCATTCCGACCGACGTCAAATAGCGGGCGTCGACTCAAGGAGAGTTCCATGCTTATTTCCCAGCGCCCCTCGCTCACCGAGGAGTACATCGATTCCGCTCGTTCCCGGTTCGTCATCGAGCCGCTCGAGCCCGGTTTCGGCTACACCCTCGGCAACTCGCTGCGCCGGACCCTGCTGTCGTCCATCCCGGGCGCAGCCGTCACCTCCATCAAGATTGACGGTGTGCTCCATGAGTTCACCACCATCAACGGCATGAAGGAAGACGTCTCCGAGGTCATCCTCAACATCAAGGGTCTGGTCCTGTCCTCCGACTCCGACGAGCCGGTGGTCATGTACCTGAGCAAGGAAGGCCTGGAGAGGTCACCGCCGGCGACATCCAGCCGCCGGCCGGTGTGGAGATCCACAACCCGGATCTGCACATCGCGACCCTCAACGAGAACGCCAAGCTCGACATCGAGCTCATCGTGGAGCGTGGCCGCGGCTACGTTCCGGCGGCCACCACCGCCGGCGGAGGCGACATCGGCCGGATCCCGGTCGACCAGATCTACTCCCCGGTGCTGAAGGTCAGCTACAAGGTCGAGGCCACCCGTGTCGAACAGCGCACGGACTTCGACAAGCTGATCATCGACGTTGAGACCAAGAACTCCATCACCGCCCGCGACGCCGTCGCATCGGCGGGCAAGACCCTCGTCGAGCTCTTCGGCCTCGCCCGTGAGCTCAACACCGCCGCCGAAGGCATCGAGATCGGCCCCTCCCCGCAGGAGACCGAGTACATCGCCGCCTACGGCATGCCGATCGAGGACCTGAACTTCTCCGTTCGTTCGTACAACTGCCTGAAGCGTCAGGAGATCCACACCGTCGGTGAGCTCGCAGAGTGCACCGAGTCGGACCTGCTGGACATCCGCAACTTCGGTCAGAAGTCCATCAACGAAGTGAAGATCAAGCTCTCCGGCCTGGGTCTGACCCTGAAGGACGCCCCCGAGGATTTCGACCCCTCCACCCTGGAGGGCTACGACGCTGAGACCGGCGATTTCGTCGACACCGACGCGGAAGATTCCGAGTAGAACGCCCACCCGCGCTCACCACACATGTAATCGAGGAGTACCAACATGCCTACCCCTAAGAAGGGCGCCCGTCTCGGCGGCTCCGCGCAGCACCAGAAGAGGATCCTGTCCAACCTGGCTGCGTCGCTGATCGAGCACGGCGCAATCAAGACCACCGACTCCAAGGCCAAGGCCCTGCGTCCCTACGTGGAGAAGATCATCACCAAGGCCAAGGACGGCTCCGTCGCCGCCCGCCGCCAGGTGCTGGCCGACGTCCCGCAGAAGGACGTCGTCGCCTACCTCTTCAACGAGCTGGCCCCGAAGTTCGAGAACCGTGCCGGTGGTTACACCCGCATCATCAAGCTCGAGAACCGCGCCGGTGACAACGCCCCGATGTCCCAGATCTCCCTCGTTCTCGAGGAGACCGTGAGCACCGAGGCCACCCGTGCCACCCGCGCCGCCGCCTCCAAGAAGGCTGCTGCCGAGGAGGCTCCGGCTGAGGAGACCAAGGCCGAGGAGACCACCGCCGACACCGCCGCTGACGCCACCGAGCCGAACGAGGGCGACGTCGAGGCCGAGGCTCCGGCTCAGCCGGAGTCCGCTGCCGAGGAGTCCGCCGAGGCCAAGGCTGACGAGAAGGCTGACGAGAAGTAGCTCTCCCCGCACACCTCAGTTCGCTGAGTCGACCGCACCCGTCCCGCACACCGCGGGGTGGGTGCGGTTTTCTCTGTGCACCACCCGGTATCGTGAACCCACCATGACTACCGATCCCCTCCGCCTGCGCCTCGACCTGGCCTATGACGGCACCGACTTCCACGGTTGGGCCCGGCAGGCGCCGCAGGACGGCGTGGAACTCCGCACGGTGCAGGCGGTGCTGGAGGACGCGCTGTCGCGCATCCTGCGTATCGACGCCGCCCTCACCGTCGCCGGCCGCACCGACGCCGGCGTCCACGCCGCCGGCCAGGTCGCGCACCTTGATGTGCCCGCCGACCGTCTCGAGCAGCGGTCCATCGACGGCGACCCCGCCCGTCTGGTCCGGCGCCTGGGCCGACTTCTGCCCGAGGATGTGCGGGTGCACGACGTGACGATCGCCCCGCCCGGCTTCGACGCCCGTTTCTCCGCCCTGCGCCGCCACTACGTCTACCGCGTGACCACCCACCCGCGGGGCGCGCTGCCGAGCCGGGCCCGGGACACCACGGCGTGGCCGAAACCCGTCGACGTCGATGCGATGCAGGCGGCCGCGGACGTCCTCGTCGGCCTCCATGACTTCGCGGCGTTCTGCCGGGCGAAGCCGCACGCCACCACGGTGCGTGATCTGCAGGCGTTCACCTGGCATGACGTGTCCACCCCGGCGGAGCCGCAGCTCTACGAGGCGTACGTCACCGCGGACGCCTTCTGCTGGTCCATGGTCCGCTCCCTCGTGGGCACGTGCCTGGCGGTGGGGGAGGGCCGCCGGGGGGCCTCGTTCGCCGGCGAGCTTCTCGACGAACGCGTGCGTTCCTCCCGCGTCCCCGTCGCCGCCGCCCGGGGTCTGAGTCTCGTCGGGGTGGACTACCCGGCGGACGAGGAGCTGGCGGCCCGTGCGATGGTCACCCGGGACCGGCGGGACATTCCGGAGCGTTCGGGCTAGGCGAGCCGAGCCGGTGGTGTCAGGGTCGTTGGTTACACTCTGTTCTGTCATTCAGTACGACTGAACCTTAATGAAATCTGAGAAGGCGGTGGCCGAGGGTGGACCTGCTCCAGGCGGTGCTCATCACGGCGCTGGTGTTCACCGTGCCCGGAGCCGCCCTCGCCTGGGTCTCCGGTCTCCGCCTGCCCTGGGCCCTGGCCTCCTCGATCCCGGTGAGCTTCGGCACCTTCGGGCTGGTCGGCTGGCTGCTCGGCGTCATCGGCTGGCGCTTCGACACCCCCTCCTACCTGCTCATCTACGCCGGCCTGTTCCTCCTGGCCGTCGTGTGGAGGCTCGGGTTCATGCTCGTCGGACGACGTCGGCACCGTCCGGTTCCGGCAGTCGAGTCTGAGGCGGAAGCGGAACCCTCGGAACCGGTGGAGGCGGTGCCGGAGACTCCGGCGGGGTCCACGGCGGCGTCGATACGCGGGGAGGGGGAGAACCGCCGGGAAGGCGGCATCCTCGACCCCGCCTGGCTGTTGCCCGCCGCGGGCGTGTTCACCGGCATCTGGCTGTTCCTGTCCCAGGGATTCCGTTTCCTCGAGATGGCGCCGGGGCAGCTGGAGAACATCGTCCAGGGCTGGGACGTGCACTGGCATGCGTCGATGGTCCGCTGGATCATGGACGAGGGCATCGCCGACCCCACCCGCATGGGCGAGCTGCGCAACATCGAGACCGCCGCCGACCTCTACTACCCGTCGGCCTGGCACACCGGTGCGTACCTCGCCGCCGACCTGGTCGGGCTGAGTCCCATCGCCGCGATCAACATGACCAGCATCGTGCTGCCGGGCATGGCGCTGCCGCTGTCCGCGGCGATGATCGCCTGGAAGATGGTGGGCAACCGCGGGCTGACCGCCCAGCTGGCGGCCGGCATCGCGGGTATCGCGATCTTCGCCTCGCCGGTGCTCATGTGGATCGGCACCTACGTCGGCGCCTGGCCCTACCTCGGGGCCATCGCCGTCAGCGGCACCGTCCTCGCCCTGTTCATGCACGTGCCCTACCGGCCGATCGCCGCCTTCGCCGCCGCGGTGTCCTTCACCGGTCTGGTGCAGCTGCACCCCTCGGCGGTGACCATCCTGCTCATGGTGCTGGCGCTGTGGTGGCTGTTCCACCTCGTGTGGGCACCCGCCCGCCGGTACACCTCCGTCGCCGGGAAGATCGGCGCCCGGTTCCGGGATCTCGGCTGGCTGGCACTGGCCGGTGGCGTGGGCACCGTCGTCCTCCTGCCGCAGCTGCTGTCCGGGTCGGAGGCCACCGAGGAGGTCTCCTCCTTCACCGCGTACGAGGACGTCACCCGCGAGGAATCGTGGCTGAAATCCATCTACATGCAGACCCGGCACATCGACGCCTTCCCCGATTTCGACCCGACCCTGCTGCTGTGGCTGGCGGGCATCGGCGGCGTGGCGCTGATCCTGTGGCGTCGCAACCTGTGGGCCCCGATCTTCTACGGCCTGAGCGTCTGGCTGACCGCCAACTCCCTCATGCCGTTCGCCGAGCCGTGGAACGAGTGGCTCGACATCATCGGCTCGCTGCACTACTCCACGGCCCACCGCCTGGTCATGCCGGTGGCACTGTTCACCTTCGCCGCCGCCGGCGTCGGCGTGGCCGTGATCATCCGCCTGCTCAGCCTCGCTCCGGTGAAGAAGTGGGCACCGTGGACCACGGTCGTCTCGATCATCCTCGGGCTGGTCGCCGGCTGGGGCACGGTCCGGTGGGCCACCGCCGACGAGGTCCTCGAGGGTGCGGAATGGGGCATCAACGGCCCGCGTCTCGACGGCCGGATGGTCTCCGACGTCGACCTGCGCGCCTTCGACTGGCTGGCACAACAGCCCGGCGCCTACGACGGACTCATCATGGGTGAGCCCGCCGACGGCCACGGCTGGATGTACGCCTACAACTCCCTGCCCTCGGTCATGCGGCACTACCTGTGGCCCGACGCCAAACCCGGCACGGACACGGAGCTGCTCTACTGGCACGGCGACCTCCTCGGCGTGGGAAACAACGACGACCCCGAGCAGACCAACACCGTCGACCAGGCGGCGAAGGACCTCGACGTCAGGTTCTTCTATGTCTCCCCGTGGAACTTCTGGGACTTCCAGGAACCGCACCTGCCGCTCATCGACGGCCTGTGGCTCACCCCGGGTGTCACGCCCGTCTACCGGGAGGCCAACGTCGCCATCTTCGCCGTCAACGAGGCCTTCACCGACGCCGAGATCGAGCAGATGCGCGCCCCGGGCAACTCCCCGGAACCGCTCCCGCCGCTGCCGACCGACGAGACCGGTGCGGAGACGATCCACCGGCCCACCAAGCCTGACCTGGGTGGACCCAACCCGCTGCAGACCCCGGGAAACCCGGACACTCCTCCGGTTGAGATACCTGCCACCCGGCCTTAGGCTCACGGGGAACCAACCGCGCTAGTCATCAAGGGGGAGATGGCGTGAGTTCTCCAGTGCTGCCCACCACCAGGGCACAGGTGTCGGGGCACCGCTTCCTGCAACGCCGCGTCGAACACGGCCTCGTGCTCGGCGACATCCGCATGATCCACGACCCGTTGGGGGCCCGGCGCCGGGCGATGATCTTCGGGCTCGTCGCCGTGGTCCTCATCGGACTCGGCGCCGGCCTCATGGCGTGGTTGCGTCCCGCCGCCGACCCGGGTGGGGACGCCCCGATCCTGCAGACCGCCGACGGCGCCCTGTTCGTCCGCGTGGACGACACCGTCCACCCGGTGGCCAACCTCGCCTCCGCCCGGCTCATCGCCGGCGAACCCGCCGAGCCCGCCCGGATCGCCGACCACCTGCTCGCCGGCCTCAACCGGGGTGCCCCGGTGGGCATCCATCCCGCCCCGACCCTGCTGGCCGGGGAGAGCGGGCACGATCCCGCCTGGTCGGTGTGCTCCGACCCGGACGGGGTCACGGTGCTGGCCGGCGCAGAGACCTCGCCGCTGGGTGGTCACCGCGGTGTGCTGGCCGTCGGGGCGGACCGCGACTGGGTGCTCACCACCACGGGTCGGGCCGAACTCCCGCCCGCCGGCAGCCCCGAGGGCCGGGTCATCCGCCGCGCCCTGGGCATCACCGCCGACACCCCACGCTGGCGACCCCCGGTCGAGGTCCTGACGGCGGTCACCGAGCTGACCCCGCTGCGCCCACCTGCGGACCTCCCGCACGCCCTCCTGGACACGGGAACACAGACCTGGGCACAGACGCCCGCGGGCATCACCCCGGTCACCGACGTGCAGGCCGAGATCCTCACCGGCATGGGGGTGCGCACCCGCACCGTGGCACCCGAGGACACCGCCTCGCTTGCCGACGCCCCCGCGTTCCCCGGCCTGCCCGCCATCGCACCGATGTGGGTCGACCCGCAGGTGGTCACCGTCTGCGTCGGCGGAGACGGTGGCACGACCACCTTGCCGCCTGAGCTGGAGACACCGGCACCGGTACTGCTGCCCGGTGACGGCATCGCCGACCAGTTCATCGGCCTCACCGAGGGTGCCCGTGCGGTGAGCACCGGCCACGGCCACCACGTCATCGACGCCACAGGCCTGCGCCACGAGGTACCGGACCGGGCGGCCCTGGCCGCCCTGGGCCTGCCGGAACCGGTGCCCGCCCCGTGGGACATCATCCGGCTGCTGCCGGAGGGCGCCCGGCTGGACGCGGAGGCCGCGCGGACGTCCACCCACTGACGGGAACCTCGAGGGGGTTGAACCGTTAAATATTCATGGCGACAATGCGGCAGATGGTCTCGGAGCGGGTGGACCGGCTCTCCGAGACCCACGCCCAGTCGAAGAAGGGGAAGTACGGTTTCCTCGTCCGCCCGCTCACCCTCGCCCTCGGCTGGACGGTGTTCATCGTCGGCCTCATCACCATCCCGCTGCCCGGGCAGGGATGGCTGACCACCTTCCTCGGCGTGGGCATCCTCTCCCTCGAGGTGACATGGGCCCACGACCTGCTGCACTGGGCAGTGCGGCTCTACGACCGCTTCTTCGCCTGGTTCCGTCGGCAGCCCCAGAGCACTCGCATCGTGCTGGTCACGCTGCTCATCCTGGTGATCTGGGTGATCTTCGCCGGCATCATTTACGGCGCGTGGCGGGCCGGGACGCTCGACTTCCTCACCCCGTACGCCGCGGAGATCGGCCTGGAGCGCTGACCCGGCCGAGCAGTGTTCCGCCGAGGACCAGGGCGGCCAGGGTGGCCAGCAGCGTGATCGCCCGCTGACCTGCGGCGGGATCCTCCGGGGTCGGGGCGGCGGCGGCCACCTGCCGGGGCTCAGTGATGTAGGCGCCGGGAAGGTGCGTGAGCGCGGTGTGCGGGTCGACGGCCCCGTGGCTGGGTTCCGCCGCCTGGCGGATCCGCTCCCGCAACTGAGCTGCCGAATCCCCCGGATGGCGCTGCCGCAGGAGAGCCGCCACACCGGTGACCACCGGGGCCGCGAAGCTCGTGCCCTCGAACGCCACCTCCTGCCCCTGGGCGGTGACCATGCCCGCCGCCCAGCCGTCACCGGACGGGGAGACGCCGGTGGTGACCCGGCCGGGGGCGCTGAGCACATTGTCCGCCGGAAGGGAGTACTCCGCCAGGGAGTGCGGATCATCCGCGTGGCGGGCGGCGACGGGCAGGACGGTCGGGGAGTGCGCCGGGTAGACCACCGCCCCGGGAAGGCAGGCGCCGCCGTTGTTGCCGGATGCGGAGACCACGACGACGCCCTGCTCCTCGGCGCGGAGGAGGGCGTGGTCGAGGACGGCGGCGTCGAGAAGCGCCGCCTGATCAGCCGGCACGCAGGACACGACGGAGATGTTGAGTACCTGCGCACCGGCGTCGAGCGCGGCGTGGATCGCGTCGGCGAGACTGGCGAGCGTGCCCGCGGAATCAGCGTCCGGCTGACGGTAGTGCGCGCTGGACTGCCGGACGCTGAGGATCGTCGCCCCGGGGGCGACCTCGCGGATGACACCGGCGACGACGGTGCCGTGCCCGTCGCAGTCGAGAAGCGGATCGGGGGTGGCCGGAGCGACCAGGTCCGCGACCGGATCCACCGGGGCGAGCTGCGGATGATCGGCCACGCCCGTGTCGATCACCGCCACCCGCACGCCCTCGCCGCGCGCGATGCGGTGGGTGTCCCCGAGAGCGAACTGCGGCGCCGGGCCGGGCGCGGGAAGCACGGCGGCACAGGGGGTGTCGGGTTCCTGTGCGGTCACCGGTGGAGGAGTGAGCAGGGCCAGGACGGTGAGCGACGCGAGAATCCGTCTCATCCCAGCCCCCGGATGAGGGCGAATAGGCCCGCCTGGTGGGCGGCCAGCGGAAGGACCGCGGCGACGGCGAGCGACTCCGCCCGTTCCCACCACACGACGGTCGTCGGTTCCAAATCGCGCACGTGCGGGGTCCACACCGGGGCGGTCACCGCCGCGAGCACGACCAGACCAGCGATCCCCAGCTGCACCGGATGCCCGGAACCGTGCGCCGCCGCCAGGGCCGTACCGACCGCCCCCGCGAGCCCGATGAGCAGCCACGCCCACGCCACCACCGGTTGATGATGGCGGGCGGCGTGCAGCAGGACCGCCCCGGCGACCGCGACGCAAATCGCCAACGCGAACCCGCCGCCCTGCCAACCGAGGGTCAGCACCGCGGGGACCATGGCGGCGGCGGTCCCCAACGACAGGCCCTCATGCAGACGCTGGGCGCGCCGGGCACGGTCATCCACGTCCGACTGCACCTTGTCGGCGACGCCCAGATCCTGGCCCGCCGTGGGCACGCGTGGTACCCGCAGGCCGGCCGCCTTTGACGCCCAACCGGGAAGCGCAGCGATGACCGGAACCCCGGCACCGACGATGACCGCGGCCGACGCCACCCCGGGGCTGGCGGCGTGCTCCGGCAGGAAAGCGCCACCGACACCGAGGGTGGTGAACCCGGCCACCGCGACGAGCGCCGCTCCCGTGCGGGCACCCAGGCCACCGAGGACAGCGGTGAGGAGCAGCGCCGCCAGCATCGCCCCCGTGGCGGCCAGACCCGCCCAGCCGAGGGTGTCCGGGGTGAGCCGGTCCGCCGGATCTGCCGCCTCGAGGACGGAGGTGCCCGCGGCGGCCGCGGTGAGCAGGATCGTGGCGGTCCCCAGGACCTGGAAGCGGCGCTGCCAGACGAGCATCGCCACCGTGGCCACGGCACCGACCGCCAGCGCGACCGACACCGGCTGAAACGCGAGGACGAGCACGATGAGCCCGGCGCAGCCGGTGAGCGAGGCCGCGGTGGCCAGGCCGCTCGTGCCGGCACCCGGCGCGGTGGCGACCAGGGACTCGGCCGCGTCCCGGATGACCGGGGCGGCGGACTCGTGGCGCGGGGTGAGCACGATGACGGATCCGTGGTCCAGCGGAGTCTGGTGCAGCGGGACCGCCGCGTCGAGCTGCTGGCCGCCGGCCGTCATGGCGTGCCACGGCCGGGAGATCCGGGGAGCCCCGCACAGGGTGACGATCTCCGGGATGAGATCCGCCAGGGATGAACCGGCCGGCAGAGCGACATCGGCCTCCCGGTGATAGCCGCCGACGTGGAAGCGGACGGTCAGGCGCAGAACATGGTCAAGACTCACGTGGATGATCCCCCAGGTAACGGTCGGGCCGGGCACACCCCCTGTGCCCTGCTGCCGACATCTTCACCCACCGTCGCTGTCCTGTCCACCGGAGGATGCTCGCCAGGTCCCCCGGGCAGGCTCGCTCTGCGGGACCCGGTGATCTGCCCTAGGATCACGCCAGACATGTCCGCGTGGTCGCGGATCTCCGGTGGGGGTGACCGGGCGGACCATGCGCACCGACATGGGTATGACACGGGTATCACCAGGGGGAAGAACATGCTCGGAGTACATCTCGACCGCGTCGTGGAGCCGATCAGCTCGGCCGAACGCGAACCTGCGCCACCGCTGCCGCAGGGCACACTCACCGCGGAGACGGTGCCGCCGGCACACCGGCCCGGGCCGTTGCCGCTCATCCGCATCCTCATGCCCGTGGTGATGATCGCCGGTATGGCCGCCATGGTCGGGTTAATGATGCTCGGCGGGGCCGGCGCCAGTCCGATGATGCTCATCTTCCCGCTCATGATGGGGATGTCACTGCTCATGATGTTCTCCCCGCCGGCCGGCGAGGACGTCGACGAGACCCGCCGCACCTATCTGCGGCACCTGGGAGCGCTGCGGGAGAAGGCCCTCGACCATGCCGAGCGGCAGCGGGCCCACGAATTCCACCGCCACCCCGACCCCGCCGAACTGTGGTCGCGGGTGGGCACCCGGCGGCTGTGGGAACGCGGTGCGCAGGACGCGGACGCGCTCGAGGTGCGCATCGGCATCGGGGACACCGGGTTGTGCACCCCGGTGCAGGTGCCGGACTCGGGTGCGCCGGAGGACCTCGATCCGGTGTGCGCGGTGAGCCTGCGACGCACCGTCCGGGCGGTGAACACCTGCCCCGGGATGCCGGTGGCGGTGCAGCTGCAGGCCTTCCGTTTCCTCGGGATCTCCGGCCCGGGTGCCGCCGACCTCGCGCGGGCGATCGTCGGCCAGCTGGTCACCGCGCACGGCCCGGAGACCATCGGACTGGAGGTCATCGGCCAGGGCTGGGACTGGGTGAAATGGCTGCCCCACACCCGCGCGCCGGAGACCGCGGCCTTCCGTGTGCTCATCGTCGACTCGGTGACCACCACCGGCACCGAGCCCTACCTTGATGATCCGGTGTGGACCACCATCATCGACGTCGGTTCCCGGTCCACCACCGCCCTGGGCATGCGCTGCGAGCAGGAGGGCTTCGCCCTGTCCGCCGACGATGAGCTGCGGGCCCACACCGCCGCCGGCATGGAGGTCCTCGGCCGGCCTGACCGGCTCCGGGAGGAGGAGGCCGTCATCCTCGGTCGGGCACTGACCCGATCCCGCCGCCCCGACAGCACCACCTCCGGCACCGGCAAGGACCTCACCTCACTCATCGGGCTGGCGGACATCGAGCAGCTCACCCCTGAGACCATGTGGCCGGGGCGGGAGCAGTCCCGGCAGCGGCTGGTGGTCCCCATCGGCACCACCCCGCAGGGCGTGCCGGTGCGCCTGGACCTCAAGGAGTCCGCCCACGGAGGCATGGGGCCGCACGGGTTGTGCATCGGCGCCACCGGCTCCGGAAAGTCGGAGCTGCTGCGCACCCTGGTCGTCTCCCTGGTCGCGACCCACAGTCCGGAGGAACTCAACCTCGTCCTCGTCGACTTCAAGGGTGGCGCCACCTTCCTCGGGCTGGAGGCACTGCCGCACACCTCCGCGGTGATCACCAACCTCGCCGACGAGGCCGTCCTCGTGGAGCGCATGTTCGACGCCATCTCCGGCGAACTCAACCGCCGGCAGGAGGTGCTGCGCGCGGCCGGCAACATCGCCAACGTCACCGACTACACCGCCGCCCGCCTGGCCGGCCGCGATGACCTGGAACCGCTGCCGGCACTTGTCATCGTCGTCGACGAGTTCTCGGAACTGCTCGCCGCCCACCCCGACTTCGCCGACCTCTTCGTCGCGGTCGGTCGACTCGGCCGCTCGCTGCACGTCCATCTTCTCCTGGCCAGCCAACGACTCGAGGAGGGCGACTACGCGGTCTGGACTCGCACCTGTCCTACCGGATCGGGCTGAAGACCTTCTCCGCGGCCGAATCCCGCCAGGTCCTCGGCGTCACCGACGCGCACCACCTGCCCGCCCAGCCGGGCGCCGGGTACCTGCGTCACGACGCCGACGACCTCACCCGATCCCAGGCCGCCTACGTCTCCGGGCCGCTGGCGCGCCGGGATGTCTCGGCCCTGCCGGGCGAGGGGGCGGGCCGGGTGGCGCTGTTCACCGGATGGGACCAGTTCGACGTCGCCGACACCCCGACGGTCTACGACGAGTCGACGACGCTGCTGGACACCGTCGTCGACCGGGCCCGCACCACCGCGCAGGCCCGTGGGCTGCACGCCCACCGCATCTGGCTGCCTCCGCTGCCCGCCGCCATCGAACTGTCCGGCGTGGCCGAGGACGTCGGGGAGCTGGCTGCCGCGATCGGCATCATCGACCGGCCCTATCACCAGCGGCAGGATCCGCTCATCCTCGATCTCACGGCCGGCGGTGGGCACGCCGCGCTCTGTGGTGGCCCACAGACCGGTAAATCCACCGCCCTGCGTACGATCGTCGCCTCGCTGGCCGCCACCCACGGCACCGACCGGGTCCGGTTCTACGTCCTCGACCTCGGCGGCGGAACCCTGGGCACCCTCGACCGACTACCGCACGTGGCGGGCGTGGCCGACCGCCACGACCCGGAACGGGTCCGCCGCATCATCGACGAGGTCACCGGCCTCGTGGAGTCCCCGGAGGAGCGTCACACCTTCCTCGTCGTCGACGGCTGGCACGCCGTCGCCGGTGACTTCGAGGATCTGGTCGAACCGATCACCCGCCTGGCCGCCGACGGCCCCAGCGCCCGGGTCCACCTGCTGCTGTCCACCCCGCGCTGGACCGTCCTGCGCCCGGCGATCCGGGACCTGATCACCCACCGGCTGGAACTGAAACTCGGCGAGCCGATGGATTCGCTCATCGACCGCAAAGCGCAGCAGAAACTGCCCGGCCTGCCGGGCCGGGGGCTCACCGCCGACGGCGGACACATGCTCATCGCCCGCAGCTCCCACCAGGACCTCGCGCACATCAGCGCCACCGCCGGTGACCCGGTACCGCGCCTCAAGGTCCTGCCGGCCCACCTCACTTCGGCCGAACTCGCACCCACCGCGGGAATTCCACTGGCCGTCGGCGGTCCACGCCTGGAGACCCTGGCGTGGGACCCGGCCACCAGCCCGCACGTCGTCTGCATCGGCGGGCAGGGGGCAGGCAAGTCGACGTGGCTGGCCACCGTCGCAGCCGGCATCACCAGCCTGGGGCCCGAGGCGGCCCGCATGGTGGTCATCGACCACCGCCGCGCCCACCTGGGCACCCTGGACGAGAGCATGGTCGCCGCCTACTCGGCCACCAGTGCCGCCACCCAGACGGTGCTCGCCGACGCCGTGGCGACCCTCACCGCCCGGCTTCCCGGCCCCGACATCACCCCGGCGCAGCTGGCGGCGAGGAACTGGTGGTCCGGTCCGGAGATCTACCTGCTCATCGACGACCTCGACCTCGTCACCGACCACCTGCTCCACCCGCTCGTCGACCTGCTGCCGCACGCCCGCGACATCGGCCTGCACCTGGTGCTGGCCCGGAAATCCGGCGGCATCGGCCGCGCTCTGTTCGGCGCGTTCTTCTCCGCCGTCCGCGACCAGTCCCCGGCCGTGATGCTTCTCGACGCCGACCGGGACGAGGGCGCCATCTTCGGCATCAAGCCCGTCCCCCAGCCACCGGGTCGCGGCACCTGGCAGGTCCGTGGTGAGACGGTCGGCGTGTGCCAGATCGCCACCGTCCCTGGCGACGGAGGTGACGCATGAGCGCCCCCGCCCTGCCCGGCACCCTGACCATCACGGTGCTCGACACCGCCACCATCTTCGAGGGCCCCGACACCGTCTACCGCTACGACCTGCCCGGCACCGGCATCATCGACGGGTGGGCGCTGCAGGCCGTGGTCGACCAGGCGAAGGAGATCTGCAGTCTGCACTGGCCGGACGTCGAGATCATCGTCGACGCCCCCGAAGCGGCCACCGAGGTCCTCACCCGGACCTTCCTCAACAAGGGGGTGGCGGCCTATCCCACCGAGGCACTGCGGGAGACCACCCTCCCCGGCGCCGACGACGACGGGGGAGAGGTCACCATCACCCGCCCCACCGAATCGGCCGGGCGGGGCCGCCACCGGCTGGGCCGACACTCCTGGTTCCACCCCTTCCAGCTCGTCATCGCGGCCGTCGTCCTCACCATCGCCGGCCTGAGCTGGTGGCTCGTCGGCGGCCAGAGTCCGCCCCAGGAAGCGGCGGAGGAGACGGCGGCGGCGTCCGCCCCGACCCCGGCGGAGACGGCACCTGAGACGACGGCGACCACGGCGGCGTCGACAAGCAGGGAGCCGGAACCACCGACCACAGTGCTGGAGCTGGCGGGCCTGTCCGTGGCCACGCCCGAGGGATTCCGGCTGGAGGACCGCGACGGCGGGCTCGTGGCGGTGGGGGAGGACCCCGCGCTGCGGATCCACCTCGCCGCCGATCCCGTCTACTCCGTGCCCGCCGACGCGGTGCTCGCGCAGATAGCGGCGATGGTCGACACCGACCCCACCCTCCACCCCCTCGACCCCGAGCGGCGCGCCCAGGGCGATGAGACCACCCGGTACCGGGAAGTTCCCGGCGACGGCTCCGAGGTCACGTGGAGCACATGGATCGAGGACGGCCACCAGCTCAGCGTCGGATGCCAGACCCGGCAGGAACCGACGATTCCGCAGGCAGCGGCCTGCCGCATGGCGCTCGACAGCCTCCGGCTGACCGGGCGGACATGAAAACTTCTCCCCGCCCGGGAACCTCCGGCCCGTTTCCGGAGTCCAACATGCGTGGAAGGGTCGCACCGCGGCCTTCTCCGGGGGACCGTCGGGGACCAGCCCCGACACCACACCAACTTCCATCCCGAGGGGGGAAACACCATGACAGCAATGTTCAGGACCGAATCCGACGTGATGCTGGCCACCGCCGGCCGCGTCGACACCACCAACTCCGAGGTGCAGGGCGAACTGACCCGCCTGCAGGGCGTCGTCGACGGCGTCCGCGGCAGCTGGGCCGGCAGCGCACAGGTGAGCTTCGACCAGCTCATGCAGCGCTGGGACACCTCCGCGCGCGAGCTACGCGAGGCGCTGACCAGCATCTCCGACAACATCCGCCACAACGCCCGGTCCTTTGAATCGACCGAGGCCGACAACTCCCAGGCCTTCACCGCCGTCGGCGGCCAGGGCCTGGCTCTCTAGGAACAGGACACCACCATGGACGCAATCAAGTACCAGTTCGGCGCCATCGAGGCCGCCGCCGGCGACATCAACGCCACCTCCGGCCGCATCAACGGACTGCTCGCCGACCTCAAGTCCCAGATCCAGCCGATGGTGAGCACCTGGGAAGGTGACTCCGCCGTCGCCTACCAGGAGGCACAGGCCAAGTGGGACCGATCGGCCACCGAGCTCAACACCATCCTGTCCACCATCTCCCGCACCGTCTCCCAGGGCAATGACCGCATGAGTGACGTCAACCGCATGGCCGCCGCCAGCTGGGGCTGACCGGATCCCGCCACCACCGGCGGCCGGCCACCTCACCCGTGACCCACGGGCAGACGCGGACCCATCGGCCGGCCGTCGTCGCTGACGGTGACAGCCCGGGCAGGCTGTCACCGTCCACCTCCACCGCCCGCGACATCCTGGACTGCTTCGGCAGCTCCGAACCGTCGCGGGCGGTTTGGTGTTGCCGGGGGTGGTCCCATACACTCAGGAGTCTGTGTGTGCTGTCCCGACGCACGCGTTCTCCCCTGGGAGATCATGCGGACCAGGACGGCAGGTCACCTCGCGGGTCCCCACCGGCCGCCGGATGTGACTGTGGCGCGCAGCGTTTGGCCGGCAGCCCCCAGACAGACTTTCAAGGAGTCATTTTGTCTACTTACCACCCGACGAGCGGTGACATCACCCGCAAGTGGTACGTCATCGACGCCACCGACGTGGTGCTGGGCCGACTCGCCTCCCACGTGGCAGACCTGCTGCGCGGCAAGGGCAAGCCCCAGTTCACCCCGAACGTCGACTGCGGCGATCACGTCATCGTGATCAACGCCGACAAGGTCCACATCTCCTCCAACAAGCGCGACCGCGAGATGCGCTACCGCCACTCCGGCTACCCGGGTGGTCTGAAGTCCATGACCCTGGGTAAGGCTCTGGACACTCGCCCGGACCGCGTGGTCGAGGAAGCAATCGTCGGCATGATGCCGCACAACAAGCTTTCCCGTTCCTCCGCCAAGAAGCTCCACGTTTTCACCGGCTCCGATCACCCGTACGCCGGCCAGAAGCCCGAGACCTACGAGATCAAGCAGGTGGCACAGTGACTGACCCGAACCTGAACGACGACTCCACCGTGGCCGAGGCAGCCGACATCCAGGCCGCCACCGCCGCCACCGAGGAGTTCAACTACACCATCGGCGACGCCGTCGCTCCCGAGGTCGAGGCCGATGAGGCAGAGGTCGAGACCTCCGTCCACTTCGACGGCCCGATCCAGACCGTCGGTCGCCGTAAGCGCGCCATCGCCCGCGTGCGCGTGGTCGCCGGCTCCGGCGAGATCACCTGCAACGGTCGTCCGCTGGACGAGTACTTCCCGAACAAGCTGCACCAGCAGGACATCCTGTCCCCGCTGGCTCTGCTGGAGCGTGAAGGCCAGTTCGACATCAAGGCCAACATCTCCGGTGGCGGTCCGACCGGCCAGTCCGGCGCCATGCGCCTGGCCATCGCCCGTGCACTGAACCTTTACAACCCGAGCGATCGCGCAGCCCTGAAGAAGGCTGGCTTCCTCACCCGTGACGCCCGTGCCGTCGAGCGTAAGAAGGCCGGTCTGCACAAGGCACGTCGTGCCCCGCAGTACTCCAAGCGTTAATCACCTCTCGCTTGCCGACGCCGCCCCCTCCCGCCTCATGCGGAGGGTGGCGGCGTTCGCCGTTCCCGGGGTCGGACTCTTTGGCTCTCCACAGCCACATGCATAATGGACGCCATGACTCGACTCTTCGGAACTGACGGTGTTCGCGGCCTGGCGAACAAGGACCTCACCGTCTCCATGGCCCTCAAGCTCGGTGCGGCCGCCGCCCGGGTGCTCACCGCCGACCGGAAATCCTCCGACCTGCGCCCCATCGCCATCGTCGGCCGTGACCCCCGGGTCTCCGGCGAGATGCTGGCGGCCGCCCTGTCCGCCGGCATGGCCTCCTGCGGTGTCGACGTCCTCCGCGTCGGCGTCATCCCCACCCCGGGTGTCGCGTTCCTCACCGACGACTACGGTGCCGACATGGGTGTGATGATCTCCGCCTCGCACAACCCGATGCCGGACAACGGCATCAAGTTCTTCTCCTCCGGTGGCCGCAAACTCCCCGACACCGTCGAGGACGAGATCGAGGCCGCCATGAACGATCTCCCGGAGACCGGCCCGACCGGCACCGGCGTCGGCCGCGTCATCGAGGAGGCCCCGGACGCCCAGGACCGCTACCTCGCCCACCTCCGGGAGGCCACACCCACCGACCTGACCGGCATCAAGGTCGTCGTCGACTGCGCCAACGGCGCCGCCTCCGAGGTTGCCCCGCTGGCGTATGAGGCCGCCGGTGCGGAGGTCATCGCCATCCACAACCGCCCGAACGCGCTCAACATCAACGACAACTGCGGTTCCACCCATATCGAGCAGGTGCAGAAGGCCGTCATCGAGCACGGCGCCGACCTGGGCCTGGCCCATGACGGCGACGCCGACCGCTGCCTGGCCGTCGACGCCGCCGGCAACGTCGTCGACGGTGACCAGATCATGGCCATCCTCGCGGTGGGCATGAAGGAGAAGTCGGAGCTGCGGAAGAACACCCTCGTGGCCACCGTCATGAGCAACCTGGGTCTGCGGATCGCCATGGAGGAGCAGGGCATCACCATGCTCGAGACCAAGGTCGGCGACCGCTACGTCCTCGAGGAGCTCAACGCCGGCGGCTTCAGCCTCGGCGGCGAGCAGTCCGGCCACATCGTCCTGCCCGACCACTGCACCACCGGTGACGGCACCCTCACCGGTCTCAAGCTCATGTCCCGCATGGCCGAGACCGGCAGCTCCCTGGCCGAGCTCGCCGGCGTGATGACGGTCCTGCCGCAGGTGCTCATCAACGTCCCCGTCGAGGACAAGAACGCCATCATGGGCGACGAGCGCGTCAACGCCGCCATCCGCGAGGCCGAGGAGGAACTCGGCTCCACCGGTCGCGTCCTGCTCCGTGCCTCCGGCACCGAGGCCCTGTTCCGTGTCATGGTCGAGGCCGCTGAGAGTGAGCAGGCACGCAAGGTCGCCGGCCGGCTCGCCGCCGTCGTGGCCTCCATCTGACGATAAATTTTCCGGTTTCCGGGAACCTTTGGCCCCCTCGGGCAGTCCAACACTGGTGTAGACCAGTTGCGACTTCACGAGGGGGATTGTCATGTCCGGGATCAGACTGGACCATCGGGCGGCGAAGGCGGCACTGCGACGCCTCATGGCGGAGGGGGAGGACCACCACCGTCGTCACACCGCGACCACGCCGGCGCTACCCGCCACCGCCGCGGGTCGCGCGTTCGTCGACCGGGGAGCGGCCATCGCCGACGCCCTGCGCCGGGTGCACGAGCACGGCGCCCGGAGTATCGACGCCCTGCGGGCCACCGCGGACGCCGCAGCGGAGCAGGTGGACGTCTTCCGCGACGTCGATAAGCGCAACGCCGACGACCTGGCGGGACGCTCATGACCGCGGCAGGCTACGGCGCAGCCGTGGACATGCTCCGCACCGCCTCCCGCGGCACCTACCGCGGGCCGGCGATCCCCGTACCCAAACTTATCGACGCCCTCCGCACCACCGAGGGCCTCAACCCCGACGACCTGGTCACCCACACCCGCGCCGCCGCCGGACCTGCCGCCGGGGCCTGGCTCGGCCCCCTGATCCAGGGGCTGCTCACACTGCTCGCCGAAATCGCCCTCGCCGAACTCCTCCGCCGCCTGGTCGACCGGGCCCAGGACTGGTGGGACAACCGGGACGCCGCCAGGAAACTCGAGGACTCGGCAGAAGACGCCGGCAACGCACTCAAGGGCATCGAGGACGTCGCCGACACCGCACTCACCGAGATCACCGACGCCCTCACCGCCGTGATCACCCACCTCTGCGCCTTCCTCTCCCGCATCGACCCCGCCGCCCACCCCGGCATGTTCCAGGAATGCGTCGGAGCCGGCTCCGACCTCATCGACTCCGCCGGTGACGCACTGCTCCAGACCTGCGCCGACCGCGACGAAGCCGTCGCCGGCTGCCTCGACGAGTTCCTCGCCCGCTGCGAGGCGGTCTGTGAACAACCCGTCGCCGTCCCACAGAAGGACGTGGCCCGATGCGACAAACCACCAGCCGCACCGGTGCCGGCCCCGGAGAGCCCCGTGCCCCCGGTCGCGCCTGGCGTTCCGGTGTCTCCGGTTGCCCCGGTTGCCCCGGGTTTTCGGGTGAGGCGGTGACCGCGCCGCAGTCCTCCGGTGCTCCGACCCCGGCTCCGGCTCCGCCAACGTCGGCAGGCGGGTCTGCGCCGGTGGCGCCGGTGGCGCAGGAACAAACGACAACACCGCAGGCCACGGCGCCGGCCGTTCCCGAGACCCGGGCCGACGACCACCCGCCGACCACTCCCACCGAATCCGTGCCGGAGACCGCCCCGGACGGGGACGCGCCCGAGGACCTGCCGACCTCCCCACAGACCGTCACCCCGGGACCCGTGGACGAGACCACACCGGCAGCCGGAAACTGCGCCGACGTGCTCGGTGCCGCAGGCCTGGGAGTGGCGGCCCTCGGCCTGGCGCTGCTCATCAGCCTGCTGGAGGAGTGCCTGCCGGAGCTGGCAGGGGCGGACTTGGTTCCCGATGTCGTTCCGGAACCCGCTGAGGCAGCAGAACCGCTGATGGAACCGGCTGCGGAGTCCGGGATCGAACCTGAAACGGAATCGGCCCTCGCCGAGGTACCGGAACCGACACCACCGCCCAAGCAGACCGCGCCGGAGCCACCGGCGCCCCCGGCTGACCTCACCGACGTCCCCGAACCGCCACCGCCACCCAAGCAGGAGATCCCCACACCGCCAGCGGCGGACATGCCCGCCCCAGCCCCCGACAACACTTCCACCCCGGCACCGGTGCCGGGCGGCGCACGAAAGGCAGGTGAATGGTGATGGAGTTCGAGGAGTTCTCCCGCCAGTTCCGCGCTCGGACCACCCAGCGGATGATCGAGTTCGAGAAGGCGCTCGCCAAGGCTCAGGAGCGGGTGGAGAAGTCCACGGCAGCGCCGACGCCGCGGACCCGTTCTACCACGCCCGCGCAGGCCCCCGGGGGACACACGCCGGCCCTTCGACCGGGTGCACGGGGTCAGGTGCAAGGAGTGCTGCGGAGGAACTGACGGGGTCCTCACCGGTCCTCGAGAGGGTCTCACTATAAACGGGGGTAATAGAACGTCTATTCTAGCAATAGGGGTTGACGGTGCCGTTCGTGGCGGTAGACTCGAACATGTAAGCGACAGGGGAATCGTTGAAGAATCGGGGGTGACAATGGTGTCACGGCAGATCACACAACTGGTCGACCAGATCGAGGTCGCCATGACCACCCTGGCTGATCTCATGGCCGAACCCGATCATGTTGACTTCCACTCGGTGCGGGCTGATTTCATCCGCCTGGAAAAGACCATGAACGCCAAAGCCTACCTCGACGCCTCGTTTGCCTGGCTGGTAGAACGCTCCGACGCCGGCCGCCTGGTCGGTTCCAGTCGGCCCATCGACTTCCTCATCACAGCACTCGGGTTGTCCTGGCAGGAAGCAGTCGACCGGGTCGGACGCGGTGAGGGACTGTTCACCACACCGGCCGTTGCACCCATGCCCACCCCGGAACCTGAGGCAGGGGAATCCGCCGAGGAGACACAGAAACGCGAGCACAAGCTTCGGGAGGAAGAAGCCCGCCGCCAGCAGGAAGACGAGGATGCCCAGAAACAGGCCCGGGACCAGGCCCGCAAGGTCGCCGCAGAGAAACAGAAGATCATCCGGCAGGAACTCCGCACCCTCAACGAGCATTCCTCCCCCAGTCGTGCTGTGCTGCAGGCAGAAGCATTGAAGGAGGCAGGCCACCGCTCCCCGGAGGATCTGCGGGTCTGGCTGCGCCGGAAGGTGACCAACGCCAATGCCGTTGGACGCCAACCCGACGGGAGAAAGGACCGGCTGGCCGGGCACAAGAAACGCGCCCTGCGTCTGGGTAAGCAGGACACCGACGGCAACGTGAGTATCTCCGGGTCCCTGCCAGCGGATGTCGCTGCGATGCTCACCGCCGCCCTGGCACCGGGACTACGCCCCGGAGCGAACACAGAAGTGCCAGACGACAAGGACAAGCGCAGCCGGGCCCAACGCGCCGTCGACCAGCTCAGTGTGCTGCTGTCACGTCTGCTGTCGGACGAGTCACCGAAGTCCCGTCAGGGGGTTGGTTCGGTGGTGGTCAGCATGACCACAAAAGATGTCGAGGAGATGACCGCAGACAGCCGGTTCCTGTCGAATACCGGGCATCTGCTCTCGGCGTTGGACATCCTCACCCTCGGTGCTGCTGCCTTTGACCTTGGTGTGCTGCATGACGAGCAGGGTCAGCCGTTGGCCCTGGGTCGGACGAAACGCACGGCAACCCTGTATCAGCGACTCGCTCTGTTTGCCTATGAGGGGTTGTGTGCCTGCGGTACCTGTGACGGGGCGATGATTCATGCCCATGTGCACCACATAATGCCGTGGGCCCGGGGTGGGGTGACGGATCTGGAGTACCTCACCCTGGAGTGCCCACCCCATCATGCGGATAACAATGACAACCAGGATGGGGCCGGTGGGATGGGGCATATGGTGCGGGACCCGGAAACGGGACGGGCGGGGTGGCAGCCACCGGATGGTGGGCCGATCCAGTTCAACGACACCGAACTACAGGAATATTCTGCGGGGGCGAAGATCAGGGCGAGATCGAAACCGCCTGGCCCCACCGTGTCCCCACCCGCCGACAACCCGAAACCCGGCCCCACGGGCCTGTTCGACCTGCCCACCGGCGGATGACCGGATGAGGCGGGGAACAAAGAGACGACGCACAGTACGGGTATCAACCCCTGCGGTGCGTCGTCAGTGTGGGAGAAAGCGGCTACTTCTCCAGCTCGCTGAGCTTCGTGCTGCCTTCAGCCCCGGCTTTCTTGGCCAGGTCGCGGCCGGCGAAGGATTCGACGTTCTTGCCCTCGGCGAGCTTGGCGGAGAAGGCGGAGTACTTGCGCTGGTCATCCAGCTGGTGGAGCAGGAAACCGGTGAGCAGGCCGCGGGCGACCTCGGTGCCGGAGGCCTGCGAGAATCCTTGACCGATGGCGAGACGGAAGAGAGTGTCCTCGGTGAAGCCGACCTGGTTACCGTTGTCGACCTCGCGGTAGGCACAGGGGCCACCCCAGTTGTAGGCGACCTTGGCTGGGTTGCCGGTATCGAAGAGATCGTGCTTGCCGGCACCGATGACCAGTCCCGGGGCGGTGACCGAGCGGGCGGCCTCATAGGCCGGCGGGGCGGTGACCGCGGGGTAGAGCGCACCGACAGCGCGGACCATGGAGTTGTTTGCGGCGGTGAGCACCGCGGCGCCGGCGCCCATGCCGTGGCCGGCGATGCCGAGCTTGCCGGGGGAGACGGTGACATTGCCGTTGCCGAGCTTCACACCAGCGGCGATCTGCAGGGCGGTCTCCAGGTCAGCGGCGAAACCGCGGTGGTCGGGGACCAGGCCGGTTTCAGTGTCGGGGGCGGTGACAACGATGCCCCAGCTGGCGAGATGGCGCAGCGTGCCGTGGTAGACCTTGATCGACTTGGTCCAGTCGTGTCCGAACGCGATCGCCGGGACGCCGTTGCCCTCGGCGGGGGCGTAGACCTTGCCCGGGAGGCCGGCGTAACTGAGATCGCCGACGAGCACGCGGTGCGGTCCGCGCTTGGACAGTTGGGCCAGGTGCTTCTTCAGATTCTCAGACACGCCCACCAGGATAGTGGAACTTATCGACGTCGCGGAGACGGACGCGGAGACGGACACGGGGGAGGGGCGCGGTGGTGGGGGACAGGTGGGCGTCGATACGCGAATCCACTACAGTTTTCGCTATGTGTGGAATCGTTGGATACGTCGGTGAACGACAGGGCCTCAACCTCGCGCTGGATGCGCTGCGACGCATGGAATACCGCGGGTACGACTCGTCCGGTATCGCCGTCGCCGGAACCGACGCCGAGGGCGGTCGTGTCATCAACATGGTCAAGCGGGCCGGCAAGCTCGCCAACCTGGAGGACAAAATCGCCGAGGTCGGCGAGGACACCTTGACCGGCACCACCGCGATCGGGCACACCCGCTGGGCCACGCACGGCCGGCCCACGGACGCGAACGCGCACCCGCACATGTCCTTCGACGGACGTGTCACCATCGTGCACAACGGAATCATCGAGAACTTCGCCCCGCTGCGCGCCGAGCTGGAGGCCGCCGGCATCGAGCTGAAGTCCGAGACCGACTCCGAGGTCGCCGCCCACCTGCTGGCGCAGGCCTACAACGACGGCGAGACCGCCGGCGACTTCCGCGCTTCCGCGCTTCACGTGCTGGGCCGTCTCGAAGGCGCGTTCACCGTGCTGTTCATGCACGCCGACCACCCGGACCAGATCATCGCCGCCCGTCGCTCCACCCCGCTCATCGTCGGCGTGGGCGAGGGCGAGATGTTCCTCGGTTCCGACGTCGCCGCGTTCATCGAGTACACGAAGAACGCCGTGGAGCTGGACCAGGACAACGTGGTCGTCATCACCAGGGACGGTTACGAGGTCCTCAACTTCGACGGCTCCGCCGCCGAGGGCAAGCCCTTCACCATCGACTGGGACCTCGCCGCCGCCGAGAAGGGCGGCTTCGACTCGTTCATGATGAAGGAGATCCACGAGCAGCCGGCAGCCGTCCGCGACACCCTCGCCGGCCACTACCAGGACGGGCGTGTCGTCCTCGACGAGCAGAACATCTCTGAGAACGACCTCAAGAGCATCAACCAGGTCTTCGTCGTCGCCTGTGGTTCCGCCTACCACTCCGGTCTGCTGGCCAAGTACGCCATTGAGCACTGGGTCCGCATCCCCGTGCAGATCGAGGTGGCCTCCGAGTTCCGCTACCGCGACCCGGTTCTCGACGAGCGCACCCTCGTCCTGGCCATCTCCCAGTCCGGTGAGACCGCCGACACCCTCGAGGCCGTGCGCCACGCCAAGACCCAGGGGGCGAAGGTCCTCGCCGTGTGCAACACCAACGGTTCCCAGATCCCGCGCGAGTCCGACGCTGTCCTCTACACCCACGCCGGCCCCGAGATCGGCGTCGCCTCCACCAAGGCGTTCCTCGCCCAGGTGGCCGCCAACTACATCGTCGGCCTCGCCCTCGCCCAGGCCAAGGGCACCAAGTACCCCGACGAGATCGCCGAGATCTGGCAGGCACTCGAGGACATCCCCGGCAAGATCGAGCAGGTCCTCGGCACTAAGGACCAGGTCCAGGAGATCGCCGACGTCCTCGGTGCCGTCCGCACCATGCTCTTCCTCGGCCGCGGTGTCGGCTTCCCCGTGGCCCTCGAGGGGGCGCTCAAGCTCAAGGAACTGGCCTACATCCACGCCGAGGGGTTCCCCGCCGGCGAGCTCAAGCACGGCCCCATCGCCCTCATCGAGGACGACCTGCCCGTCGTCGTGGTCGTGCCCTCCCCGCGTGGCGTCAAGCTGCTGCACTCGAAGATCGTGTCCAACATCCAGGAGATCCGGGCCCGCGGCGCGAAGACCATCGTCATCGCGGAGGAGGGTGACACCGCCGTCGAGCCCTACGCCAACTGGCTGATCACCATCCCGGAGTCCGCCTCCATCATGCAGCCGCTGCTGGCCACCATTCCGCTGCAGTACCTGGCCGCGGATATTGCGCGGGCCTGCGGCAACGATGACATCGACAAACCGCGTAACCTGGCGAAGTCCGTGACCGTGGAGTAACCCGTCCGGGATCGCCGAGACCCCTTCTCCCGCATGCGCGGGGGAGGGGGTCGTGTCGTCGGTGGGCGGTGGCTGTCACCGGGACGGCGTCAGGCCACCGTCTCGGTGGCAGCCAACCTGTGCAGCCGGGGGATCGGCATGCGCATGTTGAGGGCGGCGGCAGTACCGGAACCTGGCCAGTGCAGCACCGCCGCCCGATCGGCGAGGTCACCCTCGACCACCACCGGATCCTCCTCGCCGGAGGGGATGGGCCCGCTCATCTTGAGTGACTGGCCCCACTGATCGGTCCAGAAGTAGACGGGGTGGTCGAGGGCGGGGGCGTCATCGCCGTGCAGGAGTGCAGCTGCGGCCACCTTGCCCTGTTCAATGGCCGTGGTCCAGATCGGTTTCCGGCCCACCCCCGACGGGCCGTTGATCCAGGTGACGTCACCGGCGGCGACGATCCGGTCGGTGATCCGGCAGCGGTCGTCGGCGATGAGGCGACCGCCAGCCAGCAGACCCGAGTCTTCCAACCAGCCGATGTTCGGCAGATCCCCGGCGGCGGTGATGACGATGTCCGAGGTCAGCTCGGACCCGTCGGTGAGGGTGACGGTCATGCCTTCGCCGAACTCCCGGACCGTCGACACCATGGCGTCGATGACCCGCAGTCCCTGCTCGAGGGCGGCATCGGTGAGAATGCCGCCGAGCAGTGACCCGAGATGCAGTTCCATCGGGGTGCCGGGATGGACCAGGGTGACGGGGCAACCGAGGCCGACGGCTCCGGAGGCGACCTCCATGCCGAGTGGTCCGCCGCCGATGACGGTGACCGTCGGTCGGTCGAGGAGATGGCGCTTGAGCACGGCGGCGTCGTCCAGCGATCGGAGCGTGAGTTCGCGCGCGCTGTCGGTGAAGCGGCGGGCGTGGGAGCCGGCGGCGATGATCAGGCCGTCGAAGCCCACCTGGGTGCCGTCATCGAGGGAGACGGTGCGGCCGTCGGTGTCGAGGCCGACGGCGGTGCGGCCGAGTAGTTCGGTGCCGCCGTGGGTGGGGTCGGGGAGTGTGCCCACGTCGAGGTCCTCGCCGGGGGCGAGGGCGACCTTGGACAGGGCGGGGCGGGAGTAGGTGGCGTGCGGTTCCTCGCCGATGATGGTGAGGGCTCCGTCGTATCCGAGGCGGCGGAGGGTGTCGCCGGCGGTCAACCCGGCCACGCCGTTTCCGACGATGACGATGCTGTGCAGGTCAGCCATGTGCTCACACCAGCTTCAGGGCGGCGACGGGGCAGACGCGGACGGCGTCCTGCGCGGTGGGCAGGTCGGCTTCGTCGATCTCGGGGCGGTCGATGACCAGTTCGCCGTCATCGTCGAGGTGCATGAGGTCCGGGGCGGCCTCCTCGCAGAGGCCGTGGCCCTCGCAGCGCGGGCGGTCGAGTTCGATGCGGGTGGTGCTCATGAGTGTCCTCCTGGTGGTGCGGACGTCGATGTGACCGGCGTCATGGTGGTGTGGTTCTGAGCGTCGCAGAACAGCCGCAATGTGTCTAATGAATGTTTCTCATGGGTTATATTCGTCATATGGATACCTCCGGCCGTCGGTCGACCGTCAACCTGGCGACGGTGGACCTCAACCTCCTCGTCTCGCTCCATGCGTTGCTGGAGGAGCGCTCCGTCACCGGCGCGGCCGAGCGGCTCGGTCTGTCCCAGCCGGCGATGAGCCACGCCCTGCGACGGATCCGGAAACTGTTCGACGACCAGATCCTCGTCCGGGAGGGCAATCGCAGCATCCTCACGCCACGGGCCAAGGGTCTGCTCGGGCCCCTGCGTGATGTGCTCTCCCGCACCTCCGGGCTACTGGGCGGGGAGATTTTCGACCCCCGGCACAGTCAGCGGACCGTCACCGTCGCCATGTCGACGTCGGTCGCCTACATTCTCGGTGGACCGCTGACCCGCCTGCTGGAGGAGCAGGCCCCGGGGGTTCGGCTGCGGGTGATCACGACGGCGGACATGTCCGACGCGGTGTTCACCGAAGGGCAGGCCGATGTGCTGCTGCTCGCCGAGGGGTACGCCTCCTCGCACTCGCGGGAGCGGCTTTTCGACGATGACTGGGTCGTCGTCAGCGGCACCCCCGGCCTCAGCGCCGACAACGTCGTCGACCGCCTGTGGACCTGGCCTCACGTGGTGCTCGACGCCGACCGCATCCCCCGCCCCTACGAGATGCTGCGCCACCGGGGTATCGAGGTGGACATCGATGTCCGCGTCAACGACTGGTTGCTGGTCCCGCAGTTCGTCGAGGGGATGCGTCGCGTCGGTCTGCACCGGCGCCGGATCATGGAACGAATGGCCCGGCACCGGGAGCTCTACTTCGTCCCCTTCCCCTTCGATCTGCTCGGCCTCAGCGTGGACATGGTGTGGAACCCCTGGTTGGCTGACGATGCCTACCGTGGCTGGTTGCGGGACCTGCTCGTGCAGGCGGCCTCGGGTGGCGAATGACATTCGCCAGATGAATGGGGGAGATCACAAATATTCATTTGTCAGATGTATCGCCCTGAGGTTGACTGTGGCCCATGACACACGCCACCGCCACCGCCGTTCCCACCACCGACCTCGACCTCTTTTCCGACGAGGTTCTGGGCAACCCCACGACGTACCACAACCAGCTGCGTGAACAGGGCACCGTCGTCCACGTCCCCGCCAACGACGTCTGGGCGATCACCCGCTACGACCAGGTCCGCGACGCCCTCGGCGACCCGCTCACCTTCTCCTCCACGAAGGTCGCCTTCAACGACACCTCCAACGGCTACCTCCGGGGCACCTCACTCGCCTCGGATCCGCCGCAGCACGGACCCCTGCGTGCCGCCCTGTCCGAGAATCTCAACAACCGCGCCATGCGGAAGATGAAGGACGACATCTTCGCCAAGGGTGACGTGCTCGTCAGGGAGCTGGCCGCCACGGGGGAGTTCGACGGCATGACGGAACTGGCGGAGGCATTCCCGGTCTCCATCGTCATGGACCTCATCGGCATCCAGGGGGAGATCCGGGAGAAGATGCTGCCCTGGGGTGAGGCCGCCTTCAACATGCTCGGGCCCCTCAACGAGCGCGCCACCTCCGGCCTCCCGCTCGTCGGTGAACTCGTCGAGTGGACCCACCACACCGTCAAGGCAGACGACCTTCTCGAAGGCTCCATCGGCCGGGCCCTGTTCGCCGCCGCCGAGCGGGGAGACATCCCCCACGAGGCCTGCGGCATGATCATCCACCAGTACATCGCCGCCGGCCTGGACACCACCATCACCTCCATCGGTAACGCCCTCGAGCTTTTCGCCGCGCACCCGGACCAGTTTGAACTGCTGCGCTCCGATCTCTCCCTCGTCCCGGCCGCCTTCATGGAGGTGCTCCGTCTGCGTACCCCCGCTCCGGTGCTGGGCCGCGGAACCACCCGCGACGTCGAGGTCGACGGCACGACCATCCCCGCCGGGGCCCAGGTCGCGCTGCTTCTCGACGCCGGCAACCTCGACCCCCGCCACTACGACAACCCCGAGGTCTTCGACATCCGCCGCAACCCGGTGGACAACCTCGGCTTCGGCTACGGCATCCACGGTTGTGCCGGCCAGGCGCTCGCCCGCCTCGAGGCCCAGGCCGTCATCAAGGCGCTGGCCACCCACGTCGAGTCCTACACCGTGGCCCGGACCGAGCGTCGCCTGAACAATTTCACCCACCCGTTCTCCTCCATTGAGATCACGGACGTCGTGCTCGCCTGAGAAACTGCGCGACCCGGCGCACCCCGCCGGAACACCCGCTACCCTCGCCACCATGAGTCTCACCTTCCATCACGTCACCCTCGGCCAGCGCGTCCTGTTCGGGGCAGGGCAGGCCGCCACCCACCTGGCGGAGGAGATCGACCGCTTCAGTGCGGAGCGGGTCATGGTCATCGCCAGTCCCCGGGAGATGGACCGGGCCCGGGAGATGTTCGCCGGGATCGAGGTGGCGGTGTGGCACGACGACATCGCCATGCATGTGCCGGTGGAGGTGGCGGACCGGGCCCGGGACGCCGCGCGTCTGGGGCACATCGACCTGCTGGTCACGGTGGGTGGTGGTTCGGCGGTGGGGACCGCGAAGGCGGTGAGTCTGACCTCGGGTCTGCCACAGGTCGCGGTGCCCACCACCTACGCCGGTTCGGAGGCGACCAATGTGTGGGGGATGACGGAGGCCGGCCGGAAGGTCACGGGGACGGACGACGTGGTTCTGCCGGTGTCGGTGATCTACGATCCCGAGCTCACCCTGTCGCTGCCGGTGGGGCTGTCGGTGGCGTCGGGGTTCAACGGCATCGCGCACTGCGTCGATTCCCTGTGGGCGCCGAGGGTCGATCCGATCACTGCGGCCCTGGCGACGGAGGGGGCCCGGGCGTTGGCGGCGGGCCTGTCGCAGATCGTGGAGGACCCCGCCGCCGTCGACGGCCGTGATCAGGCCCTCTACGGTGCCTATCTCGCCGCGGTCTCCTTCGCGTCTGCCGGATCGGGCATGCACCACAAGCTCTGCCACATCCTCGGCGGCACCTTCAACCTGCCGCACGCCCAGACCCACGCCGTCGTCCTGCCGTATGTGCTGGCCTTCAACGCGCCGCACGCCCCGGCGGCGGAGGCGCGGCTGGCCACCGCCTTCGACGCTCCGACGGCGCTGGCGGGTCTGCAGGATCTGCGACAGCGTCTCGACGCCCCGCGGTCCCTCGCCGAGCTCGGCTTCACCGCCGAGGGCATCCCGGCCGTGGTGGAGCAGGCCCTCGAGGCGGTCCCGGACTCCAACCCCCGCGAGGTCACCGCGGACAATCTCACCGCGCTGCTCACGGCGGCGCTGCAGGGGGCGGATCCGGCCGGCGGGTGATCGGCGGTCCTCGTCAAGGGTGGCAGAATGAGCACCATGGATCTGCTCACCGCCCGCATCGACCTGGATGCGATCGCCCACAACACCCGCACGATCAAGGGCCTTATCGGGGATGTCCGGCTCATGGCGGTGGTCAAGGCCGACGGGTACGGGCACGGGGCGCTGGAGGCGGCCCGGATCATGGCGGACAACGGTGCGGACGCGTTCGGGGTGGCGACGCTGCGGGAGGCGGTGGCGTTGCGGGAGGGCGGCGTCGATAAGCCGGTGCTGGCGTGGCTGTGGTCGCCGGAGCAGGACATCGCGGAGGCGCTCGCCCTGGGCGTCGAGCTCGGCGTCCCCTCCCTCGCCCACGCACGCACGCTTGTCGACGCCGCCGTGCCCGCCCGCGTCTGCGTCAAGGTCGACACCGGTCTGCACCGCTCCGGGGTCGACGAGGCGGACTGGGACGAGGTGTTCACCTTGCTGCGGGATGCCGACCACCTCACCGTCACCGGGGTTTTCTCCCACCTGGCCTGCGCGGATGAGCCGGAGCATCCGGCCAATGACGCCCAGGCGACCGCGTTCGGCCGGGCCATCGCCCGTGCCCGCTCGCTGGGACTCGACGTCCCGGTCAACCACCTGTGCAACTCACCGGCGGCGCTGACCCGCCCCGACCTGCGCCATGAGCAGGTCCGGGTGGGGGTGGCCATGTACGGTCTGGAGCCGGTGCCGGGCCTCAACCACGGGCTGCGGCCGGCGATGACGTGGGCTGCGTCGGTGCTCGTGGTCAAGCCGATTACGGCGGGGGAGGGCACCAGCTACGGGCTGACGTGGACGGCCGGGGAGGACGGTTACCTCGCCGTCGTGCCGGCCGGGTATGCGGACGGGGTGCCGCGGAACTGGCAGGGCCACCTCGAGGTCGGCATCGGCGGGAAACGGTACCCGCAGGTCGGGCGGGTGTGCATGGACCAGATCGTCGTGTCCCTGGGCGCCAACGAGTTCGGCGTGCAGCCTGATGATGAGGCCGTTATCTTCGGGGAGGGCGGCATGAGCGCCACCGAGCTGGCCGCCGCCACCGGCACCATCAACTACGAGGTGGTCTGCCGTCCCACCGGCCGGACGGTCCGCACCTACGAGGGAGGGGTGCACCTGTGAGAAGCGACTTTCCCGCCCGTGGCACGCGCCGCCTCGACACCGCCGCCGACACCCGGGCCTTCGGCGAGGAGCTCGGCCGGGCGCTGCAGGCCGGGGACGTGGTCATCCTCGACGGCCCGCTCGGCGCGGGCAAGACCACGCTCACGCAGGGCATCGCCGCCGGTCTCGGTGTCAGGGGGCGGGTGACCTCCCCGACCTTCGTCATCGCCCGGGAGCACCGCTCCACCGTCGGCGGCCCCACCCTCGTCCACGTCGACGCCTACCGGCTGCTCGGAGAGGGGTCCTCCGGTGATCCACTCGGTGAGCTCGACGCGCTCGACCTGGACACGGAACTTCTCGACGCCGTCGTCGTCGCCGAATGGGGCGGCGGCCTCGTCGAGCAGATCACCGAGGAATACCTGTTCATCCACCTCGACCGGGAGACCGCGGTGCGGGAGGACCCGGATTCGGAGGCCCGCATCTTCACCTGGGAGCTGCGCAGCCCGGGTTTGCCGGACCAGGTCTAGGAGAGTTCAATGGCGGGTGTGCTGGACTTTCTCGCCGCAAACCCCCTCATCGCGCTGGTGGCCATCCTCGCGATCGGCCTCGCCCTCGGACGGATCCGCGTGTTCGGCCTCTCGCTCGGCGCGGCCGCCGTCCTCTTCGTCGCCCTCGGCCTGTCCACCGCCAACCCGGACATCCAGATCCCGCCGCTGGTGTTCCAGCTGGGCCTGGCGATGTTCGTCTACGCCATCGGCCTGACCGCCGGCGAGCGTTTCTTCGCGGAGTTCCGCACCCGCGGCTGGCGCCTGACCCTGTTCATGATCGCGCTGCTCACTTCCCTGGTCGGCCTCTCGGTCGCCCTGGTCAAGGGCCTGGGTCTGCAGGCGACGACGGGTGCCGGCATGTTCGCCGGAGCCCTGACGTCGACCCCGGGCATGGCGGCGATCGTCGCCATGGTGGAGCAGACCGACCCGGCGGCCGCGGGTGAGCCGGTCATCGGATATTCGCTGGCCTACCCGGGTGCCGTCCTCGGCTCCATCCTCGTCGCCGCCGTCGGCGCGGCCCTGCTCAAGGTAGACCACATCGGCGACGCGCGCGCCGAGGGCCTCATCATCGCCCCACTGGAGTGGGACGGGCTGCGCATCGGCCCCGGGATCACCGGAACGGTGTCCCAGCTGCCGGCATTGGCAGGGGCGGACGTCATCGCCACCCGCATCGTCCACGGTCCGCACGACCACACCCTCGCCGCCCCCACCGACGAACTGCACGAGGGCATGGTCCTGGTGATCAACGGCACCCATGAGGCCATCGCCGCCGCCCAGGCCGCCCTCGGCGAGCCGGTCGACGTGTCCATCGAGGGCACCGACCTGGTGTACAAGCGCCTGACGGTCTCCAATCCGCGGATCGTCGGTCGAACCCTCGCCCAGCTCAACACCGTCGACGCCGGATTCCAGATCGCCCGCATCCGCCGCGGTGACTCCGATGTCGTGCCCGCGGCCGACGATGTTCTCAACTACTCCGACCGCGTCCGGGTGGTCGCCGCCCCCAACCGGATGGCGGAGGTCCGCACCTACCTGGGGGACTCGGAACGCTCCCTGGCCGCCCCGGATCTGCTGCCCTTCGCCCTCGGCCTGCTGCTGGGTCTGCTGCTCGGCGCGATCCCCGTCCCCTTGCCCGGTGGTTCGGTGCTCTCCCTCGGATTCGGCGGCGGCCCCATCGTCGCGGGCCTGGTCCTCGGCGCGCTGCACCGCACCGGGCCGGTCACGTGGACCATGCCGTATCACGCGGTGAACACGGTGAGCACCCTCGGTCTGGCGCTGTTCCTCGCTGGCGTGGGCACCACCGCGGGCGCGGGATTCCGGGACGCCCTCACCGACCCGTCCTCCCTGACCTACATGGCGGCCGGCTTCGCGGTGACGCTGGCGTCGGCGCTGCTGTGTGCCGTCATCGGCATGCTCGTGCTGCGGCTGCGCTGGGACGAGGCGATGGGCGTGGCCGCGGGCGCGACGACGAATCCGGCGATCATCTCCTACCTCAACGGGCAGACGGGCACCGAGCTGGCGACCCGTGGCTACGCCACCGTGTACCCGACGGCGATGATCGGCAAGATCATCGCCAGCCAGATTCTCCTGCTCCTGCTGCTGTGAGCCGCCCGCGCGGGGAGTACCGTGGAGGGGACATTCCCTCAACCCCTCTAAGGAGACCCCTGTGCGCCTGAGCAAAGCCGGACTGGGCATCGTTGCCGCCGTCGTCGTCGCCTGGATCGCCGTCCTGGCCCTCATCATCGCCCTGCGACCGACCGGGACGGAGACGCGATTCGAGGCCGCCGGGGCACTCGAGCAGGCCGTCGCCGGCATGGACGAGGATGGCCTCAACGTCGTCGGCCTGTCCCCGGGCGACATCTACGGGGAGGAGTGGATCGCCGCCGCCGTCGTGTGCCCCTTCGCCACCGAGCAGGGCATCGCCCAGACCTACGAGGCCGACGCCAGCGAACTCAACCTCGGTACCGAGGGCGTCCCGGAGGACACCAACTACCTCCTGCTCCGCGACGCCGAGGGTGGCCAGGCCTTCGACCGGATCGACCGTTCCGAGATCGACCTGTGCACCGTCCCGCTGCAGGGCTACTTCGATTCCCGCGTCATGCTCCCGCTGGGCAAGACCCAGGAGGGTGGCTGGGCGCTGCTCGGTTAGCCCGACCCCTCCACTACCCTGGACGACGTGTTAGTACTCGCGATCGACACGTCCACCCCCGACCTGGTCACCGGCCTGGTCGACACCTCCGACGGTTCCGCCCGCGACCGGGTCATCGAGGGCACCCGCGCCCACAACGAACAGCTCACCCCCACGGTGCAGGCCCTGCTTGCCGACGCCGCGGTGGGCTTCGCCGACCTCGACGCCGTCGTCGTCGGCTGTGGTCCGGGCCCGTTCACGGGCCTGCGCGTCGGCATGGCCACCGCGGCCGCCTTCGGCGACGCGCTCGGCATCCCCGTCCACGGGGTGTGCTCCCTCGACGCGATCGCCCGTCGCCTGCCCGCCGGCCGGGTGCTGGTGGCCACCGACGCCCGCCGCCGGGAGATCTACTGGGCCACCTACGACGGGCACGCCCGCACCCACGGACCCGACGTCATCGCGCCGGGTGAGCTGGCCCTGCCGCACGAGGTCGACGTGGTGTCGGTGCCGGCGGCGCTGGGGGAGAAGCTGCCGGGGCAGCTGCGGGGCGTCGATACGCATGATCTGGCGCCGGACGCCGCATCCTTGGTGGCGAGCGCGGACCTGACCGCAACGCCGGAGCCGCTGGTCCCGCTGTACCTGCGGCGGCCCGACGCGAAGGAACCGGCGGCGAGGCAGCCGTCACCCGCGATCCCGGAGGTGGAGCTGTAATGGAGATCCGCAGACTGGCACTGCCCGACGCGACCCGCTGCGCGGAGCTGGAGGAACAGCTCTTCCCCGGGGACAACCCGTGGCCACGGGACATCTTCCTCGTCGAGTTCGCCGCCCCGCACACCCTCTACCTCGGGGTGTTCGACGGCGATGACCTGCTCGCCTACGGGGGCATGGCCATGCTCGGGCCACGCGATGACCCGGAGTTCGAGATCCACACCATCGGCGTCGACCCGGAGCATCAGCGCCGCGGCCTGGGGCGGGTGCTCATGGACCAGCTCATGGCCGCCGCCGACGGGGTCGACGGGCAGGTGTTCCTCGAGGTCCGCACGGACAACGAGGCGGCCATCGCCATGTACGAGAGGTTCGGGTTCGTCCGGCAGGGTATCCGGCGCAACTACTATCAGCCGTCCGGCGCGGACGCGTACACCATGACGCGGCCGTCCCAGAGTGAGAGGAACGGGCAGTGATCGTCCTGGGAATCGAGACCAGCTGCGATGAGACCGGCGTCGGCGTCGTCGACCTCGCCGAGGACGGCACGCTCACCGTCCTCGCGGACTCGGTCGCGTCGTCGATGCAGCAGCACGCCCGTTTCGGCGGCGTGGTCCCGGAGATCGCGTCGCGCGCCCACCTGGAGGAGATGGGCCCGGTGATGCGGGCTGCGCTGGCGGAGGCGGGTGTGTCCCGCCCCGATGCCGTCGCCGCCACCGTCGGTCCCGGTCTCGCCGGGGCGCTGCTCGTCGGGGCGTCCGCGGCGAAGGCGTACGCCGCCGCCTGGGGAGTGCCCTTCTACGGGGTCAACCACCTCGGCGGGCACGTCGCGGTGGCCAACCTCGAGGGCCAGACGCTGCCGCACGCCGTCGCCCTGCTCGTCTCCGGCGGGCACACCCAGCTGCTCGAGGTGGACGCGGTCGGCCGCCCCATGCGGGAACTGGGCTCCACGCTCGACGACGCCGCCGGTGAAGCCTACGACAAGGTCGCCCGCCTCCTCGGGCTGGGGTACCCCGGCGGGCCGGTCATCGACCGCCTCGCCGCCCGCGGTGACCGCGACGCCATCGCCTTCCCCCGGGGGCTGATGAAGAAGTCCGACTCCCGCCACGACTTCTCCTTCTCCGGCCTCAAGACCGCCGTGGCCCGTTACGTGGAGGCCGCTGAACGGGAGGGCCGGGTCATTTCCGTCGAGGACGTGTGCGCGTCCTTCCAGGAGGCCGTGTGCGACGTCCTCACTGTCAAGGCGGTGCGCGCCTGCCAGGACGTGGGCGCGACGGTGCTGCTGCTCGGCGGGGGAGTGGCCGCCAACTCCCGGCTGCGGGAACTGGCCGGGCAGCGGTGCGAGGCGGCCGGGATCGAGCTGCGCGTCCCGCGCTTTTCCCTGTGCACCGACAACGGCGTGATGATCGCCGCCCTGGCCGCCCAGCTCATCCACGAGGGATCCGGCCCCAGCGCCCTCACCGTGGGCACCGACCCCTCCCTTGAGGTGGAGACCCCGCTGGTGATCGGCTGATCACCACTGGTAGGTCAGGCCGTAGGCCACCAGGCCGGCGCCGATGATCACGTTGGCCACGCCCGGCACCCAGCGGAACAGTCGGGGCGTGGTCACGGTGTCGGCCGGATTCGCCGGATCGTAACGGACCGTGACGGTCTCCCCCGGGGCCCGGTTGCGGTTGTTGTCGAAGGCACGCCCCCGGTGCCGGTGCCCGGCCAGATCGTCGAAGACCACGTGGTACGTCCAGGTGGAACCACCCTCGTGATAGGAGGGTTCCGTCGCCTCCACGACGGCCTCGGCCCGCGGCCAGCGCAGAGTGCGCACGTAGTGCACCAGGCCGACCACGCCGGCGACGGTCATGGCCAGGCCGCCGGCCAGGGCCACCCAGTTCTGCCACGCGAGGTCGGCGGTCACGGCTGCCCGCCCGCCGTCAGCCACATGCCCACAACGGCCGCCGCGATGACGGTGAGCCCCACACCGACCAGTGACCAGGGGTGGATCGCCGGCCGGTCGGCCGGGTCCATGCGACGGTGGTACACGGTGACCGGATCACCCTCCCGGGCACCGTACCGGGGGCCGTGCTGGTGTCCCCGGTGCGTGACCCCGTCCGGGTCGGTGAACTCGTAGGTGATGATCCACCGGGCGGGCTGGTGCCGGGAGGTCCGCCGGTCCTCGACCCGGATGATGCGGCCGGTGGCCCGGGGTCGGGCCAGCAGGCTCACGCCGACGCCGGTGGCGACGAGGCCGATGACGACGACGGCGCCGCCCAGCGCGAGCGGCAGCCAGTCCGAGAAGTCCATGGCGGGGAGTCTAATCGCCTCCGGGTGGGCCGGTGCGGCGCTCGCCGAGCGGGATGGCCCGCGTGGCGTTACGGTGAGCGGGATTACATTCCCGACCCGAAGGACCTCCCCCGATGATCACCGGTTTCCTCGTCCGTCCCGACCTGACCCACCACACCATCGAGTTCGAGCTCGAGCACGCCGCGCAGTTCCTCGGCGGCGTCTCCCAGGACCGCGTCGCGGTGGCGTTCCAGGAGGACGGCTCCGACTACGCCGCCCTGTTCAACCCGCAGGCCCGGGACAACGGTGCGGAGCCGAACCCGGTGGCGTCGTTGGGCCGGAACACCTCCGCCACCGGCAACCCGTCCTTCCTCACGGACCCGACCTCGGCGATCTCCGGCAGCGTCATCTTCGTCGGCGCCGAGGGGCAGGACATCGGCCTCGACGAGATCCGCCGCGTCAAGGACGGGATCCGGGCGGTGAAGAACTACCGGGAGGACAACGAGGAGGACTACCGGCTGTGGCGGGCGGCGGTGCTAAACCGGGGTTCCCTGAGCGTGGAGGACTGAGGACACGCCCCTGGCAGCCGTGAATGTTGAGTGCTGGCACTCACGAGGGTAGAGTGCCAGTCAGGTTGTCTCACCCACAGTTGTTCACCCGCGACGACGGCTGTGCTGGCACCACAACCGGCACATCACCCACATCACTTTCACGGAGGATTCATCGTGGCAAACGTCAACATCAAGCCGCTCGAGGACAAGGTCCTGGTCCAGATCGTCGAGGCCGAGACCACCACCGCTTCCGGCCTGGTCATCCCGGACTCCGCCAAGGAGAAGCCGCAGGAGGCCACCGTCATCGCCGTGGGCCCGGGCCGCACCGATGAGAAGGGCGAGCGCGTCGCGGTCGACGTCAAGGAGGGTGACACCGTCATCTTCTCCAAGTACGGCGGCACCGAGCTGAAGTACAACGGCGAGGAGTACCTGCTCCTCTCCGCACGTGACCTGCTCGCCATCGTCGAGAAGTAGTCGGGAGGCTTCCAGCCCTATGGCTAAGCTCATTGCATTCAACCAGGAGGCCCGCGAGGGCATTCAGCGCGGCGTCGACACGCTTGCCGACGCCGTGAAGGTCACCCTCGGCCCCCGCGGCCGCAACGTGGTCCTGGACAAGGCCTTCGGTGGCCCGCTGGTCACCAACGACGGCGTCACCATCGCCCGCGACATCGACGTCGAGGACCCCTTCGAGAACCTCGGCGCCCAGCTGGTCAAGTCCGTGGCCATCCAGACCAACGACGCCGCCGGCGACGGCACCACCACCGCGACCCTGCTCGCCCAGGCCCTCATCCACGAGGGGCTGCGCAACGTCGCCGCCGGTGCCAACCCGGTCGAGCTCAACCGCGGCATCGGTGCCGCGGCCGACAAGACCGTCGAGCTGCTCAAGGCCCGCGCCACCGAGGTCGCCTCCTCCACGGAGATCGCCAACGTGGCCACCGTCTCCTCCCGCGACGCCGTCGTGGGCGAGATGGTCGCCGGCGCCATGGACAAGGTGGGCAAGGACGGTGTCCTCACCGTCGAGGAGTCCCAGTCCATCGAGTCCTCCCTCGACGTCACCGAGGGCATCTCCTTCGACAAGGGCTTCCTGTCGCCGTACTTCATTACCGACGTCGACGCCCAGCAGGCCGTGCTGGAGGACGCCCTGGTGCTGCTCGTGCGCAACAAGATCTCCTCCCTGCCGGACTTCCTGCCGCTGCTGGAGAAGGTCGTCGAGTCCAACAAGTCCGTCCTCATCATCGCCGAGGACGTCGAGGGCGAGCCGCTGCAGACCCTCGTGGTCAACTCCATCCGCAAGACCATCAAGGCCGTTGCCGTCAAGGCCCCGTACTTCGGTGAGCGCCGCAAGGCCTTCATGGACGATCTCGCCGTGGTCACCAACGCCACCGTGGTCGACCCGGAGGTCGGCATCAACCTCAACGAGGCCGGCCCGGAGGTCTTCGGTTCCGCCCGCCGCATCACCGTGACCAAGGACGACACCGTCATCGTCGACGGTGCCGGCACCGCGGAGGAGGTGGAGACCCGTCGTGAGCAGATCCGCCGCGAGATCGCCTCCACCGACTCCTCCTGGGACCGGGAGAAGGCCGAGGAGCGCCTGGCCAAGCTCTCCGGCGGTGTCGCCGTCATCCGTGTCGGCGCCCCCACCGAGACCGAGGTCAACGAGCGCAAGCTGCGCGTCGAGGACGCCATCAACGCGGCCCGCGCGGCCGTGCAGGAAGGCGTCATCGCCGGTGGCGGTTCCACCCTGGTGCAGATCGCCGAGGAGCTCAAGGCCTACGCCGAGGAGTTCGAGGGCGAGGCCCGCACCGGTGTGCTCGCCGTGTCCCGCGCACTGGTCAAGCCGGCCTTCTGGATCGCCGCCAACGCTGGCCTCGACGGCGCTGTCGTCGTGGCCAAGATCGCCGAGCTGCCGAACGGGGAGGGCTTCAATGCCGCCACCCTGGAGTACGGCAACCTCATCGAGCAGGGCATCATCGACCCGGTCAAGGTCACCCACTCCGCGGTGGTCAACGCCGCGTCGGTGGCCCGGATGATCCTCACCACCGAGGCTTCCGTGGTGACCAAGCCGGAGGAGCCGGCGGTTGACGCCGGCCACGGCCACCACCACCACTAGTCACCCACCGGGTGGCACCGGGCAGAACTGAACCCGGGTCAGGGCGCGTACCGCGTGCCCTGACCCGGGTTTTCGTGTGTGGTCCTAGACGGTGACCTTCTGGCGGTTCCGGCGGTCACTGCGGTTGCGGAGCACCATGAGGCGCTCGGACTCGGACAGTCCGCCCCAGATGCCGTAGGGCTCGGCGACCTGGAGGGCGTGCTCGCGGCAGGAGGCGATGACGGGGCAGGCGTGACAGATGGCCTTGGCACGGTTCTCCCGCTGGGAGCGCGCGCGGCCCCGCTCGCCGTCCGGGTGGTAGAAGACATCGGATTCCTCGCCCCGGCAGGCGCCGTGGAGCTGCCAGTCCCAGAAGTCGGCGTTCGGGCCGGGAAGCAGGTGCGGCTGTGCCATGTCACAATCTCCTCTTGAGAAGTACTCGGTCTGTCTGGGCCGGTGCAGCCGGACGGTGGGCCGTCGGCGCTGCGGCGCAGTTGAAGTGTGGTTCCCGGTGGTGAACGGATGGTTGCCAAATCGTGACCTCACGGTGCAATCGCCGTGACCCCTCGACGTCGTAGGCCTGTGGCCTGCGGAAACGTCCAAGGTTAAAGATGGGTGAATTCTTATCGGACTGTGATGTGGCTCCCAACCTCTGCGGTGGAAATGAGTTCGGTTAGAGTCTGAGTATTCTGAAACCGGTCGGGGAGACCCCCACGACCGTGACCGGAGAGGCCCGGAGGACGAGCGTGAGCGACACAGATGCTGAGCTGGCGGAGCTGGTGCCGCTGGCCATGGACGGCGATCGTCGGGCTCTGCAGCGCATCATGCAGATCGTGCATCCGATGGTCCTGCGCTACGCCCGCGCCCGCGTCGGCGGTGGTCGCACACCCACTCCGGAGGACATCGCGCAGGAGATCTGCCTGGCGGTAGCGACGTCGATAGGCAATTTCGTGGACAAGGGACGGCCGTTCATGGCGTTCGTCTACGGTATCGCGTTCAACAAGGTCGCCGACGCCCACCGCTCGATGGCCCGCGACCACTCCCATCCCACGGAGGAGGTGCCGGACGCCGCGGACGGGGACACGCCTGAGGAATTCGCCCTTGTTTCTGATGGAAGTAACAGAGTGCGTGCCCTGCTCGATGAGTTAAGTGACAAAGCGCGCGACATCGTCATCCTGAGGGTGTTCGTGGGGCTTTCGGCGGAAGAGACCGCCGAGGTGGTCGGCAGCACCCCCGGTGCCGTGCGAGTGGCACAGCACCGGGCGCTGGCCACACTGCGCAAGAACCTGGAAGCAAGAGGAGAAGAGTGATGAATCGTCGTCACCGGGACGCCGACACGGGCGACATCACCAGCCAGCTGAAGCCGCTGACTGATGATGACGCCTTCCTCAGCGACCTCTCCCGCGGTATCGACCCCTCCGAGGGCACGGACGAGCTGGCCGGTCTGCTGCTCGCCCTGCGCGAGGACGTCGAGAAGCAGATGCCCCCCGCCCCCGTGATTGAGGGAGCGGACGAGGAGCCCGCCGTCATCTCCCTGGCGGACCGGCGTCGGCGCCGTCGTTCGCGCCCGCTGCTGTCGGGTCTCATCGGTGCCGCCGCCGCGACCCTGGTCATCGCCGGTTCCGGCGCCGCGATCTACAACGCCACCCCGGGGTCCCCGCTGTGGGGGATCTCCAGCACCCTGTTCAGCGACCGGGCCGCCGTCGTCGAGCTGGCGAGCACCCTCGACGAGATGGACTCCCGCGCCGCCGAGGGCGACATGACCGGCACCCGGCAGCTCCTGGAGGAGGCGCGTCGACTCCTGCGCGACGGGGACAACCGTGACCCGCGTACCGGAGAGTCCACCGCTCCGGACACGACCACCTCCGTGGTGCAGAACCCGACGACCGCCACCACGACGGTCACGCGACCGGAGGAGAACCCCGCGGAGCCGTCCGCCCCGGAGACGGTGACGGAGACCGCGGTGGTGACTGAGACGGCCGTCGCCACGGTGACGGTGACCCAGGGCCCGCCGCCGGTGCGGCCGAACCCGCTGCCCGCCCCCACCCCGCAGGAGCCGACGAACCCGGTACCGGGTGACGGCGCCGCCCCGACGCCGACGCTGGCGCCGCCGCAGCTGCCGGACGCGGGTTAACAGCCGACCGGACCCGGGTCAGCGGGCGTCGAGCCCGTCGAGGTAGCCCGACGCGTACTCCCACGGGACGTACGCGGTGACGTCCGGGTGGGCGGAGGGCTCATGCACCGGCGCGAGATCGCCGGCCAGCGTCGCGGACATGTTCGCGGCCATGATGTCCCAGTCGTAGTAGTGGAAGTCGTCGCAGTCCTCGCAGAGGAAGAAGATGCCGAGGATGCCGCGCGGCTCCAGTTCCTTCTTGAACCGGGCGACCAGCGCCAGATCCTGGGTGATGCCCACCCGCTCCTCGTCCGACAGGGGCGGGGCCGGCTCGTCAGCGTCGAGGAACGACGCCGGGTCGTTGGGGTCGTCGGCGAACGGGTCCAGCGGCATCTGCGAGTCGTAGTTCACACTGGCCACACTATTGTGGACCGGCGCCGGTGGCAATTCTCCGCCGCTAAGGTCTCGCTACCATCCGCAGGTGAAAAGGCCTAAGGTGAAGGCACTGCGGAAGCGAAGCCTGTGCGTAAAGGAGCAACCATCCATGACCGATCAGCGTGTGACCACCGGTGGGGACGATCCGGACAAGGTGGCCCTGCTGGGGCTGACCTTCGATGACGTCCTCCTCCTGCCGGCGGAGTCCAACATCGTCCCCAGTGAGGTCGACACCGCCGCCCAGTTCACCCGCAACATCCGCCTCGGCATCCCGGTGATCTCCGCGGCGATGGACACGGTCACCGAGGCCCGGATGGCCATCGCCATGGCACGTCAGGGCGGCCTCGGCGTGCTGCACCGCAACCTCTCGGCGGAGGAGCAGGCGGAGCAGGTGGAGATCGTCAAGCGTTCGGAGTCCGGCATGGTCACCGACCCGGTCACCTGCACCCCGGACATGACCATCGCCGACGTTGACGCCCTGTGCGCCCGATTCCGGATCTCCGGTCTGCCGGTCGTGGACGACAACGGCACCCTCGTGGGCATCTGCACCAACCGTGACATGCGCTTCGAGGCCGATCTGGGTCGTCGTGTCGCCGAGGTCATGACCCCGATGCCGCTGGTGGTGGCCAAGGAGGGCGTGTCCAAGGAGGAGGCCCTCGAGCTGCTGTCCGCCAACAAGGTGGAGAAGCTGCCGATCGTGGACGACAACGGCCGTCTCGTCGGCCTCATCACCGTCAAGGACTTCGTCAAGTCCGAGCAGTACCCCAACTCCTCCAAGGACTCCTCCGGGCGCCTGCTCGTCGCCGCCGGCATCGGCACCGGCGATGACTCCTGGGACCGGGCGGGCAAGCTCGTCGAGGCCGGCGTCGACGTCCTCGTCGTCGACTCCGCCCACGCCCACAACAACCGCGTCCTGGAGATGGTCTCCCGCGTCAAGCGCGACTTCGGTGACCGCGTCGATGTCGTCGGCGGCAACCTGGCCACCCGCGCCGCCGCCCGCGCGATGATCGACGCCGGCGCGGACGCCATCAAGGTGGGCATCGGCCCCGGCTCCATCTGCACCACCCGCGTCGTCGCCGGCGTCGGCGCCCCGCAGATCACCGCCATCATGGAGGCCGCCGTGCCCGCCCGCGAGGCCGGCATCCCGATCATCGCCGACGGCGGCATGCAGTTCTCCGGTGACATCGCCAAGGCCCTGGCCGCCGGCGCCAGCACCGTCATGCTCGGCTCCATGCTCGCCGGCACCACCGAGGCCCCGGGTGACATCGTCGTCTCCGGCGGCAAGCAGTATAAGCGTTACCGCGGCATGGGCTCCATGGGTGCCATGCAGGGTCGTGGCCTGTCGGGCGAGAAGCGTTCCTACTCCAAGGACCGCTACTTCCAGGCGGACGTGCGCAGCGAGGACAAGCTCGTGCCCGAGGGCATCGAGGGCCGCGTGCCGTTCCGCGGTTCCATCGACGCGATCACCCACCAGCTCGTCGGCGGCCTCCGCGCCTCCATGGGCTACACCGGTTCCGCCACGATCGAGGAGCTGCAGACCAAGCAGTTCGTGCAGATCACCTCGGCCGGCCTCAAGGAGTCGCACCCGCACCACATCACCCAGACTGTCGAGGCGCCGAACTACCACTAGTCCGATTATCGACGTCGCGCGTCCCCCAGGGCCGCACGTTTCCCCACTGCAGGGGGAGCGTGCGGCCCTGTGGCGTGCGGTAGAGTGATCAACCATGCGTGACTACGTCGAAATCGGGATCGGCCGGGAAGCCCGCCGCACCTACCACCTGTCGGACATCGCCATCGTCCCCTCCCGGCGGACCCGGTCCTCCCAGGACGTCGACACCACCTGGCACATCGACGCCTACACCTTCGAGATCCCGGTGATGTCGCACCCGACGGACGCGCTCGCCGGGCCGGAGTTCGTCATGGAGATGGACCGCCAGGGCGGCCTCGGCGTCATCAACGCGGAGGGTCTGTGGGGGCGCCACGAGGATCTCGACGCCGCGGTTGCCCAGGTCGTGGACACCGTCACCGACGACGCCTCCCTCGACTTCACCGGTGCCAAGGCCATCGCCCGGCTCCAGCAGCTGCACGCCGCCCCGATCGACTTCGACCTGCTCACCGACCGTATCGGCCAGGTCCGCGCCTCGGGTGCCACCGTCGCCGTGCGAGTGAGCCCGCAGCGTGCCCGTGAGCTCGCGCCCGTGGTCATCAAGGCCGGCGCGGAGCTGCTGGTCATCCAGGGCACGATGATCTCCGCCGAGCATGTCGCCACCGGGGGCGAACCCCTCAACCTCAAGGAGTTCATCGGTTCCCTTGAGGTTCCCGTCATCGCTGGTGGCGTGGCCGATTACACCACCGCCATGCACCTCATGCGCACCGGCGCGGCCGGCGTCATCGTCGGCGGGGGCACCAACACCAACCACTACGCCCTCGGACTTGAGGTGCCCATGGCCACCGCCATCGCCGACGTCGCCTCCGCCCGCCGGGAGTACCTCGACGAGACCGGTGGCCGCTACGTCCACATCATCGCCGACGGGGAGATCGAGACCTCCGGCGACGTGGCCAAGGCCATCGCCTGCGGCGCCGACGCCGTCATGCTCGGCACCACCCTCGCACCGGCCGCCGAGGCCGCGGGCAAGGGCACCTACTGGCCGGCCGTCGCCGCCCACCCGCGCTTCCCGCGGGGGCGCATCGAGGCCCCGCAGACCGACCTCGTCGAGGACGAGGCGGCCCCCACCCTGGAGACCATCCTCCACGGCCCGTCGACGGAGCCCTTCGGCAACCAGAACATCGTCGGCGGCCTGCGTCGCGCACTGGCCAAGTGCGGGTACACCGACCTCAAGGCCTTCCAGAAGGTCGGGTTGTCCGTCAGCCGCTGACCGGCCCGCACAGCCCCGGGTCCGTCGCGGCTCACTGGACTCCGGGGCGGGGGAGGGTGCGTAGTAGGATGAGCACCGTGACTCAAGCTACCCCCCGCCCCGTCCTCGTCGTCGACTTCGGCGCCCAGTACGCCCAGCTCATCGCCCGTCGCGTGCGTGAGGCCCGGATCTACTCGGAGGTGGTGCCGCACACCGCCACGGCCGAGGAGATCCGCGCCAAGAATCCCGCCGCGCTGGTCCTGTCCGGTGGCCCGTCGTCCGTCTACACGGACAACGCCCCGAAACTGGACCCGGCCATCATGGACCTCGGTGTCCCGGTGTTCGGCATCTGCTACGGCTTCCAGGCGATGACCCACGTCCTCGGCGGCACGGTCGCCGAGACCGGCTCGCGCGAGTACGGCCGCACCGACCTCACCGTGGAGGGCGACGGCGTCCTCCATGACGGGCTGGAGACCACCCACAAGGTGTGGATGAGCCACGGTGACGCCGTCACCGAGGCCCCGGCCGGCTTCACCGTCACCGCCTCCTCCGCCGGAGCACCGGTCGCCGCGTTCGAGAACGTGGAGAAGAAGATGGCCGGCGTCCAGTACCACCCCGAGGTGCTGCACTCCCCGCACGGCCAGCAGGTGCTGGCCCGCTTCCTCACCCAGATCGCCGGCATCGAGCCGACGTGGACCGCCTCCAACATCGCCGAGCAGCTCATCGACGCCGTCCGTGAGCAGATCGGCCCCGACGGCCACGCCATCTGCGGCCTGTCCGGCGGCGTGGACTCCGCCGTCGCCGCCGCTCTGGTGCAGCGCGCCATCGGCGACCGTCTCACCTGTGTCTTCGTCGACCACGGACTGCTGCGCGCCGGCGAACGCGAGCAGGTGGAGAATGACTTCGTCGCCGCCACCGGCGCGAAGCTGGTCACCGTCGACGAGCGTGCCGCCTTCCTGGGCAAGCTGGCCGGCGTCACCGAGCCGGAGGCCAAGCGCAAGGCCATCGGCGCCGAGTTCATCCGTTCCTTCGAGCGCGCCGTCGCCGGTGTCCTCGAGGGTGAGCAGGTCGACTTCCTGGTCCAGGGCACCCTGTACCCGGACGTCGTCGAGTCCGGCGGCGGCACCGGTACCGCGAACATCAAGAGCCACCACAACGTCGGCGGTCTGCCGGATGACGTGGAGTTCCAGCTCGTCGAGCCGCTGCGCCTGCTGTTCAAGGACGAGGTCCGCGCCGTCGGCCGTGAGCTCGGTCTGCCCGAGGTCATCGTCGCCCGCCAGCCGTTCCCGGGCCCGGGCCTGGGCATCCGCATCATCGGCGAGGTCACCGAGGAGCGCCTGGAGACCCTCCGTGCCGCCGACCTCATCGCCCGCACCGAGCTGACCGCCGCCGGCCTGGACGACACCATCTGGCAGTGCCCGGTGGTGCTGCTCGCCGACGTCCGTTCCGTCGGCGTCCAGGGGGACGGCCGCACCTACGGTCACCCCATCGTGCTGCGCCCGGTCACCTCCGAGGACGCCATGACCGCCGACTGGTCGCGTATCCCCTACGAGGTGCTCGAGCGCATCTCCACCCGCATCACCAACGAGGTCGCCGACGTCAACCGCGTCGTGCTCGACGTGACCTCGAAGCCGCCGGGAACCATCGAGTGGGAGTGATCCCCACTGATCCGTGAGGCCCCGCACCGTCCACCGGTGCGGGGCCTCACACGGTTGTAGCTACGTATCCGTGCGGGCCCGCCCTTTCTCGGGTTTACTTGTTCCTATGTCTACAACTCCGCAGATCACCCGCTTCGTCACGGAATTCGACCACCATGAGGTGGGCGTCGATGACCTGTTCTTCTCCACCACCGACGACAAGGGCGTGATCACCGCCTCCAACGAGGTGTTCGAGCGGCTGTCCCGCTACTCGCGCGACGAGCTGCTCGACGCCCCGCACAACCTCATCCGCCACCCGGACATGCCGGGCGGGGTGTTCCGTGCCATGTGGGACACCCTGGCGGCGGGGGAGCCGTTCGTCGGGTACGTCCGCAACCTGGGCAAGGGCGATTCCAGCTATGACGTCCTGGCGACCGTCACCCCGCTGCCGGACGGCGGGTACCTCTCCGTGCGCACCCGCCCGGTGACGGAGATCTTCGGCACCGCCGCGGAGATCTACGTCCAGATGAACGACCTCGAGCACTGGGTGGTCAACACCGAGGGGAAGAACCGCCGCCAGGCCGCCGAGGTCGGGGCGCAGCGCCTCGGGGAGGAGCTGGATGCCCGTGGCATCTCCGACTACGGCGAGCTCATGCGGGTCATCCTGCCCGCGGAGGTCGCCGAGCGTGAGAAGCAGTCGCGTATCGACGTCGCCGCTCTCGCCGCCGCCGGCCCCACCTCCGCCGCGGCGGTCGACGTCCACCGCGCCCTCGACCAGTTCATGGCCTCCCAGGAGTCCATCTCGCGGGCCATCGCCGCCCTGCAGAAGGCGAGTGGGCAGCTGGCGGAGGAGACCGCCACCACCGCCCGGGTGGCCGAGGAGATGGACGCCCTCGACATCACCGGCCCGGAGGCCACCCTCCTGCTGGCCCCGCTGCAGGTGTGGGCCCGGATGCACGGCATCGTCACCGAGCACATCGCCGAGCTGGAGGAGCTGCTGGCCACCCTGCAGCCGGTGAGCGAGCAGTCCCGTTTCTACATCGCCCTGGCCCGCCTGCACTCGCTCATGACCTCCCTGTTCGCCGCCGACGAGGCGGACCGCTCCGAGTCGATCCGGATGCTCGTCCAGGCGCTCGAGGCCGGCCTGACCCGGATGAGTGACCTCGTCGCCCAGCACCAGCGGGTCTCCCGACGCGTGGCCGTGAAGTCGTCGTCGGTGGTCAACCTCCTGGAGGTCCCTCGCGAGATGATCGACAGCTGGCTCACCGACACCCAGGCCAGCGAGCTGGCCGCCGGCACCGAGGGGCTGGTGGAGCAGGCCCGGGCGGCCATCGAGAAGGCGGATGAGTCGATGCGCCAGCTCCGCGACCTGGGCCAGGCGCTCGGGGATCAGACCACCCTGGAATTCGATCAGCTCCGTGACGCCGTGTTCGCCCTCTCCCAGCAGGTCCGCACGTAGGGTGGCCGGGAACGTATTCCTCTCCGAAAGGCCCGCCATGAAGTCCTCCGTCATGCCCTCCCAGCTGCCGCCCGGTCCCGCCGAGCGCACCGTCTACTCCTACGGCGTCCGCGCCGGGGACACCCTCCACATCTCCGGGATGGTGGCCTTCGACGCGGAGGCCACCATCGTGGGGGAGGGGGACGTGGAGAAGCAGACGGAGCAGGTGTTCCAGAACATGCGCGCCGTCGTCGAGCAGGCCGGCGGCACGATGGCCGACATCGTCTCCACGACCACCTATCTTGTCGACGTCGCCGACGCCCCCGTGGTCAACGCCGCCCGTGCCCGCCACTTCACCGGCGACGTCCTGCCGACCCACACCGTCGTCGGGGTCGCCGCACTGGCCCGCCCGCAGTTCCTCGTGGAGATCTCCGCCGTCGCCTACCTGGGGTAGGCGGTCGGGACTACTCGCCTTCCATCACGCGGACGGGGCCGATGCCGCCCTCGACGTTGAGGGTGAGACGTTCACCCTCGGCGTCCGGGTTGTACTCGCCCGGCTCGCAGTCGGATTCGCCGAGGCCCGCGTCGCACTCGATGGTCAGCGGCACCTCGCGGGGCAGGAAGATGTTGACCGGCCCGATGCCACCCTCGACGGAGATCTCGTGGGACTTCTCCAGGGCGGGCAGGTTGCGCAGGTCGACGACGAGGTCACCGATCTCGCCCTCGTAGCTGGACTGCAGCTCCGCCTCGGCCGCCGGGGCGTGCTGCTTGGGTTGCGCGATGTCGGGGTCGTTGACCACCACCGCGCCGAAGAGGGCGGTGATGGCGGCGGAGATCGCCAGGGCGACGCCGATGCCGCCGAGGATCCAGGGCCAGATCCGGGCCCTGCGCTTCGGCTGCGGGGCCGGTCCCGGTTCGGGCAGGTCCCAGGCGAAAGGGGCGGCGCCGAGCGGGTCCCAGGCCGGGGGAGTGGTGCGCCCGGGCGGTACGGGGGTGCCCTCGGCCGGGGTGAACATCGACAGGTCCACCGGCTGGGTCATCGTGGCCGTCGGCGGGGTGGCCAGCAGGCCGGCGGGCGGGGCGGGGGTGCGCTTGTCCAGCGCCCACCAGGCGGCCAGCATGAGGATGATCGAGCCGAAGGCGGAGGAGAGGATGACGCCGTCGCCGGGCACGGAGCTGGTGAGGAAGAGGATGAGGAAGACCAGCAGGACCCAGCCGGTGGTGCGCTGCCCGGCCTCCGGTTCGCTGAGCTGCTCGGCGCGCCGGGTGATGGCCTGTAGGGGGGAGACGGACATGCCGTAGCGGGGCATGAAGCCCCAGGCCAGCAGGTAGGCCGCGAGGCCGCCGCCGAGCGTGAGCGCGGAGACGACGAAGGCGACGCGGACGAGGGTCGGGTCGATCTGGTAGCGGACGCCGATGCCCTCGCAGACGCCGGCGATCTTGGCGTTGCCGCCCTGCTCGGACGGGATGCGCGGTGGTCGGGTGTCCCACATCTGGCGGAGGGTGTCGGTTGCGGTGCTCATGACCCCATTGTGGGCGCCGGCCGGGCGGATGGACATCGGGATCCACCCTGATTTGACGATTTCAGGGTCTGCCCTGATGCCCCCGAGCCGGCCTGCGTGCCAAGATCGGGGGCATGAGCACCACCGCCCCGGTCCCCTACGCCCAGGACCGCCCGTCGCCCGGCCCGTACCCGCAGTACGTGCGCCCGCGCCACGGGCGCGTCGTCGCGGGCGTGGCGTCGGGTGCGGCGGTGCACCTGGGGGTGGACGTGTTCTACGTCCGCCTCGCCTTCCTCGTCGGGGCGTTCCTCTCCGGTCTGGGTGTGCTCGCCTACGCGGGTCTGTGGGTGGTGTCGAAGACCGACGCGAACCTCGTCGTCCCGCCGCGGAAGGTGACGCTGTCCCGGCCGGTGAACATCGGCCTGGCGTTGCTCGGCGGTGTCGGTTTCGTCATGTCCCTGTCGGTGGTCTCCGGGCTGTCGGGCGGGGTGCTCGTCCCGCTGCTCATCGCGGGCGTGGGCGCGTTCCTCGCCTGGCAGGCCTATGACCGGGGGCTGGACTCCTCCCGCAGCTACATCAGCATCATCGGTGGCGCGGCGCTGGTGCTCTCCGGCGTGGTGATGACGGTGTTCTACACCGACCAGTCCGGTGGCTTCGGTGCGGCGCTGCTGTCGGTGGGCCTGACCCTGGCGGGTGTCGCCGCGCTCGGCGGCCCGCTGGTCATCCGGCTGTGGGACAACCTCGCCGAGGAACGCGCCCTCAAGGCCGCCTCCGAGGAGCGCGCGGAGATCGCCTCCCGGCTCCACGACTCGGTGCTGCAGACCCTGGCGCTGATCCAGAAGCGGTCCGCGGATCCCGACGAGGTCGCCCGCCTGGCACGTGGCCAGGAACGCGAGCTGCGGCAGTGGCTGTTCGAGTCGGAGGAGAAGACCTCCCAGTCCGTCTTCGCCGCCGTGGAGACCGCCTGCGGTGAGGTGGAGGACCTGTTCGGACTGCGCATCGCCCCCGTGACGGTGGGCACCGACCGGCCGCTGACCGATGAGTCGCAGGCGGTGATTCTCGCGGCGCGGGAGGCGATGGTGAACGCGGTGAAGCACGCGGGCGTCGATACGCTCGATGTGTACGCTGAGCTGCTCGGCGGCGAGTTGAGCATCTTCGTCCGCGACCGCGGCACCGGATTCGATCCCGACGCCGTCCCGGCGGACCGGCACGGCATCCGCGACTCCATCCACGCCCGCATGGAACGCGCCGGCGGCACCGCGCGCGTCACCTCCACGCCGGGGGAGGGCACGGAGGTCTCCGTGACGCTGGCACTGCCGGTATCCTGAACCGCATGGTGAAGGTGTTCCTGGTCGACGACCATTCCGTGTTCCGCTCCGGCGTCCGCGCCGAGCTGGACGGCAAGGTCGACATCGTCGGTGACGCCGGCTCCGTGCGCGACGCCATCGCCGGCATCGACGCGACGGTCCCCGACGTCGTGCTTCTCGACGTCCACATGCCCGACGGCGGCGGCATCGCCGTGCTCAAGGGGGTCACCGCCGACACCACCTTCCTGGCGCTGAGCGTGTCCGACGCCGCCGAGGACGTCATCTCCCTCATCCGCGCCGGTGCCCGTGGCTACGTGACCAAGAACATCTCCGGCACCGAACTCGCCGAGGCCATCGAACGCGTCCACGGCGGCGACGCCTACTTCTCCCCACGCCTGGCCGGTTTCGTCCTCGACGCCTTCGCCGGCGGCGAGATCGTGGAGGACGAGGCGGAGGAACCGCAGAAGATCGAGGACCCCGTCGTCGACGCCCTCACCCGCCGCGAACTCGAGGTCCTGCGCCTGCTGGCCCGCGGCTACACCTACCGGGAGATCGGCAAGGAACTGTTCATCTCCGTCAAGACCGTGGAGACCCACGCCTCCAACATCCTCCGCAAGACCCAGCAGTCCAACCGCCACGCCCTCACCCGCTGGGCCCACTCCCGGGACCTCGACTGATGACGGGCCCGCACGGGGAGAAACTCGCGCGTGACGACGACCGCCGCTACACCTTCCAGCCCGGCCGCGTCGTCGTCGCCGCCCTGATCTTCACCGCCATCGTCATCTGGCAGGCCGACCTCTACTGGGGCTGGTGGCTGCCCGCCTTCCTCTTCATCGCCGGACTCTTCGCCGCCATGCACTCCTTCTATAACTGGGCCAACATCCGCCTCAACCGCATGGGCCGGCGCGCCCGGGACGCCGGGCAGGAGTTCTAGGGACGGAGCGGGAGCGTCGTGCCTGACTACTGGAACCACAACACCGCCTATCATCCGTGGATCCTGCGTGCCGTCGCTGAGCGGCCGGTGCGAGACGCCCTCGACGTCGGCTGTGGCGACGGCCTCTTCCTGACCCGACTGGCCCCGCTCGTGGACACGGCCACCGGCCTGGAACCGGATCCGGGCACATACGAACGGGCCCGGGTTCGCCTGGCTGACGTGGACAATGTCACCGTGAGGCCCTGCAGCTTCGAGGACTGGGGTGCCGGCGCGGGCAGCATCGACCTGGTCACCATGGTCGCCTCACTGCACCACATGGACCTGACGGGGGCGCTTGAGAAGACACGTGAGCTGCTGCGCCCCGGCGGGCAACTGCTGGTCGTCGGACTGGCGGCGAACCGGAGTGCGACCGACTGGCTCTTCTCCGGGCTCCAGCTGCCCTGGGTGCGGCTGTTCTCCGCCCTACACCGGGAGTCCCCGGACATCGGGGTGCCGGTGGCCGAGGCAGAGAAGAGTCTCGCGGAAATCCGGGCCGAGGCGGAGCGGGTCCTCCCCGGCGTCCGGGTCAGGCGGGGCCTGTACTACCGCTACCTGCTCAGGTGGGTGAAACCGGGGTAGGTGAGGCGGGCGTTGTCCGGCACACACCGAGACCTGGACACCGAGAGCAGTGGTGGTCTCGGGGTTGAGCCGTCCTGAACACCGAGAGGAGTGGCCCTCTCGGTGTTCAGGTCTCGGTGTATGGCCGGATTGGAGTGGGCAGCCCTTCCGAGAACCGGGATCTGGCGAGCTGGTTACTCGAGAGCAGTCAATGACGATCCGTGAGATTATGCATCTGCGGTGTGCCGCTCGCGGGGTTGCGTACGATCCCCGACCTGAAACTCAGGTCCAGCATTGATCTTGAGGTGGAGGATGTCAGATAGGGCGTCGCGCAACGCGGAGGTGGGATCATCCACGAGACGGGCCTCGCGGTACCCGACGTGATTGTCCGGGCGGACGAGAATACATCCGTCATCGGCGATCTCCCGCAGCCTGAACCAGTCCCCGAAAGTGTCGGCGTAGTCCTGGTCCGGGCCGATCTTGTATGCGGGGATCTCCACACCCAACTCCTCGGACAGAGCCCGGGCCGCATCCACCCACTTCTGACCGTTGGTTCCGGTGAGAATGGTGAAGTGCCCTCCGCCACAGATGTCGAGCGTGGACACCTTCGGCGCCGCCGGGTTGGAGGTGCTTAACCAGGCGTGCGGAAGGCGAGCTCCCGGATGTGTTGTCGGCTGGTAGTACAGCTCTGGGTCTGAGTCCTGCGTCGGCCACGGGGTTCCGTCCGAGACGACGGCCGAGGATTCGTAGCGTTGACCCATCTCGACACCCAGAGCATTGAACTCGTAGTCCTTGATCTTCAGTGCGGTATTCAGTGCCTGGCGGCGACGCTCACCTTCCTCGGTGGGTTGCTTACGGACGTCCATCGCGGCCTGCATTGCTGTGGCATCATCCGCCGGATCGATACCGAGGGCGTCAAGCACCTGGCCGAATTCGGTGATGGACTTGTTGGCGCGCCGCACGATCTGCCGCGCAACCGGCACCCGCTCATCTTGATAGGAGTCGACGAGTCCCTCTCCGGCCTTCCCCTTGAGGACCATCGCCAGTTTCCAGGCGATGTTGTAGGAGTCCTGGATGGAGGTGTTTGATCCCAGGCCGTTGCTCGGGGGATGGCGGTGGACGGCATCGCCGACACAGATTACCCGGCCCTTCATGTTCTGCTCAGCATACGAGTCGTTGACGGTCCACAGCGACCAGTGCCGGACGTTCACGTCGAGATCAGGAATGCCGACCAGATTGCGTACGATGTCCGCGGCCTTGGCCTCATCCATCTCCGGCGGCGGTTGGTTGATGTCGTATCCCCAGGTGACCAGCCACTCGTTCCAGGGACGAACCATACGCACCAGGCCGAGGCCGATGCCACCGACGGAGGCGCCGGGCTGGAGAACCCAGTACAAGGAGGACTGACGGTCCTGACAGTATTCACTCAGGTCCATGTCACAGTGGATGTTCATGGAACCGGAGACACCCATCTTCCCGTCCATGGGGAGTCCGAGGTCTTCGGCGATCTGGGAGCGGCCGCCATCCGCGCCGATCAGGTACTTCGAGTGGACGACATAAGTGTGGCCAGTCAGGCGGTCCCGCACCGTGGTGTGCACGCCTTCAGCATCTTGCGTGTGGGAGACGTATTCGGTCTTCCAGCGGAATACCGCACCTCGGGCCATGGCATTACGCACAAGGATGGGCTCGAAGTGAGTCTGAGGAAGATCACAGTTCAACGAAGGGGACGCAGCAATGTAGTCACCCTCCCGCTTTGGACCGGTGCCCCATGAATGGACCCGACCGAACTCCTCGCCGTTGATGGCGGTGCAGAATACGGTCTCACCGATCATGTGGTGCGGTACTTCTTCGGCCTTGATCTGGTCTTCAATTCCCATGTCCCGCATGAGCTCTACGGTGCGCTGGTTGGTGATGTGAGCCCGTGGAGTGTTGGCGGTGTTGCCGTACTTGCTGGCGACGACGCAGTTGATGCCGTAGGTGGACAGGAACAGCGCGGCTGAGGAGCCGGCCGGGCCGGAACCCACGATGAAGACGTCGGTGACGAAATCCGCGGAAGTGGTTGCGGTCATGAAAATCATCTCTCCTTAAGTTGTTTTCGTTTTGGCAGGAGCCAGCACAATGTCGAAGCGGGTCCGGGCCCAAGTGCCGTCGGCGATTTCGGACACGTCGCGGCCATCCGGGGTCGGGGTGCCGGCAGGTTGCTGCTCGAAGGCCTTGATCAGTGAGTCCTTAACTCCGAACACGGAGTCGCCGATGTCTAGCTGAGGGTCACCGTCCACGAAAATGTGAGTCACCAGGGTGCGGAATCCTGAGGCCGTGACCATGAAGTGCAGATGTGCAGCGCGGACCGGAGAACGGCCGACAGCCTGGAGCATCTGGCCCACCGGGCCGTCGTGCGGAATCGGGTACGGCACGGGAGTCAGGCCCCAGAAGCGATAGGTGCCCTGGTCGTCTGTGTGCAGGTAGGCGCGACCGGCCATGCGGTTGTCTGCGTACTGCACGTCATAGAAGCCGTCTTCGTCGCATTCCCACACCTCAATTCGGGCGTTCGGAACAGGATTGCCGTCCGTGTCGGTGACGGTCCCTTCCACCCACGCGGGTTGCCCATGGGCGCCGCCTGCAATGTCGCCACCGTGGGAGACTTCGGGGGCGTCGTCGACGAAGAAGGGGCCGAATACCGTGGCTTCAGTCGCGTCCTCATAGGCTTCGTTGTTTACGGCGATGGTCTGCATGGATGCACCCAGGGTGTCGGAGAGGAGAACGAACTCCTGTCGCTTGTCATCGGTGATGTGGCCGACCCGGGTGAGGAAGTCGATGGCCTGGTTCCACTCATCCTCAGTCAGCCGGACGTCCCGGATGAATTCGTGGAGATGGACCGTCAAGCTCTGCATAAGAAGTTTCAGACGCGGATTCTCGCAGCTGTCGAAGGACGCGACTACCCGGTCGAGCAGGTCCTCCTCCACCCGACGCTGGGCGTCAGAGACGTGGGCAGTGTGGGATGTATGGGTCATCGGGTCCGTCCTTCGATGAAGTCGTTGAGATGGGCAGGATCATCGCCCCGGAATGCGGCGGTGAGTAGCGCAGTGATGTTTTCGTGTGTGGCTTCCGTCGGGTTGTTGGCGGGCACGGCGGCCATCACCCGATCCGCGGCCTCGGAGATGCCGTCCTCAGGGAGACCGAGTTCGGCGAGCGATCTCGGGGCGTCGATGTCCCGGTAGAGAAGATTGAGTTCAGCCAGTGCATCGTCGCCTCCCAGCGCGTGGGCAAGGGCCTCCGCGACCTCCGGAACCGCTGGGAGGTTGAGCGCGGCGACGTAGCGGAGGACGACGGAGTGGGTCTCGGCGTGGGGCAAGTTGAAGGTGCCTCCGAGCACGTGGCAGATCTTGTGGTGGAGTCCGGAACCGGCGGAGGCGAACGCCACCCCCGAGAGGTAGCAGCCGTACAGCGCCTGTTCCCTTGCCTCCTGTCCGCTGCCGGCAGCGAGTCCCCGGAGAGCTGACGCCAACGCACGAGCTGATTCGAGACTCAGCGCCCGATTGATCGGATCCGCCTTCGGTGCCCAGAGCGAGTCAACACAGTGCGCCATGGCATTGAGCCCGGAAGCGATGGCCATGTCCTGTGGCAGGGTGGCCACGAGATCGGCGTCATAGACCACCACCGCGGGGAGAACCGCCGGGTCGACCCCGGTGGTCTTGGTCCTCGCTTCAGTGATACCCCATACCGGGGTGGCTTCCGAGGCGGCGTAGGTGCTGGGAACAGCGATGACAGGGAGGGAGGTTTCCAGTGCAACGGCCTTGGCGAGGCCGGTGGCGGAGCCTCCTCCGATGCTGATCACTCCGTCGGCCCCGGAATCCCGGGCCGCTGAAGTTGCCTCATCGGCGACCGCCCGGGGGACATGCTGGACGGTTTTCCGCCAGTGTTCTGTCGGGGAGAGCACTGCAGACAGTGAGTCTGCCACCTCGTGTGTTCCTTCGGTGGAGATGAGCATGGGACGACGTATTCCCAGCTGTGCAGCTTCGGCGCGTACGCGCTCAACGACCCGCCCGGTGTCGAGTACAACACGTTGGGGGAGGGTGTCATGCGTGAATTTTAGGGAGTTCATGTAAGTGTTCCTTCTGCACACCGCGATGAATACGAGTGTGACGACAGCCAGTCACGGAGTGGATTAGATTTGGCACCCTCGGGTGTCGTCGCCTAGTTCGAGACGGACTCCCGGTCCAGTTGCCGGGGAGTCGTGCCCGCGATGTCTCTGATCCGGTCCGTGACCAGTTCGATGGCTTCAGCACTGCCGGGTAGAACGTTCACCATTGAGAAGAACGTGTGCATCTGGCCTGACCAGCGGTGGTGCTCGACGTCGACGCCGGCGTTTCGTAACGCCTCCACATACGCCTCGCCCTCATCTCGAAGCACATCGTGCTCAGCTGTGATGACCAATGCAGGGGCCAGCCCGGTCAGGTCCCGGGCGTTGAGCGGGGTTGCCGTCGGTTCATTACGGAGGTCCGCATCCGGCACATACTGGTCCCAGAACCACTGCATTGCCTCAATGGAGACCATGGTCTGGTTCTCGGGGTCACGGTAGGAGTCCCGGGTGAAATCCGCATCGGTGACAGGGCAGACGAGTATCTGCTGTGCGAGTGCCGGTGCACCTTTATCCCGGGCGCGCTGTGCGACTACCGCGGCAAGATTCGCCCCCGCACTGTCACCGGCCACGATGAGAGGGAGGGACTTCCCGTCCTTCCGGGCGACGTGCTCTTCCGCCCACTTCATGCCGGCCCACGCATCGTCCACGGGAATGGGGAAGGGGTGTTCCGGCGCCTTGCGGTACTCCACCAGGACGACGGCAGCGCCGGACTTGGCGGCAAGTTGTCTCCCGAGGGTGTCGTAACCGGTCAGATTCTCCAGAACCCAGCCACCGCCGTGGAAGTAGACGATCACGGCCGCCGGGGACGGGGAGGGTGTGAGAACACGGAGGGAGAACTCACCCCCGTCGTCCCCCGGGATCATCAGATCCTGGACCTCGTGCATCTCCGGACCCGGTCCGTAGAGTTCGCTCAGTCCAGAGGTGGCTTCCCGTGCCTCGGGCGCGGACATCTCCCACAGTGGCCGGTCTCCGGCGTTTTCCGCTGCCGCGGTGAGGAAAGCGCTCGTTGCTTCATCAAATGACATGGATATCTCCTGGATTCATGGTGGCGGGCGAGGTTGCTCTGGTCGATGTCACGGCGAGGTAGGGACCGAACTCGTGTCCGACAGTTCGTGCCACGTCCGGCTGCAGTAGACCAGCGGAGCGGAATCCACCGAGGTGTCGACGTGGGTCTCAACCAGTTCGATCGCTGCCAGGGTGGAACCGTTGATGTCTATGGATCCGACGATCTTGCCGCGCAACCAGACCCGTGAGTTGAGGAGATACGGCTCGCCGGACGGAAGGCGGTCCCACAGGGAGGCGTCGCCGAAACGGTCGGCACCGGGGGTAGCGAAGAGCTGGGCGAGGTGAAGTTGCTCCCGCGCGAGGAGATGGACGACCACGTGTTCCGCGCTGCGGATCTTCTCGGCGGACCGGGAGAGGGCGGAGAGATTGAGTGCGATGGTCGGGGGATCGGCGGATACGCTGCTCACGCTGGTTGCGGTCAGACCTACCGGGCCGGTTCCGGGATCCGCAGTGACGATGGCGACACCGGCGGGATGGGCACGAAAGGCGTCGCGGAAATCCTGGGACATTTCCTCCGGGTGGGTGTGAGTACGGGATATGGTTGTCATGGTCATTGTCTGTCACTTTCCTTTTCGGTCCTCGACGGACCTATGCGGACTCGGTGGGTTCGGTGAGGCTGAAGAAGTTCCAGTGGGCGTCTGGGGCGGCCAGACCCGCGAGGTACTTTCCGACCTGCTGGAGGACCACGGGGCCACTGGTGATGTGTCCTGTACCGACGTGCATGTCGCGAAATGTGCGCTGAAGATCTCCTCGGCGTGCCAGGGCGGTCGCCGACCACAGGTGGGCGGTCTGGCTGACGTCATGAGCGGCCCAGGTGCTGTTGTTGAGCGCGAGGCGGGTCAGAGTCTCCTGCTCCATGGAGAGCTTCTCGCCGGCGTCGAGGGTGCGTTCGTTGTCCGTCCACACCTCCATCGCCCACGCACGGGCGGAACGCAGCCGCGCTTCCGCTGTGGCGTATTCGGCGTGGAACTGGTCGGTGTTCGTCGACGCTCCGGGCTGGCCCTTCTTCCTGGTGGCGATCGCCTGCATCTCATCGAGCAGGCGGCGACCGACGCCGAGCGCCCAACCGGTGTGACAGATCCCGGACATCAGTGCCAGTCCGGTCTTGTACAGGGCGCCCCCGGCCTGGGGGTCAGTCGTGGTGGGCTCGTACACGAATGCGTCGGGCACGAAGACGTCCTCACAGGAGTAGTCGATGCTTCCGGTCGCACGCAGCCCCAGGACATCCCAGTTGCCGTCGAGGCTGGCCTTGTCCCTGGGGAAGTGCACCATCATGACCCGGCCGCTCTCCTCGTCGATGGCGCCGGTGTGAATCCAGTTGGCGTGGGGCATACCGGATCCGAAGAACCAGTTACCAGTCACCATGTATCCGCCGTCGACGCGGACGGCCTTGCCGAAACGGGTGCCCTGTCCGGCGACGAGAGCGTGCTCGCCATCGTCGGGGAACAGTTCGCGCTGCGCCTCCTCCGGCAGGTAGGCGGCGGTGGTTCCGGAGATCATCTGGAGCACCATCAGCACCCAGCCGGAGGCAGGGTCCGCCTGGGAGACCTTTTCCAGGACGGCGATCGTCTGGGACGGCTTCAGCTCGTAGCCGCCGAGCTCCTCCGGAATGCCGATCTTGAAGGCTCCCACGTCCTTGAGGGCCTGGAAGCTCTCGTCGCTCAGATGTCCCAGTTCCTCATTTTTCTCACCGTTGGCCTTGAGCAGGTCGGTGATGCCGTCGATACGGGTCATCAGTGCGTCGAACTCGTGTCCCGGGTTGAGGCCGGTCTTGTTTCGGGTTTTCAGGCTTGCGGTCATGGTTTCCCTCTCTCGTGGGTGTCGGTGTTTCCATAAGGTAAGCGGGGTCACAGTCCTTCCCCTATCGATTGCGTGACCGACCCTCTCGATTCCGCGCACACTTATGATCTGGAACACAGTGGTATCTTTACGTGTCATGGATCATGGCATGCGGTCGGATGGAGCGGGCCTGGTGGCCGACGGTCGCCGACAGACTCTCGATGCCTGGAGCGAGAGGGTTGGTACTGATCTCATGCCGTTTAGGTTTGAGACCTGGGACAACAGTGAGTTCTGGGGTGATTTTCAGATGGCTGGCCTTCTCGGTGCCAGCATCTTCTCGATGGTCGCCGGGGACCACCGGGCTGAGCGCACCACCGAGCATGTGCGGCAGGACGACGACGAATTCGTCATCGTCACCTTCCAGGTCGACGGCATGCTGAAACTCGCTCAACACGGTGAGCAGGTGCAGCTGACCCCGGGCCACATGGGTATGTACCTGTCCAGCAAGCCGGCCCAGCTGGAGTGCTACGGCAACTACGAGAGTCGCAGCATCCGTATTCCGGTCGACCGTCTCAGCACAAGGCGACGACGGTGGGAAGGCCTGGGAGCGCTGGCGTTCGACGGCGGTCAGGGGCTGGCGCCACTGGTGCTGAGTTGCCTGACAGGGCTCTTCCCGGTGGCGTCCACACTGACGCCCTCAGCCCGGGCAGCGGCCTCCCATCATCTTGTCGGCCTGGTCGAGGCAATGTTGGCGGATCTGTCTCCGGCAGAGACTCCTTCCCATCCCCCGTCAGCGGAGCTGCTGGAGCAGTGCCTGGCTTTCATCGAGGACCACCTGCCGGACGCTCAGCTCAACCCGCAGATGGTGGCCGACTCCGTGCACATTTCTGTCCGTCACCTGCACCAGACGTTCAGACAGGCGGGAATGACCTGTGCCAGCCACATCCGGGCGCGACGCATCGACAGGGTTCGGGCAGATCTGACGCTGGAGGAGTTCTCGACAGTGCCAGTGGAGAAGATCTTCCAACGGTGGGGCGTACAGAATCCGTCACACTTCGGGCAGGTATTCAAGCAGATCGAAGGGTGCTCTCCGGCGGAGTTCCGTCGCCGGATTCTCCAGCTCCACTAGGGAGTGGCGTGCCCTCCTACGCGAAGGCCAGCGCCCGTGATCCGTCGACGTGCGGGAACACCCAGTACATCCAGCCGAAGACGGCCAGCCACACCAGGGCGGTGCCCCAGATGGGCATGGGTGCGAACACGGGCACGATCATCAGTGCCAGCCACACGAAGAACAGCGGCATCACCTGGGTGAGGCGCGGTTTGGCCACGACGTTCTTCTTCTCCAGGAACTCCTTCATCTCCCGCCGGTAGGGGTGGCCGAACATGAGCAGGAGACCGGCGGCGATGGCTACGACCATGACCGCGACCTGGATGCCGCGGGGGAATCCGGTGGAGAGTGCGGCCACGCCCAGGCCGATGAGCAGCGACGATCCCAGTCTGACGACGGCCGGGGTGGGGATCGGGGTGACGTGCGAGCGCATGGTGGAGTAGGCGTTCATGCTGGCCAACGGTACCAGTTGGCTCCGGTTGACTCGGAAGTGGTGGCGGACGCATACTGGTGGGCGTGAATGGAACACCTGTTCGGAAACTGCAGGAGGTGGATGACCTCGCCGGCCTCAGCCGTGGTGAGCGCATCGACCTGCTGCGTTCCCGCATGGCCGGGCTCGGGGGCGCCGTCGAGCTCGGCCGGGAACAGGTCTGGGACGCCACCCAGGTCGTCGAGGTGCCCGCTGACCTGGCCCGCATCCTCCCCGGTGGGGGGCTGGCCCGTCGGATAGTGACGGAGGTGGCGGACTGTCCGGCCCTGGTCGTCGAACTCATCGCGCATACTACCTCGGCCGGCGGACACGTCGGAGTGGTCGGGTGGCCGGAACTCTCGCTCGCCGGTGTGGTCGAATCGGGACGGCTCGACCGGATCATCACGGTGCCTGATCCGGGGGTCGATCCGCTGGGGATCACCGCGGTCCTCGTCGAGGGGCTGGATCTCGTCGTCGCCCGCTGGCCCGCCCCGCTCGAACTCTCCCCGGTCCGGGTTCGTCCGCTGCTGGGCAAGCTCCGTGGCGGGGTCGCCGCCCTCGTGCTCGTCGGGGCGTCCGTCACCGCACCATCGATGCGTATCGACGCCGCCGTGACCACCTTCCGCGGCATCGGCACCGGCACCGGGCGCATCCGGGGCGTGGACATCGACGTCCGCGTCACCGCGAAGGGGCAGCGGCCGGCCAGCGGCACGGTCACCGTCGGCCAGCGTGCCGGGCTGCGGGCGGTGTGAGCATGCGGGTCGCCGCCCTGTGGTTCCCGGACTGGCCGATCCAGGCCGCCCGGCTCGAGGACGAGGACCTGCCGGCCACCCTCGCCGTCGTCGAACAGCACCGCATCCGGGTCTGTTCCGCCGCCGCCCGGAACGGCGGGGTACGCCGGGGAATGCGGGTGCGTCAGGCGCAGGCGGTGTGCCCGGAGCTCACGGTCATCGACGCAGATCCTGACCGGGACGGCCGGATGTTCGAGTCCATCGCCGCCGGCCTCGACGACGTCGCCTCATCCATCGAGGTGCTGCGCCCGGGCCTCATCATCGTCGACGCGGGGGCGGCCGGAAGGTTCCACGGGTCGGAGGACGCGGCCGTCGAGAAGCTCATTGACGCCGCATCGCGGCGGGGAGTGGACGCCGCCGTCGGGGTGGCCGACGAGATCGCCACCGCGCTCATCGCCGCACGCACCGGGGGCGGGGGAGTGGTGCCCGCCGGCGGATCCGTAGGATTCCTGGCGGCCCGCCCGGTGGGGGTGCTCGCCGCCGAGGCCAGCCTGCACTGCGAGGCGACGGTCGTGGAGTCCTTCGCCCAGCTCGGCGTGCACACCCTCGGCGATCTCGCGGCCCTGCCCGCCACCGCCGTGTCCACCCGCTTCGGCGCAGGCGGGCTGCGCTGCCACCGCATCGCCCGGGCGGTGGCCGACCGGCGGGTCGCGCCGGAGCTGCCCACCACGGACCTGTCGGTGGCGGTGACCCCGGAGGACCCCATCGACCGGGTCGACGCCGCCGCCTTCGCCGCCCGGCAGCTCGCCGCCACCCTCCACGACCGGCTCCGGGCCGCGGGCCTGAGCTGCCTGCGGCTGCGGGTGCTCGCCGAACTCGCCGACGGCACCCGCCTGGAACGGATCTGGCGCACCCGCGAGGCGCTCGACGAATCCGCCACCGCCGACCGGGTCCGCTGGCAGCTCGACGGGTGGCTGACCTCGGGTGGGGCCGGTGCGATCACCTCGCTCATCCTCGACCCCCTGGAGACCGCCGCCCCCGAATCCGCCGGCGCCCTGTGGCGCTCGGACGGCTCGACCGGGGATGACGCCCGGGCCCGTCGCGTGATCAGTCGCGTCCAGTCCAGCCTGGGGACGGATGCCGTGTTGCAGCCCCGGCTGGTCGGCGGCCGCGGTGTGGCGGAGCGGATCGACTTCGTGCCCTACGGCGAGCAGCGGGACGCGCCCGCCACCGGCAGCTGGCCGGGCCGGATCCCCGGCCCCCTGCCCGCGCGGCTCGGCGGCGGCCCCACCCACCCGGCCGCCCGGGTCAGGCTCATCGACGCCCGCGCCGAGGACGTCACCGTCACCACCGAGGCCCTGCTCAGCAGCCTGCCCTACGCCCTGGGCTGGGGGCGGCACCGGTACCGGGTCGCCGCGTGGGCGGGACCGTGGCCGGTGGACGGCGCCTGGTGGGGCACCGACCCGCAGCGGGTGGCGCGTCTCCAGGTGGTCGGGCAGTCAGACGACGAGACCCACCCGCGGGCGTGGCTGCTCATCTGGGTGGGTGGGGTCGGCAGGTGGCGGGTGGAGGCCACCTACGGCTGACTGATGCGCGCCGGACTACTGGGGAATGTCGATGACCAGGCGGTGCGGCTCGTGGAGGACCTGCACGGCGTACGGCAGCTTGGTCTTCAGGCCGATGACGAACTGGGAACGCCCCTCGAAGGTGCCGGTGGAGATGACCTGGGTGACGTTGCCGACCCCCTCGACGGTGCCGATGTTCGGCTCCTCCTTGCCCAGCTCGAAGGGGTAGGTGGTGCCGTCGATGTTGACGTTGAGGGCGATCTCGCCCTGGTAGGAGATGGTGTTGCCCGAGCCCTGCTGGGCGGGGGCGGCGGTGTAGTCGATGAACCAGCCGGGCTCGCCCTCCCCGGCGAGGTCGAAGACCACCCGGTCGAGGCCCTCGTGGTGGCCGACCCGCACGCCGGTGACCATGAGCTGCGACGGCGCCTCCGGGCGGGAGGTCTTCATCGCGGTGTCGGCGTTGCCCACCGGGGTGACACCCGCGTCGGCGGAGGTGGCGGCGTAGCCGGTGCCCAACGTTCCACGGGTCACGGTGCCGGTCTCGGGGGCGGCATCCGCGCCCGTCGTGGTCGGGGCAGACTGTCCGCCCTGTGGCGCATCCTCCGACGAGGTACCCACCGCGCCGCAGGCCGTGAGGCCCAGGGCGCAGGCCGCGATGAGGGCGGCGAGCCGGGTTCGTCGTGCAGTGAAGCCATGGAAAGGATCAGTCATAATATTCACCGTAGACTCAGGCTCCTGCGACCGCGAAGCCAGAATCAACGGATCGGGGGTTTCGTAAACGAATCGTTGTAATCGGGACGCGGGGTACCCCCATTTCGTGGGCTGCGTCACGGGGCCCTCGGGGGTGGGCGGCTACCCTGGACACCATGACAACCGTCGACACCTCCGCCGCTGACGCTCCCGACACGCTGCGTTGTTCCGACGCACAGGTGGAACCGCTGCCCGGCTCCGCCAAGAAGGAGAAGGTCTATGTCATCCTCGAGTGGCCGCACGGCTGGAGCCGGGACGTCCTCGACGGTGGGGTCTTCGGTGACGAGCTCACCGGGCGGTTGAAGAAGAAGCTCGGCAAAACCGCTGGCCTGCAGCTTGTCCGCCACCCAGGCCGGGACGGACGACGCATCACCCGCCATCATCTCTACCTCGTGTTCGCGGAGCAGGCCCGCACCGAGCTGCTGGTCGTCGACGGCCCCGAGGCGATCCTCGACCTGGATCTGTCGGGCCCGGGTCGTAACGGCGGGGAGATCGTCGACCACCCGCTGGTGCTGGTGTGCACCCACGGCAAGCGCGACGTGTGCTGCGCTCTCAAGGGTCGGCCGCTGGCGGCGGAACTCTCGGAACGTTTCCCCGGCACCGTCGTGTGGGAGACCTCGCACACCAAGGGGCACCGTTTCGCCCCCTCCATCCTGCTCATGCCCTGGGGTTACAGTTACGGCCGCCTGAACGTGGAGGCAGGGTCCGCACTGGTGTCCTCAGCTCTGTCGGGCACGTGGTTCCAGCCCGGCAACCGCGGCCGCGGCCTGTACGGCCCCCGGGGACAGGTGGCGGAGGTCGCCGTCGCCGGCCACCTCACCGACCGGGCCGACACCGCCGGGGACCTCCACTTCGGGGAGCTGACCGTCGTCGACGAGTCACAGGACCCCGTCGTCGTCGCCCACTCCGACGGCCGCAGCTGGGAGGTGACGGTGGCGCAGCAGGAGGTCGACGGCATCATCTCCTCCTGCGGCGACCGGCCGAAGTCCGGCACCGTGTGGGTGGCCACCGACGTGGTGGCCGAGCACTCCGAGCAGGGCTGGGAGTAGCGGCGGCGGGATAATCCGCGGGATCAGTCCCGGGAGGGATCGCTGGTGAGAGTGCCGACCAGGTCGAGGAACTCCTCCGCGTACGCCGTCCGGGTGCGCAGCCTGTCCAGCCGGATGCGGGTCTCGTCCTCGAAACGGGCGATGGTGGCGCTGGCCTGCCCGTCACCGGCGTCTCCCCGGAGGCGGTCGGCGGCGTCGAGGAACTCCTTCATCTCCTCGAGCGTGAAGTCCAGGGGCTTCATCCGCCTGACCAGCAGGATGCGTTCGACATCGGCGTCACTGTAGAGCCGGAATCCGCCCGGCGTGTGGCCGGAGGGGGAGACCACCCCGACCTCGTCCCAGTGGCGCAGGGACCGGATGGACAGGCCCGTCTGCTCGGCGACCTCGCCGATCTTCCTGCCGTCGCTGTCCATGACCTGCGTCCTTTCCGGGTTGCCGAGTTGTCGATCCCCAACTCTACCGTTACGGTAGGTTTTCGTTCCGCCGCCTCACGAGAGTCCACCGACGTGTCCCACACCGTGCCCACCGCACCTGCCGTGCCCGCCGCTCCTGCCGAGGCCCCCACCGGGGTGCTCGCCTCCTTCCGCCACGCCTTCAGCTCGCTGACCCGGCTGCGGACCGAGGTTCTCGCCGGGCTCGTCGTCGGCCTGGCGCTGATTCCGGAGGCCATCGCCTTCTCCATCCTCGCCGGCGTCGACCCACGGGTGGGCCTGTTCTCCTCGGTCATCATGGCCGTGGTCATCTCCTTCACCGGTGGACGCCCCGCGATGATCTCCGCCGCCACCGGTGCGGTCGCCCTGGTCATCGCACCGGTGGCCAAGGAACACGGCATGGACTCCTTCATCGCCACCGTCCTGCTGGCCGGTGTCATCCAGATCCTGCTCGCCGCGCTCGGCGTCGCCCGGCTCATGCGGTTCATCCCCCGGTCGGTGATGACCGGCTTCGTCAACGCCCTGGGCATCCTCGTCTTCGCCGCCCAGATCCCCCACCTCATCGGGGTGCCGTGGCTGGTGTACCCGCTCTTCCTCGCCGGCCTGGCCGTCATGGTGTTCTTCCCGCGGATCACCACCGCCATCCCCGCACCCCTCATCGTCATCGTCGCGGTCACGGCGGTGGTCATCGCCACCGGCTGGGACATCCCCGACGTCGCCGACCAGGGTGAACTGCCCGAATCCCTGCCGGAGCTGTTCATCCCGGATGTGCCGCTGACACTCGAGACCCTGCAGATCATCGGGCCCTTCGCCCTGGCGATGGCCATGGTCGGCCTCATGGAGTCACTCCTGACGGCCAAGCTCGTCGACGACATCACCGACGTCCACTCCGACAAGACCCGGGAGAGCTGGGGCCAGGGCGTGGCCAACATCGTCTCCGGCATCTTCGGTGGCATGGGTGGTTGCGCGATGATCGGCCAGACCATGATCAACGTCCGCGAGTCCGGCGCCCGGACCCGCCTGTCCACGCTGCTGTCGGGCGTGTTCCTCCTCATCCTCGTCGTCGTCCTCAGCGACATCGTCGGCCTGATCCCCATGGCGGCGCTGGTGGCCATCATGGTCGTCGTCTCCCTGGGCACCATCGACTGGCACTCCGTCCACCCGCGGACCCTCCGGCTCATGCCGCTGAGCGAGACCCTGGTCATGGTGGTCACCGTCGCCGGCACCCTCATCACCCGCAACCTCGCCATCGGCGTCGGCCTGGGCGTGCTCACCGCGATGGTGATGTTCGCCCGCCGCGTCGCCCGCGTCGTCGACGTGGTCAAGGTCAAGGAACTCGACGTCGACGATGACGGGCAGGTGGACATCCGCACCTACCAGGTCCGGGGCCAGCTGTTCTGGGCCTCATCCAATGACCTGGTCTACCGCTTCGACTACACCGACGACGCCGGGCACATCGTCATCGACCTCTCCGAGGCGGAGATCTGGGACGCCTCCACCGTGGCCACCCTCGACGCCATCCAGCAGAAGTTCCAGGCCCGCGGCAAGATCGTCGACATCATCGGGCTGGACGGTCAGAGCAAGTACCGGTTGGACCGGCTGTCCGGCAAACTCGGCGGCTGAGACCGGGCGTCAGGCCAGCCGCCGCAGCACCGGCGCGACGGACTCGATGACCTCGTCGGCGGCGTCCATCACCTCGTCGGGGGGCCAGGGGAAGGCGTAGGAGCGGTCGGCGATGGCGTGCATGGACAGGTCATTCCAGGAGTCGCCGAAGGTGTGGAGGGTGACCTCGGTGCGCTCCATCCCCAGGTGCGAGAGCAACTGTCCCAGCCCGGCGCCCTTGGACACACCCTTCGGCAGCAGGTCGATGAACATCTGGTTGGGCATGACGTCGACCTCGGGGAAGTCCTCGGCCAACCGGGCCACGAGGGCGTGCTGGGAGCGGGCACCGTCGAGGACCCACAGGGGGATGCCCACGAACTGGTGGTCGTCGGTGATGTCGTTGATGTCCATGTGGACGAAGTCGCGGATGATCGTGGTGTCGGCGGCGCCGTGGGGGAGGTCGGAGAAGAGGGCGTCGCGTTCGCCGAGCATGGTGGCGAAGACGACGATGCCGGGGACGTCGAGAAGCTCGGTGATGATGCGGCGCACGAGGTCCACCGGGAGGGTGGCTGCGGACAGGGTGTCGCCGTAGGCGTCGGCAAGCACGGCGCCGGTGTAGATGACGTCGTAGTCGAAGCGGAGGTCGTAGGGGCGCAGCGCGTGGTCGAGGGCGGAGCGGGATTTGCCGGTGGCGGCGACGGCGAGGTGGCCGGTCGCCTGCCAGTCCCGGATCGCGGCGACGACGTCGGGGGCGATGCCGTCCTCGAACAGCACCGTGCCGTCAATGTCGAACGCCACGATCTTCATGTCCTCCAGGCTAGCGGCGGAGGATCTTCCGGGAGAGCCAGTTGCCCAGCAGCTGGGCGATCTGGACGATGATGACGATGACGATGACGGCCGCGTAGGTCACCTCGAGGTCGTAGGCGCGGTAGCCGTAGACGATGGCGAAGTCACCGATGCCGCCGCCGCCGATGTAGCCGGCCATCGCGGACATGTCGACCACCGCGATGAAGATGAACGTGTAGCCGAGGACGAGCGGGCCGAGCGCCTCGGGGAGGATGACGGTGGAGATGATCTTCCACGGCCCGGCACCCATGGCGCGGGCGGCCTCGATGACACCGGGGTCGATGGCCACGAGGTTCTGCTCGACGATGCGGGCCACGGCGAACGCGGCGGCGATGCACATGATGAAGATCGCCGCCGACCGGCCGATCGTCGTCCCCACCACCGACAGGGTCAGGGGCGCGAACATGGCGATCATGATGATGAAGGGGATGGGCCGGATGAAGTTGACCAGCACGTTGAGCACCCAGTAGACGGGCTTGGACTGCAGGACGCCGCCCGAGCGGGTGGTGTAGAGCAGCACGCCGATGACGAGGCCGAGGAGACCACCGATGATCATGGTCACCGAGACCATGACGAGGGTGTCGCCGATCGCCTCCAGGAAGGTCGAGCCGAGGCGGTCCCAGTCGGCGGCGAGGTAGGTGGTGGTCATCGCGTGATCTCCTGGATGTCGGTGGTGCGGGCAAGCGTGGCGCGGAAGGTCTCGATGGCCTCCTCCGGCCCGTTCAGGCGCACCGTCATCTTGCCGAAGGACTGTTTCTGCAGGGTGGTGACACCACCGTGGACGATGCTTATCGACGCCCCGTCCTCCCGCGCCTGCGCCGCAGCCGCGAAGAATCCGGATTCCTCGGTGAGATCCACGGTGAACAGGCGACCGTCGTGGGCGAGGAGGTCCTCGGCCTCGACCTGGTCGGGGGTGTTGCGCAGGGCGGTGGCGACGAAGCGGGCGGCGACGGCGGTCTTCGGGTCGGAGAAGACCTCGTAGACACTGCCGTACTCGACCACCTTGCCGGCCTCCATGACGGCGACCTTGTCGGCGATGGAGCGCACGACCTCCATCTCGTGGGTGATGACGACGATGGTGATGCCGAACTCCCGGTTGATCTCCCGCAGCAGGGTGAGCACGTCGTGGGTGGTCTCCGGGTCGAGCGCCGAGGTGGCCTCGTCCGCCAGCAGCAGACTCGGGTTGGTGGCCAGCGCACGGGCGATGCCCACGCGCTGCTTCTGCCCGCCGGAGAGCTGCTCGGGGTAGTTGCGCCCCTTGTCGCCCAGGCCGACGAAGTCGAGCAGCTCCGCCACGCGCTGCTTCCGCTCCGCCTTGCCCATGCCGGACAGCTTGAGCGGGTACTCGATGTTGCCGGCCGCGGTGCGGGAGTGGAAGAGGTTGAACTGCTGGAAGATCATGCCGATACCGGTGCGGATCGACCGCAGCTTCGCCTCGGACAGGCCGATGACGTCGGTGCCGTCGAGCAGCAGCTGCCCGGAGGTGGCGGTGTCGAGGCCGTTGATCAGACGCACGAGCGTGGACTTGCCGGCACCGGAGTAGCCGATGACGCCGAGGATCTCCCCCGGCTCGACGGTGAGCGTGACACCGTCGACGGCGCGGGTCTCGGCCTTGCGCTGATTGGTGAAGACCTTGGTGACGTCGCGGAATTCGATGCGGGTGCCGGTACGGGGCGGGGCGGTCACTGGTTCGGACACGGGGCTGGAACCCTTCGTTGTCGGTGAGGTGGTCGGTGAGTTTGGGTGTCAGGAGGAATGCTAAACCCCGTCGCGGACAGGCGACGGGGTAGGCACGGTGAAAACCGGGAGCTTTACTCGGTGTCCTGGTCCTTGAGGCGGTTCATGATCTCGTCGAGATCCTCCCGCGGACGGTCGACCTTGACGGCGGTGTTGCCGGAGGACTCCATGATGGCCTCGGTGACGCGCTCGTCCTTCCACAGTTCGGCGAGACGGTTGATGGTCTCGTCCTCGGCCTTCTCCGGGGTGGTGACCCACACGTTGATGTACGGCTCAGCCTCCTCGTTGTCCGGGTCATCCTGGAAGATGGCGGCGGTCGGGTCGATGCTGGCGCGCTCGAGGAAGGAGTTGTTGATCACGGCCGGCTTGCCCTCGTGGTAGACGGCGGTGGTCTGTGCGGCGTCGACCGGGGTGACGGTGACCTTGGAGGCGTCCTGGTCGATGTCGGCCGGGGTCGGGTTGAGCAGGCCCTCCTCCTTGAGGGTGACCAGGTCGGCCTGGACGAGGACGTTGATGGCGCGGCCCTGGTTGGTGGCGTCGTTCGGGATCGCGATGTCCTCGCCCTCGATGCCGTCGAGGGAGTCATGCTCCTGCCAGAACAGGGCCAGCGGGTAGATCTCGGTGGAGGAGACGGGGACCAGCTCGGCGCCGGCGCCGGTGTTGTAGTTGCTCAGGAACAGCAGGTGCTGGAACTTGTTGACGTCGATCTGGTCCTGCACGAGCGCGTCGTTCGGGGTGTTATAGTCGGAGAACGGCACGATCTCGATGTCGATGCCCTCTTCCTCGACGATGTCGGAGAAGACGTCCCACTCCTTGAGGTTCGCGTCGGTGGTGCCGATGCGGATGGTGTCACCGGTGGCGTTCTCGCCACCGGCGGCGGTGTCCTCGGAGTCGTTGGAGCAGGCGACCAGGCCGGTGGCGGCGAGGGCCGCGGCGGCGGTGGTGGCGGCGATGCGACGGAAGTTCATGGTTCGCGTCCCTTTCAGATGATTATCAGGCGTTGAGTGCACAACCTAGCACCCGGTGTACCGCTCTGTCTACATAGCATTCACCGGCCGGCCGGAGTGTTTGGCACGGGTGTTCGGTTCAGCTAGTTTGAGGGGCATGAGATTCAATGGCGGGGAGCCCCTGAGCTGGTCCCGGCTCGAGCGCATCCTCTCGGGCCGGGAGTCCGCAACACCGGTGCCCGTCGACCATCTCGGTGACCCCGTCCCCACCCGCCCGCACGCCGCTGACGCTGATCCCACCGTCGAGTTCGCCGAACTGCACGCCGTGTCCTCCTACAGCTTCCTCGGCGGGGCGAGCGAACCGGAGGAGCTCGTCCACCGGGCCGTGGAACTGGGACTGAGCGCGTTGGCGCTGGTGGACCGGGACGGTTTCTACGGGGCGGTGAAGTTCGCCGAGGCCGCCGCCACCGTCGGCCTGCCCACCGTCTTCGGTGCGGAACTGACCCTGGGGGAGAAGATCCTCACCGTCCTCGCCCGCGGTCCGGAGGGGTACCGTCGGCTGTCCCACCTCATGGCGGATGCGCACATGGCCACCGGCACGAAGGGGGAGGTGGCCTACCCGGACCTGGCCGGGATCGCCACGGCGCTCGGCGGGGAATGTCTCGTCCTGGCCGGCTGGGAGTGGGCGGGGCAGATCGACCAGATGATCGAGGCCTTCGGGGTGGACCGGGTGGTCCTGGAGTACGCGGTGACCATGACCCCGGAGGATGCGGACCACCACGAGATCCTCGACCAGATCACCCACCGCAGGGCCGACCTGGGGGCCATCGTCACCGCCCTGCCCGGCGCGGCCACCCGGGCGCAGTCCCGGCTGGCGGGGGCGAAGCGTTCCCTGGCCCGCCGGCAGTCGCTGCCCGACGCGGAACCGGAGCTGCACCCCATGGGCGCGCCCTGGCTGCGCTCCGGGGAGCAGCTCGCCCGGATGATCCCCGGGCGGCCGGAGCTGCTGGCCCGGACCGTCACCCTCGCGCAGGAGTGTGCCTTCACCCTCGACCTCGTGGCGCCCGACCTGCCGGACTTTCCCGTCCCGGCCGGGCACACGGAGATGAGCTGGCTGCGGGAGGAGACGGTGCGGCGGGGGCGGCGTCGATACGCGTCACGGTCCGCGGAGATCCGGGAGCGGGCGCTGGCCCAGATCAACCACGAACTGGCGGTCATCGAGCAGCTCAACTTCCCCGGCTACTTCCTCATCGTGTGCGATCTGGTGGACTTCTGCCGGGACCAGAACATCCTGTGCCAGGGACGTGGGTCGGCGGCGAACTCGGCGGTGTGCTTCGCGCTCGGGATCACCAACGCCGAACCGATCAGTGCGGGCCTGCTGTTCGAACGTTTCCTGTCCCCGGACCGGGACGGCCCGCCCGACATCGACATCGACATCGAGTCCGGCCGCCGCGAGGAGGTCATCCAGTACGTCTACGACCGGCACGGCCGGGACAAGGCGGCGCAGGTGGCCAACGTCATCACCTACCGCACCAAAGGATCGGTCCGGGACGCCGCCCGGGCGCTCGGCTACCCGCAGGGCAGTGCGGACGCGTGGAGCAAAGGCACCGCCGACCCGCCGGCGGACGTGGTGCAGCTGGCCGCCCAGTTCAAGGGCCAGCCCCGCCACCTGGGCATCCACTCCGGCGGCATGGTCATCTGCGACCGGCCGATCGCCGACGTCGTGCCCGTGGAGTGGGCGCGGATGGAGAAACGTTCGGTGGTGCAGTGGGACAAGGACGACTGTGCCTCCGCCGGGCTGGTCAAGTTCGACCTGCTCGGCCTCGGCATGCTCGAGGCACTCCACCACATGATCGACCTCGTCGCCGAGCAGCACGGCCGCACCGTCCACCTGTGGGAACTCGACCTCGCGGAGCCCGCGGTCTACGACATGCTCTGCCGGGCCGACGCGGTCGGCGTGTTCCAGGTGGAGTCCCGCGCCCAGCTGTCCACCCTCCCGCGCCTGAAACCACGCTGCTTCTTCGACCTCGTCGTCGAGGTCGCCCTCATCCGCCCCGGTCCCATCCAGGGCGGGTCGGTGCACCCCTACCTGCGGCGTCGCGACGGGAAGGAACCGGTCACCTACGACCACCCCGTGCTGGAGAAGTCCCTGGGCAAGACGCTGGGCATCCCGCTGTTCCAGGAACAGCTCATGCAGGTCGCCGTCGACGCCGCCGGCTTCACCGGCGCGGAGGCGGACGCGCTGCGCCGGGCCATGGGCTCCAAACGCTCCCCGGCGAGGATGGCGGCGATCCGGGACCGCTTCTTCCACGGCGCGGCCGCAACCAACGGCATCACCGGGGAGGTGGCGGAGAAACTGTGGAACAAGATCGTCGCCTTCGCCGCCTACGGCTTCCCCGAGTCCCACTCCCAGTCCTTCGCATCCCTGGTGTACTTCTCCGCCTGGTTCAAACACCACTATCCGGCGGAGTTCTGCGTCGGCCTGCTGCGTGCCCAGCCGATGGGTTTCTACTCCCCGCAGTCGCTCATCCAGGACGCCCGCCGCCACGGTATCGACATCCTGCCGGTGGACGTCAACCGGTCGGGGCGGGAGGCCCGGGTGGTCGACGGCCGGATCCGGATGGGGCTCGGCCTGGTCAACGGCCTGGGCGTGGACGCCGCCGACCGGATCGAGGCCGCCGCGGCCACCGCCGACTTCACCGGCATCCCCGACCTCTCGCGCCGGGCGGACCTCACCGTCGCGCACGTCGAGGCCCTGGCGAAGGCGGGCGCGCTCGACTGCTTCGGCATCGACCGCCGTCAGGCCCTGTGGCAGGCGGGCGTGGCCGCCACCGAACGCGACGGCATGCTGCCCGGCCTGTCCGCCGTCACCGCCCCCGCCCTGCCCGGCATGTCCACCCTGGAGCTCATGGTCACCGACGTCTCCGCCACCGGGGTCACCCACCAGCGTCAGCCCATGGAACTGATCCGGGACCGGCTCACCGCCGACGGCATCCTCACCGCCGCCGCGCTTCGTGGCGTCCCCGACGGCACCCGTGTCCGCATCGCCGGCGTGGTCACCCACCGCCAACGACCCCAGACCGCCTCGGGCCTGACCTTCCTCGGCATGGAGGATGAGACCGGCCTGATGAACGTCATGGTCTCCGTGGGCCTGTGGAACCGGGAGCGGGTGGTGGCACGGACCTCGAAGGTGCTCATCGTCCGCGGCATCGTGCAGAACGCCACCGGCGCCGTGTCGGTGGTGGCCGACAAGCTGGAGCCGATGGCGGTCGGGGAGTGGTTCAGCCGGGGGTCACGGGACTTCCGGTGACGGGTCGGTGGTGTTCTTCCCGTCGGTTGATCCGGGCCGCATCCCGGCCCAGGCGAAGGCGATGATGACGGTGACGGCCAGCCACCAGATGAGGAATCCGATGAGGCCGGACCAGGAGAGGAGGTTGTCGAAGGTGAGCAGGGCGGCGATGAGGGCGATGACGAACGCGATGGCGGCGGACAGCGGGAACCTGGCGGAGACTCGCTGGGAGTAGGTCATGGCCCGGATTCTAGTTTCCGACGCCGAAGTATGCGAGGGCTACAGCCGGTCCCGGATGAGCTCGATGACCATGAGGATGACCGCGGCGATGACCGACAACGCCGCCCACACCCCGAGGAAGAAGAGGATGTCGCCGAGATCCAGCGGCATCTGCCGTGTGGTGAGCGTGGACACGAACGCCACGATCACCGCGATGGTGGCGGCGGTGGGCAGTTTGGCGATGAGGTAGTCGAGGCCGGACATGCGTGTCAGCCTATCGGGATAGGGTGGACGCGTGAATCCCGTATCCCCGAAGCTGACCACCGCCCGCTACCTCGGCCGACTGCCGTGGATCCTGCTTCCGGCGATCGGTTTCGCCGTCGCCGCGTGGCTGTGGACCCCGTGGCTGTGGATCGGCGCGGGCATCTTCCTGGCCCTTTTCCTCTGGCAGCTGTGGCTCATCCCGGCGCAGGTGAAGCTGCTGGGCTGGCAGGAGACCGAGGATGAGCTGCTGATCACCAAGGGGCGGCTGTGGCACACGTTCACGGTCGTGCCCTACGGCCGCATCCAGTTCGTCGACGTCACCGCCGGGCCCATCGAACGCTCCCTGGGGATGAAGACGCTGGAGCTGCACACCGCGTCCGCGTCCTCCGACTCCTCGGTCCAGGGTCTGCCCGCCGACACCGCAGACGCCCTGCGTGACCGCCTGGCCGTCAAGGCCAGGGAGAGGATGAGCGGCCTGTGAGCACCCCTGTGACCGCGCCCGAGACCCCTGAGTTCCGCCGCGTCCACCGGCTCACCCCGCTGCTGAAGTTCTGGACGGTCATCCTCGCCATCCTCGCCGTCGGTGCCTTCAACCTCAACGCCGCGGCGATCTCCGCGGCGTATACGTGGGTGACCGGCGGCAACATCCTGCCGATCCTGGTGGGGCTGCTCGGGTTCGCCGCCCTGTGCGGGCTGATCTGGCTGTTCTCCCAGGTGTGGTGGAAGGCGATGGGCTACCGCCTGACAGACGAGGAGGTCTCGCTGAAACAGGGCGTGCTCAACACCCAGCTGCGGACCGCCCGCTACGACCGGATCCAGGCCGTCGACGTCGTCGAATCGGTCATCGCCCGGATCTTCGGCCTCGCCTCGGTCCGGATCGAGACGGCCGGCGGCGGCAGCTCCGTCATCGAGATCGCGTACCTGCCGCGGGAGGTCGCCGAGGCGCTGCGCGTCGAGGTCCTGGAACGCTCCCGCGGCCTCACCCCGCGTATCGACGCTCCTCCGTCCCCCCTCGCCCCGCCCACCGGCGCCGAGGCGGGCCGGGAGGTCGTCCCCACCATCCCCATCACCCGCTCCCTGGCGGGTGCCGCGCTGCAGGGCTCGAACCTGGGCGCGGTGGTCATCATCGTCGGTTTCCTCCTCGCCCCGATCTCCTGGGCGGCGGTCCTGCCGATCATCGTCGGCCTCGTGCCGGTGGTGTGGCGGCAGATCGACCAGAGCTGGCAGTTCACCGCCACTCTCGCGGACGACACCCTCCACCTGTCCTACGGCCTGGCCGACCGCCGCCGCCAGTCCATCCCGCTGCACCGCATCCACGCGGTGACGGTGCAGCAGCCGATCCTGTGGCGGCTGCTCGGCTGGTGGCTGGTCAAGGTCTCCGTCGCGGGCTACGGCGCCGAGTCGAACAAGGCGACCGGCACCTCCCAGCTGCTGCCCGTCGGCTCCCGCGAGCAGGCCATGGCGCTGCTCGCCCTGGTCAGCCCGCTCGACGCCGGGGAGGCCGAGGCCCACGCCCGCCCCGAGGGTGCGACCGATCCGACGTTCACCTCCCCGCCCGCCGCCCGCTGGGTCTCCCCGGTCGACCTGCACCAGCAGGCCGTCACGCTGCTTGCTGACGCCGTCGTGGTCCACCGCGGCCGCCTCGGCCGCCGCGTCAAGGTCGTCGCCCCCTCCCACATCCAGGAACTGTCGTTGACCCGCGGCCCCCTGCAGCAGCTGTTCGGCCTGTGCACGGTGCGCTTCGACCTCGTACAGGGGCCTGTGCGCATGGCCGGAGAGGACCTCGCGCCTGAAGTTGGGCGAGAACTGCTGGAACGACTGCGAGCCCGACAATTGCCGGGGATGGGATCAGCCGGGGGGTAACATAAGTTCCCTAAGATCATGCCACCGTCAATAAAAGCAATCTCCTCGGTCATCCTGGGAGTGGACCCGTCATCGGACAGGGTCGACACTCTTCAGGCTTGAAAGGAAGACTCATGTTGTCAATCAGCAGAACATTGTCGACATTCCTCGCGCTATTGCTCGCTTTCGCAGTCGGTTTATTCGGTGCTTCTTCGGCTTCTGCCGCGCCGGTGACCACCGTCTCAGGGGTCGACGTCGTGGACTTGGACGACGGACGTACCAGCGTCACGGTTGACGGGGAAGAAATGATCGTCGCCTTTGACGAAACCGCAAACATTGCTCACGTTGAGTACTCCGACGGATCAACCGCCACGGTGAGCCTTGATGGGCTCGATTCCGCTTCTAACTCTGGTCAGGTGGATCCTGATCAGGAACCTCGCATGGTAGCCCAGAATAGCGGGCTCACATGCTCTTTTCTCATGTGGGTCGTAGGTACGATTCATACAGCTGGCTGGGGTGCGGCGATCGCAATCGTTGCAGCTTCTGGAGCGGCAGGCGCAGCAGCGGTTCTTCTTATGTATTCTCTCGGAGCGTCTGGCTTCCTGGCCTACGTCGGTTCTCGCTGCTAGAAGGGGCTGAACAATGAGCGCAGTACGATCAAAGGAAAGCCTGTTCCTCAACTTGGCTTTGACTATTGCAGTGATTTCTGTAGTTGCTTCGATAATTCTGTGGGTGACAAACAGTTGGGTGGCCGCGCTCATTGTTCTTGCCGCCACTCTCCCATTGCTCTTAGTCTTGTTCCGACTTCGGGGTCACACTGACTTAATTTCTCCGGTCAGCGCGAGGAAACAGCGTCGTGTCGGGGTGTGGCTTCTTGTGGCTGGTGTTGCCTGCACTCTCGTCGCAGGCGTTGCCTTGGCGATGGGGAGCGAGTTCATATTCCGATGGCTTGGTTCCTTCGGGCCCGGCTTGGCGATCGGCGGAGTCGTCGCAGCCTTGTTGGCGGGCGCACGGCGATAGACTGGGCCGTCCGGTTGCTGACGAGCCGCACTGCTTCGGCCACCACCACTGTTGTCGTGGGCGTCCCAGAAGTGAGAGGAGAGCTGACGCGGGTGCCTGACCAGACCTCACATGCCCCGAATGCGCGCTTCACCACGGGGGAAACCACGATAGTAGTCGGACTGGCATGCGCATCACCGATATTCGGCGAACCCTCTGCGTGGGACTTAGTCTTCTCAGGACTTTTCGCCAGCGTGGTATTTGTGTCGAACTTGCGGCCTTTCCTGGGGTTAATCCCCATCCCCGTAGCTTCCCTGCTCTGGGAAAGGGGATTGGTGGATGACATTTCAGTCGTTCCCGTTCTACTTTTTGTTGTTGTCCACATGGTCTCTTTTCGCTTCGGCGTGGTGTTGTCTGCGTCTATTGTCGCGGAATGGCTATTATTCGCCTACGTTCCGTTACTCGGACGTCTGCTATTCACCGAATGGGCCGCCACTTTATTGGTAGAAGGATTGCTTCTCGGAATCGTCATCTGGACCGGTAGGGCGAGAAATCGTTTGGCTTGGTCTCGTCATGAATTGGTTGATGCTCAAAGAAGGGCCAGGGCTGCCGTTGTTGTTGAACTGCGCGAGAGTTTGCACGACAGCTTGGCACGTAAGATCACCATGATGACGATGCTTTCGGACCGGGTCTTGGCTCGGCCCGACGGGGATTCTACGGTACGTGAGATCAGCGAAATGTCGTCTTTGGGACGAGATGCATTGACGGAGCTGGAGAACCTCATGCGCGAGGTGAGTGATGATCCGGACTTGACTGAGCAGGATGATTCGGTGTGGGTGCCTGATTCGCTGGACATTTCAGTGGTGAAGGCCATGAGACGCCTAGTTGAACTTGGCTTCGACGTGAAATGTAGGGGACAGTTTTCGGGTTTATCCATTCCTGCGAAATCTGAACGAGCCCTCGTACTGTCGCTCCAAGAGTGTATCGCAAATTCCGCGAAATATGCCCCGGAGCAGGGAAAAATTGACATTGAGAGGGTTGACAAGCCTGGAGAGGTTGGGGTTGCGATTCGAAATCAAACGCCGGATTCTCAGACATCCATTTCCTGCAGTTTTTCGACAAAGACCGGTTTGGTCGGAGTTTTCCGCCGAATAGGTGAGGTCCAGGGAACAGTGCACCTGAGTTCAAGTTTTAATTCTTGGCAGATACTGATGTTAGTCCCATTGGAAAGGAATATAGAAAATGATTGATTCTGTTGTTGCCGGGTCGAGATCTTTCCCGCGGCAGCCTTGTGTGCGTGGCTTCCCAATCTCGTGTGGTGCCGTTAGGTATACGGCGCATGGTTAGGAAAATTGAGGTTCTGATCGTCGATGACGAGGAGTTCTTCCGCGAAGCGCTCGTAGAGATTGTGAAGAGCTTCGAGGATCTCACCGTGGTCGGTGACATGTCTTCTGGGGCCACGGCACTGCAATTCTTGGAAAACAACGCGTGTGACGTTGTTTTGTGCGATGTCCGTATGCCGCACATGAACGGGATTGAGTTCACCGAACTGAGCCGGCATCTCGACGACCCACCTCAGGTCGTCGCGGTGACGTCATTCAACAACGACGTTTCGAGGGTGTCGATGCTTCGGGCAGGTGCCAATGGGTTCATCCTCAAGAGCGCTCGACGACAGGACATAGCAGATGGCATTCGGAGTGCGGTACAGGGAGGGACGTCGATTTCTCCTGATGCAGCCAGGTATTTAAAGAAGTTTCTCCGTCCACCCGTGTCGCTGGAAAGCGACGTCGTTTCCGCGTTGGATCGGCGAGTTCTCGCAGAACTGCACTACGGATTGAGTAACGCGGATATTTCCAGGGAACTGGGGATTTCAGTTCCATCGGTAAAGAAGTCAGTCAACCGACTAATGCAAGTCTTCGGAGCCAGCAGCAGATTGCAACTCGTGGTTCTGACGAGCCCCTAGATCCCGCCTGGGAACCCGAACTGACGCCAGGCCTCATAGGTGGCCACGGCCGCCGAGTTGGACAGATTCATGCTGCGGCGTCCCGGCACCATGGGGATGCGCACCTCCCCGGTGATCCGGGGATGGGCCAGATGCTCCTCGGGGAGGCCGGTGGGTTCGGTGCCGAAGAGCAGGGCATCACCGTCGTCGTAGGCGACCTGGGTGTGCCACGTGCAGGCGCGGGTGGTGAAGGCGAAGATGCGGGAGTGGGGGAGCGTCGCAAAGCAGGCGTCGAGGTCCGGGTGGACCGCGACGTCCGCGAGGTCGTGGTAGTCCAGGCCCGCCCGCCGCAGGTGCTTCTCCGACAGGTCAAAACCCAGCGGCTCCACCAGATGCAGGTGCGCGCCCGAGCCGGCGCACATCCGGATCGCGTTACCCGTGTTCGGGGGAATGACGGGGTTGTCGAAGATGACGTGCAGTCGGGGCATATCCCGAGAGTCTAGGATGAGGGGCGTGACTGCGACGAAACTAGATGGACAGCTCTACCGCAACGAGATCTTCGAGGACCTGGCCCGGCGCGTGGCCGCCCTCAAGGAGAAGGGCAGCGTGCCGGGTCTGGCGACCGTGCTCGTCGGCGATGACCCGGCCTCCCACTCGTACGTGAAGATGAAGCACCGCGACTGCGAGCAGATCGGCGTCAACTCCATACGCCGGGACCTGCCCGCGGATGTCAGCCAGGAGGAGCTGCTCGCCGTCATCGACGAGCTCAACAACGACGACGCCTGCACCGGCTACATTGTCCAGCTCCCGCTGCCGAAGCACCTCGACGAGAACGCCGTCCTCGCGGCCATCGACCCGGACAAGGACGCTGACGGCCTGCACCCGGTGAACCTGGGCAAGCTCGTCCTCAACGAGCCCGCCCCGCTGCCGTGCACCCCCAACGGCGCCATCCACCTGCTGCGGCGTTACGACGTCGAACTCAACGGCGCAAAGGTCGTGGTCATCGGCCGCGGTGTGACCGTCGGCCGCCCCATCGGCCTCATGCTCACCCGCCGCTCCGAGAACGCCACCGTCACCCTCTGCCACACCGGCACGAAGGACCTGGTCGCCGAGACGCGTGAGGCCGACGTCATCGTCGCCGCCGCCGGCCAGCCTCACATGCTCACCGCCGACATGGTCAAGCCCGGCGCCGCGATTCTCGACGTCGGCGTGTCCCGCCTCGACGGCAAGCTCGCCGGCGACGTGCACCCGGACGTGTGGGAGGTCGCCGGCTTCGTCTCCCCGAACCCGGGCGGTGTCGGCCCGCTCACCCGCGCCTTCCTCGTGCGCAACGTCGTCGAGAGGGCGGAACTGCTCGCCGGTGAGTAGCCCCCTCGGAGCCCTGGACAACCCCCATGACGCGGGCGTTGTCCCCTCCCGCCTGCCCCGCCCCGTGCAGTGGGCGGGCCTGGCGCTGTTCCTGGTCGGCGTGGCCGTCGCCTCCGGTTTCGCCGTCACCGAACACTGGCGGCGCGCCACCTTCGTCCTCGGGGCGTCACTGCTGTGGCTGGCCGTGCTGCGCCTGACTTTCGATTCCCGGGTCCTCGGCGTCTTCGCGGTCCGCTCCCGGCGTTTCGACGCCTTCTTCTGCCTCATCGTCGGCGGCGCCATGGCGTTCCTGTCGGCGTCGGTCGACGCGCTCGGGTCCTGAGCGCTCAGATCATGTAGTCGCCGGCGTCCTCGTCGGAGGTCGTCTGGCTCAGGTCGAGGAAGCGGCGCAGGATCCGGTCCATCTGCCGGAACTCCGCCAGGAACGCGTCATGCCCGATGGGGGAGACCAGTTTCGCGATTCCCAGCAGGGTGCCGATGTTGCGCGAGAGGTGTTCCTGCTGGTGGTAGGGGTAGAGGATGTCGGTGTCCACGCCGACGATCATGGTGGGCACGGTGATCGATGCCAGTGCCTTGTTCAGCCCGCCCCGCCCCCGGCCGATGTCGTGGCGGTTGAGGGAGTCGGTGAGGACGACGTAGGAGCCGGCGTCGAAACGCTCGACGAGCTTGCGGCCCTGATGGTCCAGGTAGGACTCCACGGCGAAACGCTGGTTCGGATCGCGGTACCGGCCCAGCGGATTCTCCCCGGTCTGCGGGGTGGTGCCGAAACGTTCGTCGATCTCCTGCTCACCCCGGTAGGTCAGGTGCGCGATCCGACGGGCGGCCGCCAGTCCGGCCGTGGGGGCCTGCCCGGTGCCGTGGTAGTCGCCGCCGTGCCACGCCGGGTCCCGCTCAATGGCGCTGATCTGGGCGGACTGGATGCCGATCTGCCACGCGGAGGCACGGGCCGACACCGCGATGACGCACGCACTCGCCAACTGCTCCGGGTACATCAACGACCACTCGAGGACGCGCGCGCCACCCATGGAGCCGCCGAGGATGGCGTGGACCCGGGTGAGTCCCAGGGCGTCGAGAAGCAGCTTCTCCGCGGTGACCTGGTCCCGGATGGAGATCGCCGGGAACCGGGACCCCCACGGCCGGCCGTCCGGGTGCGGTGAGGACGGGCCCGTGGAGCCCTGGCAGCCGCCGATGACGTTCGTGGAGATCACGCACCACCGGTCCGTGTCCAGCGCCAGACCCGGGCCGATGAGCGGGCCCCACCAGTCGGCGACGTCGGTGTCACCGGTGAGGGCATGCTCGATGACCAGGACATTGTTGTTCCCGTCGGGCTCACCCCGGAACTCGCCCCACCGCTGGTAGGCGATGGTGGCGTCCGTGATCGTCGCGCCGGCCTCGGTGACTAGGTCACCGATCGGCTGCGTGGCCAGGGTTCCTTCGGGGGCGAGGGTGGGCATGCCGGCCTACTTCACGGCTTCGGCGGCAGCGAAACCGCGCTGCAGATCGGCGATGATGTCGGCCACGGACTCGATGCCCACCGACAGGCGGACGGTGGCCTGGGTGATGCCGGCGCGGGTCAGGCCCTGCTCGTCGGACTGGGAGTGGGTCGTGGACGCCGGGTGGATGACCAGGGAGCGGACGTCACCGATGTTGGCCACGTTGGAGTGCAGCTGGAGCGCGTCGATGAACGCCCACGCCGCGGTGCGGTCGTTCGTGTCGCCGGCGATGTCGAAGGACAGGACCGAACCGGTGTGCTCGAGGCCCAGCTTCTCCTTGGTGGCAAACCACGGGGAGGACTGCGCGCCGGCGTAGTTGAGCTTGGCCACCAGCGGATGATCGGCGAGGAACTCGGCGACCTTCGCGGCATTCTCGTTGTGGCGCTCCACGCGCAGCGAGAGGGTGTCCAGGCCCTGGAGTGCCACCCAGGCGTTGAAGGGGGAGGGGCGGCGCCGGTGTCGCGCAGGTGCCCGACGCGGGCCTTGAGGCCGAAGGCGGCCGCACCCAGGTCGGCGTACTTGAGGCCGTGGTAGGCCGGATCCGGGGTGACGAACTGCTCGAACACCGGCTTCCCGTCGCGCTCGACGGTCCAATCGAAGGAACCGCCGTCGACGAGCACGCCACCGAGGGCCGAACCGTTGCCCGTGTAGAACTTGGTCAGCGAGTTGACCACGATGTCCGCACCCAGCTCCAACGGGCGGACGAGGGCGGCGGTGGCCATGGTGTTGTCGACGATCAGCGGCACCAAGTTGCGGTGCGCGACCTCGGCGACGGCCGGGATGTCCAGCACATCGGCGACCGGGTTGCCGAAGGTCTCGCCGTAGAACGCGCGGGTGTTCGGCTGCACCGCGGCCTGCCAGGACTCCGGGTCATCCGGGTTCTCGACGAAGGTGACCTCGATGCCCAGGCGCTTGAACGTGACCTGGAACAGGGTCTCGGTGCCACCGTAGAGGCGCGGGGAAGTGACGATGTGGTCGCCGGCACCGGCGAGGTTGAGGATCGCGGCGGTCTCCGCGGCCTGGCCGGAGGAGAAGGCCACGGCGTGGACACCACCCTCGAGCGAGGCGAGGCGATTCTCCAGGGCTTCCACCGTCGGGTTGGTCAGGCGGGTGTACACCGGGCCCAGATCCTCGAGGGCGAAACGCTGGCGGGCGTGCTCGGCGGAATCGAAGACGAACGACGTGGTGAGGTAGATCGGCTGGTTGCGGGCGCCGGTGTCACTGTCGATGGTCTGGCCCGCGTGAATGGACCGGGTCTGGAAATCCCACTCGGCGGCGGCGGAGTTGTCGTACTTGGGCATGGTGTCGTCCTTGAGGTGGAGGTGCTGTCGGTCAATGGACAACACACTACGTCGATGCGGGGAAGAATAAACCGAGCGGTCTAGTTAAAGTCGCGATAGCCGTGGAAGAACCGCCCTCCGGGCGTGAATAAAAACCCCGGACCCCTAGACCAAGCGGTATGTCGTCGCTGGTGTGGGGCCCGGGGCCGGAGAGTGGATCAGTCGGGTGGCGGCGTGTGACGTCAGCGTCGGGCGACGCCGAAGTTCTGCACCGCGTAGGTGGTGCCGTTCGCGGACTCGGCGATGCCCACGCCGATCCACCGGGCATTGCGGTCGAGGATGTTGGCGCGGTGGCCGGGGGAGTTCATCCACATCCGGACCATGTCCTCGGCAGAGGTCGCCCGGCCACGGGTCATGAGGATGTTCTCCGACACGGCGTACTCGGCCGTCGTGTGCTCACGCAGGTCGGGACGGTGGACGAGCTGGTTGCGCTGGCTCATCGTCTGCGCCCAGTCCTGCGCCAGGCGGGTCAGTTCGGGGCGGGCCGCCAGCGGCGGGAGTCCGGCGCTGGCGCGGGCGCGGTTGGTGGCGTCCACCAGCGCAGCAGTCTCAGCGTCATCGACCGGGGGTTCCTCCGGGTCGACAGGATCGACCGGATCAACCGGGTCCACCGGTTCCTCCGGGTCAACCGGATCCACCGGCTCCCCGGGGTTGGTGCCGACCCCCACGGCCGCCGGTGCCTGGATGACATTGCGGGCGTTGGTGTTCTGCGTGATCCGGGACGTCAGCTCCGCGGTGGAGATCCCCGGGTTGGCGGCGGTGACCAGGGCGGCGACACCGGCGACGTGCGGGGCGGCCATGGAGGTGCCCTGGTAGTTGCCGTATCCGGCGCCGGCGCGGGTCGTCCGGCCGGTGTCGATGGTGGAGAGCACCCCCTGCCCGGTGGCGGTGTTGCCGCCCGGTGCCCACACGTCGACGGCGGACCCGTAGTTGGAGTACGGGGCGCGGGCACCGTTGGCGTCGACGGCGCCGACGGTGACGGTGTTGTTGCAGCTGGCGGGCTGGACCAGGGAGGCGTCCTGGTTCTCGTTGCCGGCGGCGACGACGACCACGGAGCCGCGGTTGACCGCCAGGTCGATGGCCCGCTGGTAGGTGGCCGAGCACTGGCCGGAACCGCCGAGGGACATGTTGATCACGTCGGCGACATTCTGATTGGCGGGCGCGCCGCGGACGGTGCCGCCGGCGGCCCAGACGACCGCGTCGGTGATGTCGGAGAGGTAGCCGCCGCAGGCGCCGAGCACGCGGAGGGGCACGATGGTGGAGTCGGGGGCCACGCCGGCGATGCCCTCGTTGTTCCCGGCCACGGCCGCCACGGTGCCGGCGACGTGGGTGCCGTGCCACGAGGAGTCGGCGGGCTGGTTGTTGCCGCACTGGCCGGCGGTGATCCAGTCGCCCTCATCGGTGGGATCGCTGTCGCGGCCGTCGCCGTCCCGGGCGCGGGAGGAATCGGAGATGAAGTCATAGCCGCCGGTGACGTTGGCGTCGAGGTCGCGGTGCGGGGCGATGCCGGAGTCGATGACGGCGACGGTCTGTCCCTGCCCGCGGGTGACGTCCCAGGCGGGCAGGACGTTGATGCCCTGGCGTTCGGTCAGGGCCCACTGGCGGGGAAAGTGGGTGTCGTTCGGTGGTGCGGCAGCGGGGGAGGCCTCCTGGTCGCGGTCCTCGGCCGGGGCATCCTGCGCGATGGTGAAGATGGCGTCGATCTCGGCGTACTCGACGGAATCGTCGTCCCGCAGCTGGGCGAGCAGCTCCTCGGACTGCTCGGGAGACAGTTCCTCCGAGGTCTCGAAGACGGTGGCGCCCGTGGCGGTCTCCCGGAGTTCGGAGGCCTCCGGTTCGGCCCCGATCTCCTCGAGGGCCTGGGTCATCGTTCCTTCCCGGGCCTCGGGGGTGTTGCTGGCGCTGGGGTGATAGGAGACGAGGAAACGGTTGGTGGGTTCCGGGGCGTCGGATGTGCCCTCGGAGGCCCGGTCGAGCAGGTTGGCGGTGTCGGTGATCCCCTCGGTGGTCTGATCGGCCGGCCCGTCCTCCTGGGCGGAGGCGGTGTGCATGAGTGTCGACGCCGTGAGGGCGGTGACGATGGCGGCCGTGCAGGCGGTGGTGAGGGTTCTCGCGTTGGTCCTTCGGGGAGGGTGCGCGGGGTATCTGAGGCGCATCTGGTTCCTTTCCGGGTGGTGCGATCTGGATGATCATGGTGGAGCCGGCAGCCGGTCGCTGCGGCCACGTAAAACTAACATGTGAATACATCTGAGAATTGCTCAGTTACCAGCAGGAAAGGAGTTCTTGGAGCTTCATGTCAATGCTGACATGCATGGATTCCCGGACATGTGAGTTGCCCTGGATGTACGACACTGCATACATAGCGGCTCTCCTGAACCCCCGTCAGGGCGCGCTCATGGTCGTGTGGGGAAGTGCTGAGGGTTTCCCGATGGGCTGGCCCACCGGCCCCTAGGTTCGGGGAGATTCACTGCGCTGCAGGGCGGGGAATCTCCCCGAATGACAGGGCGTCACACATATGACAGGGCACCCCAGCCGGCACCAAGTCCCCGGAATCGACGAACCCCGCCCCCGCGCCGTGCGGGCCACGGTGCGGGAGGCGGGGTGTCGAGAAGCGGTGGAGCGTTACTTCTTCAGACCGTCGATGATCTCGTTGAACTTGCTCGACGGGCGCATGACCTCGGAGGTCTTGTCGTCGTTGGGCTGGTAGTAGCCGCCCAGGTCGACGGGCTGACCCTGGTTGTCGATGAGCTCCTTGTCGATCTCGGCGGCGTCGGCGGCCAGTGCCTCGGCGATCGGACCGAAGACCTCGGCCAGCTCGGCGTCCTCGGTCTGGGCGGCCAGCTCCTCGGCCCAGTAGGAGGCCAGGTAGAAGTGGGAGCCGCGGTTGTCGATCTCGCCGACCTTGCGGGACGGGGACTTGCCCTCACCCAGCAGCTTCTCGGTGGCCTTGTCCAGCGCGGAGGCGAGGACGGCGGCCTTGGCGTTGTCCTCGGTGCGGGAGACGTGGCGCAGGGACTCGGCCAGGGCGAGGAACTCGCCGAGGGAGTCCCAGCGCAGGTGGTTCTCCTCCTGGACCTGCTGGACGTGCTTCGGGGCGGAGCCGCCGGCACCGGTCTCGAACAGGCCGCCACCGGCCATGAGCGGGACGACGGAGAGCATCTTGGCGGAGGTGCCCAGCTCGAGGATCGGGAACAGGTCCGTGTTGTAGTCACGGAGCACGTTGCCGGTCACGGAGATGGTGTCCTCGCCGCGGCGGATGCGCTCGATGGAGACCTTGGTGGCTTCGACGGGGGAGAGGATCTGGATGTCCAGGCCGTCGGTGTCGTGGTCGGCGAGGTACTTGTTCACCAGCTCGATGAGGTTGCGGTCGTGGGCGCGCTCGGAGTCGAGCCAGAAGATGGCGGGCATGCCGGAGATGCGGGCCCGGTCGACGGCGAGCTTGACCCAGTCCTGGATCGGGGCGTCCTTGGTCTGGCAGGCGCGCCAGATGTCACCGGCGGAGACCTCGTGCTCGATGATGACGTCACCGGCGGAGTTGAGGACCTGGACGGTGCCGTCGGTCTCGATCTTGAAGGTCTTGTCGTGGGAACCGTACTCCTCGGCCTTCTGGGCCATGAGGCCGACGTTGGGGACGGTGCCCATGGTGGTCGGGTCGTAGGCGCCGTTGGCCTTGCAGTCGTCGATGACGGCCTGGTAGATGCCGGCGTAGGAGGAGTCCGGGATGACGGCCAGGGTGTCCTGGGTCTTGTCGTCCTTGTTCCACATCTGGCCGGAGGTGCGGATCATGGCCGGCATGGAGGCGTCGACGATGACGTCGGAGGGCACGTGCAGGTTGGTGATGCCCTTGTCGGAGTTGACCATGGCCAGGTCCGGGCCGGCGGCCAGCTCGACGTCGAACGCCTCGCGGATCTCGGCTCCGTTCTCCAGCTCGTCGAGGCCGGAGTAGATGGCGGCCAGGCCGTTCTCGCCGTTGAGGCCGGCGGCCATGAGCTGCTCGCCGTACTTGTCGAAGACGTCGGCGAAGAAGGTGCGCACGACGTAGCCGAAGATGATCGGGTCGGAGACCTTCATCATGGTGGCCTTGAGGTGCACGGAGAAGAGGATGCCCTCGTCCTCGGCGCGCTTGACCTGGTCGGTGAGGAAGGACTGCAGGGCGGCGGCGCGCATGACGGTGCCGTCGATGACCTCGCCCTCGAGGACCTTGAGGTCGTCGCGGAGCTTGGTGGCGTTGCCGTCGGCGTCGACCAGCTGGAAGGTGAGGGTGTCGTCGGCCGGCATGATGACGGACTTCTCGTTGTGGCGGAAGTCGTCGGCGTCCATGGTGGCGACGTTGGTCTTGGAGTCGGCCGACCACTCGCCCATGCGGTGCGGGTGCTTCTTCACGAAGTTCTTCACGGCCTCCGGCGCACGGCGGTCGGAGTTGCCCTCACGCAGCACCGGGTTGACGGCGGAGCCCTTGACGGCGTCGTAGCGCCTGCGGACGTCCTTGTCCTCGTCGGTCTCCGGGTTCTCCGGGTAGTCCGGCAGGTCATAGCCCTGTGCCTGCAGTTCCTTGATGGCGGCCTTGAGCTGCGGTACCGATGCGGAGATGTTCGGCAGCTTGATGATGTTGGCTTCCGGGGTCTTGGCCAGGTCACCGAGCTCGGCGAGGGCGTCATCCATGCGCTGCTCATCGCTCAGGCGGTCCGGGAACTGGGCGAGGATGCGCCCGGCGAGGGAGATGTCGCGGGTCTCGACATCAATTCCGGCGGTGCCGGCGAATGCCTCGACGACCGGCTTGAACGAGTAGGTCGCGAGCAGCGGTGCCTCGTCAGTACGGGTCCAGATGATCTTTGCCATGGGTCTCCCTTTAATTTTCGGCTACGATACGGCTTTCCAGGATACCTGTTCCCGCTTGAGCAGGTGACGGGCAGGTGTGCGCCGGGGGCGTGGGGAATCCCACTCACCCGCGCATGGCCACGCCGCGTTTCCAGTACCCCATGAACGCCACCTGCGACCGCGCGACGCCTCTTTCCTTGACTAGGTGGCGCCGCAGCGCCGTCACCATGCCGGACTCCCCCGCGATCCACCAGTAGGTTCCGTCCGCTCCCCGCGTATCGACGTCGACCGGCTCACCCGCCGCGGAGAACCCCGGCGTCTCCCACACCAGCGCCTGAGCCGCGGACGCATCGTCCGTGCCCTCCCCGCCCGGAGCCAGGCCGAGACGGGACAGCAGGGCATGTCCGTGCTCGCCGCCGTGCCGGGGTAGCCAGGAGACGGCGAATCCCGCAGGGCTGTCGACGGCCAGCACATCGGCCCGGGTGGGGACCTCGATGAGAGCCCGACCGCGGGCGGTGGCGGGCAGGTCCTCGAGGATCCGGGCGATGGCGGGGGCGGCGGTCTCATCGCCGAGCAGTACGATGTCCGACGCCTCACCCGGGGCGAACTCGACCCCCGCCCCCGCCGGGGCACCGGCGGTCGGGCCGATGACGGTGATCTCGTCCCCCGGGCGTGCGTCCCTCGCCCACCGGGCCGCCGGCCCGGTGTCTCCGTCACCGAGGTGGAGGGCGAAGTCGACGACCAGGCGGGTCTGCCCGTCGACGGTGGACAGGGCGCGCACGGAGTAGGTGCGCATGTGGCCGCGCTCGTCCTCGGGCAACCCGGACCAGGTGGTGAACCAGTCGGGGTCGGCGTCCAGCTGCGGGAGGATGCCCGATGAACCGGGGATGATGAGCTTGATCCGCAGGTCAAGGACGGGTCCGACGGGCCGGAACCCGCGGAGGTCCTCACCGGTGAGGGTGATGCGGAGGAAGTGGGGGCTCAGGCGCTGCGTGGCGTGGACGCGGGCACGGAAGGGACGGAAGGTCATGGTGGATCAGCTCTCGGTGCGGTGGAGGACCCGGTGGCGGCCGATGGGCATGACCATCGGGGCCCCGGAGACGGGGTCGGGCATGACGTGGGACTCGAGGTCGAAGACCTCCCGGATGATGGCGGGGGTGACCACCTGGTCGGGGGTGCCCGCGACGGCGACACGGCCGTCGCGCAGCGCGATGAGCCGGTCGCAGTAGCGGGCGGCGAGGTTGAGGTCATGGAGGACCATGACGATGGTGGTGCCGCGGGCGGTGTTGAGGTCCCGCAGGAGGTCGAGGATCTCCAGCTGGTGGGGGAGGTCGAGGAAGGTCGTCGGCTCGTCGAGCAGGAGGATGTCGGTGTCCTGGGCCAGAGCCATGGCGATCCACACCCGCTGGCGTTGTCCGCCGGAGAGTTCGTCGATGCTGCGTTCGGCCAGGTCGGCGATCCCGGTGGCGGACAGTGCGCGGGCGACGATCTCGTGGTCGTGGGTGGACCACTGGCCGAAGATTCCCTGGTGGGGTGTGCGGCCCCGTCCGACCAGGTCGGCGACCGTGATGCCGTCGGGGGCGGTGGGGGACTGCGGCAGCAGTCCCAGGGTGCGGGCGACCTGACGGGCGGGCAGATCGGTGAGGGGGAGGGCGTCGAGAAGCACCTGCCCGGTGGTCGGCCGCAGGAGCCGGGTGAGAGCGCGCAGGAGGGTGGATTTGCCGCAGCCGTTGCCGCCGATGACGGCGGTGACCGCGCCGGGGAGGATGTCCACGTCGACGCCCGAGAGGACCTGGCGGTCGCCGTAGGACAGGCTCAGCCGGCGGGCGGTGAGGGAGTGGGTGGTGGTCATGAGACAGCTCCGATTCGTCGGGAGCGGATGAGCAGGAGGATGAGGTAGGGCGCGCCGAGCAGGCCGGTGATGACCCCGACGGGATAGCGGGTGTCCAGGGCGAACTGGCCGAGCAGATCGGCGCCTAGGACGAGCAGGGCGCCGACGAGGCCGGCCGCGAGGACCGGGGAACCACCGGGGCCGATGAGCCGGGTGGCGATGGGGCCGGACATGAAGGCGACGAACGCGATCGGCCCGCAGGCGGCGGTGGCGACGGCGATGAGGGCCACCGCGGCGACGATGACGGAGATCCGGACGGTGCGGACGGGCACCCCCAGGCCGGTGGCGAGGTCGTCGCCCAGGCGCAGGACGGCCAGGCGGTGGTCGAGGAGCAGGATCGCCGGCACCGTGGCCGTCACGACGACGGCCACTGGCGCCACCCACGGCCAGCTCGCGGCGTTGAGGGATCCGGTGAGCCAGCGGGTGGCGGTGGGAAGGTCCCACGCCGCGGCCCGGGACAGGGAGTAGGTCACCACCGACTGCAGAAGGGCGGCGACGCCGATGCCGACGAGGATGAGCCGGGTGCCACCGAACCCCTGCCGGACGGACAGGAGGTAGATGGCGCCGGCGACGGCCAGGCCCGCCCCGAGGGCGAGGCCGGAGACCGCCGCCTGGCCCAGATGGAGGAACACGATGCCCACCACCCCGGCTGCCCCGGCACCGGAGGAGATCCCGATGATGTCCGGCGAGGCCAGCTGGTTGCGCAGCAGGGTCTGGAAGACGACGCCGGAGACGCCGAAGGCGCAGCCGGCCAGGACCGCGAGGGCGGTGCGGGGCAGGCGCAGCTCGCCGACGGTGTAGGACGCGCCGGGCACGGATTGTCCGGCGATGACCCGGGCCACCTCGACCGGGGTGTAGAAGGTCTCACCGACCATGAGGGCGACGGCGACCAGGGCGGCGAGGACCGCGGTGAGAGCGAGTAACCGGTGGTGACGAGCGGCCCGGCGACGGGATCGACCGGTGGCGAGAGCGTAGGGGAGGGTGGTGGTCACAATTCACGAACCTTCTGCCGACGGACGATCCAGATGAACAGCGGCGCGCCGAGCGCCGGGGTGAGAACGGCCACGGCGATCTCGCTGGGGCGGGCAATGACCCGGCCGAGGGTGTCGGCCCCGACGAGCAGCACCGCCCCGGTGACTGCGGTGGTGGGGATGAGCCAGCGGTGGTCGGTGCCCACCACCAGCCGGCACAGGTGCGGAACGATGAGTCCGACGAAACCGATGGGGCCGGCGAGGGCGGTGGCCGACCCGCAGAGGATGACCGCCCCCGCGCCGGCGAACAGCCGGGTGGTGCCGGGAGAGGAACCCAGGCCGGTGGCGACGTCGTCGCCGAGTGTGAGGGCGTTGAGGCCACCCGCGCTGGCCCAGCACAGCAGGCCGCCGGTGAGCAGGAACGGCACCCCGAGGGCCAGGTGGTCGAAGGTGGCGCCTCCGACGTCGCCGATCTGCCAGAAACGGAAGGTGTCCATGACCTCGACCCGGGGCAGCAGGACGGCGCTGACGAGCGAGCCTGCCGCAGCCGCGGTGGCCGCGCCCGCCAGGGCCAGGGTGAGTGGCGACGGACCGCCGCCCCGCAGTCCACCGGACGTTCCCAGGCACCCGATGACGTAGACGAACAGGGCGGCCCCCGCCGATCCGAGGATGGCCACGATGAACGTGCTCACCCGGTTGTCCAGGCCGAAGAACGCGATGCCGACGACCACCGCCAGCGCCGCGCCGGACAGGACCCCGAATAAGCCCGGGTCGGCCAGCGGGTTGCGGGTGATGGCCTGCATCGTCGTGCCCGCCACCGCGAGCGCGGCCCCGACGGCCACGGCCAGCACGGTCCGCGGCAGGCGTTGGGTTGCGGCGGCCTGGTCGATGGTCCCGGAATGGCCGGTGAGGGCCGCGAGGGCGTCGGTGACGGCGATGTCGCGGGCGCCGAAGGCGACGGAGGCAACCGTGACGAGGGTGAGGGCAGCGAGCAGGGCAGCCGTGGTCAGGGTGCGTGGTGGGCGGGTCAGCATGATGGGGAGGTCACCTCAGGGAGTCAGCCAGCAGAGCGAAGTAGTCGCGCACACCCCAGGGGATGGACAGCGGGGAGGGGTTGGCCGTCGCGGACAGCGGGCCGGTGCCGAGGAAGGCGACGTGCCCGTCGCGGATGGCGGGGATCTTCCCCATGAGTGGGTGGGCCTGCAGCTCGGCGAGGGTGGCCGCGTTCTCGGCGGGGTCGTCGGAGCCGTAGGAGACGATGAGGTCGACGTCGCCGAAGGACTCGACATCCTCGGCGGAGCGCTCGATCCAGAAGCTCTCGGCCTGCCCTCTCTCCTCCTGAACCACCTCCGGCACGCCGATCCCGGCCTCGGCGAGGAAGCCGGCCCGGGGGTCCTTCGTGCCGTAGAAGCCGATGGTGGACAGGTCGTTCTGGCCACCGAAGGAGGTGAACAGGACATTGGTGTCCTTGAGCTCCGGAAACTCGTCGAGGGCGGCGGTGACCTCGGCGTCGAGGGAGGCGTTGAGGTCCTCAGCCTCCGCGTCCTTGCCCAGCCCGGCTGCGTCGAGGGTGACCATGTCCGACAGCGAGGTTCCCCAGGGGATGCCCGGGTAGGCGACGACGGGGGCGATCTTGCTCAGCTTGTCGTAGTCGTCTTGGGTGATGCCGGAGTAGGCGGCGAGGATGACGTCGGGGCGGGTGTCGGCGATCTGCTCGAAGGGGATGGCGTCGGTCTCGTCGAACAGGACCGGGGTGTCGGCCCCGAGTTCGGCGAGAGTGTCCTCGACCCAGGGGAGGACACCGTCGCCGTCATCGTCGCCCCAGGTTGCCTTCGACATGCCGACGGGTACCACGCCCAGGGCGAGGGGGACCTCGTGGTTGGCCCAGCCGACGGTGGCCACCTGCTCCGGGGAGTCCTCGACGGTGGTCTGGCCGAAAGCGTGGGTGACGGTGACGGGGAAACCCGCGGCGGGGGCGGTCTGCCCGTCGGATCCGGCGGCCCCGGCCGTTCCGGGGCCGTCGTCGTCGGTGGCGCAGGCGGTGAGGGACGCGGTGGCGAGCGCGGCGGTGAGCACGGCGGCCGGCAGGGACCGGGGCAGGCGGGGACGGGAGGGCATGGGCGAGTCCTTTCGACTGAACATCTCAATTCAATAAGGTAAGGCTCGGCTAAGTTAGCATGACCTAACACGGTTGGGGAAGTGTGTCCGCCGGAGACGTTCGCCCCGGATCCGGGCCACCTCACCGACCGGCCCCGACAGTCGGATGAATCACCCCGACCGCCCGCAGGTCGGCCCCACTCCGGGTCGGCGGGTAGTCTGTTCCGCCGTGCCACGCCTGCGTTTCATCCCCACCGCGTCCCTGCCCGCCCGACCGCCGCTGCCCCGGCAGACCGAGATCTCCGAGCCCCGCCGCATCATCGTCATGATCGCCCTGGCGCTGGGCGGTTTCGCCATCGGCACCTCCGAGTTCGTGTCCATGGGCCTGCTGCCGCTCATCGCCGACGACTTCGGCATCGCCGAGAACCAGGCCGGCCACGTCATCTCCGCCTACGCGCTCGGCGTCGTGGTCGGCGCGCCGCTGATCACGGCGCTGACCGGGCTCGTGCCGCGCCGGCGGCTGCTGCTCATCCTCATGGCCGCGTTCACCCTCGGCCACGTGCTCGCCGCGATGTCGGACAGCTACCTCACCCTGCTGGCGGCCCGCTTCATCGCGGGCCTGCCGCACGGGGCGTACTTCTCGGTCGCCGGGCTCTCGGCGGCGTCGATGGCCCCGCCGGGGCAGCGGGGCCGGGCGCTGGCGTTCGTCGGCATGGGCCTGTCGGTGGCCACGGTCGCCGGCGTGCCCGCCGCCCAGGCGCTGGGGCAGGCGTTCGGCTGGGCCGCGGCCTATGTTCTGGTCGCGGTGCTCGCCGCGATCACCGTCACCGCGCTGTGGTTCCTCATGCCGCACATGACTCAGATGCCGGCGACGTCGGTACGCACGGAACTCGGTGCCCTTACCCGGCTGCAGGTGTGGCTGACCCTGGCCATCGGCACCGTCGGTTTCGGCGGTATGTTCGCCGTCTACACCTACATCGCGTGGACCATGACCGAGCGCGCCGGGATGGACGATCGCTGGCTGTGGGCCGTGCTCATGGCCTACGGCGTCGGCAGCGTGGCGGGCAACTGGTTCGGCGGCCGGCTGGCCGACCGCAACCTCGACCGCGGCATCCTCTTCTCCCTGGTGATGATCGCCGTGGTGCTGGTGGCCTTCTTCGCCACTTCGCAGTGGGTGCTGCCGGGCGCCCTCACCTTCGCGTTCATCGGCTTCTTCGGCGCCAGCCTCGTGCCCAGCCTGCAGCTGCGCCTCATGGAGGTCGCCGGGGACGCCCAGACGCTGGCCGCCTCCCTCAACCACTCGGCCCTCAATCTGGCCAACGCCTCCGGCGCGGCGCTTGGTGGGGCGGTCATCGCCGCCGGCCTCGGCTACGCGGCCCCCGCCCTCGCGGGCGCCGGCCTGGCGGTGACGGCCATCCTCATCTGGTTCCCGGCCGCCCGACTAAGGTGAGTGGAATGAGTCTGACCATCACCTCCGTCAACGTCAACGGCATCCGTGCCGCCGTCAAGAAGCGCAACGAGGACAACCCGGGCATGCACGCCTGGCTCGAGGAGACCGACGCCGAGGTGGTCCTCCTGCAGGAGGTCCGCGCCACCGTCGACGAATCCGTCAAGGCCCTCCAGCCGGCCCTCGACGCCGGCTGGCACTACGTCGGCGCCCCTGCGGCGGCGAAGGGCCGCGCCGGGGTGGGCATTCTCTCCCGGGCACCGCTTGACGACGTTCGCGTCGGCTTCGGTTCCTTCCCCGATTCCGGCCGCTGGCTCGAGGGCACCTACGAGGGCGTGCGCGTCGCCTCCCTCTACCTGCCCTCCGGCTCCGCGGGCACGGAGAAGCAGGACGAGAAGTACCGCTTCCTCGACGAGTTCAGCGACATCCTCGACCAGCGCGCCGACGAGTTCGGCGACATGGTCATCGGCGGCGACTGGAACATCTGCCACCGACGCGAGGACCTGAAGAACTGGAAGACCAACCAGAAGAAGTCCGGTTTCCTGCCCGACGAGCGCGCCTTCATGGACTCCGTCTTCGGCGCCTTCCCGGAGGAGACCAGCCAGGAGAAGCCGGGCCTGGGTGAGTACTTCGGCGTCGTGGACTACGAGGGCCGCACCGTGCGCACCGCCGCGACGCAGCCCCGCTGGTTCGACGTGGCGCGCAGGCTCCAGCCCGAGGGCGACGGCCCTTACACCTGGTGGACCTTCCGCGGGCAGGCCTTCAACAACAACGCCGGCTGGCGCATCGACTACCAGGCCGCCACCGCGTCCATGCTCGAGCGCGCCGAGCGCTCCTGGGTCGACCGGGCCCCGACCGTGGAGACCCGCTGGTCCGACCACTCGCCGCTCAACGTCACCTACCGGTAGCGGCATGGACGCGATCGACACCGCCCAGCTGCTGGTGGTCACCTTCATCATCGGCATCACCGCTGAGGCGATCACCGCGGCGCTGGCCGCCGGCCGTCAGCGGATGGACCTGTTCGGTGTCCTCGCGCTCGCGGCACTCACCGCCCTCGGCGGCGGCACGATCCGCGACATCCTCCTCGACTCCTACCCGCTGAGGTGGGTGGCGGAGCCGCGGTACCTCATCATCGTGGTCGTCGCCGCGCTGGTGACGGTGGCGCTGTCCTTCCTCATGCACTACTTCCGCCGGCTCTTCCTGCTTGCCGACGCCGTCGGCCTAGCCACCTTCTCCGTCATCGGCACCCAGGTGGCCCTCGACCTCGGCCACGGATTCGTCATCGCCTGCGTCGCCGCCGTGGTCAACGGCGTGTCCGGCGGCGTGCTCCGCGACCTCATATCCGACCGGGTCCCCCTGGTGTTCTCCAGGGAGCTCTACGCCTCCATCTCCGTGCTCGCCACCATCACCTACGTCGGCCTGCTGGAACTGGGACTCTCGGAGAACTGGGTCATCGTCATCACCCTCATCGTCGCCTTCACCGTCCGCGTCATCGCCATGTACCGCGGCTGGCACCTGCCGGTGTTCGACTACCGGGGCGCCGAGCAGCCCGTCGATCCCCGACTGAGCATGTCCTACCAGTACATGCGCCGTGGCCTGCGCGCCGCCCGCCGTCGCACCCACTTCGACATCACGCGCTACCGACTGCTCGACCGCAACCGGGGCGGGCAACCCCCTGAGGAGCAGAGCTGGGGGCCGGACGGGGAAACCGGTCCCCGCTGACACCTCGCCTGCTACCATGTTCACGACATATGTCGGCGTTGTGACCAACAGAAGAGAAGTGGAAAGAACATGCGCGCACTCATCATCCTCATCCTCGGTGCCATCCTCGTCGCGGCCGGCTGGTTCTGGTACGCGTCCATCGGTTTCTCCGTCCTGGCCATGGTGGCGGCGCTGGTGATGGGTGCCGGTGGCGCGCTGATCGTCTCCGCCATCGCCATCGGCCTGGACAAGCACAGCCCCACCTCCCGCAAGCTGGGCAAGTAACGCCCGGGAGAAGCAGGCGTCGATAAGCGACACCGCGAGGATCACCACGACCTTGCGGTGTCGCTTTCCTGTGCGGGGGCTAGACTCAGTGCCCATGAGCGACCAGAACCCGTCGACCGACACCCGCCAGCGCGTCCTCTCCGGCATCCAGCCGACCGCGGACTCCTACCACCTGGGCAACTACCTCGGTGCGCTGAAGCAGTGGATCAACCTGCAGGACACCTACGACGCGTTCTACTTCATCCCTGACCTGCACGCCATCACCGTCGACCAGAACCCGGATGAACTGCGCCATCGCACCATCGCCGGCGTCGCCCAGCTCATTGCCCTCGGCATCGACCCGGCCAAGTCCACCCTCTTCGTCCAGTCCCACGTGCCGCAGCACGCCGAACTGACCTGGGTGCTCAACTGCCTCACCGGCTTCGGCGAGGCCGGCCGCATGACCCAGTTCAAGGACAAGTCCGCCAAGCAGGGCCAGGACCGCACCACCGTCGGCCTGTTCACCTACCCCGTGCTCATGGCCGCCGACATCCTCCTGTACAAGCCGCAGCTCGTGCCCGTCGGCGAGGACCAGCGTCAGCACCTCGAGCTCACCCGCACCCTGGCGGAGCGCTTCAACTCCCGCTACGGCGAGACCTTCGTCGTCCCCGAGGGTTTCATCCCCGAGGGCGCGTCCAAGATCCAGGACCTGCAGAACCCCACCGCCAAGATGTCCAAGTCCGCGGACAACCCCAAGGGCTGCATCAACCTGCTCGACGACCCGAAGACCTCCGCCAAGCGCATCAAGTCGGCCGTCACCGACAACGACGGGGTCATCGCCTATGACAAGGAGAACAAGCCGGGCGTGTCCAACCTGCTGGTCATCCAGTCCGCGCTCACCGGCACGTCGATCGACGACCTCGTCGCCGGCTACGAGGGACAGGGCTACGGTGCCCTCAAGACCGACACCGCCGACGCCCTCGAGGCGTTCACCACCCCGCTGCGCGCGCGTTTCGACGAACTCATGGCCGACCCCGCCGAGATCGAGCGCATCCTCGCTGTCGGTGCCGAACGCGCCCGGGAAGTCGCCGAGCCGCTGGTCCAGGACGTCTACGACAAGGTCGGCTTCCTCGCTCCGCGTCGCTAGGCCCCACCGATCGGGTGAATCGGCTGTTCAGGGCTTCGATTCACCCCCACGGTACGTGCTGAGGGTGCAAACCCGCCCGGATTTCCCTACCGTTGGTGTGTCAACCATAGGGATTTTTCACGGCAAGGGAAGGACGGCTCGTGGCCACCACCACCCACGCGGACGAGCGGTATACCGACGAGTACGGCATTGAGCGGGACCGGGACGACGAGCCGGGCGCCGTCGACAAGGTCCGCGACAAGTCCGAGTTCGTCGACCACCTCATGCGGATGCAGGACCGCTACACCTCCATGGGCGGCAACCAGTACTCCGCCGGCATCACCTACTTCTCCGTCCTGGCGATCTTCCCCATCCTCATGCTCGTCGTCGCGGCCGCCGCCGCGGTGCTGGCCAACCGGCCCGAACTGCTCACCCAGCTGCAGGAACAGATCGCCGAGTCCGTCAGCGGTGAGATGGGCACCCTCATCAACGACATCCTCGCCACCGCCATCGAACAGCGCGGCGCCGTCGCCGGCATCGGCGCCCTGACCACCCTGTGGTCCGGCCTGGGCTGGATGAACAACCTCCGCTACGGCGTGTCCAAGATGTGGAAGGTCGACCCCACGGCCGTGGGCAACTTCGTCAAGAACAAGGCCGCCGACCTGCTCGGCCTCATCGGCCTCATCATCGCCTTCATCATCGCCTTCAGCGTCACCGCAATCGGCAACTCCGGCCTCACCACCTCCCTCCTCGACCTGATCGGCCTCGGTGACGTCCCCGGCATCCGCTTCATCACCGCCATCATCGCCATCCTCGTCGGCGTGCTGGCCAACTTCCTCGTCATGGCGTGGATGGTGTTCTACCTGCCGCGCACCAAGGTCCCCCGCCGCCCCGGCCTCCAGGCCGCGTTCATCGGCGCCATGGCCTTCGAGGTGATCAAGCAGCTCGGCTCCCTGTTCTTCTCCAACGCGCTGTCCAACCCCGCCGGCGCCACCTTCGGCCCCATCATCGGCCTCATGGTCGTGTTCTACCTCGTGTGGCGCGTGGTCATGTACATCTCCGCCTGGGCCGCCACCGACGAGGAGTCCCTCCGCATGGCACAGGCACCCTCCCCGGAGCCCGCCATCATCCGCGTGCGCCAGGAGATCAACCACGCCCCCGACGCCCGCACCACCGGCGCCGCCGTCGGCGTCGGCGCCGCCCTCGGTGCCGCCGGTGCCGGCCTCATCGCACTGCTGACCCGCAAGTAGGCGGGGCCTCGGGCTCGGGGTTGAATCAGGGCGAATCCCGATGGTCAGCGTCCACCCGGGTTCGTAGGCTGGTGTCCACAACGAACCACAGGAAGGCCCCACCGTGAACGACCAGACCATCGATCTCTACGCACTGTTCAACCTCGACCGCGAGGCCACCAGCCGAGAACTGGGCCTGCTCGTCCTGGCCCGGGACGCCGACCTGGAGAACAAGGGTGTGCCCGCCACCGACCATCGGCGCCGCCAGCTCGAGACCGCCTACGGGGTTCTCTCCGAGGAGGCCACCCGACGCACCTACGACGATGCCCTCGGCGCCCGCCTGCAACTGACGTGGCCCGAACTGGAGCACCTGGGTAGCTTCGGTGAGCTGCCCGACGCGAACCTCTTCCCGGGGTCTGCGCAATCACCGGGACAGTCACCGGGGCAGCCACAGTCTCAGTCCCCGTTCGGCTATCCGATGGGCACCCCGTCGCCGCCGACCGCCGCCTACCCGGGTTCATACCCGGGCGGGCCCGGTGCCGTCGGCTCCACCGCCGCCTCCTCTTTCGGGTACCCGACCGGCCCGGTCGACTACTCCTCCCAGGTGCCCGCCCAGCAGTACGGCGTTCACCCCTACCCGGACCGGCCGTCCGCTGGTCTGCGCCTGGGCATGACGCTCCTGGACTCGCTCGCGGCCGTCTCCGTCGCCGGTGTGGCGAGCCTGATGTTCTCCTTCAACGACACCCTCGCCGGGATCGCCGCCGCCGTCGTCTCCCTGGCCTACTTCATCGGCCTCGAGGCCTACACCGGTGCCACCCCGGTCAAGCACCTGTTCGGCTACCAGGTCCGCGACCTGCAGACCGGTGCCAAGCCCTCCCTGGAGCAGTCCGCCAAGCGCTACTGGTGGCGCATCGTCGGCTACCTGCCGGTCCTGGGCACCATCGTGGCTTTTGTCGGCATGATCGTCATCGGTTCGTCCATCAACTCGGCGAACCAGTTCATCGGCGTCCACGACCGCTGGGCCGGTGTCGAGGTCGTGCGCAAGCGCAACCGGGCGTAGCCGGCAGCGGAGAACGGCGCGCTACCGCTGCGCGTGCCTACCCGACTGCCGGTTCAACCGCCGGGTGATCACCAGCGCCAGGGCGGCGAGGACGGCCACGGCGACCACGGCGATGATGCCGGGGACCAGCCACTGGGAGCGTGCTGAATCCTGGGCGTGGACGCCGGGTTCGTCCACGGCCTCGCCGTCGAGTTCCGGTGCGGGCGTCGGGGTCGCTGACGGACCGTCGACGGCCACGGGCTCGAGGAGGCCGACACCCTCACCCTCGGGGATCTCGTAGGCCTGGTTGAGCAGCAGCTGGGCCTGCTCCCAGGGGCGGGCCTTGTCGGTGGTGGTGTCGAGGATGACAGTGAACAGGCGACGGTCGTCTCGGTTCATGGCGCCGACGAAGGTGTGGTTCGCGTCGTCGGTGTAGCCGGTCTTACCGCCGATGCCGTCGGGGTCGTTGAGGAACAGGCCGTTGTCGTTCCACACCTCGTAGCCGGGCAGGTCGTCGTATCCGGGGAAGGGGATGTGGTCGGTGTCGACGATCCGGAAGAAGCCGGGCCGGGAGTACGCCTCCCGGTAGATCAGGCCCATGTCGTAGGCGGAGGTGGACATGCCGGGGGAGTCGAGGCCGGAGTAGCTGGCGGCGCGGGTGTCGGTGGTGCCCAGGTCGCGGGCGAGTTCGTTGATCTCCCGGAGGACGACCTCGTCGCCGCCGAGTTCCTGGGCCAGGGCGTGGGCGGCGTCATTGCCGGAGACCAGCAGCAGGCCGTGGAGCAGCTGGTCCACGGTGTAGCGGCCACCGGCACCGATGCCCACGGCGGAGCCGATCTGCCCGGCGGATTCCTCGGAGACGGTCACCTCGTCGGTGAGGGTGAGATTGTCCAGGGCCAGCAGTGCCAGCAGCACCTTGATGATGCTCGCCGGCCGGTAGCGGCCGTGCGGGTCCTTCGCGGCGACGATCTCCCCGGTGTCCATGTCCGCGACCAGCCACGCGCTGGCCAGGACCTCCTCGGGCACGTCGAAACCGTCGGGCGCGGTGACCCCGCAATTGCCGGCCACCGCGACAGGCAGGGGAGTGGGTACCGCCTGCCCGGGCACGGGGACCTCGGAGGTGGACTTCGCCTCGGGCGGGGAGACCTGCTGAGGGCATTCGTCGGTGTCCGGGGCGTGCTCCCGGCTGGTGGTCGGCTCCGACAACTCCGTCCCGGTCGCCGATTCCGGGGGCGTCTCCTGTGCGAGAACGGGACCGACTCCGATCCCGGTGGTCAGGAGGGTCGCGGCGAGGACCGCGCAGAGGGGACGTGTGAGGGCAGCTTTCATGGCCAGCCCATCCTAAGCCTGTGGTTACCATGGACCGCATGTACGACTCTCCCGTCATCAGCCCGGAACACAAGAATGCCGCCCGCGACATCATCGCGCGCCTGCCCAAGGTGGATCTCCACCATCATCTGGAGGGCACCGACGGTGTCGATCCGGCTGAGCTCCAGACCCCGGACGCGCTGACGTCAGCGGTCACCCGCGCGGTCGTCGCCCTGGCGGAGGACAACGTCGTTTATGTCGAGCTGCGTCTGTCGCCGGAGTTCTACACCGCCGGCGGCCTCACACTCCGGGAGGTCGTCGACTGTGCGGTCAGCGGCATCGAGGCCGCCCGCGCGCAGGCCCCGACCATGGACGCCCGCCTCATCCTCACCGCGATGCGCGGCACGGGGCTGCTTGCCGACGTCGCCGAGCTCACCGTCGCCACCCACGGCGACGTGGTCGTCGGATTCGACGTGGCCGGGCCCGAGGAGGAACAGGACCCGCTCACCGGGTACGCCGAGGCGTTCGCCTCGCTGCGGAAGAACTACGTGCCCGTGACGGTCCACGCCGGCCTGCACGGCGGGATCGACGCCGTGGCCGATGCTGTCCAGGACGGGGCGACCCGACTGTCGCACGCCACACACATGGTCGATGACTTCAGCGTCGACATCGAGGGCATCGTCCCCGGCCGGGTCTCCGCCTGGGTCCGCGACCGCCACATCGTGGTCGAATCCGCCCCGCTGCTCGAGGTGGAGCTCGGTGCCGCCGACGAACTCGGCGACCACCCGCTGCCCCTGTTCCAGCAACTCGGCTTCACCTGTGCCGTGACCACCGGCAACGCCGCGGCGGGCACGATGACGGACCAGTTCCTGGCACTGGCGGACACGTTCGGCTACGGGCTGGAGGAGTTCTTCGAGGTCACCGTCGCGGCCGTGAACAACGCATTCATCAGCCAGGAGGAGCGCCAGCGCCTGCTGGAGACGGTCATCCTCCCGGCCTACGAGGAACTCGCGGATCCGGAGGCCGGTCTCGTCGGTGATCCGGACGAGGAGGACGAGAGCTGATCGTGCACACCGGCGACTACCGGGACCGGCGCCGGGTCGGGTGGGCGCCACCTGACACAGACCCGCGCATCTGAGGCTGACACACACCGGAACCGGCGTTTCTCAGCCCCGGATGCGCGGATCGGGGACAGGGACGGGATCAGAACTTGGAGAAACGCTTGACCAGCATCTCCTCCAGCTCCTTCCAGCCCTCGGCGTGGTCGGTGTAGGGCTTGGAGGGGACGTAGCCGGAGGTCTCGGTGGAGCCGAGCATGTAGGAGATGTAGTCCTGCATCCGCGGGTTTGCCAGGAAGTAGGAGTTGAGCGAGTCGTCGTCGGCCCAGTCGGCGGCGTCGGCGAACAGTTCGTAGCCGCGGGACATCTGCTCGGTGTCCACGGCCTCGGGACCCTTCTCGATGTCGCTGACCAGCCCTGAGTAGGAGTACGAGTTGATCGGGTGGACCTCCACCTCAAGCTCACCGGCGTTGGCGGCCAGCTGCAGGTCGGGCCAGGTGGCGGTGGGGGCGAGGTCATGCTCGTCGTTCTCCACCATCCAGCGCACCAGCTGGCGGGTGGTGGGGAAGGTGTACAGCTCGCCGTAGCGGCCGAGGAAGACGGGGTTGCCGTCGAGGTAGGTGCGCAGGGTGTAGACGGACTTGCCCTGGATGGCGATCTTCACCGGGTCGATGCCGGCCGCGGCCCACGGGGTGGAGTCGTAGGGGTCGGCCTGTTCCTTGGCCTCCTTGGCGGCGAGCTCCTCCTTCTCGCGGGCTTCGGTGGCGGCGGCCACGGCGGCGTCGATACGCGAGGAGGCGTCAGCCGACGCATCGGTGTCGATGTCCACGACCCGGACCTGCTCGTCGAGTGCGGTGACCACCTTTGGCCAGTTGCTCAGGACGGCGCGGCCGACGGCCGACCACTCGCCGGGGCCGTGCTCGCCGGAGTAGTGCTCGGAACCGCGGGCGACGTTGCCCAGGACGGAGTGGGAGGCGAAGAACAGCACCGCGTCATCGGCGGCCGTGACCTCGCCGAGGCTGCGGGCGACGGAGAAGACACGGTCGAGGGAGGAGACGTTCTCGTGCGACGGGCGGCCCGCGAGGTAGGCGGGGGCGCCGATGATGTCGATCTCGTCCTTCGGGCGCGGCACGACGCGGTCCGCCGGGCGGGTCTGGAACGCCTTCCACTTCGGGTGCGAGGTGAGGTCGTGCTGCTTGCCGGACTCGATGAAGGTGAGCAGGTCGGCGGGGGAGCGGAAGACCAGTACGTGGTCATCGTCGCCCAGGAACGCCTGCCATTCGGAGCCGTGTTCCTTCCACGTCGGCGCCCAGAGGGTGTAGAAGTCCCCCTCGGTGAGAGACAGACGGACGGGGACGATTTCACGGGTGCTCATGGGCCACGATCCTACCGAAGTGCCCGCGCGTTTATCCTGTTGGACGCCAGAAACCCTTGAACGCCATCCCCATGTTCGAGGTGCGCACCGGATTCGTCTGCACCGGGTCCCCGGCCTCCACCATCTTCCCGTCGCCGGCGTACATGGCCACGTGCCCGTCCCACACCGCCAGATCACCCGGCTGCAGCTCATCGGCGCTGACCTGGCGGCCGACGGTCTGGTCCTCCGCCAGCCGCGGTATCTCCACCCCGGCCTGCCGGTACGCCCACTGCGTCAGCCCGCTGCAGTCGAAACCGCTTGTCGACGTCCCGCCCCACACGTACGGCGTCCCCTGCACGCTCAAGGCGGCGGCGACCGCCGCCTCACCCGCCCCGGACGGGGCGTCCCCGGGCTCGTCCTGCGTCTCAGGTGTCTCCGGTGTGGGAGTCTCCTGCGGTGGGGCAGTCATGTCCGCCGCCCGCAGCTGCTCGCTGTGGGAGGTCTGACTGATCTGCTCGAGGTCGGCGGTGAGCGGTTCCAGCTCGGAGGTCAAGCCGGTGATCCTGTCGATCGCCGCCTGCAGGAACGTCTGCCCCAGGTGCGTGAGCTGGGTGATGCTCGCCGCCCGGGCGCCGGGGACCGGTGAGATGAGACCGGGCAGCAGTGGCAGGGCCTGACGGACGAGCTCACCGGCGAGGTCGAGCAAGGACTCGCGGGCCGCTCCCACGAGCGATGACGCCGTCCCCACCAGGTCGTCGATCCTTCCCCGGTCCGCCGTCACCGCGGTGGCCACCTCGATGAGACGCGCCCCGCCGTCGGAGTCCTGGGCGATCATGTCCGCCAGCGGGCGGGCGGCCTGGAAGTCCGGCAGCGGGCCCAGCGAGATGGCCGGCAGCTCCGGCGGCTCCAGTTCGGCGATGCGGGCCAGCGTGTCCACGATCTCCCTCATGCCCGCCTCCCCAGCTCAGCAGCGAAGGCCCGGTCGGTGTCCACGGCCGCGGTGACGGCGGAGGCGGAATCCTCCGCCAGCTGCCGCGCCCGGTCATGCACGGCACGGGTCTGTGCATCCACCCCGGTCAGGGCCCGGTGGAGCGCGTCAGAGAAGCGGGCGAGGGCGGGCGAATCGGGAACGTGGAGGGTCGGGGTCGTCGGTGTGGTCAGGGCGGCGCCGAGCAGATCGCCGGCGAGCGCCCGGGCGTGGTCGGGGTCGAAGTCGAAGGTCCTCATGTCCTATTGGACTGTGAAACAGGCCGTTCGGTTCCCCGTCTAGCATGGTGGGCATGGACATCACCGTCGTCACCCACCCGCTGGCCGCCTCCCGACTGACCATCATGCGTGATGAGCGCAGCGACAACGCCGCTTTCCGCGCCGCCCTCGCCGACCTGGGCACCATGCTCGTCTACGAGGCCTCCCGGGACCTGCCCGTCGAGAAGTTCGACTGCCGGACCCCCGTCGCCGTCGCCGAAGGCATCCGGCTGGAGAACCCGCCGATCATCGTCCCCGTCATCCGCGCCGGCCTGGGCATGATCGACCCGGCCCTGTCGATGATCCCCGACGCCCAGGTCGGCTTCATCGGCCTCGCGCGTGATGAGGAGACCCACGAGCCCGTCCCGTACCTCGAGGCCCTGCCGGAGGACCTGTCCGGCCAGCCCGTCTTCGTCGTCGACCCTATGCTCGCCACCGGCGGCTCCCTGCTCCACGCCATCCGCCTGCTCGCCGACCGTGGTGCCACCGACATCACCGCCGTCTGCATGGTCTCCGCGCAGCCGGGCGTGGACGCCCTCGCGGACTCGGGCCTGCCGCTCCGCCTGGTCACCGCCTGCATCGACCCGGAGCTCAACGCCGACGCCTACATCGTCCCCGGCCTCGGTGACGCGGGTGACCGCCTGTACGGTCCGCGCAACATTCACCTCTAGGTGTCCCGTGCCGCGAGCCTGCCCACTGTAGTGGGCGGTGATTGCCTACTGCAGTGGGCACCGTGGGGGCATGAGACGTGGGAACGAGTCGGGGTCCTGGCCGAGTTACGGCCATCGGCTCGGCGCGAACCTGCGTGACCTGCGGGAGATGCGGGGGCTGACGCAGGAGCAGCTGGCGGAGATGGTCGGCATGGCCCGCAACACCATCTCCAACATCGAACGCAACGAGAACAACAACGGCTCGCCGGCCGATCCGCGGTTGTCCACCATCTACCGTCTGGCGGCGGCTCTCGACGTCCCGCCGGCGGTGCTGCTGCCGGCCGGTGACCGGCGGGTCGCGGACATCTGTGTCGCCACGGGCCTGGGCATCCAGCTCGAGTGGCCGGCCTCCGAGGAGGACACGCAACCGTTCATCGCCGCTGCTCAGTGGGCTTACCTGGACCCGGATGGGCCGGCATCGCCCCGGCCGGTGGTGGCGCGTGAGACGGATGGGGGAGGGCCCACGGGGGAAGCGTAGAGTGAGAGGCTGACAAGCCGAGGCCGAAAGGATGTGTTCCGTGAAGGGAATTGCCGCCCGTGTCGACGCATGGCTGGTCGAGCACCACGACGAGGTCATCAGGTGGCGGCGCCACATCCACGCCAACCCGGAACTGTCCCACATGGAGTACCAGACCACGGACTTCATCGAGGAGAAGCTGCGGGCCCACGGGCTTGACCCCGTCCGTTTCCCGGGGACCGGCCTGAGGGTGGACATCGGCCCCGACACCGGCGACCGGCTGGCCTTCCGGGCGGACATCGACGCCCTCCCGGTCTCCGAGCTGACCCGTCTGGAGTTCGCCTCCGCGGTGCCGGGTGTCTCGCACGCCTGCGGCCACGACGTCCACACCACCGTCTCCCTCGCATTGGCGTGTGCGCTGGCGGACAACGCCGAGCTGCTCACCCACGGCATCCGCGTCATCTTCCAGCCGGCGGAGGAGGTCATGGACGGCGGTGCCGTCCAGGTCATCTCCTGGGGTGGGCTCGAGGGCGTCGGATCGATCTTCGCGCTGCATGTCGAGCCGAAGCTCAAGGTCGGTCGTGTCGGTCTGCGCACGGGGGCGATCACCTCGGCGGCCGATGTGATCAATCTCAAGGTCTTCGGTCCCGGTGGGCATTCCTCCCGCCCGCACCTGACCTCGGATGTGGTCTACGCCCTGGGCAAGGTCATCACCGAGGTGCCCGGTCTGCTCACCCGCCGGGTGGATCCGCGCACCGGCACGGTCCTGGTGTTCGGGTCGGTCAACTCCGGGTACGCCGCCAACGCGATCCCCGAGTCGGGCACCCTGACGGGCACGATCCGCACCGCCGACATCGGCACGTGGCGGGAGCTGCAGGAGCTCATGGAGGAGCTCATCGGCCAGGTGCTCGCCCCCACCGGCTGCACCTATGAGCTGGGGTATCAGCGCGGGGTGCCGCCGGTCATCAACGATGACCTCGCCACCGCACTGCTTGCCGACGCCGCCCGCGCCATCGACCCGCAGGGCGTGGTCAATGCGCCGCAGTCCTCCGGCGGGGAGGACTTCTCCTGGTATCTCGAGCACGTCCCCGGGTCCATGGCCCGCCTGGGCTGCGGTTCCGGTGAGGGGCCGGCGCATGATCTGCACCAGGGTGACCTCGTCGTCGACGAGCGGGCCATCGGGGTCGGGGTCCGGCTCTTCGCGTCCGTCGCGGAGCAGTTCGGCGGGGCCACGGGCGAGGTCGGTCAGCCTGACGGGTTCCTGTCCTAGCGATTAGACTCGGGTGCCAGTCGTGTGCGAATCTGACGCACTGTCCCTGACCCCTGAGCCCAGCCTGGAGGAAGTTCCCGTGAACAAGCGGATCGTCATCATCGGAGGTGGTCCGGCCGGCTACGAAGCAGCACTCGCCGGAGCGAAGTACGGCGCGGAGGTCACGATCGTCGAGGATCAGGGCCTCGGCGGTTCCTCGGTCCTGCTGGACTGCGTCCCGTCCAAGTCCTTCATCGCCGGCACCGGCATCAAGACCGACCTGCGTCGGGCGGACGACATGGGACTCAACAGTCTCCTCGGCCGGGCACGCATCCACATCAACGCCCTCAACGAGCGTGTGCTCAACCTGGCGGGGGAGCAGTCGGAGGACATCCGGATGCAGCTCGAGCGCGCCGGGGTCCGCATCATCAACGGTCGCGCCCGGTTCGACGAGTCCCAGGAACGGGACATGGTCACCCACAACATCATCGCCACCCACGCCGACGGCACGGAGGAGAACCTGTCCTCCGAGCTGGTGCTCCTGGCCACCGGTGCGACGCCGCGCATCCTGCCCGGTGCCCAGCCGGACGGGGAGCGGATCCTCACCTGGCAGCAGGTCTATGACCTCACGGAGCAGCCTGAGCACCTCATCGTCGTCGGTTCCGGTGTCACCGGCGCCGAGTTCGTCTCCGCCTTCGCGGAGCTCGGCGTCAAGGTGACCATGGTCGCCTCCCGTGACCGCATCCTCCCGCATGACGACGCCGACGCGGCGGACGTCCTCGAGCACGTCCTCGCCCAGCGTGGTGTGTCTCTGGAGAAGCACGCCCGCGTCGAGTCCGTCACCCGGACCGAGGACGGTGGGGTCTGTGTGAAGACCACCGACGGTCGGGAGATCTTCGGCTCCCACGCCCTCATGTCCATCGGTTCCGTGCCCGCCACCGACGGCCTGGGACTGGAGCACATCGGGGTGGAGATGACCACGTCCGGGCACATCCACGTCGACCGGGTCTCGCGCACCAACGTCACGGGCGTCTACGCCGCCGGTGACTGCACCGACCTGTTCCCGCTCGCGTCGGTCGCCGCGATGCAGGGCCGCCTGGCCATCTACCACGCCCTCGGCGAGGGAGTCTCCCCGATCCGGCTGAAGACGGTGGCCACCGCCGTGTTCACCCGCCCCGAGATCGCCGCCGTGGGCATCACCCACGCGCAGATCGAGGCCGGCGAGGTCTCCGCCCGCGCAGTGGTGCTCCCGCTGCAGTCCAACCCGCGGGCGAAGATGCGCTCGCTCAAGCACGGCTTCGTCAAGCTGTTCTGCCGCCGCAACTCCGGCCTGGTCATCGGCGGCGTCATCGTCGCCCCGACCGCGTCCGAGCTCATCCTGCCGATCGCCGTGGCGGTGTCGAACAACCTCACGGTCAAGCAACTGGCGGAGACCTTCGCGGTGTACCCGTCGCTGTCCGGTTCCATCACCGAGGCGGCCCGTCGTCTCGTCGCGCACGACGACCTGGAGTAGCGGTCGCGCGCAGTCAGTAGGTGGCGTAGGACTCGTCGGCGGTGGCGTCGAGGTCCACCGCCACCTTTCTGCCTTCCTGGGGGAAGGCGCGCTGGGGGCAGCGTTCCCGAGGGCAGGCCCGGCAGCCCGGGCCGATCGGGGTAGCCGAGGCGGGGGAGAGGTCGAGGCCGGTGGCGTAGACCAGCCGCTCGGCCTGGTCGAGGTCGCAGCCCAGTCCGACGGCGAACTCCTTGCGGGGTTGGCCAAAGCCCCGGATCTGGCCGCGGACGGTGCGGGCGATCCACAGGTAGTGGCGCCCGTCGGGCATGCCGGCGACCTGGCGGGTCACCCGGCCCGGGGTCTCGAACGCGCGGTGGATGACCCACAGCGGGCAGGAGCCGCCGGTGCGGGAGAAGTGGAAGCCGGTGGCGGACTGGCGCTTGGAGATGTTGCCCGCCCGGTCGGTGCGGACGAAGAAGAACGGCACCCCCGTGCGCCGGGTCGCTGCAGGGTGGACAGGCGGTGGCAGGTGGTCTCGAAGCCGGTGCCGAAGTGGGCGGCCAGCCGGTCGATGTCGTAGCCGGTGGACTCGGCGGTCTCGAGCATGACCTGGTAGGGCATGACCACGGAGGCGGCGAAGTACTGGGCGAGAGCCAGGTGGGCGATGCCGCGGGACTCGTCGGTGGGCAGGGGGGACGCGAGGGCGTCGAGAAGCTCGGTGTGGGCCAGCAGGCCGTACTGGAGTGCGAGCTCGAAGCACAGCTGCGCCTCGCTCAGCCCCGTGCGGAGGTGGAGTTCGCGGGTCTCCGGGTGGAAGACGCGGCGCGGGCCGGTGGTGATCTTGCGGAAACGGACGATGACCCCGAGGTCGCGGTCCAGTGCGGTGGACAGGCGGGTCAGGCGCAGCTGGGGTTCGCCGAGGCGGCGGGCGAGGTCCTCGCCGAGGACGTCGAGGTCGTGGATGTAGTTGTGGTGTTCATAGAAGAAGTCGCGGACCAGCCCGTAGGGGCCCTTCTGCTTCTCGGCGGGGGCGCGTTCGGCGAGGTCGAGGACGCGGGTGACCAGGTCGGGGTAGCGGGCGGCGATGTCGGCGAGCTGGTCGGTGGGGACGGTGGGGAAGGTGTCACGCAGCTCGTTGACGGTGCGGGCGTCATGGTCGGCGGAGAAGAACGCGGGGTCGACGTCGAAGTTGGCGGACAGGGCCATGAGGACGGTGACCGTCAGGGGGCGCTGATCGTTCTCCAGCTGGTTGAGGTAGCTGGTGGACAGGTTGAGGCGGCGGGCCATCTCCTGCTGGGTGAGGTTGCGGCCGCGGCGGAGTGTTCGGATCCGTGCCCCCGCGAAGTGCTTCGCCATGTGTGTCCTTCCGGCGCGAAAACGGTTCTCACCTGCTGATTCCACAATGTTCGCAGAAAACGCGGTCTGATACGGCTACTTTACGCAGACTTCACTGTGACTGCCAACACACACTTCGCATTAGTGTGATGGTCAACTCATCACGCAGCGGGCGGGCAGCCGCCCCGAGAAGGAGCTTGAGCACCACATGATCAACCACACCGTGCGTACCTACCGTTCCGCCGAGGACTTCCCCTACGAGGAGCACCTGGCCTACAAGATCGCCCGCGTCGCCGCCGACCCCGTCGAGGTGCCCGAGGACACGAAGGAGATGATCATCAACCGGATCATCGACAACGCCTCCGTCTCCGCGGCCTCCGTCCTCCGTCGCCCCGTCACCTCCGCCCGCGCCATGGCCGCCGCCCGCCCCACCACCGACCGCGGCGCCTCCGTCTTCGGCCTCCCCGGTAAGTACGCCGCCGAATGGGCCGCCCTGGCCAACGGCACCGCCGTCCGCGAGCTGGACTTCCACGACACCTTCCTCGCCGCCGAGTACTCCCACCCGGGCGACAACATCCCGCCGATCCTCGCCGCCGCCCAGCAGGCCGGCAAGGGCGGCCGCGAGCTCATCCGCGGCCTGGCCACCGGCTACGAGATCCAGGTCGACCTGGTCCGCGGCATCTGCCTCCACGAGCACAAGATCGACCACGTCGCGCACCTCGGCCCCTCGGCCGCCGCCGGCATCGGCACCATGCTCGACCTCGACGTGGACACCATCTACCAGGCCATCGGCCAGGCACTCCACACCACCACCGCCACCCGCCAGTCCCGCAAGGGCGAGATCTCCTCCTGGAAGGCGTTCGCCCCGGCCTTCGCCGGCAAGATGGCCATCGAGGCCGTCGACCGCGCCATGCGCGGCGAAGGAGCCCCCGCCCCGATCTGGGAGGGCGAGGACGGCGTCATCGCCTGGCTGCTGTCCGGACCCGGCCACGAGTACACCGTCCCGCTGCCCGGCGAGGGTGAGGCCAAGCGCGGCATCCTGGACACCTACACCAAGGAGCACTCCGCGGAGTACCAGTCCCAGGCCCCGATTGACCTCGCCCGCCGCATGGGCGAGCAGCTGGTCAGCGAGGGCAGGGACCTGCGCGACATCGAGTCGATCGTCCTGCACACCTCGCACCACACCCACTACGTCATCGGCACCGGCTCGAACGACCCGCAGAAGTTCGACCCGCAGGCCTCCCGCGAGACCCTCGACCACTCGATCATGTACATCTTCGCCGTCGCCCTCGAGGACCGCGCCTGGCACCACGAGCGTTCCTACGCCCCGGAGCGGGCCAACCGCCCGGAGGCCATCGAGCTGTGGAACAAGATCACCACCGTCGAGGACCCGGAGTGGACCCGCCGCTACCACTCCACCGACCCGGACGAGAAGGCCTTCGGTGCCCGCGCCGTCATCACCTTCGCCGACGGCTCGATCGTGGAGGATGAGCTGGCCGTCGCCGACGCCCACCCGCTCGGCGCCCGCCCCTTCGCCCGCGAGCAGTACATCGAGAAGTTCCGCACCCTCGCCGACGGCGTCGTCTCCACCGAGGAGCAGGACCGCTTCATCGCCGCCGCCGAGAACCTGGAGAACCTCACGGACCTCTCCGAGCTCAACATCGAACTCGCCGAGGACGTCATCGCCAAGGCCCCGACCGTGGGCAAGGGGCTGTTCTGAGATGGCCGGACTGTACAGCACCACGGTGACGCCGACGGAGCGTCGGAAAGCATTCCGTGACGGACTGACCTCCGGGAACATCCAGCGCTTCCCCGGTGCGTTCTCCCCGCTGGTGGCGCGTGCCATCCAGGAGGCCGGCTTCGACGGCGTGTACGTCTCCGGCGCCGTCGTCGCCGCCGACCTCGCCCTGCCGGACATCGGCCTGACCACCCTGACGGAGGTCGCGCACCGCTCGCGGCAGATCGCCCGGGTCACCGACCTGCCCGTGCTTGTCGACGCCGACACCGGCTTCGGCGAGCCCATGTCCGCCGCCCGCACCATCTCCGAGTTCGAGGACGCCGGCGTCGCCGGCTGCCACCTCGAGGACCAGGTCAACCCCAAGCGCTGCGGCCATCTCGACGGCAAGGAGGTCGTGCCCACCGAGCTCATGCTCCGCCGCATCACCGCCGCCGTCAACGAACGCCGCGACGACCAGTTCATAATCTGCGCGCGGACCGACGCCGCCGGTGTCGAGGGCATCGACTCCGCCATCGAACGCGCCAAGGCCTACGCCGACGCCGGCGCCGACCTCATCTTCACCGAAGCGCTGCACACCCCGGCGGATTTCGAGAAGTTCCGCGCCGCCGTCGACGTGCCGCTGCTGGCCAACATGACCGAGTTCGGCAAATCCGACCTGCTGTCGGCCCAGCAGCTCGAGGACCTCGGCTTCAACGCCGTCATCTACCCCGTGACCACCCTGCGCATCGCCATGGGCCAGGTCGAGCAAGCACTGGCCGAGATCGCCGAGACCGGCACCCAGACCGGCTGGCTCGACCGCATGCAGCACCGCTCCCGCCTCTACGAACTGCTCCGCTACAACGAGTACAACGCCTTCGACCAGCAGGTGTTCACCTACTCCGCCGACAACTACCAGCCCACCTTCACCCAGCCCTGACCTCCCAGCCTTCACTCCTGAAAGGGGATGAGCACCATGTCCGCCAAGAACGAGAACACCAATCCCGACGTCCGCAAGGGCCTCTACGGCGTCATCGCCGACTACACCGGCGTCTCCAAGGTCATGCCGGAGACCAACTCCCTGACCTACCGCGGCTACGCCGTCCAGGACCTGGTCGAGCACTGCTCCTTCGAGGAGGTGGCCTACCTCCTGTGGAACGGCGAGCTGCCCACCGAGGAGCAGCTCACCGAGTTCAACAAGCGGGGCCGTTCCTACCGCAGCCTCGACCCCGGCCTGATCTCCCTCATCCACTCCCTGCCCACCGACTGCCACCCCATGGACGTCATGCGCACCGCCGTGTCCTACCTGGGCACCAAGGACCCGGAGCACTTCACCCCCGACTCCGAGCACATCACCCACGTCGGCCACACCCTCCTCGCCCAGCTGCCCATGGTCCTGGCCATGGACATCCGCCGCCGCTCCGGCAAGGACATCGTCGCCCCCGACGCCGACAAGTCCGTCGCCGAGAACCTCCTCGCCATGGTCTTCGGCACCGGTGAGGACTCCCCGGCGTCCAGCCCGGATGACGTCCGCGACTTCGAGAAGTCCCTCATCCTCTACGCTGAGCACTCCTTCAACGCCTCCACCTTCACCGGGCGGGTGATCACCTCCACCCGCTCCGACGTCTACTCCGCCATCACCGGCGCCATCGGCGCCCTCAAGGGCCCGCTCCACGGCGGCGCCAACGAGTTCGTCATGCACACCATGCTCTCGATCGAGGATCCCGCGAAGGCGACCGACTGGGTCAACAACGCGCTGGACAACAAGGACCTCATCATGGGCTTCGGCCACCGCGTGTACAAGAAGGGCGACTCCCGCGTCCCGTCGATGGAGAAGTCCTTCCGCGAGCTCGCCGAGCGCCACGACGGCGCCAAGTGGGTCGAGATGTACGAGAAGATGGCCGCCGCCATGGACGAGCGCACCGGCATCAAGCCGAACCTCGACTTCCCGGCCGGCCCCGCCTACCACCTGCTCGGGTTCCCGGTGGACTTCTTCACCCCGCTGTTCGTCATCGCCCGCGTCGCCGGCTGGACCGCGCACATCGTCGAGCAGTACGAGAACAACTCCCTGATCCGTCCGCTGTCCGAGTACAACGGCCCGGAGCAGCGCGAGGTCACCCCGCTCGCCGAGCGCTGACACCACTGCTGACACCACTGCCGCCACCAGGGCCCATGGCCGGGGACCGCCCGCCATGGGCCCTGCGCCGTCGGTGTACCCCGCCTGGTCGGACCACCCCACCGACCACCCCCGTTTCGCTGTCCGGAATCACCCCGAATCTCCGGACGGGCACCTGCTATTAACGTGGAGTAGAGGCAGTGATCTCCGCTACTGCACCCCGCTTATTTTCCGCATGCCACACACGCATGTCGTTCGGAAAGGACCCCCTCCGTGGACACATACACCCCGCCAGCTTTCAAGAAGGTAATCGTCGCCAACCGAGGCGAGATCGCGGTCCGCGCGTTCCGCGCCGCATTCGAGACCGGTTCCGCCACCGTCGCCGTGTATCCGCTGGAGGACCGGAACTCCTTCCACCGTTCCTTCGCGTCCGAGGCCGTGCGCATCGGCACCGAGGGCTCCCCGGTCAAGGCGTACCTCGACATCGACGAGATCATCCGGGCGGCGAAGAAGACCCACGCTGACGCGGTGTACCCCGGCTACGGTTTCCTCTCCGAGAACGCCCAGCTGGCCCGCGAGTGCGCGGAGAACGGCCTCACCTTCATCGGCCCGCCGCCGGAGGTCCTCGACCTGACCGGCGACAAGTCCGCTGCCGTGGAGGCGGCGAAGAAGGCGGGCCTGCCGGTGCTGCAGGACTCGGAGCCGTCCACCGACATCGACGAGCTGGTGGCGATGTCGAAGGACTTCACCTTCCCCATCTTCGTCAAGGCCGTCGCCGGTGGCGGTGGTCGTGGCATGCGCTTCGTGGAGAAGCCGGAGGATGTCGCCCAGCTCGCCGCCGAGGCCTCCCGCGAGGCGGAAGCCGCGTTCGGTGACGGCCACGTCTACCTCGAGCGTGCGGTGATCAACCCGCAGCACATCGAGGTGCAGATCCTCGCCGACCACACCGGTGACGTCATCCATCTCTACGAGCGTGACTGCTCGCTGCAGCGCCGCCACCAGAAGGTCGTGGAGATCGCCCCCGCCCAGCACCTCGACCCGGAGCTGCGGGACCGGATCTGCCAGGACGCGGTGAAGTTCTGTGAGTCCATCGGCTACCAGTGCGCCGGCACGGTGGAGTTCCTCGTGGACGAGAAGGGCAACCACGTCTTCATCGAGATGAACCCGCGCATCCAGGTCGAGCACACGGTCACCGAGGAGGTCACCTCCATTGACCTGGTCAAGGCGCAGATGAACCTGGCCGCCGGCGCGACGCTGAAGGAACTGGGCCTGACCCAGGACAAGATCAAGCTCCACGGCGCGGCCCTGCAGTGCCGTATCACCACCGAGGACCCGTCCAACAACTTCCGCCCCGACACCGGCACCATCACCGCGTACCGTTCCCCGGGTGGTGCGGGTGTGCGTCTCGACGGCGCGGCCTCCCTCGGCGGCGAGATCTCCCCGAACTTCGACTCCATGCTGGTGAAGATGACCTGCCGTGGCGCCACCTTCGACATCGCCGTGGCCCGTGCCCAGCGTGCGCTCAACGAGTTCACCGTCTCCGGTGTGGCCACCAACATCGGCTTCCTCCGCGCCCTGCTGCGCGAGGAGGACTTCCAGCACAAGCGCATCTCCACCAACTTCATCAACGACCACATCCACCTGCTGGCCGCCCCGCCGGCCGATGATGAGCCGGGCCGTATCCTCAACTACCTCGCGGACGTCACCGTCAACCGCCCGCACGGCAAACGCCCCACCGAGGTCCGGCCGGCGAAGAAGCTGCCCGCGAAGTCGGATGCCCCGATGCCGCGTGGTTCCCGGGACCTGCTGCGGGACCTGGGCCCGGAGAAGTTCGCGAAGCACCTGCGCGAGCAGGACGCCCTGGCGGTCACCGACACCACCTTCCGTGACGCCCACCAGTCACTGCTGGCCACCCGCATCCGATCCTCCGCACTGGTCGCCGCCGCCGAGCACGTCGGCCGGCTGACCCCGCAGCTGCTGTCCGTGGAGGCGTGGGGCGGTGCCACCTACGACGTGGCCATGCGCTTCCTGTTCGAGGATCCGTGGCAGCGCCTGGACAAGCTCCGCGAGGCGATGCCCAACGTCAACATCCAGATGCTGCTGCGTGGCCGCAACACCGTCGGCTACACCCCGTACCCGGATTCGGTGTGCCGCGCGTTCGTCACCGAGGCCGCCTCCTCGGGCATCGACATCTTCCGCATCTTCGACGCCCTCAACGATGTCGACCAGATGCGCCCGGCGATCGACGCGGTCCTGGAGACCGGCAGCACCGTCGCCGAGGTGGCCATGGCCTACTCGGGCAACCTGCTCGACCCGGCCGAGGACCTCTACACCCTCGACTACTACCTGAAGCTGGCCGAGGAGATCGTGGGCACCGGCGCGCACGTCCTGGCCATCAAGGACATGGCGGGCCTGCTGCGCCCGGCGGCGGCCTCGAAGCTGGTCACCGCGCTGCGCCGCGAGTTCGACCTGCCGGTCCACGTCCACACCCACGACACCGCGGGCGGCCAGCTGGCCACCTACCTCGCCGCCGCCCAGGCGGGTGCGGACGCCGTCGACGGTGCCTCCGCCCCGCTGGCCGGCACGACCTCGCAGCCGTCGCTGTCCGCTATCGTCGCGGCCTTCGCCCACACCCACCGCGACACCGGCATCTCGCTCGACGCCGTCTCCGACCTCGAGCCCTACTGGGAGGCCGTGCGCCAGCTCTACGCCCCCTTCGAGGCGGGCGTGCCCGGCCCGACCGGTCGGGTGTACCGCCACGAGATCCCCGGCGGCCAGCTGTCCAACCTGCGCACGCAGGCCAAGGCCCTGGGCCTGGAGGACCGTTTCGAGCTCATCGAGGACAACTACGCCGCCGTCAACGAGATGCTCGGTCGCCCCACGAAGGTGACCCCGTCCTCCAAGGTCGTCGGCGACCTCGCCCTGCACCTGGTCGGTGCGGGCGTGGACCCGCACGACTTCGCCAACGACCCGCAGAAGTACGACATCCCGGACTCGGTCATCGGCTTCCTGCGCGGTGAGCTGGGTAACCCGCCCGGCGGGTGGCCGCTGCTGCGGGAGAAGGCCCTGGCCGGTCGTGGTGAGGCGAAGAACGCCGTGGTGGAGGTCGAGCCGGAGGATGAGAAGAAGCTCACCAGCTCCGACCGCGACGAGCGTCGCATCACCCTCAACCGGCTGCTGTTCCCGAAGCAGGCCGCCGAGTTCTTCGAGCACCGCCGCCAGTACGGCAACACCGAGGCGCTGGAGGACCGCGTGTTCTTCTACGGCCTGGAGGAGGGCGAGGAGAACATCATCCGCTTCGCCTCCGACGCGGGCTCCCCGCCGATGGTCGTGCGCCTCGACGCCGTCGGTGAGCCCGACGACAAGGGCATGCGCCAGGTGGTGGCCAACGTCAATGGCCAGATCCGCCCGATGAAGGTCCGCGACCGTTCCGTCGAGTCCGTCACCGCCTCCGCGGAGAAGGCCGACGCCACGAACCCGGGCCACGTCGCGGCGCCGTTCGCCGGCGTGGTGTCCATCAACGTCCAGGTCGGCGACGAGGTCAAGGCCGGTGATCCGGTCGCGGTGATCGAGGCGATGAAGATGGAGGCCACCATCACCGCCCCGGTCGACGGCACCATCGAGCGCCTCGCCCTGGCGAAGGCCACGAAGGTGGAGGGCGGCGACCTCATCGTCGTCATCTCCTAGCAGCCGCTGAGCGCCGTCCCGACACCCGGCGGGGCGGCGCTTCGCTATGCTGCCTGGCGTGTCCACCTTCCTCGAACGTCGCCAGATCCCGCTGTATCTCCTGGCCCTGGCCCTCGGCGCCGGCATCGGACTGGCCGCCCCCGCCGCAGCCCCCGCGTTCGAGGTGAGTGTCACCCCGGTGCTCATGGCACTGCTCTACGCCACCTTCCTGGGCATCCCGCTGCGCGCCACGCGTATCGACGCCCCCTTCCTCACCGCCGTCCTCACCCTCAACTTCGTGGTGGTCCCGGTGCTGGCCTACGGCCTGTCCCGGTTCGTCGCCGATGACGGGGTCCTTGTCTTCGGTGTCCTCCTGGTCCTGCTCGCCCCGTGCATCGACTACGTCATCGTGTTCACCGGGTTGGCCGGGGGAGCCGCCGACCGGTTGCTGGCGGCCGCGCCCGTGCTCATGGTCGTGCAGATGCTGCTCATCCCCGTCTACCTGGGGGTGTTCCTCGGCCCCGGGGTCGCCGACCTCATCGAGCCGGGGCCGTTTGTCCAGGCCCTGCTGCTGTTCATCGTCGTCCCCCTCGCGGCGGCCGCCGTCACGCAGTGGCTGGGGGCGAGCCGGCTCATGGCGGTCATGGAGTCGCTCATGGTGCCGCTGATGATGGCCACCCTCCTGGTCGTGGTGGCCTCCCAGATCGACGCGGTCCGCGCCGACCTCCCGTCCCTCCTGCGGGTGATCCCCCTCTACATCGCCTTCCTCGTGGTGACGGCCCCGGCCGGCCTGCTGGTCTCCCGGATCCTCCGGCAGGACGTCCCGGGCCGGCGGGCGGTGGTGTTCTCCGGTGCCACGCGCAACTCGCTGGTCGTCCTGCCCCTGGCGCTGACGGTGCCCGGGGCGGCCGTCGTGGTGGTGGCGCAGACGCTCGTCGAACTCATCGGCATGGTGATCTACGTCCGCCTCATCCCGCGGCTGGTTCAGAACCAGTAGACCATCGCGGTCACCTTGAGCTCCGGGCGTGCCTCGACGACCTCGAAGCCGACCTTCTTGTAGAGGTGACGGGCCCGGTCGTTGCCGTCATCGACGGCCAGGGAGAGCCCACGGCGACCCTGCCGGCGGGCGAGGGTCAGGGCGGCGTCGATAAGCGAGCGGCCGAGGCCGTGCCCACCGAAAGCAGACTCCACGGCGATGGCGAGCTCGGGGACGTCCTCGGCGACGAAACCGTACGGGGGACGGCGGTCGGAGCCGGAGCGCAGCCACACGCCGCCGGCGGGCACGCGCTGGTCGCTCACCGCGATGACCCCGCCCTGGTCCTCGCTCCACGCGTCGACGAAGACGCCGAGATCATCGACGAAGCCGGCGCTCGGGGGACGGGTGTCATCGCCCCAGACGTCGGTGAGGTAGAAGAGTCGCTCGAGGTAGGTGCGGTCGGATTCGGTGGCGGGACGGAGGGTGAAGTCGGTCATGGGGGACAGTGTACGGAAGAAGTTTGCGATATATCGTTGACAGGAACGGGATAGAGATATATCGTTAACGGCGTCAGGGTGGTCCCCGGGGGAACCGGACCACCGCACACCTTCCAGAGAGGGGCTCACACCATGAGCTACACCATTCACATCCACGACGACCAGCACGACCACCATGGCAACCGTGGGCACTGTGGCCACTGTGGCCGCCGCAGCCGGGGCCGACGCCGGGACCACCGGCCCGGTCACGGCCACGGTCACGGCCACGGTCGGGGCAGGGGGAGGCCGGGCCGGGCGCGGCGATCTGCGCAACGTCATCCTCCTGCTGCTCGCCGACCAGCCCATGCACGGCTACCAGATCATCACCACCATCAGCGAGGCCACCGGCGAGAACTGGGCACCCAGCCCGGGCGCGATCTACCCGCGGCTGAGCATGCTCGAGGACGAGGGCCTGATCACCATCGCGGTGTCCGACGGCCGCAAACTCGCCTCGCTCACCGACGTCGGCCGCGAGCTGGTCACCGAGCACCGCGCCGACTGGTCCGGGATACTCGACACCTACCGGGACGAGGCCGCCGGCCCGCACCACGAACGTCGCGCCGCCATGCGCCGCCTGCGGGAGACCGTCAAGCGTAGCGACGACGCGCACACCGACCGGGTCGTGGCCATCCTGCGTCGCGCCGAAGAGGAGATTGCCGGGCTCTGACATGACAGAACGGCTCCCGCCGCCCCGTGACCGGGGAGGTGGGAGCCGTCGTCGTTGCGGGGGCTACTTGATCTCGAGCAGCAGCTGACCCTTGGTCACGCCTGCGCCGGCCTCCACGGCCAGGCCCGTGACCACACCCGACTTGTGTGCCTTGACCGGGTTCTCCATCTTCATGGCCTCGAGGACGACGATGACCTCACCCTCGGTCACCTCCGCCCCCTCGGAGACGTTGACCTTGATGACGGTGCCCTGCATCGGCGCGGACACCGCATCACCGGAGGCACCGCCGGCACCACCGGCGGAACGACGCTTCTTCGCCTTCTTCTTCGGGGCCGCACCGCCACCGAGCGCGAGATCACCCGGCAGGGCGATCTCCACCCGACGACCGTCGACCTCGACGACGACCTTGTGGGCCGGGGTGGCCTCGTCCTCGTCCGCCTCAGCGGCGTCCACGTAGGGTTTGATCGGGTTGTCCCACTCCTCCTCGATCCACTTGGTGTAGATGTCGAAGGACTCGCCGTCACCGATGAACGCCGGGTTGGAGACGATGTGGCGGTGGAACGGCAGCACCGTCGGCATGCCCTCGACCACGTACTCGTCGAGCGCGCGCCGGGCGCGGGCCAGCGCCTGGTCACGGTTCTCACCGGTGACGATGAGCTTGGCCAGCATGGAGTCGAACTGGCCGCCGATGACGGAACCGGCACGCACACCCGAGTCGACGCGCACACCCGGGCCGTCCGGCTGCTGGTACACCGCGACGGTGCCCGGGGCCGGCATGAAGTTGGCGCCCGCGTCCTCGCCGTTGATGCGGAACTCGAAGGAGTGGCCGCGAGGGGCCGGATCCTCGGTGAAACGCAGCTGCTCGCCCTCGGCGATCCGGAACTGCTCGAGGACCAGGTCAACGCCCGTGGTCTCCTCAGTGACCGGGTGCTCCACCTGCAGGCGGGTGTTGACCTCCAGGAAGGAGATCAGGCCGTCCGCGCCGACGAGGTACTCCACCGTGCCGGCACCGTAGTATCCGGCCTCGCGGCAGATGGCCTTCGCGGACTCGTGGATCTGGGTGCGCTGCTCATCGGTGAGGAAGGGGGCCGGAGCCTCCTCCACCAGCTTCTGGAAACGACGCTGCAGCGAGCAGTCACGGGTACCCATGACCACGACGTTGCCGTGCTGGTCCGCGAGGACCTGCGCCTCGACGTGGCGGGCCTTGTCCAGGTAACGCTCGACGAAGCACTCGCCGCGACCGAAGGCGGAGACGGCCTCACGGGTGGCGGACTCGAACAACTCCGCCACCTCGCCCATCTCGTAGGCGACCTTCATGCCACGGCCACCGCCACCGAAGGCGGCCTTGATGGCGATGGGCAGACCGTGCTCCTCGGCGAAGGCGACGACCTCGTCCGCACCGGCCACCGGATCCTTCGTGCCCGGTGCCATCGGGGCGTTCGCCCGCTCCGCGATGTGGCGGGCGGTGACCTTGTCACCCAGATCGGAGATCGCCGACGGTGGCGGGCCGATCCAGATGAGACCCGAGTCGATGACGGCTTGCGCGAAGTCGGCGTTCTCGGCGAGGAAGCCGTAGCCGGGGTGGACGGCGTCCGCGCCGGACTTGGCGGCGGCGTCGATGATCTTCTCGATCACGAGGTAGGACTCAGCGGAACTCTGGCCACCGAGAGCGAAGGCCTCATCGGCCAGGGCGACGAACGGGGCGTCCGCGTCGGGCTCCGCATAGACGGCGACACTGGCGATGCCCGCATCCTTGGCGGCCCGGATCACTCGTACGGCGATCTCGCCGCGGTTGGCCACGAGGACCTTCGTGATCTTCTTGGTCTCAACTGCCACTTCGGTGTTCCCTTTCATGTGCTACGAATGTGTGCCGCGCCGGACCGCCACAACTGAGGCGGCTGCGCAACGCATGCAGACTATTCTTGCACACAAAAACGTGAGCATTCCGTCAGGTCTCGGGTTTTGCCTGAATTAATGTGCCAGAGGCGAAGGTTTTCCCAGGTGGGCGGAAGAAATTACTCCCCGCGCTCGATCGGCATCCGGACCATGTTGCCCCATTCGACCCACGAACCGTCGTAATTGCGGGTCTTATCGAACCCCAGCAGATGCTTGAGCACGAACCACGTGTGAGCCGACTGATCGCCGAGATGGCAGTAGATCACCGTCTCCTCCGACGCCTTCAGGGCACCGTAGATCTCGTCGAGCTCGGCGCGGGAACGGAACCGCGAGTTCGCGTGCACCGACTCCGCCCACGGATAGTTCCGGGCCGTGGGGATGTGACCGTTGCGCAGCGCCGGCGCCGTCGCCGGATGCGAGGAATCATCGTTGGTGCCGGCGAACTCCTCCGGCGAACGGACATCGATGATCGTGTCCTTCCCGATCGTGCCGAGCACCTCCTGCACCAGGATCCGGTGCTCCGAGTCATTGCGCTCCACCACCGGGTAATCCGACCGCGGGAAATCCGGGACCATGAAGGAGGTGTCCCTCTCCTCCGCCATCCACGCGTCACGCCCACCGTCGAGCAGGCGGACATCCTCATGGCCGAACAGCTCGAAGACCCACAGGGTGTAGGAGGCCCACCAGTTGGACTGGTCACCGTAGATGACCACCGTGTCATCGCGGTTGATGCCCTTGGACCGCATGAGCTCCGCGAAGGCCTCCCCGTCGATGACGTCACGCGTGACATCGTCGGTCAGGTCATGCCGCCAGTCGATCCGCACCGCGCCGGGCAGATGGCCGATGTCATAGAGCAGGGTGTCCTCGTCGGACTCGACGACGCGAAGTCCGGGAGAACCCAGCCGGGCCGAGAGCCAGGACGCGGAGACCAGACGCTCCGGTCGGGCGTAGTCCTGGAACTGGGGGAGCGGATCAAACGGAGCAGCCACAGCGGGCACTCCTTTCATGTCAGACGGGAGGTTGAGCAGGTTACTGAGACTGTTCCAAGAGTAGTTGCTCCCGCGGGGGCGATCACCCGCAGCCCGGCATTGTGGCGTTAGTAACTACCTTTCCGCTCAGCCGACGTAGGCCACTGCGCTGCACTAAAATCGCAGTTGGACCGTGCTTTTCATGAGCGTGGGACGACGTCGACTATTCCTCATGAAAGGGAACGCCAGATGAACAAGGCAATCGTCGTCTTCGAGGTTGAGGGCGGATCAGACAAGTACATCGACGGCCACCGCCGCGACACCATGCCCATCGTTAACGCCATCAAGGACGCCGGCTGGCACTCCGAGGTCGTCTACTACCGCCCCGAATGGGCCGACGACCTGTTCACCTACGTCTCCGAGAACTTCGGCGGCTACATCTCCCGCGTCAACCCGGGCAACATCCCCGGCGGTGAGAAGGGCTACTTCGACTTGCTCACCCGCCTGTCCGACACCGGCCTCGTCGGCATGTCCACCCCGGCCGAGATGATGGCCTACGGCGCCAAGGATGCCCTGGTCAAGCTCAACGACACCGACCTCGTGCCCGACGACACCGCCGCGTACTACGACGTCGAGAGCTTCCACAGCACCTTCCCCACTTCTTTGTCCTACGGCGAGCGCGTGCTCAAGCAGAACCGCGGCTCCACCGGCTCCGGCATCTGGCGCGTCCAGCTCGAGGACAAGGAACTGGCCGCCTCCGTCGATCCGGGCACCGCCCTGCCGCTGGACACCAAGCTCAAGGCCACCGAGGCCGTGGACAACCACACCGAGGTCCGCGAGCTCGGTGAGTTCATGGACTTCTGTCACCAGTACATCATCGGCGACAACGGCATGCTCGTGGACATGCGCTTCATGCCGCGCATCGTCGAAGGTGAGATCCGCATCCTCCTCGTCGGCCCGCACCCCGTGTTCGTCGTGCACAAGAAGCCGGCCGAGGGCGGCGACAACTTCTCCGCCACCCTGTTCTCCGGCGCGAAGTACACCTACGACAAGCCGGAGGCCTGGCAGGAGCTCGTCGACATGTTCGCCGACGCCCGCCCCGTCATCGCCGAGAAGCTCGGCGGCGACAACATCCCGCTGATCTGGACCGCCGACTTCATGCTCGCCGACGGCGAGGACGGCTCCGACACCTACGTCCTCGGTGAGATCAACTGCTCCTGCGTCGGCTTCACCTCCGAACTGGACATGGGCATCCAGGAGCAGGTGGCCAAGGAAGCCATCGGGCGCGTGGAGGCTGCCCAGGGTTAGTAGCCCCGCATAGCTGAACGACGTTGAGCCGGCATCCCTCACGGGGTGCCGGCTCAACGTCGTTGGCGGAGGTGACCGGTCACCCCACCCGCGGGCCGTACTTCTGTCGGGCCGCCTCCCCGGAGGTGCCGAGAACGGAACCGATGGTGGTCCAGCTCAGCCCGGCGTTCCGGGCGGATCGGACGGCCTTGTCCACGGTCTTCTCCGCGCTGATCTGCTGCAGGACGGCCTGCTGGAGGGTGTGTTCCGCGACGAGATCGACGTCGTCACCGGGTCGGGGGGTGTAGTTTTCGAATCGGCGGGCAAGTTCGTCCGCATGCTCGAAGATGTCCTGGATGCTTCGGGGCATGATGATCGCCTGATGAATGTCGGTCGGGCGGGCATGGCGTGGACGATGACGAGGGACAGATCTCCCCGCACCACGCCAATCTCCAGCAGTGCACCGGATCTGGTTCCGCCGATGTACATGGTGAATTCTTCCTCCAAGGTCCATTGCCGGACCGGGAGGGCGAACCGGACCCCGGGTCCTATCGCGTGGCAGCAACTCCCTGAAATCCAGGATCCACCCGAATTCATGCCATCCGAAAGGCCACAGGTGGCGCTTTCCATGCCAGTTTCACCGAAAAATCGGCGATTCCGGGTCTCTTCTGGCACGCAAAGCGCCACCAAGCGACACCGAGGAACGACATGACCTACCCCAGCAGTCGCTCGACGGACTCCGGGTCGGCGTCGGAGAGCATCTGGCGGCAGCGGTCGTATTCGGCGTCCTCGCCGATGAGGGCGGCGGCGCGGGCGAGGGCGGCGATGGCGCGCAGGACGGGCTGGTTGGCCTCGTGGCTCCAGGGGATGGGTCCCCAGCCCTTCCACTTGTTGGCACGCAGGCGGTCGAGGGAGCGGTGGTAGCCGGTGCGGGCGAAGGCGTAGGCGATGAGCTTCTCGTCATCCGAGGACGCCGATTCGAGGGCGGCCTCCGCGCGGGTGGCCCAGACGAGCGGGCTGTCGGGGTGGGCGAAGGCGGTGTCGGCGGCGGCGGGGTCGAGGGTGGCGGCCGGGTCGGCGGGCAGGGTCACCGGCGGCGGGGCGAGCATGTCGTTGAGTTCCATGTCTCCACACCCTAGCTGTACTCTGTTAGCGGATCATTCGGCTGGAAAGAGGACCTGGGTGCGCGCCGCGGCGACGGAAGTGACGATGACGGGGGCGACCCCCATTCCGAGAAGCGTCTCCTACCGCTATGACCTGGATGGTCTGCGGGGTATCGCGATCGCGTTCGTCGTCCTCTTCCACGTCTTCGTCGGCCGGGTGTCCGGTGGCGTGGACGTGTTCCTGATGCTGTCGGGTTATTTCTTCCTGGGTTCGCAGCTGCGGTACGCGGCGCGGGACAATGCGGCGCCGAGTCCGTGGTGGCCGATCTGGCGCACGATCAGGCGCCTGTTGCCGGCCCTGGTTCTGGTGTTGGGGTCGACGGCCCTGGCCATCCGGCTGCTCACGCCGGAGTTGCAGCGGATGGATCTGGCGTGGCAGTTCGTGGCCAGCCTGGGGTATTTCCAGAACTGGGAGCTGGCGGCGCAGTCGGCGGCCTATGACACGGCGTCGGCGTTGGTCAGTCCGTTGCAGCATCTGTGGTCGATGGCGGTGCAGGGACAGTTCTATCTCCTGGCCATTGCGCTGGCCATGCTGATCATCTGGGCGCGTCGGGCGGGGGTGGATCTGCGGCGGGCGGTGACGCCGTTCCTCGTGCTGGCCACGGTCGCGTCCTTCGGTTACGCGTTGTGGCTGCAGCAGATCGATCAGCCGCTCAACTACTACTCCACGTGGTCGCGGATGTGGCAGCTCACGCTCGGTGGGTTGCTGGCCCTGCACGGTGGGAAGCTGCAGTTGCCGCCGTGGCTGCGGGTGACGGCGACGTGGGTGGGCCTGGCGATGGTGCTGTCCACGGGTTTCCTCTTCGACGGTGCGCTGCAGTTCCCGGGTGTGGCGGCGTTGTACCCGATTGGTGGTGCGGTGCTGGTCATTCTCGGTGGCGGGCACAGTCGACTGTCGGTGGTGTTGTCGAGCGGGTTCATGCGCTGGCTGGGGGACATCGCCTATCCGTTGTATCTGTGGCACTGGCCGTTGCTCATCATCACCACGGCGTACCTGAGTCAGCAGACTCCGACCGTGCTCGTCGGGGTCGGGGTGGTGGCGGTGTCGCTGGTGCTGGCGGATCTGACGCACCGCCTGGTGGAGCGTCCGCTGCGGCAGCAGGCGAAGCGGCCGCTGGCGGGGGAGAACCGGCTCGCGGAGGCGAAGGCCGGGTTGGCGGATCACGTGGCCCCGCGCGTGCGGGCGGTGGGTGCGGTGCTGGTGGCGGCGGTCGTCGCGACGCTGCTGGCGGTGCCGGCGATCTGGCAGGCCCGCATCGACGACCTCGGCGACGAGCTTCTCGACGCCCGCCTGTACCCCGGCGCCCGCGCCCTGCTCGGCGAGCGTGTCCCCGTCGTCGCCGACTACCAGCCCGATGCCTCCGTCCTGCCGGAGTTGTACCCGCCGGCGTGGGCGAACGGCTGCATGTCGGTGTTCGGGGATGACCCCTCGGTCCTGCCGGTCGACGAGGTCGGGGAGGGCTGCATCTTCGGCGACCCGGCGGCCGAGACCGAGGTCTACCTCATCGGCGGTTCCCATGCGGAGCAGTGGATGACGCCGCTGGACATCCTCGGGCAGGAGCACGGTTTCCGGATCGTCCCGCTGGTGCGCCAGTCCTGCCCGGCGTTCGCGGAGGAGCGCGACGGGGTGTTCTCCGAGGAGTGCCAGGAGTTCAACGAGCAGGTCATGGAGCGTCTCGACGAGGTCCGTCCCGACCTGGTCATCTCCAACTCGACGCGCCCCATGCTCGAACTCGACCGCTTCATCGACGAGGTGCCGCGCAGCTACCCCACGCTGTGGGACTTCCTCGAGGAGCGCAGCATCCCCTTCGTCGGCCTGCGTGACAACCCGTGGTTCCTCGAGTCGGACGGCTCCGGCTTCATGGTGTCGTGGTGTGTCGCGGAGACCGGGGACAACGAGGGCTGCGGGATGCTGCGGGAGCACGCGTATGCGCCGGTGGATCCCTCGGCACGCAGCCTCAACTCACGCCCCGACATGAAGGCCGTGGACACCGCGGACTGGTTCTGCCCCGGTGACATCTGCCCCGGGGTGATCGGCAACCTGTACGTCTACCGGGACGGCAACCACTTCTCCAACGCCTACGGCGAGACGCTCGCGCCGCTGCTGTGGCGGGAGATCCGCGAGTTCGTGTGACTTCGTTCAGCGCCAGAAGGTGCTGACGTCGAGCCCGAAGTCGTAGAGCGCCCGCCGCACGAGCGGCAGTGACAGGCCGATGACCGACGACGGATCCCCCTCGATCCGGTCGATGAACCAGCCGCCGAGGGCCTCCAGGGTGAATGCCCCGGCACAGGCCAGCGGCTCACCGGAGGCTGCGTAGGCGGCGATGTCCGCCTCGGAGGCGGCGGCGAAGGTGACGGTGGTCCGGGCGGTCTCGACGACGCGGCGGTCGCCGTGGATGATGCAGTGGCCGGTGAGCAGTTCGGCGGTTTTTCCGGCCTGGGCCCGCCAGCGCTCCACGGTGCGCTCGGGCGTGTGGGGTTTGCCCTGCAGGACGCCGTCGAGCAGGAGCATGGAGTCCCCGCCGATGACCACGTCACCGGGGTGACGGGGCGCGACGGCGTCGGCCTTCGCCTCGGCGAGGGCGGCGACGACGTGGGCGGGAGGGGCGTCGACAAGCGAGGCCTGGATGGCGTCCTCGTCAACGTCCGCGGGATCGATGACCGGATCCACCCCGGCGGAGGTGAGGATCATCCGCCGCGACGGGGACGCGGACGCGAGGACGAGCCGCATGTCAGTAGAAGGAGACGTTGCGGAACGCGCTCGGGTTGTACAGCGTGGTGCGCTGCAGGCGCTCCTCCGGGCGACCCCACAGGTTGCGCTCGGTGGACTCCTCGGCGGGGCGCTGCTTGGCCAGGGTGGTGAGCACGGCGGTCAGCGCGGCCAGCTCGGTGGCGTCCGGGTTGCCCTTGAGCACGCGGAACAGGGGACGTTCGGTGGTGGTCACGATGCGTTCTCCTTAGAGGGGGATGTTTCCGTGCTTCTTCGCCGGGGTCATGATGACCTTCCGGTCCAGCAGGCGCAGGCCCTCGGTGATCCGCTGGCGGGTGGTCGACGGCTCGATGACCGCGTCGACCAGACTGCGCTCCGCGGCGAGGTAGGGGTTGAGGTACTTCTCGGCGTAGGCGTCCTCGTCGATGGGGAGCTTGTCCGCACCCGCCGGGGCGTCCGCCACCGCGATCTGGGCGGTGGGCCACGCGAACACGAGGTCCGCGCCGAGGTCCTTCGACCCCATGAGGACGTAGGCGGCGCCGATCGCCTTCCGGGTGATGACGGTGATCTTGCCCACCGAGGCCTCCGCGTAGGCGTAGGCCAGCTTCGCCCCGCGACGCAGCACCCCGCCGTGCTCCTGGTCCTTGCCGGGCAGGAAGCCGGGGGAGTCGACGAACTCGACGACCGGGATGTTGAAGCCGTCGCAGGTGCGGATGAACCGGGCGGCCTTCTCGGCGGCCGCGGAGTCCAGGCAGCCGGCGACCTCGGTCGGCTGGTTGGCCACGACGCCGACCGAACGGCCCTCCACCCGGGCGAAACCGGTGACGATGTTGCCCGCGTAGGTCGGCTGCAGCTCGCAGAACTCGCCGTTGTCCACGACCCGGCGGATGATCTCGCGCACGTCGTAGGGCTGGGCGCCGGAGTCGGGGATCAGCGTGTCGAGCTCGGCGTCGGCGGCACTGTTCGGCTCGGTGCGGTCGGTGCGCGGGGCCTCGGCGCGGTTGTTCGCCGGCAGGTAGCCCACGAGCTCCTTGACCAGGTCGAGTGCCGCGGTGTCGGAGGCGGCGGTCGCGTGTGCGGTGCCGGAGGTGGTGGCGTGGATGTCGGCGCCACCGAGGTCGGCCGGGGTGGCGGCGGTGCCGGTGACCTTCTCCACCACGTCCGTCGCGGCCAGGTGCAGGCTCGCCTGCCCGTCGACCATGACGAGGATGTCCGCGAACACCGGGGCCAGGGCGTGCACCCCCTCGGTGTGACCGGTGACCACGGCGATCTGCGGGATCAGGCCGGAGGCGGTGGTCGCCCGGGAGAGGATGCGCGAGTACATGGCCAGGGTGACGATGCCCTCCGCCACCCGCGGGCCGGCACCCTCGTGGATGCTGATGACGGGCACGCCGGTCTTGATGGCCAGGTCGTAGATCTTGATGATCTTCTCGCCGTAGACCTCGCCGAGCTCACCGTCGAAGACGGTGGAGTCCTGGGAGAACACGCACACCTTCCGGCCGTCGACGGTGCCGTAACCGGTGACCACGCCGTCGGTGAGCGGCCGGTCGGTCTCCCGGCCGAACTCGGAGGAACGGTGACGCGCCAGGGCGTCGGTCTCCACGAAGGAGTCCTTGTCCAGCAGGTGCAGGACGCGTTCACGGGCGGTCTGGTTACCGGAGGCGTGGGTGGCCTCGACGGCGTCGGTGCCCACCGGGGCCTCCGCCTCCGCCAGGCGGGCGCGCAGGTCGGCGAGCCTTCCGGCGGTGGTGGTGAGATCAGGGGAGGTGGTCGTCATGGTCCTCTAGTCTAGGTCGTCGGCGGGGGCAGACGAAAAGGACTCCCCAGCGACTCCCGGGAAGCCCGGGTGTGGGGAGTCCTGCCGGTCGGCCTACAGCGGGATGTTGCCGTGCTTGCGGGCCGGGCGGGAGACGTTCTTGTCCTTGTACAGGCGCAGATTGCGGGCGATCATGCCGCGGGTCTCGCTCGGGAGGATGACCGCGTCGATGAGGCCGCGCTCGGCTGCCTTGTACGGGTTGAGCATGTGGTCCTCGTACTCGCGCTCGAAGGACTTGGCCAGCTCGGCGACGTCGAGGCCCTTTTCCGCGGCGGCCTTGAGCTCCTTGCGGTAGATGAATCCGACGGCGCCGGCGGCACCCATGACGGCGATCTGGGCGGTCGGCCACGCGAGGTTGACGTCCGCGCCCAGGCCCTTGGAACCCATGACGCAGTACGCGCCGCCGTAGGCCTTGCGCATGGTGACGGTGATCTTCGGGACGGTGGCCTCGCCGTAGGCGTAGAGCAGCTTCGCGCCGCGACGGAGGATGCCGCCGTACTCCTGGCCGGCACCCGGGAGGAAGCCGGGGACGTCGACGAGCATGACGATGGGGATGTTGAAGGCGTCGCAGGTGCGGATGAAGCGGGCGGCCTTCTCGGAGGAGTCGATGTCCAGGCAACCGGCGTAGACGGACGGCTGGTTGGCCACGAAGCCGACGGACTGGCCCTCGACGCGGCCGAAGGCGATGACGACGTTCTCGGCGCGCTCGGCCTGGATCTCCAGGTACTCGCCGTCGTCGGTGAGGCACTCGATGACCTCGCGGACGTCATACGGCTGGGTGGGGGAGTCCGGGATCATGCCGTCGAGCTTGAGGTCGTCGGCGGTGATGTTGTCGCCCACGGCACCCTCGTCGGCGGTGAAGGGCTCGTAGGGGGCGACGGTGCGGTTGTTCGACGGCAGGAAGCTGACCAGGTCGGAGACCCAGTCGAGGGCCTCCTCGTCGGACTGGGCGGTGAAGTGGGAGTTGCCGGCGGTGGCCATGTGGGTCTGTGCGCCGCCGAGCTCCTCCTGGGTGATCTCCTCGCCGGTGACGGTCTTGATCACGTCGGGGCCGGTGACGAACATCTTGGAGGTCTTGTCCACCATGACCACGAAGTCGGTGAGGGCGGGGGAGTAGGCGTTGCCGCCGGCGGAGGCGCCCATGATCACGGAGATCTGCGGGACGACGCCGGAGGCGTGGATGTTCTGGTAGAAGGTGCGGGCGATCTGGTCGAGGGAGACCGCGCCGTCCTGGATGCGGGCACCGGCGCCCTCGTACAGGCCGATGAGCGGGCGGCCGGTGGTGACGGCGAGATCCATGATCTTGATCATCTTCTCGCCGTACACCTCACCGAGTGCACCGCCGAAGACGGTGCCGTCCTGGGAGAAGATGCAGACCTCGCGGCCGTCGATGGTGCCCCAGCCGGTGACGATGCCGTCGGTGGTGGGGTGCTTCTTGCCCATGCCGAAGTCGGTGGTGCGGTGCTTGGCCAGCATGTCGGTCTCGACGAAGGAGCCCTCGTCGAGGAGGTAGTCCAGACGCTCGCGGGCCGTCAGCCGGTTCTGCGAGTGCACCCGCTCCACGGCCTTCTCGCCCATGGGGTAGGTGGCCTCGGCGCGACGACGCTTCAGATCGGCGATCTTGCCGGCGGTGGTGGTGACGTCGGAGAGATCGGACAGGTCCGTCAAAGGTGAGGAAATGGTCATGTTTGGGAATAGTAGACCCTCGGCTCCGTAGTTTCCACAACGAAACCTACGTGATGAACGTCACATGGCCTGTCCATGCAGGTGGTGGCCGTTTTGTGCGCAAAGGATCGGCGTGTCTGCTGTGGCAGATGTGGCGTATCGACGTCCCGGGGCATGCCGTAGCGCACCGCACCGCAGTGCGGCGGGCGGCGGGGCGTCGCGAAGCGTGCCGGCTCATATTGACGAGCATCGATATCGGGCGTAGCTTCAGCGCCATGAGCTTCCTCGACCGCGGTCTGCCCCTGTGGATCATCCTGGCGATGGCCACCGGCCTGCTCATCGGCCGCACCGTCCCCGGCATCGACGACGCACTCGGTGCCCTCGAGGTCGGCGGCATCTCCCTGCCCATCGCCCTCGGCCTGCTCGTGATGATGTACCCGCCGCTGGCCAAGGTGCGCTACGACAAAGCCGGTGAGATCGCCGCCGACCGCCGCCTCATGGGTGTCTCCCTGTTCCTCAACTGGATCCTCGGTCCGGCGCTCATGTTCACCCTCGCCTGGATCTTCCTGCCCGACCAGCCCGAACTGCGCACCGGCCTCATCATCGTCGGCCTGGCCCGCTGTATCGCCATGGTGCTCGTCTGGTCGGACCTGTCCTGCGGCGACCGCGAAGCAACCGCCGTCCTCGTGGCCGTCAACTCCGTGTTCCAGGTCCTCATGTTCGGTGTGCTCGGCTGGTTCTACCTCCAGGTCCTGCCGTCCTGGCTGGGCCTGGCGACCACCTCCGCCGAGTTCTCCTTCTGGTCCATCGTCACCTCGGTGCTGGTATTCCTGGGCATCCCGCTGCTCGCCGGCGTGGCCTCCCGCATCATCGGCGAACGCACCCGCGGCCGGGCCTGGTACGAGAACGTCTACCTGCCCGCCGTCTCCCCGCTCGCGCTCGTCGGCCTGCTGTACACGATCGTGCTGCTGTTCTCCCTCCAGGGCGAGCAGATCACCACCCAGCCGTGGACCGTCGCCCGCCTGGCCGTGCCCCTGCTGATCTACTTCGTGGGCATGTTCTTCCTCGCGCTGGCGATCTCCCGGCTCTCGGGCATGGGCTACGCCCAGTCCGCGTCGGTGTCCTTCACTGCCGCCGGCAACAACTTCGAGCTGGCCATCGCGGTGGCCATCGGCACCTTCGGCGCCACCTCCGCCCAGGCACTCGCCGGCACCATCGGTCCGCTCATCGAGATCCCCGTGCTCGTCGCCCTCGTCTACGCCATGCTGTGGTTGGGCCCCCGCCTCTTCCCGAACGACCCCACTCTGCCCCGTCAGGAGCCCTCATGACCGTTCCTTCCGTTCTCTTCGTGTGCGTCGGCAACGGCGGCAAGTCCCAGATGGCCGCCGCCCTGGCCACGACACACGCCGGCGACCGCCTGGTCGTCCACTCCGCCGGCACGAAGCCCGGCACATCGCTGAACTCCACGTCGGTCGAGGCGATCGCCGAGGTCGGCGCCGACATGTCCGCCGGCCGCCCCAAGGCCGTCGACCCCGAGCTGCTGCGCACCGTCGACCGCGTGATCATCCTCGGCGCCGACGCCCAGCTCGACCTGCCCGCCGACGCCACCGGCACCCTCGAACGCTGGGTGACCGACGAGCCCTCCGAACGCGGCATCGAGGGCATGGAGCGCATGCGCCTGGTCCGCGACGACATCGACACCCGCGTCCGCCACCTCATCCAGGAGCTAGACTCACCCGCGTGATCTCCCTCCCGCAGTACGCCCGCATCGACCGCGTCGCCTCCACCGGCTCCACCAATGCGGACCTGCTTGCCGACGCCGCCGCCCCCGCCTGGACCGCACTCATCGCCGCGCAGCAGACCGCCGGCCGCGGCCGCCTCGGCCGACCCTGGGCCTCACCCGCCGGCACCCAGGTCATCCTCTCCGTCCTGCTGCGCCCCACCGTCGCCGACCTCGACCACGTGGGCACCATCCCCCTGGCCACCGGCCTCGCCGTCCTCGACGCCGTCCGCTCCGTCGCCGGCGACGGCACCGAACTCAAATGGCCCAACGACGTCCTCTTCCGCGGCAAGAAACTGTGCGGCATCCTCGCCGAGGCCGCCGGCCTGCCCGAGGACCCCCGCATTGTCGTCGGCCTCGGCCTCAACGTCTCGCTCACCCGCGAGCAGCTGCCCGTCGAGCACGCCACCTCCCTGGCCCTCGAGGGTGTCGACGTCACCGTCGACGACCTCACCGTCCGCGTCCTCGAGGCCCTGCACCGCCGCCTGACCCAGTGGGCCACCGGCGACCGCAGCCTCATGGCGGACTACCGGCGCGCATGCATCACCATCGGCAAGTCCGTGCGTGTCGAGGCCGCAACCGGAGACCTCCACGGCACCGTCGAGGGCGTGGCCACCGACGGCCGCCTCGACCTAGTCGACACCGACGGCCGCCGCCACCTCATCGCCGCCGGCGACGTCACCCATCTCCGCCGCACCGACACCACCTACTAGGATTCCGGGGCATGGGACTGTTCCGGCCGGGTAGAGGAGAAGTGGTGCGCGCCGACCTCACCGCGCCGCTGCACACCCTCACCTTCCCCGTCCTCGAACTGATCCTCATCACCGGCCTGTGCTGGATGGGCATCGGCTGGCTCGACCAGCCCGGCCAGGTCATCGACATCCAGCTGCGCAATGGCGTTGTCCTCCTCTGGGCACTGCTCGTCCTCTGGCGTTTCGTCCTCCCGCTGCTGCGGGCCCGCCGCCGACGCTTCATGCTCACCGACCGCCGCATCATCGTCCGCGCCGGAACCTTCACCTCCCGCGTCGACTCCATCCCGCTCCGCGACATCCGCGCCATCCAACGCCGACGCAACGCCATCTCCCTGGCGATCCTCGGCCACGAGCGGCCCCTCTACTTCCCGGACGTGCCCCGGGCCAAGAAGGTCACCGCCATGATCGAGTCCTCCCTGCCGCCGACTCCGGTCCGGTACTGGTGATTCACGGCGTGTCCGGACATGCAGCACGCCTGCGGCGGAATCCGGTCCGGAAGCTTCTTGAAGCGCCTGCATTTCCGAAATGCACACGACGTGACCCCGAGACCGCGCCGATGTGGCACCAGGCGTGTGCAATCGGGCGGGGCTCCACAACGATATAGTTGGGCACGTGACTGAACCCGCAGGTAATCCCCACGCCCATGTCCCCGGCATGCCCGTCGTCGCCGTCATCGGTGCCGGCCAGCTGGCCAGGATGATGCAGACCGAGGCGATTGAAGTCGGTCAGTCGATACGCCTGCTCGCCGGGGCGACCGACTCCTCGGCTGCCCAGGTCGCCGCCGACGTCATCATCGGTGACTACACCGACCTCGAGGACCTGCGCCGGGCCGTCGACGGTGCGGACGCCGTCACCTTCGACCACGAGCACGTGCCCACCGAACACCTGCGCACGCTCATCAGTGAGGGAGTCAACGTCCAGCCCGGCCCAGACGCACTGGTCAACGCGCAGGACAAACTGGTCATGCGCAAGCGGCTGCGGGAGATCGGGGCGCCGGTCCCGCCGTTCGCGGCTATCGAATCGGTCGAGGACGCGGAGGCGTTTTTCGACGCCGTCGACGGCGCCGTCTGCCTCAAGGCCCGGCGTGGCGGCTACGACGGGCACGGGGTGTGGTTCCCGAAGGACCGCGGTGAGGTGGGCGCGCTCGTCGCAAAGCTGCTGGAGGCGGGGACCCCGCTCATGGCGGAGAAGAAGGTCACGCTGGTCCGCGAGCTGTCCGCGATGGTGGCGCGCACGCCGTCCGGTGAGGTCGCCCCGTGGCCGGTGGTGGAGTCGGTGCAGACCGACGGCATCTGCACCGAGGCCGTCGCGCCGGCGCCCGGACTGTCGGAGCAGCTGGCACAACGCGCCCGGCAGCTGGCCGTCACCATCGCCGAGGAACTGGGCGTCACCGGCGTGCTGGCCGTGGAGCTCTTCGAGTTCGAGGACGCCAACGGCCAGGCCGACATCGCCGTCAACGAGCTGGCGATGCGCCCGCACAACACCGGCCACTGGACCCAGGACGGCTGCGTGACCAGCCAGTTCGAGCAGCACCTGCGCGCCGTGCTGGACTACCCGCTCGGGTCTGTGGACACGACCGCGCCGGTGACCGTCATGGCCAACGTCCTCGGCGGCGACACCGACCCGGCCGAGCCGATGGGCCGACGCATGGCGCAGGTGTGGCAACGATTCCCCCAGGCCAAGATCCACCTCTACGGCAAGACCCACCGCCCGGGGCGCAAGATCGGGCACGTCAACCTCTCCGGCGACGACGTCGAACAGACGCGTATCGACGCCCGCGCCGCCGCCCACTACCTCGTCCACGGCCGCTGGGCCTGACCTCATCCACCACCAAGGAGCAGTAATGAACCCTCTCGTCGGCCTGATCATGGGCTCCGACTCGGACTGGCCCACCGTCGAACCCGCCGCCGAGGTGCTCGCCGAGTTCGGCGTGCCCTTCGAGGTCGGCGTCGTCTCCGCGCACCGCACCCCCGAGAAGATGCTCGCCTACGCCACGTCCGCCCACGAGCGCGGACTGAAGACCATCATCGCCTGCGCCGGCGGCGCCGCCCACCTGCCCGGCATGGTCGCCGCGGCCACCCCGCTGCCGGTCATCGGCGTGCCACGCGCCCTGAAGGACCTCGACGGCCTGGATTCCCTCCTGTCGATCGTCCAGATGCCGGGCGGCGTCCCGGTGGCCACGGTCTCCATCGGCGGCGCCAAGAACGCCGGCCTGCTGGCGGTGCGCATCCTATCCGCGGGCGACGACACCCTCGTGCAGAAGATGGCCGACTACCAGGAGCGCATGGCCGCCGAGGTGGAGCGCAAGGACGAGAACCTGCGCCGCACGCTGCTGGGGGAGTAGCCCGCGAAAAGCATAAATCGTTGCCGATGCGTCCCGGCGAGGGTATGCAGGGGGCATGTCTACATTCGCCATTGAGAACCCCAACACCGGCACGTCGGAGGACACCTTCGACCGTTTCGACGACTCCGAGCGCGACGCCCTCCTCGACCGCTCCACCGCGGCGTTCCAGGAGTGGAGAAAGACCTCCATCGATGAGCGGGCGGCCATTCTCCGCCGCACCGCCGAACTGTACCGGGAGAAGAAGTCCGATCTCGCCGACCACATCGGGCGCGAGATGGGCAAGCTGCTCCCGCAGGGCGAGGGCGAGGTGGACGTCGTCGCCGCCATCTACGAGTGGTACGCCGACCACGCCCACGAGCTGCTCGCCGACAAGGAGCTCGAGCCCCAGGGCGCGACCCGCAGCTTCGTCCGCAAGGATCCCCTAGGCACGATCCTGGGCATCATGCCGTGGAACTTCCCCTACTACCAGGTGGCCCGCTGGGCGGCGCCGAACCTGCTGCTGGGCAACGCGCTGGTGCTCAAGCACGCGTCGATCTGCCCGCTGTCGTCCCAGGCCTGCGAGGACATCCTCGTGGAGGCCGGGCTGCCGGAGGACGTGTTCATCAACGTCTACGCCTCCGGTTCGCAGATGGACGCGTTCGTCGCGGACCCGCGGGTCGCGGGTGTCTCCCTGACCGGTTCCGAGCAGGCCGGTGCCGCGGTGGCCAAGACCGCCGGCGAGCACTACAAGAAGTCCCTGCTGGAGCTCGGCGGCAATGACCCGTTCGTCGTCCTCGACGACGAGAATCTCGACGGCGTGCTCTCCCTCTACGTCGGCGCCCGGATGGCCAACACCGGCCAGGCCTGCAACGCCCCGAAGCGGCTCATCGTCCTCGACGAGTTCTACGACCGGGCGAGGGAGATCCTCGTCGAGAAGATCGGTGCCCTGACCGTCGGTGGTTACGACGACGCCAACGCCGACGTGGGGCCGCTGTCCTCCATCGACGCGCGGGACGAGGTCGCCGAGCGCCTGGCCAAGGCTTCTGATGCCGGCGAGATCACCATCGCCGTGGGTGGCAAGAAGGTCGACCGAGACGGCGCCTTCTACGAGCCGACCCTGCTCACCGACGTCGACCCCACCTCAGACGTGGGTTGCAACGAGGTCTTCGGGCCCGTCGCCATCCTCTACCGGGCCAAGGACGTGGAGGACGCGGTGCGGATCGCCAACGACACCGACTACGGCCTGGGCAGCTACGTCTTCGGCCATGACCTGGACCAGGCACAGGAGGTCGCCTCGCGGATGGAGGCCGGCATGACCTACATCAACGAGCCGGGCACCACCCTGCCCGGCCTGCCCTTCGGCGGCATCGGCCGCTCGGGCTACGGCCGGGAGCTGGCGGAGTGGGGCGTCGGCGAGTTCGTCAACGACCACCTCTTCCGCGTCAGCGACCCCCGCTAGAACCCGCCGGCCATCACCCGGCCGCCGACGACCGTCGCGGTGACCGAGACCTCCTCGATCGCCTCGGGCGCCACGGTGAAGATGTCCTCGGACAGCACCGTGAAGTCGGCGAGCTTGCCGTGTGCCAGGGAACCCTTGTCGTTCTCCTGGTGCACGGCTTTCGCGCTTCCGACGGTGTAGGCACGGACGGCCTGCTCGACGGTGATGCGTTCCTCGGGCACGAAGTCGCGCCCCTTGGCCGTCGTCCGGTTGACCAGGGCGGCGATGTTGAGGATCGGGTCGGCGGCGACAACGGGGGCATCAGTGCTGCCGGCCATCTCGACCCCCTGGTCGAGGAAGCCCTTCGCCCGGTACACCAGGGGCAGTCGCTTCTCACCGACGGCCTCAATGACGCCGTCACCGAGTTCGGGGATGAACCGGCCCTGCGGTACGACCGTGAGGCCGAGTTCCCGGATGCGGGCGATCTGCTCGTCGCTGACGACGGAGACGTGCTCGAGGCGGTGGCGGGCGTCGTCACGGGGGGAATGCTCTGTGCCTCCGCGATGATGTCCAGGATGGTGTCCACCGCGGCGTCGCCAATCGCGTGGACGGCGAGCTGCCAGCCGGCGAGGTGGGCGCCGATGAGGCGCTCGCGCAGCATGGTGTCGGGGAACTGCAGGTAGCGCGGTTTTCGGTGCCCTCAGCGAGGTCGGCGGCGTAGTCGCAGCACATGAACGCGGAGCGGCCGATGAGGGAGCCGTCGGAGAGGACCTTCGTCGGGCCGATGCGCAGCTGGTCGTCGCCCATGCCGGTGCGCAGGCCGAGGTCGAGGGTGAACAGCCGGTGGCCGTCGACCTCCGTCTCGCCGAGTTCGTGGAGGGTGGTCAGGTACGGCATGACGGTGGCGCGGACGCCGAGACGGCCGGAGTCGCGGGCGATCTGGTAGCCGGCGAGATCGAAACGCGAGATGCCGATGTGGTCGGGTGCGCCGATGCCCGGTTCGGTGATCGAGGTGATTCCCAGGTCGAGGACCTGCTGCGAGCCGGTGGCGATGATGTCCGCCACATCATCGGCGGTGGGCACCGGAATATGGTCGGTGACGATCGACTTCGCCGTCTCCTGCAGCAGGCCCTGCGCCCGGCCGTCACCGTCGGTGGGCACGTCGCCGCCCTCGGGGGAGGGGACGTCCCGGCGCTCCGGTAGCCCGCGATCTCGAATGCCTTCGTGTTGGCCACACCCATCTGTCGGGAGTTGTGCACCAGGTAGACGGGATGCCCGTGGCTGACCTTGTCCAGCTCCTCCGCCGTCGGGTGCGCGCCGAGGTAGTTCTGGTCGTAGCCCTGCCCGATGACCCACGTGCCCTCGTCGGCGTCCTGCGCGTACTCGTCGACCGCCGCGAGCAGATCCTCCATCGTCTCCACCACGGCGGGCCGCAGATCCACCTGCAGCGCCGCCTGCCCGAGCAGACTCAGGTGTAGGTGCGCGTCATGGAAACCGGGCACGACGGTGGCACCGCCTAGATCGTGGACCTCGGCGAACATCTCCCGGGGCAGCTCATCATCGAGGCTGATGATCCGCCCCTGGTGCACGCCGATGGCCGTGGCCTCCGGTCGAGCCGGGTCCTGCGTGTGGAATCGACCGTTGACAAAGAGTGCATCGAAGTTCATGCCTTCCACTGTGCCACCGATCCCTAGACTGGGAGCACCATGCCCATCCTCATCCTCGGGTCCCGCCCCGGCCCCATCCTCGAATCCCGCCTGGTCCGGGCGCTCCCGCTTATCGACGCCCCCTCCCTCACCGTCGTCTCCGGCCGCGGCGAAGCAGGGCTCATGGCCAGGTGGCTGGTGGCCCAGGGTGTCCCTGCTGATCTGGTGCTCGAGGAACCCGACGCCACCAGCACGAACGAGAACCTGGAGAACGCTCAGGCCCTGCTCCCGGACACCGTGGTGTGGACCGTGGTGACCAGCGAATTTCACCTCTGGCGCACCCGTCTGTGGGCCTGGCACCTGGGCATCCCGATCGAGGTGGCCACCGCCCGGACCCCGGTGCGTGACCGACCGCTCATGCTGCTGCGGGAATCCGTCGCCCTGCCCCACTCGGCGCTCCGGATCGCGTGGCGGAGGCTGCTGCGACGCCTGGGGCGCTGACAGACGTGAAACCCCAATTCGGCTTCACCAATCAATCGAGAGGGCCGTCCGTGCTACTCGATTGATTGGTGAAGTCGAATTGGGGTCGGCCCGGTCATTACGGCCCCATAGGGTCCCCAATTTTGGGGGTGAAGTGCGAGAATCTGACCTGTTCAAGGCATGGAAACTCGGTTACGATCAGCGCAACGGCCAGGTACGGAACCTGCCGGGGATCGCCAGCGGTGCTGCCACCGCCCTCCTTTAGTGGATCGGCCCCCGGAGGTCCCTATCTGGCCGTTTTTTCGGGCAGGACGTGCAGGGGAACGCCCCGCTGTCGGTGAAAGCTGAGTGGTGAGGCATGACGAAGATGCCCAGTGGGATGGCACAGTCTTCGGAGTGCCGTATCTGATGCCACACTGCGTGCAGAAATTCCGGATAAGTGTATTCGTCTCCCCATTCAGTCCGTTTGGGCCACACTGCCGCCCGAAGGAATCCGCCGTACATGTCAGCTGCCTGACTCTCCAGGTACTGTGTTGCCGAAACCCATTCCAAACCTGCCAACAAATAGGTGGGGATCTTCGGGTCGTCTTCGAACGTGCTCCCACGCAGGTATGCTTCTGTTGTTCTGTGGTCGTGTCTGCGCACATGACCGTAGCGGATGTGTACCGGGGTGGGGTGACCCTGCCAATTCTGCGCCGCCCAGAGGATGGACTTGAACATCTTTCCGGCAACGTAGTTATAGAAGAGCGTTAGATCGTTGGCGAAACCGGCGTGTTGCAACTGCTTCTTGTCTGCGTAAACGTAGAGGACGCGTACGTTGTCCACCGCCCCCAGGACCTCTGCGGCATGACGTCGGCGGTCATGCGTTTTCCCGGCCTCTTTCCACGACATCGGCCGATCATCTGGAACGTGAAAATCTTTTCGAAGCAGAGAAACCGCCTGGCGGAGGTGAGGCGCGTGGGTCTGGCTCACGAGAACCGCAGCCATGCCGAAAATGGGACTGGACTGGGGAGACATTCCCCGGTCACCGGTCTCATCGATGTAGGCGTAGAGATGGCCCTGTATGGTCCGCATGTTCGCCATCCTATCGTGTGCTCCACCATGCGATTCAATTGTTTCACAAGCCTGTGCGAAACTGTGCGGGCCGGGATAGATGGCCTTTTCGGCGTAACGGGTGATGCAGCCATGCGGCCAATCCGCATTGGCTTGGCCCCTGTCTGTCGAGGCCGGTGGCCCTTGTGGCTTCGTGCTGAACAGGTCGCCATTTCAGGTCCGGTAGTGCCAGTCCTGAGCCCTGACATCCCAAAAACCCCAATTCGACTTGACCAATCAATCGAGAGAGCTGACCGGGCTACTCGATTGATTGGTGAAGTCGAATTGGGGTATGTGAGCAGGGGCATTCGAGGGGTCCTGGGAGTCCGCCTCTCGATTGATGCCCTTTCCCGAATGCCCCTTCGCCTACAGCGTCGTCGTCCAGGTCAGCGGGCTGGAGAAGAAACCGCCGGAGTATTCGACCTGGTACTCACCCGGGGTGCCGTCGGTGTCGAAGCAGACGGTGCCGTCGGTCGCACCGCCGGGGGCGAGCTCCGCGGATTCGAGGTTCTTGATGTCCAGGCCGGTGAAGGTGGTGTCGGCGATGACACCGTTGGGCTTGTGCAGCTTGAAGTCGAACTGCGAGAAATGCTTCGACGAGTCACCTTCGTTGAGGTAGGCGACGTCCGAGCAGATGTACTGGCCGAGGACGTCGCTGGCGAAGCGGAGGTTGGAGACGGTCACGGCCACGTCGCCGGATCGGGCGGTCTCTCCGACGGGGACATCGGTGGCGGGATCGGTCTCTTCTGCCGGAGCCTCCTCAACCGGGGCCTCCTCCTGTTCGGCGACGGGAGCGACAGTGTCGACCGGGGCAGCCTCGGATGTGGTCGATCTCCGCGGTGGTGGTCTCGTCGGAGTCGCCGCCGGTGATCATGCCGCCGACGACGAGAACCGCGAGGATACCGACGATCCACGGCCACTTCTTCTTTTTCTTCGGCTGCTCGACCGGCACGGCCTGGTACTGGCCGGGCTGACCGGGCTGACCCGCCTGGAACGGCTGGCCTGCGCCGTAGGGGTTCTGGCCGGAATGCTGAGTGGTGTTCATGAATGGAGGCTCCTTGCCTGGCTGGCCACCCGAGTTGGTGACACCCCTGAAGCTACGAGCCGGCCCCGACATGACCTCCGGAAATATGGTTCATGTGTTCGATAATGGACATAAACTACATCGTTGTCATTTCACGTCGTAGGTCAGTTCCATGAACTGGCTGAGTTCCCGGTGGCCGGCAAGCGTCAGGCGGGAGCTGTCGATCAGGCGGGGGAGGGTCGGCCGGCCGGCGGGGAGGAAGACCGGCGCCATGGTGAGGATGATCCGGTCGAGGGCGCCGGCGTCGAAGAACTGGCCGACGAGGTCGCCGCCGCCCATGACCCAGATGGTCTCGGCGGTGTCCCGGATGAGGGGAAGGTTTTCGGTCACCGGCCCGTTGAGCAGGCGGACGTGGGTGTCCGGTGGGACGGGCAGGTCGCGGGTGGTGAACACCCAGATGGGGGTCGCCGTACTGGGTGGTCAGGTCCTGTGGGGAGTCGAGGGCGTCGAGGAGCCACTGGTAGGTGGTGGAGCCCATGACCAGGGCGTCGATGTCGGTGAGGAAGGACTGGATGTCGGTGGCTGCGGCGTCGGAGCCGGGGACGTCGAAAAGCCATTGCAGGGAGTCGTGGTCGTCGGCGAGGTACCCGTTGAGGGTGGCTGCGGCGTTGTAGATGACCGGCATGGGGCCAGCCTAGCGGCGCCACACCCACCAGGTGAGGCCGAGGAAGAATGCCGCGAGCAGTGCAGGCCACACGGCGGGTTCCGGGGAGAACACGTTGACCACGGCCTGGAGGACGGCGAGGAAGGCGAAGAAGCCGACGAATCCGAGCAGGGTCTCGTGCTGCAGTTTCCGCCGCTGCGGTCGGGAGTTGTCGGGTGTCATCTAGGCCTTGACACCGCCCGCGGTGAGGCCGGAGACGATGCGGCGCTGGAAGATGAGCACCATGATGATCAGCGGGATGGTCACCAGGGCGCCGGCGGCCATGATGGAGGCGTACGGGTACTCGAACGCGCTGGGTCCGGAGAAGCGGGCGATGGCGACGGTGACGGGTTCGGTGGCGGTGGTGGACAGCTGGCGGGCGAGCATGAACTCGTTCCACGTGGCGATGAACGCGAGGATCGCTGTGGTGAACAGCGCCGGGGCCGCCAGGGGGAGGAGGACGAGACGGAAGGCCTGGCCGCGGGAGGCGCCGTCGACACGCGCGGCCTCCTCGAGTTCCCAGGGCAGCTGTCGGAAGAAGGACACCAGGGTGTAGATGGTCAGCGGCAGGGCGAAGGAGATGTTGGGGATGATCATCGCCTGGTAGGTGCCGATCCAGTTGAGGTCGCCGAACAGCTGGAACAGCGGGGTGACCAGGGCGATGCCGGGGAACATGGAGGCGGCGAGGATGATGCCGGTGACGATGCCCTTGCCGGGGAACTCCAGCCGGGCCAGCGCGTAGGCGGTGAAGACGCCGACCGCGACGGCGAGGGCGGTGGTGGTCACGCTGATGATGAGCGAGTTGCCGATGGCGCCGAGGAAGTCGTTGCCCTTGTCGGTGGCCAGCGCGTCGCGGAAGTTCTGCAGCGTGATGTGGGTGGGCCACGGGGTGGTGTCGAAGGTGTAGCGCTGGTCGCGCAGCGCGACGACGACCATCCAGTAGAACGGGGCCAGGCCCCAGAACATGATGAAGATGACGCCCAGGTAGTGGCCGATCATGGACCGCGTTGCCTTGCTCATGCGGGGACCTCCTGCTTTTCTTCTTCCGCTGCTGCTTTACGACGCCGCCCCATCCCCGGCACCTTCCGTTTCTTCAGGCCCCGCTGCCCGGAGATGTCGGCGCCCAGGAAGCGGATCATGATGAACGCGACCGCGAAGATGAGCAGGAAGATGAGGGTGGACAGGGCGGAGGCCGAGTTGAAGTTGTTCTGGCGCATGTCCTCGACGACCAGCTGCGAGATGGTGGCGGTGGGGGAGTTGGAGGAGGAGGAGATCATGATGACCGGCAGGTCGTACATGCGCAGGGCGTCGAGGGTACGGAACAGGACCGCCACCATGAGCGCGGGTTTGACCAGGGGCATGGTGATCTGGATGAACTGCTGCCAGCGGTTGGCGCCGTCGACACGCGCGGCCTCGTAGACGTCCTTGGGGATCATCTGCAGGCCGGCGAGGATGAGCAGCGCCATGAACGGGGCGGTCTTCCACACGTCCGCGATGATGACCGCCGACCGCGCCGCCCAGGGGTCTGTCGTCCAGCTGACGTCGAGCCCGAACAACTCGTTGATGATGCCGCGGTCGGCGAAGATGAACTGCCACAGCTTCGCCGTCACGGCGGTGGGGATGGCCCACGGGATGAGCACGGCGGCGCGGACGAGACCGCGGCCCTTGTACTCGCCGTTCATGATCAGGGCCATGATCATGCCGAGGATGGTCTCCAGGAGGACGGTGACCACGGTGAAGAACAGGGTGATGCGCACGGCCGGCCAGAAGTCGGTGGCCAGGACACCGGGGGGACAGACGGTGACGTTGCCGCTGGGTGACATGCACCGGTTGGTCAGCCAGTAGAGGTAGTGGTCCAGGCCCGCGAACCCGCCTTCGACGAACACGCCGGTGTCCGGGTCGAGTCGCCGGTCGGCCTGGAACGACAGGTAGATGGCCCGGATGATCGGGTAGCCGATGACGACGGCGAGGACACCCAATGCCGGGGCGATCAGCCAGGCCGCGGTGCGGGTCTGTCTGGCTCGTGTGAGCATCACGAGACTCCTTTTTGCTCTGGGAGTGGAAAGCACGAAAACCTGCCCGGTGGAGGGGCAGGTTTCACATGGCGACTGGTGCTAGCCGGTGGCGTTCTCGATCGCGGCCTTCATGTCGGCGGTCGCGTCATCGACGGACTTGCCGGAGGTCAGGGCAGCGTAGGCGTTGTCCTGGACGGCCTTGGAGATCTCGGTGTAGAAGGGGGAGACCGGACGCGGGGCGGCGTTCTCCAGGGACTCCTTCAGGGCCGGCAGGTACGGGAACTGCTCGACCAGGGACTCGTCGTCGTAGATGGAGGCGAGCACCGGCGGGAAGGAGGACTCGGCGAAGGAGGTCTGGTTCTCCTCGCTGATGATGAACTCGATGAAGTCACGCGCGGTGGCCTTGTTCTCGGAGTTCACGTTGATGCCGTTGTTGTAGCCACCGAGGGTGGAGACACCGACACCGTCCTGGCCGACGAGCGGCTGGACCTCGAACTTGCCCGCGACCTCGGAGTTCTCCTCTTCGGCGTTGGTGAACATGTACGGCCAGTTGACGGCGTACGCGGTGTCACCGGCGACGAAGGCGAGGTTGGTCTCCTCCTCCGTGGCGGAGGTGGAGGCCTGGGCGATGGTGCCGTTCTCGTAGCCGTCGACCAGGGCCTGCAGGCCGGCCTTGGACTCGTCGGAGTCGACGGTCACGTTGCCGTCGTCGTCGAGGACGTTGCCGCCCCAGCCCTCCATGAAGCCCACGGTGTTGACGGTCAGGCCCTCGTACTGCTTGAGCTGCAGGGTCAGGCAGTCCACGTCAGCGGCTTCTGCGTCAGCACAGGAAGCCTCGAGCTCGGCCCAGTTGGTTGGGGCCTCCGGGATGATCTCGGTGTTGCGGAACAGCAGCTGGCCGTTGGTGTTCTGCGGCAGCGCGTAGAGGGTGTCGTTGTAGGTGGCGGACTCCACGGTGGACTCCAGCAGGCCGGAGGTGTCGACCTCGAGCTCACCTGTCAGCGGGGCCAGCCACTGGTTGGCGGCGAAGTCCGCGGTCCAGATGACGTCGAGGGCCATGACGTCGTAGTCGGAGTTGCCGGCCTGCAGCGACTGGACGAGGGTCTCGCGCTGGGCGTCGGCCTCACCGGCGAGCTCGGAGAGGGTGACCTCCTCGTCCGGGTGCTCGGCGTTCCAGGCCTCGATGATCGGGATGATCTTGTCGGTGTCGTTCTTGCCCATGGCGAAGGTGATGGGGCCGCGGCCCTCTTCGCCGTCGCCGGCCGCTTCAGTCTCGGTCTCGGTGGCGGTCGCCGTGGCGGTGTCGGTGGTGTCTGCGCCGTCGCCGTCGCCGTTGGAATCAGCGGTACAACCGGCGAGGGCCACGGTGCTGATGAGCGCGGTGGCGGCCAGCGTGCGACCGGACTTGCGGGTGAGGGAGATCTTCATCTTCGGTACACCTTTCGGAAGTGTGAGGTGTCTTCAATCTAGTGACCTGCGTTATACCCGCGGGGGAAAATCGATCTTCGCCACCGCATATTAACCCCTTGCGGGGGTGAAACTTCGCAAAGCTTCACCAGTTGGAGACCGAACCGGTTCACACCCGCGGTGCGACACCGATCCGCTCGCCCGTCTCCGGGTGGAAACGGTGGGCCAGGTCCGGGTTGAATGCCAGGCGCACCGTGTCGCCGTGGGCGGGGATGTCCGTGCTCTCCAGGCGGGCCACCAGGCGCACGCCCTCGGAGGTGGCGTAGACATAGGACTCCGAGCCGAGCTCCTCGATGAGGTCGACGGTGCCCTCCTTGCGGACCCAGCCGGGCGGGGTGTCGGCGGCGTCGATAAGCCGCATCGCCTCGGGGCGGACGCCGAGGGTCTCGCGGCCGTCGGGGCCGGGGAACAGGTTCATGGCCGGGGAGCCGATGAAGCCGGCGACGAACTCGTTGACCGGGGCGCTGTAGAGCTCGCGTGGGGGAGCGACCTGCTGGAGAATGCCGTCCTTGAGCACCGCGACGCGGTCGCCCATTGTCATCGCCTCCACCTGGTCGTGCGTGACGTAGACCGTCGTGGTGCCCAGGCGACGCTGCAGCGCCGCCAGCTCCGCACGCGTCTGCACACGCAGCTTCGCGTCCAGGTTCGACAGCGGCTCATCCATGAGGAAGACCTTCGGATCCCGCACGATCGCCCGCCCCATGGCCACGCGCTGACGCTGACCACCCGACAGGTCCTTCGGCTTACGGTCGAGAAACTCCGTCAGACCCAGCATCTCCGCGGCGCGGTTGACGCGCTCATCGATCTCCGCCGCCGGCAACTTCGCCAGCTTCAGCGCGAAGCCCATGTTCTTGGCCACCGACAGATGCGGGTACAGTGCGTAGTTCTGGAACACCATCGCGATGTCCCGGTCACCCGGTTCGATACCCGTGACGTCCTTGCCGTCAATGCTGATCGTCCCCGAATCCACCGCCTCCAGCCCGGCCAACGCTCGGAGAGTGGTGGACTTGCCGCAGCCCGACGGGCCGACCAGGACGAGGAACTCCCCGTCCGCGATCTCCAGATCCAGCTCCTTGACGGTCGGGCGCTCAGCCCCCGGGTAGCGGATCGAGACGGAATCAAATGTGACCGTTGCCATGTGAGAACGATAACACCATCGCTGGTCACGCTGGTGGGGGATCAGGCCTCCGACCTACAACCTCCCCGTCACCTTCTCTGCGGCGGCGATCTCGTCGAGGCGGGCGGCGTCGAACATCCCGGCGACGATGACCGCGGAGCCACCGGCGGCCAGGGGCTCGAGGACGGCCGACTGGAGGGAGGCGGCGTCGTGCCAGCCGGTCGACAGGACGCGGTCGGGGCCACCGGTGGCGGCGACGACGTCGGGGAGGGCGGGGGCGGGGGCGGGGTGGAAGAACTGGTCGCCGTAGAAGCGGACGGTGGGGCCGAAGTCGATGGCTCCGGCGGGGAGTTCGTCACCGGATTCGACGACGCCGCGGCCGAAGGGGTCGTCGGTGACCAGTACGACGTCGACCCCCTCAAGGCTCTGATAGTCGGTGAACTGGGCGGGTGAGGTGAACACCACATCTGTTCCGTCCGCGGCTCCACCGACCCGCCAGTCCACGCCCGCGGCGAGCGCTCCGAGGACGATGGTGGCTGCCTGCCAGCTGACGGGCAGGTCAATGAGGATGGTCGAACCCTCCTCCAGATCGAGTTCCTCGAGCAGCATGTTGCCGACCTTGGACGCCCAGTTGTCCAGCGTCTGGGCGGAGAAGTCGAGGCGGGCGCCGGTGGTTTCGTTGTACACCGTCAACCTCGGGCTGGCGGGATCGGCGGTGAGCAGGTGTGCGAGTAGCTCCATGTCCGCCCATCGTAGGCAGAAACCCGGCTACCAGCAGAGCACCGGCAGGGGGCACACCAGGGGGGACATGCGATCTCGTTCATAGGCCGTGTTCGCGTAGATTGTAAACATTAGGCTCCGCACATAACCCTGCACCGAACCACGTCCCCGACGAGAAAGTTCCGCCCGTGCCCGACCCCGAGTCCGTCCCACGCCGCCTGATCAGCATCGTCATCCCCTGTCTCGATGACGCCGACCTGCTCGACCGGTGCCTCACATCCCTCGCAGCCCAGACCGTCCTGCCGGATGAGGTCATCGTCGTCGACAACGGGTCGACCGATCACACCGCCGAGGTCGCCGAGAAGCACGGCGTCCGGCTGGTGACGGAACCGCGCCGGGGGATCACGTGGGCCACCCGCGCGGGGTTCGACGCCGCGAAGGGTGACGTTCTCACGCGTATCGACGCCGACGTGCACGCCCCCAACGACTACATCGCGAAGCTCCACGCGGCCTGGAACGCCGCGGACGCCTCGCCCGGCCGCCGGGTCGTCGGAGTCACCGGTGTCGCGCGTTTCGAGGTCCCCGGTCGCCGCGGTGACCTGGCCAGCGCCGCCTACCTGGGCGCCTACCGCCGTTCGGTGGGATCGGCGCTGGGGCATCATCCGTTGTTCGGCACGAACTACTCGCTGCGCGCCGACTGGTGGCGCTCCGTCCGGGATGATGTTGACTCCGCCGACACCTTCTCCCACGAGGACATGCAGATCTCCTTCCAGGTGCGCGCCGATGAGACGGTGTGGTTCCAGCCCGACCTCACCCTCGACATGGACGCCCGGCCGCTGTCCGGGGCCCGTCAGATGATCACCCGGTTCCGCCGCGGCATGCACACCATCCTCCGCGGGTGGCGGCATCACCCGCCGCACCGTCGCCTGGCGGCCCGCGGCGTGCTCGGCCCGCGCGTGCAGAAAGCACTGGCACCATGACCGGGAACCTCCAGGCGCGGGTGGACGCCTCGCTCGCCCTGCTCAACGACTACCTCACCGGCACGCGGCGACTCGCCCCGGTGAACTCCCCGCTGGTGGATCACGCGCACGAGGGCATCGCCACGTTCGCGCTCGGCGGCAAGCACCTGCGCTCGACGCTGGTGCACATCTCCGCCGGTGACGTCGACGGTGATGCGCTCCACGCGGCGACCGTGTTCGGTGCGTGCGTGGACCTGCTGCACGGCGCGTTTCTCATCCACGACGACATCATCGACCGCGATGACATCCGCCGGGGTCACCCCACCATCCATGCGGCGGTGCGGGACGCCTACGGTGACGGGCATCTCGGGGCGTCGATAGGCATCACGGCGGGGGACCTGGGGCTCAACGGTGCGGTGCAGATCCTCGTGGACTCCACGCTTGACGACGCCACCCTGCGTGCCGCCCTGCGCATCCTCACCGAGGCTGCGCAGCAGACCATCATCGGTGAGATCCTCGACATCGCGCACGCCGTCGACGGTGATCCCGCGCCCGAGCTCGTGCGGCTGAGCAACGACCTCAAGACCTCCGACTACAGCTTCGGCGCCCCGCTCAAGCTCGGCGCCCTGGCCGCGGGCCGCGACCCGGAGCCGATGGGGCCGATCGCCGTGGAGCTGGGGCGCGCCTACCAGGCGGCCGACGACATCGCCGGCACCGTCGGTGAGTCCGACCAGACCGGCAAGCTCGCCGGTGGGGACGTCCTCCACGGGCGTGCCACGCTGATGACCATGCGGATGGACGGTGAGGAGACTGACCCGCTGCGTCTGACCGAGATCATCGACGACGTGGTCCGGGAAGGCCAGGCCCATCTCGACCTGGCGCGTACCCTCATCACCGATGCCGTCCTCGACGACGGTATCCGCGCCGGGCTGCTGGCCATGACCGACCGGATCGAAGGGATGCTGCGCACCTATGCCTGACACCCACGGTTATCTCCGCCGCTTCGACGACATGTCCGTGACCGCCACGAACAAGGTCATCACCTCCTATTCCACCAGCTTCACCCTGGCCACCCGGCTGCTCGCACCGAGGGTGCGGGCGGACATCCGCAACCTGTACGCGATGGTGCGCATCGCCGACGAGATCGTCGACGGCACCGCCGCGGCCGCCGGCCTGAGCACCGCCGAGTGCGGGGAGCTTCTCGACGCCTACGAGCACGCCGTCCTCGCCGCCCCCGACACCCGCTTCCACGTCGACCCCGTCCTCCACGCCTACGCCGGATCGGCCCGGCGCTGCGGCTTCGACCCCGAGCACGTCCGGGCGTTCTTCACCTCCATGCGCCGCGACCTGCAGCAGTCCACCTACGACCCGAGCTCCTTCGACACCTACGTCTACGGCTCGGCCGAGGTCATCGGCCTGATGTGCCTGTCGGCGTTCCTCGTCGATCACCCCGTCACCGATGCCGAACGGGCCCGCCTGGACCACGGCGCCCGCTCCCTGGGAGCGGCGTTCCAGAAGATCAACTTCCTCCGTGATCTTGCCGAGGACTCCGATGTCCTCGGCCGCAGTTACTTCCCCGGCGTCGAGCCGACCGCCTTCACCGAGGAGGAGAAGGCCGGACTCATCGCCGACATCCGCGTCGATCTCGCCGACGCCGAAGCTGTCATGGGTGCTCTGCCCCTGACCGCCCGGGCCGGCGTGCTCGCCGCCACCTACCTCTTCGCCGAACTTACCGACCGCCTCGAGGCGACCCCGGCCGCCGAGCTGACCACCCGGCGGGTCAGCGTGCCGCGCCGCACCAAGGCCGCCATCCTCGCCCGGGCCGTGACCACCGCACCGCGAATGAAAGCTGGACTGACATGAGCCGAACCACCCATGAGCACGCGACCGGCCAGCGGGCCATCGTCATCGGCGCAGGCGTCGCCGGCCTGGCCACCTCCGCGCTGCTGGCGAAGGAAGGTTACCGGGTGACGGTGATCGAGCGCATCGACACCGTCGGCGGCCGCGCCGGGGACCTCACCGTCGAGGACTTTCCCGGCTTCCGCTGGGACACCGGCCCGTCGTGGTACCTCATGCCCGAGGCCTTCGACCACTTCTTCCGCCTGCTGGGCACATCCTCGGAGGAGCAGCTCGACCTGGTGGACCTCACCCCGGCCTACCGGGTGTTCCCCGAGAAGCACGCGCCGGTCGACGTTCCCAGTGGGCGCGCCGAGGCCGTTGCGTTCTTCGAGTCGATCGAACCCGGCGCCGGCCAGGCCCTCGAGGACTACCTCGACAGCGCCTCCGACGCCTACGACATCGCCCTCGACCGTTTCCTCTACACCACGTTCTCCTCGGTGAAGCCCCTCGTGCACCACGACGTGCGCACCCGCGCCCGCCGCCTGGCCGGCCTGCTCACGGGCTCGCTGCAGGACTTCGTGAACAAACGCTTCCGCGACACCCGCCTGCGCCAGATCCTCACCTACCCTGCGGTGTTCCTCTCCTCCCGCCCGGAGACCACCCCGGCGCTGTACCACCTCATGAGCCACACCGACCTGGTCCAGGGCGTGAAGTACCCCGTCGGCGGCTTCACTTCCGTGGTGCAGGCCTTCCACCGCCTGGCCCTCGAGCAGGGCGTGGAGTTCCGCCTGGACACCGAGGTCACCGCCATCACCACCGATAACGGGAAAGCCACCGGCGTGCGTGTGCGCACCCCGGAAGGGGCGGTCGAGGACATCGCGGCCGACATCGTCGTCTCCGGCGCGGACCTCCACCACACCGAGAACCACCTCCTGCCCGCCGAGCAGCGGACCTACCCGGAGAAGTACTTCGCCAGGCGTGACCCCGGCATCGGCACCGTCCTGGTCATGCTCGGCGTGAAGGGACAGCTGCCGCAGCTGGCCCACCACAACCTCCTGTTCAGCGAGGACTGGTCCACCGACTTCGCCGCCGTCTTCGACGGCCCGCACGACGAGCGCCCCCTGGGTGCCTCCCAGTCGATCTACGTGTCCATGCCGTCTGCCACCGAGGACGGTGTCGCCCCACCGGAGCATGAGAACATCTTCGTCCTCGTGCCCGTCCCGGCGGCCGAGACGCTCGGCCACGGCTCGCTCTTCCGCGGCGAAGGCTCCGCCACCGTCGAGTCCATCGCCGACGCCGCCATCGACCAGATCGCCACCTGGGCCGACATCCCCGATCTTCGCGAGCGCATCGTCGCCCGCCACACCGTCGGCCCCGCCGACTTCGCCGAGCGCTACAACGCCTGGCGCGGCGGCTCCATCGGCCCCGCCCACACCCTCAAACAGTCCGCGTTCTTCCGGGGCAAGAACATCTCCGGGAAGGTGGACAACCTCTACTACGCGGGCGCCACGACCGTCCCCGGCGTCGGCGTCCCCATGTGCCTCATCTCCGCGGAGAACGTGATCAAGCGCCTGCGCGGCGACACCTCCCCGGGCGCCCTGCCGGAGGTGGGCGCATGACCTTCGCGTACCTGACCATCCTCCTGGTCACCATCGGCTGCATGGTGCTGTGTGACTGGCGCTGGAAACTCACCTTCTTCCACGACGCCCGCCGCGCCGGACTCATCAGCGTGTGCATGCTCGCGCTCTTCCTCGCGTGGGACGCGCTCGGCATCATCACCGGCTCCTTCTACCGCGGCGCCTCCGGCTACATGACGGGCATCGAACTCGCCCCCGAGATGCCCCTGGAGGAGCCCATCTTCCTGTTCTTCCTCACCTACCTCACCCTCAACCTCACCTCGGCGGCACGAATGCTGCTTATTAGCGCCCCCTCCTCCCGCACGGTGCGCCCATGACCTACGCCCTCATCAGCATCCCGTTCCTGCTCTTCGCCGCCCTCCTGGCGTACCGGCACCGCAACGCCATGCTCCGCCAGCTCGCCGTCACCGCCATCGTCGCGGTGATCCTGCTCGTGCTCACGATCATCTTCGACAACCTCATGATCTGGGCCGAACTCGTCGGCTACGGCGACGAACAGCGCCTGGGGCTCGACATCGGCCTGGTCCCCATCGAGGACCTCTTCTACCCCCTGGTCGCCGCTCTCATCATTCCCGCCGTGTGGCGGGGGAGAGGGGTGAAGCGATGAGCATGATCCGTGGCATCCTCGCCGCCTCCCGACCCATCAGCTGGGTCAACACCGCCTTCCCCTACGGCCTGGCCTACCTGCTGGCCGGCGGGGGACTGGACTGGCTGTTCTGGGCCGGCGTGCTGTTCTTCCTCATCCCGTACAACATCGCCATGTACGGCATCAACGACGTCTTCGACTACGAGTCCGACATCCGCAACCCCCGCAAGGGTGGCGTCGAAGGTGCCGTCCTGCCGAAGACCATGCACAAGCCGCTGCTGTGGGCGTCCGTGCTCACCACCGTGCCCTTCCTCGTGGCGATGTACGCCGCCGGCACCTGGCAGTCCGCGGTGTGGCTGACCGTGGCGATGGCCGCCGTCGTCGCCTACTCGGCCCCGCCCATGCGCTTCAAGGAACGCCCCGTCCTTGACTCCGTCACCTCATCCGCGCACTTTGTCACCCCCGCACTCGTCGGCGCCACGATCCGGGCAGGGGAGCTGCCCGTGTACTTCTGGCTCGCCGCCGGAGCCTTCTTCCTCTGGGGCATGGCCAGCCACGCCCTCGGCGCGGTGCAGGACGTCAAGGCCGACCGTGAAGGTGGCCTGAGCTCCATCGCGACGGCCCTGGGCGCGCGCCTGGTGACCCGTCTGGCGGCCGGTGCCTACCTCGTCGCCGCCGGGCTGATGTTCGCCATGCCCTCCCCGGCCTGGATCGTCGGCATCGCCGGCCTGGGTTATGTGGCCAACACCCTGCGCTTCTGGAACATCACCGACGACACCTGCGAAGACGTCAACAGCGCATGGCGCGTATTCCTCTGGCTGAACTACCTGGTGGGGGCGATCGTGACCATCTCGCTGGTGTGGGTCTACCTGTAGAGATCCGGATTACCAGCATGATCGTGGTATCCCTCAATACAAGCTACGGGCGGACTAAGATTGACGAAGAACATGCCAGATGAGGAGCCAAGGTGATTGAAACGAGTAGGGGCGAGCTGGCTACCCTTTCGAGGGTCTTCTCGCCTGCGGTCGTCAAGGAACTTGGCAAAAGGGGAAGCTCCCCGCTGCTCGCTAGGCTGCTCTGTGAGTCGTCTATCCCAGACAGACTTCCCGAGAACGCGACCCTGTTTGATGCGTTCGACATGAGCTATTCCCTACTCAAACAGATGGGCAACCGAGATGATTATGTATATCGGTCTGCAATCGTTCAGAAGATTGTACTTGGGAAGCACAGCCTAAAAACTTGTACTCTTCTGCATGAAGTTCGATCCGGGAAGTCCAAAGCAGATCTGGTCGTCCTTAACGGAGTATCTACCGCGTATGAGATTAAGTCTGAAAGAGACTCTCTAAAAAGACTGCCCAGTCAACTTCAAGATTACCGAGAGACCTTTGCTGTAGTTAACGTTGTTACAAATCCTGAGCAGGCAGAAGCTATCCTCTCGATAGCTCCAAGTGATGTCGGCGTCATCGTCCTCTCGTCCCGATTTAGTCTCCGGGTAGTTCGAGAGGCCCAGAATGTGCCCGAACGGACATCTCCTCTGATGATGCTCTCAACGCTAAGAGTAGCTGAAGCTGTGGAAGTGCTGCAGCAGTTGGGGGTATCTTTTCCTGAGGTGCCAAACACCGAACGGTGGGCTACTCTTCGTGAATGCTTCGAACCCTTGAGCCCGATAGAAGTGCAACAAGCATTTACTAAAGTACTTAAAGAGAGTAGATCTAGCGCAGATAGTCAGGATTGGATTCGTGATGTTCCAAAGCCTCTGAGAGCGGCTTTTCTTGAAGCCGGAAAGAATCCCGCTATTAGGAAGAAGCTAATTGAGACTTCAAACGTGAGCATCTCTGATGTGCTCGACTGGCGATAGGAGATTAAATGTACCATCCGTTTTTTAGGGGTAAGCAGTTCGAGCTACTGGCAATACGTGAATCGGCAAAGACCATTGCAAATGCCGGATTTGAACCCATCATCGAACCTGTCAGGGAGAACTTCTCTGGGTTGGGAAGAGCACTAAATGCTCTAGTGGTGGAGAAAGCTGTAGCGAGCGTAGTAGTTAACCCTCGACACGGTGACCACAGAGATGAGGAGGGTTCGGTACTCAAGTATCTAGTAGATAATTTCAAGGCTAACGAATTCGTCTGCCCTGCGATTCTGCTCTCAAGCGAAATGACACTTGAGCAGGCTACTAAACTAGTGGATGAGGCGCTAAAGGGGCTCGCCGCCGAAAAGGCTACTTTAGTGCACGCGGGATTCCTGGAGGGAAACCGTATTGCTACTGAACTTTCCTCAAATAGGTATGATGGTATTGAGTTTACGCATGTTTTCCTTGACATAAAGAACAGTCTTTACTTGCGTGCGTTTAGGGACAAAACCCGCATACTTGTCGTCGATGGTTTCGAGCGGAAAAAGAACGCGGATTACGGCAAGCTCGACCGGTTCTCGGACATTCATGCCACTTACGAAGACTATGAGGCTGACGGGTATGGGGATTTCTTGACGATTGGAGATCACTATTCTGAAGGCGGTGGCCCAGCGTATGCTGTAGCCATTCATTTGACTTTCATTGACCCTGAGCAAGAAGATGCGATGTTTGTGCGTCACTTCGTCTCTGATTCCAATGACACGCCTGTTGACCCTGCTGGAAAATTCCAGCAGGCCCTGGGCAAGTTGGTTGCCGAAGTAAAGGGGTCAGGTACTCCAATAGTAAGAACTGACGCAGTGGAGGAGTTTATTGCCCTTTTTGATCGCCGGCATTTTCCGGGTTTGGGGTACGTTAAAAAGCTGTCGATAAAGCACCATCTCGAAACTCTGGCACTTTACCATGCCGACAAGTAAGAGACGGTGCTGCCCCAGTTGTTTCGGTGACCGGCTCATCGAGGAACAGTACATTGAGCAATGCGATCCCGTATCGGGGACATGTGATTACTGGCTCTTCGCGTTTCGGAGTGCGTAGCTGACCGCGGGGTGGGGTTCGGGGTGGCACAACATGTAGGGGTCCTGGCCGGTACAAGATGAGAGTTACGACGCTTCCATCCAACCGAACCAGGACCCTACTGTGCAGCCTACTACTGGCAACCTCGTTGCCGACACCATCTGCCGTACCGCGGAAATCGGCCTGACGATCACCGGTGCCGCCGACGCCGGAAACATCACCGTCATTGACGCCACACCGGTGGCCGTGAGCAACGCCTGTCCTGAATGTTCCCGACCCGGGAAGCTTCGCGACCACGTCCTTCGCCGTCTCGTCGATCTGCCGGTGGTCGGGTTCCCGACCCGTCTGCACGTCCGCGTGCCCCGCTTCACCTGTACGAATGCCTTCTGTGGCAGGAAGATCTTCCAGGCCACACTCAGCTGCGCCGATGACGGAGCGAAACTCACCCACCGGGTGACCCGCTGGATCCTCCAGCGCCTGGCGATAGACCGGATGAGCGTGTCTGCCACCGCCAAGGCACTGGGCATCGGCTGGGAGCTGGTCAATCAGGTCGCCCTCGAGGCCTGCCGCAAGCTTGTCTACGACAACCCCTCCCACCTGGACGGCGTCCGGATCCTCGGGGTGGATGAGCACGTATGGAAGCACACCCGAAAGCCAGGTCAGCCATCCAGTCTGGTGACCATCCTCGTCGACCTCACACCCCTGGTCGACGGCCGTGGCCCTGCCCGACTGCTGGAGGACCTGACCCCTGTTTGGTAGACACCCGACAACCCGGCTTTCTGCCGGGGAAGAAAGGTAACCTGCCACCATGCCCAGCAAGACCTACACCGAGGAATTCCGCCACGACGCGGTCGCCCTCTACGAGAATTCCCCCGGCGTATCGATCAACGCCCTCGCCACCGAACTCGGCGTCAACCGCAACACCCTCCAGATCTGGGTCCGCAAATACGGCACCGGCGCCCGCACCACCACCAGCACCGAGGCCGCCTCGCAGACCCCGACATCGGTGACCGATGCCGAACGTATCCGCCAGCTGGAACGGGAAAACGCCCGACTGAAGGAAGAGCGCGACATCCTGCGCAAGGCCGCGAAATATTTTGCGGAAGAGACGACCTGGTGATCCGCTTCCAGTTCGTTGACGACGCCAAGAACAGCCATTCGGTCAAGCGGTTATGTGAGGTTCTGAAACTCAACCGGTCCTCGTATTACAAATGGAGAAACACCTCCTCCGCCAGGACACAACGCCTGCTCAGCGACGCGATCCTCGGCGCACGGGTCAAGGCCGTGTTCGCCGCAGAACGCGGCTGCTACGGCTCCAAACGCATCACGGCGCAACTCAACGACGACTCGCCCGGCAGTCCGGTCAATCACAAGAAAGTCGCCCGGATCATGCGCTCGTTGCAACTGGTTGGCTACTCCAAGAAACGCAAGGTCACCACGACTGTCTCGGATGGGAGGAAGCCGGTGTTTCCGGATCTCGTCGGCCGGAGGTTCACCGCCCCGGCACCGAACCAGGTCTACGTCGGCGATATCACGTACCTGCCGATCGCGGACGGGTCGAATATGTACCTGGCCACGGTCATCGACTGTTTCTCCCGCCGGCTGGTCGGCTTCGCGATTGCCGATCACATGCGTTCTTCCCTGGTCCAGGACGCCCTGGTGATGGCCAAGGGCCAGCGCGGAAGTCTCGACGACGCAATTTTTCACTCGGACCATGGCAGTGTCTACACTTCCCATGCGTTCCAGGACACGTGTACGCAGCTGGGGATCCGGCAGTCGATGGGCGCGATCGGCAGCAGCGCTGATAACGCCCTGGCGGAGTCCTTCAACGCCGCGTTGAAGCGTGAGGTCCTCCAGGACGCAAAGACGTTTGCCAATCAGTTGCAGTGCCGGCGAGTTGTTTTCCGCTGGTGTACCCGCTACAACACCACGCGTCGGCATTCCTGGTGCGGGTATCTCGCTCCAGCAGTGTTTGAGGAGCAATGTCCTGTTACGCTGAGATCTGCTTCCTGATCACATCCCCCGTGTCTACTTTCCGGGGGTCGGGCCCGGATATCCGCCCCGGCCGCAGTGCACAGGTGCTGCGCACCTGGCTGCAGGAACGCGACCCTGGCTTCCGGAAGCAGGTGCAGGTGGTGACCATGGACGGCTTCACCGGTTACGCCACCGCAGTCGATGAGGTGTTGCCGCAGGCCACCAAGGTGATGGACCCCTTCCACGTGGTGCATCTGGCAGCCGACAAACTCACCCACTGCCGGCAGCGGCTCCAACGGGAGACCTCCGGGCGGCGTGGGCGCAAGGACGATCCGTTGTACAAGCACCGTCGCACGCTGTTGACCAGGACGAACTACCTCACCGAGCGGCAGAAACAACGCCTCGACCTGCTGTGGGCCACCGACGATGAGTACGTGGCACTCGAGGTCACCTGGATGTTCTACCAGGACATGATTGCGGCTTACGGGCATCCGCAGAAGTCGGAGGGCAAGAAGCTCATGAGCAGGGTGATCAACAGCATTCGTAAGGGCCTACCGAAGGGGCTGGAAGAGCTCGCGCAACTGGGTCGGACATTGTGGCGTCGGCGTGAGGATGTCCTGGCGTACTTCGATATCGGGGCGTCCAACGGTCCGGTCGAGGCGATCAACGGCCGGCTCGAGCACCTACGCGGCATCGCCCTGGGTTTCCGGAACCTCGACCACTACATCTTGCGGTCCCTGATTCACTCTGGGCAGCTGCAGGCCAGGATCAACGCACTCTAAATCGTGAAGAGCCGGTAAATGCGAATACGTCCAATTAACCAACAAGCAATATGCCTCTGTCCTGGTGGTCGATATTGATCTTCCAGGCGATGCCGGTGGACACCCGGTGAGCTTGAATAATCAGGTCAAGGAGAAGTTCTCCCAGCTCATTGCCCATTACCTAGGACCTGCCTGGGTAGGGATCAACCCGGTGAACGGTAAATGCCAGGCCATTTGGCTGATTGATCCGGTCTATGCCGATGCCAGTGGGCAATCTAGGGCGATGACGCTACTGGCAGCAGCGACCCATGACCTGGGACAATGGTTAGGTCATGACAGTCATTTTTCCCATCGTTTCAGCCGGTCACCGTTTTATACCGGCGATTCCCCCACTGCCTATCGGTGGTATCGCCAGCATCACCGTGTGTACCGGTTGGCTAATCTCTTATCAGGGGTGCGTGCGATGACCGGTCAGGAGTCCTATGCCAAGCCTCGTCAGCAGTTTTCCAGCGGCCGTGAGCTCATCATGGCGGTTAAGGCCAGGCGGGAGGAAGCAGAACGCTTCAAAGCACTGTCGAAGGATGTGGAAGCAGAGCTCGCCGGCCACTTGGATCAGTACGACCCGGAGCTGATCCAGGGGGTGCGGGTGTTGTGGATCCGTGAGGGCCGGGCAGCGCGTGATGAGACCGCGTTTCGCCATGCCTTAAAGACTGGGCACCGCCTTCGTCAGGCTGGTCAGCGTATGACCGATGCCGCGATCATCGATGCCTACGAGCACGCCTACACCGTGGCCCAGGAGGTTGGTGCTGATGGGCGCAAGGCTGAGTTGCCGCCGATGAAGGGCCCGACCCCCGGAAAGTAGACACGGGGGATGTGATCAGGAAGCAGATCTCAGCGTAACAGGACATTGCTCTTCAAACACTGCTGGAGCGAGATACCCGCACCAGGAATGCCGACGCGTGGTGTTGTAGCGGGTACACCAGCGGAAAACATCTCGCCGGCACTGCAACTGATTGGCAAACGTCTTCGCGTCCTGGAGGACCTCACGCTTCAACGCGGCGTTGAAGGACTCCGCCAGGGCATTATCAGCGCTGCTGCCGATCGCGCCCATCGACTGCCGGATCCCCAGCGTTCTGCACGTCTCCTGGAACGCATGGGAAGTGTAGACACTGCCATGGTCCGAGTGAAAAATTGCGTCGTCGAGACTTCCGCGCTGACCCTTGGCCATCACCAGGGCGTCCTGGACCAGGGAAGTACGCATGTGATCGGCGATCGCGAAGCCGGCCAGCCGGCGGGAGAAACAGTCGATGACGGTGGCGAGGTACATATTCGACCCGTCCGCGATCGGCAGGTACGTGATATCGCCGACGTAGACCTGGTTTGGTGCCGGGGCGGTGAATTTCCTCCCCACCAGGTCCGGAAACACCGGCTTCCTCCCATCCGAGACAGTCGTGGTGACCTTGCGCTTCTTCGAGTAGCCAACCAGCTGCAACGAGCGCATGATCCGGGCGACTTTCTTGTGATTGACCGGGCTGCCGGGCGAGTCGTCGTTGAGTTGCGCCGTGATGCGTTTGGAGCCGTAGCAGCCGCGTTCTGCGGCGAACACGGCCTTGACCCGTGCGCCGAGGATCGCGTCGCTGAGCAGGCGTTGTGTCCTGGCGGAGGAGGTGTTTCTCCATTTGTAGTACGAGGACCGGTTGAGTTTCAGAACCTCACATAACCGCTTGACCGAATGGCTGTTCTTGGCGTCGTCAACGAACTGGAAGCGGATCACCAGGTCGTCTCTTCCGCAAAATATTTCGCGGCCTTGCGCAGAATATCGCGTTCCTCCCGGAGTCTGCGTACTTCTCGTTCCAGCTGGCGGATGCGTTCCGCTTCGGTCACCACGGTCGGTGTGTCAGAGCTGGAGGAAGAATCCGAGCTGCTGGTGCGGGCTCCGGTGCCGTATTTGCGGACCCAGATCTGGAGGGTGTTGCGGTTGACGCCGAGTTCGGCGGCGAGGGCGTTGATCGATACGCCGGGGGAATTCTCGTAGAGGGCGACCGCGTCGCGGCGGAACTCCTCGGTGTAGGTCTTGATCGGCATGGTGGCAGGTTACCTTTCCTCCCCGGCAGAAAGCCGGGTTGTCGGGTGTCTACCAAACAGGGGTCAGGTCCGAAAGACCGCCAGACGATGGCCAGGCGAGTACGTGGCTATGTCACGACGTCTAAAGGCGAGGGATATGGCAGTTCAACAGCTACGGGGCGTGCGACGAGTGCGGAGCGTAAGGCGTTGGCCACGATGGGTAGGCGGGGCGGGAAGAAAGCTGCAGAACGCTGGAAAGACCCCAATAGCGACTACGCCAATGATCTGCGAAAGAAACTCCACGCTGCAAATATGAACAGGCAGCGACAAGGAAACGCGAGTCGAGGTCGGATTCTTGCGTTCGTAACAGACGTGCTCGCTCAAACAGGAACGATGCCTACTCATAAAGAAATCATGGCTGAGACAGAACTATCAAAAAGATCCGTTGCCTATCATCTGGCTGCGCTTAGAAAAGCCGGGCTCATCTCGGATTAAAAGGGTGCAACGCCATAAGCAATATACGGTTCCCCTGCCGGTAGGCAGGAAGGTTACCTATCTCAAGGTTTCTAGAACTGGTTGCCTACTGGTGATTGAGATGAGTTAAGACGCATACTTCACCGGTAATTGCTTCGGCTAGTAGCTCCACCTGTTGGGGAGATACCGGTGGAGTCAGCTGCTCCAGGAGCGTTGCCGCGATCAACTCCAGATCACCGGTTAGAACATCATTGCTTGTCTGTAGCATCCACATACGGGTCTGCTGCACGATCAGGTGACAACCGAGCAGCCTAATCAGATGGTTGGGCTGGAAGGATGTACACCGTGACCAAGCCCTATCCCAAAGAGTTCCGCGATGACGTTGTCCGTGTCGCACGGAATCGTGAGCCCGGTGTCGAGCTCTCCCAGATCGCCAAGGACTTCGGGGTCCACTTCACTACCCTGTACTCGTGGCTGAAGAAGGCTGACCTCGAGGACGGTGAAGTGTTGGGCTCGACTCAGGTTCAGTCGGCTGAACTGCGCGACGCCAAGAAGAGGATCCGTCTCTTGGAGCAGGAGAACGAGGTCCTCCGCCGTGCCGCGGCGTATCTCTCGCAGGCCAATCTGCCGGGAAAATGATGTACCCGCTCGTTCGTGAGTTGGCCGTGGACGGTGTCCCCGTCACGGTGACGTGGCCGGCTGCGTGGTCCACACCGACCGCGGGTCTCAGTTCCGTAGCCGGAAATTCGTGCGCGCTCTGGGCATTCACGACATGACCGGATCCATGGGCCGCGTCGGTGCGTGCGGGGACAACGCAGCCATGGAGAGCTTCTTCGCACTCCTGCAGAAGAACGTCCTCGACCGCCGCGCATGGGCCAGCCGAGAAGAGCTCCGGATCGCCATCGTTACCTGGATCGAGAGGACCTACCACCGACGCCGCAGACAGGACCGCCTAGGCCGCTTGACCCCGATCGAGTTCGAGACAATCATGACCACACCAGCCGATCAGGCTGCGTGACTAACCACTGTCACCTGATCGTGCAGCAGACCCGACCGTGGGCAGGCTCCTGTTCAATGTTCTGGCCATGGTTGCCGAATTCGAGGCAGACTTGATCCGAGCACGAACCCGTGAGGGGATGGCTGTCGCTAAAGCAAAGGGGAAGTTGCGCGGAAAGCAGCCCAAGCTCTCCAAGAAGCAAGAGGCACATTTGGTTTCCGTTCACCAGGCAGGAACGCACACGACTGTTGAAATTGCCGAGCTTTTCGGCGTAGCCCGATCCACCGTCTACCGCGCCATCAAACGCGCCGGTGAGGCCGCCACTTAGATCCACAAAATTCCACCGCCCATGACGGAATCAAAACCAGAACGTCCTTAGCGTGAATTTCCGTAGAGATCTTCCCCAGCCCCCTCATCGATTGGGTATCAAAGCCCGGTTGATTTCGAGAATGCATACCATCAGGCAGATGTCACTGTCCTGGAAAATGTTGCTTAACTAACTGTCCACGATTTGCGGGTAACCCCACCTGCAAGACGTCGATGGTGGGCAAGCTGTAGTGATCATGGTTTTGAATGACATTGAGCGTGGCCTGATTAAAGCCCTGATCGCGGTACCAGTCGGAGCCCTTACGTGCCGCGCTCAGCGCATCAAAACCGTCAATAGAAGTAGATCCATCGTCGCGTTCACCAACCACCCAATACAGTGGGGTATTGGCAAGATAATCTTGATTGAACTTCTTATTCACCCACGTCGGGGCGCCGCCACCGGCCATCATAACTGCGCCGCCGGTGACCAAATTCGGGCTGTTATGAAGCATGGAATAGCTCAAGAACTCCGCGCCGCCAGAATAGCCAGACCACCAGATCCGATTGCGGTCAATATTGAAGTCATTAACCACCTTGGCGGTGAGTTCATCCAACCATCGCTGGTTGGTATTCATGTCCTGCCACCAGGTGTCATTTTCGGTATCCGGAGTCCGCGGCACAACAGTAATCATGTTGTGCTCAGCAGCCAGCGCTGCCGCGCACGTAGCAAATCCTTGGGGCGAGTCATATTCACCGCCGCCATCACCATGCAAGTGAATGAGCACGCCGACGGGTTTATCCGCATCAATTCCGTGATTGAACACGTGATAGGAAGATTCGGTTCCGCGGGAATCCTTAAACATCTGATCCATCAAGGTGTCTTCCGTGATGGTATCTAAGGCCGGTGCGACAATCTTTTTCGTCTCCGGGCCGGATGACATCTCAAAAGCAGCGTCTTGCCACTCGAAACAATCCGCCCGTGCACCGGCAAACCTGACTGCCACCAAACTGATGACAATCAGGCAAAAAATGACTACAACTACGATAGCCAGAAGTGCGATCAATCGGTTGGTCCGTTTACGCTGACCTGCTCCGATGACTCGACGAGCTCCCGGCGTGACGCTCTGGATTCTAATAATGCGTCACCTCCCTTAGAAATCTTGGCAACGAGCCATTCTAAAGGTCCCTGGCGCGTGAAGCGCGTCCAAACATAAGCGAGGGTAACCCCGAAAGCGAGCTGAGTTATGAAATGCAGCATCGATGATTCGGAGGTTGTGTTGTAAGTCACATACAGCTGGTGGCCGACATAAAGGGTCAGTGTCATGGAACCAACCAACGCAAGTGGGGAGATCTGGTGCGGGATGAAGCGGCACAGCAATAGACACAGGCCCAATACGAAGACGGCCACGCCAGCGGAGTGAAGTATAGACAAAGCAGTGTTCGCGTGCGGAGCCATGAGCAGACCCCACGCCCAAGTGTTGGTTGGCAGGTAATCAAATTCAGCACCAAAGACAATGAACTGTTCCACTTCGTCGGTGCTCAACTGTGGCTCTGCTGCAACCATTGCTTCCCAACCGCCAGCGAACCAAATACCAACGTAGGAGATGATCCACGTACCCAACGCCGTGACGAATCCGAAGAACGGCAAGTATGCCTGGGTAGCCATAAGCTTGAGCTGCAAGCGGCCAATAATCATGCCCACCAGGATGTAGAAGAACCACGTTGCCACCGGGTAAGCACCTGTAATTAGCAGAGTGCTGATGGATTCCAGCGGCGTTTGAATCAAGTCTTGAAAGGTCACATTACCCAGCTGCTCAGAGATCACTGTTGTGATTGAACACAAAGACGAAAATTGGCATGACGGTGATGGTGATACCAGCGGATACCACAAGCCAGCGCAAGCGCATGCCAATGAAGAAGACTGCAACTAAGAACAACAGGCCGTAGAACGGCAAGATGTTGAATACCACGGGGCCAAATACTTGGTTGATCGTGACACCAAGCAAGAAGATCAGCAGCGAGCGGATGAACAAACGCTTGCGAGCAATACGCAGCTTCAGGCCCGAGGCACGATTTTGTCCGCCAGAAATGAACGCAAGTCCGACGCCTGCGAGGGTGGCAAACAGCGCCGCAGCGTTACCAGCAGTGAGCCAAAAAGCGACGCTCATTGTGCCATCGGGATCTTTCGATGGCAGCGTGTGCACCGCAACCATGCCAATGAGTGCAACGCCGCGTGCGACGTCTAAGCCAGTAATGCGCGAGTGCTTGAGCTGCTTTTGATCACCAGGCTTCGGATCCTGCGAGCTTGGATCAAGGTAGACAGGATCGCCATGATCGTAGCGACCAGTCCAGACTTTACGGGCTCCGGAACGCCCCGGCACCGGACGGGCTGAAGCGATGTTCGTAGAAACAGCATCCGTTGAGGTCGTGCTGTCCATAGTTGCAAAATCAGGGTCAGGACGTTTGGAGGTAGTGGGTCGATGTGTCATGCCATCCTCGCTCTATTTGGATTTCGAAGCGGACACCAGCGTCTGCTGTGTGTTGTCTGCTTCATCTGCCACTACTGAATCGGAAGCGGCATTGTGATTTAAGGTTTGTGCGTCACCGTGGTTTTCATCGTGGACGCTGTCGCGTGGGAATCCGGCGCTGGATACTGGAATGTACTGCGCGGGATTGCCCTGCCAGCAGGTATCTGCCGGCACAATCTCATGGCGTTGAATAAGCGAGCCCGGACCGATGGTGGCGCGCTGGCCAATTGAACTGCCTGGAAGAGTGAAGCTGTTTGGTCCAAGAGTGGCGGAGTCTTCCAATGTCACTGGCTCCATAGACATCACGCGGTCCTGGAACAGGTGAGTCTGAACTACGGTGCCGCGGTTGACGCTCGCACCGTTTTCAAGCGTTACTAAGTCAAACTCTGGCAGCCACCAGGTCTCACACCAGACGTTCTTGCCAATCCGAACGCCGAGGAGTCGATTCCACAGGTTGAAGATTGGAGAACCAAGGCTCATTCGGATAATGCCCGGGATGGCGAGTGATTCCACGAAGACGTCAATGAGCTCACCACGCCAGACAAAGCTGGAGAACAGCGGGCGATCTTGAACGCGGAAACGTCCTACCAACAGCCACTTGGTCACAATCGGGATGATGGCGGCGATGGTGCCGGAGACCAGCAGAACTGGCCACGCCAACAGGGAAGTCCATGCCAGAGCCTCCGCCTGGGAGAGATCGGAGAACCAGAACTGCATGTAGATGATGGTCAACACCCAGATGGTCAGCAGGTCAAGCAGGTTGGAAAACATCTGCGGGATAATGCGGCAGCATTCCACAATGCCGCGCAGAATTCGGAGCTTGCGGGTTGGCTCATAGGTTGCCGTGGAATCACTATCCACCACACGACGCGGAATCTGGTGTGGATTTTGGCCCAACCAGGAAGAACCAGCATCAACCTGGCCCGGATTGGTTGACAGCACTGCAATTAGGGAATCATCTGGCACGTCTTGGTCTGGCCCGACAATGCCGGAGTTGCCCACAAAGCTGCGCTCACCAATAACGGTGGTTCCGATATGAACCCAGTGGGAGCTATGGCGGGTGGTAGATGCTGAGGAGTGGTCAGCCAGGAAGCTGTTGTCACGAATCCAGGTCAAGTGCGGAATGGTTTCAACAGTGGAGATTTCCACGTTCTTGCCAATTCGCGCGCCAAGCAGACGCAGCCACGCTGGAGTGAAACCAGAAGCATAGATCGGGTATGTAGAAATTAACGTGCGCTGCATGATGACGTGGGTAAGCCATACTGCTGCGGCGACAGCGCTGTGTGAAGAATAGAAGCCCGGGCGAGATCATTACAGACAACAAGCGGATGACCACTGCCACACCAGCAAGCCAGGTCGCGGCCATAAGGATAGTGAAGGCCGGAGATCCACAACAGCAGGCGTGGGAAGACTTCTTCATAAACCTCAATGGATGCTACCTGTGGGTAGACCAGCACGAAGCCAGGGCTCATGCTGACAATCTGCAAGAAACGCACGACCAACAAGCCACCGTTATACAACAGTCGTTCAATCAAGCCGTTGAGTGGCTTTTCCAATCCTGTAAGAGTACCCGCGCCAATTTCCTGTGGGGTACAACTTGGCCAGGATTCACCAGCAACGCCGCGTTTCGTGATAGGCGAGCCGCCCCAGGTTTCACCAGCGGGGATGGTGCCAGAAACAGTAGAGCCTGCCAAGACCTCAGCGGTGCGTTCAATATGGCTGTTTGGATTAATAAAGGTACGCATTCCCACGCGTGCCCGGTCATCAATGGTGACGGTGCCAATCAAGACAGTGTCACCATCAATCCAGTAACCCTGAACATCCACATCTTGTTCCACCACAGCGTGTTCACCAATGGTGGCCAAACCAGTAACCGACGGCTCAGAGGACACATTTGCGGTCTTTGCCACCTTGTTGCCAAACATGCGGTGAATCGTTGGCGCCATGGGCGAGCCATAGAGATTATCAATTTGCATGAAGGTCAACAGCCGTCCCGCTGCCCACATGCGCAGATGCGTCCAACTACCGCGCTTGTAAATACCCGGCTTCATACCGGCGGTTAGTAAACGTGCGCCACTGGCGGCAATGACTGCCTTGCCCGGTAGAGAGTAGAAGATAATCCAGCCAATCAGCAACGGCCAACCTGGAATACCTGGTACCCATCCGGCATCGAAAAGTGTGCCCAAACCCCAGACCGCAATCAACGCGCCTAGTACATAACGAATGGTGTTAATGAGATAGAGCAGGCACACGAATACGAACTGGAATACACCAGCCATCTTGGGAATCTTCGCCGACTCACTGCGGGTCTCCGAAGCAGAATCAAGGTGGACAGATATCTGGCCATGTCATTGAGCTTCGGATTGGCATAAAGCTCCGCAATTTCTGCCGATGGATAATCCTCACGGATACGTGCGGCAAGCTGTGCAATCGCAACAGAACTGCCGCCGATCTCGAAGAAGTTAAGAATCCGGCGTCAGCGGGACACTACCAATCTGCTCAATCCACAGCTGCGCCATTTCCTGCTGGGCATCAGTCAGACCCTCCAGTGCTTCTTCATCTGCACCTTCCAATGGCCACGGCAAAGCCTTACGGTCCACCTTGCCGGAAGTCTTCATCGGCATGGTGTCCAAAATGGTCAACTGCGGAACAATGCCATCCGGCAGGTTCTTCTTCATAATGGCGCGAACATCTGCCAAATCAATGGTGTCATCACCAGAGACATAGCCAACCAGAATGCTGTTGCCACCCTGGGTCTTTTGCACAGCTGCCGCCGCAGCATGCACACCGGGTGCTGAGTTGAGGTACTCATCTACCTCGCCCAGCTCCAGACGGCGACCACCAATCTTGACCTGGTCATCCGCACGGCCCTCAAAGATAAGACCCTTTTTATCCGCAACCACCAAGTCACCAGTACGGTAAGCACGGTCTAAGCCAAGGGATTCCAAAGGCGCGTACTTCTCTGCGTCCTTTTCCGGATCAAGGTAGCGTCCCAAGCCCACACCCGCGATGATCAGCTGGCCGGTCTCACCCCACTTCACCGGCTGCTCATTCTCATCAACAACAGCAAGCAACCAGCCTGGGATTGGGCGGCCAATACGGATGGGGGCAGAACCATCCATCAACTCGGCGGAACCAATAACCGTAGCTTCAGTAGGGCCATAGGTGTTCCACACTTCGCGCCCTGGCCTTTGCAGGCGTGCAGCCAGCGCCGGTGGGCATGCCTCACCGCCAAAGATCAGCAAACGCACGGCATTAAGAGAATTCACATCCCACATGGCAGCAAGCGTTGGAACAGTGGACACGGCAGTAATGCGCTGGTCCACAATCCAACGTCCCAGCACGTCACCGGAACGCACGGTATCACGGGATGCCGCAACCAAGGTTGCGCCGCCTGCCCATGCCAGCCACATCTCTTCACAAGATGCGTCAAAAGCAACGGACAAGCCGGCCATCACACGATCATTTGGGCGTAGTGGGTTATCGGCCAAATAGGTCAAGCGCTCTGAATCAACCAGCGCCGCCGCACTGCGGTGGCTAATGGCCACGCCCTTAGGCTTGCCGGTGGAACCGGAAGTAAAGATTATCCAAGCCTCATTATCCAAAGACAAAGGCGCCTTGTTGGACTCTTCAAATTCAGGGATATGACGTGGATGAGTAATGGACAAGTCCTTGCCAAAGACCGCATCCACATTGGCTTCTTCCCACACGGTATCCGCGCGGGTATCCAGTTCATCCCAATCGACTGGGACATAAGCGGCACCCGCATAAATGGTGGCCAAAATAGCCACGTAAAGGTCCGTGGTTCCTGAAGGAACACGAATACCCACACGCGAGCCAGTGCCAACGCCATGCTCTTGCAGGCGTTCAACCTGAGCATTTAGTACGTCAAGTAGCTCGCCATAAGTAATGATTCCGTTTTCAGCCTCAATGGCAGCAATGTCTGGATGGGCATTAATAGTGGCTGTAAGGATATCTACGAGCGTGCGTTCCTCGGGTGCCGGTTCGAGCCCAAAAATTGCCCTTTCCGCGTGATCAGAGATCGCGAAGTTAGGCACGTGTGACTCGCCAGAATTAGTTGACATGACACTCCTAAAGATATATTTAAATTCGTCAGAATTTGACTATACCTGGGTCTGCTGCACGATCAGGTGACAGTGGTTAGTCACGCAGCCTGATCGGCTGGTGTGGTCATGATTGTCTCGAACTCGATCGGGGTCAAGCGGCCTAGGCGGTCCTGTCTGCGGCGTCGGTGGTAGGTCCTCTCGATCCAGGTAACGATGGCGATCCGGAGCTCTTCTCGGCTGGCCCATGCGCGGCGGTCGAGGACGTTCTTCTGCAGGAGTGCGAAGAAGCTCTCCATGGCTGCGTTGTCCCCGCACGCACCGACGCGGCCCATGGATCCGGTCATGTCGTGAATGCCCAGAGCGCGCACGAATTTCCGGCTACGGAACTGAGACCCGCGGTCGGTGTGGACCACGCAGCCGGCCACGTCGCCGCGGCGGGCGACCGCGTTGTTGAGGGCAGCCACGGCTAGGCGGGACTTCATCCGCGAATCGATCGAGTACCCCACGATCCGGTTGGAGTAGACATCCTTGAACGCACAGAGGTAGAGCTTGCCCTCATTGGTCCAGTGCTCGGTGATATCGCCGATCCACAATTCGTTCGCGCCATCGGCCTTGAACTCGTGCCGGGTTCTGCCCTCCTCATCGGTGACGGCGCAGAGGTCATCGTGGACCGGTGGGCCGGGCTTCTTACCGTTCTTGCCGCGTTTCTTCCCGAACACCGACCACCAGCGGTTGTCTGAGCAGATCCGCCACGCAGTGCGCGCTGCCATCGGTTGACCGAGATCGCGGGCCTCATCCACCAAATAGCGGTAGCCGAACTCGGGATCATCCCGGTGGGCGTCGAACAAGGCATTGGCACGGTAAGCCTCATTCAGCTCTGCATCGGTGATCGGGTCCGCCAGCCACCGGTAGTAGGGCTGGCGAGCAAGATTGAGCACCCGACACGTCACCGTGACGGGGACACCGTCCACGGCCAACTCACGAACGAGCGGGTACATCATTTTCCCGGCAGATTGGCCTGCGAGAGATACGCCGCGGCACGGCGGAGGACCTCGTTCTCCTGCTCCAAGAGACGGATCCTCTTCCTGGCGTCGCGCAGTTCAGCCGACTGAACCTGAGTCGAGCCCAACACTTCACCGTCCTCGAGGTCAGCCTTCTTCAGCCACGAGTACAGGGTAGTGAAGTGGACCCCGAAGTCCTTGGCGATCTGGGAGAGCTCGACACCGGGCTCACGATTCCGTGCGACACGGACAACGTCATCGCGGAACTCTTTGGGATAGGGCTTGGTCACGGTGTACATCCTTCCAGCCCAACCATCTGATTAGGCTGCTCGGTTGTCACCTGATCGTGCAGCAGACCCAAACGTTATTCTGATAGAAGGTTTTAACGTTATTAATTCATAATCGCAAGGTATTTTTTAATAAAAAGATGTTTTGAGCAGTAGGAACGTGTCGCGCGATCAGAGACTATTATGTGCTGATACAGTGCGGGAAAAGAACTGAAAAATGGCGAATGCCCACCAGCTGGACACTGATGGGCATTCCTTGTTTCGCTTAGCACCTAGCTACCAACTAAGTGTTAAGCGCTTTACACCGGTACGTCAATTGCCGGGGAAAGCATGGCTATGAGTCTAGTCAATAACACCGTGCCTGGCACAACCAGACACACCCAGAGCACTGATCTTTACGGTGGCCTGGATGATACCCCGGCCAGTGGTCTCGACCGAGAGGCCCTGCTTGCCCACCTGGGCCGCAAGGTGCTGCACGGCAGCCGGGGCCGTGATTTCGCTGCTGCGTATCTCACCACCAAACACGGCACCCGAGCACCCAGAATGTACCGGGTGGACTCTGACGCCCTAGGTAAATGGGCTCTTCACGATTTAGAGTGCGTTGATCCTGGCCTGCAGCTGCCCAGAGTGAATCAGGGACCGCAAGATGTAGTGGTCGAGGTTCCGGAAACCCAGGGCGATGCCGCGTAGGTGCTCGAGCCGGCCGTTGATCGCCTCGACCGGACCGTTGGACGCCCCGATATCGAAGTACGCCAGGACATCCTCACGCCGACGCCACAATGTCCGACCCAGTTGCGCGAGCTCTTCCAGCCCCTTCGGTAGGCCCTTACGAATGCTGTTGATCACCCTGCTCATGAGCTTCTTGCCCTCCGACTTCTGCGGATGCCCGTAAGCCGCAATCATGTCCTGGTAGAACATCCAGGTGACCTCGAGTGCCACGTACTCATCGTCGGTGGCCCACAGCAGGTCGAGGCGTTGTTTCTGCCGCTCGGTGAGGTAGTTCGTCCTGGTCAACAGCGTGCGACGGTGCTTGTACAACGGATCGTCCTTGCGCCCACGCCGCCCGGAGGTCTCCCGTTGGAGCCGCTGCCGGCAGTGGGTGAGTTTGTCGGCTGCCAGATGCACCACGTGGAAGGGGTCCATGACCTTCCTCGCCTGCGGCAACACCTCATCGACTGCGGTGGCGTAACCGGTGAAGCCGTCCATGGTCACCACCTGCACCTGCTCCCGGAAGCCAGGGTCGCGTTCCTGCAGCCAGGTGCGCAGCACCTGTGCACTGCGGCCGGGGCGCATGTCCAGCAGTCGGGCAGGGCCACGGCCGTCGACCAGGGGTGTGAGGTCGACGAGGATGGTCACCAGACTGGATGGCTGACCTGGCTTTCGGGTGTGCTTCCAGACATGCTCATCCACCCCGAGGATGCGCACCCCGTCCAGATGGGGCCCGACCCCCGGAAAGTAGACACGGGGGATGTGATCAGGAAGCAGATCTCAGCGTAACAGGACATTGCTCTTCAAACACTGCTGGAGCGAGATACCCGCACCAGGAATGCCGACGCGTGGTGTTGTAGCGGGTACACCAGCGGAAAACATCTCGCCGGCACTGCAACTGATTGGCAAACGTCTTCGCGTCCTGGAGGACCTCACGCTTCAACGCGGCGTTGAAGGACTCCGCCAGGGCATTATCAGCGCTGCTGCCGATCGCGCCCATCGACTGCCGGATCCCCAGCGTTCTGCACGTCTCCTGGAACGCATGGGAAGTGTAGACACTGCCATGGTCCGAGTGAAAAATTGCGTCGTCGAGACTTCCGCGCTGACCCTTGGCCATCACCAGGGCGTCCTGGACCAGGGAAGTACGCATGTGATCGGCGATCGCGAAGCCGGCCAGCCGGCGGGAGAAACAGTCGATGACGGTGGCGAGGTACATATTCGACCCGTCCGCGATCGGCAGGTACGTGATATCGCCGACGTAGACCTGGTTTGGTGCCGGGGCGGTGAATTTCCTCCCCACCAGGTCCGGAAACACCGGCTTCCTCCCATCCGAGACAGTCGTGGTGACCTTGCGCTTCTTCGAGTAGCCAACCAGCTGCAACGAGCGCATGATCCGGGCGACTTTCTTGTGATTGACCGGGCTGCCGGGCGAGTCGTCGTTGAGTTGCGCCGTGATGCGTTTGGAGCCGTAGCAGCCGCGTTCTGCGGCGAACACGGCCTTGACCCGTGCGCCGAGGATCGCGTCGCTGAGCAGGCGTTGTGTCCTGGCGGAGGAGGTGTTTCTCCATTTGTAGTACGAGGACCGGTTGAGTTTCAGAACCTCACATAACCGCTTGACCGAATGGCTGTTCTTGGCGTCGTCAACGAACTGGAAGCGGATCACCAGGTCGTCTCTTCCGCAAAATATTTCGCGGCCTTGCGCAGAATATCGCGTTCCTCCCGGAGTCTGCGTACTTCTCGTTCCAGCTGGCGGATGCGTTCCGCTTCGGTCACCACGGTCGGTGTGTCAGAGCTGGAGGAAGAATCCGAGCTGCTGGTGCGGGCTCCGGTGCCGTATTTGCGGACCCAGATCTGGAGGGTGTTGCGGTTGACGCCGAGTTCGGCGGCGAGGGCGTTGATCGATACGCCGGGGGAATTCTCGTAGAGGGCGACCGCGTCGCGGCGGAACTCCTCGGTGTAGGTCTTGATCGGCATGGTGGCAGGTTACCTTTCCTCCCCGGCAGAAAGCCGGGTTGTCGGGTGTCTACCAAACAGGGGTCAGGTCCATGCGGAGAGTCGTCGTAGACAAGCTTGCGGCAGGCCTCGAGGGCGACCTGGTTGACCAGCTCCCAACCCACGCCGAGTGCTTTCGCGGTGGCAGACACGCTCATCCGGTCTATCGCCAGGCGCTGGAGGATCCAGCGGGTCACCCGGTGGGTGAGTTTCGCTCCGTCATCGGCGCAGCTGAGTGTGGCCTGGAAGATCTTCCTGCCACAGAAGGCATTCGTACAGGTGAAGCGGGGCACGCGGACGTGCAGACGGGTCGGGAACCCGACCACCGGCAGATCGACGAGACGGCGAAGGACGTGGTCGCGAAGCTTCCCGGGTCGGGAACATTCAGGACAGGCGTTGCTCACGGCCACCGGCGTGGCGTCAATGACGGTGATGTTTCCGGCGTCGGCGGCACCCTCACCATCATCGACGCCGCACCTGTGACCGTGGCTGGCCTCTGCCCCGAGTGCGGAAATCCCGGAAAGCTACGGGACCACATCGTCCGGACCCTGGTCGACCTTCCCGTCGTGGGGTTCCCCACCCGCCTTCATGTCCGTGTCCCGAGGTCACCTGCAGCTATTCAGCCTGCGGCAGGAAGATCTTCCAGGCCTCCCTGACGTGTGCCGATGATGGTGCGAAGCTGACCCACCGGGTCACCCGCTGGGTCCTCCAGCGCCTGGCGATAGACCGGATGAGTGTGTCTGCCACGGCGAAAGCACTCGGGGTGGGCTGGGAGCTGGTCAACCAGGTCGCCGTCGATGCCTGCCGCAAGCTTGTCTACGACAACCTCTCCCACCTGGAGGGGTGCGCATCCTCGGGGTCGACGAGCATGTGTGGAAGCACACCCGCCGCCCCGGCCAGCCGTCGTCGTTTGTGACGGTCCTGGTGGACCTCACAGCCCTGGTCGACGGCCGTGGCCCTGCCCGACTGCTGGACATGCGCCCGGGACGCAGTGCCGAGGTCCTGCGAACCTGGTTGCAGGAACGCAGCCCTGAGTTCAGGAGACAAGTGCAGGTAGTGACCATGGATGGCTTTGCCGGCTACGCCACCGCGGTGGACCAGGCGCTCCCTCAGGCGAGAAAGGTCATGGATCCCTTCCATGTCGTGCACCTGGCCGCGGACAAGCTCGACCTGCTGTCGGCAACGCCTGCAACGTGAAACCTCGGGGCGGCGTGGGCGTAAGGATGATCCATTATACAAGTACCGACGCACCCTGTTGACCAGGACGAACTACCTCACCGAGCGGCAGAACAGGCGGCTGGACCTGTTGTGGGCCACCGACGATGAGTACGTCGCACTCGAAGTCACCTGGATGTTCTACCAGGACCTGATCCAGGCGTACGGGCATCCGAAGAAATCGGACCTGACCCCTGTTTGGTAGACACCCGACAACCCGGCTTTCTGCCGGGGAGGAAAGGTAACCTGCCACCATGCCGATCAAGACCTACACCGAGGAGTTCCGCCGCGACGCGGTCGCCCTCTACGAGAATTCCCCCGGCGTATCGATCAACGCCCTCGCCGCCGAACTCGGCGTCAACCGCAACACCCTCCAGATCTGGGTCCGCAAATACGGCACCGGAGCCCGCACCAGCAGCTCGGATTCTTCCTCCAGCTCTGACACACCGACCGTGGTGACCGAAGCGGAACGCATCCGCCAGCTGGAACGAGAAGTACGCAGACTCCGGGAGGAACGCGATATTCTGCGCAAGGCCGCGAAATATTTTGCGGAAGAGACGACCTGGTGATCCGCTTCCAGTTCGTTGACGACGCCAAGAACAGCCATTCGGTCAAGCGGTTATGTGAGGTTCTGAAACTCAACCGGTCCTCGTACTACAAATGGAGAAACACCTCCTCCGCCAGGACACAACGCCTGCTCAGCGACGCGATCCTCGGCGCACGGGTCAAGGCCGTGTTCGCCGCAGAACGCGGCTGCTACGGCTCCAAACGCATCACGGCGCAACTCAACGACGACTCGCCCGGCAGCCCGGTCAATCACAAGAAAGTCGCCCGGATCATGCGCTCGTTGCAGCTGGTTGGCTACTCGAAGAAGCGCAAGGTCACCACGACTGTCTCGGATGGGAGGAAGCCGGTGTTTCCGGACCTGGTGGGGAGGAAATTCACCGCCCCGGCACCAAACCAGGTCTACGTCGGCGATATCACGTACCTGCCGATCGCGGACGGGTCGAATATGTACCTCGCCACCGTCATCGACTGTTTCTCCCGCCGGCTGGCCGGCTTCGCGATCGCCGATCACATGCGTACTTCCCTGGTCCAGGACGCCCTGGTGATGGCCAAGGGTCAGCGCGGAAGTCTCGACGACGCAATTTTTCACTCGGACCATGGCAGTGTCTACACTTCCCATGCGTTCCAGGAGACGTGCAGAACGCTGGGGATCCGGCAGTCGATGGGCGCGATCGGCAGCAGCGCTGATAATGCCCTGGCGGAGTCCTTCAACGCCGCGTTGAAGCGTGAGGTCCTCCAGGACGCGAAGACGTTTGCCAATCAGTTGCAGTGCCGGCGAGATGTTTTCCGCTGGTGTACCCGCTACAACACCACGCGTCGGCATTCCTGGTGCGGGTATCTCGCTCCAGCAGTGTTTGAAGAGCAATGTCCTGTTACGCTGAGATCTGCTTCCTGATCACATCCCCCGTGTCTACTTTCCGGGGGTCGGGCCCATCGGAGGGCAAGAAGCTCAAGAGCAGGGTGATCAACAGCATTCGTAAGGGCCTACCCGAAGGTCTGGAAGAGCTTGCCCAGCTGGGACGGACCTTGTGGCGCCGGCGTGAGGATGTCCTGGCGTACTTCGACATCGGTGCATCCAACGGCCCGGTCGAAGCCATCAACGGACGGCTTGAGCACCTACGCGGCATCGCACTCGGGTTCCGGAACCTCGACCACTACATCTTGCGGTCACTGATCCACTCCGGCCAGCTGCAGGCCAGGATCAACGCACTCTAAATCGTGAAGAGCCCGTTTACTCGACGTCGTCGTTTTCACCCGGCGTTTCCTGGTGAAACCAAAAAGGCCCATCTGTCGCATCAGCCGGGCGGTGCGCTTGTGATTGAGACGGCCGCCCTTGCCCCGGTCGTTGACGGGATCGGAGTTGATCGCCGCAGTCACTCGTTTCGCGCCGTAGCAGCCGTTCTCGGCGTTGAAGGTGGTCTTGATCTGCGCTCCCAGCACCGCGTCATCGACGAGGCTTTGCCGGCGGGCAGGGGCAGCTGATTTCCAGGCGTAGTACGAGGACCGATTGATTTTCAGGACCTGACATAACCGCTTGACCTCGTAGAGGTCTCGATGGTCGTCAACGAACCGGAAGCGGTTCAACAGTTCGTCTCTTCCGCGAAATACTTGGCCGCCTTACGAAGGATTTCTCGTTCCTCGCGGAGTTTGGCGTTTTCGCGTTCCAGTACGCGGATGCGCTCGGCGTCCGACAGTCCTGAGGCAGCGGTGGCGGAGTCCGACGCGGCGATGGGGCTGGCGACTTTCTCGCCGTTGGCGTTGGTTTTGGTGCCGGTGCCGAAGGCATCGAGCCAGCTGCGCAGCGAGTTGCGGTTGACCCCGAGATCGGAGGCGATCGCGTTGATCGTTGCTCCGGGAGTCGACTCGTACAAAGAGACTGCGTCACGCTTGAACTGCTCGGTGTAGGTCTTGCGTGGCATGGTGGAAAGGTACCTCACTTCCCCAGCGACATGCTGGTTTCAGCGTGTCCACCACCAGGGGGTCAGGTCCGTGGCCTTCGCTGAACTCAGTCGAGCGGTAGGAATGCATCCCAAGCCAACGATGGTCGTCCGGACTGCATCTGGCCCTCTGCTGGTTGAGGATCCGTGGAAGGACATAGCCAAATGAGCAATGCATGGTTGTTTGGAGGGCAAGGAGGTCAGCAACCTGGAATGTTCGCACGCTGGAAACATTTAACACCGGTTACGCACAACATCAATCGAGCCTCACAGTTACTCGATGAGGACGGCTGGGCTTGGGATACGCCGGAAGCTCTGCGAGGAACACGCGCCGTTCAATTGTCGTTGCTGGTGCTACAGACTGGCGTTGCTCAAGAGCTGCATGCAAAAGGAGTGGAACCTGACTTTGCCGCTGGTCACTCCCTAGGAGCTTGGAGCGCTGCAGTTGCTGCAGGGGTGCTTCGGTTCGACGATGCCGTCCGTATGGTGGATATCCGTTCCAGTGGCATGGCTGCGGCGGCGCCAGCAGGGTACGGAATGATCGCGGTGACCGGTCTCAACGAGGCCGTTCTACTCCGGATTGTTGATAAAGTACGGGAATCTGGTGGTGAGGCGTGGTTGTCTAATCTCAATTCGCCCCTCCAGATTACGGTCTTAGGATCTGATGAGTCCCTCGCCTTGGTCAGCCAGTATGCGCAGGATTCTGGCGCACAGAAAGTGGCCCGCCTCAAAGTCGCCGTGCCCGCTCACAGTCCTATGATGGCCGCTACCCGGGCCCGTCTTGCAGAGGAGATGGGAGAGATCCAGACTAATCCACCCAGATTTCCTCTCGTGGCTAATGCCACCGGCCGGCTGGCAAGAACCGCACGGCAGGTCGTAGAAGATCTCATCATTTCGACCGATCAGCCGGTGCGGTGGGGGCGTGGTGTCGATGCTCTCTCCGAGCGGGGAATTACGCAATGGGTCCAACTTCCCCCAGGGAACCAACTGGTCGGGTTGCTTCCTCCGAGTGAAGGTGAAGTCACTGCTTGGTGCATCGACAATGTCGGCATCGAGGGCGGATTCAATCGGTGGTCGCAACACCAGGTTCTTGGGCCGATGGTAGCTGCTCTGTGAATACCTCGGCTGGGGTTTTCCAGTTGAGCACTTTCCTCGGCCGGTTATTTAACGTGTACGCGACCGCGGCGAGATCGTCAGCACCCCATCTCGACAGGTCGGTGCCCTTGGGGAAGTACTGTCGCAGCAGCCCATTGGTGTTTTCGTTCGTGGGCCGCTGCCAAGGCGAGTGCGGATCAGCGAAAAACACCGTGGTGCCGGTCTCGAACGCGAATCTGGCATGCTCTGCCAACTCCTTGCCTCGATCCCAGGTCAACGTCTTACGCAGTTGCTGCGGTAGATCCGTGATTGCTCGGGTGAGCGCATCAGCCATCGCGGTCGCGCCGTGGCCGGCCAAGGCCGGCCCGTTTTTCACTCGCGGCTGCTGCCCGTAGCCTGCAAGTCGTGGCAGGTGCACCAGCAGCACAGAGCGGCTCTTGCGCTCGACGAGCGTTCCGATCGCGGACTGGTGTGTGCCGATGATCAGATCCCCCTCCCAATGTCCAGGCACCGCGCGGTCCGCCGCTTCGGCGGGACGCTCGGAGATGACGACATCGTCTGTGACATGGCCTTGTGGCTTGTTCCGTGAACGCCGTCGTGGTTTCCGCAGCGCTCGACCAGTGCGTAGACACGTGACGAGCTCGCGCTTGAGTGCGCCGCGCCCCTGGATGAACAGCGACTGGTAAATCGCTTCGTGGCTGATCCTCATGGCACCATCATCAGGGAAATCAACTTTCAGCCGGTGCGAGATTTGTTCCGGGCTCCAACCCGTGACCCATTGACGGTCCTCTCGGTGTGGCTTGTTTCGTCCCTTCCAGCGCGGTGCATCGGGCCCCTGAACTACCGTCCCGTCCGGCAGACTGACGCTGCCCTCAAGGCGTTGTTGCACATAGTCACGCAGCGCGGTGTTGGTCACCAGTTTCGCTTGTTTGGGCCGCTTGGCCGCAGACTCGGCCTTCCACTGCGCAACGGAAGCCCGGTACTCCACTTCCCCGGCACGGGTCGCGGCGTTTCGCCGCAGTTCCCGGGAGACTGTCCCGGGATCGCGTCCGAGTCGTCGGGCGATCTCACGGACGCCGACATTTTGAACGTGTAACAGCGCGATCTCTTCACGCTCAGCAAAGCAGAGATAACGGCCAGCAGCTGGAGCAAGATCTAGTGGAGGCATACCTCCAGCATGGCGAAACCACCGCGTACCCACCGGTGCTGACACACCAACAGCAACCGCGGCATCCTCGCTCGTAAGCCCATCAGCGATCTGTACCCAGAATGCCCGCTCGACCTCCCGTCGCGGGGGCGGGCGCCCCGGAGAGCGCATCGGTTGTCGCACCGCTCGATCCGCATCCGCCTGACGACGTAGCATCACACACCTCCATGTCATCGAGGTGTTGCGACGACCAGTTGAATCCGCCGAGGATACGTTGATCAAAGTGGGGAGATGACGGCCTTATTTCCGGGGCGCCAGCGGCCTCAAGGGGTTCATCTGATGTCGAATTTCCCAACCCAGGCCTCTGTGCTCAGATTTCTGCGACATCTGGGAGATGTTTCCGCGGCCTTCAGCCATCATGGAGTCAGATCAATCTACTGAAGGGACCTGATTTGCAGCCGACCACCGACCACCCCTACTCGCTGGCGAAGCGTGCCGGCGACTTCATCTTCGTCTCCGGAGCCCTGTCGGTGGACAGGGACTTCCAGCCCGTGGGAGGCCGCAAGGAGGCACTCGCAGCGGCGCTGGAACGCTTGGCCGAGCGGTTGGCCTCTGCGGGTGGCGAGCTCAAACACCTGGTAAAACTCACCTACTATGTCACCGACGTCACCCTGCGGGAGGAAGCCAACGAGCAGTTCTCCGAATACTTCGCCGAGGCCCGGCCGGCCCGCACATTCCTGGAAGTGTCGAAGCTGCCGTACGGGGCTTCAGTAGAGATCGATGCCATCGCACACGTCAGTGAGAGATGCGACGAAGAGCATTGCTGCTCGAACGACGAGCGGAAATAAGGGGCGTCTGGTGAATCAGAATGATGCTTGTCAAAATCTCAGAGAATTCGTTCGAGAGCGTAACTGGGGGCAGTTTCACACCCCCGAGAATCTGGCGAAGAGCATCAGCATCGAAGCTGCGGAGCTTCTCGAGTGCTTCCAATGGGGTGCCCCTTCAAACTCGGAGGATATTCGTCTCGAGCTTGCGGACGTCCTGACTTACGCCTACTTGCTCGCGGATCGTCTTGACGAGAATCCGGCAGATCTTATCCAGGAGAAGCTGGCGATCACCAGATCCAAGTACCCAGTGGAAAAAGCATTCGGTCGATCGGAGAAATATGACGAACTATGAGATCAAGGAGTATCTGTTCGACAGGGAATCAGTTGGGCTACTCCCGGATGTTCCTCGGCTGAGCAATTGGCCGGTGGTGTATGTCCTCAACGGTCCGGCAGGGAAGGGCAGACTGGGCGCCGTTTATCTCGGAGAGACGGTCAGCTTCACTTCGCGGATGCGTCAGCACATCGAGAAAGAAGACAAGCGTGAGAGGTTGAGGCAGGTTCGAGTTGTTCTCGACGAACGGTTCAACAAGTCAGTGTGCCTCGATCTCGAGTCCAGGCTCATCCAGTACGCCGCTGGTGACGGTTCGCTGGAGGTCCTCAACCGGAACACCGGCGTCACTGATGCTGACTACTTCGACCGAGACTCTTACCGGGAGATGTTCGACGACATCTTCAATGATTTACGGGAAGCAGGCGTCTTTCAGCGCACTATTCCGCAGATCGTCAATTCCGAACTGTTCAAGCTTTCACCGTTCAAGGCCCTTACCCACGATCAGGGCATTGCAGTCGTCGACATCATGGAGGGCCTCACCCAGGATCTGTCGGACGAGTTGGGCGCCGGGGACCTTATTTTTGTAACCGGTGACCCCGGCACCGGGAAGACTGTTGTCGCCATCTATCTGATGAAGCTCATATCTGACGTTGGAGATGGTCGTGATGTCGAGGAAGTTGACGGTGACAACATGTTCGCTGACTTCTATCTAGAGGACACGAGGAAACTGTTCCAAGGCCTGAAGATCGCGCTGGTGGTCCCTCAGCAGGCATTGAGAAAGTCGATCGGGAACGTCTTCAAGAACACCCCGGGTCTGCATCCGGACATGGTCATGTCTCCCTGGGATGTGGCCAACAGCGACGAAGACTTCGACATCGTCATTGTTGACGAGGCCCATCGACTCAATCAGTACTCGGCTCAGGTCCACAGTCGAAATAAAGAGTTCAAGGACATCAACGCGCGGTTGTACGGTGGTCAGAAACCCGACGCATCCCAGCTGGACTGGCTTCGGACGAAGTCGAAGCACGTAATTCTCATGTTCGACCAAAAGCAGTCGGTACGACCCCACGATCTCCCAAAAGAGGAGTTCGCCGAAATTCTCGACGGAGCCGGGGGCCAAAAACCGCGGACCTACTCGCTCGTCACGCAAATGCGCAGTCTTGGAGGAAACGACTACATCCAGTACGTCTACGACGTTCTTTCCAACCGTCCTCCTCGCGAGCGACTGAGTTTCGGAGATTCATACGAACTTGGATTGGTTGATTCTCCGAGGACCCTCGTCGAGCTCATCAATGCAAGGGAAGAAGAGCATGGTCTTTCCCGAATCGTGGCGGGATACGCCTGGAAATGGGTCAGCAGGAAGATCGACGGTCCTGACTTCGACATCGACCTTGGCGAGGGCGTACGCCTGCCGTGGAACTCCAAGAAGGTCGACTGGGTTACTTCGGCGAATGCGATCAACGAGGCGGGTTCGATCCACACCGTTCAGGGATACGACCTCAACTACGCAGGCGTGATCATCGGTGAAGATCTACGGTTTGATCCGTTGACTGAGTCTCTTTATATCGATAAGTCGAACTACCACGACACGCAGGGAAAACAGAACAACAAGCTGCGCAATAGAGAAACCACGACTGAGATGCTGACTGAGTTCATCACCAGCATTTACGCGGTTCTCCTCACTCGTGGCATTAGAGGAACATTCATTCACGTGGTCAATCCTGAACTCCGCGAGTATCTGGGACGGTATTTTCCGACTATCGGCTAGCCGAACCCGGGTTGCCCGTCTAGTTCACACACCGCGGCCCGTCGCCGCCAGCATCGATCTCGGGTGCGACTTCTGCCTCTCCGACGTCGGCACCGGGGGTGCCCACCTGCTCGGTGGGGGAGGGCTCGAGGGGGGCGTCGCCCTGGGGGCCGGCGTAGTCGTCGTGGGTGACCACGATGATGGTGCCGGGTTCGAGGGTGTCGTTGGGGGTGACGGGGAGGCCGCCGAGTTCCTCGGCAAGTGCCACGGCGGCGGGGTCGGTGGCGTCGGCGGCGACGATCTGGGAGGTGGTGTAGATGCCGGGCTGGGCGTTGGTGACGTCGGTGACGGTGTAGCCGTTGTCCTCGAGGTAGGAGCCGACGCTGCCGGCCAGGCCGGCGGTGTAGCCGGCGTTGAGGACCAGCACTTCGACTTCGGCGGCTGGGGCCTCGCCACCCTCCTCAGAGGGGGCCGGTGCCTCGGTGGTCTCCGGGGCGAGCAGGTCATCCATGAAGGCGTGGACCTGGTCGGGGTCGACGGTGACGATGGATTCTCCGTAGTCGCCGGTGCCGTCGATGGAGGTGACGGGGATGGTGGTGAAGACGACGTTGCCGCCGGCGAGGTTGGCCAGCTGGTTGGCGAAGGAGAGGATGTCCCAGTTCTCGTCGATGACCACGGAGCGTTCGACGGCGGTGGACATGTCGGCGAGCTTGTTGGGGTTGGTCAGGGTGCCGGCGGCGAGGACCTGGTTGACCAGGGAGGCCATGAAGGCCTGCTGGCGGACGATGCGGTCGAGGTCGCCGCGGGGCAGGCCGTGGCGCTGGCGGACGAAGGCGAGCGCCTGGGCGCCGCTCAGGGTCTGCTGGCCGGCGGTGAAGTCTGCGCCGGAGAATTCGTCCTGGACGGCCTCGTTGAGGCAGACGTCGACGCCGCCGACGGCGTCGGTAAGCAGCACGAAGCCGAGCAGGCCCACCTCGGCGAAGTGGTCGACCTCGATGCCGGTGAGGTCGGTGACGGCCTCGATGAGGCCCTGTCGGCCGACGCCGGTGGCTTCCTCCTCGATCTCCTTCTCGGAGCCGTCGCCGGCGGCGACGAGTTCCTCCTTCTTGGCGGATTTGTGGGCGGAGAAGACGCCGTTGATCTTCATGTTCCCGAATTCGGGGTCATGGATGTAGGTGTCGCGGGGGATGGAGACGGCCGTGGCGGAGGATCCGTCGTTGGGTACTCGGATGACCATGAGGGTGTCGGTGTTCTCCTCACCGTCGTCGACGCCGGCGCGCAGGCGCTCGAGTTCCTCGTCGGAGAGTCGGTTGCCCTGGGCGTCGGTACGCGAGTCGGAGCCGACCAGCAGGATGTCGGTCGCCCCGTCCGGTGCCTTGCCCTTCATGCCCTGGCCGCCGCCGAGGGCCAGGTTGCCGGCGGAGGCGACCTCGGAACCGAGACGGCCGACGGAGAAGTAACCGAGGGAGGAGATCGCCAGGACCAGTACCGAGAGCACCGCGATGATGACCTTGACCGGCGTCGGCCCCACCTGACGGGTGGCGGGGGCGGCGGGCGGCGCGGCCTGGATGTCGCGGACGTGGCGGTACTTGTCGTTCACGCCCTGCAGTTTAGGCCATCGGAGTGGCGTACCCGGCCGTTGGCGGGCGGCGTCGGTAAGCTGTGCCCATTGTGACTAGCCTGCCTATCGCCGTTGTCACGGTGACCTATTCCCCGGGACCGCATCTGGCGGCCTTCCTGGACAGCATCCCCGCGGCCACCCGCCGGGGTGCTGTCGTCGTGCTCGCCGACAACGGATCCACCGACGGAGTCCCCGAGGCCGCGGCCGCGGAGCGGGGCAACGTGCAGTTCCTGCCCACCGGCGGCAACCTCGGCTACGGCTCGGGCGTCAACGTCGCCGCCCGCCACCTGCAGCCGCTGAGGGACGCCGGGGAGATCGACCCGGAGTTCTTCCTCATCTCCAACCCGGACGTGGTGTTCACGCCGGAGGCCATCGACGAGCTCATCGCCTGCGCCCGCCGCTGGCCCGTGGCGGCGGCCGTGGGCCCGCGGATCGAGGAGCCGGACGGCTCCATCTACCCCTCCGCCCGTTCGGTGCCCACCCTGGGTAACGGTATCGGCCACGCCCTGCTGGGCTCGATCTACCCGGACAACCCGTGGTCGCGGTCCTACCGCGACAACGCGGACATGGACAACGAGCGCACCGCGGGCTGGCTGTCCGGTTCGTGCCTGCTCGTGCGCTGGGATGCCTTCGACGCCGTCGGCGGTTTCGACGAGCGCTACTTCATGTACATGGAGGACGTCGATCTCGGCGACCGTTTCCACCGCGCCGGCTACGTCAACGTCTACTGCCCGGCCGCGGTGATCACCCACGCCAAGGGCCACGCCGCCGGCGAACACCCGGAGACGATGCTGCCCGCCCACCACGAGTCGGCGTACCGGTTCCAGTCGGACCGGCTGCCGCGCTGGTGGCAGGCTCCCGTACGGCTCGCCCTGAAAGCCGGGCTCAAGGCCCGCGGCGCGGTCGCCGTGGGGCAGGCACTCAAACGAAAGGACACCCGACCATGACGGCCAACCCTGCACAGACTGATGCAGTGATCCTGGTCGGCGGCCGAGGCACCCGCCTGCGTCCGCTGACGGTGAACACCCCCAAGCCGATGCTGCTCACGGCCGGCTACCCCTTCCTACAGCACCTGCTCGCCCGCATCAAGGCGGCCGGGATCACCCACGTCGTGCTGGGCACGTCCTACCGTGCGGAGGTCTTCGAGGAGTACTTCGGCGACGGCTCCGACATGGGCCTGGAAATCGAGTACGTCGTGGAGGAGGAGGCCCTGGGCACCGGCGGCGGCATCCGCAACGTCTACGACAAGCTGCGGCACGACACCGTCATGGTCTTCAACGGCGACGTCCTCGCCGGCACGGATCTCACCGCCATCCTGGACACCCACCACGAGAAGAACGCGGACGTGACCATGCACCTGGTGCGCGTCGCCGATCCGCGCGCCTTCGGCTGCGTGCCCACCGACACCGACGGTCGCGTGCTGGAGTTCCTGGAGAAGACCGAGGATCCGCCCACCGACCAGATCAACGCCGGCTGCTACGTCTTCCGCCGCGAGGTCATCGAGGCCATCCCCGCCGGCCGCGTCGTCTCCGTCGAGCGCGAGACCTTCCCGGGCCTGCTCGCCGACGGTGCCCGCGTCTACGGCCACGTCGACCACGCCTACTGGCGTGACATGGGCCGCCCGGACGACTTCGTCCGCGGTTCCTCCGATCTTGTCCGCGGCATCGCGCATTCCCCGCTGCTCGAGGGGCGCACCGGGGAATCGCTTATCGACGAATCCGCGTTCGTCGCCGGTGGTGCCATCCTGGTCGGCGGTACGTCCATCGGCCGCGGTTCCGAGATCGGGGCCGGCTGCCGTCTCGACGACACCGTCGTCCACGACGGGGTGACCATCGAGCCGGGTGCGATCATCGAGGACTCCATCATCGCCTCCGGCGCCCGGATCGGTGCCAACGCCCGGATCACCGGCTGTGTCGTCGGTGAGGGCGCGAACATCGGCGCGCGGTGTGAGCTGCTCGGCGGTATGCGTGTGTGGCCGGGCGTGAGCATCCCGGACAACGGAGTGCGTTTCTCCTCGGATGCGTGACGACACGCCGGTAACGCTGGCAGTTGTTGCCAGGGATTCTGGCCACCACTACATGTAGTGCCCCCGTCGCTCACCCCCAACGATGCGGAGTTGTTACTAGTGTGACTCACGGTGTTCCCGACGTGGGAAAACGCGAATCCGGCCAAAATTCCCCCGCCGTTAGGTTGACGACATTTAGTGACTGGGTGTGTAATCACATCAGTGTAAGAAACATATCCAATGCGGAGAAGGGGATGAGGCGTGGAAGACATGGCTAACAACGCCATTCTCCGTGGCGGAACGGGCGGGATTGCCGGGTCTGCGATGGAGTTGAGCCTGGACGAGCTCTTCGGGGCCGTCGAACAGGAATGGCAGGACCAGGCACTGTGTGCCCAGACCGATCCCGAGGCGTTCTTCCCGGAGAAGGGCGGCTCCACCCGCGAGGCCAAGCGCATTTGCCAGGCCTGCGCGGTACGCGATGACTGCCTGGAGTACGCGCTCGAGCACGATGAGCGTTTCGGCATCTGGGGCGGGCTCTCCGATCGTGAGCGCCGCCGCCTCAAGCGTCAGATCGGCTGACCTGACCTAAGGAAAGATCCTCACCACTGGAATCCGGGTCCACATCCCGTGGATCGAGGTTGAGGTAGTTGGCCACCAGAGCGGTGAGGACTGTCGTGAGCAGTTCCTCCCGCTCTCTCACATTCGTGGCCCGCTGCTCGATGGGCATGCGGAAGATCACCAGGCGGGCCCTGGTGGGCCGGCCCTGTGGGTCCACGCCCGCCGGGATGACGCGGCCGAGGGGGACCGGCCCGTCGGCGACGATCTCGTCGGGCAGGATCATGTCCGGGCGCAGCCGCATCCGCGGCACGGTGTCCACCGCCAGGTCCAGGTGGGCCAGCTGCTCGGAGTAGCCGTGCTGGATGGGGGCGTAGGCCTCGAGGACGGCGACGTCGAAGGACTCCCGGCGACTGCGGAACCTGGGTGCTGCCATGGGCAGCACGGGGCCGCGGATTCCCCGGCCGCGGCGATCGCGGAACGTCCTGGTGTGCATGGGGATCAGCCTAGGGCGTGGGGGAGGGGAATCCCGGTGGCAACGCGCGGGGCACTTCCAAAATCTCAACGACGGGTTTAGACTTGCCTCTCGTGAGCCAGTTGCGACGTTGTTCCCGCCCCGGCTGCGGCAAGCCTGCCGTCGCCACCATGACCTACGCCTACGCGGAGTCCACCGCCGTCGTCGGCCCGCTGGCCCTGGCCGCCGAGCCGCACAGCTGGGACCTGTGCGAGCATCACGCCGAGAAGATCACCGCCCCGCTCGGGTGGGAGATGCTGCGGGTCAACCACATCGACATCGACGACGATGACGATCTCACCGCGCTGGCCGAGGCCGTCCGCGAGGCCGGTCGCGTGACCAGCGGGCTCGTCGACACCGACGGCCCCGCCCCGGTCCGCCTCGAGGCGAAGGATCCGGCGGACCCGGACACCTCCATCCATCCCGTCTACCGCACCAAGCGGGTCTCCGAGGAGAAGGGCCGCCGCCGCGCCCACCTGCGCGTCGTTCCTGAGGACGAGACCAACAACTACTGAGAATCCACTGCGCCGCACGCCAGGGGGCGGACGTGGGGGTAATATGACCCCTCATGCGTACCCGTGAATCCGTCACCTCCGTGATCAAGGCCTATGACGTCCGTGGTGTCGTCGGCCGTGACATCGACGCCGACTTCATCCGTGAGACCGGCGGAGCCTTCGGCCATCTCCTCCGCGGGGAGGGCGAGACGCTCGTGGCCGTCGGCTATGACATGCGCCCCTCCTCACCTGAGCTGGCCGCCGCCTTCGCTCAGGGCGTCATCTCCCAGGGTGTGGACGTGGTCATGCTGGGACTGACCTCCACCGACGAGCTCTACTTCGCCTCCGGCACCCTGAACTGCGCCGGCGCGATGTTCACCGCCTCCCACAACCCGGCCGAGTACAACGGCATCAAGCTGTGCCGCTCCGGGGCCCGCCCGGTGGGCCAGCAGACCGGCCTGGCGGAGATCATCGACATGCTCGTCGACGGCGTCCCCACCTACGAGGGCGAGCCGGGTTCGGTCACCGAGCGCGACGTGCTCACCGACTACGGTGCCTACCTCCGTGACCTCGTCGACCTGAGCGACATCCGGCCGCTGGTCGTCGCCGTCGACGCCGCCAACGGCATGGGCGGACACACCGTGCCCGAGGTGTTCCGCGGCCTGCCGCTGGACATCCGCCCGCTCTACTTCGAGCTCGACGGCACCTTCCCCAACCACGAGGCCAACCCGCTGGACCCGAAGAACCTCGTGGACCTGCAGCAGTTCACCGTGGAGCAGGGCGCGGACATCGGCCTGGCCTTCGACGGCGACGCCGACCGCTGCTTCGTCATCGATGAGAACGGTGACCCGGTGAGCCCCTCGGCGATCTGCGCGATCGTCGCCAAGCGGTACCTGGCGGAGCACCCCGGTGCCACCATCATCCACAACCTCATCACCTCCAAGTCTGTGCCGGAGGTCATCGCGGAGAACGGCGGCACCGCCGTGCGCACCCGCGTGGGCCACTCCTTCATCAAGGCCACCATGGCCGAGACCGGCGCCGTCTTCGGCGGCGAGCACTCTGCGCACTACTACTTCACCGAGTTCTTCAACGCCGACTCCGGCATCCTCGCCGCCATGCACGTCCTCGCCGCCCTCGGCGCCCAGGACCGCCCGCTGAGCGAGATGATGGCCGAGTACAACCGCTACGAGGCCTCCGGCGAGATCAACTCCACCGTCGCCGACCAGGCCGCCAGCACTCAGGCGGTGCTCGACGCCTTCGCCGACCGCATCGAGTCCGTCGACGACCTCGACGGCGTCACCGTGGAACTCAAGGACACGAAGGCGTGGTTCAACGTCCGCGCCTCCAACACCGAGCCGTTGCTGCGCCTCAACGTCGAGGCACCCACCCGGGCCGAGGTCGATGAACTCGTGGCGGAGATCCTCGGCGTCATCCGGGCCTGACGGCCAGGGACGTATCCTGTGGGCATGAACCCAGACAGCTACTACGACGGTTCCGGCTACGACCGGGAGACGGTCGCCTTCTACGACGTCGCCCACGAGGGCGCGCAGGTCCGCGCCGTCGCCGGGGCCGTCGACGCGCTGTCGGGGCTGTACGGGATGAACCCCCGCAGCGTCGTCGTGCTGGCCACCGACCAGGTCGCGCATGCGTCGGCGCGCTTCGTCAACGCCGTGCGCAGCCCGCTCCGCCTGCCGCTGGTGATCACCGACACCCTCCCCGGCTACGTCGGCCCGCTCGACGTGGTCATCGTCGTCGGCGACCGGGCCGACGCGCCCGACGTCTCCCAGGCGCTCATCACCGCCGACCGCCGCGGCGCCGTCACCGTCCTCGTCGGGCCCGCCCGCGGACCGATTCTTGACGACGCCCCCGCCGCCACCATCACCATCCCCGCCCTGCCCACCGTCCTCGGCGCCTCACCGGCGCGCGCCATCACCTCGATCGGCACCGTCCTCGACCTGCTGGAGGAGGACACCGAGTTCGTCACCTCCCGGCTCGAGGAGATCGCCCAGGTCCTCGACGAGGAACTCGAACAGCTCTCCCCGGAACGCGACTCCATGGTCAACCCCGGCCGCCAGCTCCGCGAATTCGCCGACGGGGCGCGGTTGACCCACACCGGCCGGCCGGGCCTCGGCTTCGCTGTCGCCGAACTCGTCGCCGACCTGTGGACCCTCAAGGGCATCCCCTCCGGCGCCGCCGACCTGGACGAGCTGGCCGCCGGCGCCATGTCCGCCCCGGCTGCGCCGCCGCGTGACGACATCTTCCACGACCCGTTCCTGGACGGCCCCGGCGCCCTGCTACCGTTGAAGACCGTTGTCTGGGCGCAGGAGCCCGAAGGGCCCGACGCCGCGGACACCATTCCGCACGCCCTGGCCGTCACCTGCGACACACCCGGGGTCGGACCGGCCACCGGGGCCCTGAAACTGATCACCCGCGGACTCGCCGCGGCGACCTACGATCTGCCGGATCCACCAGTGGAGGACTACTAATGCAGCAGCTGACCGGAGTGCTCCGGACCTACCCGTGGGGATCGCGCACGCTCATCCCGCAGCTGCGCGGCCTGCCGGTGCCGTCCGACCGGCCCGAGGCCGAGCTGTGGTTCGGCGCCCACCCCGGCGCCCCGTCCACCATCGACGGCACGCCCCTGACCGACATCATCGCCGCCGACCCCGACGCGGCCCTGGGTCCCCGCGTGCGCGCCGAGCACGGCGACGGCCTGCCCTTCCTGCTCAAGCTCCTCGCCGCCGCCGAGCCCCTGTCCCTGCAGGCCCATCCGTCGGCCGAGCAGGCCGAGGAGGGCTACGCCCGCGAGGACCACCAGGGCATCCCCCTGGGCGCCGGCAACCGTAACTACAAGGACCCCAGCCACAAGCCCGAACTCATCGTCGCCCTCACCGAGTTCGACGCCATGGCCGGCTTCCGCCCGCTCGAGCAGACCCGGGAGCTCTTCGACGTCCTCTCCTGCCCCCAGCTCGACCGCTACCTCACCATCCTCGACCCGGCCAACGAGGCCGACAGCCTCCGCGGGCTGTTCACCACCTGGATCACCATCCCCGGCTCCGCCCGCACCGAACTCATCGACGCCGTGGTCACCGCCGCCGCCGACCACCTCGACCGCGACGACTGGATCTCCGGCGTCCTGCGCACCGTCCTCGAACTCCAGGACCGCTACCCGGGGGACATCGGCGTCCTCGGCGCCCTCCTGCTCAACCACGTCACCCTCCAGCCCGGCGAGGCGATCTACCTCGACGCGGGCCAACTCCACGCCTACGTCCGCGGCCTGGGTGTCGAGGTCATGGCCAACTCCGACAACGTCCTGCGCGGCGGCCTGACCTCCAAGTACGTCGACGTCCCCGAACTCGTCCGCGTCCTCGACTTCACATCCCTGTCCGAGCTCATCGTCGAACCCGAGGACGGCGAGTACCCGGTCCCCGTGCCGGAGTTCCGTCTCACCCGCCGTGAGGTCACCGACGCCGCACCGTGGACCATCGACCATGACGGCCCCGCCATCGCCCTGTGCACCGCCGGCAAGGTCATGGTCGGCGACATCGAACTCAACCCGGGCGACGCCGCCTGGATCCCGGCCGCCGACGGTCCGGTCACCGCGACCGCCGCCGAGAGCGCCGAAGTGTTCATCGCCTGCGCCTGACCGTCCGGGTTCCTGGGCGGACCCTGCAAACGGGGACATCCCCTGCGCTGCAGCGCAGGGGATGTTCTGATTCCTATGGTCAGACCGGGTGTCAGCTCAGCCAGGAGCTGAAGGGCCAGAAGCGCAGCGGGCCGGCCTGGGCGCGCTGGGGCTCCGACGGCTCCGCGGGCTGAGACGTCGCAGCCTCGGCCGGGGTATCAGCGGGTGCCTCGACCTCCTGGGTCGGGGCCGGACTGGTGTCATCGTCCGGGGTGGTGAGCAGGGAGGCCACCGTCGGCTGATCATCGGGGGCGGCGGTCTCCGGGGTGAGGCCGGGGAGCACCGTCTCCTCCGGGATCAGCGGGGTGGTCGGATCCGTGGGCGCGGAGGGCTCGGACGGCGCGGACGGCTCGGTCGGGCCGGTGGGCTCGGCCGGGGTCGTCTCGGTCGGCTGGTCCGTCTCGGTCTCCGGGGTGCCCGGAGCTCGCTGCGGCAGCTGGCCGTCGGAGGAGCCGGGCTCGGTCGGCTCGGACGTGGCCGGCGTGTCACCGCCGACGTACGGGGTGACGTTCTCGGGGCGGTAGGCCACCGTCGGCTCGATGGTCTGCGGGGCGGCGCGGACGACGGCGTTGGGTGCGAGGTAGGGATCGTCCACTTCTGGGGAGACCACTGCCTGCGCCTGCTGCTCGGTGTCGGTCTCTTCGGTGGGGCGGATGGTGGTGCTGGTCCGCGACGCCTCGGAGACGGTGGATACTTCCGGTGTCTGCGTGGCAGTATCGGAGGCGGAAGGGGTCACCGGAGTGCCCGCACGCCAGACGGCTACACCCACGATCACGGCGGCAATGAGGCCGATGGTGATGAAGATGTAGACGCGGCGGTTGTCGGTGTTCACCTCGGATAAGTCCCTTCGTTGGATTTCCTGGTAACAACTCGGTAACAACATAGCAGACGGCGTCGTAAGGCACGACCGCTAATACGATGCGACACTCTGACAGCCACTGATATGAATGCTTAATCACACATGAGAGGACTGATGACCATGAGCACATGGGACGTCGCCATCTTCGCCGAAGACGACAACGTGGACTTCCTGGACGAACTGGGCGAGCTCAGCTCGGCCGAGGTCGTCGAGGCCGTGCGTGACGCCTGCCTGCTGGTACTCAAGCAGGACAAGGTCTCGGAGACCGAGCGGCTCAACGGACTGGCCGCCGCCACCCTGGCCGCGATCTGGGCCGGCGCGCCCTACTCCGCCGGTGATGTCGCCGATTCCTACCCTTATGTCCGCGAACTCATCGGCGAGGGCGATGAGGAACTCAACGCCGCCGCCGCCGGTGTGCTCGAGACCGTGGAGGACGACGAGGACGTCGACGCCTTCACGGAAGCGCTGTCCTGAGCCGTTCATGATCATCACCATCGAAGGCATTGACGGTGCCGGCAAGAACACGCTCGTGACGGCGATCCGGGAGCAGGTCGAGGCCGACGTCCTCTCCTTCCCCCGCTACGACGACTCCCTCCACGCCCAGCTGGCGGCCGACGCGCTGCATGGCCGGATGGGGGACCTGACGGACTCGGCCTACGCCATGGCCACCCTGTTCGCGCTCGACCGGCACGGGGCGAAGGAGCAGGTGGAACGTTACGTCGACTCCGACGAGATTCTCCTGCTCGACCGCTACGTCGCCTCCAACGCGGCCTACTCCGCCGCCCGCCTGAATGATGACGCGGTGATGGACTGGGTCCATGACCTGGAGTTCGGGCGCCTGGGTCTGCCCCGTCCGGACCTGCAGGTGCTGCTGGACACGCCGCCGGAGACGGCGTCGCAACGCGCGAGGATGCGTGCGGAGCGGGACAGCGCCCGCGAACGTGACCGCTACGAGCGTGACGCGGGGCTGCAGCAGCGTACCTACGACGCCTATCTGCGCCTGGCGGAGCAGGGCTGGGCGGGTCGATGGCTGGTCACGGCCGATGCGGGCGTTATCCTGCAAGAAATCACTTCTCGACGCTCCACGACGCTCTAAGGACTGCCATGGTTGCCAAGATTCTCGTCGTCGATGACGACCCCTCCATCTCCGACATGCTCGGACTCGTCCTGGAGACCGAGGGATTCGAACCGATCCCCGTCATGGACGGCACCGAGGCCGTCGGGGCGTTCCGGGAACACCAGCCCGACCTCATCCTCCTCGACCTCATGCTGCCCGGCATGAACGGCGTGGACATCTGCCGGGCGATCCGGCAGGAGTCCTCCGTGCCGATCGTCATGCTCACCGCCAAGACCGACACCGTGGACGTCGTTCTCGGCCTGGAGACCGGCGCCGACGACTACATCACCAAGCCCTTCAAGCCGAAGGAGCTCGTCGCCCGCATCCGGGCGCGCCTGCGTCGCACCGACGACGTGCCCACCGAGATCCTCGAGGTCGGTGACCTCACCATCGACGTGCCCGAGCACACCGTCAAGCGCGGCGACGAGGAGATCTCCCTGACCCCGCTCGAGTTCGACCTCCTGCTCGAACTGGCACGCAAGCCCCGCCAGGTGCACACCCGCGAGGAACTCCTGGAGACCGTGTGGGGTTACCGCCACGCCTCCGACACCCGCCTGGTCAACGTGCACGTGCAGCGCCTGCGCGCGAAGATCGAGAAGGATCCCGAGAACCCGCAGATCGTGCTCACCGTCCGTGGCGTGGGCTACAAGACGGGACTGGGGGAGTAGCCCATCCTGTCCACCCTTGCCACGCGGCTGCGCCGCATCTGGGAGAGGATTTCCGAGACCTGGCGGACCTCCCTGCAGGTACGTGTCATCGGGCTGATCTTCGTCGCCTCCGCCGTGGTCATGACCATCCTCGGCATGGCGCTGATCTCGGTGGTCACCTCCCGGCTCGTCGACTCCAAACTCGACATCGCCACCTCGGAGATCGACCGGGCGCGCACTGCCGTCGAGCAGCAGATCGACGCCACCGGTTCCTCCAGCACCGTGCAGGTGCGGCTCAACTCCGCCCGCGCGGCGCTGACCCAGCGCAGCGTCCAGACCGGGGAGACCACCGCCGTCTATGAACCCGTCCTCGTCGTCGCCGACCAGGAGGGCGTGCTCACCACCTCGCCCGAGGGCTACCGCATCCCGGAGAAGCTGCGCCGCTTCGTCAGCGAGGACCAGGTCTCCTACCAGTTCGCCACCATCGACCGGGCGGACGGCTCCACCTATAACGCCCTGGTCATCGGCACCCCCACCGAGGCGGACATCCCCGGGCTGCAGGTCTACCTGGTCCTGTCGATGGAGTCCGACGAGTCCACTCTGGCGCTGGTCCGCGGCCTGCTCTCGGCCGCCGGCGTCGTCGTCGTGGTCCTGCTAGTCGGTATCGCCTGGCTGGCCACCCAGCAGGTCACCGCGCCCGTCCGCTCCGCCTCCCGCATCGCCCAGCGCCTGGCCGCCGGCCACCTGCGCGAACGCATGGTCGTCGACGGCGAGGACGAGATGGCCCGACTGGCGCTGAGCTTCAACGACATGGCGGAGAAACTCTCCCGCCAGATCCACCAGCTCGAGGAGTACGGCAACCTCCAACGCCAGTTCACCTCCGACGTCTCCCACGAGCTGCGCACCCCGCTGACCACCGTGCGCATGGCCGCCGACATGATCGCCTCCGACCCCGACAGCCTGGAACCGCACACCCGCCGCGCCTCCGAGCTCATGACCCGGGAACTTGACCGTTTCGAGGAACTGCTCGCCGACCTGCTGGAGATCTCCCGCCACGACGCCGGCATGGCCGACCTCGCCGAGGCCCGCATCGACATCTGCGCCTGCATCACCGCCGCCTGGGAACAGGTCGACCACCTCGCCGAGAAGCTCGACGTCGAGGTCCGGTTCCACACCCCCGACGAGCCCGTCTACATGACCGGTGACCCCCGCCGCATCGAACGCGTCCTGCGTAACCTCCTGGCCAACGCCATCGACCACTCCGAGGGCAACCCCGTCGACGTCGACCTCGCGGCCACCGAGGAGGCCGTGGCCATCCGGGTCTCCGACCATGGCGTCGGCCTCAAACCCGGCCACGAGGACCTGGTGTTCAACCGTTTCTGGCGCGCCGACGCCTCCCGCAAACGCCACTCCGGCGGCACCGGTCTCGGCCTGGCTATCGCCCGCGAGGACGTGGTCCTCCACGGCGGTGTCCTCGACGCCGCCGGCACCCCGGGCGTGGGCTCCCAGTTCCGCATGACCCTGCCCCGCGAGCCAGGCGTCACCTGGCAGGAGAGCCCCCTGGCGCTCGTGGCTCCCGCCGCCCCGACCCGGCCGGCCGACACTGCAAGCACTGCCGGCACTGCCAGCGAGGACGATGCGACATGATGACCAGGTTCCGTCCGATCCGTTCCCTGGCGGCCGTAGCCGCGGCCGCCGCCCTCATCGCCGGCTGTACCACCCTGCCCACCAACACCGAGCCGCAGGCCATCCGCTCCTTCGAGCCGCCGGTGGAGCAGCCGACCAACCTCGGCCCGCAGCCGGGCCGGGAGCCGGACCTGCTGCTGCGTGACTTCTACTCCGCCTCCGCCCGGCCCACCCAGGACTACGTCGCCGCGCGGTCCTATCTCGCACCCGGCACCGCCGACCGCTGGGACCCCCGGCAGTCGACCCTGGTGGTCGACCGCATCGACCTGATCACCCAGGTCGGCTCCACCGCCGAACGCCGGGCCTTCGACGTCCGCGCCTCGGTCATCGGCCGCATCAACACCGGCGGGTCCTACGTCCCGGAGAACGGCACCTACGAGGCGACGATCACCATGGAGCGCAACGACGAGGACGAGTGGCGGATCACCTCGCTGCCCTCGGGCATCGTCCTCGAGCGCACTGAGCTGCGTAACCAGTACCAGCCGCACCGCGTGTTCTTCCTCGACCCCTCCGACACCGTCCTCGTCGGTGACCGCCGGTGGATCCATTCCGACCACCAGGGCCTGGACACCGCGCTGATCTCCCTGCTCATGCAGGGCCCGTCCCAGACCCTCGCCCCGGCGGTGAACAACCCGGTCCCGGCGGACGCGACCTTCGCCGGGGTGACGGACGGCATCTACAACTTCACCGGTTTCACCGGCGTCGACCCGGACGCCCGTCTGCGCTTCGCCGCCCAGCTCGTGTGGACTCTCGCCATGGCCAACATCCCCGAGCCCTACGCCGTCCAGATGGACGGGGCGCCCGTGGCGCCAGGCTTCGGTGAGCTGACCAGTGATGATTTCGCCGAGTACAACCCGACGGTCTCCGCGACGTCGAATGTGCCGCTGTTCGCACTCACCGACGGCATCGTCCACCGGGTCGGCTCCAACACCGTCGAACCCCTCGAGGGGGATCTCGGTTCCATCGGTGATCTCACCTCGGTGGACATCTCCCAGGAGGGGGCTGCCGCGGCCGTGCGCCGGCAGGGTGACGAGTTCGCGCTGCTCGCCGGTACCGTCGACGGCCCCATGGAGGAGGCGCTGACCGCCGAGACCATCTCCCGGCCCACCTTCGAGCTCGACCCGGACTCCCAGTGGGTGGTCATCGACGGCCGCACCGTCGTCCGCGTCGTCTACTCCGGCGCCACCGACGAGTTCTCCCGCAGCGACGTCGACATCTCCGCCCTCGAGGGGCTCAGCGGCGACATCTCCGTCCTCCGCCTGCACCGAACCGGCACCCGGGTCGCCATGATCATCGAGGGCCGGGTATTCACCGGCGTGGTCACCCGCTCCGGGCCCATCGAACGGCGCATCGACAACGTCGTCGAGCTCGCCCCGCAGCTCGCGGGCACCGCGCTCTCGCTCGACTGGCAGCCCGACGGCTCCATCATCGTGGGCACCTCCACCCCGGAGACCCCGGTGTGGCGGGTCGAGCAGGACGGCTCGGCCGTCACCTCGCTGCCCGGCGGCAACGTCACCGCTCCGGTGGTCGCGGTCGCGGCCTCCCCGTCGACGGTGTTCATCACCGACGCCCGTGCCGTCCTCCAGCTGCCCACCGACGGATCCGACACCGTCTTCTGGCGCGAGGTCGCCGGCCTGCAGGGTGTCCGCTCCGCCCCGATCGTGGCCAACTGACGCCGTGGACCTGCTCCTGCCACGTCGCTGCGCCGGCTGCGGCGACCCGGGGCAGGTCCTCTGCGGTCCGTGCCGCGAGCGATTGCGCCGCCCGCCGGTCCGCGTGGTCACCCCCGTGGACACCCACGTTCCGATGTGGTCGCTCGGCCCCTACGCCGGCACCCACCGCGGCGTCATCCTCGCCATGAAGGAACGCGGCAACCTCGCCGTCCGCAGTCTGATCGGGCCCGTGCTCGCCGCCGCCGTCACGCATCTGCAGGCCCGCGGGGAGCTGCCCGACCGTATCGACGCCCCCGTGCCCCTCACCCTCGTCCCCGCCCCCACCCGAGCGCGCTCCGCGCGCCTGCGCGGCGGTGACCACGTCACCGACCTGTGCCGTGCCGCCGGACTGCCGGTCACTCCCGCCCTGCGGCACCGTTCCACCGTCCGTGACCAGGTGGGCCTCGACGCGGAGGCGCGGCGTCGCAACCTCGCCGGCTCCGTCGAGCTGCGCCACGTGCCCACGGGCCCGGTGCTGCTCGTCGACGACGTCGTCACCACCGGTTCCACCCTCGCTGCGGCCGCCGAAGTCCTCACCGCTGCGGGGGTGACGGTGTGCGGGGCAGTCGTGATCGCTCACGCATAAAAGAATCGGGGTTCGTGGCTGGATGGTTATGACCAGATGTACTATGAGAGTACGAGTTGTCCCACCAATTAGGGAGGAAGCAGATGACATCACCTGCTGAGAACACCGACGTCCTGAGCCCCGAAGCACAGGTCACCATCACGGGTCGAAACGTCGAGGTGCCGGAGCACTTCGCCGAGCGCGTCAACGGCAAGCTCGCCAAGATCGAGCGCCTCGACCCGACGTTGACCTTCTTCCACGTGGAGCTTCAGCACGAGCCGAACCCGCGCCGCGAGTCCGAGTCGGACCGCATCCAGATCACCGCCACCGGCAAGGGCCACATCGCCCGCGCCGAGGCCAAGGAGGACAGCTTCTACGCCGCACTCGAGACTGCGCTGGCCAAGATGGAGCGCTCCCTGCGCAAGGTCAAGGCCCGTCGTTCCATCGCCCGTTCCGGCCACCGTGCGCCGCAGGGCGCCGGTGTCGTGGCGGCCGAGATCGTGCAGGAGGCCGAGAAGGCCCGCGAGGCTCAGAGCCAGTACGACGTCGACCCCTACGCCGACTCGATCGACGAGCAGGTCCCGGGTCAGGTCGTCCGCACCAAGGAGCACGCCGCCGTCCCCATGTCGGTGGATGACGCGCTCTCCGAGATGGAGCTGGTCGGCCATGACTTCTACCTCTTCATCAACGAGGAGACCCAGCGTCCGTCGGTGGTGTACCGCCGCCACGCGTTCGACTACGGTCTCATCTCCCTCGCCGCTGAGGACACCGAGTAGTCACGACGTAGTTAAAACCCCCGATCACCGCCGTCCCGACTGGCCCACAGCCGACGGGGACGGCGGTGTCGTCGTGTGCGTAGAATGACGCAGAAGATAGATGTGGAAGATTTTCCCCTACAGATGAAGGACGACTGCACGTGTTTGGACTGTCCAAGCTGCTCAGGGCCGGCGAAGGTCGCACCGTCAAGCGACTGAGCAAGATCGCCGACGATGTCATTGCCCTGGAGGACGAGTACACCTCCCTCACCGACGCCGAGCTCAAGGCGAAGACAGGTGAGTTCAAGGCCCGGCTGGCCGACGGTGAGGACCTCGACTCGATCCTGCTCGAGGCCTTCGCCACCGTGCGGGAGGCGTCGTGGCGCGTGCTGGGGCAGAAGCACTACCACGTGCAGGTCATGGGCGGCGCCGCGCTCCACTTCGGCAACGTCGCCGAGATGAAGACCGGTGAGGGCAAGACCCTGACCTCCGTGCTGGCCGCCTACCTCAACGCGCTCGAGGGCAAGGGCGTGCACATCGTCACGGTCAACGACTACCTCGCGCGCCGTGACGCCGAGATGATGGGTCGTGTCCACCGCTTCCTCGGTCTCGAGGTCGGCGTCATCCTCTCCGAGATGCGCCCGGACCAGCGTCGCGCGGCCTACAACGCCGACATCACCTACGGCACGAACAACGAGCTGGGCTTCGACTACCTGCGCGACAACATGGCCCGCTCCCTGGGGGACCTGGTGCAGCGTGGCCACAACTACGCCATCGTCGATGAGGTGGACTCCATCCTCATCGACGAGGCCCGTACCCCGCTCATCATCTCCGGCCCGGTCGACGGTTCCTCGCAGTTCTACAACGTCTTCGCCCAGCTCGCCCCGCGCATGAAGGAGGGCATCCACTACGAGGTGGACCACCGCAAGCGCACCATCGGTGTGCTCGAGGAGGGTGTGGGCTATGTGGAGGACCAGCTCGGCATCGACAACCTCTACGCCCCGGAGCATTCCCAGCTGGTGAGCTACCTCAACAACTCCCTCAAGGCGAAGGAGCTGTTCAACCGGGACAAGGACTACATCGTCCGCAACGGTGAGGTCATGATCGTCGACGCGTTCACCGGCCGTGTGCTCGCGGGCCGTCGCTACAACGAGGGCATGCACCAGGCCATCGAGGCGAAGGAGGGGGTGGAGATCAAGAACGAGAACCAGACCCTGGCCACCGTCACCCTCCAGAACTACTTCCGCCTCTACGACAAGCTGGCCGGCATGACCGGTACCGCCGAGACCGAGGCCGCCGAGCTGCATCAGATCTACAAGCTCGACGTCGTCCCGATCCCGACGAACCGTCCCAACCAGCGCGAGGACCTCACCGACCGCGTGTACAAGACGCAGGAGGCGAAGTTCGCCGCCGTCGCCGATGACATCGCCGAGCGGGTGGCCAAGAAGCAGCCCGTCCTCGTGGGCACCACCTCCGTCGAGCGTTCCGAGTACCTTTCGCAGTTGCTGCAGAAGCGCGGCATCGCCCACAAGGTGCTCAACGCCAAGCATCACGAGCAGGAGGGTGAGATCATCGCCCAGGCCGGTCTGCCGGCCGCGGTCACCGTCTCCACCAACATGGCCGGCCGTGGTACCGACATCGTGCTCGGCGGCAACCCGGACGTCATCTGTGACATCAAGCTGCGTGCCCGTGGCCTCGACCCCTTCGAGGACGAGGAGGCCTACCAGGCCGCGTGGGACGAGGAGCTGCCGAAGGTCAAGGACAAGGCGGCCCGCCTGGGTGATGAGGTCCGGGAGGCCGGTGGCCTCTACGTCCTGGGCACGGAGCGGCACGAGTCCCGCCGCATCGACAATCAGCTCCGCGGTCGTTCCGGCCGTCAGGGTGATCCGGGCGCCACGCGGTTCTACCTCTCCATGCGCGATGATCTCATGGTCCGCTTCGTCGGCCAGTCGATGGAGAACATGATGAACCGTCTCAACGTCCCGGACGATGTGCCGATCGAGGCGAAGATGGTCACCAACTCCATCAAGGGTGCGCAGTCCCAGGTGGAGAACCAGAACTTCGAGATGCGCAAGAACGTGCTCAAGTACGACGAGGTGCTCAACGAGCAGCGCAAGGTCATCTACGCCGAGCGTCGCGAGATCCTCGAGTCCAAGGACATCGCCGACAACATCCGCCGCATGATCGACGAGACCGTCGGCGCCTACGTCGACGGCGCCACCGCGGTCGGCTTCGTGGAGGACTGGAACCTCGACGAGCTGTGGAACGCGCTGGAGTCCCTGTACGGTCCAAGCTTCACCTGGCAGGAGCTTGTCGACGGCGCCGAGTACGGCGCCCCGGGCGAACTCACCGCCGAGCAGCTCCGCGAGGCCCTGACCGCCGACGCGCAGGCCCAGTACGACGAGCTGGAGACCAACGTCTCCGCCATCGGCGGCGAGGCCCAGATGCGCAACATCGAGCGCATGGTCATCCTGCCGGTGATCGACACGAAGTGGCGCGAGCACCTCTACGAGATGGACTACCTCAAGGAGGGCATCGGCCTGCGCGCCATGGCGCAGCGCGACCCCCTGGTGGAGTACCAGAAGGAGGGCGGCGACATGTTCAACGGCATGAAGGACGGCATCAAGGAGGAGACCGTCCGTCAGCTGTTCATGCTGCGCAAGCAGTTCCAGCCGCAGGAGGCCCCGGAGACCACCAGCGTCTAGGGGACTAGAGCACCCGGAAGCTGGCCAGCTGCTGCCCGTCGAGCCGGGCGGCGAAGGCGTGGGCGTGGCCGGCGGCCACGGCCGTGCCGAAGATCTCCCCGTCCTCGCGCAGGTGCAGGGTGTCGATCCGAACCGGCCCGCGCCCGGCTCCCGCACCCGAGCGGAGCCGGGCGCTGACGTGTTTGCGCACCGGGTCGGCGAAGCTGCGCCGGGTCAGTTGCGTGGGCGGTCGCATCCCGAACGTCACCTCGAGGGCGATCCGGACGAGTCCGGACGCGCGGTGCTGCACCGCCGGGGTGTTGTGCCGGGGTGGGGGAGGGGTGACGTCGATAAGCGGGGTCGGGGGAACCAGCACCTTGAGGTGCGTGAGTCCGGGGACAGGGGTCAACATGTGCTGCTCCTGGTGTCGGCAGGGCAGACGCGGGGTGGGCTGGGTACTATTGTGACACGTCAAAGGCGATAGAGGGAGCAACGAGTGCGTGGACTGATTGTCGATTATGTGGGTGTCCTCGACGGCACCGAGGAAGACCAGCGACGGTGGAAGGATCTCTTCGCCGCCGCCCGGGCGAACGGGGTGGCCACCGCCATCCTGTCGAACGACCCCGGCGGCGCCGGAGCGGAGGGGATCCGCGAGTGGGAGTACCACGGGATCGTCGACGCGGTGCTGCTGTCCGGTGAGATCGGCACCGAAAAGCCCGAGGAGGCCGCGTTCGAGCGTGCCGCCGCGGCCATCGACCTGCCCATGAGCGACTGCGTCATGGTCGACGACTCGATCCTCAACGTCCGAGCCGCCGTCGAGGCCGGCCTCGTCGGCGTGCTCTACCAGGTCTTCGACCGCGCGGTCATCGAGATCTGCTCCATCTTCGACATCGAGGGCGAGTTCTAGGTGCGCGTCTACCTGCCCGCCACGTTCGGCATGCTCGCCGGCCTCAACGAGACCGGCACGCTCACCGCCCGCTCCGGCTGGGGCTTCGCCGTCACGCCCGCGCTGGTGGAGTTCTACACCGCCGGCGATGAGGAGGAGATCGCCCACGCCGCCTTCCTCGACGCCGCCGAGGCCTCCCTGCGGCTGCTCGCCGTCGGCGACGAGGAGACCTTCCCGCACCGTCGCGTGGTCCTCTCCGTCGACGTGGACGACTCCGTGGTGAGCGCGGAGCCGGACATGGGGGAGAGCGTCGTCCGGCTGACCCCGCCGCAGGTCTCGGTGGAGGACCTCGCCGCGATCCACATCGACATCGAGGAATCCGAGGCCGCCACCCGCGCCGCCGTCGAGGTCGTCGACGAGGCGGATCTCGGCGACGAGGGGGCTGAGCTGACCGTCGGTGACGCCCAGGACAATTTCATGGCCTTCTATGACCCGACTGAACTGCCCTTTCTCATCGAACTGCTCTGACGCGCCGTCCCGGTTGGTGGACATCGAAGTTACGTTGCCGTAGGCTACGGCAACGTAACATTTGTATTCAAAAGGAGGGGTCGATGCCCACGTCACCCGATGGACTGGCCAGCGTCCGAGGCATACTCCGGCGCTTCACCACGCCACTGCTGCCCGACGACTACACCATGCTGGTCAACCCACTGTGGTCCCGACGGGAGCTCCGCGGCAAGATCGTCAGCGTCGAACGCTTCCCCGACGACACCATCCACCTGACCATCCGGCCCGGCTGGGGTGTGCCCGTCGACTTCCAGGCCGGCCAGTACATCGGCATCGGCCTGCGTGTCGACGGCCGCTTCACCTGGCGCAGCTATTCCCTCACCAACGCCCCCGACACCAGCGACGGGCTGTTCTCCATCACCATCCGCGCCGTGGAGAAGGGCAAGCTGTCCAACCACCTCATCGGCACCGCGAAGCCGGGCATCAACGTCCGCCTCGCCGCCCCCGCCGGCGACTTCTACCTCACCGACCCGCTGCCCGAGAAGATCCTCTTCGTCACCGCCGGCTCCGGCGTCACCCCCGTCATCGCCATGCTGCGCTCCCTCGAGGAGAAGCGACAGAGCACCGACATCACGGTCGTCCACTCCGTCCGCAACGCCGACGACGTCATCTTCGGCGACGTCCTCGCCGACTACGACGCCCACATCCAGGTCACCTCCGAACAGGGCCGCGTCTCACCCGCCGTCCTCGAGGAGCTCGTCCCCGACTACGCCGACCGCGTCGTCTACGCCTGCGGCCCCGCCACCATGCTCGACGAGCTGGAGACCTGGGCCAAGGACAAAGACATGGAGATCCGCGTCGAACGCTTCACCCTCGACCGCGCCTCCGACGCCAAGGGCGGGACCATCACCTTCGCCCGCGCCAACGTCGAAACCACCGCCGACGGCGCCACCACCATCCTCGAGGCTGGCGAACAGGCCGGCGTCCAGATGCCCTTCGGCTGCCGCATGGGCATCTGCCAGACCTGCGTCCGGGAGCTTGTCGACGGCCACGTCCACGACCTGCGCACCGGCGACACCAAGGAACCCGGCTCCCGCATCCGCACCTGCGTCGGCGTGGCCGCCGGCGACGTCGTCATCGACGCCTAAAGGCCCAAAGGAGAATCACCATGGCAATCGACAACATCAAGGCATACTCCCACCTCACCGACGAGGACATCCGCGAAATCGGCCGCCGCCTCGACGCCATCAAGGAGGAGTTCGAGTCAGACCTCGGCGAGAAGGACGTCCGCTACATCAAGGGACTCATCCGCACCCAGCGCTACATCGAGTTCGCCGGCCGCGGAGCCCTCCTCTTCTCCGGCCGCCGCCCCTTCTGGATCGCCGGCGTCGCCCTGCTCTCCCTGTCCAAGATCCTCGAGAACCTCGAGATCGGACACAACGTCATGCACGGCCAGTGGGACTGGATGAACGACCCCGAAATCCACTCCTCCACCTGGGAATGGGACAACGTCTGCCCCTCCTCCCAGTGGATGCACACCCACAACTTCGCCCACCACAAGTACACCAACATCCTCGGCATGGACACCGACGTCGGCTACGGCGTCCTGCGCGTCACCCGCGACCGCAAATGGAACGCCATGCACGCCTTCCAGCCGCTCATCAACGCCACCCTCGCGTCCCTGTTCCAGTGGGCCGTCGGCTTCTACGACGTCGAGCTGGGCAAGCTCGCCGCCGGCCGTACCACCTGGAAGGAGACCGCCCCGAAGTTCTGGGAGACCGTCCGCAAGGCCGGCACCCAGGGCCTGCGCGACTACGTGCTCTACCCGGCCCTGTCCGGCCCCAACTTCATGAGCACCGTCTCCGCCAACGCCACCGCCAACTTCGTCCGCTCCGTGTGGGCCTACGCCGTCATCTTCTGCGGTCACTTCCCCGACGAGGCCGAGACCTTCACCAAGGAACAGTGGAAGAACGAGACCCACGACGAGTGGTACCTCCGCCAGATGCTCGGCTCCGCCAACTTCCGAGGCGGCAAGATCCTCACCATCCTCTCCGGCAACCTCAACTACCAGATCGAGCACCACATCTACCCGGACATGCCGTCCAACCGCCTCGCCGAGATCGGCACGCGTGTCGAGGCCATCTGCCGCGAGTTCGACCTGCCCTACAACACCGACTCCTTCCCCGCCCAGCTGCTCAAGGTCCAGCGCACCCTGCTCAAGCTGTCGGTGCCCAACAAGTACCTCGCCGCCGACCGGGACAACGCCCCCGAGGTCCGCTCCAACGCCGTGTGGACCAAGTACCCCGAGGTCGCCGAGAAGCTCTGGGTCGGCGCCTCCGAGACCGGTGAGCGCTCCGGTCTGCGCACCGCCCTGCCGCTGCTCGAGCAGGTCCGGCCCACGTTGAAGGAGGGCCTGCTCAACTTCACCGGCCGCACCCCGGAATGGCGAAAGAAGGTCGCCGCCGCGGAGGCCGCACAGCTGGCCTAGCCTCCTGAGTGTCCCTTCGGGTGGCACGAACTCCTCGGAATCACGGATTCCGGGGAGTTTCTGCTACCCCAATTTCCGGGGACGGTTCATTGCGCACCAGTTGTCCCCCGAAATCCCGGATTCACCGGCATAACTGGCGTGGAAAGCGCCACTGGCGCCCTGGCGGGTGGGATGCGCCGGCGGTTCCGCGCGCGTCACATCTCCCAGTCGTTGTTGGTGCGCAGCGCTTCGAGGAGTTTGCGGACGGCGGCCACACGGCGGCCACCGGCGGAGTCCTCGGGGAAGCTGTCCAGGGCGCACTCGGGGTCGGCCGGCGGGCCGAGGTGGGTGCAGCCGCGGGGGCAGTCCTCGGTGGCGTCGGCGAGGTCGTCGAAGACGCCGATGACGGTGTCGGCGTCGACGTGGGCGAGGCCGAAGGAGCGGATGCCGGGGGTGTCGATGATCCAGCCGCCGGCGGGCAGGGGCAGGGCGACGGACTGGGTGGAGGTGTGGCGGCCCTTGCCCACGCCGGAGACTTCGCCGGTCTCGCGGTCGGCGTCGGGGACGAGGCGGTTGACCAGGGTGGATTTGCCGACGCCGGAGTGGCCGATGAGGGCGGTGATGTGGCCGGCGATGAGCTTCTCCACGTCGGCGAGGGGGTCGTCGATGCCGGCGGTGACGACGGTGACGTCGAGATCCGCGAATTCGGCGGCGAACTCGGTAGGGTCGGCGAGGTCGGATTTGGTGAGGCAGAGGATGGGGTGGAGGTTGCCCACGAAGGCGGCGATGAGGGCGCGTTCGACGAAGCCGGCCCGGGGTGGGGGATCGGCGACGGCGGTGACGATGAGCAGCTGGTCGGCGTTGGCGACGACGATGCGTTCGTAGGGGTCGGTGTCGTCGGCGGTGCGGCGTAGGACGGAGGTGCGTTCCGCCAGTTTGACGATCCGCCCGAGGGTGTCCTTCTTGCCGGAGGTGTCGCCGACGATGCCGACGCGGTCACCGACCTCGATGGGGGTGCGGCCGAGTTCGCGGGCGCGCATGGTGACGATGGTGTCATCCCGGCCGTCGAGGACCACGCCCCAGCGGCCGCGGTCCTTGGTCACGACCATGCCGAATTCGGCGTCGTCATGCGCCGGGCGGTCCTTGGTCCGGGGCCGGGTGCCCTTCGGAGGCCGGACCCGGACGTCGGATTCGTCCCAGTTCCGCTTACCCATGGACCATGTCCGCCCACATGGTCTCGAACCCGGGGAGGGTCTTGGCGGTGGTGGCGATGTTCTCCACCTCGACGCCCTCGACGGCCAGGCCGATGATGGCGCCGGCGGTGGCCATGCGGTGGTCAGCGTAGGAGTGCCACAACCCGCCGTGGAGCGGGGCGGGGGTGATGGCGAGGCCGTCGGGAAGCTCCTCGCAGGTGCCGCCGAGGCGGTTGATCTCGGTGCACAGGGCGGCCAGCCGGTCGGTCTCGTGGCCGCGCAGGTGGGCGATGCCGGTGAGCTCGGAGGGGGAGGAGGCCAGCGCCGCGAGTGCCGCGACAGTGGGGGTGAGCTCACCGATGTCGGACATGTCGATCGAGATGCCCGCCAGGCGGCCGCCCTCCGGGCCGGTGACTTCGAGGTCGTGGCCGGGGCCCTGGGTGGCGGAGATGATCTCCACGGAACAGCCCATGCGCTCGAGGATGTCGCGGATGACGTCTCCGGGCTGGGTGGTGGCCAGGGGCCAGTCGCGGACGCGAACCACGCCGCCGGTGACGGCCGCGGCGGCGAGGAAGGGGGTGGCGTTGGACAGGTCGGGTTCGACGCGCCAGGTCCGGCCCTGGATGGGGCCGGGGTGGACGGTCCATTCGTTCTCGGACTGGTCGACAGTGACGCCGGCGTGGCGGAGCATGGCGACGGTCATCTCGATGTGCGGCAGGCTCGGCAGTTTGCCGCCGACGTGCCGGACGGTCACGCCTTTGGTGTAGCGGGGGGCGGCGAGCAGGAGGCCGGAGACGAACTGGGAGGAGGCGGAGGCGTCGATCTCGACGGTGCCGCCTTCGGGTGCGCCGTCGGCGGTGACGGTGAAGGGGAGCCGGTCGCCGTCGATACGCACGCCGAGGGTGCGCAGGGCGTCGAGAATCGTCGACATCGGGCGGGTGCGGGCCTGCGGGTCGCCGTCGAAGACGACGGTGCCGGAGGCGAGCGCGGCGACGGGCGGGACGAAGCGCATGACGGTGCCGGCGAGGCCGCACTCCACCTCGCCGCCGTGGAGTGGTGCGGGGTCGATGCGGACGACGCCGTCGGTGTCGCGGATGCCCACGCCGAGGGTGCTCAGGGCTCCGGCCATGAGGGCGGTGTCGCGGGAGTGCAGGGCGCCCTCGATGACGGAGGGGTAGTCGGCCAGCGCGGCGAGAATGTAGGCACGGTTGGTGATCGACTTGGAGCCGGGGATGTGCTGGGTCCACCGGATCGGTCCGTGAGCTGTGGGCGCGAGCCAGTTGTCGGTCATGTCGTCCATAATAGGGTCATGTGCGGTCGTTTTGTCCTGTTCACCACTGGTGAGTCCCTCCTCGCCCGCGCCGGCGAACTCCCCGGCGTCACCGAGGTCCATGCCCCCGAGGGCACGCCCGGGCCGCGGTACAACCTGGCGCCGACGCAGGTGGTGCCGGTCGTGCGTGTCGACGCCGCCGTGGCCACCGTCGCCCCCTCCCGCTGGGGTCTGCTCCCGCACTGGAAGAAGGACGAGACCGGCCCGCCGCTGTTCAACGCCCGCGGCGAGACGGTGGCCACCAAGCCGAGTTTCCGGGACGCCTTCCGGGCCCAGCGCGGGCTCATCCCCATGGACGGCTACTACGAATGGCACGACGACGGCACGGGCAAGCGGCCCTACTTCGTCAGCTCGGGGGAGATCATGTGGGCGGCGGCGTTGTGGGCGACGGGGCTGGGGAGGTTGTCGTCGACGATCGTCACCACCGCGGCCGTCGAGCCGATGGCGTGGCTGCACGACCGGCTGCCGCGGATCCTCACGGACGAGGAGATCGGGCAGTGGACCACCGGCACCCCGGAGCAGGCCGCCGAACTGCTGCACCCGACGCCGGTGGACTACCTGCAGACGTGGTCGGTGCGCCCAGTGGACCGGGCCGTGGGCAACGTGCGCAACGACTACGCGGAGCTGATCGCGGAGAACTGAGCCCCGGTCACCTCGGCCAGATCACGAGGGGACAGGGCGATGTCGAGCCCGCGGCGCCCACCGGAGACATAGACGGTGTCCGCGGCGGCGACGGAGGAGTCGATGAGGGTGGGCAGCGGATTCTTCTGCCCGATGGGGGAGATCCCGCCGGTGACGTACCCGGAGGAGCGTTGGGCGCGGGCCGGGTCGGCCATGCCCAGACGCGGGACGCCGAAGGCCGCGGCCGCCTTCTTCAGCGACAGGGAGCTGGTCACCGGCACGCAGCACACGCCGAGGCCGGAGCCGAGGTCGACCACCAGGGTCTTGAGGATCAGGCCCGGATCCACGTCGAGGGCCGCGGCGGCGTGCTCGCCGAAGTGGGACGTGCCGGCGGTGAAGGTGTGCAGGTGGTGGGGGACGGCGGCGTCGACAAGCACGCGGACGGCGGCGGTCGGCGCGGCGGGGGACTTCCTCTTGGCCATGGAAACCATTATGACCGCCTGCCCTAGAATGGGCCCCATGACGGACACCGAGCTCACCACCCGCTTCGAGGAGGAGGCCCTGCCCCTGCTCGACCAGCTCTACGGCGGCGCGCTGCGGATGACCCGCAACCCCTCGGACGCCGAGGACCTCGTCCAGGAGACGTTCCTCAAGGCGTACAAGGCCTTCGGATCCTTCAAGGAGGGCACCAACCTCAAGGCGTGGCTCTACCGGATCATGACCAACACCTACATCAACACCTACCGGAAGAAGCAGCGCCAGCCGCACCAGTCCTCTGCCGAGGACGTCTCCGACCACCAGCTCTATACCACCAGCTCCCACGACTCGACGGGCCTGGAGTCCGCCGAGGTCAAGGCCCTGAAGAACATGCCCGACGGCAAGATCGCCGACGCCATGAACGAACTGTCCGAGGACTACCGCATGGTCGTCTACTACGCCGACGTCGAGGGCCTGGCCTACAAGGAGATCGCCGAGATCATGGGCACCCCGCTCGGCACCGTCATGAGTCGGCTCCACCGGGGAAGAAAACAGCTGCGGCAGGCGTTGAAGGATGTAGCGCACGAACAGGGCATCGGCCTCGACCACCCTGACATGACCGAAGCGACCGACACGAAAGCGGGCGAGAAATGAACGCGGACCCCCGGGACCCCAGCGACTGCCGCGGAAACTGCGACGAGGTCCACGCCAACCTCTGCGCCCTCTTCGACGAGGACACCACCGAGGAACAGGCCCGCGAGCTCATCCGCCAGATCTCCGAGTGCCCGGCCTGCTTCGCCCGCCTGCAGTCCGAACGCGAGATCCGTGCCCTGGTACGCAAGTGCTGCACCGCGCAGTCCGCGCCCGCCACCCTCCGGCAGCGCATCACCATGGAGATCCGGGTGACCCGACGGGGCTGATCCGGAGCTGATCCGGCGGGGCGACAGCCCTACCAAAGAAGACCGCCCACCGGCCAGCAGTTGCTGGGCCGGTGGGCGGTCTCGTCGCCGTGTCCTAGTGTTTAGGAGTTGGGGCGCTTACCGTGGTTGGCGCCCTTCTTGCGGCGGTCCTTACGCTTGCGACCACGCTTGCTCATGTGATTCTCCTAGGTGGGATTGAACTTCTTCGACTCCCACCAACTCTAGCGTCAGGGGTGCGCCGCGGAAAATTCGGGTTGCTCGCCGGGGTGACTAGGCGGCGACGCGGGAGCGGTTGCGGCCGCGGTTGTTGCGGCGCTTGAGGGCGCGGCGCTCGTCCTCGGACATGCCGCCCCAGACGCCGGCGTCCTGGCCGGTCTCCAGGGCCCACTTCAGGCACATGGAGGTGACGGGGCAGCGGTTGCAGACGACCTTCGCCTTCGCGATCTGGGTGAGGGCGGGGCCGGAGTTACCGACCGGGAAGAACAGCTCCGGGTCTTCGTCGCGGCAGACAGCTTCGTGGCGCCAATCCATGATTCATTCTCCTTAACAGTTGGTACAACGCGGGACGTGAGTGCACACCAGATGAGGTTCCGATAGGGAACCGCGTTCAAGCTTGTGTCGGTCACGGTGTCGGGTCGGGGCCCTGGGCCCTGCCTCGGTTCACGTGCCGTTAACCCCGTGGTGTGTCGAAGTTAAAGGCCGGTTAATCACCCGGCCGTTTTTGCTACCCGAGAATAATGACATGTGAACGCGGTGTGCGCTAGAGGTAAACAATAATTTGTGCCCGACATCACACGTTCTGGCGCATTTACATGCAGTGTGAAGTCTGCAAAGTGGCCTGTGTCACTGTTTGGTGGCATCGCAACAAAGACGTTGACCAGCCAAAACAGTCAACGAGGGGAAAGCACCCGCCGTGCGGAAACGTCAAATCCGGATGTCCCTGGGCGGGCCCCCTGACCGAATCGTCCCTGCTGAGGGGCATCTGGGCTGAGCCTGAGACAGCCTGAGACAGTATGTGAGCAGGGTGGGGTGCCGGGATCCCGGCCCGCCCCGATAGACTGAGGAGCCGTGACCACCGCCGCATCCTCCGCCCACGCCCGCCCCGAGCCGCCCGCCGCGATCCGCTGGGCGTGCATCATCGCGATCGTTCAGTCGGTCATCGTGCTGGCGTTCGCCACGTTCCTGGTCTACCGCGACCTCACCGGCGCGGAGGAGACCTCCCTGGTCAGCGAGGGTGACACCATCGGCTGGGTGGGTACCGGCACGGCGATCTTCCTCTACCTGGTCTTCGCCGTGGTCATCGCCGGCGCCATCTCCCTCATGCGCGGCCACCGCTTCGGCCGTGGCCCCGTCGCCATGTGGGAGCTCATCCTCCTGCCCATGTCCTTCTACATGTTCCAGGCCGGCCAGCCCCTGGCCGGCGCCGTCGCGGGCGCCTCCGCGATCGCCGCGCTGGTCATGCTGTTCAACCGCCGTTCCCTGGAGTGGACCGCGGAGAACTACGCGGCCTAGGTCAGGCCGACAAGCTCGTCGCCGCGCTTCTCGACGATCGTTCCTCCCGCCACGCCGAGCGTCACCGCACCGTCGTAGTCCCCCCTGTCCACCGGGATCGTCGACGTCGTCTCGCCCGAGACCCAGTCGACCACCGCCAGGCCCTGCGCCGTGGGGACGAGCAGCTGGTCACCCACCGCGACACCGGTGCCCACCGCATCCTCGAGCACGTGGCGCACCGCCAGGTCGGACGGGCCCAGCAGGTAGAGCCGCTCGCCGTCGAACCAGGTCATGTGGTGCGGCAGGTCGGCGGTGACCGGGGAGAACAGGGCAGCGTCCGTGACCAGCGGTGCCGGGGCCACCGGCCGGCGGTGCAGCTCAGTGCCGTCCTCGTGGAAGGACACCAGCTCCGGGCGGTCACCGGGCAGGTAGACCGCCGCGGCATCCTCGGCGACGGCCACCAGGCGGGCGCCGGCGTCGTCGAGCAGGACCTCGCCGGTGATCTCCGGCTTCCGGGACTCCTCCGGATCCACCTCCTGGAACCGCAGCCAGGAGCCGTGGTCCTCGCGGCAGGTCTCGGTGACGGCGAGCAGGGACGTGCGGGTCAGGGCCGAGGAGATGGAACAGTCCGGGTTCGGCTGCAGGCCCGGTTCCTGGCGGCCCTCCACCTGGCCGTACTCGACGGTGCGCACCAGATCGGAGCGCCACAGCTCGACCCGTTCAGCACCGACGGTGCCCACCCGGTCGTTGGAACTCAGGGCCACGACCTCGTCCGGGGCGATGGCGCTGCGGGTGTCGTCGTAGGTGCCGGAGCGGGCGACGACGGACACGACGTCGCCGCAGCCGGCCTCGCCGCGGTAGGTGATCACGGCCTCGCCCCAGGCGGCGCCGAGGGAACAGATCTCCCGGTCCCGCTCGTAGGTCCACAGGGTCTGCCCGGCCTGGTCGACGGCGGTGACGGTGGTCCCGGCGGTGGTGAGAATGACCCCGTCGACGATGACGGGGCGGTGGACGCCGGGGACGGGGGCGTCGACACGCGACCATGCGGGGGAGAGGGACGGCGGGACGGACGTGAGCGGGGGAGCGGCCGCCACCGGCTCCGCGGCGGGGGTGAGCTCGGCGTCACGGATCGGCGCGGTGGCCCACACGCCGGCGACGGCGGCGAGGCTGACGGCGGCGATCGCGGCGGTGACCACCAGGTCACCGCGGGTGCGGCGCAGCGGCGCGCTCATCGACGGCGGGAACGGCCCTGGCGGTTCGGGCGCGGCGACCGGGCGGGTGCGCCGCCGCCGAGGACCTTGCGCGGCGGGCCGACGGTCTCGCTCGTGCCCTCGGGGATGTCGAGGGCCTCGAGCAGCTCGGGGGAGGTGGAGAACCACTGCGGCGGCTCGGGCAGGTCGAGGCCGAGCTCGTCGTCGATCGCCTTCCACTTGAGCAGCTCGTCATAGCCGACGAGGGTGACGGCGGTGCCCGAATGGCCCGCACGCCCCGTCCGGCCGATGCGGTGGACGTAGGTCATCGGGTCATCCGGGGTCTGGTAGTTGATGACGTGGGTGACGTCGTCGATGTCGATGCCCCGGGCGGCGACGTCGGTGGCCACGAGAATCTCCACCGTCCCCTGGCGGAAGGCGGTGAGGGACTTCTCGCGCGCCGGCTGACCCATGTCACCGTGCACGGCCGCGACGGTGAAACCGCGCTCGGCGAGCTGCTCCGCCACCTCGGCGGCGGTGCGCTTCGTCCGGGCGAAGATGATCGTCTTCCCCCGGCCACGGGCCTGGAGGATGCGGGCGGTCACGGCCCCCTTGTCCATGCGGTGGGCCTGGAAGATGACCTGCTCGGTCGTCGAATGGGTCTGGGACGCCCCGACCTCCTCGGCGCGGATGTGCACCGGCTTCGTGAGGAAGCTGCGGGCCAGGGTGATGATCGGCCCCGGCATCGTCGCCGAGAACAGCATCGTCTGGTGCTCATGCGTCAGCGCGCTGAGGATCTTCTCGATGTCCGGCAGGAAACCCAGGTCGAGCATCTCGTCGGCCTCGTCGAGCACGAGCACGGCCACGCGGTCCAGCTGCAGCTCACCCCGGTTGTACAGGTCCAGCAGACGACCCGGGGTGCCCACCACCACATCGACGCCCGCCTCCAGCGCCTCGATCTGCTCCTCGTAGGGGCGGCCACCGTAGATCGTGGCCATCCGCACCGGCAGCTTCGCCGCGGCCCGCTCCAGATCCTCACCGACCTGCACCGCCAGCTCCCGGGTGGGGGTGATCACCAGGGCGCGCGGCGTGCCGTCCAGCTCCTCCACGTCCGCGGAGTCGAAGACCCGGTCCAGCAGGGGAACACCGAAGCCGAGGGTCTTGCCCATGCCGGTGCGGGCCTGCCCGATGAGGTCGGTGCCGTCGAGCGCCAGCGGCAGCGTCAGCTCCTGGATGGCGAACGTGTGGGTGATACCGTGGGCGGCCAGCGCCTCACAGATCTCCGCGGCCACACCCAATTCGGCGAACGTCGGGGACGAGGTAGATGCAGACACACACTAGATACTACGGGGTCACGTCTATGATGGTGCCCATGGATATCAAGATCGGCTTTACCGAATCCCCACGCGAACTGGTCATCAACCTCGATTCCGAGCAGGATCAGGTGGTCGCACAGATCGCCGCCACGCTCAACAACAACGACGGAACGCTCGATCTCACCGATTCCAAGGGCCGCCGCTACCTCGTCCGCTCCGCCCAGATCGCCTACGTCGAGGTGGGCACCTCCACCCACCGCTCCGTCGGATTCGCCGGAGTCTAACCAGAGCACATGACCGACCGTTCCCGCGAGGGCGTCCTCGTTCGACTCGCCCGTGAACTGGGGTGGCGTGCCTACGCCATCCCGGTACTCGTCGTCATCACCGTGTGGGTGCTCATCGACGTCTTCTCCGCCCCCGCCGCACCCAACGGTGACGTACCCGGGGCGGAGACGACGGCGTCGGACACCGACACCGACGAGGACAGCGATGGCAGGGACGGCCCGCGGGACTCCGGCCCCAACCCGGCGGACGACCCGGACCGGCCCGTCGCCCCGACCGAACTGCCCCCGGGCGGTGCCTACGCCCAGAGCGGCGACGGCACCTACCGGGTCGTGGGCAGGCCCGGTGCCGCCGTCGGGCAGGGCGACGACATGGTCATCCGCTACGTCGTCGAGGTGGAGAACGGTGTGGACACCGCCGGATCGGGTGGCGATGACGCCCTCGCCGCGATGGTGGACGCGACCTTCGCCAACCCCAAGGGCTGGACCAACGACCCGAAGTTCCGCTTCGAGCACGTCTCACCCGACGACGACCCCGACATGCGCATCCAGCTCACCAGCGTGGACACCACCCAGGACATGTGCGGCGGCAACCTCGAGATGGAGACCAGCTGCCACGTGCGCTACAACGACATCAGCCATGTCGTCATCAACGAGTCCCGCTGGGTCCGCGGTGCCGCCCCCTTCAACGGTGACGTCGGGTCCTACCGTCAGTACCTGGTCAATCACGAGGTCGGCCACGGCCTGGGTTACGCCGCCCACGAGCCCTGCGGCGGCGACGGCGAACTCGCGCCGATCATGATGCAGCAGACCCTGAGCCTCAACAACTCCGAACTCGCCAGCTACAGCACCGAGGACGCCTACCCCGACGACGGTGCGACCTGCGTGTTCAATCCGTGGCCCTACCCGAGGCCGGCGGTCCTGTGACCCGCCCCGGCCAGGTGGTCCCCGCCCACGTCATCGACGCCTTCCAGGGGGAGGAGGGCATTCCCGAGCCCGCCGGCCACGCCTGGGACAACGGCTGGCGTGTCGGCTCCGTGGCGTACTCCCGCAGCGGCGGGGTGGCCACCGGCTGGTCCGCCAAACTGCGCACCACCCTCCAGGTCGACGGCGTGCGTATCGCCCGGCCCGTCCGCTCCACCGACGGGCGCTTCGTCGTCGCCGGGTGGAAGGCCTCCCAGTGGATCCAGGGGGATCTGGCACGCCGGGTCGACGAGACCGTCGGTGTGGCTCTGCGCCTGGCTGATGCGTTGGCCGGTCAACCCACCCCGCCCGAACCGGAGGGGGAGGGCCCCTTCGTCCTCGCCGACCGGCGCGCCTGGGAGGAGACCGCACCGGAGTACCGGGACATCGACGGCCCTGTCCAGGTCGGTCACGCGGACCTGCTGGCCTGCACCGTCTACCACGGCACGCAGGCCCCGGCGGTGACGGACCTCGTCCCCTTCGCCGCGCCCCGGCCGCACGGTTACACCGCGGCGCTGGTCATCGTCGACGGGCTCATCGCCGGTGCGGTGGATGACGCGATCGTCGACCGATTCCGGCACCTGCCCGACATCGACCAGCTGCTCCTGCGGGCGGTGGCCTACCGCCGTCACGTCAACGATCTCCACCCGCAGTCCTCCTCGAACGCCCGTGCCCACATCCGGCGGGTGGAGGACGCGCTCGTGTCGAGGGTGGCTGACATACTCGAGGCATGAGCCCCGGTACGTCCTCACCCGCCTCCCCGATAGCGCCCACCCCGCTCGTCCGCCTCGTCCCCCGCGGCCGTGACCTGCCCGCCCGGGACTGGCCGTTCGCCCTGCCCGCCCGCGGGACGTGGCGGGTGACCGGGCGTGCGGGGTCCGGGGTGACCAGCCTGCTCATCGACACGGTCCTCGGCCGCATCGCCGCGGGCGTGGACCCGTCGGAGATCCTCGTCGTCGCCGCCTCGAAGGAGACCGGCGCAATCATCCGCCGGGAGCTGACCGACCGGTTGGCGGGCACGGACTTCGTCTCCGACGCGCCACTGGTGCGCTCGGTGCATTCCCTGGCGTTCGCCCTGCTTCGCGACGCTGCGGACGACCCCGTCCGCCTCATCACCGGCGCCGAGCAGGACGCCGTCATCCGGGAACTGCTCGCCGGCCAGGCCGAGGACCACCGGGGTGCCTGGCCGGAGGACATCCGCCCAGCGCTGACCTTCGTCGGTTTCGCCCGTCAGCTGCGTGACCTGCTGCTGCGTGCCGCCGAACGCGGCCAGTCCCCGGAGATGCTCGAGGAGCTCGGCCGCCGGCACGGCCGCCCGATGTGGTCCGCCGCCGGCGACTTCCTCCGCGAGTACGAGCAGACCCAGGCGCTGTCCGCCGCCACCAGCTACACCAGCTACTCGGCCTCCGAACTGGTGTCCGCGGCGCTGGCGGCGGGAGTGCGGGGGCGGTGGAACACGCTGATCGTCGACGACGCCCAGCACCTCGACCCCACCTCCGCGGAACTGATCCGGGCGCTCATCCCCGGCACCGAACTGACGGTCGTCGGCGGCGATCCGGAGCAGTCGATTTTCCACTTCCGCGGCGCCTCCCCGGCGTTTCTCACTCAGCTCGACGCCGACCACGACCTCGACCTCGGGGCCAGCCGACGGCAGCCGGAACGCGAGGCGGTGGTGGTGGATTCCCGTACCACCCAGCACGCGCTCATCGCCGACCGGATCCGCCGCGCCCACCTCCTTGAGGGAACAGCCTGGTCGGACATGGCTGTCATCGTCCGCTCCGTCGGCCAGATCGCCCCGATCCGCCGGGCCCTGCTCGCCGCCGGGGTGCCCGTGCACCTCAATCCCACCGACGTGGTCCTCGCCGAGCAGCGAATCGTGGCCAACCTGCTCCTGGGTATCCGTGCCCTGACCGAGGAGCTGAGCCCCTCGGAGCTGGAGGAACTGCTCCTCGGCCCGGTCGGTGGCGCCGATCCCGTCACCCTGCGCCGCCTCATCCGTGGCCTGCGTCGCTACGATCCGGGCACCCGCGGCATGGACACCCTCCGGGGCCTGCTCGCCCCCGACGTCGCACTGCCCGACTTCGGCGAACTGCTCACCGACCGGGAGAAGGCGATCCTCTCCCGCATCCGAGGTGTCCTCGAGGCCGGCCGCAGCGCGCTCGCCGACGACGCCAGCATCGAGGAGGTCCTCTGGGCCGTGTGGTCCGCCACCGGTCTGTCCGACCACCTGCTCGCCGCCTCGCTGCGAGGTGGTGCCACCGGCTCCCAGGCGGACCGGGACCTCGACGCCATGATGTCGCTGTTCGACGCCGCCGGTGACTACGCCGAACGCCGCCCCACGGCCGGCATCCACAGCTTCCTCACCCACATCACCGAGCAGGAACTGCCCACCGGCGTGCGCGACCGCCGCGCCGCCCGCCCCGACGCCGTCACCCTGCTCACCGCCCACGGTGCCATCGGCGCCGAATGGGACCTGGTCATCGTCGCCGGCGCCCAGGAGGGGGCGTGGCCGTCCCTGGGGGAGACCGGTTCCCTGTTCGGCCAGGAGGAACTCGTCGAGCTTCTCGACGCCGGCGTGGACCCCAACGTCCCCGTCTCCCACACCGCCGACCGCCTCAAGGAGGAGCGCCGCCTCTTCCACGTCGCCACCACCCGGGCCACCGGCCGACTGCTCGTCTCCGCCGTCCACGCCCCCGACGCCGACGAGGTGACCGAACCCTCCCGCTTCGTCGAGGAGTTCGCCACCGCCCACGGCATCGAGGTGGCCACCTTCGCCCCCAGCCTCACAGACTCCTCCGCCGCCTACGATCCCCTCCAGGTCCGGCTCCTGTCGGTCCCGGCGTTCCTCGCGGAACTACGCACCGTCGTCTCCGACCCGCAGGCCCGGGAGGACCACCGCCAGCAGGCCGCCCGGCAACTGGCCCGCCTCGCCCGCGCCGGGGTGCCCGGCGCCGACCCGGACGAATGGTGGACCACCACCGCGCCGTCGACGATGCAGCCGCTGCAGGGACCGGACGCCCTCTCACCCTCGCGGATCGAGGGGCTGCTGGCCTGCCCGCTGCGGGAGGTGCTGCAGAAGCTCATCGAGGACGAGGAGACCCCCGCCGCGCTGACGCGGGGCTCGCTCGCGCACGCGTACCTGGAGGCGGTGGGGCGCGGCGTCGATACGCAGAAGGCGGCCGAGCTCACCCGGGCGGCATGGGCGCAGATCCAGAATGACCCCGCCTGGCGGGTCGAGGCGGAGCAGGAGAAGTTCGCCACCCTGCTCGACCGCACCCACCAGTGGCTGGTCAGCTCCCGGAGCGCGTTCACCGCCGCCGGCGTCGAACTCGATCTCGACGTCGAGGTCACCGAGGGCGTGCGCATCCGCGGCCGGATGGACCGGCTCGAGGTGGATGAGGCCGGCGACCACTGGGTCGTCGACCTCAAGACCGGCGCTACCGCCACCTCCGCGGCCGACGTGCAGGACCACGCCCAGCTCACCGCCTACCAGCTGGCCCTGGGCCGGGGCACCCTGCGCGACGGGAAGGTGGTCACCCCCGCGCCGGGCGAGCAGCCGTTGTCCGTCGGCGGCGGCGTGCTCGTCTTCCCCGGGACGACCACCAAGTCCGTCAGCACCCGCGAGCAGGCCGCCCTGCCCCCGGAGACCCTCGCCGAGTTCGCCGCCCGACTGCCCGGCCTCGCCGCCGAACTGTCCAGCCCGACGCTCACCGCCCGCCTCAACGACACCTGCGAACGCTGCGCCGTCCGCGCGCTCTGCCCCCTCCAGCCCGAAGGAAGGTCCACCACCCATGCCTGAGACATCCCCCGTCCTGCTGTCGAGGTACCTCGGGCAGGAGCACGCCCCGACCCCGCAGCAGGCGGAGATCATCGGTGACCGACCCGGCCCGCTGCTCGTCGTCGCCGGCGCCGGCGCCGGCAAGACCGAGACGATGGCCGCCCGCGTCGTGTGGCTCGTGGCCAACCAGCTGGTCCAGCCCGACGAGATCCTCGGCCTCACCTTCACCCGGAAGGCCGCCCAGGAACTCGGCCGCCGCATCCGCACCCGCCTGGAGACCCTCGCCGGGATACCGAAGCTGCGCGACATCGACCCCACCGGCGGGCTCGCCGACTCCCTGCAGACCATCGCCCCCACCGTGGCCACCTACGACTCCTTCGCCGGCCAGCTCATCCGCGAATACGGGCTGCTCGTCCCCGTCGAACCGGCCTCCCGCATCATCACCGCCGCCGAGCTCTACGCCATCGCCCACCAGGTGGTCACCGACTACCGGGGCACCCTCACCGCCACCCAGTCCGTGGCCACCGTCACCGAGAACCTGCTCGCCTTCATCGACGAGATGAACAACCAGGTCACCACACCGGAGGAGATAACCTCCGAGACCCACGCCCTGCTGACCACCCTCGAGGACCTGCCCAAGGGGCCGAGACAGCGGGTGGAGAACTACACCAATGACGTGCAGAAGTGGATCGACCGCCAACGCGTCCGCCTCGACTACCTCCCCCTCGTCGAGACCCTGCGGGCCGAACTGGCGCGCCGGGACGTGGTCACCTTCAACGAGCAGATGTCCGTCGCCGCCCGCCTGGCCGAGCAGCACCCGGAGGTCGGCACCGCCCAACGACGCCGCTACAAGGTGGTCATGCTCGACGAGTACCAGGACACCTCCCACGCCCAGCGGGTGCTGCTGCGCAGCCTGTTCGGCGCCGAGGAGGAGGGCCTGACCGTCACCGCCGTCGGCGATCCCATGCAGTCCATCTACGGCTGGCGCGGCGCCACCGCCGAGAACCTCAGCGCCTTCGTCGAGGACTTCCCCGTCAACGGGCAGCCCGCCCCGAAGCGGGAACTGACCACCTCCTGGCGTAACCCGCCGGAGATCCTCACCCTGGCCAACGCCGTGTCCACCGAACTGCTCGGCTCCGGGCCCGACCGCGCCGTCGCCCCGCTGGAACCCCGGCCGGGCGCCCCGGCCGGCGACGTCACCATAGGATTCTGGCGGGACCCCGCGGACGAGATCGCCTTCGTCGCCGACCGGATGGCCGCCGAGTTTCATCGGGCACAGGCGGAACAGCGGAAGTTCACCGGCGCGGTGCTCATCCGCAAGAACCGGCACGCCACCGACATCGCCGAGGCCCTGGCCGAACGCGACATCCCCTACGAGATCGTCGGCCAGGGCGGGCTGCTCAGCGTGCCGGAGGTCGCCGACATCGTCGCCCTGGCCACCATGCTCATCCGGCCGCAGGACACCACCGCCGCCCTGCGGGTGCTCACCGGGCCGCTCGTCGGCCTCGGCCTGGCCGACCTCGTGGCACTCGGCCGGCGGGCGAAGAACCTCGCCGGTCGTCCCGCCCGGGTCATCCACCCGGCCGAACCGCTCGCCCGGCTGGAGTCCCAGCTCGCCGAACTCACCGCCGGCCCGGCCGACCAGGTCGTCGGCCTCACCGACGCGGTGGCCGACCTGGGGGAGCGGGACCGCTACTCGGAGGAGGGCGTGCGCCGTCTCGAGCTGCTCGCCTCCCGCCTGCGGCAGCTGCGCACGCTCAGCCTGCCGAAGTCCCTGCCGGACCTGTTCGCCGACATCGAGAACACCTTCGGTGTGCGCACCGAGGTCCTCGCCCGGGGCGATGACGCCGGGGCCGCCCACCTCGACCGCCTGGCGGACACCGTCGCCGCCTACTCCGGGGAGACACTGCCCGGGCTGCTCGACTACCTGGCACTGGCCGCCGAGCACGAGGGCGGGCTGGCGCCCGGCGAGGTGACCGTCCGTAGCGACCGGGTCCAGATCCTCACCGCCCACAAGGCCAAGGGCCTGGAGTGGGACGTGGTGAGCGTGCTCCACGCCGACGACGCCACCTACAGGGCCACGGTGTCCACGTTCCTGACCAACGAGACCCGCGTGCCCGACCCCGACTTCGGCGCCCTGGCCGCCGACGACCGCAAGGAGTTCGAGGACCTGGCCAAGGAGTACATCAGGGAACGGCGCGACGCGGAGAAGGAGGAGGCCACCCGCCTGTTCTACGTGGCCGTCACCCGCACCGAGCGGGTCCTCACCGTCACCGGGTCGACGATGACCGCCAAGGGTGGGCCCTACGAGCACCTCGAGCGACTCCGTGACCTGGCCCCCGACGCCGTCGTCGCGTGGGAGACCTCCGGTGAGGATTCCGCCGACGACGGGGACGGGGACGTCGACAAGCAGGAGCAGGTACCCGAGGCGACGTTCCCGCACCTGCACCCCGGCGTGTCCGCCCTGAGCGGGGCGGACCTCGTGCGGGCCGCGATGGCGGAGCCGACGCCTGTGGCGCAGGGCGAGACCTTCGAGATCTGGGAGCGGGAGGCCACCGCGCTCATCGAGGAACACGAGGCGCTGCAGGCGCCGGTCGTCGAGGTGGAACTGCCGGGTGAGCTGACCGCCTCCGACCTGGTGGCGCTCAAGGCGGACCCGGTGCAGTTCGCGCGGCGCCAGCGCCGGCCCGTGCCGTTCAAACCGAACACCTACGCCAAGCGCGGCACCGCGTTCCACCAGTGGCTGGAGGACCGCTTCGGGGCGAGTTCCCTGCTCGACGAGGACCAGCTGCCCGGCATCGACGAGGAGATGATCGACACCGCCGAGCTGGAGCTGCTCAAGTCCCGGTTCACCGACAGTGAGTGGGCGGACCGCACCCCGGAACGGGTCGAGCAGCCCTTCGAGGTGACCATCGGGGATGCGGTGGTCCGGGGACGGATGGATGCGGTGTTCCGCGACCCGGACAACCCCGACGGGTGGCTGGTCGTCGACTGGAAGACCGGCCGGACGCCGACGGGGGCGGACCGGAAGGCCGCGATCATCCAGCTCGCGGTGTACCGGGAGGCGTGGTCGCGGATCATCGGCACGGACGCACCCGTGCGGGCGGCGTTCCACTACGTGGCCACCGGCGAGACCCTGGAGCCGCGGGACCTGCCGGACCGGGCGGAGCTGGCGGCCCTGCTGACGTCCGCCACCTCCCGCTGACGTCCCGGTGACGGTGCCGATGGGACTAGGGTTATCGGAGTCAGAACGAGCCCACCACAGGCCCTGGGAAGGAGCGTGCCATGCGTGATCGGATCCGTGACCGGTTCCGCGGTGACACCGAGCTGAGCAAGCTGCCGGATCACGCGTTGCTGGGGATCATCAACATCCCCGGGTCGGTGCAGGCCAGCCCGTGGGCCCTCATCGGGCGGCGGATGCTCTACGCCCTGGTGCTGCTGTTCTTCGTGGCGGCGATCGTGTACTTCGACAAGGACGGCTACACCGAGGACCTCACGTTCATCGACGCCTTCTACTATTCCGCCGTGTCCCTGTCCACGACCGGCTACGGCGACATCACGCCGGTGACGCAGTCGGCGCGGCTGATCAAC